>NZ_JASHII010000002.1:0-1061406 GCF_030733765.1 Roseibium sp. MMSF_3247
GCGCCCCCGTCTGTTTTTGTTCAGGATCGTGTTTTCGATCGTAGAAACGCAGTGTTTAAAGAACGGCACTTGTGGTTTCGGAACCCGCGTCTCGTTCGGCGCGCCAGTCTTCAAGCGATTTTGCGGGGGCGATTTCCTCCACCAGCCCCGTTGCAACATCATAAAGGGTCGCCGAGACAGAAATCCCGCCGGGCACCTGTGCAGCCGCGCAGAGCCGGTCGATATCGCCCATCAAGTCGGACCGTTGATCGTGGATCGCATATTCCGAAACGTCGATGCCCATCTTTTCTTTCATCATCGCCTGCATTTCCGGCTGCGCCAGCCTTTGCGCGCCGCACTGCGTGTGTTGCATGAGAATGACGTTGAACCGCGGCTCCTGGCCATTTGTCGCCGCACGAACCAGGGCCGCCAGGGTTGCGACCTCCTCGATCACAGCACGGGTCACCCGTCCGCCTGTATTCCGGATCACGACGGCGTTTCCAAGCTCGAGCCCGAAGAGATGGGCCGGATCGGTGCGGGCATCAAGGCAAGCGATGATGAGGGTTTGCAGTGTCGGCAATATGGGCAGATCCGCCTTATCGAAACTGGAGGCAAACGCTTTGTTGCGGTTGAGGAGCTCTGATTGCGGGGTCATGGGGGATTATCCTTGTCGTTTCAAAGTGGTTCAGGCGACGCGGGCCGCGGGGAGGGGGATGGATGCCGGTTGGTGTGTTGCCTGCCAGGAAGCGTCGTCTTGTGCGAACATCGGCGCGGACAGCTGGACGTAATCCCGCTCCGCTTCGGCGCGCTTCAGGTCAAACGGCCGGGTTGCAAGGATCTTGGCAAAGCGGGCCATGGCGCCAAGGCTTCGCAGCGAGCTTTTCACCAGTCCGGGTTGGCCGGCTGCATGTTTGCGCACAATCGCTTCAAAGCTTTCCGGTTCCTGCCCGCCAATCCGTGCAACGTGATCCGTCGGTGCGTTCACCGCAAAGCTGCCACGCCGGTATTCGTCTGCATAAAGGGCAAGCTGCGTCACGGCGGCAACGGAGTAATTAGAGGGCGGCAGAGCCTTGAGCGCCTTCACCATCATCCGTTCGGAGATGTCCATGTAGCGTACCCGGCGGCGCAGCGCGCGGCTCATGGCAGCGGCAATGTCATTGGGAGAAAGTAGCTCGGGCCCTGTCGGACGGTAAGTTTGACCGGCATGTTTTGCGGGATCGGTCAGGGCCGCCACCGCAACGCGTGCAATGTCTTCGTTCGACGGCGGTGCATTTTTCTTCTGATCCCCCGCACCGAGCGGCATGGTGAAGAGGCCCAGATGCGCGGCTATATCGAGAACCATCAGGTAATTGTCCGCAAACCAGCCGGGATTGACGGTGGTGACCGACATTTCCGGACGCATCCTGATCAGGACGTCGCCAAGATACACTTCCCGCGTAAACAGCGACGGGTGGTCTGCACTTGAGAGCCACTGGCTGAGGGTGACGACATGTTCCATCTGGGCCTCATAAGCTGCTGCCGTGAAAACGGCGTTGAAGTGTAGGCCATTCGGTGCCGTCGGAGCGCATTGATAGGCGCGGCTGACGCCTGTCATCGCGGTGCGCATATCGGTCAGCGAATATTGATTGCCGACGAACACCTCCGCACCCGCCCGTTCCAGCGCCTCTGACCGATGATCCTTCCGGCGCACAAAGGCGCGCACCGGATAGTTTTGCTGGCGGAGCTGCAGGGTGACGTGCAGGCCGGTTTTTCCGGCGGCACTGGTCACAAGAATTTTGGGAAGGGTCTTCATACGCGATGTCCTTAATGATGATAGTTGTCATCTAAAAATTAGATGATATATGTCATCATTAGTGTCAAGAAGATTTTCGGAGGCTTTTGATGCCGCGTGTGTCGAACGAAGAAAAACAACGAAATCACAATAAGATAGTGGATGCAGCTGCCCGATTGTTTCGGGAAAACGGGATCGAGATGACCAGTGTCGCCGATGTGATGAAGGCCGCCGGACTGACCCATGGCGGGTTCTACAGACACTTTGGCTCAAAGGAAGGTTTGATCTCAGCTGCGCTGGATCGCGCGGTCGATGACGTCTTGAAAGAGGGCGAAGAGGCCCCGGAGGGGGCAGCGCGCGCACTGGCGCGGGACGCCTACATCGCACGGTATCTTTCGGAAGATCATTTGTCGGGGCGTGGCAAAGGATGTCCGTTGGCAGCCTTGGGAACGGAACTCGTCCGGATGAACGGGGCCCCACAGGACGCTGCTAAAAATGCGGTCGATCGCACGGTCCGTTTGCTTAATCTTGGCGAGGGGAAACGGGGTCCGAAGGGGCAGGCCGTACTTGCCCTCCTGCTTGGTTCCGTGGTTCTGGCCCGCTTGACGGACGGCGATGACGACAAGGCCAAGATGTTGGAGGCTGCAAAGACCGCCGCGGCGCTGATTGAGGACGCGTGGCCGGTCGAGACGGACGCAAACACTTAAGGTCCTGTTCAGAACGGCCAATCGTGCTATCAGGTTCAGACAATAAGAACTTTTGGCAAGGGTTGGGCGAAAATGAACGCAGCGGTTTCCTGGGATGCAGCAACGGTGGGTGAGCGGCTGGACGCAGCCCTGGAGAAGGCCAATAGCGACCCGGCGGCGGCTCATGTCTACATCAAGCTCCTGGAGACCCGGGCCCGCCAGCAGGTGGCGAAAGCGGCTGAAAATGACGGTCCGCTCAAAGGAGCGCTGGTCAGTGTCAAGGCGCTGTTCGACGTTGCCGGGGAAGTGACGACGTCCGCCACGACCGTTCTCAAAAACGATCCGCCGGCAACGGAAGATGCGCCCGCGATTGCCCGGCTGGATGCGGCGGGCGCGGTGTTCACCGGCCTGACCAACATGTCCGAATTTGCCTATTCCGGGCTCGGCCTCAACCCCCATTACGGCACGCCGGAAAACGCGCTTTATCCGGGCTGTGCGCCGGGCGGGTCGACCAGTGGCGGGGCGGTCGCCGTGGCGCTGGGCCTCTGCGACATTGCGATCGGCAGCGACACCGGCGGATCCTTGCGCATCCCCGCGGCGTTCAACGGCATCACCGGCTTCAAGCCGACGCAAAGCACTGTCTCGATGGCGGGCGGCAAGCCGCTTTCCGACAGTCTCGACAGTTTTGGCCCGATGGCAAAAACCGTCGCGGAATGTGAACTCACCTGGCAGGTGATGGCAGGGCGGGAAACCATCCCGGTAGAGCACAAGGCTGCTCGCCTCATGGTGCCGAAAAACTTCGGCTTTGACGAGATCGAGGCGCCCGTTGCCGAGGGTTTCAAGGCCGTCGTTGAAAAACTGCGCGAGGCCGGTTTAGAGGTTGTCGAGAAGGATCTCGCCGTCATCGATCTCTACGCAAAGGTTCCGCCGTGGCACATGACGTCAGTGGAATCGCGGGCCCATTACGAGGATCATTTCCAGACATCACCGGACCAGTTCGACCCGCGTGTGCATGCGCGCATGGGTCGGGCAGAGGAGATTTCCGCGGTCGAGTACCGGCAGACGCTGAACCGGCGTCACACCTTGATAAAGGCCTTCGCCGAGGAGGTCGGTAGCGACATTCTCTTGCTTCCGACAACGCCCATTCTGCCACCAAAAATTGCCGATCTGGCGGATGATGGCGACTTCAACCGGCTCAATCTTCTGGCCCTGCGCAATCCCTCACTCGCCAATGTCTGCGATGGCTGTGGCATCGCGCTGCCCTACCAAAACGCCGGCCAGACCTTGAGCGCCATGCTGATCGCGCCGGGCGGTGAGGACGAAAACCTGCTCGCCTGCGCCAAGGCGGTGGAGAGTGTTCTGGGAGCTTAGGCGATGGCGGATGAGATTTGGGTGAGCAGCGTTTCAAGCAACTATCTTCTGGGAAACAAGCTCGGGATCCGAGAGAAGTTTTTTGGTCAGGATTGGGCGCCTCAACAATTTGAACAAGATGCACTTACGCCCGAACAGCTGGCTAATGTAAATCGATCCTCCCAGGGTGAAAAACTCGAACGCGAGGAGTTCGTGGAAGCTGCCTATGTTTTCGATCATAGGCGCTGGTCACGGGTCAAAGACCTTTTCTGGGTGAGTGGTTTCCTAGCAGTCAAAGGAAAACTGGCGGAATTGCTCAAGGACTTCGATCTTGGTGGCGGTGAGCTGGTCGAATTCCCGATCTTTGAGATGGACAAGACTACGCAACTGTCCGGACCGTTTTATTTCCTGAATTTCGGCTCGCAAAAGGACTGTTTTGTGCCGAGGGAAAGCCAGCGCGTAAGCTTTCTTGCTCGGAACAAGAAAACGGGTCAAGAACTCTGGGCAGGTTCCATAACTCCTGAAGATGGGGATGTAGCGGTTTCTACCTCTGCCCTTGTCGGAGCCGATCTCTGGGTTGATCCAAAACTTAGCGGCAAAATCTTCATGAGTGGTCCGCTTCATGATGCGATCGAGGCCGCCAAGTTGAAGATCGACTTTCGTTTTGCAAGAGCGCGCATTGTTCCGGACTAGACCGGCTATGTGCGGCCCATCGAATTGGGCCGACGCCCCCTGCGATGCAGTCATACCATGCGGGATATGGCGGTCGTTGGATGCGCCCCTGCCTCAAAGCTCCTTCCCACTTAATCCGGCTTTTCGTCGTCGTCCTTATCCTCCGCCCGGTTGACGCTGGAGGCGTAGCCGGTGTTGAAGCGGAAGCTGGCACTGCGGGTGACCGGGCGGCGGGCGGAGACGTTTTCCTGAGCCTCGCGCCAGACCACGAACAGGCCGGACGCGACAATGATCGCCGAGCCGAGCGCCACATAAAAATCCGGTGTTTCTGAAAAGAACAGCGCGCCGAACAGGGCCGCCCACAGGATCTGGCTGTATTGCAACGGCGCGACAACGGCGGCGGGCGCGGCCCGGTAGGCGCCGATGATGGCCGATTGGGCAATCACCGACAGAAACCCGATTGCCGCCATCAAGCCCAGGTCGCCCACGGCCATCGGCTGGTAGGAGCTCGGCATCAGGATGGACATCACGATCAGCATCAGGATCATCGGATAAAGGATCAAGACCGCAGAGCGTTCTTGCCCGCCGATCTTGCGCACCAGGATCGAGGAGACCGAGTTTGCACTTGCCGATAAAAGCGCGGCGATGTGGCCGGCGGACAGCGCGCTGACACCGGGGCGCAGGACGATCACCACGCCGATCAACCCGACAATGACCGCGATCCAGCGCTGAAAACGCACGGTTTCGCCAAGGAGCGGCACGGACAAGGCGGTGACCAGCAGCGGCGTTGCAAAAAGGAGGGCATAGACCTCGGCAAGCGGCAGAACGGTAAAGGCGTAAAACCCGCCGGACATTGCAACGATGGCGAGGCTTGATCTTAAGAGCACCAATCCGGGTCGGCGGGGCCGGAAATTGTCCGCCTTACCGTCCGCCAGAATGATTAGGGAGACCGGCACGAAGGCGAACAGGACCGAGAAGAAAATGATCTGGAAGGCCGGATACGTGCCGCCGAGCGCCTTGATCAAGGCGTCATGGGTGGAAAAGATCGCAAAGCCGCTGAGAGCGAACAAAAAGCCTTTGAGCGATGCGGACATGGGCAGCGGCCTTGAAGAAGCGGGTTTTTTGAGGGTCTGGCCATCTGCCGAGTGGCAAGGTCAGGGGATTTCCTGCGGTCTGATGGAGCGCCGCACCGGCACAAGTGTTAGCAGAAAAGCGGGCACTGCCAAAGGCGGGAACGGTCCGGAATCAAGCCGCTTTGCACACTTTTCTAATCGGTTTAATTTTCTGCTCCGCAGCCTCAGACAAAAACCCGGGCAAGGGTGGCAACGGCAAGGGCGGTGGCGGCGCGCTTTGGGCCGGCAAGATCGGAGGACATCTGGCTCGGCATGTTCAGCGTGACACGGTTGAGGTCGGACGCCTCCAGGTGGTCAAGGTCAGCCGATTTCGCAGCCTCTTCGGCGGAGCGGCGCACGTCGTCGAGCATCTGCACGAGGGACTGCCAGATGTGCAGGGGTGGCGCCTCATTTGTGTTGCGCCAGCGAACAATTTCGTCTGCAGATGAGTTGAGGACGCGGGCTGCCTCGTCCTGAGATAGACCCAGATAGTCCATTACATCGCTGAAATTACTCATATTTGTTCCAAGCTTAGTCAGCGCGCTTTGTTGTTAGATAGCTTATATTGCACTGCAATATGGCAAAAGTGAAGCTTTCATCTGGAATTCGGTTAACCGGCGGCGGCTCAAATTGACAGAATCGCCCTGTATTCGCGGTGATTCCTGCCGATTGGATCGGCAGTTTTGTCAGGTCTGCCGCCGAAGACCCATCAGGGAGACGCCGCAGACCCGACAATTGCCTGAAAACTCGGAAGAATTTGGATATCCGTGGAAAACGGTCCGCTGCCCAACTGTCCGGTTCGGTTAATGATAGGTTTATGCGACTAAGCACTCCGTTTGAGAAAGACGCCGGGCCTCTTTGATGAAATTCAAGGGAAAATCCTTCATTGCGATCGTGTTGTCTCCCGAGCCGCCCTATCAGGACTGGTTCAACGAGATCGACCGGATCATCGCGCGCACACCGGGATTTTTCATCGACCGGCCGATCGTTCTGGACGTGCGCGGTACAAAGATCCCGATCGAGGACCTTGAGACCGTTCTGGACGGCTTGAGCGAGCGTTCCATCCGGGTTTTCGGCATCGACGGGATTTCCGGAACGCGCCTCAAACCGGGAATGCCGCCGAGTTTTGGCGGTGGACGACTGACGGCTGATGTCGAAATCCCGGAAGCCGGTGTCGGGAACGAGGCGACGGTGGGGGCTGCGGGCCAAAAGACAGTCGACAACACCGATGCGCCCAAAAAGGCTGCGAAAACAGATGCGTCCGATCCGGACCCGGCAATCAAGATCGCCGAGAAGCCCGCTGCCAAGAAAGCAGACCGGCAGGCTCGGGCGGTGCCAGAGGCCAATGGATCATCAATTGTCATTACCGAACATGTGCGCTCCGGTCAGAGCATCCTGCATCCGGATGGCGACGTGACGATTGTCGGCTCGGTCAGCTCCGGCGCCGAGATCATCGCGGGCGGATCAATCCATGTTTACGGCGCCTTGCGCGGCCGGGCTTTGGCCGGGGTCTCCGGACGGGATGGCGCGCGGATCTTCTGCTCGAAACTGGACGCCGAACTGGTGTCCATCAATGGACTTTACAAGGTTGCCGATGACTTCGACGCGGCTCTGCGCAACGCACCGGCGCAGATCCGCTTTGAGGACGAGAGCCTTGTCTTTGAACAACTGAGTTAACTCCGGTCGGGGCCGTGAAGCGCCTTTGCACCGTCAACAAGTGGGACGAACACCATGAGCAACGCAACAGTCGTTGTGGTCACGTCAGGCAAGGGCGGGGTTGGTAAGACAACCACATCCGCCGCAATCGCCTCAGCGCTGGCCAAGGAAGGTTATCAGGTCTGTGCCATCGACTTCGATGTGGGCTTGCGTAACCTGGACCTGATCATGGGCGCGGAACGGCGCGTCGTGTTCGATCTGGTCAACGTGGTGCGCGGCGAGGCGACCATCAAGCAGGCTTTGGTGCGCGACAAGAAGCTGAACAATCTATTCCTTCTGCCGGCTTCCCAGACCCGCGACAAGGACGCGCTCACCGAAGAGGGTGTTGCCAGCGTCATCAGCGAATTGCGCCATTACTTCGACTGGATCGTCTGCGACAGCCCGGCGGGCATTGAGCGCGGCGCGACGCTGGCCATGCGCCATGCAGATGAAGCCATCATCGTTTCCAACCCGGAAGTGTCCTCCGTGCGCGACTGCGACCGGATCATTGGGCTTCTGGACGCCAAGACGCAGGTTGCGGAGCAGGGCGGGCGCATGCCCAAGCACCTCCTGATCACCCGGTATGACAGCGCCCGCGCCAAAACAGGCGAGATGCTGGCAACCGACGATGTGGTGGACATCTTGTCAGTGCCGCTCATTGGCGTGATCCCGGAAAGCAAGGACGTGCTGAAGGCCTCCAACGTCGGCCTGCCGGTCACGCTGGCCGACGAAGGTTCGCCCGCGGCCCGTGCTTATATGGAAGCAACGCGCCGTCTTTTGGGGGAAAACATTCCCGTCACCATCCCGGAAGAAAAGAAGGGCTTGTTCGGCAAGATCTTCAAGGGGAGGGCGGCATGAACATCCTGAGCCTTTTTGGCAAGAGAAGCCAAAGTGCTTCGGTTGCCAAGAACCGGCTGCAGATCCTTCTTGCGCATGAACGCGCCGGCAACAGCGATGATGCAGCGCTGATTTCCAGTCTTCGCGAAGACATTCTGGCGGTTGTGGCCAAGCGGATCGATATCGATCCCGATGCCGTCCGGCTTGAAATGGACCGGGAAGGCGATGTCACCACGCTTGGCATCGATATCGAACTGCCGCCGTCCGCAGCCCGGGCGTCCTGACACAACGAAAATCTGAAGACAGCCGGATCGGGTTTCCCAGGTCCGGCTGTTTCGTGTTTACAGCTTGCTGTGCGTCCCATCGCAAAGCGGGGATTTGCTGCTTGCCTTGCAGCCGCAGAAGAACGCTTTGCCGTCCTTTTCCGCCGTGTATTTTACCGGCGCGAAGTCGGTGCCCTTGTGGCTACCGTCGCAAAACGGCTGGTTCGCGCTCTTGCCGCACGCACACCAGAAGTAGTTTTTTCCCGCTTCAACTTCGACCGCATAGGGCGCTTTTTGCGCGACAACTGGTTCAGACATTCAGTTCTCCCTCAACTCTCAACCGTGTAACTAGGAAGATGACCGGGGACGCCAAGGTTTCCGGCGGTTTTCGGCCGACCCTGGTCTAATTTTTTGGGGATCTCCCAGACCTCTGCGACAAACCGTCAAATGCCACTGGCGATAAGGACGCACGGCGCTAGGTTTTGTCAGCGATGACGCTGGTTGACCTGAGACCTTTGAAAAGACTGCTCCGCTTGGTGGCGGGAATGCTGTCCGTCCCGCCCGGGCGCGGACGGATCGCGCTTGCCTACTTATATGGTCTTGTCTGCCACACACTCTTTGCGGCAGCAGTTCTTGCCATGATCGCTGCAATGTTTTTCGGGATGAGCCGCAGCCTGGGCACGCTTCCAGATCCGTGGCGGTATCTCGCCAATGCGTTCCTTTTGCTCCAGTTCCCGCTCACCCATTCCGTGCTCCTGTCGGCTCGTGGCAGGAAATGGCTGGCAGCCCTTGCACCGTCCGGACACGGCAAAACACTGGCGACCACGACCTATGCCATCATTGCCTCCGTCCAGCTGTTTTTGCTGTTCGCGTTTTGGACACCAAGCGGTGTGATTTGGTGGCAAGCGGAGGGAGCGGTTTTTTGGCTTTTGTGCGGGCTTTACACGCTCTCATGGCTGTTGCTGATCAAGGCGAGTTACGACGCAGGCGCTGAGGTGCAATCAGGCGCGCTTGGCTGGATGTCACTGGCGCAGAACATTCGCCCGATCTTTCCGGACATGCCGGAGACGGGGCTCTTCAAGATCATCCGCCAGCCGATTTATGTGTCCTTTGCCCTGACAACGTGGACGGTGCCGGTCTGGACGCCTGACCAGCTCGCTGTTGCGAGTTTTCTAACAGCCTACTGCCTGCTCGCACCGATGCTGAAGGAACGGCGTTTCGCCTCTCAATTCGGGGATCGTTTCCGGCAGTACCAGACAAACGTTCCCTACATTTTGCCCAGTGTCACACGGAGACCTAAGAAATGATCGTCACCTCAGCCACCCTTCTTGTGACTGCGCTGTTGTTCGGTGGCATGACGCTCTATTCCTTTGGCTTCGCGGCTTTCGTCTTCACCGCGCTGCCGGCGGAAACGGCAGGACCCCTTATCCGCAAAGCCTTTCCGCACTTCTATCTGTTTGTGATCGCGGCATCCTTGGCCGCGGCGATTGGAACCGGATTTCTGGATGTGGTCTCTTGCGTGGTGATGGTCTTGATTGCAGCATCCGCGATCTTTGCAAGACAGGTCCTGATGCCGATGATCAACGCGGCGACCGATGCGGGCGAAACAAAGCGTTTCAAGGTCCTGCATGGCGCATCGGTCATCATAACGCTCGCGCATATCATTGCGAGCGCTGCCGTCTTGATCCGTCTTGCTGTTGCCGGAGTAGCGGACTACTCAGACGCGCCGGAGCCGCTCTGCTCAATGCGCGCGGCCCAGACTTTCGACACTTTGGACAGTGGCAGGAGCGCTTCATAGACCTCCTGCCCAAGCGGTGTTACGCAATACCCGCCATCCCCTTGCGTGACGAACCCCGCGGCCCGCAGTTCTTTCAGTCGGGCATTCAAAACAGCCGGAGAAATGCTCTCGCAGGCCTCCTGTAATGCGCGGAAGGTGCAGGGGCCCTGTTCGCTCAACGTCCAGACCACACCCATTGCCCAGCGGCGTCCCAGTAAGTCGAACAGGGCCATTATCGGCGCGCCGCTGCGCGATCCGCGGACGGCCTTTCCGGGAATGGGAATGTCGGTCATACGTCCTCCATTGCTATTGAAATAATAGCATGCTATTTCTTTCATAGCAGTTTAGAGGATAGGCCCATGCAGGCAAGAGACTTTCTATTGTGGTCGGTGCTCGCCGCACTGTGGGGCAGTTCGTTCCTGGCGATTGGTGTTGCCGTCAAAGACATTAACCCGGCCACGTTGGTGTTTGCGCGGATGGCAATTGCAGCGCCTGTTCTGGGCCGTGTGCTGCTGCTGAGGGGAGGCGGGTTTGACCTCGGGGCTAGCGGCTGGAGCATTGCGGCCATTGTCGGCCTCAGCGGGAATGTCTTGCCGTTTCTTCTGATCAGTTACGCAGAACAGGAGGTCAACACCGGGCTTGCCGCGCTGATCATGGGCATTGCACCGATCATCACTCTGGTTGCCGCGCCTCTGGTCCATTTTGAGGAAAGCCTCACAAGACTGAAGGTGCTCGGTGCGCTGGCCGGTTTTGCCGGGGTCGCCGTGCTGGCGGCGCCGGATTTAAGTGCAGGCCGGATTGGCAGTCTCCTGCCCGAGCTTTGCCTGGTCGTGGCGGCCTGTTGTTATGCATTCACGGCGCTTTTCTCGCGGAGATTTCCCTTTCCTGATCCCTTGCAAATGGCTGCAGCCTCGGTCTTCGTTGGACTGCTGACGCTGGGGGGATACATGGTTTTGTTCGCGCCGGACCTTGGCCTGTCCGCTGCGCCAGTTCCGGCGCTCGCCGCGGTCCTTTATTTGGGGCTGGGACCAACAGCGCTGGCGGCCTTGATCTATTTCTATTTGATCCCGCGCATCGGGGCCGCCCGGCTGCAGCAAGTGAATTATGCAGTGCCTGTGATCGGCACCTTGCTGGGGATCGCTGTGCTTGGCGAACAGCCTGGCTGGACCGCCTGGCCGGCTCTTGGCCTCATTGTTTTCGGTGTTTATCTGGTGACGCGGCCGGACAGGACTGAACCGGCGCCAGCGCGCCAAATCGCGGAGCCTGCCGAATAGACGGCTATAGTGTTTCGGTCGCAGGTAACCGTTGAGCGGATGTGTCGGTGGAATCCGGGATATAGACCGTGACCTGGCCGCGCCCCTTTTTCTTGGAGGCGTAAAGGGCAGTATCCGCCCGCCTTAGCAAGTTGACCGGTTCGGTCGAATAGGCAATGCCGGCGCTGGCGCCAAAGTGGCAGAAATGGCCGTTGAGCGTGACCCGTTGAGACAGGATCGCGATCGCTTCCTTTGCGACTGCCAGAACACGCTCACGGTCCGTCAAGCCGAAGACGATCACAAACTCATCCCCACCAAGTCGGAAAACCTTGTCCTGCGGGTAGGTGAGCGAGCTTAAAGTCTCACCGACATATTTAAGAACTTCATCGCCTGTTTCGTGCCCCAAGGTGTCATTGATCGTCTTGAACCGGTCGAGGTCGAAGCAGACAAGAGCGAATTCCTTGGTGCCGTCGGCCTTGGCGGAGAGTGCGTCAAGGGTTTGCTCAAAGCTCCAGCGGTTGCCGAGGTTTGTAAGAGCATCCGTGTTCGCCTGATGCGCAAGCAGCTCCTTGGCCCGCTCGGTTCGTTTCTTGGCAGCGTCCAGAGCACTGACCATATGGGTCGCCTGCTTCAAAAACGCCCGGGCCGCGATCATCATGCCTGCATAAACGATGATCAGGCCGAGCGCCAAGGGGGGCAGCAGCCGCTGGCCTGGAAGAACCGGGTTCCAAACAAAACTGGCGAGCGTTGTGCCGTCTTCGGTTCGGATTGGCCAATGAGCCTGAAAATATGAGGGGGATTCTGTCGCAATCTTTAGACCCGGCAGCTGGAATTTCTCGCCAAGATCCGCGAGCGCCTCGTCATCCAGCGGGCGCACGAACATCATGACATGATCAGTGCTTGTATCTGTCTCCGCATCATAGGTGGTCATGCGCGCCGCGGAGGCGAGATAGAGTTCATCGATTGTGCCCAAAAACCCGGTGGCTGGAATCGGCGTTTCATTGGTCGGGGTTCGACGGGCACGGTTGATCAGTTTTTCCGCATCCGGTCCGTAACGCTCCATGGAAGTTCCGTCAGTGACCGCATCTTCGTAAACGTGCAAGCGGTCCGTATTTTCACCATCCACAACGTGGACACCGATAATTCCAAGACTTGAGTAGATGTAGTCAACGAATGTTGTTTCGATCCAATCTTCGTCGAAACCGTTGACGAGGCGGTCCACGGACTCGTCCCAATAGGCGTATTCCAAAGTGAGTTCAGAGAGCCGGTCTGTCCGCTCTCCTAGAAGAGATCCCATCACCCGTTCACTTGACGTGATGGCTTGCCGGTCAAGTGCGTTGACCAGGAAGGCTGCAAATACAAGCAGGCTCACAGCACCAATGATAAAGGACGCCCAGAACGGGCGGGACAGCTTGTGGATCCGCTTCAGGCGCGCTTTTCCTGCCGGTGCATCAGCTTGCTGATGCCCGGTTGTCGCTCTGGAAGTTCCTTTTTGACTGGCCCCAATCTCCGTGGACAACACGATTCCAAATTCTCGCAAGCCGTTTTTTTCGTTAACTCGCAAGTATAAGTGCAGTTAGCCGAAAAACGAGCTGGTATTTTAGTAAAACTTGGGATTTCGGAGTTTCTGGAAAATAAAAAGGAAATTTGCTAAAACACTCCTTGTAAAAAATTCGTATAAAGGCAGATTTCGACTTCCTTAATTTTGACGAGGGGGCACGCCTTTTAGGTGTGAAGTTGCAAAATTCACCCCTTCGCCAGGCCTTCGTATCCATCTCATGACGGTTTTTTCCGGGACAGGCTGCCTTGGCCTGTTTATGACTGATGGTCGTACTTGAAACGCCATGGCCCTGGATCTGCTGGATGTTTTTTGCGCTCTCTGTCGCAACCACTTACATTCTCACCAATATTGACGGATTGTTCGCCTTTTTGGCGCTTGCGGCCACTGGGCGGAAACCGGCGGCCATCACAGGGTTTTTGTTGGCACAGGTCGTCGTTATCGGCGGGGCGGTCTTGGTGGGCGGCGGAGCCGCGCTTCTAGCGCCGGCCGATCTTGGTCTTTTGGGAATTGTCCCCGTGGCACTCGGCTTTCGCGAGGTCTTGAAAAACCGCCGGAAACCTGCGGTCACAGAAAAGAACCCGCCGCCCCCGGGATCGATCATCGGTGTGGTTGTCCTTTTCCTGGCGCTCAGCACCGACACCTTTGTTTTGATGGCAACGTTTTTTGCAGATACGAGACCCGAGCTCGACCGTTTTGTCCTATCAGGGGCACTCATTGCTGTGGCTATGCTTTTGGCCCTTGGGACCTTCTTGAGCCGTCTCATAAAGCCGACACCGGCCACAGAAAAATTCTTCGAACGCCTTGCCCCGCTCGTCATGATCGTCGCAGGCCTTTACATCCTCATGGACACGCAAACGGATGTTTTCTGATCGAAGTTTGAATTTGCCTGAGCAGGGTCAACCAATTTCCTTGGCCATCTGGGCCGTTTGCTGCCACCCGTCGCGTTCGTAGAGCGGCCGCGCCTGATCGGTCGCGGTCAGAACGGCATGGGTGATCCCGCGCGCCGTGAAGGCTTTATCGGATGCGGCCATCAGATGTTTGGCGACGCCCTTTTCCCGGTGGTCCGGTTCGACAAAAACGTTCAGCACATACCCGCGTTGCAAGACGTCCGGGTGGAGATGGTGGGGAGGCCAGTCGATGACCATCAGCCCAACACCGCCGACAGCAACCCCGCCCACTTCTGCGATGAAGCCGAAGTAAGCCCCGGACTGGAGTGCGTTTTCCTGCCACTCTCGATAGGCCGGGCTGTAGGCTGCTTTTGCTGCCTCTTGATCGCCTGCAGCAAGAAACATGTCGTGCCGGTGCCGGCAAATCAGATCGCAATCAGAGGGCGCGACAGGGCGAAGAATGACGGTCATGTCAGACAAGGCCCTTTGCTTCTCAGCCCTCGTAGACGATCTCGCGGGTTTCGCGGAAGGTGACATCGGAGAATTTTTCAGTGATGTGGCCGACTTCCCAGGCGTTCTTGAACAGGAAAACAGGCTTGTCGTCGCGGTCGTTGGCGATCGACATGCGGTGGCCTTCGATCATCTTCTGCAGGGTCTGACTGTCGGTCTCGATCCAGCGGGCGGTCGTGTAAGGAACGGCCTCAAAGCCAATTTCCGTACCGTATTCCGCGCGCAGGCGATCGACCACAACATCGAGCTGCAGCGCGCCGACAACGCCCACGATCCAGTTGGAGCCAAGATCCGGCTTGAAGATCTGGACTAGGCCCTCTTCGGCCAGATCTTGAAGGCCCTGGCGCATCTGCTTGACGCGCATGGTGTCGGAGAGGCGCACGCGGCGCAGGATTTCCGGCGCAAAGGCTGGCAGGCCAGTGACGTGGATGTTCTCGCCTTCGGTCAAGGTGTCACCAACGCGCAGCTGGCCGTGGTTCGGCACGCCAATCACGTCGCCTGGGTAGGCAAGATCGGCAATCTCACGTTCCTCGGCAAAGAAGAAGATCGGTGCGGAGACGGCGATCTGCTTGCCCGCGCGTACGTGCTTCAGCTTCATGCCGCGCTTGAAGGTGCCTGAACACAGCCGCACGAACGCAATCCGGTCGCGGTGCTTGGGATCCATGTTCGCCTGAACCTTGAAGACAAAGCCGGTGACCTTGTCCTCGTTCGGCATGATGGTCCGCCCGCCGGTCGCCGGCTGGGAGTGCGGCGGCGGGGCGAAATCGGCGATGAAATCAAGGATTTCCTCAATGCCATAGTCGCGCAGGGCCGAGCCGAAGAACACCGGGGTCAAATGGCCTTCCAGGAAGCTTTCCTTGTCGAACTCCGCATAACCTTCCGCGCCGAGTTCCACGTTTTCAGTGAGCTCATCCATGATCCGGTCGAAGACAGTGCCGGTGAGGGCGTCGTCGTCCAGACCGGAGACGGTCTTTGTTTCCGTGTAAGGCCCGCCGCGATCGCCGCCGGATGTGTGGAACTGCTTTTTCTGCCAGTCGTAAACGCCGAAAAAGTCGGAGCCCATGCCGACTGGCCAGGTCTGCGGGGACACATCAAGGGCGAGGGCTTCTTGCACTTCGTCGAGGATCTCCAGCGCATGCCGGCCTTCACGGTCGATCTTGTTGACGAAGGTGATGATCGGGATGTCGCGCAGCCGGCAAACTTCAAACAGCTTGCGGGTCTGGGTCTCGATGCCCTTGGCAGCATCGATGACCATCACGGCAGCATCCACGGCGGTCAGCGTGCGGTAGGTGTCTTCGGAAAAGTCTTCGTGACCCGGAGTGTCGAGCAGGTTGTAGATGATGCCCTTTCGCTCGAACGTCATGACGGAGGAGGAGACGGAGATGCCGCGTTCTTGTTCGATCTTCATCCAGTCGGAGCGGGCCCGGCGGCGTTCACCGCGCGCGCGGACCTGACCGGCGGCCCGGATCGCGCCGCCCGACAGGAGCAGCTTTTCCGTCAGCGTCGTCTTACCGGCATCCGGGTGGGAAATGATCGCAAAGGTGCGCCGGGTCTGGTGTGGCGCCGCGCCGTTGGTGGCCATCTAGGTGTCTCCTGAGCAAACCGCCGGACAAGGCTATCTTCTGGGCTGCGCATCACACCGGAGATCCGGGAGCGCAAGCCGTCACAAAAGGCCGGACGGATTGATGTTTCGTTGGCGCAAGGTTCTAGAGGGATTTGCGGCAAAACTCCAGCGGGATTTATGAGCGTGACTTTTCCTGGTCAAGTCCCGGCGCAAGGCCGGGACTGCGCCAAGCGACGCGCGCACCGATTTGGCTTCCAGTCGCCGTATCGCCAATTTGGGATGGGTATTCATCAGCCCGAGGGTATCACCGCGTGGGGCGCAATAGGCGCGGTTACCTTTATTTTCAAAGCAATCAGATACCCGGCGACAATGGCGACGAAAATCGCATAATGAATTCCCGTTTGACGGGATTGCTTTTCAGGAACAGCGCTTCTGTCGAGGATAAACCAGGCTGAATTTAACAAAAGTGCGATTGCAAAGACCCAGAAATACCGAAACCCAAGTCGCTCAGACATGGCGTGTGGGTGGTAAAAGGCAACAACCGAGTAGTTCATGAAGGCCCATCCGAATGCGGCTGCACTCAGGCCAATAAGCAACGTTTTTCTGATGATATAGGACATTATCGGCAATACGCGTTAACGGTTTGATTGCTGGAAGTTCGCTGGACTTATCAAATTTGGTCAGGGAAAACATACCTTCTCTTCCGGCCTAATCTGCAACAAAAAGAAAGAGAAAATGACCAACCGCGCTTGCCTGATCACCGGCCTTCTCATGATCTTAGCCACGGCCGTGATCTTGCTCATTATGGGCCGGATTCCGATCTGTGATTGCGGTTACGTGCTGTTTTGGACGCCGGCGAGCGATGTGGCCGGGTCGTCCCAGCACATCGCCGACTGGTACACCTTCAGCCACATCATCCATGGATTTTTGTTTTATTGGCTGCTTTGGTTCTTCTTCAAACAGCGGTCTGTCGGCGAACGCGCGCTTGGGGCGATCTTCATCGAGGCGGCCTGGGAAGTGGCGGAAAACAGCCCCTGGATTATCGATCGATACCGGGAGGCAACGATCGCCATCGGGTACACCGGCGACAGCGTTCTGAATTCCGTTTTCGATATTCTCTGGATGCTCGCTGGTTTCTTCTTCGCCTGGCGGATGCCGGTCTGGGTCACGGTCGTGGTCGGCATCGTCTTTGAGCTCCTCGCGCTCTGGGTGATCCGTGACAATCTCACCCTGAATGTTCTGATGCTGATTTATCCGATAGATGCCATCAAGGTTTGGCAGGCGGGGTGATTTTGCTTTCGGGCGTCAGCTCTCAGCCTGCCGTTGTTCCAGATAGGAGCGGGACCAGTCTTCGAGTTGATCGAGAATTGGTTTCAAGGCTTCTCCGTGAGCACTAAGACTGTACTCCACCTTTGGCGGGATTTGTGGATACACTTTCCGCACAATGATTTTGTGATCTTCCAATTCTCTCAATTGCTTGGTCAACATACGCTGAGAAATATCTGGGATAATGCGGTGCAGCTCGTTGAACCGCATCGTCTTGCGGCAAATACACCACAAGATCATCCCTTTCCATTTTCCGCCAATCAATCCAAGGGCGGTTTCAGTCGGGCAAAACAGCGGATCAATTTGTTGGTTCTGAGCCATCGAAAAGCCTATTAGTTACTTTTTTGTATGTATAAGCAAAAATAGTGCGTACTTGTCAAAAGGTAATGTGAAATTTAACTCTCGTGCACTTCCTCAACAAAGGGCACTTCAGATGACACATACCTTTCCAGTTCTTCAAGAAAAGACAATTAAAACAAGAACTTTTTCCAATCGTTACGTTCTGGCGCCAATGTCACGTGCCAGCGCCGGCGCAGACGGTGTGCCGACTGAGAACATGGCGGAATACTATGCCGGTTTTGCCCGGGGCGGTTACGGCCTCATCATTACGGAAGGGGCCTTTACCGATGAAAAATGGGCGCAGTGTTATTCCGGTCAGCCGGGGCTTGTGAACGATGTTCAGGAGATGGGGTGGCAACGGGTCGTTCAGGCAATCAAGGCTGAGGGCGGGAAGGTTATCCTGCAGCTCATTCATGCCGGCGCCGTCTCTCAACATATCATGGAGCCAGTTGCACCGTCTCCGGTCCGGCCAGCCGGGTCCATGCTGCAGGGCTATGGTCACCGTCAGGGGGGCTACGACGTGCCAGACGAACTGAGCCTCACCCAGATCGAGATCATCAAGCGCGGGTTTTGCCAGGCCGCCCTGCGGGCAGAGGCTGCAGGCTTCGATGGCGTCGAGATCCACTGTGCAAACGGGTATCTGCTCGATCAATTCCTGACAGCGGAAACGAACCTTCGTCAGGATCAATATGGCGGCACGTTGGAAAACAGGATTCGGCTGACACAGGAGATCATCCAGGAGGCACAGGGCGCCACAAAATCAGACTTCATTGTCGGGGTTCGGTTGTCCCAGGCCAAGGCAAACATCCAAGACTACTTCTGGCCAAACGGATTGGCAGACGCGAAGGTCATATTTGAGGCGGTTGCGGACGCGGGCGCTGATTTCATTCACCTTGCGAGCGAAAAAGAAGGCTATGCCGTGCACAGCTACACAGAAGCCGGGGAAAACCTGACAGCCTACGCTCGGGATCTGACTGATCTACCCGTGATCGCCAATGGTGGACTTCATGTCGTTGCGGATGCCAATGAGCTGATTGCTTCCGGCAAAGCTGATTTTGTCTCTATCGGCAAAACGGCGATGCTCAACCCCGACTTACCCAAGCGGGTCGCGGAAGGTCGAGAATTGCAAGAGTTTACATTCGGTATGTTCAAGTACGGTGTGACGATCGAGGCGCAGCAGCAATGGGAAGAAGAGCAGGTGGCCTTCGAACCCACGTGATCGGTTTAAATCTCGAAAACTCAACCAATTTTTTGAAAATGCATAGGAAATAACTTGCCGCGGTGGTCCAGGTGCGGGTGGATGCTGGACCACCGCGGCAGTTTCACGCTGCCATCAAGAAGTGGCAAACCCTTCTGTTTCGGGGCATCAGGGTTTTACGGGCGGAAGGACGGTGACCAGGCGGGCAGTCCTGGTGCTGGCGTCCTCAGATGCCGCTTCTTGTGAGGCCGCAGCGTGATTTTCTTCGTCCTCTTCCTCCGGGTCGAGGTCGATGATGATCAGGTTTTCCAAAAAGGCGATGATGGCCGCGCGGTCCTTGTCGCCAAGCGCCTCATAGGCAAGACGGCTGGCTTCAGCTTCGCCGCCATGCGCCCGGATCGCCTCATCCAGGGTCGTCGCGTTGCCATCGTGCAGCCAGGGGCCGGTCGAACCGACGCCGGCGAGCGATGCCGTTGGCCAGACGGACGCACCAAATCCGTGCACATCCACCGGATCGGCGAGGTCTTCGCCCATCTCGTGCCGTTTGAAGTCGGAGTACCAGGAGACAAGCGCCCCGCCGTCGCCTGTCTTCGGAAAGGCGCCAAGGTTCAGCGTTTCGCCCTTGGCGGTCACAATATGGTTGTTGGGGCTGTCTTCTGTGAGGTCGAACCAGATTGGTGCGTGACCATCAAGACCGCTGTCGACCGCCTTCTGGCCGGAGGGGAAAACATCTTCCCGGAAACCGGCCTGCAAACTCGGCTCGGAAAAGATCGGTGTCGAGATCTTAAGCGTCGGCACATGACAGGTGGTGCACTGGGCTTCGGTCATCAAACGTTCGCCGCGCTCGATCTCCAGAACCTCCCCGGCTGTCAGCTCCATCAATCCATGTTTGGCAAGTTCGAGTTTCGAGGTCGGTCGCTCCAAGGCGGCCATATAGATGGACAAGGCGGTCAGATCGCCGACGGACAGCTCTCCGGTCACGCCATCATGGTCGCCGTCATGGTTGCCCACCAGTTCATCTGCCTGCATGCCGAGCTCATTATGGGCAGCGTGGCGGGTGAAGGCTCTCAAGGTGGCGTGTGAGCCCTTCCAGCCGAACATGCGGACAACGAGGTCTTCGTCCACGCCCTCAATGCCAGACCGGTCGTATTCGGCAATACAGATCCCGGTGAGCGGGTCTTTCTCAGGCGTTGCAGAGAGTGTGCCGAAGCTGATGGTCTTTGCTGTCAGATCGACCGAGGCATCTTCGCCCAAGGTGCAGACTTCCTTTTGAAGCAGCTCCTCCTGCGCCAGGAGTTCCGCCGTCATTTCTTCTGCAATCCGCTGCACCGCGCCAAGCGCGAAGAGATGCGGTGTGTTGCGGTGCAGATACTTGGACGGGTCGCCCGTGTGCAGCGGATCAACGATCCCGTTCAGTGGGTTTGGACCGGCTCCATTGGCATAAGGTGCTGAATGGCAGGAGATACAGGATTGGGCGACCGGGCCGGCTTCGCGCTCCGGCAGATGCGTGGTCCATTCGCCGAAAAGTTCCAGATCTGCCCGCGGCATTCGGGTAAACATCTTGCCGTCCTGGCTGACCTTGGCTCCGACCCCGCGTTCGGCAGTGAATGTCGCCTCAGTCAGTTCATCACCGGCCTCAAATGCTTCTATGAAGGCGGCCTTTGGATCCTTGAGGGCTGACGCGTTCAAGTCTTCCTGATTGACTTTCGGCGGTTCTTCTGCAGACGCGGCAGTAATACATAAAAGACCCGCAAGGCCGAGCGGGGCCGCTCGGCGCAAAGACTTGCGCACAGACATTGATCTTCTCCCTCTGGATCACAATGTCTTGAGACTGGCATATCTAATTGTGGCACGTTTAGTCATTTCTGCCACAATTACATTTATTCGCAATTTGGAACATTAAATTTTGTTTACGGGAATAATCGGGTTTTTGGTGTGTTATGTTTCTTCTTTAGATTTACTTTGAAGTGGTCAGCCTTGATTGCTGAAGAGAGTGTCATCGAACAGCGGTGTAGGTAGCGGTGTACGGCAGGCTCAATTTGCCAGAATCTCCTCAATCACGAGATTAAAGCGGTTGAGCGCACCCTCGTAGCGGCCGAAGAGATGGCTTGGATTGCCTTTTGAGGCAAAGCCGGATTGGATCTCCTCACCGAGCTCGAAATCCTCCATCAGAGCCGTGGTCGTGATCAGCTGGTTTTTTGCCCATCGTTCGCGCATCTCTTCCGTGTCCGGGTAGGATTTCGGTGCCAGCGTAACGATCCGCACCCGGGTATGGTCGGCAGCAACCGGCTCATAGTGAAACCACATCACGTGGTCCTGCTGAACCAGCAGCTGGCAGTTTGTCACAAGCGTATAGAGCAGGTTGGCATCGCGCCGGATTTCCCAGTCATCTTGCGGTGTTTGGGTGAGGTCCGGCATTGAGATCCGTGGCAGGACCGACCGAATGTGCTGACCAAACATGCGGTAGGTTGAGAGATTGTCCGTGAAATACGGGCCGATTGTGTTCTTGTGCGCGACGCGGAAGTGGTAGGCTTCCAGGCCGCCTTCGACCAGCACTTTCCAATTCGCTTTGATTTCGAGTGTTTCCGCAACGGCGACCTTGTGATCTGCCATGCCCAGCCATTTGAAGTCGGTTGCAATTTCCCCCAGCCAGGCATCGATATCCGGCATGTCCCCCGCGTCCGGATTGGCGATGATCCAGATGAACCCATGAGCTTCGGTAACGGGGAGGCGTCTCAGGCCGCGTTCTGCGCGCGGCAGATCCGGAAAGCCCTGGTCCTCGTGCGGCACACCGCGCAAGACCCCGTCATTGCTCCAGCTCCAGGCGTGATAGGGGCAGGTGAAGATGCGCTTGCAGCCGCTCTCCTCCCGAACCAGCTTCGCGCCGCGGTGCCGGCAGACGTTCAAGAAGGCATTGACCTTGCCGTCACCGTCCCGGACCAGCAAAACCGGCAGATCGAGAAACTCCTTGGTCAAAAAGGCTTGCGGCCCTTGGAGCTCGGAGGAGTGCGCGACAATCATTGGGTGGCGGCGGAACAGGGCAGACCGCTCCCGCTCAAATCGTTCCGGGCTGGCATATCGTGAGATCGGCGAGTGGGCGATGGTTTCATCCAGATAGGCTGATTTTTGTTCCGCCAATCCGATGATTTCCTTGATCAGGCTGATTTCTGTTGTCCGATCCATCGCGCATCTCCCTTTAGCGACTTACCAAGTGGTAAGCTAACTTACCACTTGGTAAGTAGTCAAGTAGGCGTTATAGGAGAGAGCAAAGGACAAAGCAGATGACAAACGCAGCGCCGGCCGTCGACCGGTATCTGGAAATTGCCGAGCGCCAATTTGCCGAGACTGGCTTTCATGGTGTCAGCCTGGCAGCACTTGCCAAGGAGGCTGGTGTTAGCAAGCAGGCGTTGCTGCACTTCTTCGGCACCAAGGAAAAGCTCTATGGCGCGGTCCTCAAGAGGCTGTCGGACAAGCTCTGCGCGGAAGTGGCAAGGGCCGGGACTGGAGATCCGGCAGCTGGTCTTGTTGCCTACTTTGAAGGTCTTGCCAAATGCTCATTGGAGCGGCAGGCCGAGGCCCGTCTTGTCGTCCGGGCGCTGCTGGACACGGAGGAAACCGCGCGCTTCTGGCCCATGAAACCCTATCTCGACGCCTTGACGGAGCTTGCTCGTAGAACCCCGAAGTGGCGGGCAGCACCTTTGGACGAGATCCGGGCTGGAGTGTTCCAATTGATCGGTGCGATCCAGTATTTGACGATCTCTCAAACGGCGCTCACCGGTATGTATGGCGAAGAAGACCGTCAAGCGATCGAAGATAGGTTTGCGGACAATATCTCAGGTGCAATTCGGGCCTTCGTGGACGCATGAATTTGACTGATGGCGTCACCGCCGACTTCATTCCGGAAGTGTAAATCCTGACCATATCCATCAGCGCGACATGAGAGTAGCATTCCCAGGCGTCACATTGGCTGGGAGGCTTTGGTATGCGCATGACAACAAGCAAAATTCTAAGACTTTCAGGCGGTCTCTTAGCCGCAGTTGCCTTGCTCGGTATGGGAACCGCGGGCGCTGAGCCCACGCTGGAGCGTGGCCGATATCTGGTGGAAGGGCCTGCCGGATGCGGCAATTGCCATACACCACAAGGTCCGGATGGGCCGGTGGCGGATATGGGACTGGCCGGCATGATGGTTGAGAAGAACGACATGTTCACTGCCATCGCATCGAATATTACGCCGGGCAGCCGTGTGGCCGATTGGACGGATGAACAGCTGGGCCGCGCTATTCGGGAAGGCATTCGCCCTGATGGCAGCATCATTGGTCCGCCCATGCCGTTCGGGCTTTACAAAGGCATATCAGATGATGATCTGATGAGCATGGTGATGTATCTGCGCCAGGTTCCAGCTGTCGATCATGATCCCGGGCAAAGCGTTTACAATATTCCGCTTCCGCCGGCCTATGGACCACCGGTCATCAGCGTCGCAGAGGTGCCGCATGGTGTAACGCTTGAGTACGGTGCCTATCTCGCTGGTCCAATCGCCCATTGCACCGAATGCCACACAACCTTTGGTCCTAAGGGGCCGATGTTTGACACACATCTTGGCGCAGGTGGATTTGAGTTTCATGGTCCATGGGGTGTTTCTGTTGCACCGAACATCACGCCAACACGGCTGGCGCAATACAGTGACGCCGAGCTTGATGACATGATCCGCAAGGGCGTTCGGCCGGATGAGGCGCGCATGCTGCCGCCGATGCCATACGGGTATCTTGCCAAAATGACTGACGAGGACGCAGCGGCCATAACGCTCTACCTGCGTTCGCTTCCCGCCTTGCCGGATGGCGGACAGTAGTAAGGGTATCAATCCAGACGTTTCTTGAACCGGACGGCAGCGGCGACCATCCCGAGAACAAAGAAACCGCTCATCCAGATGACGTCGCGGTGGACATCCATCAGCGTTGCGTCCCGGAGCACGAAGCCCCGGATCATGCGCATGAAATGTGTCGCAGGCAGCGCTTCGGCAATGTATTGCGCCACAACTGGCATGCCTTCGTAAGGGAACATGAATCCGGACAGAAGGATGGACGGTAGAAGTACGAAGACGGTCATCTGCATGGCTTGAAGCTGGGTCTGGGCGATTGTGGAAAACACCAGACCGAGCGACAAGCTTGCCCCAATGAACAAAAGCGTCCCGACAAACAGGTCGATCATGTTGCCATCCAGCGGCACGTTGAACAGCACGTGCCCCAGACTGAGAATGATGGCCGTTTGCACAAGGCCGATGAAAATGTAGGGGATGATCTTCCCGACCATCAATTCGATCGGCCGGATCGGCGTGTTGATCAGCATCTCCATGTTGCCGCGCTCCCGCTCGCGCACAATCGCAGCAGAGGTGAACATGATCATCGTCATCGTCAGGATGGTGCCAACCAGGCCCGGCACGATATTGACCGCGGTGCGTTGTTCGGGATTGTAGAAGAGCGTGACTTCAAAGGTCGGTGTCGACCGGTTGGGCGCCTGCCGGTAGATCTCTGAAAGCGGCATGTTTCGAAGGCTCTTGATCGAGCTCGCGATCATCGTATCCGAGCCGTCGACAATCCACTGGGCAACCGGGCGACTGGTTTCCTGATCTGTCGAGGGTGGTGTGCCAAGACCCACAGCTGGAGACCTTGCCAGTCTCTGAGTGAGGTCGTCGGGTAGAATGAAGGCGGCCCGGACGCGGGCAGAGCGGATCGCTTCTTCGGCTTCTTCCGGCGTGGTCAGCCGCTCGGTCACCGTCACGACCCGTGTTGCCTCGATCATCTGAACCAGGATCCGGCTGATACCGGTCTGGCTTTGATCGACCACCGCGACCGGGATGTCGCGGACATTGGTGTTGATGGCGTAGCCGAACAGGATCAGCTGAATGAGCGGGATCATGACGACCATTCCAAAGGTCATGCGGTCCCGGCGCAGCTGGGCCAGTTCCTTGGAAAAGACGGCGAGAATACGCGATATCGATCTCATTGGCGGCCTTCTCCCGTTGCGGTGACAAAGACGTCTTCCAGATTGGGCCGGACCTGTTCGACAATTGTCGCGCTTGCCGTTTGCGGGTTGGCCTTCAAGAAGCCCTCCGGATCGGGGATGGTGTCTTTGACGAGCACCCGCAAGCGCGCGCCAAGCTGGGCAGCTGTCACGATGCCTTCGGTGCCCAGAAGATGCCGCCGGATGTCGCGCAGGTTCGGCGCTTCAATCTCCACGACATTGGCACCCATGGCGGACATCAGCGCACTGGGCGTGCCGTCCAGCCGCTTTTGACCGGCTTCCATGATCGCAATCTTGTGGCAGCGCTCGGCTTCATCCATGAAATGGGTTGTTACAACAATGGACGTGCCCTCATCGACCAGGTCGAAAAGCTGTTCCCAGAAATGCCGCCGGGATTCCGGGTCTACCGCTGATGTGGGTTCATCAAGGAACAGCAGTTGCGGGCCGTGCAACACGGCCGCAGCCAGGGCAAGGCGTTGGCGCTGGCCCCCACTCATCTTGCCCGCGAACCGGTCACTGAGTTGCGTCAGTTCATAGCGGTTCATCACCTCGGCGATGCGTTCCTTGCGCTGGGCTCGGGAGAGGCCGTAAACGGTTCCCATGAAGTTGAGGTTTTCCAGGACAGTTAGATCGCCATAAAGCGAAAAGGCCTGGGTCATGTAGCCGATCTTGTATTTCAACGCTTCCGCGTCCTTGGGTACCGAAAGCCCCAGAACCTCGACGCTTCCCTCGGTTGGTGTCAGCAGGCCGGTCAGCATGCGGATGGCGGTTGTCTTGCCGCATCCATTGGGGCCGAGAAACCCGTAGATCATGCCCCGCTCGATGGTTAGGTCGAGGCCGTCGACCGCCCGGAAGCCCTTGAAGCTTTTCACCAGCCCTTCGGCTTGGATCACAATGTCGGACATGGGCGCGGTCACGGCAGCACGGCTTGTGCCGGAACACCGTTCGGCAGGTTGGAAGCACTGACGGGCAGCTGGATTTCGGCGACATACATCAGCCGCGCGCGGTCCGACTGGTTGAGCGCATAGTAGGGTGTGAAGGATGGCTCTGAACTGATCCACCGCACGTGCCCGTCGATTGGATCGTCGAGGCCATCAACGCGAATGGAAAGCGTGTCGCCTTCGTTGATCTTCACCCGGTGAGGTTCGGGGACATAGACACGGGCATAAGGAGCATCGCCGGCGAGCATCACGGCAACCGGGCTGCCGACAGTAACGCGTTCGCCAAGGTTCCAGGGCAGGCTGTCCAGAACGCCGTCCCGGGAAGCAACAATTGTCAGGTCACTCAAGATCTTTTGCTGTGTTGCAAGACTGGCCTCGGCCGCGGCGAGTTCTGCGCGGGCCATTTCCAGGTCTTCCGGACGGGTCCCGGTGACCAGCTCAAGAAGTTGTTGCTCGGCGCTGTTCAGGCTCGCATCTGCCGCATCCCGGCTGGCCCGTGCACTGTCGAGCTGGGCCTGGCTGGTTGTGCCGCGTGTTGTGAGGTCCTGGTAGCGCTCGAAATTGTTTTCAGCCTCCACCAGTTCCGCCTTGGCGCCCGCCACAGCGGCTTCGGCCTTTGCGATCTCTTCCTGCCGGGCGCCATTTTCCAGCTTTTCAAGATTGGCCCGGGATTTTTCGACTTCGGCGGCGGCCTGATTGACAACAGCTTGTTGCTGTGTCGCATCCAGACGAGCGAGCACCGTGCCTTTGGTAACGGGCGACCCCTGCGGTACGGGAAGCGCAACCAGAACTTCCGCGGCTGTAGCAGTGAGCGCCACGCGGTCACGCTCCAGGGTGCCGAGGGCAACACTGCCGTCATCGGGATTGCAGGCAGACAGGGAGATGGCGAGCGCGCCGGCGATCAGAAGCCGTGTCGGGGAGAGGGGCATGAAATTCTCCAGCGGGATCAGGACGATGCCTGTAAGTCAGCTTGTTTTCCTGAAAGCTTATCCCGCCTGACCAACAACCTCCATGAGCAGGATCAAAAAAAAGCCGGGCACATGGCCCGGCGTTCAGTCAGCTGTCAATCAGGGAGCTAGCTGGCGCGTCGGAAGACGTTATACCAGCGTTTCTTCGGAGCGCTGATTGCCCGCTCCAGAACTTCTGCCGCGTAAAGGGAGGCGTTTTCCCGGGCCTTTTCAACGCCCGAGACCATCTTCGGATCAAGGTTTGCAAGGCCGCCGCCAAACTCGAAGAGATCGCGGAAGGCTGCACGTTCGACGATCGGGGTCATCAGAACATCGATGTTTTGCGCTGAGAGAAAGTCTTGCACCGCCTTCATGGCCCTTGTCGTTACGGCCGCGTTGGAGCGTGTCAGCACGACGCAGTGCTTGATGTCCTGACGGACGATTTTCTCCAGCTTTTTGATCAGGGTCAGAATTTTTGCACCGCCCCGTGCATCCATGGACGATCCCTGGATCGGGATCACCACCAAATCGGACACCGAAAGGGCGTTTGCAACGATCAGGTTCTCCGTGCCTTCAAGATCAACGATCACATAATCGGATGTCTCAGAGGCTTGGGTGATTTGTTCCGTGATGGAAGCAGGGGAAATCTGGCTGACCACGGAAATCCCTTTGCAGGTCCGGGGCAGTTCATGCCATTTCGAAATCCATTTCTGCGGATCTGCATCGAAGATGGTGACACGCTTTCCGCGGGCAGCAACTTCTGTTGCCAACAGCAAGGCGGCTGTTGTTTTGCCGGCGCCGCCCTTTGCATTCGCGAAGGAAATGACTGGCATGAGAGTTCTCCTGAACATGCCGCCATGGATGGGGATGGCGGTCTTTTTCCTGCCTAAAGCTTCGCCAGTCTTGAAATTTTATGGTTACCAATTCCTTAAATTCGCAAAATGCGAGGAGGTTATTCAGCGCCCGAGGCTGATTGTGGATAAGTCTCTGAAATTCCTAGGCACAATTTCGGAGGGTGTGGGCCTCTGGTTTCGCGCGCGTGTCTCATGACTGTGTGCGTTGCTGCAGGATCACGAACGCGCATTGATGGGGATTACTGCGGATTAATGGCAGCGGATCTGATTGAATTGACCTCGGGTCCATTGAAAGCCGGAGCGTGCCTGCGTAGGTTTTACCGGTATCGGCTTCCAATTTGGCCCAGCGAAGGACACTGCATGCTGAACAGTTTTCTGAAAGCCCTTCAGGCACGGTTCGCCAAACTGCCGGTGGTGGTGCTAGCCGCTGTTTTTTGCAGCGTGTCGATCAACGCACATGCTGAAGCCTTGAAGCCGTACAAAGACCGCCTGTTCCGCTACAAGAAGGTCACCGAAACACTTTACGACGGCGATTTCATCGTTGTGGAGTACATCAAGCAACGCGATCTGCACGGCCGGGATCAGATCCCCGAGCGCCAGGTTTATGGCAACTACGTTTCTTACAAGCCGAAACGCGGCCGCGGCAGCGGAGAGCTCCAGGCAAATGGCCGGACCATCTCCTACATGGGAACGGGCAAGTGGAAGGGCGGTGCCAAGACGATCGTCATCTATATTCATGGTCAGGGCGGAAACCGTTTTCAGGGCATGAACGATGTGTCCTTTGGTGGCAACTTCAACCGGATCCAGAACCTGATGGTCCGCAACGGCGGAGCGTATCTCACGGTTGATGTCACTCACTTCGACAAGCGGGGTACAGCGGATGTCGCGGCGCTCATCCAGCAGCAAAAACAGCTTTCTCCCGGCGCCAAGGTTGTTGTGGCGTGCGGATCGATGGGCGGCATCATCTGCTGGAACCTTGTGAAAAACGGGAACTATGCGCGCCTCGTAAACGGGATCATGCTGCTCGGTTCACCAAAGGATCCGAACATTTTCTCAGCCGGAGTGCTGTCCAGGAACGTACCGATTTATATGGGGCAAGGCACGCTGGACCGGGTTTACAACTGGGAAACCCAGGCGCAGTTCTTCAAGCAGATCAAATCAAAGGCGCCAAACTATCCGATCAAGTTCACGCTGTTTGACACCGGCACCCATGGGACGCCGATCCGGATGACCGATTGGCGTCTGGTGCTGAACTGGATGCTTGGCTAGGGGCCTCACAAACCGCGTCACGCCCGCTTCTCCTCCACTTTGAAGGGCACTGTATCGGTGCGATCGAGTTTCCGGTCGAGCAACAAGTTGTCGATCGTGTTGACGCAGTCTTTTGCGAGTGCCGATAACTGGTTGGCAGCTGCAGCGGAGCACGTCTTCTGTGCGCCAAGGCTACTTCCACAATGCCATTTCGCTTGGTTCATCAGATTCTCACACTGGGTGAGCAGCAAGGCGTAGTGATCGCTTCCAGCAAATAGTTTCGCGCCGTCGCGGTTGAGCCAGGGCCAATAGTTCGCCGCCATGTCTTCCACGTTGAGGGTGCAGGTCGGCCGCTCCTTGGCGTCTTTTTGACCGCTCAGCACCTTGATCCAGTTCCGGAGTTCGACCTGAAGGTAAAGCAGTCTGACGCGCCGTTTTGACAGGTGCTGCAACAGGCTCCAATCGGGATCGGGTGCGAAAGTCTCCGTCCAGTCGAGAAAGGTGCCGTAGGGCAGGGGACGGGCAATGGAGTACCCTTGGAGGATCGTTGTGCCCAGACTGATCAACAGGTTCTGGTGCGCTTTTGTTTCCACGCCTTCGGCAATCACCTCTCTGTTGAGGGCGCCCGCAAGGCCGAGAACCGCGTCCACAATCGCAAGGTCATCGAGGGTATCGATTGCAGCCCGCACGAAGGTCTGGTCGATCTTCACGTGATCTGCCGGGAGGTGGCGCAGGTGCGTGAGCGTGGAATACCCGGTGCCGAAGTCGTCGATTGAGAAACTGACACCAAGTTCCTGGCACTGTTTGATCGCAAGGGCGACCGAGGCGTTTCCGACGGCTGTCGCGTTTTCCAGAACTTCGATATCGAGCAGAGATGGCGCGATCGAGTCGTATTTCGCCAGGAGCCCCTTCAGCGTATCGTAGAGCCAGTTCGACGTGAGGTTCCGGGGGTCGATATTGACACTGATCGGCACTTCCAGACCGGCCTTGCGCCATGCAGACGCGGTCTCAAAAGCGGTCTCCAGCGCCCATGTATCCAGTTTCAGGGACAGGCCGATGTTTTCCGTGGCGTCCAGGAAACTGCCCGGATACCGGATACCCACTTCCGGATGCTGCCAGCGGACGAGGGCTTCGGCACTGTGGATCCGCCCGCTGACCACATCGACCTTTGGCTGGTAGTGGAACACCAGCTCATTGTTGTCGATCGCATTGGAGAGCGCGTTGATCCTGTTGTTGAAGGCGGTGATCTCAATCTCGGTTTTCGGATTGAACAGCGTATAGCGGTTCTTGCCCTCCAGCTTGGACTGATACATCGCTGAATCGCTTTGGCGCAAAAGCTGGTCCGGTGTGGTGTCGCTGTCTGCGGAAAAGGCTGCGACGCCAACGCTCGTCGAAATGGCCACCGATTTGTCACCGAGATCAATCGGCTTGCTGGTCTCCGCCAGCACCCGTTCGGCGAGGGTTCTGTAAGCGTCCGGGCTTTCGTAGTCGGACACCACGGCAATGAACTCATCGCCGCCGAGCCGTGCGACAGTATCGGTTGACCGGAACTGCGAGAGGAGCCGTCTGGAAACCGTAGTCAGCAGCTCATCTCCGAGCTCATGGCCGTAACGGTCGTTGATTTCCTTGAAGCCATCCAGATCGAAGAAAAAGACGGCGCCCCAGCAATTGTCGCGTTTGACGCGTTCAATCGCTTCACTCAAACGTTCGCGCAACAACACCCGGTTGGGCAGCTCTGTCAGTGGGTCATAATGGGCGATGCGCTCCAGCTCGTACTGATGGTTCTTGAGATCCGTAATGTCGGAAAAGATGGAGATGTAATTCGTAAGTGTCCCGCTTTCGTCCTTGATCGCCGCAACGGAAACCCGCTGCGCGTATCGCTCACCGTCGGGACGGACATTCCAGAGTTCCCCGGCCCATTCCCCGGTCTCTGCGAGCGCCCGTGACATTTGTCGCAGGATCTCGGAGCGATCCTGATCCGAGGCGATCTTCATTGGGTTTTGGCCAATGATAGCGTCAAGGTTTTCGCCGGATATGCGTGCGACAGCCGGGTTGGCCTGGATGACGATGCCATCTGCGTCCGTGACCAGAATGCCCTCATTGGCATGGCGGAAGACCATGTCGGCAAGCATCAGGTCCTGATTGGCTTTGCGCAGGTTCTTGCGGGAATCGTGCAAACGGACCGCGTAGAAACCGACGAGGCCGAGCGCCACCGTAATTGCGATCAAGAAACCGAAGAGCCAATGGGTCTGGGCTTCATAGGTGACTGCAAGTTTTTCGCGCTGCTCGCGGACTTCTTCTTCGAGACGGGTCTGGTAGTGCCAAAGCTTGTCCTGCCGGCTGCGCTCTCCCGTAATATCGCGAATATTGGAGTGCAGCAGGACCTGTCCACCAAAGTCGAGCGGATAGGAGCGAACCTCTACGGTACGGATGGAGCCGTCTGCGAGTTTATGGCGAAAAATGAAGTAGTTCCGGTGCTCTTCCTTTGCGAGCCGGCGTTCTTCTGCAACCTGCTCCGCGGTCAGCTGGTTGATCTGCTGGATCCGCATGGTTGAGAGCGCGCCAGGGCCATATCCGTAAAAATCATGCGCGAAATTGTTTGCAAACGCGATCCGGCCGGTCTGCGGCTCAATGATCAGAACAACATGCGGCAGCGCATTGTAATAGACTTCCAGGGGCGGTGTGAGATGGCCTTCAGCGGAGACTGCGGGTTTTGCTGGCGCAGCCAAAGCGAAGAGCATTGCAAACAGGCAAATTGCAGCAGCCCTTAAATCCCTGTTTCTGCTCCGCATTCCCTCGTCGCTTTTCACAAATATCAAAAGTTGCAAATTGAGCCGTTGAGGATAATTCTGATTGTTTTCAAAACGATTGACGAGAAAGGTTCAAAACACGCAGACGCGCGATAAAGTCTGTTTACTTTTCATGCGGTTGTCCCGGCTGTTTGTGGCGCAGATGTTCAACAAGGTGGTCAAACACGATCCGGATCCGCCGGCTGGTATGGAGTTCTCTGTGGGTGACCAGCCAAACCGGGAAGTAGACTTCCGTCAAATCATCAAACGCTGGAACGAGTTCCGGGCAGCAGGCGGCAATTTCGTCGGCCATAATGCCGAGACCAAGGCCGCGGCGGACATATTCCCAGGCAACGGCACCGCTGGGGGAACTCAGTTTTATGTTCGCTTCCGTCACCGGCAGGCCCATCGCCCGCAGATGGCCGACCAGTTGCGGATTGTCGTCAAAGCCGATGAAGTCGTGAGCACCGGCATCTTTCATCGACAGGCCGTTGCCAAACCGGCTTAGGTACGATCTTGCGCCATACACCTTGGCGGAGGCATCGTAGAGCTTGCGGGCGTAAAGATCCGGATGGTCCGGTTCGACGTGGCGTATGGCAATGTCGGCTTCGCGGCGGCGCAAATCGCTCAATGAATTGGTGCATCGGATACGGATCTCGATCCCGGGCGCTTTTGTCCTCAGATCTCTCAGGATTTCCGGCAACAGATAAATCCCGAGTACGTCTGTCGTTGAGATCGTCACCATCCCCTCGATTTGCTGGGATTGTCCAGACGCGGAAAGTGACACCCGGCTGGCTGCCTCGCCCATAGCCCGGACATGTTCAGCAAGTTCAACACCGGCTTCGGTGAGAACGAGCGATTTAGAGACCCGCTCAAACAGCGTGACGCCTAATGTCTCCTCAAGCGCTGCCACCTGCCGGCTGAGGGTTGGCTGGGTCAGGTTGAGAGCGCGAGCCGCCGCAGACAGGGAGCCTTCCTCTGCCGTTACCAAAAAAGCGCGGGCCTGGTTCCAGTCGAAAGTGATGCTCTGCCAATTCATACAAATATGTATATCAACTCCCCGGATTTAGGCAATTTGTATTCATTTATCTTGGGTGTAGAGAAGCTGCAAAGGAGACGGGGCCATGAAACTTTATTGGCTGACCGGACCGCTTCTGACTGTGGTCCTCTCGATACTGGAGTTTTTCGCATCACCGACCGGCGGCCGAGATATCGGCCGAGCGATCTTGCGGCATGTCGGCCTGCGCGGTAGCAATGGAAAAATAAAATGAGTCTTGATTTCAACGATGTGAAGATCCCGGTGTTCGAACGCTGGTTCGGATCCTGGCAGGTCTCGGTCAACCGGCGCGGCTTTGCCGCCTCTGAACTCAGCGCCGCGTATGATGCAGAAGCAGGGCTTTGGGAAGAAAAGATTGCACGGCTCGGGTTTCCCGGAGGCTACAGACGGCTTGTGCGTGCGGTTCTTCCAGCGCTTTCTGACGGGGCCGGGCAGCAATTGGACGTCCTGGATTGCGGGATCGGAACAGGTACTCTGTCCTTGGCCTTTGCCGCGGAAGTCCGCCAATCCTATGCCTTGTCGGCTGTTGATATCTCGCCCTGCATGTTGTCCGAAGCCTGCGGCAATCTTCGACATAACGGCGTGAGCGTTGACGCTTCGGTCTCAGATATTCGCGACATGCCACACCCCGGCAACAGGTTTGATTTGGTCATGTGCGCGCATGTGATTGAACACCTGCCGGACCCAAAAGCGGCCTTGCAAGAGATCCACCGGGTTTTGAAGCCGGGCGGACACCTGTTGCTCGTTGCGACCCGGAAATCCTGGATCGGTGCGTATATTCAACTGAAATGGCGGACGCATCGGTTAAGCCAGGACAAAATCGCCGGATGGCTGGAAGACAGCGGCTTGGAAGTGCTTGAGGTTCCGGAAACCAGCCAGGGCCGCTGGATGCAGTCCTGGAGCACAGCGTTTCTCGCCCGCAAGATCATCAATTGACGGAGCAGAGGAGCTGCCCGCCGGCACGCTCTGTTTTCCTGACCCAATGAACTGGATAGACTAACCATGACAACCACATGGACCAACGACATGACGCCCTCCAGCACCTTCTGGGACAAAGTCGCCCGCAAGTATGCCAAGAGCAAGATCGCAGATGAAGCGGCCTATCAGAAGACGTTGCAACGGGTAACGGAGCACCTTGGCCCAAACGACAAGGTGCTTGAACTTGGTGCCGGAACGGGTTCCACGGCTCTGCTTTTGGCCGGTAGCGTGAAAAGCTATCTGTCAACTGACTTTGCGCCCGGTATGATGGAAATCGCGGAGGAAAAACTGGCAGCGGCGAAAGCTGAGGGAAATGCGCCCGAAGGCTTGTCGTTCCTCGCTGCGGACGGGTTTGACCCACGCTTGACCACCGCTGCCGGCGATGAGGGTTTTGATGCCGTCTTAGCGTTCAACTTCCTTCATCTGGTGGAAGGGCCTGAAGCGCTTCTTGATCGTGTCAACGGGCTTTTGAAACCCGGTGGGCTTTTCATCTCAAAGACGGTCTGCCTGAAATCAAAAGCCTGGCTGTTTGTCCCGATGATCAAGGTGATGCAGCTCTTCGGCAAGGCGCCGTATGTCTCAATGCTCTCAACGGATATGGTCAACGACATGATGACGAAGGCCGGGTTTGAGATCATCGAAACCGGTCTCTACCCGGCACCGCGCAGCCACTTTGTGGTCGCCCGGAAGGTTTGATGTTGCTGGAATATTGCGTTTCTGCGTCCGAGGGTATGCTGTAGCATTCGGCAATCCCGACTTCGCGATTGTTAAGGGACCCGTTCAGTGGTTTCCTATGGACGCTTTCGCGGGGGAGTGAGAAATATGCGCAGTGTAATCGTTGTTTTGGCCGTTGTATCAATCGGACTGCCTGCGCTGGCAGATGATCTGATGCCGCCGGATCAGACGTTTTTGGAGCAGGCCGGGCGATTTGGCATCTCTCAAGAGAACTGGGATAGCGGTGAGTTTGCGGCTGTCACATTTCCAGAGGCTTATAAATTTACCCGCCACTATGTGATTGAGCCCGGTGATGCGGTTGCCCCAGAAGTGTGGGTCGATGCTCGAGGCGCGCTCAAGCTTGATGGACTGGTAGCTCGGGATGCCGACGGGGAGCACAGCCTCGACACCCTGTTGCGGGACAGGTTGTTGAATCATTCCATGGTTGTTTTGCAAGGCAATCGCCTTTTGCATCAGCATTTTTGGAATGGCATGACAGCAGCTTCGACACATCTTGACATGTCGGTGACTAAGTCGTTCACGGCGAGCCTTGCGGGGATCGCGGTGTCTGAAGGATTACTCGACATGTCACGGCCGGTCGAAGCTTATTTGCCGGATTTCATTGGAACGGCGTTCGAAGGTGTGTCGGTTCAGGACGTAGCAGATATGAACTCTGGCCTGGATATACCCACGCCGCCGTTCATGTCCTGGGACCCAGGACTGACCCAATCCCAGGAATGGAATGGGCCGAACGACAGTGGTCTGTTTGGCATAGATACCTACCTGAAGACCATCAGCGCGCGAAAATTCGAACCTGGAACGCATTATCAGTATCAGGATCCGAATACCGAAATGCTCGGGTTGATTACGAATGCCGTGACCGGAACAGGCCTTGCGGACTATTTTCAGGAAAAAATCTGGTCTCGATTGGGTGCCGAAGGCCCAGCCTTCTGGATGGCAGATCCAGCCGGTTATCCCGTCGCATCCGGCGGTCTTAATTTAAGGACGCGGGATCTGGCGCACTTCGGCCGGTTGTTTCTCAATGGCGGGCGCAATCATCTTGGTGAGCAAGTTGTCCCGGAGCCTTTCATTGAAGCGATCTGGAATGGCAACGACAGAGTCCGAGCCGCTTGGAAAACCGGGAAGGAAGCCGCGTTGGCCCCTAATGGTTGGTACAAAGATCAGATCCGTGTTCTGAACATTAAAGGCCATAAGATCATGGTTTTCGTAGGCATCCATGGCCAGGTTCTTGTCATGGATCGGCAAAATGACGCTGTTATCGCAATGAATGGCGGGTATCCCCAAACCGAAACTTGGCGGATGAATACGCTGTTGTTTGATCAAATCGTGCCAGCCATTTTGGAAGCCGTTCAACGACTTGATTGAGCTGCCTCCCGCACCAGATCAGCAATCTCCGTCAGTTGGCTTGCGAGCGGGCTGGATTTGCGCCAAACCATGCCGAGGGTGCGGGCTGGCTCCGGCGGCTCAAAACGGCTGACCGCGACGTCGGCCGACCGCGTTTCGACCGGAACTGCCATTTCCGGAATGAAGGTAACGCCCATCCCGGCATTGACCATCTGAACAAGTGTCGACAGAGAACTGGCGTCGAGCACTTCCCGTGGACGCCCAGCCTGGATGTCGCAGAAGGAGAGGGCCTGGTCGCGAAAACAGTGGCCTTCTTCCAGGAGCAAAAGCCGCATCTCCTTGAGGCTGTCCGCGCAAGGCACCGGAAGATTGGCCTCACTGCCTGGCCGGACAAGCACGAAATTCTCGTCAAACAGTGGCGTTTCTGCAAGGCCTGGTTCTGATACGGGCAAGGCCAGGATCGCTGTATCAAGCCGGCCGTCATTCAGTTCCTGAACAAGCTTTGGTGTCACGGTCTCACGCACATGGATATCCAGACCCGGATAGCGCGCTGTCAGGCGGCTGACGACCTGTGGCAACAAATACGGCGCGGCTGTTGGAATGACGCCAATCCGCAGCCGGCCTTCCAACGTTTCCTTCGAGGCTCGCGCAAGATCTCCGAGCTCGTCCGCTGAGCGCAGGATCGCTCTTGCCCGTTCCACCGCCTCCTCACCAAATCCGGTGAGAGACACCTGGCGGGCCGAACGTTCAAACAACGGCGCGCCCAAAACCTCCTCCAATTCCTTGATCTGCATGGACATTGCTGGCTGGGAAATGGCGCAGTCTTCGGCCGCCCGGCCGAAGTGGCCGTGGCGGGCGAGAGCTTCAAAATAGCGGAGCTGTTTGAGGGTGATGTTTATCATCAGAAAAACTTATCATCATTATTAGAAAATACAACTTCTCCTGATTGAGGCGCCTTGCTAGTTTAGAACGGTTCTGACATGGACCTCAAAAAAATTGGGCGACCTTGCAATCAGACAGCTGGAATTTCGATGCGTGACCGCCAATTTAGGTCATGCAGATATTTTTGATGGCAGATGCCACAGGGAGATACTCATGGACGCAAAAGTGGACAATGGCGGCGGTTGCCCGGTCATGCACGGCAGCTTGACCGAGACCGGCAAGACCGTCACGGATTGGTGGCCGAAGACCCTTAACCTGGACATCCTTCATCAACACGATACCAAGTCCAACCCGCTGGGCGAAGACTATGACTATCAGGAAGAATTGAAGAGCCTCGACTTTGGCGCGCTGAAAGAAGACATGAAGGCGCTGCTGGTCGATAGCCAGGACTGGTGGCTGGCTGACTTTGGCCACTACGGCGGTCTGATGATCCGCCTTGCGTGGCACTCTGCCGGGTCCTACCGGATTGCTGATGGCCGCGGTGGTGGTGCTGGCGGCAACATCCGTTTTGCGCCTTTGAACTCCTGGCCGGACAACGGCAACCTCGACAAGGCGCGCCGTCTTCTTTGGCCGCTGAAGAAAAAATACGGCAACAAGATTTCCTGGGCGGACTTGATCCTCTTTGCCGGCACCGTGGCGTATGAATCCATGGGCCTGAAAACCTACGGCTTCTCCTTCGGCCGGGAAGACATCTGGCATCCGGAAAAAGACGTTTACTGGGGTGCCGAAAAAGAGTGGCTCGCACCAAGCGAAGAGCGCTACGACAACCTGGATGATCCGTCCACGCTGGAAAACCCGCTGGCCGCGGTCCACATGGGCCTCATCTACGTCAACCCGGAAGGTGTCAATGGCCAGCCGGACCCGCTGAAAACCGCAGCGCAGGTCCGCGAGACCTTTGGCCGGATGGCCATGAACGACGAAGAAACCGCAGCCCTGACCGCCGGTGGCCACACTGTCGGTAAGGCGCACGGCAACGGCGACGCTGAAGCGCTTGGTCCGGAGCCGGAAGGCGGAGATGTCGCTGATCAGGGCTTCGGCTGGATGAACCCGAACATGAAGGGCGTTGCGTCGAACGCCGTCACGTCTGGCATTGAAGGCGCCTGGACTACCAACCCGACCGTCTTCGACATGGGCTATTTCGAGCTTCTCTTCGGCTACGAATGGGAACTCACCAAGAGCCCGGCAGGCGCCAACCAATGGCAGCCGGTCGATATCAACGAAGAGCACATGCCGGTCGACGCGTCGGATCCGTCCGTGCGCCGCATGCCGATGATGACGGATGCCGACATGGCCATGAAGATGGACCCGGCCTATCGGGCGATCTGTGAAAAGTTCATGGCCGATCCGGACTACTTCAAGGAAACCTTTGCACGCGCCTGGTTCAAGCTGACCCACCGCGACATGGGCCCGAATGTCCGCTACATCGGCCCGGATGCACCGGAAGAAGAACTGATCTGGCAGGACCCGGTCCCGTTCGGCCCGTTCAACTACGACATCGGTGGTTTGAAAGCTGCGATCGCCGCAACGGATCTGAGCGTTTCCGAACTGGTGGCAACGGCATGGGACAGCGCCCGCACGTTCCGTCAGTCTGACCTGCGCGGCGGGGCCAACGGTGCGCGCATCCGTCTTGCTCCGCAAAAGGATTGGGAAGGCAACGAGCCGACCCGCCTTGCAAAGGTTCTGGGTGTTCTGGAACCGCTCGCCGAGAAGTTTGGTGCCTCTGTTGCAGACACCATCGTTCTGGGCGGCAACGTCGGTATCGAGAAGGCTGCCAAAGCTGCCGGGTTCGACATCGAAGTGCCGTTCGAGCCGGGCCGCGGCGATGCCATTGACGAGATGACCGACGCGGATTCGTTTGAACCGCTCGAGCCGATCCATGATGGGTTCCGCAACTGGGTCAAAGAGAACTATGCGGTTGCTACGGAAGAGCTCTTGCTTGACCGCGCCCAACTGCTGGGTCTCACTGGACCGGAAATGACGGTTCTGGTCGGTGGCATGCGTGCGCTCGGCACCAACTATGGTGGAGCCAAGCATGGCGTCTTCACCGATCGGGAAGGCGCTCTGACGACAGACTTCTTCGTCAACCTGACCGACATGGGCAACAGCTGGATCCATACCGGTGATGGCCAGTACGACATCCGCGACCGCAAGACCGGAACCACCAAGTGGACCGCATCCCGTGTGGATCTGGTCTTCGGCTCCAACTCCATCCTGCGGGCCTACGCTGAGGTCTACGCCCAGGACGACAGCCACGAGAAGTTCGTCTTCGACTTCGTGGAAGCCTGGAACAAGGTTATGAACGCGGACCGGTTTGAACTGTCTTAAGCCAACCATTTGACCGAATTGAATGTGAGCGCCCCGGACCCAGTCCGGGGCGTTCTGCTTTTTGATGGGCAATCCACCCCATCCGCACTAACCCTGATCCAAGGCGAATTTCATAGTTTCGTCACACCCTCTATGTTGCACTGCGATAAAGTGGTGTAGGTTACGCATTGCGACGCGTGATCTGCCGTGTCTGTCCGGTAAAAGTCCGGGGCAGGCCCTTTTTCAGGAGCCGTGCATTCATGTTCGATTTAACTGGTCAAAAAGCCCTCGTCGTCGGGGTCGCGAATGATCAATCCATTGCATACGGCTGCGCCAAGGCCTTCAAGGCACAGGGTGCGGATTTGGCTATCACCTATTTGAATGAAAAGGCGGAGCCGTTTGTCCGCCCGCTGGCTGAAGAGCTGGGCGCTGACATCATCATGCCGCTGGATGTGCGCAGCGAAGACCAGCAGGACGCCCTGTTCGATGAGATTTCTAAAAAGTGGGGCCAGCTTGATACAATCCTGCATTCCATTGCCTTTTCAAAAAAGGAAGATTTGCATGGCCGGGTGATTGACTGCTCTTCGGACGGGTTTGGTCTGGCGATGGATATCTCCGTTCACTCGTTCCTGCGCTTGATCCGCCGGGCAGAACCTTTGATGCCCCATGGCGGGACGTGCATGACAGTCTCTTTCATGGGGGCTCAGAAAGTCGTCGACAATTACGGCGTCATGGGCCCGGTCAAGGCCGCGCTGGAAGCCGCAGTCAGGTATGCGGCATCGGAACTTGGACCCAAAGGCATCTCCGTGCACGCGCTTTCGCCTGGACCATTGAAAACACGGGCAGCGTCTGGAATTGCCGAGTTTGACGAACTCTTGGACGACGCTGCCAAGCGCGCGCCGACCCATCATCTTGCGACCATCGAGGATACCGGGGCTTATGCCGCGTTCCTTGCAAGCCGCGAAGCGTTTAATGTAACCGGCGGTGTTCATCCCATCGACGGCGGTTACAGCATTATCGGATAGGAGGTTCTCATGAAGGACATTTTTGACGCGTTTGAAAAAGGCCAGAACGAGTTCCTGAACTCCTTGAACGACGCCACGGCCTGGGGACCTTCCGAGCGGTTTACGGCACTGCAGGCTCAAGGAACCGAGCTCTCCAATCTTGCAGAGCTGATGGGGCGCGGCCTTTCCAAACACTTTGAGAAGATCACAGCGGATCACAAGGGCCGCTGGCAGCTGGGCCTCGCCGACATGGGCAAGGCGGTTGAAGATCTTACCGATGCCCAGCGGGACGGAACGCTGTTCGATGCCTGGCAGTCCTATTGGAAGGATGCGGCACAGCGTGCCGTGCTGACCATGGACGTGTTGCGCCAGCGCGGTGACATCTTTCTGGAGCACGAAGAAGCGGGATGCCCGCCAGTCCTGATCTACGATTATGACGTGGTCATGGATGGCGCAGATCTGCCGCGGCCGTGCTGTTATCAGCTCCTCCGGATAAAAGCGCCTGAAGATGGCGAACACCGCGAAATGAAACCCTGGAAGCGGCCTTATGTGATCATTGATCCGCGGGCCGGTCACGGGGCAGGCATTGGCGGTTTCAAGCCGGACAGTCAGGTTGGTGTTGCCCTGCGTGACGGCCATCCGGTCTATTTCATTGCCTTCAAACGCATGCCGGAAAAGGGCCAGACGCTGGCCGATGTGACCCATGCCGAAGCGGCCTTCGTCCGCCGCATCATGGAAGAGCACCCGGACGCGCCGAACCCGATCATCACCGGCAACTGCCAGGGTGGCTGGGCCACCTTGCTGCTTGCCGCGACCAATCCGGATTTGACAGGGCCGATCGTCTTGAACGGAGCGCCGGTTTCAACCTGGGCCGGGCGGGTCGGTGAAAACCCGATGCGCTACAATGGCGGCATTCTGGGTGGCACCTACAATGCAATGTTCTACTCAGATCTGGGGCACGGCGTCTTCGACGGCGCCGACATCGTCCAGAATTTCGAGATGCTGAACCCGGCACGGAACTACTTCGGCAAGTACTATGACCTTTATTCCAAGGTCGACACCGAGCCGCATAGGTTCCTGGAATTCGAGCGCTGGTGGGGTGGCTATTTCCTTCTCAATGAAGCGGAAATGAAGTGGATCGTCGAACAGCTTTTCGTCGGCAACAAGCTGTCCAAGAACGAGGCCCAGCTGGAGCCGGGCCGCAACATCGACATCAAGCAGATCCGCGCGCCGATCATTGCCTTTGCCAGCTTCGGCGACAACATCACCCCGCCGCAACAGGCTTTGAACTGGATCATCGACACCTACTCGGACGAGCGCGAGATCGCGATCCGTGGCCAGCGCATCATTTACATGGTGCATGACCAGGTGGGTCACCTTGGCATCTTCGTGTCCTCCAAGATCGCGAAAAAGGAACACACCGAGGTCACCTCGACACTCAAGACCATCGAAGCGCTCGCACCGGGTCTTTATGAAATGAAGATCGACGACTATGAGGGCGGCCTCATGGAGCGCGAATTCACAGTGTCCTTCCACGAACGCAAGATGGAAGACCTGATGAAGATAGACGATGGCCGCGACGACGAAATTCCGTTTGCAGCAGTGGCCAGAGCCTCTGAGCAGCAGGCCGAATTCTATGATGTGGCAGTGCGCCCGTTCGTCCAGGCAGGGGTGACTGAGCAGAGCGCCGAATTGCGCCGCAAGACCCATCCCTTGCGGGTTCAGCGCGCAATGATGTCGAGCCTCAATCCAATGTTTGGCGGTTTACCGGGTATGGCAGAACGGGTCAAAGAAGACCGGACGCCTGCGGACGCAAACAATCCTTTCTCTGAAATGGAACGTGTCAGTGCTGCCATGATCGAGCAGTCCCTGGACCTCTTCCGGGATCTCAGGGACACCTGGTATGAAAACCTCTTTTATACGGTGTGGGGCTCGCCCTATATGCGCTGGTTCGGTCGGACCCATCAGCCGGGCCGGACATTGAAACGCAAGGAAGATTTGCGCAGCCTGCCGCCAGTGCAAGCCGCGCTTATGCACATCGAGGAAGGCGGGTTCTGCGAGGCGGTGATCCGGATGCTGATCCTTCTGGCCGACAGCCGCGGCAATGTCCGCCGCGACCGGCTCGAACGCTCCGCACGGGTTCTAACCCAGGACGAGCCGTTCAAGTCGCTGTCACCGGATGCGCGCAGCTTCATGCTGCAGGAACAAACGCTGATTGTGGAATTTGCCCGCGAGCAGGCGATAGAAAGCCTGCCGAAACTGCTGAAGACCAAGGAAGACCGAGAAATGGCCTCCAAGGTCGTGCGGTACATCCCGGGCGCCATCGACGAGATGACGCCGCATACCCTGGAAATGGTTCAGACCTTCCAAAGTGTGCTTGGTCTGCCGCCCGTCTCTGAAGATATCACGTCCGATCCGCTGGTCTCCAGTGAAGCAGGTGCGTCGGATGCAGACAGCGACGCACCGAAGGTGATGGAGAAGGCTGCGTCTGCGAGCCCCGCACCCCAAAAGGCTTCGGCGCCCAAACGGGCTGCGAGAAAGGCCCCGGCGAAACCCGCGGCTGCACGCAAACCTGCTCCCCGGAAGCCACGCAGCACCGCCGGTAAAAAAGAGGAACCAGCTGAATAGTCTGGCTTTCTTCTCGCACGAGTGCTTCAAAAGCACGCCGAGGGATCGGTTTCTTACCCGATCTCTCGGCTGCTCCTCAAATCCTTGTAGAACACGGTCGTGGCATCAAGGTCGCCGTGGCTTCCATAGGCGTAGTCCGGTATGACGCCGACTTTCTGATAACCGCAGGCCGGATAGAGATGTTCTGCCCGATCGCCCGTGACCGTATCAAGCACGAGCAGCCAGCGCCCCAGCGAGAGCGCCAGATTATCAATCGCGGCCATGAGGTTCCGGGCAATACCTTTCCGCCGATGGTCCGGATGGACCATGAGTTTTGCAACCTCTGCCCTGTGCGGGCCGTTGTCCTGCGGAGCAAGGCACAGCATCACCACACCGGCAATGTTGTTTTCTTCGCGCGCAATAATCATGTACGCCGCGCCACGTGCCATATCATCCAGGCGAGAACGCCAAAACTGATCGGCTTTCTCTGAGCTTAATGGAAGGATGAAGCCGATCCCGGCGCCATCTTCTACACAACTTTTCAGGAGTGTGCCGAGGTCTGAGAGAACCCCATTCGCATCTTCTGCCGTGAGCAAATGAAGGGGCGCGTCCGGTTTAGACTGCGGCATGGCTTTTTCTGATCTTTTGGGTGTGTCTTCTGTCATGGGGTAATCACCGTCAGGAGATAACGTGCCGGCTCGGAGCCGGTCGCGTGATAGGCATTGGGGGTGTTCAGCCGGAAGCGGAGACAGTCACCCGGGGCGAGGTCATGCCGTGTGTCCCCAAGGGTAACAGTGAGCGCACCGGACAGAAGAACAAGGTGATGCTCAAGATCGGGAAGGGGCGGGGCCGCATAGGAAATGATGGCGCCGGCTGGAAGCGTGCCTTCAATGACGCTGCCCCGGAAGCCGGAGATCGCTGGAGACACACTGCGCCGCTGAAACCCGGTTTCCGGATCTCTCCAGACTGGTTGGTCGGTGTGTGCAAGCTTTGCATCATGTGCCGCTGCACCGAAGCCAAAAAGATCAGCAACAGATACGCCAAACGCGGTCGCCAAGCGCCCAAGTGCAGCTGCGGTCGGACTGGTGTCGCTCCGCTCAATACGGGAAAGGGTTGCTCGGCTGATGCCGGATTTTTCTGCCAACTCGTCCAGCGACAATCCCTTCGCCTTGCGCAGGCCAACTAGGCGTTGTGCGAGATCCTGATCGTTCATACCGTTTCCTCAATAATGAGAATATTCCCATATATGAGAAATACTGGGCGCGCCACCAAAAAAAGCCAATGCGCTGGAGTGGCGCATTGGCTGCATGTCGATTTCACAGTTGATTGAGGCAGGTGCAGTCTTTGGCTTAGAACATGTCTTCGGCTGTTGTCAGACCAAGAACCATCCAGTCCTGCATCCCGCCGCGGTAGTAAAAGATCTTTGCGACTGGATATCCCTCTCGGGCCATGGCCTTGATCGCCACGGGGCTTTGTGGACAGGCCGGGCCATTGCAGAAGGCGATGACGTTTTCTGCCGCAGCGCACTCCCAAGCGCCTTGTTCGCCCTCGCAGCCGAGTTCATCAAGACGCATGGCGACTTCCGTGTAAGGGATATGAATGCTGCCCGGGATCGTTGCTTGCGTCCGCCACTCCATCGTCCGCATATCAACGACCTTTGCGGTCCCGGACTTCAAGGCTTCGATGACTTCAAGCTCGCCAACCGGTGTGACCCCCGGAAGCGGAACCATCGGCTGCAGGACGCCGCCAATCAGCGCGGCTTCCGTTTTGGAGCGGGTGATATCGACCGCGCCCTCGTCGGTTTGGATCGTGACGACTGTATCGTCGCCGGAAATCTTCAGATCGCCTTCCGCGAATGCTGGGCCGCTGCCGGTCAGTGCCAGCATCAAAATCGCAGCTGATAGAGATAGAAAACCCTGGCGCATAAAATCCTCCCGGTTCCGTATCGAACGGACATATTTCAACATATGCGTATTTTTGAATATTTTTCGCAATGGCGCAAGCACCAAAGAAAAACCGGGCACTTTTTGGTGCCCGGCTTGGCCTTGTTTCAAATCGGGTCTCAGATGCGCGAGAAGACTGCGCTGGCGTTCACTCCGCCGAAGCCGAAACCGTTGGTCAGCACGTGGTCGACTTGGCGGCTTATGGCCTTGTCCGGCAACAGTTCAAACTTGGTCATTGCGGCATCCGGATCGACCAGGTTGCGGGACGGGGGGAGCTGACCGGTTGTCAGCGCCTTCACGCAAGCAATGGCCTCTACCGCACCTGCTGCGCCCAAGAGATGGCCGAACATCGATTTGGAGGACGATACGGCAAGATCCTTGCCGCGGCCTTCAAACACGGTGTTCAGCGAGGCGACTTCTGCGGCATCACCAACCGGTGTCGATGTGGAGTGGGCATTGACATACCCAATGTCCGAGGAGGTCAGATTGGCTGCGGCAAGAGCTTGCTCCATGGCGCGCAAGCCGCCTTCTCCATCCGGTGGGGAGGCCGTAACGTGATAGGCGTCTGCTGCGGTTCCATAGCCCGCCAACTCCACAAGGATGTTGGCGCCGCGGGCTTTGGCGTGCTCATAGTCCTCCAGCACCAGAATACCGGCGCCTTCCCCCATGATGAAACCATCCCGATCCTGATCGAAAGGCCGGGACGCGTGTTCGGGATTGTGGTTGCGCTTGGAGGACATCGCCTTGGCCGCGCAAAAACCGGCATAGGACACGCGATCAATACAGGCTTCCGTGCCGCCTGCGATCATCACATCTGCCTCGCCGGCCCGAATGATGCGCGCTGCATCCCCAAGAGCCTGGAGACTGGCGGCGCAGGCTGTCACCGGCGCACCGATCGGTCCCTTCAAGCCATGGCGGATCGACACCTGGCCGGCCGCCAGGTTCGCCAGAAACGAGGGAACGAGGAAAGGTGAGGCGCGGCGCGGGCCTTTTTCATCCACAAGGCGCGTCCCACCGGTCATGGCCGGAAATCCGCCAACACCTGTTCCGATGATGATGCCCGTCCGTGTCTTTTGCAGGTCGGTTTCCGGCGCCCAGCCGGCTTGCGCAAGAGCTTCTCCGGTGGCCGCAAGGGCAAAGTGAATGAAACGGTCCGTACGCCGTTGTTCGCGGGCGTCGAGTGCGGCATCAACATCAAAACCGAATTCGTCTTCATCAATTGAAGGAACTTCCCCGGCGATCTGACAGGCGAGATCACTGGCATCGAATTTCGTGATCCGCCGGATACCATTGGCGCCTTCGATTATGCGCGACCAGAATCCATCGACACCGGTTCCAATAGGGGACACGACACCCAATCCCGTTACGACCACTCGTCTCATTGCGCTCTCCTGTAGTTCCAAAGATTTGTGTAATTACACTTTTGAAGTCAACTTGAACCAAATCCCGAGGATATTGGCAGTTGTTTCGGTTAGAGTTGTGACAGGCGTTTCATCAGCCGGACGGAAGTCAAAAAGTCTTCTTCTCCGAGCAGATCCTTGACATGCTCCTGGGCATCGCGCCAAAGCGGGAGGGCATTTTCAATCAACAAGTTGCCTTGTTCTGTGATGCTGAAGGCCTTGCCCCTGGCATCGGCGGCAGGCCGTGAGATCAGAAAGCCCTTCTTTTCCAGGAGTGCCACGTTTCGAACCAGAGTCGTGCGCTCCATGGAAAGGCGTTCCGCCAATTCTGCCGTGGTTGCGCCGTCGTGCTCCCGAACTGTTACCAGAACGGAAAACTGACCCGATGTGAATCCGGCTTTCCGGGCCATCCGATCATAATAGCGGCTGACAGCGCGTGCAGCTTTGCGGGCGTTGGTCAACACGCACAAGGAAAAGTCATCGTCGGACATGTGTCTTTAATGTGCAATTGCACAGTTTTTGTCAAGCATTCAAATTCCGTGATTTCCATGGCTGGCGTCATCAGCGGTTTGCGAAATTGATGCAAATGGTTATCGTCGTCAGCGATGTTATTTTTAAGGAGGTTCCGATGAGCGATGCAGTTCAGTCACTTGAAGACATGAAAACCAAGATCCAGGAAAATTGGGGCTGGTTTCTGGCGTTGGGGATCGCCCTCGTTCTCGGAGGCATGATCCTGATCGCCGCTCCGCTGGCAACCTCGATTGCGGTCACGATCCTGATTGCAGCTGTCCTGTTTGTCGGCGGCCTCGTCCAGATCTATCAAGCCTTCAAGACTCAGGGCACGGCCGCATTCATCTGGAACATGATCACAGGCGTCATTGCGGTGATCGGCGGCGTTGTCATCTATGTGAACCCGCTCGCCGGGACACTTGCGCTGACGCTTGTCATTGCAGCGATTTTTGCAGCTCAGGGCATCAGCCAGATCGTCATGGCTTTCAAGCTCAAGCCGCATGATGGCTGGGTGTGGGTGTTGATTGCCGGTGTTGTGTCACTGGCCGCCGGGGTCATGATCTGGATGGACCTGCCGGGTTCTGCCGCCTGGGCGCTTGGGCTGATCGCAGGCATCTCTGTGTTGATCAATGGCTGGAGTTACATCGCCATTGCTTTGGCGGCGCGGGCCTCCAAATCCTGAAGCAACTTGCGGAAATCACAGGTTAACACTCTCGCCCGGCAAAATATGTCTTGCCGGGCGAGTGCTTTGATGTAGCTTGAAGCGGATTGAAATCGCAGGCCAAGCCTGCAAGACGGCTTTGAACGATGATTGCAGTTGTTGGGCGGATGCCCGGACAGCCTCATAACAAAGCGCACTGGTGGTGGCCGCCCCCCGCCAGCCAATGACGTTTGTGCGGCCGATGCCGCAGCTCTGATTTCTATACAACGTCAGTGGACAACACTCATGACATCGATCACCTTGCGCGGCAGCGACCGCGTTCTTAATGTTGCCTGGGCGGATGGCACCAGCGCCGACTTCCCCTTTCTCTGGCTCCGGGACAATTGCCCGAGCGGCTTTCACCCGCAAACTCACGAGCGGGAATTCGATCTGACCAGTATTCCGGAAACGCTTGGAATTCTCTCCGCTGAACTCGATGGCGAAGCCATCCGGATTGAATGGGTCGGGGAAGAGCACCAGAGCCGGTTTGACGCAGATTGGCTGAAGGCTCACCGGCCCGGAATTGGCCTGAAGGACCCGGCAAACATTCCGCCGACCTTGTGGCGTGGCAATTTTCAGCCAGCCGGCCTGCCAAGGATCTGTGCCGCTGATCTGATGAACGATGATAAGGCCCTGCTGGGCTTCTTGATCGAGACGAAGAAGACCGGTCTTGCCATCGTGGATGGCATGGCGGATGACCGGGAAGCTGGCATGGCCGCAGCCAAGCGGATCGGCTTTCTGAGGGAAACCAACTTCGGCGTGACGTTTGAAGTTCGGTCTATGCCGAACCCGAACAATCTTGCCTACACCTCACACGCTTTGCCGCTGCATACGGATCTGGCAAATCAGGAACTGCCACCAGGTTTTCAGTTCCTGCATTGTCTTGCCAACGACGCCGAAGGCGGCGGGTCCACCTTCTGCGATGGTTTTGCCATTGCCGAAGACTTGCGCCTGAACGATCCGGAGGCCTTTGAACTCTTGTCAAAAACGCCGGTCCCGTTCCGGTTTCACGACGAAAGCTATGACATCCGCCGCCATCAGACGGTGATCGATCTGGATGCCTTTGGCAATTTGCAGGAGCTTCATTTCAATGCCCATCTAGCCGGAGTATTCGATCTGCCGGCTGACAAGATGGAAGCCTACTACCGGGCTTACCGGAAGATCATGCAGATGACGCGCTCAAGCGACTATGTCATCACCACGCGTCTTGAAGGCGGGGAAATGGTGATCTTCGACAATCGCCGGGTGCTTCACGGCCGGGCTGCGTTCGATCCCAATACCGGTTACCGGCATCTGCGCGGTTGCTACGTTGATCGGGGCGAATTCGACAGCCGGATCCGGGTCTTGAGCCGGTAAGCCGGCAGTTGCCGTCCCGGACTGGATCCGGGACCACCTGAACAGCTGGCCCCGGATCCAGTCCGGGGCCGCACCGTTGGTTCATGAGAAGATCAGTGCCTTGTCGTCCTCGGACAGGATTTTCCACTGACCTTCGTCAACACCTTCAAGAGTGAGGGCGCCAATCCGGCTGCGGGCAAGATCGGTGACATGATTGCCCGTGGCCGCAAACATGCGGCGGACCTGATGATAGCGGCCTTCATGCAAGGTGAGGCGCGCGTGGGTCCCGTCAATCACGTCCAGCTCTGCCGGTTTCAGAGGCTTCTGTTCGTTCTCCAGCATCATTTCGCCGGACGCAAAAAGGGCGGCTTCGCTGCCGGTCACAGGTCGGTCGAGCGTGACCTCATAGACCTTTGGAACATTCGATTTCGGCGAGATCACCTGATGCAAAAACGTCCCGTCGTCTGTGAACAGCAAGGCGCCGGATGTTTCCTTGTCCAAGCGGCCGATGGTCGAGAGCACGGGTTTGCGCATCCGGAACCGGTCCGGCAGAAGATCATAGACCAGACGTCCCTGATCCTTTGTTGAGCAAACGTAGCCGAGCGGCTTGTTCATCAAAATGACGACGCCATGCGCCGGGTCGAGCGGCTCATCATCGAAGAGAATGTCTTCGTGATCTGTCTTCGCGTCGGCCTTCAGCTGGTTGCCCTCCCGGTCGGTGACCCAGCCATGGCGGATTGCCTGCTGCATTTCCTTCCGGCTGCCGTAGCCAAGGTTGGCGAGGAGCTTGACCAGTCTCATCTTACTTGCCTCCCTTGCCCTTGGTTGCCTTGATCACCTTGTAGCCGCCGGAATCGGCAAGCATTTCGACGCGGTCAAACACGTCGCCGAGCGTGCGCTCGTAAGGCAGGTGCCGATTGGCCACCAGATAGAAGACCCCACCGGAGCGCAGGCCTTGCGCAGCTGCCCGGATAAACCCTTGACCGACATCCGCACGGTCGGCTTTGCCCGACTGATGGAACGGCGGATTGGACACCAGGAAATCGTACGGCCCCTCAATGCCTTTTGTGACATCGGACCAGATGCCTGTCATCGCCTTCTTGCCCTTGAAAAGCGCAAGGTTTTGTTCCGCCAGATCTAAAGCGCGTTTCTCCGCCTCATAAAGATCGAGGGCGGCCACCTTTGGCGCCTTTTCCAGAACCTGTCGGGAAAGGTAACCAAAGCCCGCGCCGAGATCTGCGCCCCGGCCGCTCAAACTGTCGGGGAGATTCTCGGCCAAAAGCCTGGACGCCGGATCGATGCGGTCCCAGGCAAAGACACCCGGTCGGCTGATGTAAGCACCATCGAGAACAGGCCGCGGCGCATCCAGACCCGACCAATCTGTCATCAGCGCAGTGTCGAGGCTGCTCGCATCAACAGGGGCCCAGACAACGCGGCACTTGTTCTTCGAGAGCTTGTCAGTACTGCCGAAGAGCGCCGAAAAGTCCTGCTCCAGCGTTTTCGCGCCTTCCGTATTGGGCGCACAAGCGATGACGGTGCCACCGGGCCTCGTCTTGGTGGCCGCCCGTGCGAGCAGGGCGCGTGCCTCCTGCCGCTGGCGTCCGGGCAAGACCAGCACAGCATCAAAGCTGTCTTCACTCGTTTCCGCGTCTACCTTGAACCCAGCTTTTTGCAGGGCATCGCGATCCGGTGCAAAGCTTTGCTCACATATGACCTCATATGGCTCCAGATCTTTCAGTGGGCGTCCTGCGCGGGAGCGGAGCACAAGGATCCGGCCGCGGTCCGGCAGGTCCACGTCCCCGGACGAGATTGGCAGCACCAGTGTTTCAAGAGCAGGATCGGACATAAGCGGCCTTTGCGAATAATATCATAGCGCGCTCATACTCTCCGATAGCGGCTCCGTCAAAAGGCTGCGTCGTTTTTGAAGGGTTTTCCGTCGACCAGAAGGCGCAGCGGCAATGACCGGCCATCTTCAGTCACGGCCACCACCAGATTGACGCGCTCCGTATCCAGATCTTCGATGATGAGGCCGTCGCCTTCGGGCAAGAAGAACGCATCAATGCCGTAGTCGATGCGAATGTCGCTACCACCGGCGGACCGGACTGTCCCGGCAATGGCGGCAGTACCGGAAGGATCAGCTTCCTTGCCAACGGAGGCCGCACGCATAAGGCCGTCAGTTCCGGGCTCCAGACGGACATAGACCCGATCGCCCTCTTTGACGTCGTTTGCGCCGGGCAGATCAACGGACACACGGGCGATCGCCAGGTTGATGATCACATAATCGCCGCGCAGAAGGTTCCGCGGATCAACCGGGACCAGCGCCAGGGTCACCTCCTTGCCGCTCATCTGAACATCGAGACGGTCGATCAGGGGCAGAGAAATGAGGGTCAGCTGCACAAGTGCAATCAAGCCCCATTTCACGAACGGAGACAGTTTGCGTGAGCGGGTGGCTGGTTGTTGCTCAAGCGCTTCGGCTGTCATGAGGGTGCCTCCGCTTTGTCTGCCAGTCCGGACTTGTGTTTAAACAAACGGGCCAGCCACAGCGCCATGCCAAGAAGCACAAGGCCGGCAATCAGGAAAAAGACCGACTGTCCCAAAAGGGAGCCAATAGTGACTTGGAGCAGCCACAGTCCAACACCCGTGAGCGCAAGATAGGCACAGAGCATCCAGAAGCGGTTGTTGAACCAGGTTCCAATCGTGCAAAGACCGATCAATGAGGCGAGGGCGAGGGCCGACACCAACAATACGTTCTCAACAACCAAAGGTGCCAGGCAGGTCAACAAGGCCAGCCCGACGGCGGCGAAAAGGGCAAGTGCCTTTTCCGTCTTGAACGACATCAGAAGGCCAATGACACACAGCGCAACGGCTGACAGCAGGGGCAGCGCGACCGGCAGCGAGAAGACCCGCATCAGCGGAACACCGTCATCAAACTCCTGAACCGCGATCAGGCTGACGAACACAAGTCCGCACAGCATCATGAAGCCGATGTCCTGAAGGGCGCGCAGCATAAGCCAGTGCGCATGCGTTTTGACCGGTTTGTAGCTCGACCATTTCACATAAAGGTCGCCGATCGGGCCAAGTTGGATCATAGTCGCAAACAGGCCGCTTAACCCTGCAAGGATCATGGCGCCAACGGCATCATCTCCACCTGGCATCCGGTCGGCCACTTCTCCAAACCAGCGTCCGTAAGTAACGAGCAAGACAGCAATCGCTACAAACCGGCTGAGCCGGGCAGGGTAGAAGAAGGGATGCAGGAAAATCGCGGCTAGAAACACGATGCTGATCACGGCGTCCGCCCCGCCTGCGTGCTCTGTAAACACCCTCGACGACTGCCAGGTAACGGCAGCAATTGCAGCCACCGTCAGGGATGTGATGGATCCCGACAGCCAGGCAGCTGCAAGGGCACCCATGCAAACCAGGAACGCGCCGCCGGACCAATCGGCGGGCATATGGAAAATCTGTCCGACCAGCGCCATCCCGCCGACAAACACCAAGGTGGCAAAACCCGTCGCCAAATCCGAAAGACCTTTCTTGCCGGCCCGGGAGGCGAGGGCTGCCAAAAGGTGCGCGCCAAGGATCAAGGCGGCAATGCCTGCCAGTTTGATGGATTTCGGGATTGCACCCCAATTCGCGGCAATAAAGGCAAACAACGCCAAAGCAACGCAGACGACACCAATACCGGCTAGGGCCATAGGCAGTCTGGAGCGTCCGTCGTCCTGATCCTGGTCTTCCAGAATGGCTGCTGCGCCTTCCGGGGTCAGCCAGCCTTTGCCGACCCATGTCTCCAGATCGTCCCGCAGCCGTTTCTTGTAGGCCCAATCGAACATTGCCACTCCGCAAAATTGCCGTGTCACTTGTCTTTATCTCAGCGGGCCCGCTCCTGCCAGCCTCGCGTCATGCGCCTGGATATCCGCGTGTCTTGACCGCTTGGTCTAATTATGGCGCGGATATTCTGAGCACCTGACGTCGCTCCTTACGATCTGTTTCGGCTTATCTTGAGGCCAAATGAAGGCTGGCAGCCAACGGAAAGTCAGCAAACTCAGTCACTTGTTGCCCTGGAAACCCGCAGCAAAACTATTGGGCACGCCCTGCGTAGATGATGAGCAGTCGAAAGTACTGCTTGATTTTTGAGCATATTGATTTCAACGTCATCGTAACCTTCTTCAAATGCAGGGGAAAAATATGCGTCTTCTCACAGGGGTGGCCCTCGCTCTGGCCCTAACATCTTCCACGGCTCTTGCAGCCACGGACATCAAGTTCACGCTTGATTGGAAATTCGAAGGACCGGCAGCGCCGTTCTTCATCGCGCTCGACAAAGGGTACTTCGCCGACGAAGATCTGAACGTGACGATCGACACCGGAGCGGGTTCCCGCGAGTCGATCCCGCGTGTTGCGACCGGCACGTACGACATGGGCTTTGGCGACATCAACGCCCTGATCAAGGTGCTGGACGATCAGCCGGATCTTAAGGTGAAGGCCGTCATGATGGCCTATGAAACGCCGCCTTTCGCTGTGATTGGTCGCAAAAGCCAGGGTGTCACGGAAGATCCTAAGTCCCTGGAAGGCAAAACCCTTGGCGCCCCGCCGCCAGATGCGGCCTTTGGCCAGTGGCCGGCCTTTGTTGATGTCACGGGCATCGACACCTCCGGCATCACAATTGAAAGCGTTGGTTTCCCGGTGCGTGAGCCGATGCTGGCGCAAGGCCAGGTCGATGCGATCTTCGGGTTCTCCTTCTCCTCAGTCATCAACCTGAAAGCCCAAGGGGTTCCGGAAGACGATATCTCCCTGATCCTGATGGGTGAGAATGGTCTGGGTCTTTATGGCAACGTGGTGATCACTAATACGGACTTTGCTGAAGAAAACCCGGAGGCCGTGAAAGGCTTCCTAAAGGCCCTGACCAAGGGCTATCTGGATGCAATTGCCGATCCGGCCGCTGCGATCCCGTACGTCATGAAGCGCAACGAAATTCTTGATGAAGCCGTTGAGATCGAGCGTCTGACCATGGCTGTGGAAGGCTCCATCGCAACACCGGCCGTCAAAGAAAACGGTTTTGGCGGTGTCGACATGGATAAGCTGACGAAATCCATGGAATACCTCCAGGGCTCGATGGGTGTTAGCGCTACGCCTCCGGCACCGGACCGCGTCTTTGATGCCAGCTACCTGCCTCCCAAAGAAGAGCGCATGCTGAAGTAAGTTTGCCGCTCCACGATGCTATGGCCGCAGCCGATCCGGCTGCGGTCTCCTTCCTTTTCTAGCGGATCATTCAGTGACCGGATTTGTAGATTTAAGAGATGTCCGCCTGACCTATGGCGGCGCAGCAGATGGGACGCTAGCCCTTGATGGGCTCACCATGAGCGTCAAAAAAGGCGAATTCGCTGCCGTTGTCGGCCCATCCGGGTGCGGGAAGTCGACCTTGATGAAACTGGCCACCGGCCTGATCGCGCCGCAGAACGGCACGATCGAAGTTGCCGGGCACGAAGTGGACGGTCCGGTGTCCGTTGCCGGCATGGCTTTTCAGAACCCGTCCATGCTTCCTTGGCGCTCCACACTTGCAAACGTCATGCTGCCCCTTGAGATCGTGCAGCCGCACAGATCCAAATTCCGCTCTGAAAAGCAGGCCTACACGGCCAAGGCGGAAGCTCTGTTGGATTTGGTCGGCCTGTCAGGCTTTGGCGACAAGTATCCCTGGCAATTGTCTGGCGGCATGCAGCAACGCGCCAATTTGTGCCGGGCACTTATTCATGACCCGGCACTCTTGATGCTGGATGAACCTTTTGGCGCGCTCGACGCTTTCACCCGGGAAGAACTCTGGCAGGTCATGCGCGATCTGCACGCGGAAAAGGGCTTCACGACCATTCTTGTCACTCACGACCTCCGCGAGGCGGTGTTCCTTGCAGACAAGGTCTTTGTCATGAGCGCCCGCCCGGGCACGATCATCCGTGAGCGGGAAGTGCCCTTTGACCGTCCGCGTCCGATTGAGCTGACCTATGAGAGCGCCTTTAATGACATTGTTCACGAACTGCGCGATCTGATCGCCGATGCGAGGGCCGCTGCATGACTGACTCTCGTTGGATTACCGCTGCGCCCTGGCTTTGGGCAATTGGCCTGTTTGTTCTCTGGGAAGGGTCTGTCCAGGTTCTCGACATCCCGGTCATCATCCTGCCGGCGCCCTCAGATATCTGGGTGGCAACTGTGAAGTACTGGTCGCCGATCTGGAAGAACTCGGTTCAGACGCTCTATACGACCGTTGTCGGCTTCATCATGGCCGTTGTGGGCGGAATGGCGCTCGGCCTTGCGATCGGCTGGAGCCGGTCGATTTATGCGGGTCTTTACCCGATCATGATCGGTTTCAACTCCATCCCGAAGGTCGCCGTTGTTCCGATCCTCGTCATCTGGTTCGGCATCGGCACCATTCCCGCTGTTTTGACCGCGTTTTTGATCGCCTTCTTCCCGATCGTTGTGAATGTGGCCACCGGTCTGGCAACCATTGAGCCGGAGATGGAGGACGTGTTGCGGGCGTTGGGGGCCAAGAAACATGACATCATGCTGAAGGTTGGTATTCCGCGGGCGATGCCTTACCTGTTCGGCTCTATGAAAGTGGCGATCACGTTGGCCTTCGTCGGATCGGTGATTTCTGAATCCATCGCGGCCAACTCAGGTCTTGGCTACATGATGCAGCTGGCCCAGTCCCAGTTTAACGTACCGCTCGTATGGGCAGGGCTTGTCGCTCTCGCTGTTCTGGGTATTATTATGTACGCACTAATGGCATGGCTGGAAATGCGAATGACGGGATGGGCACATCGCGGCAACCGGTCTTAAGCCGGCCAAACTGAAATACCGAGATCAGAGCCAAACCGAACCATAATCCAGGGGGGCTCTGAAGGGGCGTCCGAGAGGCCCGGGCGCCCCTTTTTCATGGGCACAAGGTCGGCTGAGCTCGCCACGTTCCACACTCGGCCAATTCATCCCGTGACCGTGCCCAAATCGCGTCTCATCGAGTGGCTGGGCAACGGCATGTATCCCCGCTCGGGGGCGGGGATGACGTTGGGAAGAAGAGCTTCCCGGACGCAGCAAAGCGGAGATCCGGGATCCACGCGTTTGCGATGGCCGGGAAGTTTCGCTGTAAGCATTGGTCCGCTGGTGGGAGCGTAGGTCCCGGCTCAGGACTGGGACGGCGACGGCTGTTCTCCGCGCCACACACCACCGCTCAGCCCTCGTTGAGCATCTCCAGCTCGAGCCACTGTTCTTCCATTTCATCTTTTTTGGTCGAAAGATCAGTGATTTGCGCGGATAACTTGGCAAACTTGTCCGGGTTCTTCGCGTAGAGCTCCGGGTCGTTCATGTCGCTTTGAAGTTTTTCAAGCTGCGCTTCAATTTTCTCGATGTCTTCAGGCAAAGATTTAAGCAGATGCTGCTGGGTGAAGCTGAGTTTCGATTTCTTCTTCGGCTTTTCCTCTGAAGGTGCTGACCCTTGGGCCTTTTCCTTCCTGGACGGCGCTGACTTTTCCACCTTGCGCGCGCTGACGCCTGCGCCGCGCTGGGCGAGCATGTCGGTGTAGCCGCCCGCATACTCCCGCCACACCCCGTTGCCCTCAGAGACAATGACCGATGTCGCCACCCGGTCGAGGAAATCACGGTCGTGGCTGACGATCAGTGCCGTGCCCTTGTAGTCGGCAAGCAGCTCTTGCAGGAGGTCGAGCGTTTCCAGATCAAGATCGTTGGTCGGCTCGTCGAGCACCATCATGTTGGATGTTGAGGCAAGCGCCCGGGCAAGCAGGGCGCGCGCGCGCTCGCCGCCTGACAACACGCCGACGGGCGTTCGGGCCTGTTCGGGCGAAAACAGGAAGTCCTTCATGTAGGACATCACGTGTTTGGTCTCGTCCCCGATGATGACCGTGTCGCCGCGTCCTCCGGTCAGGACGGAGGACAGGCTGTCCTGCGGGTTGAGGTTTTCCCGCTTCTGGTCGAGCGTCACCATCTCAAGATTGGTGCCAAGGCGCACCGAGCCGGTGTCTGGGGTCAGCTCGCCCGTCAGCATCTTCAGGAGCGTTGTCTTGCCGGCGCCATTCGGGCCGACAAGGCCGATGCGGTCGCCGCGCTGGATGCGGGACGAGAAGTCCTTGACGATGGACCGGTCGCCATAGGTTTTGGAGATGCCCTTGGCCTCGATCACCAGTTTGCCGGAGGTTTCGCCTTCGGCGGCAGAGAGTTTGGCGGTGCCCTGCGGGCCGCGGTGCTCCCGTTTTTGCTTGCGCAGATCGGCCAGCTCGCGCACCCGGCGCATGTTCCGCTTGCGCCGCGCGGTGACCCCATAGGTCATCCAGTGCTCTTCCCGCTTGATCTTCTGCGCGAGCTTCTGCTGGTCGACCTCTTCCTGTTCAAAGACCTCATCGCGCCAGGCTTCAAAATGCGCAAAGCCCTTGTCGAGGCGGCGCGAGATGCCCCGGTCGATCCAGACCGTGGCACGCGAAAGGTTTTCCAGGAAGCGGCGGTCGTGGGAGATCAGAACGATGGCGGATTTCAGGCTTCTCAGCTCTTCTTCCAGCCACTCGATGGCCGGGAGATCGAGGTGGTTTGTCGGCTCATCGAGAAGGAGAATATCCGGCTCGGGGGCCAGCGTGCGGGCAAGGGCCGCTCTGCGCGCTTCGCCGCCGGAGAGCGCTTTCGGATCTTCCTCTCCGGTAAGCCCCAGAACCTCTAGCAGGTAAGCACCGCGGTACGGATCATCGCCATCCGTCAGTCCTTCGTTCACGTAGTCCAGCGTGGAGGCATAGGCCGACAGGTCCGGTTCTTGCGGCAGGTAGCGGATCGTGCGGCCCGGCTGAAAAAACCGTTCGCCGGTGTCCATTTCTACCATGCCGGCGGCGATCTTTAACAGGGTCGATTTGCCCGAGCCATTGCGCCCGACAAGGCACAGCCGTTCCCCTTCTCCCACGGAGAGTTCGGCGCCGGTCAGAAGCGGAGTGCCGCCGAAGGTCAGATGAACGTCGCGAAGGGTCAAAAGCGGAGGAGGGGCCATGTGTGTCCGGTCTGGGAATTGAGGGTCTGGCGCCGGGTTTTACGGGTGCTGGGAGCGGCTTGCAAGCTCAGCCGGAAACGGCTTTGAAAGAATTGATCGTCAGGCGGACGATTTTGGTCATGAAAGCATGTATAGTGATCACCGAAGGCAGGGGCAAAGCAACCGGGCAAACGTGGAGGCGTCAACGGTGACTGGTCGCAGCTTGAATGAAATAACTGGTCTGATGCGCCGACGGACGCGTTCAGCAATGAGACTTGCAGCCGCTTCAGTGTTCGGCCTTGCAGTGATTGTAGCCGGAGTGCTGGTAAGCGGAACGGAAACTGCGAAAGCAGATTCCATCTACATCGGCAGCGGCGGCATTGGCTTTTCCTTCGGAACTGGCGGGTATCGTGGCGGCGCCTATTACGGCGGTCGCGGCTACTACGGCGGCCGCGGGTATTATGGCGGCGGTTACTATAGACCGCACCGGCCTTACTATCGTCCGTACTACAAGCGCCCTTATCGCTACCGGTCACGAGTTCGGATCAATCCGCCCCTCTACATTGCACCGCCGCCGGTCGTGGTCTACCCGGGCGCCCCTCAGCGGGTCCCGTACACCAAGACCGGGCTCGCGCCGTTTACACCGGAGTACTACGCGTATTGTGCCCGTAAGTTTAAGTCCTTTAACCCAAATACCGGCACGTATCTGGCTTACAGCGGGAAGCATCGATTCTGCCGGTGAGCCCCGTTTGTTTGTGTGTGGATCCAAAATGATCGCACCGGCGCGCTGACTGCGCGTCGGTTTTCCTTGCCGTAATTTGCAGAGTGTCTTTGGAGGCAAAGTCTTCGTGCCCAAGAGGCAGTCCCTGCGTCAATCAGCAGGTAAAGTTTTCGAAAATTCGAATTAAATTTGAATTACTTAGTAGTAATTACAGTGCGATAAATACAGCGAGCCAGATTAAGCTGTTTTTCATAGCTATCGATTTGGATGGTGTCCTAATTGGCCTCCAGACACTGGGAAAATCGATGAAAAAAACAGCCCTCTTTTCTGTCCTCCTGACAATGACTCTGCAGCCGGCAACGTCATGGGCGGACGAGATCACCGTAATGGCGGGCAACTTGCCACCCATGTTTCTTGACGGTGGCGGCGGCCGCGAGGCGGAGTTGATTACTGCGGCCCTTGAGAAATGCGGTCACACGGTCAAATTCAACATTCAGCCGTTCACACGTCACTGGGAAAGCTTCAAGAACGGGCAGGGCGATGCCGTCGCGACTGTTCCGATGGGCATGCCGATCGATGGCACGGCGACCGGCGTCTATATCCACTATCAGAACGGTGTCTCGTTTCTGACGGACAGTGGCGCCAGCTACGACGGTTTGCCGGATCTTTCCGGCAAGAAGGTTATCGGCTTCAAAGGCGCTGAAAGCATTATTCCGGGCCTTGCCGACCACACCGGATCGTTTGCGGACTACAGGGAAGTGACCGATCAGATTACTCAGAGCCGGTCGCTGTTCGGCGGGCGTGTCGACGCAATCATCGGCGACGGCATGCTGTTTGCGGAGTACAATCAGCAGCTTCGGGGCCAAAGCGATCTGCGGTTCGATCCCAATCAGTCTGTTTCCTTCAAGGCCGTGTTTGACTCCAGCCCGTACACCATGGCGTTCCGGGATGCGAAGGTTGCGGCCGACTTTGACCGGTGTTTCAAGGAAATTGAAGCTGACGGCACCGTGAAAGCGATCAACACAAAATGGGTCGACAAGTACCGCGACAGCCTCGGTTCCTCGTATCTCGGTTACTGATACTCAGAAGACTTGCTGACCAAGCCCGGCCGGCTCCGGACCGGACGTTGCGAACAGTGTACGCACACGTTCGGGCGTTCTGTTTGGGCCGGCCGGTTTTGTTTGTGATGCCAAGAAGGTGTAGCATCGCTTCTCCAAGCAGCGCCGCAACACCGAAAACAACTTTAGATTGTGATTTGGCATCGGTTGTCGAGCGTGACTTCTTTGGTTGCACTCTTCAATATCGGAAATATTTTCCCTTTCAGATCTTATATTAGGAAGAATATCGCCTTTTTGGATTCTTGGCGGAAACATATTCAGGCAGCGCTTGAATGCACGTTATGGGCGTGGAATGTATATCGCCATCGTTTCTTAAATTGACAAAAATCCTGAGGGGAGAACGATATGATCAAGTCCTTACGCGTCACCGCGCTCGCCGCCGCGCTGATGGCGGCAACATCGCTTACGGCCATGGCCGAAGTGGTTTATCACCGTGGAAACACAGGTGACCCGGAAACACTGGACCAGCACAAGACGTCCACCGTCTATGAGGCGCACATTCTGCGCGATCTTTATGAAGGCCTCGTCGCTTACAACGCAAAAGGGGAAATTATCCCGGGTGTTGCCGAAAGCTGGACGGCCTCGGAAGACGGCACTGTTTACACCTTCACGCTCCGCGAAGATGCCAAGTGGTCGAATGGCGACCCGGTGGTTGCTGGCGATTTCGTTTATTCGCTGCGCCGGATCATGAATCCGGAAACAGGCGCAAAATATGCAAACATCCTGTACCCGATCAAGAACGCCGAAGCTGTCAACACCGGTGACATTGCGGTGGAAGAACTGGCCGTTAAGGCGATTGATGACCGCACGCTCGAAATCGCTTTGGAAGCGCCCACCCCGTATTTCATTGACTTGCTGGGTCACCAGACAGGATTGCCTGTGCACCCGGCCACCGTTGAGGCTCATGGCACGGACTTCGTGAAGCCGGAAAACATCGTTTCGAACGGGCCTTTCACGCTGGTCGAGTTCACACCGAACGCCCAGCTGAAGGCCAACAAGAACCCGCACTTCCACGATGCGGATAATGTTCAGATCGATACGGTGATTTTCTATCCGACCGAAGACCGGGGTGCGGCCCTGCGCCGGTTCCAGGCGGGCGAGCTGCATACCAACAACGATGCGCCGACCGAGCAGGTCGCCTTTATGAAGGAAGAGCTCGGACCGCAGTTCCGCGTCGCGCCGTATCTAGGCAACTACTATTACGCCCTCAACCATGAAGACGAAGCGCTGTCCAACCCGGATGTGCGACGGGCTCTGTCCATGGCGATCGACCGGGAGTTCCTTGCCGAGGAAATCTGGGGCAGCGTTATGGTCCCTGCCTATTCCTTCGTTCCGCCTGGCATCGGCAACTACGGTGAACCGGCTTATGCGGACTACAAGGACATGTCCTTGATTGACCGTGAAGACAAGGCGATCGAGCTGCTTGCTGGCGCTGGTTACTCTCCAGACAATCCACTGCAGTTGGAGATCCGCTACAACACCTCCGAAAACCACAAGAACACGGCCGTTGCGATCGCCGATATGTGGAAGCCTTTGGGTGTTGAAGTGTCCATGCTCAACACGGATGTCGCCACCCACTATGCGCATTTGAGGGACCGGGGTGACTTCGATGTCGCACGTGCCGGCTGGATCGGCGATTACTCCGATCCTCAGAACTTCCTGTTTATGGTGGAAAGCGACAACACGGGTTTCAACTACGCGCGGTACAACAATCCGGAATATGACGCGCTGATGGATGAGGCCGCAAAGACCGTTGATCTGGAAAAGCGCGCGCAGCTCCTGCAGCAGGCCGAAGCTTTGTTCATGCGTGACCTGCCGTTCATCCCGTTGATGTACTACGGCTCCATGAATCTCGTCTCCGACACGGTCAGTGGATTTGAAGATAATCTTCAAAATATCCATCCGACACGCTGGATGAGTATTGCCCAATAACGGTAACATTCGAAATTGGCAGCGGCGGATCTTCCGCTGCTGCCGGTTTTGCAAGATGGCAGCCTGATTGGCTTAGGGCCAGGACCCATTAATTTGGATGAATTGGTAGGGAAGAATTTGTTCCGATACGAGGCGCAGTGCTGCAGGAAACCGTCCGGTTTTCAAAGGATTGCAACGACGTTGCCGGGCAAAGTCACTCTATACTTCCGGAATGCAAAACGGCTTCGATCCGCTCCGTCAAACCGCTCAGCCGGGCACGAAGCCCGCATATTGCGCTTTTCCTTGCAGCTCATCGCCGTTTGCCGTGCCAATTCAATCAATTTAATGAGTCCTGACCCCAAGATCATCGTGGAATGAGAAGGGCAAGCTGATGACCCGCTACGTGTTCGGTCGATTGCTGGGCGCAATCCCGACGATTTTTCTGATTGTAACAATCTCCTTCTTTTTGATCCGGATCGCGCCGGGCGGGCCGTTCGACCTCGAACGCCCGCTTGAGGCCAAAGTGATGGAAAATCTAAACAAGATTTATCACTTGGACGAGCCGCTCTGGACACAGTATCTGCTCTATCTGAAATCCATTTCGCAGCTCGATTTTGGGCCGAGCTTTTACTTTCGCGACTTCACCATCAATGAACTCTTTGCTGCCAGTTTGCCGATCTCGATCCAGCTCGGTTGGAGCGCTCTTGCCCTGGCGCTGGTTGTCGGTGGTCTCATGGGTGTTGTGGCTGCGCTCCGGCAAAATGGTCCGGCGGATTACTCTGTGATGGCCGCTGCGACCCTGGGTGTGACCATACCAAACTTTGTCGTGGCTCCCGTTCTGACGCTCTTGCTCGGTGTCTGGCTCGGCTGGCTGCCTGTTGGGGGCTGGGGTGATGGGGCCTTCGTCAACAAGATCCTGCCCGTGGTGACACTGGCACTGCCGCAGATTGCGGTGATTGCCCGATTGACCCGCGGATCCATGATCGAGGCGTTGCGCTCCAACCACGTTCGAACCGCTCGGGCCTACGGATTGACAAACTACCTGGTGATCGTTGTTCACACATTGCGCGGCGCGATCCTGCCGGTGGTGTCTTACATGGGGCCGGCCGCGGCCGCGCTTTTGACCGGTTCCGTGGTGGTGGAGACCATCTTCGGTATTCCCGGCATTGGCCGCTATTTCGTGCAAGGCGCGCTGAACCGCGACTACACGCTGGTTATGGGCACTGTGGTCGTCGTGGCGTGTTTCGTCATCATCTTCAACCTGGTCGTGGATCTGCTTTATGCGCTGCTTGATCCGCGCGTGCGCTACGACTGAGGAAAACACACATGTCTGTCACGACACCCGATACCGTCGACGTTCCGCAACGCGGGCGCTCGCTCTGGGATGATGCCCGCGATCGGCTTCTGGCGAACAAGGCGGCCGTCGCCAGCATGATTGTGCTGGCCACTATTGCGCTGTTGTCAGCCTTTGGCCCGATCCTGTCGCCGCATGACTATGACACGGTTTACAGGGACTATGTGAAGGTGCCGGCAAGCCTGGGCGCCTACCCGAAACCGGATCAGGTTGAGCCGGCGTTTGAAGCCCTTGTGAAACGAGCGCGTTTGAGCCTTGAAAGTTATGAGCGGGTTGGCGATCAGGTGGTGGCGCAAGTGACCTCCCGCCGGGCCATCGATCCACGATCAACGCGGTATATCGATCGAAGCGACCTGTTCAAAAACGCCGCCTTAAGCGACCTTGCAGATGATGACAAACGCGCGACGCTGACTGCGGACATCAATTACCTGCATTTCTACTTTGGCACCGATGCGAATGGCCGGGACCTGATGACCCGGACGTTCATTGCCGGCCGTGTTTCCCTGACGATCGGTCTTCTGGCGACGGTCGTTGCCATCACCATCGGTGTTCTTTACGGGGCGACGTCCGGATATCTCGGCGGACGGGCCGACCAGCTGATGATGCGGGTGGTCGACATTCTGTATTCGCTGCCCTTCATCTTCTTCGTGATCATGCTGGTGGTGTTCTTCGGCCGGAATTTCATTTTGATGTTTATCGCCGTTGGGGCGGTCGAATGGCTGGACATGGCCAGGATCGTGCGCGGTCAAACGTTGACCATAAAGCGTCAGGAATATGTACAGGCAGCCGAGGCCATGGGCGTTGGCGACGGCGGTATCGTTCGCCGGCACATCATCCCGAATACGCTCGGTCCAGTGGTTGTCTATATGACCCTGCTCGTGCCGAAGGTAATCCTTCTTGAGAGTTTCCTGTCGTTCCTCGGTCTTGGCATCCAGGAGCCGATGACGAGTTGGGGCGTTCTGATTTCCGAAGGGGCCCGCAATTTGCAAGGGGCAGCCTGGATGCTGATCTTCCCATCCATCTTCCTGACATCGACACTGTTCGCGCTGAACTTTATCGGCGACGGTTTGCGCGATGCGCTGGATCCCAAGGACCGATAGGAGCGAGGCCCATGCAAGACCCAAAACGCCCGGTCCTGGCGATCAAGGACCTGAAAGTCGACTTTGACACGGCAACCGGTCCGGTCAAAGCCGTACGCGGCGTCGATATCAATGTGAAGCCCGGAGAAACGGTGGCCATCGTCGGCGAGAGCGGCTCGGGAAAAAGTCAGACACTGATGGCTGCGATGGGGCTTCTTGCCTCCAATGGCCGGACGCAAGGCGAAGTCCTGTATGAGGATAGCAACATCCTGGGATTGCCGGCGCACCAGTTAAACAAGGTGCGCGGCAAGAAGATCACCATGATCTTTCAGGAGCCGATGACCTCGCTGGATCCGCTCTACACAATCGGGCGCCAGCTCGCCGAGCCGATGGTCGTGCACGGGGGGCTCAGCTGGAAACAGGCGAAGGCAAAAGCCCTGGAGCTGTTGAAGCTCGTCAACATTCCGGAGCCGGAGCGCAAGATCAAGGCGTATCCATACGAGATGTCCGGAGGCCAGCGCCAGCGGGTGATGATCGCCATGGCGCTCGCCAATGATCCCGATGTCCTGATCGCAGATGAGCCGACGACGGCACTCGATGTGACCACCCAGGCGCAGATCCTCGACCTTTTGGCCGACCTGCAAAAACGCCTCGGGATGGCGGTGATCTTCATCACCCACGATCTTGGCATTGTCCGGCGGATCGCGGACCGGGTCTATGTGATGAAGACCGGGGAAGTGGTGGAAAGCGGCGAGACAGCTCGCATCTTCACTCAGCCGGAACACCCCTACACCAGGATGCTGCTCGACGCCGAACCGACGGGTCATAAGCCTCCTGTGCCCGACAACACACCGGTGCTTCTGGAAGCGCAGAAAGTGGATGTGGAGTTTGTTCTGGAGGCAGGGCTTTTTAGTCCGGCCCATATCCTGAGGGCAGTCGACAATATCAGCTTCTCCCTGCGCCGGGGCCAGACGCTGGGTATTGTCGGCGAGAGTGGGTCCGGCAAGTCCACTCTCGGCCGCGCTGTTTTGAACTTGCTGCCGGCCGGCGGGCGGGTTGTCTTTCAAGGGGAGGTAGTCTCGGGCAAGGACCGGGCCGCCATGCGTGCTTTGCGCAAGGACATGCAGTTGATCTTTCAGGATCCCTTTGGGTCCTTGAGCCCGCGCATGACCGTCGGGCAGATCATCTCCGAAGGCCTTTTGGTGCATGAGCCGTCCTTAAGTGCCCGGGACAGGGATCAAAGAGCCTGCCAGGCACTTGAAGAAGTGTCGCTCGATCCTGTGATGCGCAACCGCTATCCGCACGAGTTTTCAGGCGGTCAACGTCAGCGCATTGCAATTGCGCGGACAATGGTTCTCAAACCGCAGTTTGTCGTTCTGGACGAGCCGACATCCGCGCTCGACCGGACCATTCAAAAACAGGTGGTTGAGCTATTGCGCGGCCTACAGAAGGCATACGACTTGACCTATCTCTTTATCAGTCACGACCTTGCCGTGGTGCGGGCGTTGTCGGACACCGTGATGGTGATGCAGCGGGGCAAGGTGGTCGAGGCCGGAAGCGTGGACGACATCTTCCAGGCACCACAGAACGCTTATACCAAAGAACTCATTGGCGCCGCGATGTTGACCCAGCAGCAGATGATGGAGACAGCTTAGTCAGCCGTTGGCAACGCATGTAACCGGGTCACCACAATGGCGGACGGAGGTTGTCGGTTTAATTGCGGTGCCTGGTCCGCTCAGATCTTTGCGAAGACTTCCGTCCGCACCTCGTCGGTGACTTCAATCGTGTTTGTGGTTGCGTGCTGGATCGCCATTTTTCGAGCTTGATCAGGATCTTTGGTGGCAATCGCCTCGATCAGTTCGTGATGGGAGGCTTTGATCTTGTCGATCCAGATCAGATTGTTCGTGTGCCGTGTGATGATAAAACGGTGCAGGTGAAGCAGCGTGCGCAGGAGGACTGGCTCGAGCACCGGCATGTCGGCAAAACGCAACATGGTCATATGGAAAGCAATATCTGCCTCGGAGATGCCGATCTTATCGCGTTTGGCCCGGATGTCGTCATAGCGGGCTGCCAACTGACGCAGGGTGTCCAGCTGATCGTCTGTGATATCTGGCGTAATCCGGTCAACGGCGGCGGTTTCGATGTTGAGGCGCAGCCGGAAAAGGATGATTGCTTCTTTGTTGGTGGTTTGGGTAACAAACGTGCCCTGATACCCGCGCCGGATTACCAACCCGTCTTCCTGAAGGGTCAACAGAGCTTCGCGGATCGTACTTTGGGAGCAATTATAGGACTGCGCGAGTGACTGTTCTGTGATTGGGCTGGCAGGCGTCAGCTCCCCCAAAAGGATCTGACGCTTCATATTGTCATAGACAGCGTCAGCCTTGCGTCTGCGGCGCTCGCCTTGAAAGCCCGCAGCTTGCGGATCTGTTGCCCCAACATCGAATACCAAGTCAGCCCCCATTACCGACATGAATGGCAAACCGTCACAGCAGTTTCAGGCGCCGAACGTCCTGTCCGGCCCTGAAGCTTCTTCCCGAATTGTGCCGCAGGTCTGGAGACAGCGGCCGATGGGGCGTGCCAGTTCGCACGCAGATGTCCTTGATTAATTGGGTTTTTAGGTTTCCGGACCCGGATCAGCCGTTTGGTGTTTTTATTATGGTCGGCGGTTCGGCAAACCGATGCACATTTCAAGCAACATCTGCAAAATTTGCAATGTATGCATCCTCGAATGGAGTGCCTCGAAAAACAATCGCTAATTCGCGATCAGTGGTCACAAGTTCGCGAGAATGTTGAATAATATGGTCAGATTTGCCTATTTCGCTGTTGTTTTCAAAGCGTTGATCCAATTCCGGAAAAACACTTTCTCTAGAGTCTGTTTGGAAAACCCGCGTGCATCCAGGACTTCGGCGAGACGCGGCAGTCCGGTGACGTCGCTGAGGTCCCTCGGCGGGGCGCAGCCGTCAAAATCCGACCCCAAGGCAACGCTATCTTCGCCCAGCCGGTCCACGAGATAAGCGGCATGATCGGCCACAACATCAAGCGGCGTGTCCTGGTTGAAGTTGCCGTCAGGACGTAGAAAACCGACGAAGAAGTTGATGCCGACGAGACCGCCACTTTCCTTGATAGCGTCCAGCTGCTTGTCCGTAAGGTTCCGGCTGTTGGCGCATATGGCGTGGACATTCGAGTGACTGGCGATGATCGGCTTGTCTGTAATGCGTGCGACATCCCAAAAGCCCTTCTCATTCAGATGCGACACATCCACCAGAATACCCATCTGGTTGCAGGCGCGCACCAGATCGCGGCCGGCGCCGGTCAGGCCCGGCCCAATATCCGGGCTGTGGGGGTGTGCCATCGGCACGCCATAGCCGAAGGCGTTTTCTCGGCTCCAGACAAGGCCAAGTGAGCGCAGCCCGCGCTTATAAAAAGCCTCAAGCTCATAGAAATTGGTGTCGATGGCCTCTGCGCCTTCAATATGCAGGCTGATGGCCAACTGGTCCTTTTCTATGGCGCTTTCGATCGCATCCGGCGACCTGCAAATGGCAACAGCTCCGTCCGAATCCGCTTCCAGCCGTTCGGCCCGTTCCAGCATCCTTTTGGTAAAGCTGAGGGCCAACTTCTGCTCAACAGGAAGAAAGTTCCGTTTGTCGCTCGGCGAAAAGGGCTTGGAGAAGTCCTGTTCCGGGTTGGATGGAACGAACATGGCAAACAGGCCGCCCGCAAAACCGCCCTCCTTGGCACGCGGCAAGTCAATGTGTCCGCGGTCGGACCGGTCAAGGAAATCGCGGGTCTTTCCGCGGATCGCGTCGATCTCCAGCTTTAAAAGCGTGTCATTGTGTCCGTCAAAAGCCGGGATATGCGAAGTCATATGGATGGGTGCCGTTGTTTTTATTGGAAACTACAAAATGGTGGGGCAGGCGGGCTGCTTTCAAGAGGAGGCCACTTTATCCGCAAATTTTGGAAATGTAAGCGCCTGAAGGCAATGTGACTTGCACTCCTTGCGATGCTCGACTTATGAAGAGACCGGATTTTGGAGGTCTCATGACGCGCCGGACATTTGAAAGCACCGAAGCCCCCCTTGCGCCAAGCAAAGGTCTCAGCCGGAGAAGCCTGATGGCGGGCGGGCTGATTTTGGCGGCGGGAACACTCGCCGGATGCCAGACCTATGAACAGGTCGTCGGCTTGCCCGATCAGCCACCGTTGCCGGACGAAGAGTTCGACTATGCATCCGCCTATGCGGCGTTGCCGGATGGTGATTTCACCTGGCCTGCAATCAACTACAAGGCGTTTGACGAGAAGTATCTGCGTCAGGTCGTTGAGTACAAGACTCGCGAAAAGCCCGGCACGATCATCGTCGACCCCTACAACAACTTCCTTTACTGGGTGCTTCCGGGCGGCAAGGCGCTGCGCTATGGCATTGGTGTCGGGCGGGCAGGGTTTGCCTGGTCCGGTGAAGCCCTAGTCCGGGTCAAGCGTCCGCATCCGATCTGGCGCCCTCCACGGGAAATGATTGCGCGCAAGCCGTCGCTTGAGCGGTATTGGGAGAAGGGCTTTCCCCCGGGGCTGCGCAATCCGCTTGGCGCGCGCGCCATGGATCTTTGGCAAGGCAGTGTGGACACGCTGTACCGGATCCACGGCACCAACAAGCCCTCTTCCATCGGCAAGAGCGTTTCGTCCGGCTGTATCCGCATGTGGCAGCAGGACGTGATCGACCTGTTTGACCGGGTGCCGCTGCGTACCAAGGTCGTTGTCCTGACTAAGGACGAGGATATCTCCACTTAAGCGGTTAAGTTCAGAAGTTCCGGTGCCGGTTAAGGCATCGGAGCTGCCAGCGCGACATCATGCAGGACCGCCGCGAAGTGGCAAACGGCTGCGGCGAGCACGAACGCATGCCAGATTGCGTTCTGGAACAGTAAGTTCTTCCAGGCGTAAAAGACGGTTCCAATCGTGTAGAGCAAACCGCCCGCCACGATCATCCAGAAACCAAAGGCCGACGCGTTCTCCATAAGTGGTTTGACGACGAAAACCACCACCCAGCCAAGGCCCAGGCAGATCGGAACGGTCAAGCGGTCCATGCCTTGGAGGTTTAAGAGTTTCACAATCGCTCCGGTCAGGGCGCCGCTCCAGACAACGGCCAGCAGAACACCGCCGGTCCAGCCGCCGATGATCATGGCCGCGAGCGGCGTGTAAGTGCCGGCAATCATCAAAAAGATCGCAGCATGGTCCAGCCGGCGCAGCACTCCGGCCTTATGGTCTTTTGCAAACATGTTGTAGAGCGCTGAACAGATCAGCATGGCCATCAGGCAGGCGGCATAGATCAGCACACTGACCTGGCGGGCGAGATCACCGCTGTTCCAAAGCGTCAGTGTTAGGATGATTGTTGCGGCAACACCAAGACCAATTCCAATTACATGGATCGTTCCGTCGGCAATCAATTCGCCAAGCGTCTGGTGTCTGGGCTGGGGGCGGTTTTGCGCCATGTTTTGCTCCGTTGCGGCAAGCGTTTCAGATTGCCTCCCCGAACGGTATCACCGATCGTCGGGTCAAAGTGTCAATATCCGGTTAGGACGCTGTCATGATGTAGCCTGCCGTTCCGGGCGGATGGCAAACCAGCAAAACGCTGTGCAGCCCACAAAAACGGCCGCAACCGTCCAAAACACAGCTGGGAAACCTGCATCGATCGCCAGGAATACGCTGCCGAGCGTGACGCCAAGCGTTGCCCCGATCAACCGGAAAGTGATCAGCAAGCCGCTCACTTCGCCTTGCTTTTCAGACGGCACGGCGTTCGCCGTGATCCTACCTGCCGGGATCATGGCAAAAGGGAGGGCGATGCCCCAGATCAGAAGCAGGGGAGCGAGGTAAAGATAATTGTCCAGGAGCATTGCAGCTCCGATGCACACATTGGCTGCGATCAAAACGATCAGCCCGCCAAGAACGGGACGGCGGGACCCGGATTTGTCGGCGATCGTTCCGGCCGGTGCTGACAGGAACGGGATTGGCAAAACGGCGATGACGGTCGCCGCACCGGCCCAAAGAGCCGAATAAGAGAGATCGAGCTGAAGGTATTGCGGCACGAGCACAGCGACGACGATTTTGCTCATCTGGGTCAGTAGAAAAACAAGAACGCCAGCCGTAAACGCTGGGGACTGGAACAAGCGCACGTCAATAAGCGGGGCCGTCTGGCGGACTTCCCAGATCACAAAGGCGCTCAACCCGACGATGCCAGCGGCGAGGCTCAGATAGATCAGCCGTGTCCCCCAGCCAGCATCTGGTCCTTCCATCAATCCGAAAATCAAGGTCGTCAGGCCGACGAGCAGAAGAACGAGGCCTATACGGTCTATGTCTGGCCGGGCGCTTTTGGTATCCGGCGCGCGCCAGAGAAGACAGGCGAGAATCCCAGCCGTCCCAACGACCGGAATGTTGATCCAAAACACCCATCGCCAGGAGAGCAGGTCGGTCAGGACACCGCCAATCAACGGCCCTGCCGCCAGGAACAGGGTTGCGGTCGCGCCGAGAACACCGAGCGCGCGGCCACGCTCGCCGGATTCGAAGGTTAGAGTTGCGGCGGCGAAAGTGATTGGAAACATGATCGCGGCGCACAGTCCTTGAACCACGCGCATCGTGATCAAGAGTGCCGCATTGTCCGCGAACCCGGCTATCAGACAGGCGGCAGCGAAAAGCGAGCAGCTGGCAATCAGTGCGGGACGGAGGCCGAACAGGTCAATCGCCTTGCCGCCGATCGCAGCGAAACAGGTGAACGCCAGCATGTAGGCATTCAGGATCCAATGTGCCGTTGTTGCCGATAATCCGAGTTCCGACTGGATTGCGGGCAGGGAAACGCCCAGAACCGTCTCGTCCAGCATCACGAGCCCGCCGAGACCACCCATGGCAAAGACCAGGCCGCGCCGGCGGTTGTGCTCTGAAAGTCCTGTCATGTGCGCTCATCTGATGAAATGTCCGTTGGCCTCAGCCTAGTGCGGGCATAGCGTGTCGTACAGGAGTTTTCGGATGGGGAGCCTTGTCTCTAACCGATGGGAGAGGTGCGAAATCTTGAACTCAAATATCTTTTTAAAAAGTATCTTGATATAAAGATAAATATCGCCTATCTGATGTGCATCGTCACAGTGTTTGGGTTTAAGGAGTTTTGAAATGACCCGTGTTGCAGACCATCCGGTTGATGATCTTTTTTTGAAGCGTTGGTCCCCGCGCGCGTTTGATGGGGCTCCGATGCCCGAAGCGGATCTGAAAACCATTCTGGAGGCCGCAAGGTGGGCGCCGTCAGCCTTCAACACGCAACCTTGGCGGTTCGTATACGCCCTGCGCGGAGATGCCGAATTTGAACGGCTTTACGCCTTGCTGGACGATTTTAACGGCAGCTGGGCTGTTGGCGCCTCGGCGCTGGTCTTTGTGATTTCAGATTCTTTGGTCGATGGCGTCAGCGAAGACGGACCGGTTCCAGCAATTTTTCACGCGTTTGATGCCGGTGGGGCATGGGCCCAGGCTGCGCTGCAAGCCACACTGCTCGGCTATCACACGCATGCCATGGCGGGCTTGCGCAGGGATCAGGCCCACGAGGTTCTGGGTTTGCCAGAGCGGTTGAAGGTCCATGTCGCCTTTGCCATTGGCCGCCGCGGAGATGCAGAGCAGTTGACGCCAGAGCTTCAGCAGCAAGAACGCCCAAGCGGCCGGCGCCCCTTGAGCGAGATTGCCTTTCACGGCCGCTTTGAGCTGTCTTTGGAGGCAGCCGCTTAGTCAGCAGTAAGGTGCCCGGTTTTCCGCCAGACCCGGGCGCCGTTTTCTGTCTTGATCGTCTGACTGCTGCCGGCTGGCAAACGCAGCCAGGTGCCTTGGTCATACCGGCCGTTTTCGTCTTCAAAGGCCCCTTCGACGACAAAATACTCCGCGCCGCCGGGGAAGGATTGCTCGCCAAAAGCCGCGCCGCTCTCCCAGTGGAGCATGACCACCTCTTCATCGGGGCGCACAAAGAGGGGAAGAATATGTTCGCCCGTTCGGCCCGCCTGCCACCCGGCCGGATCCAGCGTGTCGACCCGGACAAACGTGTCGTCGTCTGTCTGCATTTGCCGCAGCTTCACCAGAATGACTGCTCCAGGTTCGCTGGATGGTATGTGCCGTGAGCCTGGCGGGTTGCGGACATACATGCCTTTGGGAAAGTCTCCGGTCTCATCGGTAAAGACGCCGTCGAGCACCAGAAACTCTTCGCCGAGATCATGGGAATGGGCTGAAAACGAAGATCCTGGTGCATAGCGAACCAAGCTGGTTGCGCGGGCGACCTCTTCGCCGTCGCGTTCCAGCATACGCCGCTCCACACCCGCCATGGGGGAGGCGATCCAATCGAGGGTCGCGCTATCAACCTGGGCCCGTTTCGACAAATCGGCGTGGATCTTCATCCAGTCAGCTCCTGCTCCTGATAACTTGCTTATTGATGTGGTGCTTCACCGGGCAAAGGGAAGAGCCTCAATCCATGAGGGGGGCTGACGGATCGCCGGTGTCTGGAACGGGGAGAGCCAGGTGCCCGAAAGCCACCTTGTAGTCTTCCGTCCGTCTGACCTCCCTGATTGCTGCACTCACAGCATCGACAAGCTGGGTCGGCACAGTCTGTTGGCTGAACATGAAATGTACAGGCTCCTCCCAAACGGGAAAGGGGTGCACTTCAAAGGCCCCTTCCAGACCCATCCGGTTTGCAACGCCCATCACGGCGCTGGGCATTTCGACCAGGGCATCAATCCGGCCGGTTTCCAGCATCCGGATACCTTCGGTGGTGGTCGTCGTGTGGAAGACATGATGCTGCCCGGCGTCGCTTCTCATGAAACTGTCAAAAAGCCTTCCGCGATAGGACGAGCGCTCGTGACCGACGACCAGCTGATGGTCAATGATGTGGTTGATGTCTGAGATGGGATGGTTTTCGGCTTCGCCTTTTCGAAAGATCAGCCGGGCGAGTTCGTTCCGGTAAGGGGCGGAATAGTGGGCGAACTTGGACCGGTGCTCCGTGATGGAGGCAAAGGGGACCATATCGATGTTGCCTTGCGACAACTCCACGATTGCGCGCTTGAACGGCATGATTTCCAGTTCGATCGGGCAATCGATGAGGTCAAAGACGGTTCGAACCAGCTCGACATCTGTGCCGATGAGCTTGCCGCCGGGTGCTCGGTGGCTGAAGGGGAAGTAGTCGCCCGATACCCGCACACGCAGCGGCTCTGAACACAAGGCGTTCTGTGTTGCAGCGACAGCACTTGGAGCCAAAGAGACGAGACAGAGAAACAGTGCGCAAAGGCACTTGCCACACATTTTGAGGCTACTTCGGTGTATGCCCGCAAATCGGAGCCAAAAGAGGGACCTGAAGGACTGAAGGTATGGCGCTGGCGGCATTGACGCTCCCTTTGAGTATCCTCAATTTGTCTCGGAACCCGCATGTGCAGGGCTGCCGACACTCATGGACCCGAACTGTGATGTATATTCGGGCGTCTGCACCGTTTCGGCCAACACGGCATCGATTTGGGCGACGAACTCTGGAGAAACGGTCTTCCGGCTGAACATGAAATGAACCGGTTCGCTCCAGAGCAAAAAGGGGTGTTCGGCGATCTCGTTCCGCACCCCGAGTGTTTCTGCGAGGGCAAACACGGCAGCAGGCGCTTCAACGATGGCGTTGATGCGCCCTTTCAGTAGCATCTCAAGGCTCTGCTTGGAGCTGCTGACCTGCACGATGTTCTTCTTGGCTTCCGGGGTCTTCAAGAAGGCCTCAAATGCGTCGCCGCGATAGGTCCCGACATCATGAGCGAGCAGGAGATTGAGTTTCAGAAGATCCCCAACTTCGGTGATGGGATATCCACCCTGATCGCCAGCCCGGACGATCAATCCCGCAGTCTCGTTCCGGTAGGGCGCTGAAAAATGAGCAAAGTTCTGCCGCTCTGCTGTGACCGAGGCGAACATCATCATGTCGAGCCGCCCGGCGGCCAGTTCCACCACAGCCCGGGGAAACGGCATCACAAGAAACTGCGGATCGCACCCCGCCTCGCCAAGGATCTGCTCAACGAACCGGAGATCGAGACCCGTCAGTTTGCCGTCAGCGCCGATATAGCTGAATGGTTCATAATCATCGGAAGCGCCAACGCGAAAGGTTTCCGGACAGTCTTCTGCGCGAACGTTCGCAGGCGGGAGGATTGTCCAAAGGACTGCAAAACCGCCGATGGCAAGCCGGAAGAGGGTGGTGAACAGTCTTCTGGAAGACAAGACAACCATTTCCATGCTGCTCCTCGTGTGCTCTGCCGACCAAATGTCAGGGATCAAACGGCGTATCTTACTTCAAAATTTTCTCGGCTGAATCCTGCTGCGCTTAAATTCGATAAAGTAGTTATCTAAGAAGATATGTTATTTCTGATTGTGTATTTTGTATTCTGCACCTCTTTTATTGGATGTTATCTGATAACTGCATGAGAAAAAACTTAATTCCCGCGACTTGGTAAAGCGTTGTGTGAGTTTGCTGTGTTCTTGGTCTTGTACAAATCGGTTCCTGGCGGTCGGCATTTGTGCCTGAAAGCCGCGGTCCAGGGTGGATTTCAGGGATAACCTCTGCTAATCGCAACAGCCGCTTTTCATGATCCGAGGAATCGTTTTCACTCGCGTCTTATAGACAGCAGAGAAAGGGTGGTGGCGCAGGTGTGCGCCCGGTTGTGCATGACCGTTCAAATCGACATTGGTGACATGGCTGGAGGCAAACGCGCCGGGCTCGATTTGGAAGAGCTTCTGGCGACCCGTTTGCTTGTTCAGGGCAACTCAGGATCGGGCAAATCGCATCTCTTGCGCCGGATTCTGGAGCAGTCCGCCCAATGGGTACAGCAGGCCATCATTGATCCGGAAGGGGACTTCGTGACCCTTGCCGACAAATACGGTCATGTGGTTGTCGATGCGGTGGGCACTGAGAAAGACCTCAAAATGATTGCCGGGCGCGTGCGTCAGCACCGCGTGTCCGTTGTGCTCAATCTGGAGGGGCTCGATGCGGACCGTCAAATGAAGGCGGCAGCCACCTTCCTGGATGGTCTTTTTGATGCAGACCGGGACCTTTGGTATCCAATGCTCGTGGTGGTAGACGAAGCGCAGCTCTTTGCACCGGCCGCCGCCGGCGAAGTCACCGAAGAAGCCCGCCGCAGATCGCTCGGCGCAATGACGGATCTGATGTGCCGGGGCCGCAAACGCGGGCTTGCCGGGATCATCGCCACCCAGCGTCTTGCAAAACTTGCCAAGAACGTCGCCGCAGAAGCGTCCAACTTCCTGATGGGCCGGACATTCCTCGATATCGATATGGCCCGCGCGGCGGACTTGCTCGGCATGGAGCGGCGGCAGGCGGAAAGCTTCCGAAATCTGGACCGAGGCCATTTCATCGCGCTCGGCCCGGCGGTTTCCCGTCGTCCGATCCCGGTCAAGATCGGCCCGGTTGAAACGGCTGGCCGCGGCGGCGGACCGAAGCTGATGCCCTTGCCTGAGCAGCCGAAGGAAGAAGCCAAGGATCTGATTTTTACCCGATCTCCCGACGAGATTCCGGTCCGTCCGAGGATAGCCGAGCCGGTCGCCTCCACAGATGATGTTCTGAACCAATTGACCAGCGCCGGGGATGCGGCGGAAGCCGAAATCCCGCAAGCCGACAATTTGTTTGAACACGGCGAGCGCGAGGAGAAGATCGATCAGATCATCTCCGAAATTCTCGATGAGGATGAGGCAGCGTTTCAACCCATCGCCTCGCTCTACCAGGACTTTCAGGTCCGCTGCCGGATCGCCAAACTCACCGGCGGGACGCCCGATCTCCAGACCTTCCGGGAAAAACTGTCGGTCGCCCGCGCCGGTGTCGAAAAGGGTGAGGTGGATGACAGTGCCTGGCAGCAGGCCGAGCTGATCGCAGCCGAACTGCCGGAAGACATGCGCGGGGTTTATTTGCTGCTTGCGAAAGCGGCCCTCGCCAAGGCGCCGTGCCCGGGCAACATCGAGATTGCAACGGCTTATGGTACCCGGTCCCCGGGTCGGGCCCGCTGGCTCTTGTCCCACATGGAAGAGCGCGGGTTTTTGGTCTGTGCGACCGATCTGCGCGGCAACCGGATTGTGACGCTGACGGATCTTGGCTGGCGGACAGAGCCGGGCGACGAAGCCGCCGCCTGACGGGCCGGCCACAAAACTGTTAAGCGGACTTGATTGCAGGCGCGCATTTGCTGCCTATCTCTTCGGAACCGGACCGAACAGTCTTTAGGAGATGCACCATGATACGTTGGCTTGTGTTGCTGGTTTCCCATGGCGGAATGCTGGCCGTCGGGTTTGCGCTTGGGGTCTATTTCCTGCCCATTCTGACAGCACCTGAAGGACCCGATGCGGCGCTTCTCGCAGAAGCCAGCCAGTCCGCAGAGTATCAAGCCGCGCTCACCCGCGATCTCAAGGGAAGCGATTTCCTGCATTGGGGGGAAGGCTCGATCAGCCTGTCTCAGGACAAGATTGTGCATACCGGTGCGCTCTCACCCGGCCCGGACTACAAGCTTTACTTGGTCAAGGAGTTCGTCGAAGACGAAGCGGGGTTTGAAGCTGTTCGGGAAAGCGCTGTTCAAATCGCCGACATCAACACCTTCGACGGTTTCATTGCCGATGTTCCGGATGGGGTGAACATTGAGGATTACACCACCGTCCTTGTGTGGTGCGAGGCATTCAGCGAGTTCATCACCGCCGCGAAATACCGGTGAGCAAAAACGCGCGTCTCTGTATCGAGTGAACTCCACCCGGCAATCTTCTGATCAATCTTTGTCTTTGCGCGCGTTTTCAAACAAGACATAGGCAAGGTTCAATACAACGATCACCAGAATGGCCCCAAACACAAACGCTCCAAATCGTTTGGGAGAGATGCCCACCGGTACGTCAAACATCATGACGATCATGCCGAACAAGGCGGTCAGCATGATCAGGGGCATCACCGAATTCTGAAACTTCATGCGTATGCTCCAAAATTTTGCGTGAGCGATCTTGCCCACGTCATCAATGCCTTGAAGTGATATCAGATTTTCAAAGCTAACTCTGTGTTTGTTTGCAAGCGGCTGGCAATAAAATTGCCCGGTCAAAAGCAGGCACGTCACACGCAATGGTTCGAATAGATTGCTTCTGTCAGATCGCCGGGCGCATACGGGTCGGCGACGACTTCGGCACATCGCTTTTGGCGAGCAGGTAGTTGAGTTGGGCCAGCTCTTGATCAATGCCGAGGATCGTCCGATGCAGAACGCTCTCAAGATAGCTTCCAGCCGGCGCATTTTCTCGGATGACGACTGCCCGGTCGCGGGCGCGCCGCAGAAACAGCATCATGGTTTCCACCTCGCCGGCCGTCGGTTGGGTGAGCTGTGCAGATGTTTTTTTGGGCGCTGTCTCCGCCTGATCCTGTGGCTCATACCCATCTGTCGCCAAAGGTGGCGCAGCCGTTTTCGGCTCAAAATACGTGTCCTGAAATGGCATCAGAATCCCCAATGTTCCTATTATGTTCTAATTTAAATCAACGCTTCTGCAGATGCAAGACATTCAAATTCGCGATCATGGAATACTGGGGCAGGGGGCGGTTCAGCATGCCTAAGACCTGGCACCACGGCCAAGTAGACCGGCGAATTTGTCACGGCCAGTTCGGAAGTCACTTGACCGCACTTGTCTAGATAGTTACAAGTGCAACTAATTTGACAGGGCATGATCCCGGGAGGATGCGATTATGAACAAGGTCGATCACAAGCAAGTTTCCGGTGACGGCGGCAAACCGCTGTCCAATGAGCTCCAGTATATGCCGGGTTTCGGCAATGATTTTGAGACTGAAGTCCTACCGGGCGCGCTGCCGCAAGGCATGAACAGCCCGCAGAAATGCGCCTATGGGCTTTATGGCGAGCAGTTGTCCGGTACCGCCTTTACAGCGCCAAGCCATCAAAACGAGCGGACCTGGTGTTACCGCATCCGGCCGTCGGTCAAGCACACCAGCCGGTTTCAGAAAATCGACCTTCCTTATTGGAAGAGCGCGCCGAACGTCTGCGAAGATGTCATTTCTCTCGGCCAATACCGCTGGGATCCGGTGCCGCACGCCAATGAGGGTCTTAACTGGCTGTCCGGCATGCGCACCATGACGACGGCTGGGGATGTGAACACCCAGGTCGGCATGGCAACGCATATCTATCTTGCGACTCAGTCGATGGAAGATGAGTACTTCTTCTCCGCCGACAGTGAACTCCTGGTCGTTCCCCAGGAAGGCATTCTCCGCTTCTACACCGAGCTTGGCATTATCGAGCTGGAGCCGAAGGAAATCGCCATTCTGCCGCGCGGTTTGGTCTATCGGGTCGAAGTGGTGGAAGGTCCGGCACGCGGGTTCGTCTGCGAGAACTATGGCCAGAAATTCGAGCTGCCGGGCCGTGGCCCGATCGGCGCCAACTGCATGGCCAACCGCCGGGACTTCAAGACGCCGGTCGCCTGGTATGAAGACAAGGAAGTGCCGAGCAAGGTCACTGTGAAATGGTGCGGCCAGTTCCACGAGACCAAGATCGGCCATTCGCCGCTTGATGTGGTTGCCTGGCACGGCAATTACGCACCGGTGAAATACGACCTTAGGACCTATTGCCCGGTCGGGGCGATCCTGTTTGACCACCCGGATCCGTCGATCTTCACCGTCTTGACAGCGCCGTCCGGCGTGCCGGGAACAGCCAACATCGATTTCGTTCTGTTCCGTGAGCGCTGGATGGTGGCCGAAAACACCTTCCGCCCGCCCTGGTATCACAAGAACATCATGTCCGAGCTGATGGGCAACATCTACGGTCAGTACGATGCCAAACCACAGGGCTTCGTGCCGGGTGGCATGAGCCTTCACAACATGATGCTGCCGCACGGACCCGACAATGATGCCTTTGAAGGGGCATCCAATGCGGACCTGAAGGCCGAAAAGCTCGACAACACAATGTCCTTCATGTTCGAGACCCGGTTCCCGCAACACCTGACCGAATATGCCGCGAAGGACGCGCCGTTGCAGGATAATTACATCGACTGCTGGGACAGCCTTGAGAAAAAATTCGACGGCACGCCGGAAGGCACCTGGGATAGGAAGTAACTGACACTGTTTGCCGCCCCGGACTTGGTCCGGGGCCTTCAGGGTTGGTCCCGGATCAAGTCCGGGACAGCTTTTTTGACAAAAGCGCAGTTGTGAATGCTGGCAAGGAGTGTGTGGGTGCAGGGCAAAGCGGATATGGATGACCGTCTCGTCATTTTGGGCTCAAAGGGCGGGCCTGCGATCCGGCCGGGCGGGCCGTCGCCGACGAGTTCGTTGATCGAGATCGGCGGCCGGCGCTGTGTCATTGACTGTGGTCTCGGGGTGACCCGTGGCTTGGTCGATGCCGGGGTCTCCTTGAAAGAGCTGGACCTCATCTTCATCACGCACATGCACTCCGATCATGTTCTGGAGCTCGGGCCTTTGTTGCATACGGCCTGGACCAGCGGTCTGGCGCATAAGGTCAAGGTATTCGGACCGGCCGACCTAATGGAGTATTGGGACGGTTTCCTGGCCTCCATGCGCTATGACATCGATCTGCGGATTGATGATGAAGGCCGCCCGGATCTGCGGGATCTCATCGAAATCCACCTGCTGGCCGAGGGTGATGTGCCGCTTGACGACAGCGGCTTGGCGCTAAAAGCGCTGCGGGTTGATCACCCGCCGGTGGTCGATTGTTTTGCTTTGCGGTTCGAAACGGAGGATTGGTCGGTGGTCTTTTCCGCTGACACGGCTTTCTTCCCGCCGCTCGCCGTCTTTGCCAAGGACTGCGATGTTCTGGTGCATGAGGCCATGCTTCAGCGCGGTGTCGACAAAATCGTCGAGATCACGGGCAATGGCGACCGGCTTCGTGAGCATTTGTGGGCAAGTCACACGATGGCGCCGGATGCAGCCAAGATTGCTGAAATGGCTCAGGCCAAGACCCTTCTCCTCAACCATCTGATCCCGGCGGATTTGCCCGGTTTCGAAGAGCAGGAGTGGTTGGAGGCAACAGAAACCTTTTCCGGGCAGACAATTGTCGGTCATGATGGATTGGTCATAACAAAATAGGCTTGGGGAGACGGATCCATGAAACTGGCAAGTTTGAAAGATGGCAGCCGGGACGGAAAACTGGTGGTGGTCAACGAGCGGCTGACCTATTGCACGGATGCCAGTCACATTGCACCGACCCTGCAGGCCGCCCTCGACAATTGGGATCATGTTGCGCCGAAGTTGCAGGTGCTTGCCGAAAGCCTCTCCCATGACGCCGTGCCAACCTTGCGCTTTCACGAGCACGATGCCTTGTCGCCGTTGCCGCGCGCCTATCAGTGGGCCGACGGATCCGCTTATGTGAACCACGTCGAGCTGGTGCGCAAAGCTCGCGGCGCCCAAATGCCGGAGAGCTTTTGGACCGACCCGCTGATGTATCAAGGCGGCTCCGATACGTTTATCGCGCCTCGCGATCCGATCAAAATGCGCGACGAAGCTTATGGCATCGACATGGAAGGTGAGATCGCGGTCATCACCGGCGATGTGCCCATGGGCGTGAGTGCTGAAGGGGCCCTGTCCCATGTCAAGCTGGTGCTGCTCGTCAACGATGTCTCTTTGCGGGGGCTGATCCCGGGCGAACTGGGCAAAGGCTTTGGCTTCTTCCAGTCAAAACCGTCCTCGGCCTTTTCGCCTGTTGCTGTGACGCCGGATGAATTGGGTGAGGCCTGGAAAGACGGCAAGCTGCATCTGCCGCTGCATGTCGACCTCAACGGTCAGTCCTTTGGCCGGGCGGAAGGCGGCATCGACATGACCTTTGATTTCGGCCAGTTGATCGCCCATGCGGCCAAGACACGGGCGCTCAGCGCGGGCACGATCATCGGGTCCGGCACGGTCTCCAACAAACTGAACGGTGGTCCGGGTAAATCACTCTCCGATGGTGGGGCAGGTTACTCCTGCATCGCGGAACTGCGCATGATCGAGACCATCGAAGATGGCGAGGCGAAAACACCGTTCCTCAAGTTCGGTGACACCATCCGCATCGAGATGCTGGACGGGAACGGGCACACCATTTTCGGCGCTATTGAACAGACAGTGGAACAGGCTGACTAGCGCGCCACCAAGCAGCCGGGTCACCTCCGGCAATGACGGACAAACAAACCGCAGCGACGGGAAAACAGCATGAGCAAGCAATTCGCCTCTGTCGGCGACATGGAAGAAAAGAAGATCACGTTCGAAGAGATTGGTAAGGATCTTTGGGCATTTACCGCCGAGGGTGACCCGAACACTGGCGTGATCATCGGCGATGACAGTGTCATGATCATCGAGGCGCAGGCGACACCGGCACTCGCCAACAAGGTCATCGAAAAGGTCCGCTCCGTCACCGACAAGCCGATCAGCCATCTAGTTCTGACCCACTATCATGCCGTCCGGGTTCTGGGAGCGGCGGCCTATCAGGCGCCGAACATCATCATGAGCCAGAAGGCGCGGTCCATGGTTGTGGAGCGTGGCGCGGAAGACCGGGAATCGGAATTCATGCGCTTTCCGCGCCTGTTCATGGGTTATGAAAATGTCGCCGACATTCCGCCGCTTACGTGGCCGACGACCACTTTCAACGACCGCATGACCGTTTATCTCGGCAAGCGCCGGGTGGATCTCAGCTTCCTGGGCCGGGCGCATACGGCCGGCGACATCGTCATTCATTTGCCGGATGAAAACGTCATGTTCACCGGCGATATCGTTGAATATCATTCGGCGTGCTATTGCGGAGACGGTCATTTCAACGACTGGCCGAAAACACTGGAAGCGATCCGCGCCTATGACGTTGAAGCGATTGCGCCGGGCCGCGGCGATGCATTGGTAGGCAAGGAAATGGTCGGCAAAGCGCTGACGAATACCGCCGACTTTGTAACCTCCACCTACAAGCCGGTTGCCCGGATTGCGCAGGGCGGCGGAACCTTGAAAGAGGCTTGGGACGCCTGCCGCGCCGAATGCGATCCGAAGTTCAAGGACTATGCGATCTACGAACACTGCCTGCCTTTCAACGTCGCGCGCGCGTACGACGAGGCGCTGGGCATCGACACACCGCGCATCTGGACCGCGGAGCGGGACGCACAAATGTGGGCGGACCTGCAGGGCTGAGTGATGAGTGCAGCCCTCGATCATCTGCGTTTGATGGCGCGCAACAATGCCTATGCCAATGAGCGGCTCTACGAGGCATGTTGCAAGCTCAGCCAGGCTGAGTTTGAGGCGGAGAGAACCAATTTCTTTCCGTCCGTTCTCGAAACGCTGAACCACAACTGGGAAGTCGACCGGTATTATCTGGACGCGCTGACCGAGGGCGGTGACGGGCTGGCGGTGTTTGAGGTGCCGTTTCTTCTGGACGCGAATGACTTAGCTGACGCTCAGGCCAATGTGGACCGGCAATTGATCGCGTTATGTGATGGATTGCGCGCATCGGATCTGGAGCGTGAAATTGCCCAGGATCGGGGGGCGAAGGGTGCGGTCAAGGAAACGATCGCGGCAACGTTGCTGCATCTGTTTCAGCACCAGACCCATCACCGTGGGCAGGCTCATGCAATGTTGGCTGGAACAAGCGTTGCCCCGCCGCAGCTGGATGAGTTCTTTCTAAAGTTCGAGCGCCACCCGGCAGCTCAAAGACATATCGACACATTCGGCAGGGAGGAGAACCTGTGACCAAATTGTTCGAAGTGCCGCTTTATCCCTATAAGTGGTCCCCCGATCAGGAAACGTCTGCGCCAGTGCGTCATCCGGTGGTGATCATTGGCGCCGGGCCGGTCGGCCTTGCGATGGCCATTGATCTGGCCCAGCAGGACATTCCGGTTGTCATCCTCGACGACAATGACAAGGTCAGCGTCGGCTCTCGCGCGATTTGTTTTTCCAAGCGCTCGCTGGAGATCCTGGACCGCTACGGTTGCGGCGATCAGATGGTCGACAAGGGCGTGGTCTGGAGCCATGGCCGGGTCTTTTTCGGTGACCGTCAGGTCTACAATTTCGACCTCTTGCCGGAGGAAGGCCACAAGCGTCCGGCCTTTATCAATCTTCAGCAATACTACTGCGAGCTTTACTTGGTGGAGCGTCTGCGCGCCCTTCAGCAGGAAGGCAAGCCGGTCGACATTCGCGGCGGCAACAAGGTCGCCTCCATCGATCAGATGGACGATCACGCCTCGCTGATCGTCGACACACAGGATGGTGCCTACCGGATCGAGGCCGACTGGTTGATCGCCTGTGATGGCGCGGGGTCCCCGTCACGCCGGATGCTGGATCTGGATTTCGTCGGCCGGGTGTTTGAGGACAACTTCCTGATTGCCGACGTGATCATGAAGGCGGACTTCCCGACGGAACGCTGGTTCTGGTTCGATCCACCGTTCAACAAGGACCAATCCGCGCTCTTGCACAAACAGCCGGACGGCGTTTGGCGGATCGACCTGCAGCTCGGCTGGGACATCGACAAGGACGAAGAAAAGAAGCCGGAAAACGTCATCCCGCGTCTCAAGCAGATGCTCGGCGAAGACGTGGAGTTCGATCTGGAGTGGGTGTCGATCTATACCTTCCAGTGCCGCCGCATGGAAAAATTCCGCCATGGCCGGGTGATCTTTGCCGGGGATGCTGCGCACCAAGTGTCGCCGTTCGGTGCACGCGGCGCAAATTCCGGCTTTCAGGACACTGACAATCTCGGCTGGAAACTGAAACTTGTTCTGGAAGGCCAGGCGCCGGAAAGCCTTTTGGACAGCTATGGGCTGGAGCGCGAATGGGCCGCGGATGAAAACATCCTGCAGAGTTCCCGTTCAACCGACTTCATCACGCCGAAATCGGAAATGAGCCGGATCTTCCGCGATGCGGTCCTGGATCTGTCCGAAAGTTACGAATTCGCCCGCCCTCTGGTGAATTCCGGGCGCCTGTCAGTGCCGTGCGTCTATGAAACGTCACCATTGAACAGCGCCGATGTCGACGGCTTGCCGGCCCGTACGCGACCGGGCAGTCCGGCGGCGGATGCACCGGTTGGCGAGGAGTGGCTGTCGGACCGGCTGGGCGATGGGTTCAAGTTGCTCGCGTTGGGCCTTGAGATCCCGGAACACTCCGACATTGCCGGACTTTCCGTTGAAGGCATTTTTGTTGCGGACGGCGATATCGGCGCAGAGCTTCGGTCCCGGTATCTCGGCGATGCCGGCACCGCGATTTATCTGATGCGGCCGGACCAGCATGTGGCTGCGCGTTGGACAACACTTGACTGGGCACAGATTGAAACAGCCTTGAACCGGGCGATCGGAAAAGGGGAGGCGGCCTGATGACAGCGCATATCACCAAGGCGCAATTGCGCCACCCGGACGACTTTTACGCGGACCTTTTGGAGGCCCATGAAGGGCTCTCAAAAGCCGAAAGCGATGCCTTCAATGCCCGGCTCATCCTGTTGATGGCCAACCGCATCGGCGATCCGGGCGAGCTGAAAACCCTGCTTGAGGCCGCAGCCAGAACGAAACATCCAGAATAACTGGATGGGCAACCGTCTGACACTTTTGCTGCCCCAGCCTTGAGCCGGGGGCTTTGCCACCGTGGTCCCGGATCAGGTCCGGGACGGTGTAGTGTATGGCTCCGCGATGCTCTTTTCTGAATGAAAACCTACCGTGCCGCCTTCGCCCGGTACGGAACGATTCCGCGTTCGCGGCTGTCGATGAACGGGGTCGTGTTGATGGCCGGGAAAGCGCGTTGATCGCAGTTGTCGCGCGGGCAAATCCGGCAGTTGACTCCAAGAGGCTCCGGTTCGGCGCGATCGTCCAGCGCCAAACCGTCCGCATAGACAATTGCGTCGGCATATTGGGCTTCGCAACCAAAGCCGAGCGCATAACGCCGGGCCTGGGTCTTGTAGTCCGTGGTGTGTTTCGTGACGCTGGTCGCGACACACAGGTATTTCACACCATCCGGCATCTGGGCGATCTGGGAGATGAATTTGTCGGTCGTTTGCTCAAACGCCTGATGCACATTCCAGCGCGGGCAGGAGCCGCCAAAGCGCGCAAATTGGAACCGGGTGGCGCTGTGGCGTTTGACGACATTGCCGGCCCGGTCGATCTTGACGAAGTAAAACGGAATGCCTTTGGAGCCCGCCCGTTGCAGGGTTGAAAGCCGGTGACAGATCTGCTCGATGCTGGCGTCCATCTGATGCGACAAGCGCTGGATGTCGTGACGGCTTGCAGCGGCGGCCTCCAGAAAGGCCTCGTAGGGTAAGAGCAGCGATCCGGCGAAAAAATTTCGAAGGGCCAGCCGAGCGATGCTTTCCGCTGATTGGGTTCGGAAACGGGCATCCGACACTTCTGACGTCAAGATGTCCTTGGCATAGAGTTCCGCGATGACGGAGCCAAGCAGGAAGGATTTTGAGCTGTCCGGTACGGACCGGTGGATGGAAATCCGGCGCTCGAACTCATTGTGCCGGATAAGCGCTGCGTCCTCGGCGCCATGCTGTTCCACGGTGATGCTGTAGGTGTCAAAGAGCCAGTTGGTGAGAGCTGTGAGCTTCGGTGTGTCCGCTAACAGATTGATCTTGATCGCGAGCTGTTCTGCGGCCCGGTCGATCGCATCGACATAATTGTCCTGATAGTGGAAATAGTCGCGGACTTCCTCGTAGGCTGATTTGCTGATGCTGCCGGTTCCATCGTCCGATGCATTCATCTGGAGAAGATCATCCTCGCCAGCGTCTTTTTCATGATAGGCGCGCATGGTGCCGTACATGTCCATGATCGCGCGGGCGGCTTCCGGGGCCCGGGTGGCCAATTCATGCAGGTCCTGTTTGCTGATGCGCGTGCCGTGAAACCGGGTGTCTGCAAAAATTTCTTCCAGGTCCTGCGTCATCCGGTCGAGGTCGTTTTCCTCGAACGCTGAAAGGTCGGTGCCAAACACCCGGTAGATGGCCAGAAGCACAGCGGCCGTGACTGGCCGGTTGTTGTTTTCGATCTGGTTGATGTAGGGCGTTGAAAGACCGAGCTTTTTTGCGAACTCTACTTGCGACAGGCCGGTGTCCGCACGGACCTGGCGCAGGGTGTGGCCGGAGTAGAGGTTCTTCTGCAAAACACGCTTCCTCAAATTGCAAATAATTAGCTGTTAGCAATACCCAAGTTAACATTTTACAATTCGCTTGTCCTGCATAAAACTGCGCCCAACCTCTTAGCCAGAGAAGAAGTGGATCCAGACATGACAGCCCATTTTGCGCTCCATTCGACCCGGGACCTGTTGCGCCGCGCACGGCCGCTCCCGAGCACTCTCGAGCCGACAGAAAACATCCTGGACGGTGTCACGCCGCGCCAGCTGGAAATCATGATGAAGCTCTGTGAGGGCAAGGTGAATAAGCAGATCGCTTATGAGCTGGGTGTCACCACCGCGACGGTCAAGGCGCATATCCGTTTTGCCATCAAGCGTCTGGGTGCCAAGAACAGGGTCCATGCCGTTGCCATGGTCGCCGCCAACGCGGCGCTGCACCGCCCGCAGCAAGCCGCCGAAATGGGCCTCTGCGCTTAAGAAGAGGCGCTATCCCGGACGACGCATAGCGAAGATCCGGGATTCTCTCGTTCCCAGAGCACTTCGGAAAGAAATGCGACGGCTGCGGCCAGTTGCCATGAGTGCAGATCCCCGCATAAAGCGGGGATGACCGTCGAGGTGAATGCGCGCGTCTAGAACGAGAACTTGAGTTTTGTCTGAAGCGTGTAGTTCCAGGAATCTCCATACTTGTACTGCGTGGTCGCGCCGGAGGTGGACGCCAGATTGGTGAGGTCGCCGGTGCCGGAGGCCTTGTAGGTCGCAGCCGTGCCGATGGTGAGTTCAGCATGTTTATCGAGCTGAATGGCCGTTCCTACCCCAAAGGAATAGGTGTCGGAATAGGATTGCCCGATGCCCCGGTCCCATTGGACCGTTGAGCCCACCTTCAGCCAGTCATTGACCTTGTGGGCGAGCCCGGCACGCACTGTCCAGCCGTCGTCATACCCAAGGAAACGGTTGACCACTGTGCTGCCCGCCGGGTTCTGAACCGTGAGATCCTGCAGTTTGGACCAGTCCACCCACTTGACGCCGAAAGTTGCCAGCCAGTCCGGCGCGATCCCGGTTTGCAGATTGAACTCCAGGGATTGTGGCATGGTCACGGAGGCAAAGCTGTCGAAGCTGGTTACCCCGGTGACCTCTGTTCCGCCGGCAAGGTCTACATCAATGGCCGAATCGTAGATCAGGCTCGCCCGGACAGCATACTGCGGGATCTCGTAAGAGGCTCCGACCCGCCAGCCGACGCCGGGATCGTCCGAGCGGACATCCAGCCGTGTCGGAAAATCAACATAGGTGGACGGGGGAATAAAGGCACCATAGGACAGATTGTCGGTCCGGTATCTCAGATAAAGCAGATTTGCCCCGGCAATCGCCCGAACATAATGGCCGTCGCGGACCTTAAACTTGTAGGCACAGGTTCCGTTAAACGCCTTGCCGGAGGCCGAGGTTCTGGTCAGTGAGAACCGGCCCTGCCATTCCTGATTAAGGTCTTCCTCAATCTGGTACGGGTCATTGGTCCGCGCCATGCAGTCCAGTTGATCGGTCAGCCGGAATTTTGCGGCAAACTGGTAGTTCCAGATGTTGGGCGTCGCCCGGCTTTTGACCGGTCCACCGACCACCGGGCGGCCCGCTACTTCTGCGTTGGTCACTTCATAGTCGACGTTGCGGTCGACCGCCTTGGTGGTGGCCTCGAATGCAAACCGGCTGTCGTCGAACAACAGCTCGTTAGAGCCGACGCCAAGCGTGTCCCAGCCGCCGGCATATGCTGGCGAAAGACAACAGAAAACCGTCCCGCCAATCATGAGATTGGCGGCCCATACTTTGAGAGTGCCCATATTTCCCCTCCACGAGTGATGCACACGCCCGGTTTCGCTGTTGTCTCAGGGCGCTGCCTAGTGCGCCGCGCATCTGCGGCTGTGGTTTTGCTGCGGTCACAAACCGTTCAGTGTGGCGCGCCTCCCTCAGCTTTTGCCGAAGTCGGCAGGATCGTGCGTTCCATCAGGTGGCGGTAAAGCCGCGGCGACAGTCGGTTGATCAGGTGTGACAGGCGCGCCACACGGCCGATCGGAATGAAGGTCTTCCGCTGGGCAAATCCACGGTAAAGAATGCGCGCTGCGTCCTCCGGCGCGAGCGCATCGACCTGATCCACGGCTGAACCCGGGCGCGCGAGGCCACCTTGGGGTTCGCTGCGCGCACCGGTGTTGGTGGCAATGAAACTTGGCGCGGCGATCAGGCACGCAACCCCATGCACTGCTTCCTCAGAGCGCAGCGATTTGAAGAAGCCCTCCAGCGCATGCTTGCTGCCGGCATAGGCCGTGCGCAGCGCCAGCGGGCAAAATCCGGCGACAGATGAAATCGCCAGATGCGTTCCGGTAGAGCGGCGCAAATCCGGGCCGAACTCCTTGGCCATGGCCACGGCCCCGAAATAGTTCACTTCGAAAACCCTGCGGTGATCCTCAAGCGCCTGTGTTGTGAAGGGGCCGATATGGGTAACCCCGGCGTTGTAAACGACCAGATCGATGGACGGGCGTTCGGACCGGATCCGCCGGGCGGCGTCAGCCAGTTGATCGGCATCGGTGATGTCACAGGACAGTGCGCGCGTTTCTGGAACCGCTGACAAGGCATCCAGGTCCGGTCCGGGCAGGTTGAGCATGACCGTGAACCAGCCATGCTGGCGCAGAACGGCCCCAAAGGCTTGGCCCAGTCCCCCGGCGCCTCCCGATATGACCGCTGTCGGCCTCATAACCCGGCCTCCCGGCTCCAAAAGTCAAACACCTCGGCGCTGGTCATCTGCGGCGTGTAGCCGAATTCGGTTTTCAGCGCGGTGTTGTCGAGAACCGGGCGGAATTGCAGAAACCGGACCTGTTCCGCGCCAAACCGGGAAAGGCCCAGTGGCTGCGCTATTGCCAGTGCGGATTTGACAAGGGATGCGGGAACCCGGATCAGCGGTTTTTTCAAGCGGGCTGCCAGATCGCTCATGGAGAGGGCACCATCGCCCGCCACGTTGTAGATGCCTGGCGGACCGCCGGTTGCCGCCCGTTCCAGGATGCGCGCAAGATCCTCGGTCCAGATGAAAACAAACGGACTGTCACTGCCGCAAAGGCCCATCAGCCGCGGTTTGCGGAACAGCGAGGTGATCTGGTTTTCTACACCGGCTCCAAGAACCGTGCAGACCCTCAATATCACCTGTTCCAGCTGCGGCGCCTGTCTGCGGGCCTCGGCCAGCACCTCCTCGGCCTGGCGCTTGTGGTCGGAATAGGCGAATTCCGGATTGCCGCGCAGCGGATCTGTTTCTCTCAGCCAGTCCGGGTTGTCTGCATGATAGCCGTAGGCCGCACCGGAGGACGTGACGACCAGCCGCCTGACCTTCGCTGCAATGCAGGCACCGACCACATTGCGTGTGCCAATGACATCAACATCATAGGCGAGTTGCCGGTCCTTCAGTTCCAGAACGGACGCAAGGTGAATGACGGCGTCGGGTCTGTCTTCTGTGATGATCTCTAACGGGTCGCCGCCGCGCACATCCATTTTGCGCCAGATGGCTCCAGTCGGCAGCGTCGGCCGTGGCCCGATGTCCGTCGCAATCACGTCGTGTCCGCTGCGCACGAGCATCTGGACCAGCCTCTGGCCGATCATGCCCGCAGCGCCTGTGATCAGGATCCGGCTCATCTTGCGGCCACCGTGCGGGAAAACCACTTGGCGAGCGCCAGCCCTGAGACCGCATGCCAGATGCCCCAGAAGGCAGCAACAACCGCCATGCCGCCGAGACCGTGGAAAAAACCAAAAATCAGGATCAGGCCGAGGCCGGAGTTTTGAATGCCGGTTTCGATGGATATCGCCCGCCGGTCATAGGGGGATAGCCCGGCAATGGTGGCAACCATGTACCCTCCAAGAAGGGCAATGCCATTGTGAGCTATGACCAGCGGGACGATATCCGGCCCGAATGCGCCCAGGAATTCCCAATTTCCATAAAGCGCAATACAGATGATCGAGATGAAAATCGTCATGGAAAGCATCTGCAAGGGTTTGCGCAAATGCCAGGCGAGCTGCGGTAGATTGCGGTTGACCAGCATGCCGAGCGCCAGCGGCAAAACCAGCATCAGGCTGACGGTCGCGGCCACCTGCAAGGGGTCGATCGCAACGGAGGTCATGAAGGCGCGGCTTGGACCGTACAAACTTCCCCAGAAGGCGATGTTGAGCGGTGTGAAGAGCACCGTCCCAATGGTGGTAAAGGCGGTCAGCGACACCGCGAGCGCCGCGTTGCCGCCCGCCCTGTGCGTGATGTAATTGGAGATGTTGCCACCCGGGCACGCCGCCACCAGGATCAGTCCAAGCGCAACAGATCCTTGAGGGCGAACAGCCAGCACCAGAAGAAAGGTGAGGGCCGGCAAGACGAAAAACTGTGACACAATCCCGGTCACGAACGGCTTTGGGGTGCGCAAAAGCGCCCGGAAATCGTTCGGCGTGATGTCGAGGGCGACCGCGAACATCACGATCGCCAACACACCATTCAGGATCAGCATGCTGTCTGGGGAAAAATTCAGAACAGCTGCGTCGATGTTGGTCATCGGGCAGCCTCTTTCAGGGCCGCGATCCTCTTCGTGACAGAGGTCCGGTAAGTTTTCTTGTCGACGTAATAGGCCATCCGGGCGAGCTTCAGGTAGTTGACCCCGCCGGTTTCCCGCTGAAAGCCGTTGGCCTTGTATTGTTTGATATTGTCCGCTTCCCGGTTCCCGGTCTGAAGCCCGGTGATGTAACGTGCCACCAGCTCGGCCTGTTCATGCCGCCCCTGCCAGCCAAGGCCCGTCGCCTCGACCATGCCGAGCACGAAGAGATCATCGCGCTGCGGGTGCATGCAGTTGAGATAAAGGCTCGGCGCGGCCCCGGTCCAGTTGAGCAAGTCTTTCGAAATGAACGGATAGTCGAGCACATAGCCGGTCGCGGTGACGATAATGTCGTAATCCGCAGCGTTGCCGTCGGCAAAATGCACCGTGTTGCCGTCCAGCCGGTCGATATCGGGGCGGATTTTCAAGTCGCCATGTCCGGCATGGAACAGGATCAGCGAATTCACCACCGGATGGCTTTCATAAAGCTTGTAGTCTGGCTTCGGGAACCCGTAGCGCTGCGGGTTTCCGGCAAACCAGTTGAGCACCACACCGTCGATCTTGCGGCGGAGCCACATCGGCAGACTGGTTGTTCGTCCTAGCGTGTCGGCCGGTTTGCCGAAGACGTATTTCGGCACGAAGTAATAACCCCGGCGCATGGAGAGGTCTGTGCTTTTTGCATGATGGATGGCATCGACGGCAATGTCACAGCCGGAGTTCCCGGCACCGACGATCAGCACACGCTTGCCATCGAACTGGGTGGCGGACTTGTATTTCGCCGCGTGAATGAGTTCGCCGGAAAAGTTGCCCTTGAATTTCGGCATGTTGGGGGTCGAGAGGGTGCCGTTCGCAATCAGAAGGCCCTTGAAGATGGCTTCCTCTTGTTCGCCGCCCGGACCCCGCCAGGCAATACGCCAGCCCTTGCCCGACGGCCCGAGCGGCTCGGCTTTCACAACTTCGGTCTGGAAGCGGTAGCACCTGTAGAGATCGAAGTGGCGGGCAAAGGCCTGGAAGTAGCGCTTCATGTCCTTGTGAGACGGGTAGTCCGGCGTCTCGGGCGGCATCGGGAAATCGGCAAATTCGGTCATGGTCTTTGACGAAATCAGGTGCGCGCTTTCATACATGGTCGAGCGCGGGCCGGTCATGTCCCAGACGCCGCCGACATCTGAATGCAGCTCAAACCCTTGAAAGGGAATTCCCTGTTCGCGCAAGACTTTGGCCATGGCAAGGCCCATAGGGCCCGCGCCGATCAGGGCATAGCTTTCCTGTATGCTGGCGCATGGCGCCGCACCTGCTACTTGTGGCATGTTTCCTCCCAACCACGACAGTGGTATCGTTATATTGAACGAATGTTCAAAATAAGCAAGAGGCTCCTGTAAAAAATGACAGACGTGTCTGCGCCCCGGAAGCGGGCACCCAGTAAAAAGTCTTTAGAAACAAAGGCCCGGATCCTGGACGCGGCAGAAGATCTGTTTTCTAAACGCGGTTTTGACGGGACGTCGATCCGCGACATTGCCAAACAAGCGGGCGCCCAGGTGGCGCTGGTGCATCATCATGGGGGGCCGAAGGAAGAGCTGTTTCATATGGTGGTTGCCCGCCGGGCAAAGCCGCTCGCCGAACTTCGCCTCAAGGCGCTGGAGGAAAAGAGGGTTGCGGCCGAACGGGACGGGTGCAGCGAGCTGGCCTTGCGCGAGATCCTTGCCAGTTTCGTTCAGCCGTTTCTTGAGATGACCTTGTCAGAAGACGCGCCGTGGCCCGCCTATGGCCGGCTGATCGCGCTGGTGTCGGCGGATGAGCGCTGGCGGGACATTGCGGCGGAGTGTTTTGATCCGACCGCAGCCGTCTTTGTGGATGAGATCGCTGACCTGCTGCCGGGCGCCTCCCGGACAGCGCTCAGTGCGGCCTTTGTCTTCACTGTGTCCGGCATGTTGGCGCTCACCGCCAGCAGCTGGCGCATCGGCGCTGTGGCCCGCGAACAGGAGCAAGCGGATCTTGTCGAAACCTTGCTCGACTACAGCGAAGCTGGGTTTCGGAGGTTGTGTAAGGCGTGAGAATACTGGCAGATGTGGCCAGCAACTGCTGAAAAAGCAGCTCACGAAAGAATTGGACAACAAGGAAACGCGTGAAGCGTAAAAGTCATAGACCCGTGTTTATGCAGCGGGCACTCTAACATTTGTTGCCCTTTAAACCGGGCATGCGACGGAGAAGAATTTGACCCTATTGATCCTATTCGTGGTGCTTGCCATCGGAGTGTCCTTTCTCTGCTCGATACTCGAGGCCGTGTTGTTGTCGATCACGCCGTCCTTTGTGGAATCTGCGAACGAGGATCGGCCCAAGCTCGCCGAAAGCCTGAGAAAACTCCGCTCGGACATTGAACGGCCGCTTGCCGCCATTCTGTCTCTCAACACGATTGCGCACACCGTCGGGGCAACGGGTGCCGGGGCTCAAGCCGCCCTTGTTTTTGATGATGCCGGGGTGGGTGTGTTTTCAGCCGTGTTGACGCTTGCCATCCTGGTTCTGTCGGAAATCATTCCAAAGACCTTGGGCGCGACTTATTGGCGGGCACTGGTCCCCTTTGCGGTTCGGGTGCTGCCGTGGTTGATCGCTGCCCAATTGCCGCTGGTCTGGATGAGCCAGGGGATTACAAAGTTTCTCACCAAAGGTGATCCCAAGCATGAGGTATCCCGGGAGGAGATCTCGGCTTTGGCAACCGTTGGCAACCGTTTGGGGATTGTGGAGGAAGACGAAACCCGTGTGGTCACGAACCTGTTTCGGCTTCCGGAAATCTCTGCGCGGGAAGTGATGACGCCCCGAACGGTCATTGAGCATGTCCCAGAAGCGATGAGCGTCGGAGAGGTGGTCAAATCGCGGGAAAGCTATCCGTTTTCCCGCATGCTTGTGACAGGGAGCTCGATCGATGAAGTGTCTGGATTCCTGCTGACGCGGGATCTTCTTCTCACAGCGGTCAACGGGCACAACGATGCCAGTGTCTCAACGCTCCGCCGGGATATTCTTCGGATTTCCGAAAACGAAGATCTCGATACCCTGCTCGAAAAGCTGATGGGAAATGACGCGCACATTGCACTGGTTCAGGACGAATATGGCGGCACGGCCGGCTTGATCACGATGGAGGATGTGCTGGAAACCCTTCTGGGCGCTGAAATCGTGGACGAGCACGATGAAGTCGAGGACCTTCAAAAACTTGCTCTGCAACGCAGCGGCCAGCAATCCGCAGACGGCATCAAGAATGCAGAAGTCCTGGATGACCGAACAAAAGCCAAATAGAAGCAGTGAGAGAGACTGAGGCCGGGTGATCAGGCAATTCCACCGTCCGCCAAACTGAAAAGCGGCTGCGATCCAATAAACACTGCAGGAAAGAAAAATGGTCGGAGTGAGAGGATTCGAACCTCCGACCCCCTCGTCCCGAACGAGGTGCGCTACCAGGCTGCGCTACACTCCGACTAGAATTTGGATTTCATTTAAATCCATCGGGAACAGCGGGGCAAGCCCACGCTGCGTGGACGGTCATTTAGCAAAGCTTCTCCACCATCGCAAGGACTTTGCCTGTGACCGGTCCACTTTTTTAAAACTGTGAACAATTCCAGCCGGTTCGCGGAGGTTTTGAGAAAATCACCGGTGCTGAGGCGGGGGCTGGGAGGCCGGGCCGAAGCAGAAATCCATGGTGTTTGACGACTGTTTTACCGAGTTGGGGAAAACTATCCTTACCAATCAAAAGAAACGCACTTGGGAGGCTTGCGCTTGTCCGGCGAGATGGGTATACACCCTTCCCACGGCATTGGGGTGTAGCCAAGCGGTAAGGCACCGGTTTTTGGTACCGGCATGCGAAGGTTCGAATCCTTCCACCCCAGCCAATTTTTCTTTCCGAAAAATTGAATACGTTTGGTTCTGAGCGACTGAAGATCTCGTCAGCACAGTTGCAATGGCATGTGGCGTGCAATACCTCGCCTTGGCGTTCGCCCTCCGGAATGGACGCGCCTGACCAACAGCAATGATGCCACGTGGCGTCTAGCCTTGCCCGTATTCCAGCTCGCTTATGCCACCGATCGTGTGCGGCTGGCCGGTGCCTTGGTCTTCTTCATAGCGTCCAAAGCGGTGGTCAATGGCGCATGCAGCTGGGCGTTTTCGATATAAAAGGTCACGAAGTCATCCGCCTCCAAGGGGCGGCTGAACAGATAACCTTGGAAGCTGGTGCAACCAGATTGCGAGAACCAGGCCTTTTCCTCTTCTGTTTCAATGCCTTCAACGACGGTCGCAAAGCCCAAAGATGCGCTGAGGTCAAAAATCGACTTCAAGATGTGCCCATTGATCTCGCCATGGCATGACCGGGTCAAAGACCGGTCGATTTTCACCGTATCTATCGGAAAAGCCTGCATGTACCTGAGAGAGGTGTGTCCCATTCCGAAATCGTCGAGTGCAAACCGGACACCAACAGCCCTGAGGTTTTCGATCGCCTCAAAGACTTTGTCATCCGGCAACAGGACCGTGCTCTCGGTAATCTCAAGTTCTACAGCCGAAGGGTCCAGTGCATACCGCGCGAGTGTCTGTTTCACCACATCTGCAAAATCGTGCTGAAGAACCTGGGACGGCGTCACATTGACTGACATCTTGAAATCGGCCGCCACAAAACCGGTCCAATCGGCCCGGGTGCGGCACGCCAGTTCGAGTATGTACTCGCCAAGTTGCGGCATGATCTCCATATCTTCCGCCAGCTGGATGATCACCGGTGGAGCGATGTAGCCGTATATCGGATGATTCCAGCGCAGCAGAGCTTCAACACCGCACACGCTGCCATCGCAGGCATTGATCTGTGGCTGATACTCCAGGTGAAGACCCTGCCTTTTATCCAGAACGGCTTCCAAATCGATGGCAAGGGCGCGGGCCACCCGGCCGACAACACCGTTCCGTTGCAACAACTTTGTCGGAGTGCTGGGCGTTTCGGTTCCGGTTGAAAATCGCAAAAGGTCCGTCAGAGACTCTCGTATCGTCAGCGTGCTGACGGTGTCAGTCAGGCGGACAAACGGGGCATAGATGAGGACCGACAGCACGAGGCAGACGGCTTGAACTCCGGCCCCGGAGAAAGAGCCTGTGACAGCATATGCGTTGATTATTGGAGGCGTCGTCCAGGCGACGCCGTAGCTCGTAAAGGGCATCCACTCCAGGAGCATCGCACCATAAAGAACGCCGGTGTTTACAAGTGGTGCCAGCAGAAAGGGCAGCGCATACAACGGATTGAGGACGATCGGGATGCCGTAAATGATCGGTTCGTTCACGTTGAACAATGCCGGTATCAACGCCAGCAGGGCGAAGCGCTTCACCACGGTCAATTTGCTGAAAACCAGCATGGCGATGATCATGCCAAGCGTTGCGCCGGAGCCGCCGACGTGGACGAGGTCGAACACCTGAGATGTGATGATGTTTGTAGGCGGCAAGCCCGCGGCGACATGTGCGATATTTTCGTCGGCAGCGGGGATTAGCTGCAAATCCGAAACACCGTTGAGCATGTTCCGGCCGTGGACGCCGAACAGCCAGAGCACCTGTGACAACAGAACATATTTCAGGCCGCCCCAAAGCGAATTGTCGATGTTCCCGACCATGCCGTTCAGTTGTGCCTGAAGCTCGGCGGTCACATGCTCAGACCCGATGGTAAGCAGAACGCCTTTCAGGCCCGCGAACACAATCAGCGTTGTAAGCGCGGCAGGCAGGACGCCATAGATATCGCCAAGCATTGCCTCATTGCTGAGCGCGCGGGTCTGGAAACGGAAGAGGTTCTTTCGGCACAGGAAGAGAAACAGGCCGGTGCTTGCAACAGCAACGAACAGGGCCGTGGGCAATCCCTGGCTTATGGAGAGAGAGGCCAGGAGTTGAGAGCTGTCTGCCTGTGCGATCAAGATGAAAAAGCTGGTGAGTGCAACCAGAATTGTGAGAAGCGGGTGCGCAACAGGGCGGCGCTTCTGGCTGTTCACGCTGTTTGTGTAGATGTAGGCGTAACTCACGATCACGATGAGTGACGCGATGCCGAAGGTCGAGTTAATCACCGCATCCAGCACAACCTCTACATCTTGTCCGAAATGAAAGTTGTGACCGGTGCCTGTTTGAACAAAAGGCGGGTATTTTATCAAAAGGGCGAAGGCGCCGAGCAATATAGCGGGCAATGTAATGCAAAGGCTGCGTTGCAATGCAGAGAATGCTGAATTGTTTGAGAGTTGCTTGCTGAATAAAAGAGGTGCTGCGCAGAGCCTATTCAACACATCAGGTGTGTCGCTGGCATATTTCCCCATAGCTTCCCTCGATGAACGTGCCCCTCTACTGCAAGAAATGACAGAAGTTTATTAAATTAGACTTATTAATTCTGATCTAATTTTTGATTGAAGGGTGGTGAGTTTAGATACTTTAAATTGAAAATTGCAATCGACTTGTATGGCATGAGATTAATGCATGCATTGATTTATTCATTACTTGCTTTCGCCTGAAGCGGAAAATCTGGAAGGGTGTGCAAGCGATCGTTCCGCAGTGCGATGACTAAACCACACCTGAACAGAACGCGGTGTTGAACGGCTCCAGTGTGGAGCGGCATCTGTTTTGGTGGAATGAACTTAACAGGCCGTGCAGCTGACGTTTCACATGCGGCGTCCTACACCGGCACACCGGCGATGTGGGCGATCAGCTCCAGGCTGTTGCGGGCGTTGAACTTTTTCATCAAGCGGGCTCTGTGAACCTCTACCGTGCGGTGGGAGATGTCGAGCGCGCGGGCGATCTCCTTGGACGTCAGGCCCTCGGCCAGCATGGTCGCCACCTGACGCTCGCGCACGCTCATGTCGGCGAGCGGCCGGTCTTCTGAAATATCGGCAAAACTCCAAATGGCCTTGGCGAAGGGGTGATCAGGGTCCAGCGACTGCCCGCGTACCCGGCACCAGAACAGGGCACCGGATTTCCGGCGCATGATCCGCTCGTCCTGATAAGTGCCGCTGCCCAGCATCTTGCTGACCCCGATCTTGCCGATGCGCAGGAACTCTTCCGAAGAGGGATAAAGCACCGACAGGGAGACACCGGTCAGCGCGGCGGTGTCATATTCAAACATCGCCGCAAACCGCGGATTGCATTTCCGGATGGTCCGGTCTTCTGAGTAAACCAGTCCAATCGGCGCATGCTCAAAGGCAAGGGCAGCCAGCTCCTCCATTCGATCTCCATTACGTGTTTTGCCGGAATATCCAGATAAAGCGCGCAGATAGTATCCGGAAGGGAGAAAAGGGAGGCAAGGGCATGAACCCCGCAGAATGGCTGAAACGCACAGCGGCAAAATCACCTGAGGCACCGGCGCTCTTCATCGGTGTGCGCCAGGTGGCTGATTATGCGGCATTTGCGGAGACAGCCGGGGCGATTGCACACGCCCTTCAAGGGCGCGGCGTTTCCAAAGGCGGCCGGGTCGCGGTCTTCATGGCAAACAGCACAGCCTATCTTGAAGCGCTCTATGGCATTTGGTGGGCCGGCGCGGCTGCCGTGCCGATCAATGCCAAGCTGCACGGGCGGGAAGCAGCCTGGATGGTGGAAGATGCCGGTGCAAAACTGGTTTTCTGCGATGAGAAATCCGCCAAGGCCCTATCTGGTCTTTTGTCTGGCGATGCACAGAGTGTCGTGACTGGCAGCGAGGCCTTTGACGCGATGCGATCTAAAGCCCCGCGCTCAGAGCCCGTGCCGCTGGATGAGGACGATCTCGCCTGGCTGTTCTACACGTCCGGCACAACAGGGCGGCCGAAGGGGGTCATGATCACCTGCGGCAACATTGCCTCGATGACGTACAATTTTTTTGTCGATGTGGACGAGGTCAAGTCGGGCGGAGCCATTCTTTATGCTGCTCCCATGAGCCATGGCGCCGGGCTTTACAACTTCATGCATGTCTTGCGCGGCGCGCGGCACGTCGTACCGGAAAGCGGCGGATTTGATGCCGAAGAAGTTCTCCGAATCGCGCCGAGCCTAAAATGTGTCAGCATGTTCGCGGCGCCCACCATGGTGCGCCGGATGGTGGATGTCGCCAAGGCCCAGGAGCTCAACGGTATGGGGCTGCGCACCATCGTTTACGCCGGAGGGCCGATGTATGAGGCCGATATTCTGGAGGCGGTGGAGGTGATGGGAACCCGGTTCGTTCAGATCTACGGCCAGGGGGAGTGCCCGATGGGGATCACCGCGCTCTCCAGGGCCGACGTGTCCGATCGCAGCCATCCAAGATGGCGGGACCGGCTGAATTCCGTGGGGACGGCGCAATCTTCGGTACGGGTGCGCGTTGTTGATGAAAGCGGCGAAGATCTTGCCGCCGGCGAGGTGGGGGAGATTGTCGTGCGCGGAGCAACGGTCATGAAAGGCTATTGGCAGAACCCGGCCGCGACTGAAGACACGCTGCGAAACGGCTGGCTGTGGACCGGGGACATGGGGCGGCTCGATCCGGACGGCTATCTGACGCTTCAGGACCGCTCAAAGGATGTGATCATTTCCGGTGGAACAAACATCTACCCGAGAGAAGTGGAGGAAGTGCTGCTCAGCCATCCAGCGGTGCATGAGGTTTCCGTGATTGGCCAGGAAGATCCGGAGTGGGGCGAGATCGTCGTTGCCTTTGTGGTGCGTCTCAACGGGCACAACGTGGAAGCATCAGAACTCGATGCCTTGTGCCTGGAGCAGATTGCCCGGTTCAAACGGCCGAAGACCTACCACTTCGTCGAGGCGTTGCCGAAGAACAATTACGGCAAGGTCTTGAAGACCGAACTGAGACAACAGCTGATGGATGGAGGGAACGAACATGAGTGATTTGACCGGAAAAACCGCCCTGGTGACCGGGTCTGTTCAAGGCATTGGTTTGGCGATTGCAAAAAGCCTTGCAGGCGCCGGCGCTCGGGTGGGCGTTCATGGTCTTGCGACAGCGGAGGAGGTCGCGGAGGCTGTGGCCGCTGTTGAGGCGGCCGGTGCACCGGAGGCCCGTTTTTTTGATGCCAACATGCGGGATGTGGCGGCCATCGAAGCGATGATGCAGGAGGTGACTGACTGGGGTGGCGCGGACATTCTGGTGAACAATGCCGGTATTCAGAAAACCGCCAGCTACGCCGAGCTCGATGCAGCGACCTGGGAAGCCATCATCGATGTCAATCTGTCCGGCGCCTTTCACACGATGCGAAAGGCGCTGCCCGTCATGGCTGAGAAGGGGTATGGCCGGGTGATCAACATTGCTTCGGTCCATGGCCTCGTCGCATCGGTGAACAAGGCGCCCTATGTCGCCTCAAAATTCGGCCTGGTCGGCATGAGCAAGGTCGCCGCGCTGGAACATGCCGCTGCCGGCACCAAGGCCAAAGGCGGTGTCACCGTCAACTGCATCGCGCCAGGTTGGACCGAAACCGCGATCATCGAGCCGCAGGTTGCCGCCCGAGCCGCCCTTCATGGCGGCGACCGGGATCTGGGAATTGCCGATCTTCTGGCTGAAAAACAACCGACTCGACGCACCTCCGACCCATCGGAAATTGGTGCCTTGGCGCTGTGGCTGTGTCATCCGGTTGCCCACAACGTCACCGGCACGACCATCCCGGTCGACGGCGGCTGGACAGCGCAATAGACGGGGACCTCAGGCCGTCTCAAGAGTGGCGGAGCTCTCAATAAAACAGCGGGTTTTGTAAGGGGGCAAAGCAGGCACACGCACAGTTGATCGCTTTAGAGCCCGCCGGCCTTGACCCGGCATGAGGTTATCTCGATCTAACCCGCGAACGACCAATAGAACCATGGAAACCGGGGTACAATGTCTCCCGCCAACATCAGCTTTGTGCGCCTGACATCAATTTCCCTCGCGGAGTTGACCGCGCATATGAACGACCCGCGTCTTGCAGCGCATATGCCGCTTCTGACAAAGGCTTGGGATGACGAAACGGCTGCTCAGTTCATCGCAGCCAAAGAAGCGTGCTGGCAGCGCGATGGGCTGGGGCATTGGGCATTTCTCAATCATGGCCGGTATGCCGGCTGGGGCGGCTTTCAGAAAGAGGGAGACGAGTGGGACTTCGGTCTTGTTCTGAAGCCCGACTGCTTCGGCCTCGGGATCGCCATTACCCGAAAGGCACTTGCCTTCGCTCGGGCTGATGACCGGATCCCGTTTGTGACCTTTCTTTTGCCGCCGTCCCGAAAGAAACTGGGGGCTCTTAAGCGAATGGGGGCACGTTTCATCGGCGATGTCGACTATGGCGGCGAGATCTTCGGCAAATACAAATTGGCGACAGACTAAAGCGTCTGACGTTTGCGCTGGTTGCCCAAGGACGGTTCGCCGTTTCCGGATGTCGGGCGGGATGTGAGTTGCCCCTTGTGCTCTTGCCTTCGGGATGGTTCAACTCAAAAGCAACGTGGGCTTAAGCAACAACCTGAAAGGCATCTAATGGATCCGTCCGGCGAACGGTTCTCAAGCGTAAGTGCTGACCTTGAAACGTTGGTCGCGCTTTTAAAGACGCACGACATTTTTGCCTCCATGGACGAGCAACACCTGCGTAATATTGCTGCTGCCTGTCCGATTGAAGATGCCGCCGCCGGGACGGTTCTGTTTCGCCAGGGCGATCCGGGGTCTTTTGCCTATCTTCTGGTGTCCGGTGAATTGTCGGTGGATGTCGACACCCCGCATGGCGACGTCACGCTGGCGGTGCTGACGGCACCAGACATGGTCGGTGAGATTTCCGTTTTCGCCCGCAGTCCCCGGACCGCAACCGTTCGCGCGCGCAATGCGGTGCAGCTTCTGAGGCTGGACCGCGATGTTGTCCGCGGTCTCTTGATCGATCATCCGGACGCCATCTTGACCATCATCGGCGCTCTTGGAAGCCGCCTTCAGGGGATGAACGGGGCCATTGCCACCTTGACCCAGGCCGCAGAAGCGCTCAGCAACGACGCGTTTCAACCCGGCATGCTGGAAACCTTGAAGGCGGAGGCGGGCCGGTTCGGGCAGTTCGCCCATGTCTTCGAAAAGATGGCGGGTGAGATCCGCGAAAAGAGCGCGCAACGGGAAGAAATGCGCATGGCGGCCAAGGTGCAGGGCTCCTTCCTGCCGTCTGACATCGATCCGGGCGCATTTGGAGAAACATTCGACATCGCCGCATCCATGATCCCGGCCAAGGATGTTGGCGGGGATTTTTATGACTACTTCATGGTCGGAGACGGCAAACTTGGCTTTGCCATTGGCGATGTCTGCGGAAAAGGCATGCCGGCTGCCATGTTCATGAGCGTCTCGCGGATGATCCTGAAAACGCTTGCCCGGGAAGGCCATCCACCAGGCACCGTGATCAGCCGCTTGAACGATGTGCTTGCCGACGACAATCCGGAATGCATGTTCGTGACACTGTTTTACGGATGCCTTGATCTGGAAACCGGCATGCTTTCCTATTCCAGTGCCGGACACGAAGACGTTTATTGGCTCGGCAATTGCGGGAACTGTGAGCGGGTCGAAAGCCTCGGACCGATCGCGGGTGTTTTTGAAAATACGGACTATCCAACCCGAATGCGCCAGATCGCGCCCGGCGATGGTGTGCTGCTGGTGACCGACGGTGTGACGGAAGCCCTCAATCCGAACGGGGAGCTTTACGGTCATGACCGGTTGAAGCACCTTATTGAGACCTCTGAAAACGCGAGCGCAACAGGGTGGATCGAGACGCTAAACGCCGAAGTTTCGAGATTTGCCGCTGAGGCAGCTCAATCCGACGACATCACCTGTCTCGCGATGATCTTTCACGGATCTGAAGCTGAGTAGCCAGTAAGCGCGGAGCGCGAGCGATTACTTGCGCTTCGGTCAGCGCCGCTTGCCGAAGGCCGGTTTGCCGGAGCCAGCCGGGCGGGCACGGCGCACAGGCTGCTGCTGAGCGCGTTTGCCATCATCCATCATATGCTGACGAGTGAAGAAATTGTCCGGACTGTCGTGCAGGAGGTCAATTTCGGACTTTAGCGCTTCCTCTGACGTTTTGAGAGATTGGGCCCGCTGTGCGCCGACAATGCGTTTTTCGCTGATGAACTGAACACCCATCTTCAGCCCGTCTTCCCAGCGCTTTTCGCAAGTGACTTCGAAGTTCTCCAGATCAATCTGCAGCTCGAATTGTGGCGGCGCCATAAAGGCGGTCTCGAACTGCAACATCGCTCCGCCATCGGAGAGGTTGCGCACGATGCAGGGGAAGGACCTCAGGCCGCCTTGGAAAATGATCTTGCCTTTTTTCAAGACACGCGTCCGCCGCGGGCGGTCGTCTGCCGTCCGGGTTTCTTGGCCGCTCACTGGCGCCTGTTCCTGTTTGTCTTCGGACATGACTGTTTGAACCGGTACTTCAAGGATCACATGCACATCGCCCATCATGCTATTAATGAATGCTTTCCAATCGGTGAATCAGCCGAACGCTGCCGAGAGGATTGCACTGAAGCCGCGGAAATCCCCTGGAGCCCCACCACTGAAAAAAGAGACAGATTTTATTATTGGCCGGAATCGTGGAATGCCATTCCTTGAATTGATTACCGCCCGTTCTCTATCTCTAACGCATCACAAACGGGCATGAATTGAAAAGTTTCAATGAGTTGTCCGGCGCGGCTTGCAAGGTTGAGCACGTCTGAAATGGAGGATTGATCCACTCCATTTCGTGTGCCGGCCAGTTTAATGGCATTTCCGGAAAATCGTCTGGACTGAGCCATCAGACAGAGTCACGGTAAACCGGTTTTTGGGAAAACAACGGTTATGAACATAATGTCGGCAGATCTGACGCCAGAACGCCTGAGCAATTTGCGGCGATTGGAGGCTGAGAGCATCCACATCATCCGGGAGGTTGCGGCGGAGTTTTCCAATCCGGTGATGCTGTATTCCATCGGCAAGGACAGTGGCGTGATGCTGCACCTGGCGATGAAGGCGTTTTATCCGTCCAAACCGCCGTTTCCGCTGCTTCATGTGGACACCACCTGGAAGTTCCGCGACATGATCACTTTCCGGGACGAGACGGCCAAGCAGCTGGGTCTGGAGCTTCTGGTGCACACGAACCAGGAAGGCGTGGAGAAGGGCATCAACCCGTTCGATCACGGCTCTTCGGTACACACGCACATCATGAAGACCGAGGCGCTCAAACAGGCGCTCGACAAATATGGGTTCGACGCAGCCTTTGGCGGTGCGCGGCGCGATGAGGAAAAGTCCCGTGCCAAGGAACGGGTGTTCTCCTTCCGCAATTCCTCCCACGGCTGGGATCCGAAGAACCAGCGACCCGAGCTCTGGAACTTGTACAATGCCCGGGTTGCCAAGGGCGAGAGCATTCGGGCGTTTCCACTCTCCAACTGGACCGAGCTCGACATCTGGCAGTACATCCTGACGGAAAACATCCCGATGGTGCCGCTCTACCTGGCCGCCAAGCGCCCCGTCGTTGAACGCGACGGCATGCTGATCATGGTCGACGATGAGCGGATGACCTTGCAGCCCGGCGAGGTTGTTCAGGAAAAGATGATCCGCTTCCGCACCCTCGGCTGTTACCCGCTGACGGGCGCCATTGAATCGGATGCTACGACCTTGCCCGACATCGTCAAGGAAATGCTGATTGCCCGCACGTCCGAGCGCCAGGGCCGCCTGATCGACAAGGACGAAAGCGCCTCGATGGAAAAGAAAAAGCGTGAGGGGTATTTCTGATGAGCGTTCTTGAAGACACCCTGACCAGTTCCGAAGCTGTTGCCGCCTATGTGGCTGCCCAGGAGCAAAAGGACCAGCTGCGGTTCCTGACCTGCGGCTCTGTGGATGACGGCAAGTCGACCCTGATCGGCCGTCTGCTCTATGACACCAAGCTGATCTTCGAGGATCAGCTGGCAGCTCTTGAGCGGGATTCGAAGAAACACGGCACGGTCGGCGAGGACATTGATCTGGCGCTTCTGGTCGACGGGCTGGAAGCAGAACGCGAGCAGGGCATCACGATTGATGTGGCCTACCGCTTCTTTGCCACCGACAAGCGCAAGTTCATCGTCGCCGACACACCGGGTCACGAGCAATACACCCGCAATATGGCGACCGGCGCCTCGACCGCCGATCTGGCTGTGCTGCTGGTCGACGCCCGCCATGGCCTGCAGGTTCAGACCCGCCGCCATGCCTTCATTGCCTCGCTGCTCGGCATCCGACATGTGGTGCTGGCGGTGAACAAGATCGATCTCGTTGATTACTCAGAAGAGCGTTTTGACGAAATCCGGAAGGACTTTGAAACCTTCGCCAGCGGCTTTGACTTTGAAAGCCTGGTGGCGATCCCGATGTCCGCCCGCTTTGGCGACAATGTTACGGCCAAGGGCGGGAACATGGACTGGTTCACCGGTCCAACGCTCCTGGAGCATCTGGAGACGATCGAGGTGGGCGAGCATGAGCTGGAAGCCCCGTTCCGCTTCCCCGTGCAATGGGTCAACCGGCCGAACCTCGACTTCCGCGGCTATTCGGGAACGATCGCCAGCGGCCGGGTGGCCGTCGGGGACGAGATCGTTGTGGCAGGCCCTGCCAAAACCAGCACCATCAAGCAGATCATCGCGCCGACCGGCGAGGTGGATGAAGCCCGCGCGGGCGAAGCCGTCACACTGACCCTTCAGGACGAGATCGACATCTCGCGCGGCGATCTTTTGGCAACACCGTCGGCCCGTCCGGATGTAGCGGATCAAATGGCCGCGCACCTAATCTGGATGTCGGAAGACGCGCTTCTGCCAGGCCGCTCGTATCTCCTGAAGATCGGCGCGAAGACGGTCAATGCGACGGTTACGGAGATCAAGCACAAGATCAACGTCAACACGTTCGAGCATGTGGCCGGCAAGACGCTGGACCTCAACGAGATCGCGTTCTGCAACTTGAGCCTTTCCTCTGACGTTGCCTTTGACCCCTATGAAGCCAACCGGACCACCGGATCGTTCATCCTGATCGATCGGATGACCAACCAGACGGTTGGGGCAGGCATGGTGTGGTTCGCGCTGCGCCGGGCAACCAACATCCACTGGCAGGCGCTCGACGTCGACCGCAAGGCACGGGCCAGCACGTTGGGCCAGCAGCCGGCGGTTCTGTGGTTCACCGGGCTGTCAGGCTCCGGCAAGTCGACCATTGCCTCGCTGGTTGAAAAGCGCCTGCATGCGGAAGGCCGGCACACCTACACGCTTGACGGCGACAACGTGCGCCACGGGCTCAACCGGGATCTCGGCTTTACCGATGCGGACCGGGTGGAGAACATCCGCCGGGTGGGCGAGGTTGCCAAGCTCATGGCCGATGCCGGGCTGATCACGCTGGTCTCCTTCATATCGCCGTTCCGTTCCGAGCGGCGGATGGCACGAGATCTGATGGGCGAGGGCGAGTTCATCGAGGTGTTTGTCGACACGCCGATCGAGGAGTGCAAAAAACGCGATCCGAAGGGGCTTTATGCCAAGGCGGAAGCGGGAGAGATCAAGAACTTCACCGGCATCGACAGCCCCTATGAAGCCCCGGAGAACCCGGAAATCCGCATCCACAACGTCGGACGCCCGGCGGAAGAGGTGGCGGATGAGATCGTTGCGTATTTGAGGGCGCGCGGGTTCCTGAGTGTTCTTGGGATGGATGGTGACGGGATTTAGGGGCGATCTGACCCACTGCTCTGTCCATCACGACGGACCCCGGATCAGGTCCGGGGCGGCGCGGATAAATACGGCGCTTTATTTAATGCCGTCCCGGATTTGATCCGGGACCGAGCTCCCAACAGTAAAGAACTCCGCAGTCCCGGCCTTCGAACCGGGACTGCATCTCAATAAAAATCAACCAGCAGCCACGGGTGGCTGACACACGTCCACCCACTCAGCGCTCGTGAACTCGGCCATCCGGTCTGGCGCAATGCGGACAGCTGCATTGGTCGCGCCTGCGGCTGGAATGACAACGTCAAACGCTTTCAGCGAGACATCGCAGTAAACCTTCAGCGGTGAGGGCAGGCCGAACGGGCAGACGCCGCCGACTGGATGGCTGGTGATCTCGACCACTTCCTCGGCGCTGAGCATCTTTGCTTTGCCGCCAAAGGCCGCCTTGGCCTTTTTGTTGTCCAGCCGCGCATCGCCGCGGGCAACCAGCAAGAACACCTCATCCTTAACCCTGAACGAGAGCGTTTTTGCGATCTGACCCGGCTCTACGCCATGCGCTGCTGCCGCCAGATCAACTGTCGCGCTGCTGTCCTCCGTGACCAAAACCTCAAGATCCGGAGCGGCCTCAGCCAAATGAGCACGGACAGATTCAAGCGACATGCGAAGCCTTTCTCAAGAAGATGCGAAAATACAAACGAAGATCAAAACTTTCCAATGTTGACATCAGTCCTACATTGTCTGTGTGTAAAGCTTCCAATCTTGTGGAGATTGTAAACAAAACGTTCACTATGTTTCCATAATTTGGACAGCGTCCTGTGGGAAGAAGGTTATCGTGACTGGTGGTTGTTATCCCGTGGCTATTAAGTGCCGGATGACTCTGAACAAATAGGATAAGCAAATGGCAAAAGCCATGCCTGCTGCAACTGAAGAGCGTAGCCGCCGACAAGGTCCTGGCGCCGCACGCGGGCCTAATCCAGCCAGCGCGCCGGATGGCGTCGGCTTTCTTATTGTCAAGAACGGTCTTTTTTGGGGCTCGATCGCCCTCTCTGGTGCCGTTCTTTACGGTGCAGCCTCGATTTTTTTCTAACCGCAGCGCTGGACGGCGGCATCGATGAATATTTTTGAACAGACAACGGTCTGCTGTGCGGCGTGTCGCCAGTATAATCCCGATTTTCCGGGCTTTTTTATCGGCGGATAGTCAGGTCCGCATCCAGCCGGTTCAACCCAAAATGATGATCCGGGCGGAACGTCTCCGGCAACGGGATGCGCGGCGAGCTCCCGGAAATCTCGGCAATTAGGGCTTCTGCTATCAAGTGCGCTATTCCATAGGAAATCTTGAAGCCACCTGTGGCCGCAAAGGTCCGCGCCCGGCCGGGCAGGGCGCCGACCAACGGGTCGCGCTTGTTGCATCGTGGCCGAATGCCGGCCCATTCGGTCAGCACCTCACGCCCGTTCAAAGACGGACAGAAGGCGGTGGCTCGCCGGATCAGATCTGCCGAGCGGTCCGGGTCGACCTCGGTATCCCGCGCAGTCCGGTCTGACGTGCTGCCAATTGCGACGGTGCCATCGTCATGCGGAACCACATAGAGCCCGTCGCAATAGATCGCCGGCCGGTTTTCAAGACCGCGACCGTCCATCAAGAGGGCCTGTCCCTTTTCCCCCCGGCCGATTGCCTCACCTGTGAGGGTTTCGATGAGATCAAAAGCACCATGCCCTCCCGCAATGATGAAATTCGTAGCATTGATCGTCTGCCCATCGCTCAGATGGACCGTATCCTTTGCCTCATCGAACCCGGAGACACCTGTTTCTTGCAATAAGAGGCCCTGTTTTGACACGAGACTTGCCAATGCTTTTAAGTAAAGCCGTGGAGCAACCCGGGCTGCCAGCGTTTCAAAGACAATGCCGTAAGGGGCGGCGTCCGCGCTCAGCCAATCCGAACGGCTGCCCTGCGGTTCAACAACATAGGAAAAACCGGTTTCCTCCGGATGCCAGCGCTGCTTGCTCTCCTCGGCACGCTCCAGATGGTGGTCCAGTTTGTCCTGTGTTGTCAGCGGCAGGATCCGGCCCAGGCGCTTGTAGCCGCAGGTGATGCCAGAGAGCTGTTCCAGTTCTGCGATATGGCCGGAAAGGCTTGAGAGGGCCTGAAACTGGAACTCTTTCTTCGGGTTCCAGCGGGCTGGCATGTGCGGCATCAATGCGCCAAGCAATCCGCCGCTGGCCCCTGCGCCAACATGGCGGGCTTCCACGACAGCAACCTTCAAGCCAGCCTTGAGCCCTGCATAGGCTATCGACAGGCCGAAAATACCGGCACCGGCAATTGCCAGGTCATATCGCTCAGAAATGCTTGCCACGTTGGTCCCCGCGCTTGATCGGCTCTCTGGGCTCCCGTATGAGGAGCTGACAATGAGAGGCTTGGTTTAGTGGCGTGACGGACGAAGAGCAAAGAAAAATCGCTGCGGCGTTTGGCCCGCCGGATCTAGAGTGGCTGGACGGGGATGTGCCGCGCGCCGAGGGGTTTGGGGATACCTATTTCTCAAAAGCCGGCGGGCTTGACGAGACCCGGCATGTGTTCTTGTCCGGCAACGGCCTGCCGGAGCGTTTTGAGGGGCGCGAGAGCTTCACCATTGCAGAGTTCGGTTTTGGCACCGGTCTCAACTTCCTTGCGGCGGTTCAAGCGCTGGAGAGTGTCACAAATCCGCCGGAGCTGACGTTCATCTCGTTTGAACTTCATCCCATGACCGGCGAACAACTCCGCAGGGCGCTGGCCGCGTTCCCAGAGTTGACCGATTGGGCAGAAAAACTGACGGCGATTTGGTCTCCGCAGCCAGGCTGGAACATCCTGCAGCTGGGGCGGGTGAGGTTGGTGCTCGGCGTAGGTGATGCCCGCGTGTTGATCGAGGAGCTTCAAAACGTGCCCCAAACGCTCGAACAAGCGGGCTTCGATGCCATGCAAGTCGATGCCTGGTTTTTGGATGGGTTCAGTCCGGCAAAAAACCCGGAGCTCTGGGACAAAACGCTTCTTGGGGCTGCGGCAAAACTCACCGCCTCAGATGGGACGCTCGCGACTTACACGTCAGCGGGATGGGTGCGCCGGAACCTGCAAGCAGCGGGTTTCGAGATTGAAAAGGTCAAAGGTTACGCCGGTAAGCGCGAAATGGTGATCGGCCAAAAGGCGGCGTTGCGCACCTGAATCCGATTAACTGCCGGTGAGCGCCCGCGGCATGGCTGACTGGGTCAACCGGTGCTCGATCCAATTGCTGTGCCAATCCAAAACGTCGTCTGCTGGCATTGGACGGGCAAAAGCATACCCTTGTGCATATCGGCAGCCATAGCTGTGCAACAATTCTGCATGTGCAGGCGTCTCGACGCCCTCTGCCAAAACGTCGATGTTGTAGACCCGCCCGAGGGAAATAATGAGTTTGAGCAATTCCTGGTCCTGGGCATTGTTCAGGCTGTCATGCACAAAGCCCTGGTCGATCTTCAAGGTATCAATTGGCAACTGTTTCAAGTAGGCGAGCGAAGAGTAGCCGGTCCCAAAATCGTCCAGCGCAAAGCGGACTGACGAGAGGCGGCAATTCCGGATGATCTTCGAAACACGCTCAATGTCACTGAGGGCATCTGTTTCCAGAAGTTCGATTTCGAGCTGACACGGTTCGGCAGCCGGATGCTTCTGAAGATGTTTGTTCAGTGTTTCTTCGAAGTCGCTCGAGGTGAGCTGGAGAGCGCTCACATTGACACTGACGGTCGTGTCGAGGCCGACTTCATTCCACCGCTCAATCTGTTCAAGGGCATTGTCCAACACCCAGTTGCCAAGCTCGATGGCCACATCAGGGTGCCGTTCGATTGGCGGCAGGAACGCGCCTGGCATCAAAAGACCCTTTTCGGGATGTTGCCAGCGTATCAGCGCTTCGTAGCCAATGACTTCTTTCGTGGCGAGCCGGATTTTTGGTTGATAGTGCAGGCGGAAAGCATCTGTTTTTAGGGCCTTTTTGGCATCCGCTACCTGAGCATAATACTCGGTGAGCCTGCGGTCCTGTTCCGGGTCGAAGAACTTATACTGGTTCCTGCCGGAGATCTTCGCCTCATACATTGCCTGATCGGCTTGCCGCTCCAGTTGGTCGCCATCAATCTCTTCCGTTTGCGGGTAGAAGGTGACGCCAATGCTGGCGGAAACGGATGCTGTTGCCGCGCCGAGCTTGAACTCCTTGGACGCAGCATCAAGGATCCGGTTCAGCGTGCTGACGCAGCTCTTCTCATCCGGCAGATCGGTGATGATGGCAACAAATTCATCGCCCCCGATGCGTGCCAGCGTATCCTCCGTCCGCAGCACTTTGGTGAGACGGTGGGCGACCGAGACCAGCAACTCATCGCCGGCAGCGTGGCCATAAGTGTCGTTGACGGCCTTGAAGCCGTCGAGATCAATGAAGGCGATGGCAAGGGTATGGCCATGCCGGCGCGCGCGCGCCATGGCCTGCTGCATATTGTCTGCCAAAAGGACGCGGTTCGGCAGGCCGGTCAAGCGATCATAGCGCGCCAGGTGTTCCAACTGGCGTTCGTGGGCCTTCATTTTCGTGATGTCGACGAACAGGCCGATGTAATTGGTGGTGTTGCCGCTCTCATCTTCGATTGCGCTGATGGTCAGTCGTTCTGCAAAGACGTCGCCGTCTTTCCGTTTGTTCCAGATCTCGCCCTGCCAAACGCCGTCTTTCCGGAGCTTGGACCACATCGTCTGATAGAAGTCCGCGTCATGCTTGCCAGAACTGAGAATGCTCGGGTTGTTGCCCAGGATTTCATCCCGTTCATAACCGGTAATGTCAGTAAAGGCCTCGTTGACGTCGACAATCGCGCCATTAATGTCGGTGATGATGATGCCTTCATCTGAGTGCGTGAAGACATTCGCCGCCAGTTTCAGGGCATTCTCGGCCTTTTTCTGCTCGGTGATGTTCTGCGCCACGGCATAGATCAGCTGCCGGTCGACATCTGACCGCGCGGACCAACGCAGGTATTTTGCGGCACCGCACGCACAGACATATCTGTTTTCAAACCCGTCAATGCCGTCTCCCACCAGAAGTGCTGAAAACGCGGCTTCGGTCATCGCCCGGTCCTCGGGATGCACAAATTCGATAAAGGGGCGTTCAGCGAATTCCTTTAGCTCGTAACCCAGAAAGTCTTCCCAGGAATCATTGAGGCGCAGTATTCGGCCTTTGAAATCCACAATCAGATTGAGGGACTGTGACTGGTTGAAGAACGTCTCTAGGTCCCGTTGGCTGCGTTTGCGCTCTTCGACTTCTTCTGACAGTTCGCGCGTCCGGTTGCGGACCCTGGTTTCAAGAGTTTCGTTCAGATTGATGAGCTGGAGTTTTGAAAGGCGAAGCCGATTGTTGAAACTGCTTAAGGTGAAATAGCGCCACACAAGGAAAGCAACGGTCAATATGACCAGAATGGCCAGCATTCCGCCGAATACCCGCTTCGTTGTCCAAAAGGGATCAGGCGCGCCGTACCATCTTTTGTAGATTTTTTTGTAGTCAGGCGAATTCACAAAGGATGCGACTGCAGCACTGAACAAGACATGCAGATCAGAGCGGTCGTTTCGAAAGCGCAGCCCGCGTGGAATCTCTTTCAACGCCGTCCCGGTGATGCGGATTTGGTCTTCGACGCCGATGTTCCGCGCAAGGGCTTGAAACACTGTGTCGGGGTAGACAACGGCATCCACAGCACCGGAGAGCAGGCCCAGGAGAGCTTTCTCACCGGTTGGGTAGATCTCAAGCTCTACGTCTCTGCGGTCGCGCAGAAGAAACAATCCAACATTCCGTTCCACCACGCCAACCTTCTTCTGGTGCAATGCACTGATCAGGGTTGGAACAACATCCCCCTCGCGGATAAAGGCCACGATCCGGAAGGTTTCGACGGGAGGGGTGAACAGGTTGTTGGACTTGCGCTCGGACACAATGCCACTGTTCGGGATGAGATCGGCTTCGCCCGCTTCGAGCAGTTGGATGGCTTCGACGAAGTTTGGAGCAACCTTGTATCGAACTGTCAGATTTAGCTCTTTGGCGAGATGGTTCAAAACGTCGATTGCAAATCCGGTTGGATTGCCATCCTCGTCCAGGCTGTATTGCGGCGGCCAATTGGCCGGGACGGCTGCAATAATTTCGGTGCTTGTTGTCTGCGCGCCGAGATAGCCTTTGCCCGGAGGCGCAGCTTCCGTAACGGTTGAAAACACCAGAGCGCCGGCAAAAGCCAAAAGAAGGAACAGCACTCTCATATATTCGATTGCCCCACCGTTGCATCCGTCGCCCGAAGGCCGCCGCTAGAAAGATATAGCGGGCGTTCTGTCACATGGGTCAGCATGTTTGAAGCAAACGAGTGGTCCATGTTCCGACTTCTGCAAAGGCTATATTTGAACAAGTGAATATTCGGATAAAATACTCACATATATGTAGAAATACGATCGAAACACTTTGCTGAATTGCTTTGATTGATCCGTATTTTTGTCAGTATTTGGGAATGTCGGCCGCCGGTGGGGCCGGTAGGCTTGCTCGCGGATTGTTCATTGCCTTTCTGAACACTCCTGAGTTTGGTAGGTGTCACTGCCAATGACAGGTCTGAACGGCACGGCGGCTAGGGAGGTTTTTATGGCATTTTCACTGCAGGTTCTTTATCCGGTCCGCCCGGATACAACATTCGATTATGCGTATTACGCGGAAAAGCACATGGCGCTTGTGGCCGAGCATATGGGCCCCCATGCCAGCCACGTTCAGGCCGCAAAAGGCATGGCTGGCGGACCGGATGCACCGCCGGAGTTTTATGCGGTCGCGACCATGGTGTTCGAGACCAAAGGCCAACTGGAGGCCGCCCTCGCAGCGGCAGGGCCGGTAACGGCGGACATCCCGAACTACACGAACACCCGGCCGCAATTGCTGATCGGTGAAGTGATCGGCTGATTACCGACTACCTGCCCATTTCCGGAACCGGTGTGATGGCCGCACCGGTTTCGAACCAGCACTTGATATTGTCGGCAACCAGCATCGCCATTGCATTGCGGGTGGCCTGACTGGCCGAGCCCACATGCGGCAACACGGTGACTTTCGGCAGCGCCAGCAAGGCTTCCGGCACGTTCGGCTCGTCTTCAAACACATCAAGCCCGGCGCCGTAAATCGTGCCGTCTTCCAGCGCTTTTATCAGGGCCGCCTCGTCAATCACCGACCCGCGGCCGACATTGATCACGACCCCGTCCGAACCAAGGGCGTTCAGCACTTCGGCATTGACCGCGTGATGGGTCGAAGGGCCACCCGGCGCGACCACCATCAGCGTGTCGCAGGCCTCTGCAAGGCCCGTCAAAGTGGCGTGGTACGGATAAGTGACGCCGTCCTGTTTTGTGCGGCCGTGATAATGAACCTCAAGTCCGAAGGCTTCGGCCCGTTTGGCGATTGCCTTGCCGATCCGGCCGAGCCCGAAGATGCCGAGCGTGCGGCCGCGCAATGTCGCTGCTGTGGTCGGATACGGCTTTTTCGCCTCCCAATGTCCATTGCGCACCCATTGTTCGGCCTGACCGAGTTCGCGGATTGCCATGATCATCAGGCCGATGGCCGTATCCGCAACCTCTTCATTCAAGACATCCGGCGTGTGCGTGACCGTGACCTTGGCCGCAAGGCACGCAGGCACATCGATGTGATCATAGCCAACGCCAAAGCCTGCAACGATTTCAAGGTTCGGCAGCTGATGCAAAAGCGCCTGATTGAACGGCCCGAAGCCAAGCGCAACGCCGCGCACTTTCGGACCGACCTCGGCTAGAACCTTCTCCCGGTCCTCCGCTTCATGGAGCTTGTGCACGGTAAAGCGCTTTTGAAGCTCGTCTTCTGCGATCGGCAGCAGGCGGTAAGGCATCAGGATGTCGGGCTTGGTCATGATGGGATCCGGATTAGGGCAGGGGCATTGAGCGGTTCTTGTTAGAAGAATTCTTCTTCGCCGTCGAGGCCGGTTTAGGCCGGATGCCGCACCTTGGTCTTCGTTTTTTGACCGGAAAACTTCGGCATTTCGACACAACTTTGGGCAAATTGCCGCCAAACCATTTTCTGCATTCACCCGGCCGGGTTTAGGCGCTATCTACAGCGCAACAAGGAGAGGCCGCATATGTCAAAGACGGGCATCATGATTTGCGGGCACGGCAGCCGCGCCAAAATTGCCGAAGAGGAATTTGCACTCCTCGCCAAGGGCTTGCGGGACCGCTATCCGGATATGCCGGTGGAATACGGTTTTCTGGAGTATTCCGCGCCGAACATTCACATGGGGCTCGATTCCCTGCGCGATCAGGGCGTGACGCATATTCTTGCGGTGCCGGGCATGCTGTTTGCCGCGACCCACGCCAAGAACGACATCCCGTCGGTGCTGACCACCTATCAGGAAAAGAACCCGGGCCTCACCGTCAGCTATGGCCGGGAACTCGGTCTGCATCCGCAGATGATCGCCGCCTTCGAGGCGCGGATCCTTGAAGCGTTGGGCCTGACCCATGTCCATGATGGCGATCTCTACGACACCATGCTGGTGGTTGTCGGACGCGGCACCTCCGACACGCTGGCCAATGCGGAAGCGGCCCGTCTGACCCGGATCGTCACTGAAAACCTCGGCTTCGGCTGGTCGGAAACCGTCTATTCCGGCGTCACCTTCCCGTCGGTCGGACGCGGGCTCGAGATGGCCCTGAAGCTCGGCTACAAGAAGATCGTGGTTGCGCCGTATTTCCTTTTCTCAGGCCGCCTGATCGACCGGATCTACAACTATGTCGACAAGGTTGCGGAAACCGAGCCGGACGTCACCTTCTACAAGGCGCATTACCTGGCCGATCAGGCCCATGTGATCGACACCTTCGTGGAGCGGATCACGGAAGCCGCCGAAGGCTCCCTTGTTGAGACCACCGACCTTATGGCGTCCTTCAAGGAGCGTCTTGCGCGCGGTGAGGTCGAGGTCCATCACCACCACGCCGAATACCGTGATCCAATGGATGACGAGGCCGGTGCCAGCGATCACGATCACGGCCATAGCCATGATCACGGGCACCACCACCACCATGATCACAGTCACGGCCATGGCCATCATCATCATCATCATGGGCATGGACATGATCACGGCCATGGCCACAGCCACGGCGTCTACAAGCACATTGCCCACCCGAACGGCCCCCGCACCATGATCGATCAGGGCGTCTGCTGCTGCTTCATGGGCCAGTTCCCGCAAGAGGTGATCGACGAGGAGCGCGAGTTGCGCAAGGGACTTGGCATCGCGCCGACCGTCCCCGAAAAACTCCCCGCCTGCGCCCCGAAGCGCTGATCTGAGAACAATGAAAAGACCACGGATCCAGAACCACATTTATCGTGGTTCTGGATCCTGTTGAGAATAAAAATCGTGATCTCCTGCGAAAGCAGATTACCTTAACAAGCAAAACCAAATTTGCTAAACTAATAGATGATACATCTAAGGTATTGCTCTTATGGTTGTGTTGAGGGGTGTGATGATAGTTCGATGTACTCTCGCGTTTATGCTTCTGATTTTCGCAGGAATCGGAAACGCCCATTCCCACAGTTGTCCGTCCACGCATTACAAGTGTGGAAACAGCTGTTGCTCTCATTAGGAGGGGTTTCTGTGCGGGCAAAATGGTTTTTGGGACTTGTATTCCTTGTGGTTGGGGGCATTTTCTATCACACGGCAACAAACGTTTCCCGTGGTGACATCGTTGCCTACAATCAGTTGACGCGGCCTATTCATCTCGATGCGATACAGCCTGGCGATATTCTCTCCATATCGCATGACAATGATGCGCCTGAAGTACTGTGCAATCTTGAAGACGCAGACCGTTTGGTGGACCCGGCGGCGGAAGCCCGGGTTTATTTCAACAGTCTGGGCAATATTCTGCCGCCCTTCGATCAGCTCATTGCGAGTGTGGCGGGGCAGGTCGAGACGCTCTCTGATCTGTACAGGGGCGGCGAGAGTGGGGACGAGGTTTACGGAATCGCATTTAAGGGCAGCGTCCGGAAACTTAGACCGCCAACGGATGCCGGGCTTCCGTCAACATGCGACTGCAAGATGGCTGAGAAGATCCGTCTCGGGCAAAAGGTATGTATGGTCAATAAGGTGCTGACGGAGGACGGCGGAACTTGGCAGGCAGTGGGGTTGGCGAAATACGCCAATATAGTCCCACGTCAGCAATTCGAGGCCTGCAATGTTTCCATGGGCACAGTGCCGCTCGATTACTTCTCCAATCCTCCAAAGTGCCACGATTTCGAACTTTATGACTGGGACGTCAAAACCCGCGCCTGGCTTAAGTTGATCGAAGTCGAAAGAATAGCGCAGAACTGACGCTGTTTAGCGAGTTCTTCAGCCAACCGCACTTGAGGCGGGACGTAATCGCATGGCGATCGGCTGCAGCCACTCTGCGTCTTGTGCGAACTCTCTCAGGGCGAATGTAATCCAGACATGGGCTCCGCTTCGTCCGGGAAGGCACAAAAAAGTGGATCATTTGTCACCTCCCCTCCGTGCTGGCAACATCTAGGACTTGAGGAGCCTGCATCGGATCCGATCCGTGGCATACTGTTCTGCTTCCACCCGATCAGCCGTGCTTTGGGGCAAGGTCACGGCATGGATTGCCGTCCGACCGAGAATGGCGCAGGCGTTTCAAACATGGCAATGATGGGGTGCCGAAGTTGCAAGTGGAAAACTGCGCGACGACGGGCATCACATTGCCAGCATCTCCCCCATTGCCCCAGTGCGCCCTTTGGCGTAAAAGAGCGCCAGATTTTAGAAAAGAATCCCGACATTCCAACCTGCGGAGACGACGAGCCCCATGGCGCGCCAGTTCATCTATCACATGCATGGCCTGTCCAAGGCCTACAACGACAAGAAAGTTCTCGACAACATCCACCTGTCGTTCTACCCGGACGCCAAGATCGGTATCTTAGGCCCGAACGGGGCCGGTAAGTCGACGCTTTTGAAGATCATGGCCGGGCTCGACACAGAGTATTCCGGTGAGGCCTGGGCCGCGGAAGGCGCCAAGGTCGGTTACCTGCCGCAGGAGCCGAAGCTCGACGAGACCAAGACGGTCCTGGAAAACGTCATGGAAGGCGTTGCCCACAAGCAGGCCAAGCTCGACCGCTACAACGAGCTGATGATGAACTATTCTGATGAGACCGCCGACGAGGGTGCAGCTCTTCAGGACGAGATCGACGCGCAGGACCTGTGGAACCTGGAAAGCCAGGTGGAAATGGCGATGGAAGCGCTGCGCTGCCCGCCGTCTGACGCTTCCGTTGAAAATCTCTCCGGTGGTGAGCGCCGCCGGGTGGCGCTCTGCAAGCTGCTCTTGTCCGAGCCGGATCTTCTGCTGCTCGACGAGCCAACCAACCACTTGGACGCGGAAACCGTTCACTGGCTGGAGCGGCACTTGCGCGAGTTCAAAGGTTCCGTCCTGATCATCACCCACGACCGCTACTTCCTCGACAACGTCACCGGCTGGATCCTGGAGCTCGACCGCGGTCAGGGCATCCCGTACGAGGGCAACTACTCCGTTTATCTGGAGAAGAAGGCCAAGCGCATGCAGCAGGAGGGGCGTGAAAACATGGCCCGCTCCAAGGCGATCGACCGCGAGCGCGAGTGGATGGGCATGTCCCCGAAAGGCCGCCAGACCAAATCCAAGGCCCGTATCAAGGCCTATGAAGATCTGGTCGCGATGCAGGAAGAGCGTCTGCCGACCATCGAGCAGATCCTCATTCCGGTCGGCGAGCGTCTTGGCGCCAACGTCATCGAGCTGGACGGCGTCTCCAAGGGCTTTGAAGACCGCCTTCTGATCGACGATCTGTCCTTCAAGCTGCCGCGCGGCGGCATTGTTGGCGTCATCGGTCCGAACGGTGCGGGTAAGTCGACCCTTTTCAAGATGCTGACCGGTCAGGAAACCCCGGACAACGGCAAGATCACCGTCGGTGAGAGCGTGCATCTCGGCTATGTCGATCAGTCCCGTGATAAGCTGGACCCGAACAAGACGGTTTGGGAAGAGATTTCCGACGGCAACGAGATCATTTATCTCGACGGCAAGGAGATCAACTCTCGTGCCTACTGCTCGTCCTTCAACTTCAAGGGCCCGGCTCAGCAGGCGAAGGTCGGCGATCTCTCCGGTGGTCAGCGCAACCGCGTGCACCTTGCCAAGGTCTTGAAGCAGGGCGCCAACGTTCTCCTGCTCGATGAGCCGACCAACGATCTCGACACCGAGACGCTGGCAGCTCTTGAAGACGCGCTGGAAAACTACGCCGGCTGCGCCGTCGTGATCTCGCACGATCGTATGTTCCTCGACCGTCTGGCAACGCACATGCTCGCCTTTGAAGGCGACAGCCATGTTGAGTGGTTCGAAGGTAACTTCGAAGACTACGAGAAGGACAAGGTCCGCCGCCTCGGTGCCCACGCCGCCGACCCGCGCCGCATCAAGTACAAGCCCCTGACGCGGTAAGAAGACGCAGTAATTTTAAAGCTTGTAGAGCTTGTTGAAGAAGGCGGGGCTGTGCTCCGCCTTTTTTGTTGCTGGATCAAGGGCTTTATTACTCCCATTTACATTCCGGTGGCCCCATGTCTGCGCGCCATTTTTTTACCGGCACTGACCTGAAACTGGTGCGGAACGGCTTGCCGTCCTTAAAGCCCTTGCCGGTCAGAAGATTGACGTCGCACTCTCCGGTCAAGACATCGCCATTCGCGTCAACAGCCAGCGTGTCATAGAAGGAGTAGGTGTAGCCGCCGACCACAAACAGGCCGTCGCGGTGAACAATGGTGAGCGTCTGCTGCCACCGTTGGCGGCCTATGGCAATGTTTTCGGATTGGAGCCGGAGCGCTCCATTGTCCGCCGTGGATAAGGATGCGTCAGTGCCCCCTATACCGGTCACTGCGATCCCGGGGGCATACGCTTCAAGAGTGAGATCCCAGCCATCCCGGCTGAAGAGATACAGATCTGCATCGTCTTCTCCCGTCACCAGCACAGCCTTGTAGTAGTTGCTGTCTTGATACCCGCTGACCGCGGACAGGACGCTCGCAACGCTCACTTTTGGCTCGTCTGCAGAAGCCCCGAAGGTGAGGAGAAACGTCGAAAGGATGATCGCTGATAGCTTGGCCATGGTGTCTCTCCGATTGAGGCTGAAAAAGTCTAATCCGCAAAACTCAAAAGCGAAGCGTCGATTTACAGTGTCCAAAAATCCTTAAAATTGTTAATATCATTTCAAATCTCCCCTGGGTTGCGGGGTTGGCATGATTGACAGTTTCGAGGCGTTTTCCGTTCTGCTCCTGATCCTTCCGGGCATTCTGGGGTTTTTCGTCTACAATCAGGTGTCGGATTTCAAGGTGAAGGACACATTGCCGTCGGTGTCCTGGGTGATCTTCTTTTTGCTGGCAACGCAGATCACATCCATCGGGTTGTTCGGCCAGAGCTTCTTTCCCGATCTGGCTTCCGAAACCAAGCCCGGCGCACAGCAGAAGATTACGGCCTATCTTGGCGACATCTCCGCAACGCCCCTGATCGTTGCAGCTGCTTACGGCATCCTGTTCGGGTTCTTGAAAAACTACTCCGTCAGTCACCGCATTCTCAAAACCTTGAAATTTTCAAAGCGGATCAGCAGCCGGCAGCCTTGGAACGAGGTGTTTCACGAAAGGCGGGGTGTTTGGGTTGTGGTGCGCTTCAAGGACGGCACGGCGCTCTCCGGCTGGCCGCATTATTACGCCGATGATCAGGGCGGGGAGACACAGCAGCTCTATTTGAAGCAAGCCGTCTGGTTTGTGCCGGTGGGCGAAAGCAAGACCTTCGTCCCCTCAGCCGGCACGCAAGTTCAGCAAGTTCCGGCTGGTGAAGTTCTGTTGCCGGACATGTCGAATGTCGTCGCGATCGAGTTGGAGGAGGACTAAGCCATGGTGGATCGCAAGAAGCCGAAGGATGATCAAAAGAGGGTCGTGAACGAGCCATTTCCGGGTGGTGTTTTACCTGGGCTCGGTGGCGGGCATGGGCCGTCGCATGACGATGTGGCGCCCTTGAGTGTGAGTCAGGGAGATGCACCGAAGGGACCCAGAAAAGTGCCCGGCGGCGGGACGCCCTATACGCCGCCATCCGATACATCGACCGAATAAGGCGTGAGAATTCTCTCTGCTGAGGACCGGCCAAGACGTAAGTAAGGAGCACGCTCTCCTGTGTCTCCTGCTGTGGGGAGCCTTTGGCCGACCTTACGAAATCTTCATCGCAGCGCCGTCTTTTCGGTGCAATTGGCGCAAAGAGTGTTCTCCATCACATGTACGCCAAAAGGCATTTGCCATTCTGCTGGCACGAACCAAAGGTGTTTCGATAGGAGGGTTACATGAAATTTGCTTTGCCCGTATCTGCCATGCTGGCGGGAAGTCTCTTTTGCGGTTTTGCGTTTGCCCAATCCCAGACCGCAGCGCCGGTTCAAGGCGATCCGGCGCCGCCGCCAGCTTATGATTATGTCCAGCAGGCCGGCGCCATGACCTTTGACGGGTCAACGCTAACCCTGAACGATGCCAACACAGGTGTCTTGTTCTTTTCCGAACGCCCCTATCGTCTTGGCGGTCAGGTCAGCAACGCTGATTTTTCCGAATACTGGAACGCGGGCAACACGTTTGCTGACGTGCCACCGAATGCGGTGGTTAGCGTTTTGAGTGAGACCAGCACGGCACCGGCGCTTGTTGAACTGACTTCGGCGAAGACCGAAGGCTCGAGCGTTGTCTATGACGTAAAGGTCCTGCGCGGTGATTTGCCGGAAAGTGCGACCGGTGTGGCGCTCTTTATCGACCACGGACCTCGGCCGCATCACCATGGCGCAACCGCAGTGGCCCCTGGCGCTGCGCCGGGCAGCGTTGGTTTTGAGCCCTATGGCCCTTATTGCTATCACGCACCGCAAGATCCGCGCTGCCGGGCCTGGCATCATCCGGTTCATCCCTACCATCCGTATTATCCGCCGTACGGCCCCTACTATCATCCGGGCGCAGCTTATGCAGCGGGTGTTGCAACAGGGGCAGCGATCGCGAATGCCAACAAGCAGCCGACCTACTACTATTACCCGATCCCGACAGGCGCGTTGCCGCCGAACTGCTGGATCAACTCGCAGCACACGCAAATGGTGTGCACGGTTCCGATCCAGTAGTTGAAACAAAACAGTTGGAGCAGATCGCCCCACGACCGATTCCGTGGGGCGATCATCTTATGCGCTGCACAAATATATTGTGCGCTGCCGTTGCGTGAGGGCGCCCTTCCTGCTAGCGTTCAATTCCTGATTGAGAGTGTCAGGAGGATACAATGCGGAAGTCCGTCTGCCGGTCCAAATACTCTTCACTGTCTTTGCCGATCGTTCTCGCCCTCGGGTCAGCGGCGTTTGTAACGCCATTCATGAGTTCGGTGGCAATTGCAGACCCACTTCCCAAACTGACCCTGGCTGTGCAGGAGACGACAGTTTCAGGGCTGTCCAGCGGCGCATTCATGAGTGTGCAGCTGCAAACGGCCTTTTCCAGCAACATCTCCGGTGCAGGCGTTGTCGCGGGCGGACCTTATGGCTGCGCTGTTGTCCAGTCTTGGTGGAATGCGTTTGTCTATTATCGCGCGTTGAAGGCGGTTGGCGTTTGCATGGACAATGCTCCGTCAGCACCCGACCCGGCCGAAGCTCTACAGGTGATGCGCGACAATTCCGGGAAAATTGATCCGATTGCCGGAATTGCCGATGACCGCATTTATCTGTTTCACGGCGACGCTGACGAGACGGTACATGGCCCAACGATGGATGCCTTGAGACAGGTCTACGCGGATCTCAATGTGCCGACAGAAAGCATTCGCTACGTCGATGATATCAATGCAGGGCATGGCTTTCTGACAGCTGCCGATGCCGAAAACACCTGTCCGGCCGACCCTGATGCTGCAAAGGCGGACCTGACCTGCGGTGTGGTGGCCTGTTCCACGACCGCGCCCGACTATCTAAACAGTTGCGACGCGCCCCAGGGAGCAACAGAGAAGATCGAGCAGGCGCGGGATATTCTCAACTGGCTATACGGCCCGCTCGCCCCGGCAACCGCGCCCGTCGATGCCAATTTCAAGACATTTGATCAAACGCTTTATACAAACGGCGCGACCGGAATGGGGGACATCGGATTTGCCTATATTCCAACGGCCTGTTCTGAGGGCGAAAGCTGCCGGCTGCATATTGCGCTGCATGGCTGTGAGCAGACCAGCGGCCAGATCGGTGAGAAATACGCCCGGCTCACCCAGTTCAACCGCTGGGCCGAGAGCAACCGCATTGTTGTGCTTTATCCGCAGGCGCAGGTCATTCCGGGCAATTTTTTCAACGGCTACGGTCTTGCGGGTGGCAACCCAAAGGGATGCTGGGATTGGTGGGGCTACAGCAGTTCTGATTTCTTGACTAAGGACGCTCCGCAAATGGCTGCAATCGCAAAGATGGCGGAGGCACTTGGGGCGCCGATTGCCGAAACCTCACCGCTCAATTGACGAAGCGTCGGTTTGGTCCGCGATTGCTGTCAGGCGATGTTGAGAAACCGGATGATGTCTTCCGAGCTTTGTGTGATGTCGTCCGAGATCTTTTTGATTTCGTCGGTCAATGCCCGGAACTCTGTGCCATGAGACCCGGCCCTCGTGGCTGAAATCTTTGCGTTCAGCGCGATCATGCGGGATATCTTTGAGGCGCGTTGGATGTCCTCAACCGCGGTGCGCACCCGGTCAATCTCAAGTGTGCGTTGTTCATCGCGGGTGGCTGTGGCTGCCTGGAAATCCGCTTCGAGCGCCCCGACGATCTTTTGCAAAACCGCGAGGGTGTCGGTCAGGACAAAAGTGGAAAAGTCTTCAAGCTCCGTCTGCCGCCGTGTTTTGCCAGCTTCAAGTGTGGCTATGGTGTGCCGGGTCTCACTGACAAACCGGTTGATGACCGCGCGCCCTTCAATTCCGTCACGGCCATTCAGTATCGCGGCAACCTCCGCGCAGTCCCAATGGGGCAAACCGAGGTCTTTGTCACCCTCGCACAGGATCTTGAAACCGGTTTCAAAGTCATCGGCGGCGGCCTTCAGCATATCCAGGTGATGATCAGAGGTGGTGAGCCTGTCCGATGGGCCATCCGTTTGCCGTGCGTTCAAAACGACAGACAGGAAACCAACCCGCTGTGACAACATCCGTTGGCGTCCAGCAATGTTGATCAGTCTTGCGAAGGTGTTCTCGTTGAAATCCGCCTGTGCCATGAAGAATGCTCAGCTTTGTATACGTTGACAAAGCGTACCGTCCTGACTTGTGCAGCGCGAAGAGGAAATCTTGTGCAGGTTGCATAAATGTTGACTATCAGCCAAGGGTATCAATCCAATGGCGTTGTCAAAACCACTTATATTCAGGATCCTAAGGGCTAGGTTTCTGCGCCAGTCCGATTTTGTGAAAAAGCTGGCAGTCGAACAAGATCGGGAAAAGTACGGCGGTGCTATATCGTGCCGTCGGTCCAGTTCATGATGATCTTCCGGATCGTGCCATCGGCGGTCATTTGTTTCAGGACATTGTCCATGTCGGCAATGAAGGTATCGCCGTCCTCCGCGCTCCAATGCTGGCTGTAGCCGATATGGGCGGTTTCCGTGTGGACTTCCCGGATCGGTTTGATCTTGTCGAAGTTGTTGGACTGGATGGAGATTTCGACTGCCTCTTGTTGTTGCACATAACAATCGGCGCGGCCTATTTGCAAAAGACGCAAATTGGCATCGGTCGTCTGTTCTTCAATAAGCTGGATTTTGCCATTCAATACCATCTTAAAAAACTCCGCGCCCGGAGTTGAGAAACCGGCATTGTTGCTAAACAGCAGCCCCGCATAATCCTTCGGGTATTCCCAGTGGTCCTGGGCTACGCCTTCCCGGCAATAAACATAAATCGTTTCTGTCGCCATGGGCGTTGAAAAATGGCGGATCCACGGCCTGCGGATTGGCTTGTTGTAGGTGCCGACCAGCCCGTTCACTTTGCCGCTTTGCACGAGGAACTTGGCCCGTGTCCAAGGCGCAGACGTCAGCTCGATCGTGTAACCCGGCAGTCGTTTGTCCGCCTCTTTGATAATTTCTGCGTAGATCCCGGCGGGTCCGGCCTCTTCGGCCGTCATGAAGGGGGCATAGTCCGCGTCTTGAACGAGCGTGACCAGCCGCACGTCTTCATCAGCATCAGCATACACTGTGCCTGCGCACATCGTCGCGACAGCGATACAAATGGTCAGAAGGCTTTGTCGTACGGTTTTCATTGGTGATGAATGACCTGTGGTGCGTACGCAGGTGTCATTCTGGAGGTTCTCACTGGCTTTTTGTTGTTTTGACGTTGCAAAATTGCCGAGCCTGTCCCGTATGTCGATCAGTGTGATTACGTAGCGATAGTTTTTATTTCAAGAAATTACGAAACATCGAAAGTGTCAATTATCCATAAACGCGAGCGTCTAGATGTGATGACATTGCGGTGATGCCGGTGGTTTCAACTTCCAATGAATTTCGCGATGATCTGGTCAATCGTGCCGTCAGCTTTCATAGCCGTCAGCGTTTCATCCATGGCCTTGATAAAGGCATCTGCGTTCGGCCCGGTCCACTTGTCGGAATACCCGATATAGGCAGCTTCCAAAGATGCCGTGCCGACAATCCGCACATTTTTGATGTTCTTTTCCCGGATCAGGACTTCTGTGGCGATGCGCTCCACGACATAGCAATCAATCCGGCCGAGGGCGAGTTTGTCCAGGTTCTGCTCGGTCGTTTGCGCTTCTTCCAGTTTGATCACGCCCTGCGCGACGAGCTCAAAGAACCGGTCTCCGGGCGCCTTGTAGCCGGCGACATTGCCGAACAAGAGGCCTTTATAATCGTCCGGATAGATCCACCCGGGCTGCGCGATCCCGGATCGGCAAAAGATGCTGACTTCTTCGAAGAAGATGGGCACGGACCAATGACGGATCCACGGCCTGTCGGTTGGCTTGTAGTAGCTGCCAACAAGACCTTGCGCAGATCCGTTTTCGACAAGAACCGTCGCGCGCGTCCACGGAACTGCCTGAACCGAAAGGTTGCTCGCGTCCATCCGGCGTTGCGCTTCGAAAAGGATCTCGGCATAGAGCCCCGCCGGCATACCGTTTTCGACGGTCATATAAGGCGCGTAAGCATTGTCCTGCAAAAAAAGCACCTGATCGGCGGCGACCGCTGGCGGTAAAGCGGCCAACAAGAGGCCCAACCCACCGATGAGAGCGCGGAAGAGATTTCTGCCGGATCGGCGGCACTGCAAGACGAGCAACAACAGCGGTTCCTTTCAGTTCGTCCCAGAAAACCACGGCGGTCTTATTTGTTCGTTACTTTCGCAAGTAGATCAAAAAATTGTCCCTGCGCAAGGCTGACCACCGGCTTCCATCAATCATTTGCATGAACTCATCACAGGCTTTTGCTGGCGGTCAACGTTCCATTCCAGTACGTAGCTGGCAACACATGATCGAAGGACTGACACCATGGCCGACCGAGATACCTGCCTTGCCGATACACTGGACGTTACCCGCAAGTTCAAGATTGCCGGGCACGTGGAAGGCGTTTTCGGTACCCCGGTGACGGAAGACTTTCAGACCGAACCGGTCGAGCGTCTAGGCCTGACATTCGAAGGGGTGCCGGGGGATCGTCATGCCGGGTTTACCCGCAAGTCCGGGGGGCGCGAGCCATGGTACCCGCGCGGAACCGAAATGTGCAACGAACGGCAGATCTCCATCCTGTCTTTGGAAGAACTGGCAATCATCGCTGAGCGCATGGAAATTCCCGAACTCAAGTCCGAATGGATTGGCGGCAACATCACGCTCTCCGGCATTCCCAATCTCTCGCTGATCCCGCCGCGCACACGTCTTGAATTTGAAGGCGGTGTGGTGATCCGGATCGATGGTGACAACGCCCCGTGCCGCTTTGCCGGATCGGCAATCGATCGCCAGTTCCCTGAGCGCAGCGGTCTTGATCTTCTGTTCCCGCAAAAGGCCCGAAGGCTGCGTGGCTTGGTCGGTTTTGTAGAAAAGCCGGGGACAATTGCTGCGGGCGAGACGGTAACCGCGCACATTCCGGAGCAGTGGATTTATCCAAAGGCTTGAGTCTCGGTTGGCAATCCGCTTGTCTTCTCATTCCAGCCAATAATCAGGGAAGATAAGCCGTGCTGCCAATTCATCACATGATCGATCAAGGACCGCGTCCGGTGGCGCCGTTCTCGCACGCCGTCGAAGCCGACGGCTGGGTCTTTGTGACCGGTCAGATGCCAACCGATCCAGATGCCCCGGATGCGCCTTTGCCGGCTGGCATTGAAGCGCAGACCGCGCGCGTGATGGACAATTTGAAGATCGTGTTAGAGGGGCTCGGACTGAGATTGGAAAATGTGACCTTCGCCCGGGTCTATCTGACCGAATTCGAACGCGATTATGCGCAGATGAACGAAACGTACCGCTCCTACTTCGAGGCGGGCAAGCTGCCGGGACGGACCTGCATCGGTGTGACCGCGCTTGCTGTCGGCGCGTTGGTGGAGATCGACCTCGTCGTGCGTCGTCCGTGAGTCTTGTCAGGAGTTGATGTCGCCGGAGGCCGCTTCAGCATCGCGGCAGTCCGGCACCGCCGCATCGAACTTGGCCAGGAAACCCGGGTTGAGTTGAAGAAAGTCGTTCGAAAAATAGACTGAAAGCGGTTTGTCTTGCTGCACCTCTGAGCGGATTTCGCTCAAAACTCCGCGGGTGCCCAAAATGCTCTCCATAACCAGGTTGTTGGCGAGCACAGCGTCCACACGGCCGGCCAGCAACATTTCCAGAAGGGCATTCGTGTCTCTGGGCGGAAAATCCGTTGTGCGATACCCGTTCCGGCGGAGCCACGTTTGCATGTTCGCGCCGAGAAAGCTCGACGTCAGCATGGACAAGCGATTGGCAGGATCTTTCGGACTGAGGATTTGATCCTTGCGGAGATACCACGTCCAGGTTTGCCGTGCGATGATCGCGCTGGCCGTTGCATAGGCATCGCGCCGAGCATTTTGGGACGCTGCGAAAAAGCCGTCCGCATACCCGTTTTGAACCTCTAGCTGCGCGCGTTTCCAAGGCAGCACATGGATTTCAAACGCACGATCAATTGCATCGAGAGCGCAGGAAACGACACGAACCGCGATCCCATCAAAGGTTCCATCGGGCTGAACTGATCCGTAAGGCGGAAGGTCGTGAGTCGTTAAAATGACCGGTCCGGTTTCGGCTGCTAATGGCCGCGGCATGACACAGAAAGCCACCGCGCTGGTCAGTGAAAGCACAAAGGCCGAAAGGCAAGCCCAGTAGATTTTGGCCCAAGTCCGGTAAGATCGGAACACAAAGTTCCCCAACGTTCGAGTCTTCAAAAACCAAAGGATTTTTATCCTGATTGAACGTCAGAGTAAAAGGGGCTCTTGCATGTCAGGTTAACAAGCGGCGGCCTGTTCCGCACGCCGCCTGTCAAAATCCGTTGTTATTCACCTTTTGAGCGGGTTTCGAACATCAGGCCCTTTGCGGACCTGTCCGGGAAGCCCTGCCAATAGGTGTGCTCCGGTTTGTCCGTGCCATCGTCATTGCGGGCAAAAACGCCATCTTCTGCCGTCTCAATCAGGTCCAGATAGGCGGCCTTGTCCGTGTCGTTCTTCAGGTGGAGATCCATGAAGGCCGTCGCGAAGTGCTGCAGGATGTTGTTCATCCGCACCGTGTCCCACACAGCATCTGCATAGTGTTCAAACGGCGCCCAGCCGAGTTCGTCGCTGAAGGGATAGGATTCCATCGGCGCGGGCATGGGAGCAGCCGCATTATGATTGGCGCTGACGAAGGTCAGAAGATGCCGGTCGGTTCCACTGCTTTCCTCCCAGATCTTGCGGATGCCGGTTTCATACTGGGAAACATCGTCAACGCTGCCGGCCACGTAAAGCGCAGGGACGCGCACACCGGAAAGGCCCTCAGCGTCCCAAAAATCCCGGTTTCTCCCCCATGGACCGATGGCGACAATCGCCTTGAGACGCGGATCGATCAGCGCTTCGTGCTCCGCGCTGCCAGCCTTGTGCATGCCCAAAAGCCCGTCCGGCGCGCCCCACTCATAACCAATGGATTTATCGGTTACACCGCCGCCGGCAGAGATGATCGCGCCATAGCCGCCCATGGAGTAACCGATGAGACCGGTGCGGTTGGTATCGATCAGACCTGCCAGTGGCGAGTTTTCGTCCTTGGAAAGCCGGTCCATCTCATTCAGCACGAACATCTGATCCAGCGGACGGTTCACCAGTGTGGATCCGAAGGCTGCCTTGTCATGATAAAGGCTGTCGGTGTGGTCGATGGAGACCGCGACATACCCCTTGGTGGCTAGGTTTTCCGCCAGATGGCTCATCAGGAACCGGTTGCCCGGATAGCCGTGTGAAATCAGTACAAGCGGGTAGGGGGCAGAGGCCTTGGCAGGTGTAGCATCCGGTTTGGAGATCCCGTGAATGTCGGCCTCGCGCTGTCCGTCCCGCAAGATGACCCGCATTGGTTCGGGGGCATCATGCGCTTCAGCCGGATAAAAGACCTCCACCGTCAACGGGCGGTCATACCGTTCCGGCGTTTCATCTGCTGCAATCCGGACGATGTCATATTGGTCCGGATTGGTGAGCTGCAGCGTCATCCGCCCGACCTCGTACGCGCCATGAGCTGCAAGCTCCGGCGCATCAGGGCGGACGAGGTCGATTCTGTTTTCAGACATGGCTTCAGCCGAAACAAGACTTGTGAAAGTGGCGGCAACCAAAAGGGATTTTGGGGACAATCGGGGCACGGCGTTGGGTCTCCGGAGCATCGTAATAACTTACAATCTGCAACTTAAAGCCCAACCTATGAATGGCAAGGGTCATCAGCGTGCTGATAGTTCGCAGGCGACGAAAAATTAAGGCAAGGAGAGGCATCGAAGCTGCCAGAATGCCGCAGCCAACGGGCGTTTTGTCACAGTGCGGGATCAGCCTGCCGAGCTTACGTGAAACCACGTACATAAAGCCAAGGAAGGGTCTGATCGCGTGTCTGCAAAAACTACCGAACAAGAACTGCTCATCATCCGCCTGCTGCTGATCATTCCGGTGCTGAACTGGTTTGTGAAGGACGCGATGTATGGTGCGGACGATGCCAAATACTGGTTTATCGGAAACCTGGCGATGGTTTGGGCCGTCTGTATCTTTCTGTTCGGCTATCCAGCGATCATTCTCCCTGCACTGGCGATGGTGCCAATGGCGTTCCTCTGGATCCTCGACGTTTGCCGGTAAGAGCTACGCCTCGTCGTCCGCTTCCGCAGAGACCCGCTTCTGACTTCCCCAAGTCTCAAGCATGTCGTTCATGGCATCCAGTACGAAAAACCGGGCGGAGTCCCGGTCATATCCGTCATCGAGCAGGGCATCATAGTCCGTGTGCTCATGCCGAATGCGGCTGGTGGCCGCTTGCCACACGGCAATGGACGGCGGCAAGTGGCGCAGATGACCGGCAAGGGCGCCCTCAAGAATCGCTTCCGCATCCGCCATCGGCACACGTGGCAGTAATAAGCGCAGTGCCTTGCGCATGTCTTTCTGTCGTTTTGTCCCGGCCACCATGCATGTCCGGTAGCACGTTTGGCCAAATACGAAAACGTGCGGTCCGGTTTGAAAGTTAGATAAGAGATCCTTTTCTTTATCTGAGTGCTGACTATATTCATGCCATCATGTCAGACCGCACCCGCATAAGACTGCTGAATGCATTGAAAGCTGCCGGACCCCAAACGGCAGCGGAGCTTGCCGAGGAACTCAACGTCACATCCGTTGCGGTCCGCCAGCATCTGGATGGTTTGCTGGAGGCGGAGCTTGTTGAATTTGAGGACCTGAAAGGCTCAGTCGGCCGCCCGAAACGGGTTTGGTCCTTGAGCGCAAAAGGCCACGGCCAGTTCCCCGACAATCACGCGGCGCTTGTTTCGGGGCTTCTGTCCGGGGTGACCGACATCTATGGCCCGGATGGCCTTGAAAAGCTGATTGCCCACCGCGAAGACCAAAGCCGCAGGCTTTATTCCGAGGTTCTCGGCCAGGAACAGGAGCTTCGGGGAAAAGTTGCGGCACTTGCCGATTTGCGGAGCAAGGAAGGCTACATGGCCGAGGTGCAGCGGGATGGCGATGCGTTTCTGTTGATCGAAAACCATTGCTCAATCTGTGCAGCGGCCACAGCCTGCCAGGAATTCTGCCGCTCAGAGCTCAATCTGTTTCAATCGATCCTTGGAGACGGCGTTCAGGTTGAGCGCAGGGAGCATCTGCTGTCCGGCGATCGCCGCTGCGTCTACCGGATTGCGGCTGTGTCCTGATATATTGTCAAGGCTAATTTGCGCTGGAACGCAGCAGGTCGTTGTGTTCGGCGCTGATGATTGGAAGGCCGGCGATCATGCCAGTCTCATCAATGCTTTGCTTGATGTCGGCAAAGGGCTTCGGCGGGCAGAAATGATAGCCTTGAGCGAACCGGCACTGCAGTTGTTGAAGCGCTTCGGCCTGTCCCGTATCCTCAACACCTTCGGCAACGCAGGTGATCTGCATGGACCGGCAGAGGTTCAGGATGGATGCTACAACACCGCCTGTCATTGGATCATCAAGACACGCAACGAAACTCCGGTCGATCTTGACGCAATCGATCGGCAAGCGGTGCAGATACCCAAGGCTTGAATATCCGGTGCCGAAGTCGTCCAACGCCAACCGGCACCCGGCATCCCGCAAACGCGTCAAGCACGCTTCCGCCGCCTCGTAACTTCCAATAACCGAGGTTTCCGTGATTTCGAATGTGATCCGTGTCGGGTCAAACTTGCGCTCCGAGATAATGTCCAGAAGCTTGGAAACCGTTTCATGGGACGTGATGTCATGCGCTGACAGGTTGAAGGACATCCGCAGCGTATCAGGCAGCGCTTCGATCTGCCTGATCGCCATGCAAAAGAGCTGGATGGTCAGCCTTTGGATCTGACCGGTTCGTTCGGCCACCTGAATGAAGACGTCCGGCGGGATGCGGCCAAGTTCCGGGCTGTTCCAGCGTGCTAGGGCCTCAAAGCCGATGATGGTCTGTTTGGAAAGCGCGACGAAAGGCTGGAAGTGGACCTCAAACTCGGCTGCAATATCGGCGCATTGCAGGGCACTTTCGATGGCCCGTTCCGACCGGATACGGGCTTCGTGATCAGCAGAATAGACGGTGACCGAACCGCGGGCCGTTGTTTTGGAGTTGTAAAGTGCGTAGTCGGAGCGGTCGAACAGCATATGGGTCGTTGTGCCGGCATCCGGATAAAACGCGATGCCGCAGGAGGCACCGATTGCAACGGAAATCTCGCCAATCTTGAATGGCTGTTGCAGGCTCTCACACAGCGCCTTTGCAACATCAGCGGCTGTTTCCGGCGGTCCAAGATATAGAAGACCGAATTCATCCCCGCCCAGCCGGCTGATCTCCAGATCCTGTACCCCAAGCGCTTCCATGCGGTCGCCGACAGCCATGAGCAGCTGGTCGCCGACCTGGTGTCCATAAGTGTCGTTGACCGGCTTGAATTGATCCAGGTCGATCACGCAGACGGCAAAGACGGCATCGGTTCCGGCAACGCTCTCGATCTGGCGGTCGAGCCGGTTGAAGAAATACCGGCGGTTTGGCAAGTTGGTCAGGAAGTCAGTCTGGGAGAGCCGCTCGTTCTCCGCGTTGAGACGTTCCGTTTCCTGATGTTTGGCTGCCAGTTCGGAGCGGGACTTGATCAGGTTCGAGAAGGCCTCGTAGCCGTTGAGCAGCACCTTCAGAATAACCAGGCACACCAGGAAGATGTTCATGGCAATCGCCGAATAAACATCCTGGCCTTTGCTCAGGTAATAGACCAGATAAGGCGCCGTCACGATGAGCATCACCATGATGGCTGCTTGCGGCAAATGCATCAGACAGAAAATGCAGCCGATCACAGTGATCGCGATGAAAAGGGCTACGTGACCCTGCTCGATCGCAGTGCCATAGCTTTCAAGGCTCAAGGACCAGGTGATGTAGACAACGGCGACCAAACTGCCGAGAAGGACAGTTTGACGCAACTTGCGCACCGCCTGTTGCGGCCCGAGCTCAAGACCACGGGACCGGACCCAGGAAACCAGCCGGATCGTCGTGAAGATCAGCATCGGCGCAAGGACACCGATGGTCATATAACCAGGTGCAACGTCGCGGTGCGTGTACGCAACGGCGATGGCGTTGACCATGAGCAAAAGATAGAGAAGCGGGATTTGGGAGTTCAGTTCCCGGCATTGGGCCTGCGCAAGTTCGGTGTCCCTGGGATCAATGATCATCCAACGGGCAAAGTCTTGAAGTTTTTTCGTTATCGCCCGCAATGCATCGAAATCCTTGTGCCTGAAAAACAGCTCAAATCGGTCTCTTAGTAAAAACACAGAGGACCACCGTTATTCAGAAATGATTGATATAACGTAACGGTATTGATTCGATTATGCTTGATGAAATTAGAAGTTCAACGTCAAAGGTTCGTTTGGGAAGAAAAACTGTAAAAAGTACTTATAAGAACACAGATTTGAGTTTGTCGGGTTCTTAAGATTTTGTTGACCTTGTCGGCATGATGTTGCCCCAACATCGAAAAGGAAACTTCGCTCGCGTCAACGCCTTGCGCTGAAAAAATCTGCGGCATAGTCTTTTTAAATTAAATCGCTTTGCCTCAAGTCGTTGGTGCGGCATTCATTCATCAACCCGCCCAAGGACCCGGCAATGCCTGCGGGGGATGTTGGTGTGATTGGATCTGGAACGCCTCTGCATTGGGCCCGGCAGTTGGGAGCCGCGGCCGCCATTGCTTTCCTTGTTTCCGGTTGTGCGCTCTCCGAAGCGCCGATCCTTTACCCGCAAGGACCGATCGCTCTGGCACAGCGAGATCTTTTGTTCACGGCCTTTTGGTTGATGATGATCGTTGCCATCCCGGCCATTCTCCTCACGCTCTTGTTTGTCTACCGGTACCGGTCGCGGCATCACAGCACCGCGGCCTATACGCCGGAGTGGGAGGGATCTTGGAAAATCGAGGCCGTTGTCTGGCTTGTTCCGGCCACGATTATCATTGTTCTGGGCACACTGGTCTGGCGCGACACGCACAAGCTTGATCCTTACAAGGAGCTTGCTTCGGACAAGCCGCCCTTTGAAGTTCAGGCAATCGCTCTCGATTGGAAATGGCTCTTTGTCTATCCGGAGTTGGGTGTTGCCAGTGTCAATGAGCTGGCCTTTCCGGCCGATCGGCCCCTGTCCATCAAAATCACCTCCGACACCGTGATGAACTCGCTGATGATCCCAGCGCTGGGAGGGCAGATCTATGCAATGGCGGGCATGCGGACGGAAATGAACCTGCTTGCCGATGGTCCGGGCACGTTCAAGGGCCGCAACACGATGTATTCCGGCGACGGTTTCTCAGACCAGCACTTTCTGGCGCATGCCCTGACAGAGGCGGACTTCACGGCCTGGAAAGACAAGGCAACCGGTTCGCCGGATGCCCTGGATGCAAAGACCTATTTGGAAGTCGCCAAACAGAGCGTTGCCAATCCGGTTGCCTATTATTCAAGTGTTGAGCCGAACCTATTTGGCCTGATCCTGCGCAAATACGCGCCGATTGTCGGTCCGCTGGAAAGCGAAGCTGCGGAACTGATTTGCCGGGGGGCTGCCTGATGCTGGGACGTTTGACGATTGACGCGCTGCCCTTTTACAGCTGGGTGGCCATGGGCGGGGCGGCCGTGACCGTTGGCGGCGGGATCGCAGCCTTTCTGCTGATCACTTACCTGCGCGCCTGGAAGGTTCTGTGGACCGACTGGCTGACAAGTGTCGATCACAAGAAGATCGGCATCATGTACGTCGTGCTTGCACTCATCATGCTTGTGCGCGGCTTTGTCGATGCGCTGATGATGCGCGCCCAGCAGGCGATCTCGCTCAACAACGAAGGCTATCTGCCGCCCGAGCATTTTGAGCAGATCTTCTCCTCGCACGGCACCATCATGATCTTCTTCGTGGCGATGCCGTTTCTGACCGGTCTGATCAACCTGATCGTTCCGCAGCAGATAGGTGCCCGGGATGTGTCGTTTCCTTTTTTGAATTCCGTCAGTCTCTGGCTCACGGCGGCAGGAGCCGCGCTAGTCCTGATCTCTCTTGTGGTGGGTAAGTTTTCCCAGGCTGGCTGGACGGGGTATCCGCCGTATTCCGGCATCGAATACAGTCCCGGTGTTGGCGTCGACTATTGGATCTGGGCGCTGACCTTAAGCGGCGTCGGCACCACCATGTCCGGGATCAACTTCATCGTCACAATCGTCAAGAACCGCTGTCCGGGCATGACCTATATGCGCATGCCCATGTTCACCTGGACAGCACTTTGCATCTCGATCCTGATTGTCTTTGCTTTCCCGGCCCTGACCGTGGTTGCCCTGCAGCTCTGGCTGGACCGGACACTGGGCTTCCATTTCTTCACCAACGGCGATGGCGGCAACATGATGATGTTCGCCAACCTGCTTTGGATCTGGGGTCACCCGGAAGTCTACATCCTGATCCTGCCGGCCTTTGGAATTTTCTCCGAAGTGGTGGCGACTTTCTCCAGAAAGCGGCTCTTCGGTTACACATCGCTGGTCTATGCGACCGCCTGCATTGCCTTGCTCTCCTTCACGGTCTGGCTGCACCACTTCTTCACGATGGGGGCGTCGGCCAATGTGAATGCCATCTTCGGTATAGCCACGATGATCATTGCCGTGCCCACAGGCGTGAAGATCTTCGACTGGATGTTTACGATGTACCGGGGGCGGATCGAGTTCCATCCGGCCATGGTGTTCACCATCGGTTTCATGGTGACCTTCGTCATCGGCGGTGTGACAGGCGTGTTGCTGGCTCTGCCGCCCGCCGATTACCTGATGCACAATTCCACGTTCCTGGTGGCGCATTTTCATAACATGCTCATTCCTGGCGCGCTTTTTGGGTATTTCGCAGGGCTGAACTACTGGTTTCCAAAGGCCTTCGGCTTCAAGCTGGACGCCAAGTGGGGCATCCGGTCCTTCTGGTTCTGGTTTATCGGGTTTTATCTCGCCTTCATGCCGCTTTATGCCCTTGGGTTCATGGGCATGTCCCGGCGGATGGAGCATTACGCGGATCCAACCTGGCAACCCTTCCTCGTGGTTGCCGCGCTGGGCGCCATCTTCGTGCTTTGCGGTATCATCTGTATCGGCATTCAGCTTTATGTTTCCGTGCGCCAATGGGGATCGTCCCGCGACATCACCGGGGACCCGTGGAACGGCCGGACCTTGGAATGGGCAACATCGTCCCCGGCCGCGCCTTACAATTTCGCGGTCGTTCCAATAGTCACCGACATCGATGCATTCCATGAAATGAAGATGCGCGGCACCGCCTATCAGAGGCCGGAGCGTTACGAGCCTATTGTCATGCCGAAAAGCACCGGCCTCGGCGTTGTCTTGGGCGGGCTCTCCTTCATTATGGGATTTGCTGCAGTCTGGTACATCTGGTGGCTGGCGGTGCTGATGCTGGTCTTGTGTCTCATATGCATCGGGATCCGGGCCTGCGACGACACCAGCGAGTATGTGATGTCAGCGGCCGAGGTTGAGGCAATTGAGACCGCCTGGCTCTCCGGGATCACTCCGGCTGACATGCATGACATGCGCGACTTTGAACCGCGCGGGGCTGCGTCCGGAATGGCGCTTTCGGGGAGAGCGTTATGAGTGAGATGCTGACCATCAGGAACGACGCTGACCTCTTGGAGGAGGAAGAGCATCATTCGCTTCGCGGACGGGAGTTCGGCTTCTGGCTGTTCCTGATGGGCGATGCCGTCATCTTCGCGCTGTTGTTTGCGACCTATGTGGTGTTGTCCGGCAACTCGGCGGCTGGCCCGACCTCGCAACAGGTCTTCGACCTCAGCCACACGGCCATCGAGACCGCGTTGCTTTTGGTCTCCAGCCTGACCTTCGGCATTGCCAGTCTGGCCGTGGACAAGGGTCATCGGCGCGCCGTTTTTCTCTGGCTTCTGATGACACTTGGACTTGGTCTGGGCTTCCTCGCCATGGAGTTTCTGGAATTCCGCGGCATGATCCTGGAAGGGGCAGGGCCGGATGTCAGCGGGTTCCTCTCCGCATTCTTCACGCTCGTCGGGATGCACGGCGCGCATGTTGCCATGGGGTCAGTCGGCATCCTTGTGATGATCGGACAGGTTATGACCAAGGGACTGACATTGCCGGTCCGCTCCCGGCTTAACCGGTTGGGGCTGTTCTGGCATTTTCTTGATATCGTCTGGATCGGGATCTTCTCGGTCGTCTATTTGCCCGGTGTGATGTAGGAGGCTGACATGGACCACACGGACCACACAGAACATCGCAGCCTTGGCACCTACCTGACCGGCTTTGCACTTGCGATTGTGCTGACTGCAATCCCTTTCGGTCTGGTCTGGACGGGCGCGCTCACCGGACCGGCGGTCTACGGTGTGATTGCAGCGGCCGCTGTCATCCAGGTGCTGGTGCACCTGGTGTTTTTCCTGCACCTCAATTTCAAGTCGACCCCGGGTGAGAACCTCTTCTTTCTGGCCTTCGCTGCCGTTCTGATTTGCATCATGGTCGGCGGCAGTCTCTGGATCATGTTCGACCTGCATCACCGGATGATGTGACAGTCTGAATTACGTGTTTGACGCCTGAGTTCGAACGACACTCTGTTGGTTTTCGCAACAGATGTGGTTTTACCTCAACAGCTGTGGTACCCACACCACATGGATAAAAGAGACCGGGCCGAACTGTTTCGCGAGCGTTTGAGCGCGGCGCTCAGAGAGCGGGAACTGAACCGCTCAGACCTCGCGCGCGCAGCTGAGCTCGACCGGTCGACGGTTTCCCAGCTTTTGTCCGAAGAGAGCCCACGCCTGCCCAATGGTCAGGCGCTTGCGGCTATTGCATCCGCCCTAAGTGTGTCCGCCGATTGGCTTCTGGGCTTGTCGGCGCACAAGGGTGCGGCCGCGGAAATCCTCGATCAAGCCGTTCAAGTGGCCGAAACCGAACGTCACCCGGTCGATGTGCATTTGCTCGCCTGGTACCGGGACGCGGTGGGCGCCAAGATCCGGCATGTTCCGGCGAACCTGCCGGATGTCTTGAAGACAGAAGCCGTTCTGGCGCACGAATATGCTGGTGAAACCTTTCGGACACCCGGACAGGCCATCACTGGTACACGCGATCAGCAGGCGTTGTTGAACCGCGCAGAATCGGACATGGAAATCTGTGTTTCGAAAGAGGCCTTGGAGGCATTTGCCCGGGGCGAGGGCATGTGGTCGGATTTGCCGGATGCCGTGCGCCGGGAGCAGCTGAAGGTTATGGGCGAAACCCTGGAAAGATATTATCCGTCTCTCAGGCTGCATCTTTTTGGTGCGAGCGACCGGTTTTCCGCCCCGTTTACAGTGTTTGGCCAAAAATGGGCTGCGCTGTATCTGGGGCAACGCTATCTCACCTTTTCCAACACACGTCACGTGCAGCTGTTTTCCCGGCATTTCGATGATCTGGTCCGCCACGCTCTCGTGCGATCTCACGAGGCCAGTGACTTTGCAACGAAACTGTCTCTCGGGATTTGAACCGGATTTTAAATACCAAAGGTAAATCCAGATATTGAACCGCCTTTCGCGAAAGAAAGACCCTACGGCATGGCAATCATCGAATATGTCTATTCCGCGCATTCCGCATTTGCGTATCTCGGCTCCTCGGAGATCATGCGGATTTGCGCTGATCACAACGCGGTTTTGGTCCATCGGCCGGTGCTTTTGTCGCCTGTCGTCGAGGCTCAAAGAAGCCCGGCCTTCCGCCAGCGGACACAGGCGCATGTCGACTATTTCTTCGGTCGCGAAATCGAACGTTGGGCCGAGTACCGGTCCGTGCCGATTATCCGCAAGCGCCCGACTTTTCACGATGCAGACTACAGCCTGGCCTCGGGCATGATCATCGCGCTGGGCGAAACGGGCCCAGACACCGACCGGATGGCTCACGGACTTTTGGAGGCGCATTGGAATGAGGATTTGGACCTTTCAGACCGTACCGCTCTTGAGGCTGTGGCGGTGAAACTGGGGTTCGCCGCCAAGGAATTGCTGGAAGAAGCTGCAAGCCCGAGCGTTCAGAACAAGCTCATGGAAAATTCGGAGTGGGCCAAGGAAAAGCAGGTTTTTGGGTCCCCAACATACATCGTAGATGGCGATCCATTTTACGGTCAGGATCATCTCTCACTGGTGGAGCGTGCTCTTGTAAAACCCTTCGCGCCATCGGACTGGGTCAATCCGCCTGTTGATGGGTAGGGCGCTGGTCAGACGAAAACTCTTTCGTAAATTTGCGCCGTGTTAAGTGTTTTGCCGTTACGTGAATTGTTTCAGGTCGTCTGTTGTGCGTTTGTACAGGCGTCCCTCACGTCGGAGACTGTTATGGTATCGGTCCGCCTTGGGCTGGTTTTATTCTTCGCAAGCATCTCCAGTGCATTGGCATCTGATCCAAACTGCACACGCGTAACCGCGTCCGCACACCCCGATTATCCGCCTTATCATTGGCGCGAGGGCGGGCGGATTGTTGGGGCAAGCGTTGACCTCAACAAAATGATCTTTCAGGAACTCGGTGTCTCGTTTGATGCGGTCTTTACCGGGCCCTGGAAACGCGTTTTGAAAACAGCTGAAAACGGCGACATCGACTTCTTGATGTCGCTGAAAAAAACGGATGAGCGATCAACGTTTTTGGACTTCACCGACACCCCCGCGTTCGAGAACCCGTTTACTGTGTTCACGTTGCGCAACCGGAGCTTCCCACTCACGGTATGGGAGGATCTGAAGGGCAGGTATGGCGCGAAAAACGCCGGAGACCGCTATGGAGAGCCTTTCGATTCCTATGTCGCCAATGTTCTGGAGTTGTCCGACAATTTCTCTTTCCAGGATAACGTGAACCAGCTGCTGGTCGGTCGGATCGACTACATTATCCACGGCCGCTATGTCGGTCAGGCGCAATTTGGCGCCATCCAGGGCGGCGAGGACATTGTGCCGCTGGGCTGGAACGTGATGAATGGCTTTGTGCACAGTGGTTTTACGCTCAGTTCTCCTTGTCGGCATCTGAAGGACAAGGTGAGCGAGCGGTATGGCGAACTGCTGGCCGACGGGACAGCGGACCGGATCATCTCTGAAAACATCGGCCGATGGATTCTCCGAAGCCGGAATTACGAGCTGCGAAAGAAAGTCGTCGATATCGACTAAAATATCCGGCCAGCCATGTGTCGGTCCCGCCTTTTCTTTAGTGATGACCGAGGTGATGGTGATACTGCGCCTTGGCAACTTCCAGGGATTTTGCGGGCTCGAAACTGCCGGCATCGGCCATCGCCCAATAGGTGGAATACCCCGCAATATCGTGGGTTGGGTCGAGCAAAGCGCCCGGTTTCAGCCAGGTCAGGGCAGCGCTTGCCGGCAGGATTTCCCGCAAACCAGCTCGAAGATAGAAATGCTCCGGCTTGAAATCCCGTGGATGAGACAGCCCGGCTGCAGCTGTAAACTCAACGAGCGACTTGATGGTATTGCGGTGAAAGTTCGCAACGCGGGTGGCCTTGTCCGGAACATCCAATGCTTGCTGGCGTTTCGGGTCCTGGGTTGCGACGCCTGTCGGACATTTGTTGGTATGGCAGCTTTGAGATTGGATGCAGCCAACCGCGAACATGAAGCCGCGGGCCGAGTTCACCCAGTCCGCACCAAGTGCCATGGTTCCGGCGATGTCAAAAGCGCTGATCAGTTTGCCACTCGCGCCGATGCGGATGTCATCGCGCAATCCTGCGCCGACAAGGCTGTTGTGAACGAACGCCAACCCTTGGCGCAGCGGCGTGCCGAGCCTGTTGGCGAACTCGACGGGGGCTGCCCCCGTGCCACCTTCCGCACCGTCCACAACGATGAAATCCGGTTTGATCCCGGACTTGAGCATTGCCTTGACGACCGCCATGAATTCCCACCGGTGGCCGATGCATAGTTTGAAGCCGACCGGTTTGCCTCCGGAAAGCTCGCGCAGGGTCTTGATGAAGTCCAGCAATTCCATCGGCGTCGAAAACGCAGAATGGCTCGCTGGTGAAATGCATTCCTTGCCGACCGGAATACCGCGCGCTTCCGCGATTTCCTCAGTCACCTTGGCGCCGGGCAGAACGCCACCGTGGCCGGGTTTTGCGCCCTGACTCATCTTGATTTCGATCATCTTGATTTGTGGGTCGGCCGCCTGTTTCTTGAACTTTTCCGGATCAAAGCCGCCATCGTCGGCGCGGCAACCAAAATAGCCGCTGCCCAGCTCCCAAACCAGATCGCCGCCGCCTTCGCGGTGGTAGCGGGAAACGCTGCCCTCGCCGGTGTCATGGTAGAAGCCGCCCGCCTTGGCACCTTTGTTCAACGCCAGGATGGCGTTGCCGGAAAGTGACCCAAAGCTCATGGCGGAGATGTTGAAAATCGACGCGGAGTAAGGCTGTTTGCACTCAGGACCGCCGATCTCGACGCGCAGTTCTTCGACCTTCCCATGAGACTGCGGACAGACCGAATGGTTCACCCAGCCGTAGTTGATGTCATAAACGTCAAGCTCGGTGCCGAAGGGGAGCACGCCTTCGATGTCCTTTGCCCGGTCATAGACCATGGTGCGGCGCTCGCGGGAAAACGGCCGGCCATCCTGATTGCTTTCAAAGAAGTACTGCCGGAGCTCAGGGCGGATGGCTTCGAACATGAAACGGAAATGGCCGGCGACCGGATAGTTCCTCAAAATCGCATGTTTCGTCTGGGTGACGTCCAGTATGCCGACAATGGTCAGGACGGCAAAAACCGCAAAAACCCAAAGGATATGAGGGTTGACTGCGAAGCTGAGGATGAAGGTCACAACTGCGGCGGCACTACAAAGCGCAAACACCGTATAGCGGGCTGGAAACAAGAGACATTCTCCCTCTGGCAATCCTGAGGGGCAGTCTAGTCAGTCTCCTTGTCAAAAGGAAAGGGGGCATCTCATCTTTGATGAGCTTGGCCGCACGAATCAGAACACGTGCGGCGCGCCGAGGCTTATGTATTTAATGCCATTGAGAAATATGTTGATTGCAGGCCCTCGGCCGTGTCCCGAATAATCACGGGACAGATTTGAGCCCGGAAGCGCTGACCCATTCATTGGCGGTCCGGCACTCCGAATACCGGTTCGGGCAACGTTTGCGATGAGGTGACATGAAACGAGTGTTGGGCGCGATAACCGCAGCCATGTTGACCGTCAGTGCGTGGCAAGCTTCGGCGCAAACACTTGTTCTGGGCCTGGAAAACGTAGAGTACTTTCCCTGGCAACTGCCGGATGGGACCGGGGCTGACATTTTCCTCATAGAGACGGCGGCCCGAAATCTGGGATATGCAGTTGATCTCCGGCCAGTGCCTTGGAGGCGCTGCCTCAACGAGGCCGGTTCGAACGCCATCGACGGTTGTTTTTCGGCCAGCTTCGAGGTGAGCCGGATGGACCTTGGGGTCTATCCGATGGTGGACAACCGTCCGGATACCTCAAAAGCTCTGCACGCTGACAGTTACTCGCTTTACGTTCCAACAGAATCGGATGTTCGCTGGACTGGATCAGAGTTTGACAATCTGTCCGGCGATATTGGTGCCATCTATGGCTATTCGATTGTGACAATGCTCCAAAATCAGGGCGTCGGGGTTTTCATGGCCGACCGGCTCGGTCAACTGTTCCAGCTCCTTTTGCGCGACCGCCTGGATGGCGTCGCGGCGCTAACCGCACATGCAGATCACTTGATCGAACAAACGCCGGAGCTGAACGGACGGGTTCGAAAAGTAGGACCGCCCTTGGAAGAAAAGCATTACTACCTGTTGTTTTCACATGGTTTTGCCAAGAACAACCCGGGGGTCGTTTCAGCCCTTTATGATGAGATCAAACGGGTTCGGAAATCCCCTGAATATCGGGAAAACTATGAGCATATCCGGCGCACGCATGTTGAGCCGCACACTTTGAATTACAACCCTCCCGGTGGGCTTTAAGCAGAGATCAGACGAAGTCAGGCGCTTTTTGCTCGTGCACGCACAGCTGGAACACGGGACATGATTTCCTCTGCCGCGCCCTCTGCGCCGGGCTCAAGCGCCATGATGCCGGCGGCGGCCTTGGCACCCATTGCATAGGCCGGAGCATCTAGCGCATAGAGCGCCTTCACCAGCAAATCTGTCGTGAGTTTCTTTTGGCTGATCGGCGCCGGACCAGCGCCAGCTGCATGAACGCGTTGCCCCCAGAAAGGCTGATCGGCAAAGACCGGGCAGACAAGGGAGGGTTTGCCCCAGCGCAAGGCTTCATGGGTTGTTCCGGCGCCGCCATGGTGGATGATGCTGCTGCATTTTGGAAACAACCAGCCGTGCGGGGCCTTGTCGATCAAAAACACCTTGTCCTTCAGGACCTCCGGCAAGGTGTGCCCGGTGAGGCCGCCCCAGCCGCGCGCCAAAATCGCCCTCAGTCCGGTCTGGGTGAGTGAGCGCATGATCAGCCGGGTCAGCTCGTCCGGGTTCCGGCTCGGCATGGAGCCAAAGCCGATATAGACCGGCGCCGGGCCGTCCTCCAGAAACTGCATCAGCTCGCGGTCTGGTGTGTAGGTGTTTGCGGGCCGCATGAACCAGTAGCCGCTCAGCCAGGACGTTTCCGGCCAGTCTTTCGGTCTCGGCACCAGCGCAGATGAAAACCCTTGCAGGCACAGCGCTTTGGAGCCATCCGGCATATGCCCGTCGATCATTTCGCCCGGGTATTCGAATTCCGCGGTTGCTTCGGCGCGCAGCGGTTTCAACATGGGAGACAGACCCAGGGCCATGAGTTTGCGGGCAGCCAGATAACTGAGACGGTTTCCCAGTTTGCCGAGTGCGGGCAATCCAAACAGGGAGACCGGAAAATCGCCTGTGGGCGTCACGACCGGTTGAAGCGCGGTCGGCAAAGCCGGGACATTCAGCCGCCGGGCCACCAGCGTCATCACCGTGGCCTTGAGATTGAAGAGGATCAGATCCGGCTTTTCTTCCAGACCGATTCTCCACAAACATCGGACGACCTTCTTCTGATCTTCCATGGTGGTCCGGGCGACCTTGATCTTGCCGCGGAAGGTGAACATCGCCTCGCGCGTCACTGGGTCACCCAAGAGGGCTTCAAAATCGATCGGAACCGCACGTGGCTGCGCCCCCACCTTGCCGATCATCGTGTCAAAGCCACGCCCCGTCGCCACGACGACATCGGCACCAAGACGCACCAGTTCACCGGCAAGCGCCACATAGGGCTGAACGTCGCCGCGAGTTCCGAGCGTGGCAATCAGGATTTTCGGCTTTGAAGAGTTCATTGGTGAAATTCCCAATAGGAAGGTGCCTCTTTTGGATGTTTTTTGGCCACTCTGCAATCAGGAAGAGGTGTAAAATCATCAAAATATCTGGAAAGTGTCAGCTACCGTTGGGGCATTATCAAATCAATGACATGTTGAGGAATGAATTTCCGGTTTTGTTAAGGGCAGGGGATTTAGGGATTCTCTGAAGGACAAGCAGAAAAGGCAATGCATGGCCCTGGAACTGAGTTCGATGACAGCGCTGCGCTGCGCCCGGCGCGCAGTGGTTGCCGTTGCGGTCGTGAGCGGTCTTGCTTTTGCGGTGTCCGGCCCGGCACTGGCAACGCCGCGCATCGACATTGTCACCGAAGATTATCCGCCCTACGAAATGGCTGTTGAGCAGGACGGCCTGCGAGGGTTCGACTATGAAGTCGCCACCGAAGCCTTCCGCCGCATGGGCTATGAAGCCAACATCCTGTTCCTGCCCTGGAAGCGGGCGCTGAACGAAGCGGAGACGGGCCGGGCGGCCGGTATCCTGACTTGCGCCCATCATCCTGACCGGGAGCGGTTCATTCTCTTCTCGGACCCGATCAGTGTCTTCACCAACGGTTTTTTCGTAAGAAAAGCGCATGAGGGGCCGGACATTCAGACCGTTGAGGATGTGGTTGGTCAGCCTGTGGCGTCCATGGCGGGATATGAAAGCCTGGCGGTTTTGCAGAACCTGGGGGCCAAACCGATCGAAGCGCAAACGACCGAGCTTGGCCTCAAGATGCTGGCGGCCGGCCGGTTTGATTATCTGATGGGCGCGCGGGAACCGACGGAGTACATTATCCGCCGCGAGGAGATGAGCGGTCAGTTTGAATTCATCGCGCTGACCACCCGGGATTTCCACTTTTGTTTTTCAAAGAGTTATGATGGCGTTGAGGATCTGATCGGCCCCTTCAATGAAGCCTTGGCAGAAATGCGCGCAGATGGCACCTATGATGCCATCCACGACAAGTACCGGTAGGGGTCGGGTCAACCGTTCCGGCCACACCTCATTTGAAGACTTTGAAGGCTTCCATGCAAACGCTGTTCTCCCTGAAAACCTCCGGCCAGGGGCTTTATGAGTTCACCCGGTCCGTCAGCAGCTGGCTTATGGAGGACGGCGCAGGCGACGGATTGCTGACCCTGTTCGTTCGGCACACGTCCTGCTCGCTCCTCATTCAGGAGAACGCTGATCCGGATGTGCAGGTGGATCTGAAAGCCTATTTCAGCCGTCTTGTACCGCCGGCGAGCGATCCTTCGATGCGTTATCTCACGCACACGCTGGAGGGCCTGGACGACATGCCGGCGCATATCAAGGCCGCGGTTTTGCCCGTCAGCCTGTCGATCCCGGTCTCGGGCAGCGAAATGCTGCTTGGCACCTGGCAGGGGATTTATCTCTTTGAACATCGCGACATGCCGCACCAACGCCAAGTGGCGGCGCATTTTCTGAGTGACCGGTAACCGGACGTCCTATGTCCGAAGCGCGGGCAGGCCGACGCCGGTGCTGTCAAACCCGCCGTCGGACGCAATTACCTGACCGGTAACGTAGCTCGCCTCGTCAGAGCACAAGAAGGCGATGACGGACGCGATTTCAGCCTCCGAGCCATAGCGGTTGAGCGGGATCGCATCGTGATAGGCGTCGATGATTTCCTGGGTGTGCACGGCCATGGCGAGCTTGGTGCGGACCGGGCCGGGACAGACGCAATTGGCGCGGACGCCGTATTCGCCAAGTTCGGCCGCCTGCTGCTTGGTCAGGTGAATGACCGCTGCCTTCGACGTCCCATAGGCCACCCGCAAGGTGGAGGCGCGGAGGCCGGAAATCGAGCCGATATTGACGATCGCACCACGCGTTTTTTTCAGGTGCGGAACGGCGGCCTGCGAGACTATGAAGGCCCCGTCCAGATTGGTCGCCATCACCGTGCGCCACAGGCTCAAATCCGCCTCTTCGATCGGCCCGAAATTGGCGACACCCGCATTGTTGACCACCGCGTCCAGACGCCCGAAGTGTTCGATGATCTTGGTCATCATCTCATCGACGTCATCGGGGATAGAAACATCATAGATGAAGGCCGACCCCGCGTTTATCCCGGCGGACGCCGTTTTCAACTCCGCCCCGTCGCGATCGACCATCGCCACCTTCCAGCCCTTCTCAATCAGGAGCTTCGTGGTCGCCAAACCAATCCCGCGCGCCGCGCCGGTCACAAGGGCAATCTTTTCGGTCATTTTCGGGGACTTGGGTTTTGGGGCTGCGGGTAGGGTGGTGGACGAACGCTAGCAGGCATGGCCGGCGCGGGCAATTGGGAGATGACCAATCCATTTCATCAAAGGCCTAAAGAGAGAAATAGGAAAATATTCCTTGACACCGTAACGGTGATGTGGCATGGTTTTGTCATGATCCCAAAGTTGCGGATCGGTTGAGGCTTCCGGCGTTTGCGTGGAGGCCTTTTTTGTTGGGCGCATCGGCCGAATGGGCTGATGGGGCCAAACGAGCGGAGAGGGTCAGAGGATGGCAGATTATCCAAGTCCCGCTGCCGCAAGGCCGGTTTCAGTCCTATGGGCCGCAGTATCTCACAGGCGCGCCGGGCGTGGATAAGTTCTTGAGAGCGGCCCCGCTCGCTGCCGTACCGGCCCCCGAACTGAAATCCATGCCGGGACCTATGTCGGGACATGACCAGGGATCAGAGCATTGACGAGGGCCCCGGATCAGGTCCGGGGCGGCGATAGTGATCGCAGCGAAACAGGTGCCCAGACAGCAAACCGATCTGTGTCTCTATCAACCGGCAGCCGCCGGTATTTTTGTGCCTTCGGAAAACCCGATTGGATCAGCGCATGGATACGCAGACCTTGATGATGCCTTTGTTGTCCCAAAGGGCAACGTCCTTGTCGTTGATCCGGAACGCATATGTGCCGGCAGGATCCCTCGTATTGAGCGCAAGGGCTGCAAACTCTGCGAAAGGGACGATCCTCCCAGCCTGGTCGCGCACCAACATTTCGCCAAAGGCGTAAGATTGATCGAACTTGTAGCCGTAAAGCGGACCGAGCGCAGCTGCGTCCTTGCCGGAATAACCGCGTGGGCCGACGGGTTTGTAGAGCCCGTTGATGACCGTCCATGAGCCGGAATAGGCAACTTTGCGGATTTTGCCGTTTGGCAGATTAAGCGACTGCCAGCCCTTTTTGGAATTGACCGACGCACAATAATCGGCTGCCAGGGCCGGTGGTGCGGCAAGCAGGATGAGCGGCAAAAGTACAAGGACAGCGCGTAGCATCAGGATATGGTTCCGTTAGGGCATGCAATTTCACAATGGCCGAGGCCCGTGGCAATCGCAAGGGGCGGCTCCTGGCTGCCGTGACGACGATCATTGGAGTTTGTCAGCAGTCTGGAACCGGCATCCGCCGGTTTTTTGTGCCTGGAGGAAACCGGAGTGAACGAATGCGGGGGATCGAACGTGAAGGCGCGGTTCTCAGGGCAGGGCCTCGCCGACACGCTGAAACGGGAAAAGGCTCTGAAGCAAAAACGCAGGAAGCAGTCGAAGCAGAAGGCTTGCACCATCTCGACGGTCTCCGGCGAAGGCGGTGAACCCTCAGGTTCAAAAGGGATGGAAACGCCCCGGCGCTCCGATCCCGGCTCTTCACTTTGTTCCGTCCGGGAGGGTGCAATAGCCGAGGCGGTGTTGAAAGCCGACGGAAGTGAGCAGAAAACACCGGAAAGCCCGCAAGACATGGCCACGCGGCTCTACCGGGCGTTTGCGGGACAAATGGATCAGCTGGAAGCGCGGCTCGCGGACCTGTTTGACGAGGTTGGCGCGGGGCCGCCAACTGGCGGGATCCAGGAAATTGACAAGACGGTGAAGACCCTGGCGAGCCTTGCCAAGACCTTGACCGCCCTGATGGACTTGAAAACGGATGTGAAACCGGACGGGGAGGGCGACAACCTTGACGACCGGGAGGAGTTGCGCGCGGCACTTACGCGCCGTCTTGCGCGATTGTGCGAGGCTGGGGCGGATTGAGGCGGTCCTCTCTGCGCTTTCGGCGGATGATCTTAAATTCCTGACCTACGACTGGCCGGTTTTTGCCCATGCGCACCAGTTGCCGCCGGAAGCAGACTGGGCGGTCTGGTTGCTGATGGGCGGGCGCGGGGCCGGAAAGACACGGGCCGGGGCTGAATGGATCCGGGCGCGGGCGCTCGGGCACGGCTGGTGCGAACCGGGCTTTGCCGGGCGGATCGCGCTGGTTGGCGAAACCTATGCGGATGTCCGCGAAGTGATGGTGGAAGGGGTCTCCGGACTTCTGGCCGTGCACCCCGGTGAGGAGCGGCCGCAATGGACCCCGAGCCGCCGCCGGCTGGAATGGCCGAACGGCGCAGTGGCGCAGGCTTTTTCTGCCGAAGACCCGGAAGCCTTGAGGGGGCCGCAATTCGACATCGCCTGGTGCGATGAACTTGCCAAATGGACCTATGCCGAGGAGACCTTCGACATGTTGCAGTTTGGGCTGAGGCTGGGCCGCAAACCCCGCCAGTTGATCACAACAACGCCGCGGCCGGTGCCGCTCCTGAAACGCCTGATGAAACAGGCAGGGACCGCCATCACCCATGCCCCGACCAAGGCCAATGCGCTGTTTCTGGCGCCGGGCTTTCTGGAGGCGGTGGTCGGCCGGTATGGCGGCACGCGCCTTGGCCGGCAGGAACTGGACGGCGAACTGATCGAGGACCGGCTGGACGCGCTCTGGTCGCGGGATGGACTGGAGGCCGCAAGGGTCGTAGCCGCACCGGAGGATCTGACGCGCATCGTCATTGCGATCGATCCGCCGGTGACGGCAACGGCCAAGTCGGACGCTTGCGGCATTGTCGCCGCGGGGCTCGGAAGTGACGGCAAGGCCTATGTTCTCGCCGACCGCAGCCGCCGTCCGGCCAAACCCGCCGACTGGGCAGAAGCCGCCATTGGCCTCTGGCACGGATTGAAGGCCGATTGCCTGATCGCCGAGGTCAATCAGGGCGGCGACATGGTCGCGCAAGTGATTGCGAGCGCCGATCCATCGGTGCCGGTGAAACAAGTGCGGGCATCGCGGGGCAAGTTCTCAAGGGCCGAGCCGGTCGCCATGCTCTACGATCAGGGCAAGGTGCATCATGCAGGCACGTTTCCGGAGCTTGAAGACGAGATGGCCGACTTCGGCCTGGGCGGGCTGTCCGGCAAACGCTCTCCCGACCGGCTCGACGCCCTCGTCTGGGCGGTCTCGGACCTGATGCTGGGCCCGAAGGCAGAACCAAAGGTGCGGGGGCTCTAGACCAACCCACTCAGCCGCCCCGGACCTGATCCGGGGCCTGAGTTGCTCCAGATATGGTCCCGGATCAAGTCCGGGACAGCGGAGAGGCAGAGGTTATCCGGAAAACCTGGACGTCTCCGCGCCGAAGATGATGTTCGGGGCGGATTGGTCTTCGAAGTGGAAGATAAACCGGCCTTCGCGCTCAAGGCCAAGCGCATCGTAGAATTTGAGCGCTGACTGATTGTGCGCAAAGACGGTGAGGAATACATGGTCATGACCGTGGGCACTGAGGGTTTCCATGGATCTATGGAACAGGGCTGCGCCGATCCCCTGCCGCTTGTGATGATGGCGGACATAGAGCGTTTCGAGTTCCGCCGTGCCTGTGGCTCCGGGCGGTATCTCCGGGGAGAGCGACAGCTTGGCGTAGGCGAGAAGAAAGCCGCTGTGTTCGCAGACCAGAAAGATCCGGTAGGGGCTTTCGAGTTCCTGAGCGAGAGCCTCAACGGAATAGGCGCTCAAGACATGATCCGCAAACGGCCGGGTGATGCCATTGGGCGCATAAGTATCGAGCCAGACTTCGATCGAAAGGGCAGAGAGGGCTGCAAGGTCAGCAGCTGTAGCGAGTCGGATGGAGCGGGATAAATCAGACAGCGGGAAATCTCGGAAAATCAGGTGAGGGTCAAAACGGCTACTTGAATAGTGGCATGCACTTTGATCTGCAACATCACTTGCCGAGCAGCGTCAGGCAATAGCGTTCCAGGTTGGCCAGGTGCAGGGTCCATCCGGCCGCGTGGGCGTCGCGCAACGAACAGGATGCGTTTTCGGCAAGATCGTGCCAACCGCTGTGGATGAGAGTGAGACGCGCGCCGTTGCGTTCAGCGCGGATCGACAGTGTCAGGAGCGTTGTCCCTGTCCAGTCCTCATCCGCCCAGGTCCAGGAGAGGGTTTTGGGCGGATCGAATGTGACAATAGTACCGGAGGTGATCGTCTGGCGGTCCTCGTTGGTCCAGACTTCGCGGAACGCACCGCCCGCACGTGGCTCCAAAGAGATGTGAGGTCCGAACCAGGCGGATAGATGCTGAGCCTCGGTCCAGAGTGACCAGAGAACAGCGGGGGCGACCGGAAAACCGCGTTCGATCTGAATCACGTTCTGATTGGTCATCTCACGTTCTGCCTCCTGAGGGAGCAAAGAATAGCAGCTTTGGCGTCCGTGCGAAGCGGCGCGTTTGAATCAGTTTTCCAAGTCCCTGAATCGGTTTCTCAAAGCCTTGACTCAGCGCTTTAACAAGCGCGGAAAGGATCGTTATTTCATGCGCTTAAGAAAGGCAGTTGAATCAATCTGGGGTGCAGATCCCGCAGCGGCACTTGAGGAAAAAGCCTCCCGTACCGGGCCTCTGCTTGCGATCCAGGGGACGGCACAGCCGGTCTGGAGCCCGCGCGATTATGCGGCTCTGGCGCGGGAGGGGTTTGCAAAAAATCCTGTGGTGCACCGCGCTGTCCGGTTGCTGTCGGAGACGGCCGCCGCCGTGCCGCTGCTGCTCTTTGAAGGGGATAAGGAGCTGTCGGAGCATCCGTTGCTGGCACTGCTCGCCCGGCCGAATGCCCATGAAACCGGCGCTGATTTACTGGAGGCGCTTTACGGCTATCTGCTGGTCTCCGGCAATGCCTATCTGGAGCAGGTTTCGGTGGATGGTGTCCCGCTCGAGCTTTATGCGCTGCGGCCGGACCGAGTGAAGGTGGTGCCGGGATCCCATGGCTGGCCGGAGGCCTTCGACTACACCGCCGCGGGCCGCACCGTGCGTCTGGCTGCAGAAGCGGACGACGGAGAGGAGGCAGCCCCGGTCCGGCATCTGAAGCTGTTCCATCCGCTCAACGATCACTACGGGTTTGCGCCGGTTGAAGCCGCACAGATGGCGCTCGACATTCACAATGCGGCAGCAAGTTGGAACAAGGCGCTGCTCGACAATGCCGCCCGGCCTTCCGGCGCGCTAATCTATGGGGCGGGCGATGCCCTCAACCTGACAAGCGATCAGTTCGACCGCCTCAAGGCCGAGCTGGAAAACGGCTATCAAGGCGCGCGTAACGCCGGCCGGCCCCTGCTGCTGGAAGGCGGGCTCGACTGGAAGCCGATGGGGCTCACCCCGAAGGACATGGATTTCATCGAGGCAAAGAACCAGGCCGCCCGGGAGATCGCGCTCGCCTTTGGGGTGCCGCCGATGCTGCTCGGCATTCCGGGCGACAACACCTACGCCAACTATCAGGAGGCCGGCCGGGCGCTTTGGCGCGGGGCGGTCCTGCCGCTGGTGCGGCGCACGGCGGGCCATCTTGCCAGCTGGCTGGGACCAGCCTTCGGCGATGGTTTGCGCCTGGAGCCGGATCTTGATGCGATCGAGGCCTTGTCGTCGGAGCGGGAGGCCTTGTGGCGGCGCGTCGGTGCGGCTGCGTTCTTGTCGGACGATGAAAAACGCCAGGCCGTCGGCTACGGCGCACGGGGCGGCACTTCAGGGGAGGCGCAGGATGATTGAAGACTTGACCACTCACGTCATGGCGCGCGGGGATTTGGCCCATCTTGCGCTGTTTTTGTGGGCTGCGACGGCGACCTTGATCGGCCTCGTGCTCGTCCGCGAGTTAGCGCTGTCCAATCAGCGCTTTTCCGATTTCGTCAGCGAGGTCGCCCGGTTGAACCGTTATCTTGCCGAGCTTGGAACGCTTTAAACCCAAGGATTTCGAACGCCGCCGTCCCGGTCTTGAACCGGGACCAAGCCCGAACCGGCCCCGGATCATGTCCGGGGCGGCACGTTCTGAAATCCGCGGCTTGGAGGCTGCAGACGCCCTTTATCAACGAGGGCGAAGTTCAATTCTTATCAAGGAGGGCGGAATGAGCCTTCAAAGTAACTCCCTCGACAGCGGGAGACCGCAGTGCCGTGCCCGCAGTTCGAAAACAACGCTGCTTCAGCGGTTTGGCGCCAAGGCATCCGGTCACAGAACCGAGCATCTACCGGTTTTCCGGGATTTTTCAGGCCGTTTGTTTCATCTGGCCATTCAGGTGAGGGAAGACGCCAAACCCTCGCGTGGAGGCGGTGCTTGATGGCCGGAGCCGTAAGTGCCCCGGTGCGGATTGCCGGGTATGCCAGCGTCTTTGGTAAGGCTGATGGGGCAGGCGACACGGTTCTGCCCGGAGCGTTCCAGAGGAGCCTCCGGCAGCGTCCACCGGCACGCGTTGCGCTGTTGTGGCAGCACGATCCGGCCCGCCCGCTCGGCCGTTGGGTGCGGCTGGCGGAAACACAACACGGGCTTTGGGCCGAAGGGGAACTTGCCCCGGGCGTTGTTGCAGCCTTCGAGGCGGCGAACCTGATCCGGGCAGGGGCTCTTTCCGGGCTTTCCATCGGCTTCAAGGCGCGCACCGCCCGCAGACCGCATCGCGGATCTGGCCGGATCCTGCAAGACATCGATCTTTGGGAAATTTCCCTCGTCACCTTTCCGCAAGTCGACGAGGCGCGGGTTCAGCTTTTGACACCGCCTCCGAACACATCAACCCCACGCACACCGCACATTGGATCAAGGGAGTATTTGTGATGACAGGACCTTCAGACTGGACGCCCGATGACCTGCCGCTGGAAACAAAGGCGGACATGCCCGGCGGAATGCCGCCTGTTCCGGCGGCTCCAACCGCCGATACCTCAGGCGGAGATGACGTTGCCCGGACCTTTGACGTGTTCTTCCGGACTTTCGAGAGCTACCGGGCGGTCAATGATGCGCGCCTTGCGGAAATTGAAAGTCGGGGCAGTGCGGACGTGATCTCGCTGGAAAAACTCGACCGGCTGGATGCAGCCCTCGACGCCACACAGCGACGTCTCGACGATCTGACCTTGAAAAGCCGCCGCCCTCAGATCGGCAGGCAGGGTCCGCGGCAGATGACATCGGCAGCCTTGGAACACAAGGCGGCCTTTGAGGCCTATATGCGCTCGGGCCGGGAACAACCCTTGCGTCCGCTGGAAGTCAAAGCCCTGTCGGCCGGATCTGATCCGGATGGCGGCTATCTGGTGCCGGAGGAAACGGAAGCCGGGATCATGCGCCGCTTGTCGCAGGTCTCGCCCATCCGGGCGATCTCCGGCAACCGGCAGGTCTCATCCTCAACCTACAAGAAACCCTTCGCTGTAACTGGCCCGCAGTCCGGGTGGGTTGGCGAAACCGCCGCACGGCCGCAGACGAACAGCCCGCAACTGGCTGAGCTGACATTCCCGGCGATGGAACTCTATGCGATGCCCGCCGCGACATCGACCCTGCTGGATGATGCGGCGGTCGATATGGACCAGTGGATTGCCGAGGAAGTCGAAGCCGCCTTTGCCGAGCAGGAAGGAGCGGCCTTTGTCAATGGCGATGGCGTCAACAAGCCGCTCGGCTTCCTCCAGGCGCCGCGTGTTGCCGAGAGCAGCTGGAGCTGGGGTTCGCTCGGCACGATGCCCACCGGCACAGCCGGAGCGTTCCCGGCATCGGATGCCGGAGATACGCTCATTGACCTCATCTATTCCTTGAAGAGCGGCTACCGGCAAAACGGCCGGTTCGTCATGAACCGCAAGACGCAGAGCGAAATCCGCAAGCTGAAGGACGGCGACGGGACCTACCTGTGGCAGCCGCCTGCCGGTGTGGACGGGGCGGCGACCTTGCTGAATTTCCCAATCACGGAAGCTGAGGACATGCCAGACATTGCCAATGATGCCCCCGCGATTGCCTTCGGCGATTTCCGGCGCGGCTATCTGGTGGTGGACCGTATGGGCGTGCGTCTGTTGCGTGATCCTTATTCCGCAAAGCCCTATGTGCTGTTTTACACCACTAAACGGGTCGGCGGCGGCGTTCAGGATTATGACGCGATCAAGCTTTTGATGTTCTCCGCATAAAACTTGTCACACAGGGCTCACGTTTTCTTGCCTTGTAAGTCTTACCTAGCAGACCCACATCCTTCAATGAACGATGAGGGTCGTTCCTCCCCAGACTGGCGCCGCACTCCTTTGGACCTGCGGCGCCTTCTTTTTTGGGAAACGTCCATGACATCGATCCGTTTGAATGATCCGGCCATGGAACCTGTGGCGGTCGAAGAAATGCGCGCCCATCTCCGGCTGAGTGGCAGCGAAGAGGACAGCAGCCTTTCAGGATTTCTCAAGGCCGCCCGCACCCACATCGAACAGGCTACCCGGCGTGCTCTGATTTCCCAGTCCTGGCGACTATACCTGGATGGCTGGCCGGTTGGCCGCATTGTCCGGCTGCCCGTGTCGCCGGTGCAGTCCGTTGATCAGATCACAGTCTATGACCGCGACGGCAATGCCTCCCAGCTTCAGTCTTCTGATTGGCAACTCGACCGCTCCACACAGCCTGAACGGGTAAAGATCAAGCTCGGGGCCGGGCTTCCTGCCTCCGACATGATGGCGGCTGAAATTGATTTCACAGCCGGATATGGCGCGACCGCCTTAGATGTCCCGGAAAACTTCCGGCAGGCCGTGCGCCTTCTGGCCGGGCATTGGTTCGAACACCGGGAGGCCGGAACGGATCTGGCTGTTGCCAGCCTGCCGCAAGGGCTCGACCGGCTGTTGTCGACCGTCCGGGTGCCGCTCTTATGAGGGCCGGGGCTTACCGTGTGCCGGTGATCTTGCAGCGGCCTTTGGAGACCCGATCCGCTTCGGGGGACATAACGACCACCTATGAAGCTGCCGGATCCGTGTTCGCCGCGCTTCGCCTGAAAAGTCAGAGCGAGCGCTTCGCGAACAGCCGGACGGCAAGTTCCAAAATCTGGGAGATCCGCTTGCGGCCCTTTTCCGGATTGGCTGGTGGCTGGCGGATCCTTTCTGGTACTCGCGTTTTCCGGGTTTTGTCGGTCTGCGATCCAACCGGCCTGAGACGGGAACTTCTATGTGAGACCGAGGAGGAAAGCCCATGAGCCTTTCCAGCGTTCAAACGGCGCTGCGGGCCGGTTTGTTTTCTCGGCTCAAAGCTGACGGCGTTCTGTCCGGTTTGCTCGGGCCAGACCGGATTTTTGAAACACCGACGCGGGCAGATGCCTTTCCGTACCTCGTGCTGGAAAGCGTTGAGACCAGGCCGCTGCTTACGGAGATCGGTGAGGGTATGGTGCATTCACTGGCCCTAAGCGTGTTCTCCCGAAAGCTCAGCCGGGACGAAGCGGCCCAGGCTGCAGGCCGTGCGGCAGAGGTCCTGATGACAGGGCCGGTATCTTTGACCGGACACAGGCTTGTGAACCTCACCATTACGAATGTGCTCAGCCGCAAGCTGCGCGACGGACGGGGATATCGGGCATCGAGTTCCCTACGAGCGGTCACCGAACCGCTTACCTGAGATGACCTTCTGACAGGAGAACGCCATGGGCGCACAGCGCGGACGTGATCTGCTCTTGAAACTGGATGCTGAATCGAACGGCACGTTTGTCACCGTGGCGGGCCTTCGGGCGCGGCAAGTGGCGCTCAATGCCACAACTGTCGACATAACCACATCCGACAGCGCGGGCCGCTGGCGTGAGCTTCTGGAAGGGGCTGGAACCCGAGCAGCAAGCCTGTCCGGTTCCGGCCTATTCCGGGATGCGCAAAGTGACACCGCCGTTCGCCAGCTCTTTTTCGATGGTGCGATCCGGCCCTGGCAAGTTGTCGTTCCGGATTTCGGAACGCTGGAGGGTCAATTTCAAATCACCAGCCTGGAATATGCCGGCCGCCACGATGGCGAGGTGACTTTCGAACTGGCGCTGTCCTCCGCAGGGCAGGTGAGCTTTACCGCGGTCTGAGGGATGCAATTCGGGGAGAAATTAGATGCCAAACAGGTTCCGAGGAGAGATTACCGCCCAACTCGATGGCCGGACATGGACGTTGGTTCTGACGCTTGGCGCGTTGGCCGAGCTGGAGGCGGCTTACAAATGCGAGAGCCTTCCAGCCCTGCTTCAGAGGTTTTCACCGGACAGCTTGTCTGCATCCGACATAATCGTTTTGTTGGGGGCCGGCTTGAGAGGTGCAGGCCACGATGTCACCAATGATCAGGTGGCGATGATGAAGGCCGCTGGCGGTGTCGCCGGTTTTGCCGCGATCGCGGCGGATCTCCTGACGGCCGCGTTTGGTGCCCCCTCTACGGAAGACGACGAACCGCTGGCGGAAGCATCTTAATGCTGCCCTGGGCAGATCTTTTGCGGATAACTGCAACGCGCTGGGCTTGGACGCCGGCCGAGTTTTGGGCAGCGACGCCGCGGGAACTTGAGGCTGTTTTGGGTCTTGGCCACCCGGCGGATGGCCTCAAACGATCTGAATTGGACCAGCTGATCAGAACCCATCCGGACACGGCAACGTGCGGCCGTACCGAAGACCATAAGGAAGAGCGACCTCATGACAGATCGTGACCTGGATATTGATGTCCCGCTGGCGGACCTGGAGGAATTCCGGACGAAGATGATGGAGATCGACCGCAGCGCCCAAAACATTTCCCGCAGTCTGGTCGGCGGCCTCAAGTCGGCCCTTGTGGATGGCAAATCGCTCGAAAGCGTCTTCAAGAAGATCGCGTTGTCCGCGTCCTCCCGGGTGCTGAATTCAGCGCTCGCGCCTCTGGAAAAGGCGGCAGGCAGCCTCTTCGATACAATTATCCCTTTTGCCAAGGGCGGAGTGGTCGGCGCTCCGGCGCTATTCAATATGGGAAATGGTGTTTCCGGTTTGATGGGCGAAGCCGGTCCGGAGGCGATTCTGCCCCTTGCCAGAGGAGCGGATGGGCGCTTGGGGGTCAGGTCCGCGGAGGGCGGCCGGTCCCCCATGCCAGCAGTGCAGGTAAATGTGACTTCGCAGGATGCCGCAAGTTTCCGGCGGTCAGAAGCTCAGGTCTCGGCGATGGTGGCCCGCGCCGTCGGACGGGGACGACGCGGGCTCTAACACCGGCCTGAAAAGGAGGGGCTCAGGAACCGGCGTTTGCCGCAGCCGCAAGCATGGCGGCAATCTGGTCTTTCAGGTGAAGGCGCTTCTTCTTCAGGTCTTCAAGAACTTCATCGGATGCTGGTGTCACATCGGTTTCGATGCGGTGCACTTCGCGGTTGATGGTGTGATACTCTTCGGCCAGGCGGGCGAAATGGGCATCGGTGGTCTTCAATGTGTGGAGCGCGTCTGCCGCGTCCGGGAATTCTTCATGCAGTTCGTGAGGAACGTGACTCATTCTATTTTGCCTCCTTTAGAGGCCCCCAAAGTGCCGCCGCCAGCTTCCAAACACCTTGAGACAGATCAATCAAAGTCCGATTTGCGACGGAGATTTTCATGGACGCCTTTCTGAATGAGAGTTTTCCGGGAAGTATTGCCTTTGGAGTGCTCGGCGGGCCGGAGCGGCGGACCGAAATTGTTCCGCTGGCGACCGGCTACGAGACCCGCAATGCTCGCTGGGCCGACAGCCGCCGCCGTTACGAGGCCGCAACCGGAGTCCGGTCGCTTGAAGACTTGAGGGCTGTGCTCACGTTGTTTGAGAAAGCGCGGGGCCGGCTTTACGGCTTCCGCCTGCGCGATCCCTTTGACCATGCGAGTTCAATGGCGGGCAATCCGCCTCAAGCCGTGGATCAGTCCATCGGGGAAGGCGACGGCAGCACGGTCCGTTTTCCGTTGACCAAGACATACGGGAGCGGGGACCTTGCCTATCACCGGGATATCCGCTTGCCGGTGGCAAGCAGCGTGCGGATAGCCACGGCCGGAGCAGAACAGACCGCCGGGATAGACTTTGAGGTCGATGCGTCGACGGGCGACATCGTGTTTTCCGAAGCGCCGTCCGTAGGGAGTTCCGTCACAGCCGGTTTCCTGTTCGACGTGCCGGTCCGGTTCGACACCGACCGCCTAGACCTCAGCCTGACCCATTTCGAAGCCGGCGACATTCCCTCGATCCCGTTGGTCGAGATTCGGTTCTAAGAACACAGCAGGTAACTGATGAAAACTCTGCCGCCAGACCTGGCCGCGCATCTTGCGGGCCGGATTACCACCCTTGCGACCTGCTGGATCGTCACGCGCGCAGATGGCGTCCGGCTCGGGTTTACCGATCACGACCGGGCCTTGAGCGTGGAAGGCGTTGTGTGCCAGCCGCAAAACGGCCTTTCACCATCGGCGATGAGCGATGGGCCGGAGTTTGCCACCGGGGGCGGGGATGTCTCCGGAACGCTGGAAAGCGCGGCGATTTCCGAGACGGATCTGGAAGCGGGCCTGTGGGACAATGCGGACGTCCGGGTCTTTCTGGTCAATTGGCAGACGCCATCGGATCATGTCTTGCTGAGGCGCGCCCGCATCGGCGAGGTCGGCCGCGCGGGGTCGGTGTTCCGGGCAGAGCTCCGGGGGCTGGCGCATCTTCTGGAGAGCCGGCAGGGGCGGGTGTTTGCCCGCATTTGCGATGCGGATCTTGGCGACAGCCGGTGCAAGGTCGATCTGACCAGCCCGGCCTATCAGGCAACGGCCACGGTGACGACCGCACAACGTGAATGGCTCCGCGGTACCGGGCTGGAGACCTATGCAAATGGCTGGTTCAGCCGGGGCAGGGTGAAGGTGTTGACCGGACCGCTTGCCGGATTTGCATCGGAGGTTGCTAGTCACCGGCAGGAAGGTGCCGTGTCGGTTCTGTCGCTGTTCCAGCCTGCACCCGAGGCACTTGCACCGGGAACGGAAATCGAGGTCCGGGCTGGCTGTTCCAAGGACTTTGAAACCTGCCGGACAAAGTTTGCCAATCATCTGAATTATCAGGGGTTTCCGCATATGCCGGGGAGCGATTTCGCCTTGTCCTATCCAAACCGCAACACCGGCCTCAACGATGGCAGTGCCCGTGTCGAATGACGTTATGGGGACCGGCCGAGCGGCGGTGCTCGCCGAGGCGCGCCGCTGGATCGGCACGCCCTACCGCCATCAGGCAAGTTGCCGGGGGGCGGGCAGCGATTGCCTGGGTCTCCTGCGCGGCATCTGGCGCGCGCATTATGGCGCGGAGCCGCAGGCTTTATCACCCTATTCGGCGGATTGGGCGGAGACCGGCGGGCGCGAAACGCTGCTTGAGGCCGGACGGCGCTGGCTTTTGGAGATCGCGCCGGAGGCTACCGAGCCCGGTGATGTGCTTGTGTTCCGCTGGCGGGACGGCATGCCGGCCAAACATGTCGGCATCCTGAGTGCATCCCTTCAAGCCGCCCCCCGTCTTATCCATGCCTATGAGCGGGTGGGAGTGATCGAAAGCCCGCTTGTGCCAAGCTGGCAGCGGCGGATCGCAGCAAGTTTTACCTTTCCGAAGGAGACTGTCTAATGGCGACGCTTGTGCTGGCAGCTGCGGGAAAAGCCGCCGGGGCCGCCTTAGGGCTGGGCGGCATTGGCGGGGTGATCGGCAAGGCGGCGGGCTCGCTTGCCGGAAACCTGGTCGATCAGTCCCTGTTTGGCGGCGGGGCCTCACGGGACATTGAAGGCAGCCGCCTGGCGGATCTTTCCGTGCAATCGTCCAGCGAGGGCGCTTCCATCCCGAAGGTCTATGGCCGGGTGCGCCTTGCAGGGCAGCTGATCTGGGCGACCAACTTCGAGGAAGTCGTCACCACGGAAGAGCAGGGCGGCAAGGCGGGCGGCAGCCGCAGCACCGCGACCGTCACCACCTACAGTTATTTTGCCAATTTCGCCGTCGGCCTGTGCGAAGGAAAAATCGCCCGGGTCGGCCGGATCTGGGCGGACGGCAAGGAGCTCGACACACGGCAAATCACCTTTCGGGTCTATTATGGTTCGGATGATCAGATGCCCGATCCGCTGATTGCAGCGTTTCAGGACATGGCGCCCGCCTATCGGGGCACGGCGTATGTGGTCTTTGAACGGCTGGATCTGGAACCTTTCGGCAACCGCTTGCCGCAATTGAGTTTTGAGGTGATCCGGCCGGTCGAACCGCTGGAAAACCAGGTCCGGGCAATCACGATCATTCCAGGCGCCGGGGAGTTCGCCTACGCGCCGGGTGTGGTCTCCGAGGTGTTGGGCCCCGGCGAGCAGCGGCCCATCAACCGGCATATGGTGGCGGCGGTATCCGACTGGGCTGAATCCATCGAGGAACTTCTGGCGCTGTGTCCCAATCTCAAGCGTGTCGCGCTGGTTGTCGCCTGGTTCGGCGATGACCTGCGCGCCGGGTCCTGCACCGTCCGGCCGAAGGTGGAAGCCAATGGCACGGTCACGGTGGGCGATGTCTGGCGTGTTGCAGGTCTTGAACGGGACGACGCCGAAGAGGTGTCACGCATTGACGGTCGGCCCGCCTATGGCGGCACACCGTCGGACAGCAGCGTGATTGCTGTAATTCAGGATCTGAAGGCGCACGGTCTTGAGGTCCTGCTTTATCCGTTCATCATGATGGACGTGCCACCGGGCAACGGTCTGCCGGACCCATATGGAAGCGCCGAGCAGGCCCCTTACCCCTGGCGGGGGCGCATCGTTCCGGTGGGCCCGGTTGCGGCGGATGTTGCAAGTTTCACAGGGACGGCCTCGGCGGCGCATTTTTCCGTCAGCGGCGGCACTGTCACCTATTCCGGGCCGGATGAATGGTCGTTCCGCCGGCACATCCTGCATTGCGCGGCGCTCGCCAAGGCGGCAGGCGGGGTGGAAAGCGTTCTGGTCGGCACGGAAATGCGGGGCCTGTCCCGCGCGCATGCCGGTGGTGGCAGTTATCCGTTCGCGGATCAGCTGCGCTTGCTTTCGTCAGACGTCAGGGCACTTGTCGGCAGCGACGTCAAAATCTCCTATGCGGCGGATTGGTCCGAATATGGGGCGCATCAGGTCTCTGATACCGAACTCCGCTTTCCGCTCGATACGGTCTGGGCGTCGCCGGAGATCGACTATATCGGCATCGACAACTATCTGCCCTTGAGCGATCTGCGCGATGACGGCGATCCGGACGGTGGCTTCAGTGGCTATGACCTTGCGAACCTGCGCGGCGGGGTCAAGGGCGGGGAATATTACGACTGGTACTATGCCAGCAGCGCGGACCGGGCCACGGGCACCCGCACCGCCATCATGGATGGCGCCTACAACAAGGCCTGGGTTTTTCGGACCAAGGACATCTGGAGTTTTTGGCAAGAACTGCATTACGAGCGGGTGGGCGGTGTTGAGGACGCAGCCCCGACCGACTGGGTGCCGCAATCCAAGCCTGTACGGTTTACCGAGCTTGGCTTTCCGGCGATCGACCGGAGCGCCAACCAGCCGAATGTTTTCGTCGACCCGAAGTCATCGGAAAGTGCGTTCCCTTACTTCTCGCGCGGCTTTCGCGATGATGTCAGCCAGCGCCGGGCGCTGGAAGCCTCGCTCAGCTGGTGGTCGAACAGCCATCCGGACTTTGATGCGGGCGACAATCCCGTGTCTCAAGTCTATGGCGGACCGATGGTCGATCCGGACGGGATCTACCTCTGGACCTGGGACGCGCGCCCGTTTCCGGCCTTTCCGATGTTCTCCAACGTCTGGGCCGATGGGGGCAACTGGCGGCTCGGGCACTGGCTCTCCGGCCGGCTTGGCGGTATCTCCATTCAAGGCTTGTGCAAGGCGGTGCTTGCCGACTACGGCATATTGGAAGAGGATGTAAAGGTCTTCCGTCTTGCGGGCGGTCTCGATGGATACACCTTGAGCGGCCCTGTCAGCGCGCGCGACGTGCTGGAGCCCGTGCTGACCGCGTTCTCCGGTCAGGCCTCGGACCGGGGCACGCATATCGAGCTTTCGACTGTTCTGCCGGAAACAGTGACCACCCTTCACGCGGACGGCCTTGCCGACCCGGGACCGGAGGACAGCCTTCTCTCGCGGACACGGGCACAGGCGAGCGAACTCTCCGCTGAAATCCGCTTCGGGGCGGATGATCCGGTCAGTGATTTCCGCCGCCGGGTCTCCGCGTCCCGCAGACTGGAGGGCGGCAGCCGCCAGGTGGAAACGCAGATCCTGCCGGCATCCTCCATGCCCGAACCCTTGAGCATAGCGGCCGACCGGCGTCTTCACCGGATCTGGTCGGAACGCGAACGGTTGTCGTTTGCCGTTGGCCCTGACCGGATTGATCTGGAGCCGGGCGACGTCGTTGCCTTGAGCGGCACACCGACCGCCACATTTGACCCGCCGCTCACCGTGCGCGTGACTTCGATTGAAGATACCGGGATCCGCCGGATCGAGGCGGTGCGGATTACGGCAGAGCTGTCCCCGGCAGCTGGCGGTCCGGATGCCCCCGGCGGCGGGTATCAGAATTCCGACTTGAGCCCGCCTTATGTCGTGTTTCTGGACCTGCCAAAAATTAACGCCAGCGATCCGGATGATGCCGTGCGCATTGCGGCCTACGCCAAACCCTGGCCGGGCGGACTGACTGTGATGCGCAGCGCCTCGGAGGCCGGTTTTGCAGCCATCATGAGCATTCCCGCGCCAGCAAGTATCGGAACCCTCGCCGCGCCGTTGACACCAGGGCCGAGGTGGGTGTTCGACCGCGCAAACACTCTGGAAGTCACACTCCTTGACGGCCAGCTGCAAAGCCGGACCGAAGCCGACGTTTTGGCGGGCGCGAATGCAATGGCCGTGCGCTGCCAGTCCGGGGGCTGGGAGATCCTGCAATTTGTCACCGCGGAACTTATTGCGCCGAAAACCTACCGGCTCAGCCTCTTGTTGCGGGGGCAACGGGGCACGGAAACCGACATGCTCAGCGGTGCGGCTTTGGGGGCAGACGTGGTGTTGATCGCAGAAGACAGGACACCGCTGGTGCCAATCTCCAGCGATCAATCCGGCCTCAGCCTCAACTATCGCATTGTGCCGGAGGGGCGGGCGCTGGACGATCCGGCGGCGGTGGCAGTGAGCCATGCGAGTACCCAGCGGGCGGCCAGGCCCTTGGCCCCGGTTCACCTCAAGGCCCGTCGGACGGGGGGCGGCATTGTCCTAAGCTGGATCCGACAGACGCGGGACAGCGGTCTCAGCTGGGAACAGGCCGAAGTGCCGCTTGGCGAGGAGTTTGAAGCCTATGAGATCGACATCTTGACAGACCAGGGCGTGGTTCTGCGCACGCTGACCTCCGACAACTCAACTGTCCTTTATCCAGGCGCCGAAGAACTTGCCGACTTCGGCGGAACACTCGGCGAAATCCATTTTGCCGTTGCCCAGCTCTCCCAACGCACCGGGCGCGGTTATGAGCGAAAGGCTGTCCGTCATGTCTGAGACCTTACGTCTTGCTCTCCCGTTGCTGGCGGCCGCGCAGGCCCAGAAACATGTCACTCACAACGAGGCGCTCCTGACCCTCGACGCGCTCAGCCAACCGGTGGTGCAGTCCCGTGATCTGACTGCGCCACCTGCTGCCAATGAGGGGGATCTTTTTCTTGTTGCCCTGGGCGCAACGGGTGACTGGGCGGGCCGCGACGGGGAGCTGGCCGAGTGGCGCAACGGGGCCTGGGCGTTTCATGTGCCCTTTGAGGGTCTCACCATCCATGTGCTGGCGGAAGAGCTGGACCTCAGGTTTCTCTCCGGGGTGTGGCGGGACATGGATGGCCCGCTGTCCGATAACCGTATTCTGGCGCGCGGTGGCTTCGGGGCGCAAAGTGAGCACCGGGTGATTGAGGCCGAGCTGTCCGCGCTGTCCGGCACTTTTGCCGAGACAGGTTTGATCATCCCGAGCCGGGCGATTGTCTTTTGTATCTCCACCCGCACGGTGACCGCAGTCACCGGGGCATCGTCCTACGACTGCGGATTATCAGGCGAGCCTTCCAAGTTCGGCGGGTCCTTGGGGATAGCTGCGGGCAGCAGCAATCTTGGCGTGATCGGGCCAACTGCGTTTTACGCCGATACGGCTGTCCGGCTTACGGCAAACGGCGGTGCGTTTAACGGCGGCACCGTGCGTCTTGCGGTGCACTGCTTCTTTCCCGTTGCGCCTGAAGCGTGAGCGATCACAGCAAACACATCACCGCGTCTTTGACTTGAACATCCAATCCGGGAGAAACGCATGAAAGTCAGCGATCAGGGGCTCGCCTTTCTGGCGGCACATGAGGGCTATGTTTCGCGGGGCTATCTGGACCCCGCCGGCGTGGTCACCATTGGATACGGATTTACCATGCGCAGCCGGATCTTTGCCGGCTGGTGGCGTAAACGGCATGGCCGCGGCCTTGCAGTCGGGGACAGGATCTCGCGGGATCAGGCCAACAAGCTGCTGCTGACACTTCTGGATGAGGAATATGCGCCCCCCGTGCGCAAAGGTCTTCCCGGTTTGCCGCAGACCCAGTTCGATGCCTGTGTCTCGGTGGTCTACAATCTCGGCAGCCGGGCGCTTTCCTGGCGCTGGGCGCAGCAGCTGAAAACGGGCAAGGTCTCCGAGGCCGCCCGCCTTCTGACGCAAACGGGCCTGACGGCAGGCGGGCAGCGCCTGAAAGGGCTGGTCAAACGCCGGACGGCGGAAGCACGGCTGCTGGAACACGGCGACTACGGACTTGCCGCAGCCGCGGCACCGCCAGCGCCGGGCAGCGATATCTTGGAGTTGCAGCGCTCCTTGAAGATGCTCGGCTTTGATCCGGGGCCAATCGACGGGTTTTTTGGGGCTCAGACAAAGGCAGCGGTCAAGGACTTTCAAAAGGCCTATCCGCCTTTGGCCGTTGACGGCATACCCGGGCCTGCGACGCGTTCGGCTTTGGCACGATCCATTGCCCTTCGAAACGGCACAGGCCTTGTCGGCATCCTGACACTTCTCACCGGCAGCGGGCTTCTTCTGGAAGATCTGTCTGGCGCACTAGCCGCGCTCATCCTAACCGGCGTCCCAAGCCTCAGCGCCATTCTCCTGTGGCTCTGGCAACGCCGCGGTGCGATTTTTCTATGGCTCAAGGAAAACCTGCGCAGTCTTTGAACGCAGTCTGAGCAAATTCAAATGGCCGCCACCAAATTCGGGTTGTGGCCCTCTAAGAGATGAGCAAAATTTCCTGAAACCTCCTGACAGGAAGCTGTCAGGAGGGGGCTGATAGGGTGCTTCCTGTTACCGCAATTCAGGAGCATTCCGATGACTTTCAAACCACAGCATTTCAACGTCTGGATGGAAATTCCCGTTTCTGATCTAGACAAGGCGATTGTCTTCTACAACAACGTCTTTCAGACAGAATTGAACCTTGTCACAGATATGGGACCCAATCCTTTTGCCATGTTCCCGACCAGCGAAGAAAACGGTGTTGCCGGGCATCTTTATCCGGGCACGCCAGCTGAAAAGGGCACCGGTCCAACCATCCACATTGCCTGCCCGGACACGCTCGAGGAGACAATGGAACGGTTTGCCAAGGCAGGCGGTGAGGTCATTTCCGATCCGATCCCGATCCCGGCCGGCCGGTTTGCCTACGGCATTGATCCGGACGGCAATTCCATCGGCATGTTCGCCGTCAACAGCTAAGGCGGCACCCGCATGAGACGCGCCGACCGCCTGTTTCAGATTGTTCAGTATCTGCGCGGCGGCCGCCTCGTTCGGGCGCGCCAGCTGTCCGAATGGCTGGAAGTCTCTGAGCGGACCATCTACCGCGACATCGCCGACCTTCAGGCCTCGGGCGTGCCCATCGAGGGCGCGGCCGGGGTCGGCTATATTCTGCGCGATGGCTATGATCTGCCGCCTCTGATGTTCACCCGCGATGAAATCGTAGCGCTTTTGGCCGGAGCCCGAATCATCCGGGCCTGGGGCGGGGCAGCGATGGCCCGCGCCGCCGAAGAGGCGATGGTCAAGATCGACGCTGTCATCCCGGAGCGGATGCGCGTGCGCCAGAACGAGATCGAAATCCACGCTTTTGCCCCGGAAATGACCGAGGACGTGCGCGCCTTGATCGACTTTCTGGAGCTTGCCGCCGACAACCGGAAACGCCTGTCGATTTCCTATTCGGACGCCAAGGGGCAGACCTCGGACCGTGTGCTCCGGCCCCTCGGCCTCTGGTTTTGGGGCAAAGTCTGGACGCTGGTGGCTTGGTGTGAATTACGCAATGATTTCCGAATGTTCCGCTTGGACCGCATGGCGGACGTCAAGGACACAGGCGAAAAGTTCCGACCGGAACCCGGCACAACCCTCAAGGATTTTTACCGTCTCATGGAGGCGGAAGGCCATGGCAAACCGGATACATAGAAAAAGCGCGTTGCTTACGCATAGTCTGCCGGAAGGTTCATTGGGGTGACAATCTGGATGTCACTTTCCAGCTGAGATGGCGCCTCCGCGAGCCTGTGGAAGGCGAGACACTGCCGGAATGCCGCCCGCATGTCGCATTTCAAATCATGATAGAGCACAACTGACAGACTGTTTTGGGCAAGAAGCTCAAGATTGTCCTCATCCAAATCATGCGCGATAAAAGTGGTTGGCTGGAGTCCCATGTCTTCCAGAGCGGCGAGTATCGCCCGGTTTCCGCCTCCCATGGAATAAACGCCATCAATCCGTTTCTGATTGAAAACCTGCCCGGTTACTTCCTTACCGGTCGCCGGATTGTGTCCGCCGCCGCCGCTGGCGTCTAGCAGCTGAATTGACGGGCGCAATGCGCGCATCTGCTTGCTGAACCCTTCATATCGGTGTTCTTCTCCCTGGAAACTGTGCTGGCTCAGTGTGGAAAGTACAGTGGTTGCGTCGGCAGGGAGCCACTTGTGCATAAGATAGGCGGCGGTTTGACCGGCCCGAAGGTTGTTCAGACCGACATAGGCCAGACGACCTGAGCCCGGATTGTCTGTGAAAACGGTGACAACCGGAATACCTCTGTCCGTCAGGACGTTGATCGCCGCGCGAACGAGATCGGTGTCGCGGGCTTTCAGGCACACACCCTGGCTTCCCCGCCGGGCGATTCGCTCCAGTTCCAAGGCGCAGTCTTCTGGTGTCATCGTCTCAAACAGCTTGAACCTTGGCCGGATTGCGATAGGTTTGAATTCGCTCGATACCGCTTCGCTGGCTCTTTGGATTTCGCGACTGAAACGCGTGGGGGCTTCCACCAGAACATCCAGAAAAACGCGTCTTCCACGGGCGGCCAGCTGCCCCTCCTGACGGCTGAGCTCCTCAATCGCATCCTGCACCCGGCGGCGGGTCTGCGGACTGACATGAGCCCGATTGTTGAGGACACGGTCAACGGTCGCGGTGCTCAAACCGGACTGAAGTGCAATCTCTTTAACTGGAAAGCGATGTGTCATTTGATGGATTCTTGATGGATTTCTTGTCAGTTCGCAAGTCTCATGACTGGTAAGCTCCTCAAAAGATCCAGTCAGGGAGGACACCATGGATCAGCAGATAACCCCCACCGGTTACTTCGACGAGACAAGCTGTAACTTGGACGCCTTCATCGCCTTAACCGGCCGTCAGCTTGACAAGACCAACGTTCCACATGCGGATCGTATTCTGAAGAATGTTCCCGTTTATCGGATCAATGACCTGCAGAATTTACTGCAAGGTGAGAGCAGTCGGCGCCGGCTCATGGCCGAGTGGGCGACAGTGCTCAAGGATCTCTCCGGTGTTCTTGTTCTGGAAGGGGCCTTTCCCGACACGGCTCCGATTGACCGAGCAACAGACGTTTACAATCAAATCATTGACGAAGAAAAAGCCCGAAGTGGCGGAGGTGCTGACCATTTTGCCGCCGCCGGATCGAATGACCGGATCTGGAACTCGCTACAAAAACTGTGTGTGGCGGCTCCAGATGTCTTTGCGGATTACTTTGCAAATCCGGCGATTGATGCCGTGTGTGAAGCCTGGCTCGGTCCGAACTATCAAATGACAGCACAGGTTAATCTGGTTCGCCCTGGTGGCGCTGCGCAACAAGCCCACCGGGATTATCACCTTGGGTTTCAGACTGCGGAGGATTGCGCGCGCTATCCGGCGCATGTCCACGACCTCTCACCGGTCATGACGCTGCAGGGGGCTGTTGCGCATACGGACATGCCGGTGGAAAGCGGGCCGACCAAACTCCTGCCGTTTTCCCAACTCTATCGTCCAGGGTATGCCGCCTACCGCTTGGATACGTTTAAGGAATACTTCGAGGACGCCCATATTCAGCTCCCCCTGTCGAAGGGGGACGCGGTGTTTTTCAACCCGGCGCTGTTTCATGCTGCTGGTGCCAACACGAGTTCAAACATCCAACGCATGGCAAATCTTCTGCAAATTTCCTCCGCGTTTGGCCGGGCCATGGAAAGCGTAGACCGTATTTCAATGTGCCGCGCACTGTATCCGGTGCTGCTGGACAAAGTTCTGTCGGGGACGGTTCAAACGCAGGCACTGGAAGCAACGGTTTCGGCCTGTGCGGAGGGGTATTCGTTTCCCACCAATCTCGACCGTGATCCTCCTGTTGGCGGGTTGGCACCAGAAACCCAGAAACAATTGATGTTGCGGGCCTTAGGTGAGAGATGGTCTTTCGCCAAACTTGAGAATGCACTGACTGAACAAGCAGGGCGCCGCCAGGCATAGCTTTGGTGAGAGAACTTGACCTAGTCAGCCGACGCCAGACCGCTGCCGATGATTTCACGAATGAGTTTGCGTTTCATCGCCTCGGCATAGTCATCATAGGTGCCGGCGACTTCGACAAATGCACCGGGGCCGCGGATCACCTCGGCACGGTAGTAGTCGACCGGTACCGAGTCCGGTCCGGCGATCACCAGGCCGTTGACCGTGACGCCGTTAAAGTCAAACGCCTTATAGGCGCTGTCGGGGCCAAACCCGTCATTGTTGATGCCATCCCCGGCAACATCGATCACCTTCCTGCGGCAATGGGCGGGGGCCTGTTTCATCAAAACGGCCGCATGTCCCAGCGCATAACCAAGAGCGGTCGGAAACTCTGAGTACCCGCGGCCGGCTTGCCGAAGAGTGTTGGAAGCGGCAGACGCGCTGGCGCCGTCATTGATGAACCGCCAGCTCAGTTGCTCGACTTGTTGATAGCGGCCGCTCCACTCAAAAGCGGTGACATATATCCCGCCAACCACTTCGATGGCGTTGACCACATCCGGGTCCAAAAACGCATCGGCGAGCCCGTTGATCTGGAGTTGATGCTCCCGGGCGTCAACGCTGGCGGAGCTGTCCATCGCCAGAACCAGAGCGACAGAACAGGCATGCGAAGTGGCGCCGGCGGCCATTTGCAGGACGCCGGCAAGGCCGCAAACAATTCCGGCCTTTAGGACGGCTTTCAAACGGTGGCGCGTTTGTCCGAGCGGCAATGCGTTTTTGAGATGAAGTTGGGCCATGGTTGCAGGGTAACTGGTTTTCCTGTTGCAAAGAACAAGCATTGTTTCATGTTGCGTTGCAAAATAAGTTCCGGCTACACTTGAAGAAATCAAAACAGCCGGGGTACGCTCGGGGCATGTATGCATCCCATGGTTTCTTGAGATCCGACATCGGCGATGTCGATGTGGTCTATCACGACGGCCTATTTCATCTTTTTCATCTCGTTCTGCCCAATCACGACTTTATTGCACACGCCGTGAGCCCGGACGGGATGACCTGGCGGCGTGTCAAAAATGCGCTGTTCGTCGGGGAACCGGGCGATTGGGACGATGACATGCTGTGGACCATGCATGTGACCCCGGATCCCGAACGGCCCGGCAGCTGGCGGATGTTCTATACCGGCCTTGCGCGGTCGGAATTCGGGCGCGTGCAACGGGTTGGCCTAGCGCGGTCCAAGGATCTTTACCACTGGGAGCGCTCGACCTCGAAAACGTATCCGATCGAGGTGCCGGGGCCACATTACGAAAGCTCGATCGATGAAGGCCGGCAATGGGTCAGCTTCCGCGATCCATTCTATTTTCAGGATCCCGATACAAGGGAGCGCCTGCTACTTGCCTCAGCCCGGATCAAGGACGGTCCGATCATCCGGCGGGGCTGTGTGTCGCTCGCCGTTGAGGAAGCGCCCGATCAGTTCGTTTTTGAAGCACCGCTTCACCGGCCCGGTTTGTATGATGATGTGGAGGTGCCGAACCTCTTCAAGCTGGACGGCCGGTATTACCTGATGGGCTCGATCCGCGAGGATATCAAAATCCATTATTGGTATGCCGATCAGCTCCGTGGGCCGTATGAAAACTTCTTCGACAATGTCTTGATGCCGTCGGGAAACTATGCGGGGCGCATCTGTAAAAACGGCGGCGATTTGCTGCTGTTCAACTTCTTCTCAAAAACGGAAGTCGTCTACGGCCGGGAGAGCGTCAAAAAGCTGCTGCCCCCGCCGAAGGAACTGGTGACGGATGCCGCGGGCCGGCTGAAAGCGAAGTCTTTTTCAGGCTTCAACGATCTGGTGACGCGCAGCGAGAGTGTAACCGCCTCCTATCAATGCAAAAAGCTCTACGCCAATCCGCATGCTTCGGTGATTGACCGCGAAGACGGCCTGCATCTGTCTTGCAAGAGCGGGTACGAGGCTTTTCTAATGCCCGGCCTTCACCAGGATTTCCGGCTGCGGGCCGAACTGACCCTTGAGGGTTTGGGCAAGACCGGTCTTGTCTTGCGCATGAATGATGAGGGGGACGGGTATTACCTGTCGCTCGATCTGGTCAACGGCATCGCCCAGATGCGGGCCTGGGGCGCCAATCCGACGCCGGAATTTGAGCACGCTTTCCGATATGCACCGCTGCAAGAAGCCCATTTCCGGGGCAACGCGCATGGGCCTTGGCAGGTCGAGGTGGTCGCTCACGGGATGTATATCGAGTTTTCGGTCGATGGGTATGTGGTGTTGTCACTGGTTGATGACAGTTTCGCCGAGGGCGGGGTCGGGTTTTACACCGAGAGCGCTGCGGTTTGCCTCAGCCATTTGACGATAGAGACGTTAAGCCGGCCCGTCACGGAAGCTGCGGCAGAGCAGGTTTACACCGCCACATATTTTGCCCCTGAAGAGGAGGCCTGAGTGCGCGCGGAAAATGACAATTCAAAACCGCTTCTTCTGGTTTCGGACATCGATGACACGCTAACCGGGGACCCCGCCGCGCTTCGCCGGCTGTGGCAGGTTTTGGAGCGGCACCGCGGTAGGCTCAAGATTGCATTAAATTCCAGCCGACCAGCGCCTAGTGTCGATGAAACGCTCCGGTCCTATTTCCCGGCGACTTTCGCGCCAGATGCAGTGATCACCGGTTTGGGGACAGAAATCCGGCTTCAGGGCATGTTGCTGTCCTCCTGGTCGCAGCAGTTCGTCGCCTGGCCGGACGTCAAAATCCGCGAAGCGGTGCTCAAGATGGGCCATACGCCGCACGACGCGGTGTTTCAAACGCCGGGCAAGGCGAGTTTCGCGGTGCCCGGTCAGGAGCAGGCCGACCTGGTCATTCAGCGCCTTAATGACGCCGGGTTCTCCTTCAAACATATTTTTTCCGGCAAGAGTGATCTCGACATTCTGGCACCAGAGGCGGGCAAGGACGCTGCCATGCGCCATCTGGCAGATCATCTCGGGATCGACTTGCAAGACACGATTGCAGCCGGAGATTCCGGCAACGATCTGGCCTTGTTTGAAGCCGCAGGCAAAGCCATTGCTGTCGGCAACGCCCGCCCGGAACTGTTGGCTGCGATGCCGAAAGACAAGACCTATCACGCCGCAGCCCATCATGCGGCCGGCGTCCTTGAAGGATTGGCAGCGTTCAACGCCATTCCACGGTCAGACGTTGAAAATTAGTTCGAGCCTTACACTTAACAGAAACAAACACGGCACAATCAAAAAGAACTGCCTGGGAAAGACGGAGACTTGAAACACAACAAAGGTTGGTACGACATGAACAAGCAGAACGTTGGTTCGCTTTTGATGATTTCCCTGCATGGCTATGTGGCCGGAACGCCGGAACTCGGCAAGCCGGACACGGGCGGGCAAGTGGTTTTCGTCCTCGAGCTGGCCAAAAGGTTCGCGCGGCTTGGCTACCACGTTGATGTGATGACGCGGCAATTTGAAGATCAGCCGGCCGAAGACATCATCAATGAAAACCTGCGCGTGGTTCGAATTCCCTTCGGCGGCAAAGACTTCATCCGCAAAGAGGACATGCACGACTGGTACGGTGACTTCGTCACGAATGCGCTTGCAATGATCCGGCATCGCGGATTGCAGTATGACGTGATCAACTCGCACTATTGGGATGCCGGTGTTTCTGGTCAGAAGATTGCCGAAGAACTCCAGATCCCGCACATCCATACGCCGCATTCGCTCGGCTGGTGGAAACAGCACGACATGGAAGGCGCAGATGCTGCCGAAATGGCCGGATACCGGTTTGATGAGCGGATCCAGAAGGAATTCGTGCTCTATCGAAACTGTGACCATGTGATTGCGACGACCGAACAGCAGGTCGATCTGATTGCCGAACACTATCAATTGCCCAAGGATCATATCTCGATGATCCCTCCGGGGATCGATGAGGCCCGCTTCACGCCTGCAACACCGTCACGCGTGGCCTCTGTCCGGCAAAAACACGACATTCGCGAGACCGACATTTACGTTGTCGGGCGTGCTGCGGAGAACAAGGGCTATGATCTGATTATCGAGGCGCTCCCAAGCCTCTTGAAAATGCAGCCGGATGCCCGGCTTGTGCTCGCAGCAGGTGCGAATTCCGACAGCGACAATGCGCTCTTGGGTCAGTGGAAACAGCGGGCGTCGGAGCTGGGCGTTTCGGACAAGATCAGCTGGCGGGGATATGTCGCCGATGAAGACCTTGCCGATTTCTACCGCGCACCCGGTATTTTTGCGCTGCCGTCCCGCTACGAGCCCTTCGGCATGACCGCTGTGGAAGCCATGGCCTGCGGGACACCGACAGTGGTGACCATTCATGGGGGGCTGTTTGAGCAGCTGGAGTTTGGCCGTCACGCTCTTGTTGCCGATCCCAAACGCCCGGAAGAATTTGCGACCATGTTGAACATGCCCATGCAGTATCCGTGGGTGCGGGAGACCTTGTCGGTGGAAGGGGCGCGGTTTGCCCGCCGCGTCTTCGGTTGGACCGGGATCGCCCGGCGAACACTGCAGGTGTTTGATCATTTCAAGGGCCGTTACGACGATCTGCAGACCGACGAACTCACCTTGGCGAACTGACCGCAGAGTGGTTTCAGGGCCGCGCAAGCTGAACCGATTCTCGGTGATCTGGAAAACGGTTCAGCTTGCGTTCAGCTTGGTTTGGTTACACCTTGCGCATCAACTGCTGATGTCTTGAGGATTCGACTTGTGAAAGTCTTTGTGACCGCCCTGTTTTTGTTGTTGGCCGTAACTGGCGCCGCAAGCGCAAACTGCCTGTCGCAGGCCGAAGCGCGTGCCGTGGTGGCCAGCGGCCAGGCGCAGCCGCTCGGCGCGGTAGCCGGGCAAGCCGGCGGTGAAATCATCAAGGCGCAGTTATGCCGCCTGGGTGGCGGATATGTGTATGTCTTGTCTGTTTTAAAGAACGGACAGGTGACCAATGTCACAGTCAATGCGAACCGTTGACCGGTATACCCAGCGCTTATCAAACACCCGACACTCCCCCAGCCAGCAAATGAAGACCCATGCGCCTGCTAATTGTTGAAGACGACAAAGACCTGAACCGCCAACTTATGACCGCGTTGGAAGAGGCTGGCTATGTGGTGGACAGCGCATTCGACGGCGAAGAAGGACATTTTCTTGGAGACACCGAACCCTATGATGCGGTTGTCCTCGATCTTGGGCTTCCGACGCTGGACGGCTTGTCAGTCCTCGAAAAATGGCGGCGCGACGGGAAGACAATGCCCGTTTTGATCCTCACCGCCCGTGACCGCTGGTCAGACAAGGTGGCTGGAATTGATGCCGGTGCGGATGATTACGTCGCAAAACCCTTTCATATGGAAGAGATTCTGGCGCGCGTTCGGGCCTTGGTGCGCCGGGCTGCCGGTCATGCCTCCAACGAACTTACCTGTGGCAACGTCCGGCTGGACTTGAGGGCTGGCCGGGTCACGGTGGATGGTTCTCCGATCAAGCTCACCTCCCATGAATACCGGCTCTTGTCCTACCTCCTGCACCATCAGGGGAAGGTGATTTCCCGGACGGAATTGACCGAGCACCTCTACGATCAGGATTTCGACCGTGATTCCAATACTGTCGAGGTCTTCGTGGGCCGCCTTCGCAAGAAGATCGGGGCCGACATGATCGAAACCATCCGCGGCCTCGGGTACCGTCTGGGAGAGGCCCGTGACGACTGAGAACGCGGAAGGTGCCGGTGAGCCGGCTCCGGAGCCCGTAAAGCCGCAGCGATCCCTTGCGGGCCGTCTAGTTCTGGTGGCGGCCGTATGGTCGACGCTGGCACTTGCGATTGCCGGTGTGTTTCTTGTCAGCCTCTATCAACGGGCCAGCGAGCGCTCGTTTGATGCCCAACTTGAAATCCACATCAAGGCGCTTGTTTCTGAGATGCTGGAGACCAGCGACGAGACCGTTTTGCGCGTAACGCCTCAGGTGCAACAGCCGACCTATCTGGGCGACCCTCGGTTTTCCTTGCCTCTGTCCGGCTGGTACTGGACCGTCCGCCAGGCAGATACAGGCACGGTTCTCTACGCCTCTGAATCTCTTGTTGGAGATCCACTTGCAGTGCCTGCATTGGGGGAGGCGGAGGCTGGAGCCGGTTTTGTTGCCGGACCGACAGGCGATGAAATCCGGGTTATGCAACAGCGTATCGCGGTTGGGGAGACGCCGTACGTTATCGCTGTTGGGGCTGCGACTGCAGGCTTTTGGGCCGATATTCGCGAGTTCGCGCGCCTTGCCGCACTGACGCTTCTCATCGTCGGACTTGGACTGGTTTTGGCCACGTTTCTGCAGGTCCGTGTCGGGCTACGGCCGCTCGTTCGATTACGGTCTTCCCTAAGCGCCGTGCGTCAAGGGGAGGCAGAGCGGATCGACGAAGCTTTGCCACGTGAGATCGCTCCGCTTGCTGTGGAGCTGAACTCGCTCATCGGCTCCAACAAGGAAATCGTTGAGCGTGCCCGAACCCATGTCGGCAACCTGGCTCACGGTCTCAAGACACCCCTTTCGGTAATCTCCAATGAAGCCCGCGCATCGGAAGGCCCGCTGGCGGAGAAGGTCATCGAACAGACGGAGGTGATGTCGACCCAGATCCAGCATCATCTGGAACGTGCCCGGATGGCCGCACAACGTCGGGTAATTGGCGTGTCATGCGAAGTGCAGCCGGTCTTGGACAGGCTCGTGCGGGCGATGAACAAAATTTACCGGGAGCGGGATGTTCGCCTTGATGGCCTTGAAGATGCCACGTTGCGGTTTCGCGGAGAGGGGCAGGACCTTGAGGAAATGTCCGGCAACCTCATCGACAATGCCTGCAAATGGGCAAAATCTGCGGTGCAGGTGACGGCAACACCCATCGCGGACGCATCGAGTGCCCGCGGGATGGTCGAAATCCGTGTCGAGGATGATGGCCCGGGCTTGTCTGAGGAGCAATGTGCTGAGGCCGTCAAGCGTGGCCGCCGCCTGGACGAGACTGTCCCTGGAACTGGGCTCGGCCTCTCGATTGTGGCAGATTTGGCAGCGCTTTACGGAGGTCGGCTGGAACTCGGGCGGTCTTCTATGGGCGGATTGAGGGCGCGGTTGATCCTGCCCTTGCTTGGCGACAGCTGATGCCCTTACGGAATGGTTTGCAGATTTTTAAATCGCCTGTGATCAGATGTGATGCAGGTCACAGGCAATGTTTATATATCGTGGCCAAGTTCGGCCACAAAGTCACGTTACCACTGAGTCGCTATCCGGTGACTTGGTCCACAAAGCCGATTTGGAGACTAGGTGCATGAAATTGCGCAGCGCCCTTTGTTTGCTCACAGCCACTCTTTTGGGAGGATGCTCCATCGCATCCGGCGCAAATGGCGTGGGTGGATGGGGCTCGTCTTTCGGCGATCCGAGAGGCAACGTCTCGGGCACGGAAGCAAGCGCCGCGATCTCCGTATTGGTGAACAATGAATTTGGTGAAGCGCTGGAGCCTTCTGACAGGCGTGCCGCGGAACAGGCACAGGATCGGGCTCTGCGAGCACGCGGTGTTGGTGTGTCGGTTGCCTGGCAAAATGACCGGACTGGCCGCAGTGGCCGTGTTCTCCCCGGGCCTGTATATTCCGTGAACGAAACGGAATGCCGTGAATTCACCCATGAAATGGTTCTCCAGGGTCGTGTTCTCCAGGCGCGCGGCACGGCGTGTGAAATGGATCGCGGTGACTGGAAGGTTATCGGCTAATAGCCGGGCAGTCTTTCCGAAACACGCCCCTGAATTCTTTCAACAATCCTGAAATAGCAAGTGTTCGCTGCAATTCGTGTCGCGTAACGGCATCGTGTTTTCTACATACTTGTTTAAGGTTCGCCGTTTACCATGGATAAAGAAACATTGGCTGCCATAGATCTCGTGAATGACACAGCTGGACCAGCTACAGGCTAAAATCAGGACCTATCTTAGCAGCCTCAGTCCAAAGGCGATTGAGGCGCTTGTGCGTAATCTTGAGCGCGCGAAGGCCCAGGCCGATGCCGATCCGCACATTGAGCTGGTGCTCAATTCAGCCCTTGCGATCCTGCGCAAACCATCGACACACCCGCTCGATTCCGAAGGCAATGAACACCGCCGCGGTCAAATCCAGCGCATGTTCTTTACGTCCCTTGACGGGTTCTTGATCGACGAGTTTTTGCCGAACCGTCAGGAAGGCCGCATCCATCGCGGCATGTTGAACAAGGTTTGGAAATGGCTCGGCCGGGACGTTATGCCGACAGACGTTCAGCTTGTGCTTGAGCAGGCGGGCAATGCCGCCGTCAGCGGCGAACGGGTTGATGGCTTGGTGCAGGCTCTGAGAACCCGGTCTGCGGACGCGATCGGTGAAGCCTTGAGGCGCGGTGAAATTGACGAACGCGAACACCGCCGCATGGGGATCGAGCTTGGCGGTGAGCGCGGTATCTCCGAGCTTCGGGACATCCACAAGGTCTTCTCATCCGAGCGTTGGCTCATGCCGTTCCTGGAAGCCATGCCCGACCGGATCAACGAACGGCGCTTAAAGCAGGACCACGATGTCCTGCGCATGGTTGATAAGTGTTCGGAGCGTTTTCCGGACCATCTCCCGCTGGTCGCCGCCGCTCTAGTCGACCGCGCTGACAAGCCTTCAGCGTTGTGTGCATTTGCCGGCCGGCTTGCCGGGGATGATGATCCGAAGGTGATTGCAGGGTCGCAGTTTGCGCCGTTTGTTGATGTGGTCATGAGCGAGGCCGAACGCCTGAACATCCTTGCGGTGGATCACCGCAACAACAATCCCGATCCGGTGGCATTTTCAAACGCCTTGTCGGACTACAACTCGCTGGTCCGAGGGATTGAACGCGATGTCGATTTAACCGTAACGGGCAAGTGGCACAGCCGGTTGGCTGACACAAAGCGCAGCATTTCTGATGTTGTCACGCGGGAACTCCACAATGCGCACACGGCAGTACGTCGCGCCCTGCAGGTTCCAAAACTGGACAATGATGGCAAGTTGATTGTCGACCAAACGGCAATCAACGATGCTGTTCGCGCAGTGCGGGTCGTCAATATGGTGCGCAATGGATCTGAGACATTTGCGGTCAATGATATCAGCAAACGCACCCGCCAGACCGTCGAGCAGACGCTGGAAATTGTGACCAGGTCTTTGATCACCGATCTTGGCAAGGCAAAGAGCCCGCAACTGGAAGCGCATCAGGCCGCCGCCGATGTTGCAATCATGTTGTCGGAAATCTATTTCGGTGCGGAGTATGCTGGCCAATTGCGGCGCAGCCGCCATGCGGCCCTTGCAAAGGCCAAGACGCGCGCAGGCGATGAAGCTGCTGCCGCGTCCCCGGAACGCCGGTTGATCAACAAGGCCCTGAAACGGGCTTGATTCTGGAGCTTTGGATGGTGCGTTAAGTGCGGTTCGCAGGTTTTAAACCGCGACCGCCAGTCACACACGCATTTACTTGCATTTCGACACATTCGGTTGTCTATATGCATCCATGATTTTTTGGATCCTGATCTCAGTTTTGACCGCGCTGGCGGCCCTTTCTGTTCTTGTGCCGCTAACGCGGTCGCGGTCTTCTGTTGAGGAGGCTGCGGCGCAAGCTGACGCAGCTGTTTACAAAGAACAATTGGCAGCAATTGATCGAGACTTGTCGGACGGCCTGATCGACGCAGAGGCCGCTGAAGCCGCTCGTACCGAAACAGCGCGCCGCTTGCTCTCCGTGCATGATCGGAAGGACGAGCCGCGCCCGGTCACTGTCTCAAAACTACGGATCCGATCCGTTCAGGTCATTGCGCTTGTTGCGTTGCCGGCTGCAGCCCTTGGAACATATCTCGCTCTCGGATCGCCTGATCTGCAAGACCAGCCGCTTGCCGCCCGCTTGTCGGCCCCTGCTGATGAGCAACCGGTCGAACTGCTGGTTGCCCGGGTGGAACGCCACTTGGCGGAAGATCCTGAAGACGGTCAGGGCTGGGCAGTAATCGCACCGGTCTACATGCGGATGGGCCAGCCGGATTCTGCAGCACGTGCCTATTCCAATGCGATCCGTATCCTTGGTCCAAGACCAGACTGGCTGACGGACATGGGTGAAGCCATGACTGTGTCCAATGAGGGTGTCATCACCGAGCTGGCACGAACGGCTTTTCAGCAGGCCGTGGATCTGGAGCCGACAGCAGTGAAGCCCCGGTTTTTTCTCGCTCTGGCACTGACCCAGGAAGGGAAAACGGATGAGGCCGTCAACGCTTGGCAGACCCTTCTGGAAGGTGCTGATCCTCAGGCGGCATGGGTGCCGGTTGCGCGGCGGGAATTGGCCGGATTGACCGGAGAGACACCAGAACTGCTTCCAGCTCTGCGAGGTCCAAGTCAGGCTGATGTCGAGGCCGCCGGTGAGATGAGTGATGATGATCGCCAGAAGATGATCACAACCATGGTCCAGGGCCTTGCTGCACGGATTGATGCCAATGGCGGAACTGTTGCAGAATGGGGCCAGTTGATGCGCGCTTACATGGTCCTAGGTAAACGGGACGAAGCGTTCGACACCTATCGGCGCGCTGAAAAAGTTTTCGCGGAAAGACCAGCCGAATTGGCCAGGATCAAAGACGCAGCAGTCACTCTGGGGTTGAGTGGGTCATAGAGACAGCGGCAAGGTCCTATAGGGGCAGGATCTTGCGGGCAGGCAACGTTAGACGGAACTAAAATGACTCGGAAACAACGGCGTTTGACACTGATCGGATCCGCGGGGGGCGTTCTGGCTGTCGCACTTGGATTGATCCTGTTCGCGCTGAATGATCAGATTGTTTTCTTTCAAAGCCCAAGCGATATCGCGAGCCAGCAAATTCCTGAAGGACAGAGAATTCGTCTTGGCGGGCTGGTTGAAGACGGGTCTGTCGAGCGCTCTGATGACGCAAACGTGAAGTTCCGCGTGACCGATACCGCGCATTCTGTGGCGGTGACTTATCAGGGCATTCTTCCGGATCTGTTTCGTGAGGGGCAGGGCGTCGTGACCGAAGGCGTTTTGACGCCAGACGGGGTTTTCGTTGCCGACAGCGTGCTGGCCAAGCACGATGAGAACTATATGCCCAAGGAAGTGGCGGAAGCTCTGAAAGGTCAGGGCCATTGGCAGGGCGGAGAGGGCGCTGCCAACTAATGCTGTCAGGCGCTCAGCCTATGACGCATCCAAAGACATAACCTGAGGGACGGGACGCAGGACAATGTTGGTCGAACTCGGACACTACGCTCTGGTATTGGCGTTTGCTTTGACACTGGTTGTGTCGGTGGTGCCGTTATGGGGCGCGTTGAAAGGCGATGGCCGCCTGATGGCGGTCGCGACACCGGTCTCAGTGACCGTCTTCTTTCTCGTGCTTGTTTCGTTTGCGGTTTTGACCGTGGCGTATGTTGCTTCGGATTTTTCCGTCGTGAACGTTTATGAGAACTCGCACTCGGCAAAACCGCTTCTCTTCAAGATCACCGGTGTCTGGGGCAATCATGAAGGCTCCATGCTGCTCTGGGTGCTGATCCTGGTCTTCTTCGGAGCTCTGGTCGGAGTGTTTGGCAGCAATCTTCCGGATGACCTCAGAGCCACCACGTTGGCTGTTCAGGGCTGGATTTCCGCTGGGTTCCTGCTGTTTATGCTGGCAACGTCCAACCCGTTCAACCGGTATGAAAATCCGCCGATCGAAGGCAATGACCTCAACCCGATCCTGCAGGACATCGGATTGGCGATCCACCCGCCGTTGCTCTACGTCGGCTATGTCGGTTTCTCGATCACATTCTCCTTCGCTGTCGCTGCGCTCATTTTGGGGCGCACAGACGCGGCTTGGGCCCGCTGGGTCCGTCCCTGGACACTTCTGGCCTGGAGCTTCTTGACCCTCGGCATCGCCATGGGCTCCTACTGGGCTTATTACGAGCTCGGCTGGGGGGGCTGGTGGTTCTGGGATCCGGTCGAAAACGCATCCTTCATGCCATGGCTTGCCGGAACAGCGCTGCTCCATTCAGCGATCGTTATGGAAAAACGGGAAGCGTTGAAGGTCTGGACGGTGCTCCTGGCGATCTTCACCTTCTCGCTGTCCCTGCTTGGGGCCTTCCTTGTCCGCTCGGGCGTTCTGACATCGGTGCACGCCTTTGCCACCGATCCGTCGCGCGGCGTCTTTATTCTCGGGCTTCTGTGCCTCTTCATCGGCGGCTCGCTGTCTCTCTTTGCCTGGCGTGCGCCGATGCTGAAACAGGGCGGCTTGTTTGCCCCGATCAGCCGGGAGGGCGGGCTGGTTCTCAACAATCTCTTCCTGACAGCGGCCACCGCCGCAGTTCTGGTCGGGACGCTCTATCCGCTGGTGCTGGACGCAATCACCGGCGAAATGATTTCGGTCGGTGAACCGTTCTTCAATCTGACCTTCGGACCGTTGATGGTGCCGCTCTTAATGGCTGTTCCGTTCGGGCCAATCCTGGCCTGGAAACGGGGAGACCTTCTGGCAGCGTCCCAGCGGCTGTATGCAGCGTTCGGACTTGCGTTGCTGATGACGCTCTTCACCTTCTGGCTCTGGGGCATGGAGCGGGTCCTTGCCCCTCTCGGTGTGGGACTGGCGGTCTGGGTGATGGCCGGGGCAATTTCCGAAATCGTCACACGGGTCAAGTTCTTCGAAATTGGTCCGAAGCGCGGGTTTGCACGTCTTTACGGTCTTCCGGGCTCTGCCTGGGGAACCGCGACCGCGCACTTTGGCATCGGCGTCACTGTGCTTGGCATTGTGACATCGTCTGCCTTCCAGGAAGAGCAGGTCCGGACAATGCGGCCCGGCGATACGGTGAACGTCTCTGGATATGAGCTGACATTTGACGGCGCAGTGCCGCGCCGCGGGCCGAACTTCGTAGAGGAAGTTGGGCACTTCACGGTTCGTGAAGGCGGTGCCTTCGTCGCCGAAATGGAGCCGTCCAAGCGCGTTTATACCGCGCGCCAGATGCCGACCACCGAAGCGGCAATCCATACGATTGGCTTTTCGCAGGTCTATGTCTCCTTAGGAGAGCGGCGCAACGACGGTGCGGTGGATGTCCGGGCCTATTACAAGCCGCTGATCACACTGATCTGGATCGGCTGTGTAATCATGGCACTCGGCGCAGCCTTCTCCATGGCGGACCGCCGCTTGCGGGTCGGAGCTCCGAAACCGGCTGCCAAGCGCAAACAACCTGCCAGCGTTCCGGCGGAATAGGAGACTGATCCCGATGAAACGGCTCCTTGCCTGTCTTTCGCTGGTGTTGTGTGTCCTGTCTGGGCCTGCGCTTGCCATCTCACCGGATGAAATCCTGGAAGATCCAGCCCTGGAAACACGGGCCCGGGCTTTGTCGGCCGAGCTGCGCTGCATGGTCTGTCAGAACCAGTCGATCGATGACAGCGACGCGCCGCTCGCCAAGGACCTGCGAGTTCTGGTGCGCGAGCGTCTGGTCGCTGGGGACTCAGACGCGCAGGTAATCGATTTTCTGGTCGACCGGTATGGCGAGTTTGTTCTTTTGAAGCCGCGATTTGCCTCGCACACGTTCTTTTTGTGGGCCGCCGGGCCCCTTGCTTTGATTGCCGGTATTGTCGCCATCGTGATCACGCTGCGCCGCAGACAAACGACAGCCGTTGCTGCTGGGATGAACCAGCCGGTTCAAAAATTGTCGGAAGAAGAGGAAAAGCGTTTGAAAGCGCTGCTGTCTTCAAAAGATCAGAATTGATCCGAACGGCATTCGCTCAGATCATCTTGTGTGAACGCACTGGTCACGGCCTTGACACCAAGGCGTGACTTGTTTGCCCTTAAGCGCTCCTTACCTGTGCAGGGAAACAAGACTGGAGGGCCGGGCGTTGGCACAACAAGCACAAAAACTGGAATTCGAAGGATCGCAGGGCGCACACCTTGCTGCGCGGCTGGATCTGCCGGCCGGGCCCATCCGTGCCTTTGCGCTATTTGCTCATTGCTTCACCTGTTCCAAGGACATCGCTGCCGCACGGCACATCGCTGGCGCTTTGAGCGCAGAAGGCGTTGCTGTTTTGCGGTTCGATTTCACCGGACTTGGCGGCAGCGGCGGCGATTTTTCCTCAACCGGGTTTTCCTCCAATGTCGAAGACTTGAAGGTCGCGGCGGATTTCCTGCGCAAGAATTATGAAGCTCCGCAGCTTCTGATCGGCCATTCGCTTGGCGGTGCGGCCGTTCTGTCTGTCGCCAAAGACATCCCCGAGGTGCGGGCGGTCGTCACGATTGGTGCGCCATCGGAAGCCGGTCATGTCGTGCATAATTTTGCTCATGCGATCGATGATATTAAGGAGCAGGGCGCCCTAGAGGTTGATCTTGCCGGTCGGCCCTTCACGATCCGGCGCGAGTTTCTGGCGGATTTGGAACGCCAAGCGGTGCTCTCACACACTGCAGAACTTGGAAAAGCACTTCTGGTCATGCATGCGCCGCTGGACGAAACGGTCGGCATCGATAATGCCAGCGAAATCTTTCTCGCCGCCAAACACCCAAAAAGCTTTGTGTCGCTGGACAAGGCCGATCACCTGCTGTCCCGCGGTCAGGATGCGGAATACGCGGCAAAAGTCATTGCCGGATGGTCCAGCGGCTATTTGGATCCGATTGTTGAACCGGACGCCAGCGCAAGAGGCGACGGCGTGGAAGTCATCGAAACCGGGCAGGGCAAGTTTCAGGCACTCGTCGCCAGCGGACAACACCGGCTGATCGCCGACGAACCGGAAAGCTATGGCGGCTTTGACAGCGGCCCATCGCCTTATGGCTATCTCTCTGCGGCACTGGGTGCGTGTACGGTCATGACGCTGCGCATGTATGCCGATCGGAAGGGGCTGGACATCGACCGGATCGGGACGACGGTGCTGCATGACAAGGTCCATGCAGCGGAGTGCGAGGACTGTTCGGAAGAACAGAAGACCCGCGGTGGCAAAATTGACCGTTTTGAGCGGTTGATCACGCTGGAGGGCGATCTCGATGCAGCAACCCGGACACGGCTGCTCGAGATCGCGGACAAGTGCCCCGTCCACAGGACGCTGGAAGCCGGGGCAGCTGTCGTCACCCGCGAAGTTGAAACCTGAGCGCTGCTATGCCATTTCAAGTTACGCCGCTTCATCGCTAAGCGTGGCCAGCCGGATTTTCATAAACGACAACAAGCGACGGGCGTCGCGCGATGACAGCGTTTGATAATCTGCAACCCAGTTGTCGACAGTGGTTGCCGGTTGTTTGTTTTGAACCGTCCTGGCTTTCGACACTGCCCTGTACTCGGCCTCAGTCAGATCAAGTGCCTTGCAAAGAACAGCTGCGCCGGCGGCGTCGTAGCGCAGAAGCATGTTCGTCACATATTTCTGCTCAAGCCCGGCTATTTCGGACACAAGGAAACAGATCTCGAACAGATTGTTGGACAAGGCCAGTTGAGTAATTGCCTTGCCCAACGTCAATTCCTCGTCCCGGATGTCCTTTAGCATGACCTTGGCGTTGATCCGCGATGCTTTGCGCTGAAGTGTTGTTGCAGTCACTGCCCGGCTGGCTTTCTGGAAGAGCTCGTGGACAAGCTCCTCGTTCTGATGACGCAAGGCGTGAATGGCGTCTTGTTGTTTTGGTGGCATGTGGCTGATGAGTTTTTCCAAATCAGCTTCCGTGATGTCTGATCGTTCGATCATGGATTCCCGGATGGTCTCATCGCTCTCGGCCAGTTTGACGAGGATACGGGCCCCCCACTTTGAAATCTCTGCACCAGAGTTGGCGGCAACGGATCGTTTGACTGGCTGCTCTCCGCGTTCCAGCAAGACATCCGTTACGTTGGACTCAAGATGGTGCCTTTGAGAGATCGCCAACAAATGATCTTGGCTCATGGTCTTGGCGAGCTTGAGAATATCGTCGGTCTGAAGGGCTGCTGATGTCGTAAGCATAGGCCGGGCAATGTCGATCTTCTCCCGCGCAAGCGATACCGCCAACCCGCGCGAGGCCCTGCGGACGGGTGCCAGCTTTTCTGAGATCTTTTTCTTCTGCTGCTGCTCCATCAACGGCAGCATGTTTTCCAGCAGGAGATTGAAAAGGGCGATCTCTTCGACCTGATAGCTGTCGGCGCCTTTGATAAAGAGCTCGGTTACATGATGCGCGAGCTTGTGTCGTTTTTCAGGTGTGGTGTTGTTGGCAAGTTCAATAAGTTTCTCAAGCATTGGGTGCGTGCCTACTGTGGGAGTAGGATAAATACCGTGCCGTGAGTTTATAGAACGCTAAGGCGTCTAAGTAATCATGATAGTTGGTGGCTTAATTATAAATAACATTGAAATTAATTACGATCATCTATTGCTTGCGATCAAGCGGTAGAACCTAACCGTTCGGGTCCGGCCAATATAGATGCTCTGCAAAGGGATACAGGAACTGAAGCAGGTCAGGCAGCTTCGGCGCGTTCGGTCGCCTTGAGCTTGATTTTCATCAGGTTCAACAGCCGCCGGGCGTCGGTATCATCCAGCATGTGGTAGTTGGTCAGCCATTTGCTGCCGGTGCTCTCCGGAAACTTCAGGTGCTTGCAGCGTTCCTTGCAGATTGCCTGAAACTCCTTGGCCCCAAGGCCCGTTGCCCGGCAGATGGTCGCAATCCCGGTGCTGTCAAACCGGACCATCAGGTTGTGGACATACTTCATCTGCATGCCGGAGAAGAAAGAAAGCAGGGCGACCACATCGAAGAGATTGTGTTCCACACTGCACTGATAAACCGCTTTGTTGAGTGTGGTCTTGCCCATCTTGATGCCCATGACCCAGGCTTTCGGGCTGATTTTTGAGGGGCGGCGCTGCAGTTCGCTGCCAGCGGCAATTTCACCATCATCCTTGAAGAGATCTTCCAAAAGCTCTTCGTTGGACTTGCGCAGGTGGCGGATCCGGTCGCCCATCTGTTTGGGCATGTCTTTGACCAGCGCCTCAAACTCCGGCATCTCAATCTCTGCGCCAAGATTGCAGGCAACGGTTTGCTTGACGTCCTTGTCTCCACGCGAAATCAGGATCTTGGTCACGTCTTTACTGACGTGATCGCGTTTGGCGAGCGCGAGGAGAAAGTCCTGACCCTTGGTTTGGGCCAGTTTGACGATATCTGCTTCGGACAACGAGGTGGAGCGCTCAAGAACCGCCTGGGCGATCGGAATTTCCTCGTTTGCAAGCGCTGCGGCAAGTGTTGAGGACATGGCCGAGACGTCTGCCAGCTTGTCCGACATCTCTTGCTTGGCTTCATCGCCAAGAGACGTATAAACGCCTTCCAGCATGGAATTCAGCAACTTGGTCTCTTCGGAGGAGGTGGTAGCATCATCACGGGCCGCGAGCAGCCCGGTCATGTGAGCTGCCAACTCGTGCTTTTTCTGCGAGGAGCTTGCCTTTGCAAGTTTAAGAAGCGAATCGTCCATAACAAATCCTACCAACAGCAAATATTGCTGGAAGTTGTAAAAAAAGATCTAAGCAAGGCATTCCGCAAGGGCAGATGTGCGGGCTGCTTGACCGCGGAGAGCGGATGCGCGATGGGAACGTTATGACCGATCAGCCAATACTCTATTCTTTTCGGCGCTGCCCTTACGCGATGCGGGCAAGGCTCGCATTGACGTCCAGCGGATTGACCGTGGAATTGCGGGAAATTGTACTGCGCGACAAGGCACCCGAGTTCCTGGAAACATCTCCTTCTGCAACGGTCCCGTGCCTGAAGTTTGGTACGCAAGTGATTGATGAAAGCCTCGACATCATGGTCTGGGCATTGGAGCAATCTGACCCGGACAATTGGCTTGAACCGGAAACGGGGAGCCTGGATGAGATGCGTGCCTTGATCGCAACCTGCGACGGGCCGTTCAAAACCCACTTGGATCGCTACAAATACGATACGCGGTATGAAGATGCAGACAAGACATCAGAACGGTCCGCAGCGTCCGAGTTCCTGAAAGAGTTGGACCGTCGGCTTGATGGCTCCGCTTGGCTGTTTGGAGCGCAGCCTTGTTTGGCAGACTTTGCGATTCTGCCCTTCGTCAGACAGTTTGCGAATGCGGACCGCGACTGGTTCGATTCTCAAGACTGGGACAACCTGAAAACATGGCTGGTGACTTTCGAGAAATCCGACAGGTTCGCGGCCATCATGCCGAAGTTTTCCAAGTGGGAAAACAGCGATGCGCCGATCCTTTTTCCTTGATTCATCAGAGATTTAAGCCGTTACCCGGCTGAGCAACTGGAAACCTTACAAAAACGTAATCCATCTGACAGGCGCCTGTAAGGGAGCCTTTCCTATCTTCAGTTTCGACCAGGAAACGCACGTCCCCGCGTGGTCCTGAATGAATTGACCTCCAGTCAAACTGTCGAAAAAGGAAGAATAGATGGAAAATCGTCGGTCAAGCTCCCCTTTGCGGTCTCGCCGCGCCAAACTGCTGGCCGGTGCAGTCGTACTCGGTGCGGCCGGTCTCATGACCGTGCAGACCATTGTGCCGGCGCAACTGGCACAAGCAACGCCAGTCCGGATCGATAACGCCGCACCTGCCGATTTCTCTGATGTCGTCGGAGCCGTGAGTCCGGCTGTTGTCAGTGTGCAGGTCAAGCAGGCTGCAGAGCCGCGGATGATGAATTTCAACGGCGGCAACAACTTCCGTGACTTCTTCGAGGATCTGCCGAACGGTCATCCGTTCGAGCGTTTCTTCCGTGACTTCGGCGAACGTGGCGGAGAAGACGGCCGGCCGCAACGCCGCGCGCCGCGCCAATACGGCATGTCCCAGGGGTCCGGCTTCTTTATCTCCGCGGATGGATTTGTTGTGACCAACCAGCACGTGATCGACAAGGGCACTGAATTCACAGTGATCGACCACGAAGGTGAAGAGTATGACGCTGTCCTGATCGGCGCTGACAAGCGCACGGATCTTGCACTTCTGAAAATCGAAAGCGGCAAGGACTTCACCTATGTCGACTTTGCCGATGAGGCACCAGAAGTCGGCGAGTGGACCGTTGCCATCGGCAACCCGTTCGGTCTCGGTGGATCCGTAACCGCAGGTATCGTATCGGCACGTGGCCGTGACATCGGCGCAGGTCCGTATGACGACTTCATCCAGATCGATGCTCCGGTGAACCGTGGCAACTCCGGTGGACCGGCGTTCAACATGAACGGTGAGGTTATCGGCGTGAACGCTGCGATCTTCTCGCCGTCCGGCGGCAACGTTGGCATCGCATTCGCTATCCCGGCCTCCACGGCTCAGGATGTCATCATGGAACTGAAGGACGGTGGCACGGTCGTGCGCGGCTGGCTCGGTGTTCAGATCCAAAATGTGACCGATGACATTGCCGAAAGCCTTGGTCTTGATGAAGCGCACGGTGCGATCGTTTCTGAAGCACAGGAAGGCAGCCCCGCGGCCAAGGCAGGTCTTAGGTCCGGTGACACGATCCTGGAAGTAGAAGGCGCGAAGGTCGATGGTCCGCGTGATCTATCCAAGATCATTGCCGCCTACGACCCGGACACCACGGTGGAAATCACCGTTTGGCGCGATGGCAGGGAGCAGGACATCGATGTGACCCTCGGTCGCCTGCAAGATCAGCAGCAAGCTGCTGCCCAGCCGGAAGCTGTGGAACCTGAAAACACCAGCCTGGACGACATGGGTCTTGTCCTGACGTCCAAGGCAGATGCGGGCCTTGAAGGCAGTGGCGTCCTGATCGCTGACATTGATCCGGATAGTCCGGCCGCTGAGAAGCGCCTCAGCCGCGGTGATGTGATCCTTGAAGTTGCCGGCATGCCGGTCAACTCGCCGGAAGACGTCATCAAGGCGGTGAAGAAGGCGGAAGAAGATGGCCGCAAGGCAGTCTTGTTCCGGGTCGAAAGCAACGACAACACCCGGTTTGTGGCTCTGCCCATGAACCTGGCCTGATCAGGGCCGGTCCTGCACCGGCATCTGAGAGCAAGACCGGTCTGCCCTCTGCCCCCAACCCCGACGGGTCGGTCTTGCGAATTGATGGCTGGCAACAGTGTTCACATCCGCATTGTTGCCAGCCCTTTTCTTTATCCTCTCACTCGCGGTAAAAGAGAGCCATGTTGCAGATTCTTGTGATTGAAGACGACCACGAAGCAGCCAACTACCTTGCCAAGGGTTTGAGCGAGCTGGGTCACAGGGCGGACAAGGCGGACGACGGCGAGACCGGCCTGCAAATGGCGCTTGATCGCGACTACGACATCTTGATCGTTGATCGCATGTTGCCCAAACGTGATGGCCTCGCCGTGATCGAAGAACTGCGCAAAAGCGGCAATCATACGCCGGTCCTGATCCTGTCAGCGCTCGGTCAGGTTGATGACCGCGTCACCGGCTTGAAGGCCGGTGGAGATGATTATCTGCCAAAGCCCTATGCTTTCACAGAATTGCAGGCGCGCGTCGAAGCGTTGGCACGGCGTCCGAAGTCTGCCAGCCAGGTGGAGACCACCTACACGGTCGGTGACCTGACGCTGGACCGTATGGCCCATTCCTGCCGCCGCGGTGACATGGAAATCCCGCTACAGCCACGCGAGTTCCGTTTGCTGGAATATCTGATGCAGCACGCGGGCCAGGTTGTGACCCGGACAATGCTTCTGGAGAATGTCTGGGAGTATCATTTCGATCCTCAGACCAACGTCATCGACGTCCACATTTCGCGTCTGCGCGGCAAGATCGACAAAGGGTTCGACGTACCGCTGCTCCACACGATCCGCGGTGCCGGATACACAATCCGTGACACGGCTCACTAGGTTTACCCGGACAACAGCATTCAAGCTGTCACTGCTGTACATCGCAGTGTTCACGCTGTTGTCGGGCTTTCTGCTTGTCTACATTTCCGAAAATACAGACCACCTGATGTCGGAACAGGTGGTTCAGACCATCGACGCCGAGCTCAAGGGCTTGTCGGATATCTATGTTCGCGGCGGTGTGCGCGATCTGGTGGAGACCATCGACCGGCGGTCGCGCCATCCAGATGCCAGCCTCTACCTTCTTGTTGATTTTGCAGGCAATGCCCTGGTTGGCAACATCGCCCGCCTTCCAACAACTGTTCTGGAAGAGGCCGACGGCGGTATCCGCCGGGTTCACTACACCCGCCTCGGGCAAGACAGCCCGGACACGCAGCGCCAGGCAATGGTCCGGACCTTTGAGTTGCGCGGCGGATTTCGTCTGCTGGTCGGTCGTGACCTTGGCGAACAACTTCGGTTTTCTCATCTTCTCGGCAATGCACTTCGCCTGTGGCTGATTGTCGTCGTCGCCATGGGTGCGATTACGTGGCTTTTTGTCAGCCGGCGCGTGATGAAGCGGATCGACGAAATCTCCGACACCAGCCGAACGATTATGACCGGCGATCTGACCGGACGATTGCCGATTGCCGGCAATGATGATGAGTTTGACCGGTTGGCCGTCAGCTTGAACACGATGCTCGACCGGATCGAGCTTCTAATGCGGTCCATGAAGGATGTGACCGACAACATCGCCCATGATCTTAAGACGCCGCTCACACGCTTGCAGACCCGCGTGGAGACAGCCTTGCGCCAAGCGGAAGGGCAGAACTGCTACAAAGAGGCCCTTGAAGAAACGCTCAGTGAAACTGACCACTTGCTGAGGATCTTCAACGCACTTTTGCGGATCGCCCGGATCGAATCCATGGCGCCTGGAGAGGTCATGGAGCGGACTGATATCAACAACCTTGTCAATGAAGTCTCCGAGCTCTACGAGCCGCTGGTTGAAGATGAAGGGGGCGTGTTGGAGACCCAAGTATCCGACGGTCTCGAAGCCATCTGCCAAAAAGATCTGGTGTTCCAGGGGCTGGTCAACCTGATCGAGAATGCCCTGAAGTACGGATGCCCGAAGGATGGAGAGTTCCGGATCAGGATTTCTGCTGAAGAGCATGAGAGCCGTGTGGTGTTGAGTGTCTCCGACACAGGTCCCGGTATCCCGGAAAAGGATCAGGATCGGGTCAAAGACCGGTTTGTCCGTCTTGATGAAAGCCGCTCGGAGCCCGGAACTGGTTTGGGATTGAGCTTGGTCAAGGCCGTTGCCCGCTTGCATGGTGGAGAGTTGCAGCTCACAAATGGGGACCCGGGCCTTGTCGCCCGGATCGATCTTACCCGGGCCAAACCGGGAAGCAGCGGGAGCAGCAATGGGCACGGCGGAAAATCAGACGGGGCAGAGCCAAAACCGGAATGAGCCGGGGCAAGACCAGCCGCTTATGGCGCGGATTTCGATCATTCCGCCCGTTGCAGACCCTGATCACGCGCAGCTTTTCCTGAACGATATCCTTGCCCAGCCCGAGGCCGGCGCAGATGTGAAAGCGCTGCTTGAGGACAAGCCCGATCTTGCGCAGCTGCTGCTTGGCGTCATCGGAAACTCGCCGTATTTGCGAGACCTGATGACGGCCAATGCCGCACGATTGCTGAGCATCCTCACCGATTCACCTGAACGACGGCTCGCAGATTTGCTGGAAACAGCGCAGGAAACGACCGCCGAAGACGAGGCGGGGATCACGCGGGCGCTTCGCCTGTTGAAACAGGATCTGGCCTTGACGCTGGGACTGGCTGACATCGGCGGCGCCATAGATCTTGATCAGGTAACTCATGCACTTGCAGGCTTTGCAGATGCAGCGCTGACCGCTTCAATCCGGTTCTGCCTGAATGACTTGACCCGCCGCGGCAAGTTTGAGCCTAAGGATCCGGAGAAACCGGAGATCGACTCAGGCCTGATTGTGCTCGCCATGGGCAAGCATGGTGCAAATGAGCTGAACTACTCCTCCGACATTGACCTCATTGTGCTGTACGAGCCGGACAAAGCGCCAATGGCTGGATCCACCGAAGCCCCGGTAGAGTTTGTGCGGCTGACCCGGCGTCTGGTGAAAATCATGCAGGACCGGACGGCGGATGGGTACGTGTTCCGCACAGACCTGCGTTTACGGCCGGACCCGGGGGCCACACCGCTCGCCATGTCGGTTCCCGCAGCTCTTGTCTATTACGAGTCGCTTGGCCAGAACTGGGAGCGCGCGGCGCTAATCAAGGCGCGGCCTTGTGCTGGCGATATCCCGGCTGGCGAGGCGTTTTTGAAAGAAATCGTGCCCTTCATCTGGCGCAAATATCTCGACTTTGCAGCGATTGCCGACGTGCAATCGATCAAGCGCCAGATCCACATGCACAAGGGCCATGGCGCAATTGCGGTTGCTGGCCATAACGTCAAACTTGGCCGTGGCGGCATTCGCGAGGTCGAGTTCTTTGTTCAGACCCAGCAGTTGATCGCCGGTGGGCGCAATCCGGAGCTTCGCGGACGCCGGACCCTCGACATGTTGCAAGGGCTGACCCAGGCCGACTGGATCCGCCCAAAGGCACGGGACGAGCTCACCAGCGCCTACCGGTTTTTAAGGACCGTCGAACACCGCATCCAGATGCTAAATGACGAGCAGACCCAGCTTTTGCCCAAAGATATCGAAGGTTTGACCCGGATCGCGTCCTTGATGGGATACGACACGCTGGAGGCGTTCAAAACGGATCTGTTGGGTCATTTCCAAAACGTTCAGCATCACTATGCGGAGCTGTTTGAAGATGAGCCAGGGCTCTCGTCCGAGACAGGCAACCTGGTGTTTACAGGCGATGACCATGATCCGGACACGCTTGAAACCCTGTCGAAGCTTGGCTTCCAGCAGCCAGCGGAAGCTGCCGCCATCGTCAAGGCGTGGCATTTCGGGCGGTATCCGTGCACTCGCTCGACAAAGGCCCGCGAACGTCTGACAGAGATGCATCCGGCCTTGTTGACTGCTCTTGCTGCCACAGACAACGCGGACGCAGCGCTCCGGGCTTTTGACAGTTTTATGGCCAAACTGCCGGCCGGGGTGCAGCTGTTCTCACTTCTGCGCTCCAATCCGCAACTCCTCACGCTGCTGGCGACAACCATGGGCGCGGCGCCGCGGATGGCGGACACGGTGTCCAAACGGGTGCATGTCTTGGACGCGGTTCTGGATCCGGCATTTTTTGGTGCCATGCCAAGTGTTGACGAGTTCCGCTCCGGATTGGACCGGACACTGTCACAGTCGCAGTTCTATGAAGAGGCTCTTGATCGGGCCCGCATCTTCGCGCAGGAGCAGCAGTTCCTCATCGGTCTGCGATTGATCTCCGACACGCTATCTGCGGACCGGGTCGGTTTTGCGCTCGCTCGTCTTGCTGAGGTCGTGGTCGACCGGATCATGACGCAAGTAATCGCCCATGTTGGCGAGACCCATGGAACCGTGCCTGGCGGGGAGGTGGCTGTTCTTGCCATGGGCAAGCTCGGCGGTCGTGAAATGACTGCGGCTTCTGATCTGGACCTGATCCTGCTTTATGAAGCCCCTGAGGACGTCAAACAGTCTGACGGAAAACGGCCGCTTGCCATCAGCCAGTATTACACGCGCCTGACCCAGCGGCTGGTCACGGCCTTATCCGCGCCAACAGCAGAAGGGTCCCTCTACGAAGTTGATTTCCGCCTGCGCCCATCCGGCAATGCGGGACCGCTTGCCACCAATCTGGACGGCTTCATTGCCTATCAGGAAAAGGATGCCTGGACCTGGGAACACATGGCTTTGACACGAGGGCGGGTGATCGCGTCGACGTCCGATGCTTTCAGGCAAAAGATCCAGGATAGCATTTGCGGGACATTGGTTCAGCCGAGAGACCTGAAAAGCCTGGCCGATGATGTCCGCTCGATGCGGGCGAAAATTGAAAAGGAAAAAGGAACCAAGGACATCTGGGACTTGAAACAGGTCGCCGGCGGTCTGGTCGATATTGAGTTCATCGCGCAATTCCTGCAGCTCGCAAATGCACATGAGAGCCGAAGTGTTCTGGCTCAAGGAACCGAACAGGCTTTGGAGAACTTGCGGGACAGCGGCTTTCTGGAAAGTGGAGATGCCGGAAACCTTCTGGAGGCCTTGCGGCTCTATCACCGCCTAACCCAGGTTCTGCGGTTGGCTTTGTCTGGAAAATTTGTTCCTGCCGATGCCCCGCGCGGTGTGCTCGATCTACTGCTTCAGGCTTCGGGCAGTCCGGCGTTTGAGCGCCTGGAGGCTGAGTTGAATGAGATGCAGCAAGGTGTCCGGGCCATCTTTGAACGGCTTGTTGGCCCGGTCGAAATCATCGAGGCCGCGCCAACATCGCAGTAAGTAAATGCCCCTTTGCCGTGATCGCTGGTCATACGCTGCGCTCAAAGGCAAAGGGGCCAAAATGGTTTTATCCGCGGCCTGCGTTCATGCCGCCGTCGTGTTCTTGACCGAAGAAAGTGCCGCCCAGCTGGCCGCCGGTGCTCGAATTTTCCGCGACTTTCTTGATGCGCTCGGCTTCTTTTTTGATCTCAGCTTCGCGTTTTTCACGGTCTGTCATCATGTCTCCTTTCAGTTTCATGAACGAAATAAACGCGCGAAGCCGAACTTCGTTCCAAAGAAATCCAGGATGTGGCCTGTAGATGCCCTTAAGTGGTGGTTTCATCTGGTGCACTTAAGGCTTGTTTGCGTGTGCGCGCTCGTGTAGGGACAGCATCGTCCGGCGGCCTCAGTCTCAGCGCGCATTTAAAAATTTGCGCGACCCATTTGTATTTCCCGGAGTATATCAATTGACTTTCCCGACATCTGACGCGATCCGCAATCCGGAGCGCACAGCGAAGCTTTCTTTGCAAAACGGCCGTGGACTGGCCTGGTCCGAGTGGGGGCCGGAGACCGGGCAGCCAGTTCTATTCATCTCAGGGGCCGGAACTGCTGGATCGCTTGGCTTTGGTGCTGACTGTCTCGATGAACTGAACATTCGCCTGATCGCTCCCGACCGGCCGGGCCTTGGCGGCTCTGACCCGGATCCCGGCAAAACCCTGCAAAGTGTGGCTGATGATTTTGCCGACCTGATCGGACATCTCGGCGTTGGTGCAATCCCTGTTGCCGCCGTCTCGCAGGGCGTGCCTTTCGCTCTGGCGCTCGCGGCCGGTGGGCCGGTCAGCCGGCTGGCGGTGGTCTCCGGGCAGGACGAACTGTCCATGCCGGAGTTTTTCAATGGTTTGCCCGACCAGCTTCAGAAGATGGTCCGGGATGCCAAGCACAAACCCAAGGCATTGATCACAATGCTCGAAGGCTTTGCCGATCCGGATAGCTTTCTGGAGTTCATCATCTCAACCAGCTCCGAGTTGGATCAGGCGGTCTATTCGTCCGAACCGTTTCACTCGGCCTTTAAATCCGCTCTGGAACACGGGTTTGCGCAAGGGCCGACCGGCTACGCCCTTGATACGGTTGCCGCGATGGGACCATGGGCATTCACTTGGGACGCAATCACCTGTCCGGTGGATCTCTGGTATGGCGGCAAGGATGCAAGCCCGGTGCACTCGCCAGACGGTGGAGCGCTAATGGCATCCCGCCTCAAGTATGCGAACCGGTATTTCTTTGAGGACGAGGGCGGTTCACTGCTCTGGACGCGATCACGGGACATTCTCAAAGCGCTCGTTTCGAAACAATAGCCGGCCGAGCCGCTGGCAAAAACCTGGAGCCGCAGAGACAAACACGCTCTGCGGCCGTATCTTGCGGATAATCGGGCTGTTTCGTTGGCAGCCCAGGCTGGAAGATCCAAGGTCTTGGATCAGGCAGACTGCGCGATCTGAGTGTTGTCGGTGCGGGCCAGCGGCAGCGAAAAGCTGACAATCGTCCCTTTCTTGACCTCAGATTCAATGTCAAGTTTTCCGCCATGCAGCTCAACCAGAGACCGGGCAATTGCAAGTCCGAGGCCGGATCCCTGGTGGGTCTTGGTGAACTGGTTTTCCACCTGAACAAACGGCTTGGCCAACCGCTCGATATCGCGCTCTGAAATGCCAATCCCGGTATCAGCCACTTCAAACCGGACCCTGTCGCCGCGCGGACGGGCCTTCAAGGTGACAGTCCCATTGTCCGGCGTGAATTTGACGGCATTGGCGAGGAGGTTGAGGAGCACCTGTTTCAGTGCGCGTTTGTCGACATCGACGTGCAGATTGTCGGCAACGTCTGCAGAGATCACGATGTTCTTTTCCGAAGCGGCGCCCGTGATGATCCGCGCTGCGTCTTCCGCAGCCTCGCTGGCGTTGACCACTTCGGTTTCGATCGACATCCGGCCGGCTTCGATCTTCGACATGTCGAGGATGTCGTTGATCACGTTCAAAAGGTAGGTGCCGGAGGAATAGATGTCCTTGCAATAATCGGCGTACCGATCTGTGCCGAGCGGACCAAACATTTCCTGCGTCATGATATCGGAAAAGCCGATGATGGCGTTCAGCGGTGTCCGCAGCTCGTGAGAGATATTGGCGAGGAATTCAGACTTTGCCTGGTTGGCCGCTTCTGCGCGTGTCTTTTCTTCCTGATACTTCTCGGCCATTTCGGAGAGCTGGCGCGTCTGGACTTCCAGGATCTTGCGGGAGCGCTGCAGGTCTGTGACCGTTGCTTTCAGGCGTTTCTCAGATTCCGTCAGGCGCTCTTCGTGCTTTTTCAGCGCGGTGATGTCGGTGCCCACAGACACGAAGCCGCCGTCCTTGGTCCGGCGTTCCGAGATTTGCAGCCAGCGTCCATCTTCCAGCTGAGCTTCATAAGATCCTTCCGGTCCGCCCTGACGCTTGCTGAGTTGGACCGGCTGCGGAGAAGCTGGCCCATTTTCAGCTGCGGCCAGAACATCCTTGTAAGGGGTTCCCGGCTTGACGGCGCTCGGCGGCAGATTGTGCAAAGACTGATAGTTGGAGTTGCAAATCACCAATTCGTTGCGGGTGTTCCACAGAACAAACGCCTCGGAGATTGTCTCGATCGCATCGCGCAGGCGTAGGTCTGCCATCTGGCTTTGCTCTGCAAGTAAATGCTGTTCGGTTATGTCGAGGCAGATGCCGATAAGGTGCGGTTCGGCCCGGCCTGGATCGACCTGGATTTCGCCGCGTGCCCGCAGCCAAATCCAGCTGCCGTCAGAGTGGCGCATGCGGAATGTTTCGTCGACCAGCGTTTCACCGCTCTCCAGCAGGTGTTCGGCAAGCCCGAGAAGGTCGATGTCATCCGGGTGCGTCAGGTCTGAGACTTCCGAAAAGCTCAAGATGTCATCCTTGGGCTCCCGACCGAGGAGTTCATAAAGGGACGAAGACCAGAACATGCGGCCGCGCGAGAGATCCCAATCGAAGAGACCGCAGCGGCCGTGGGTGAGGGCAGTGTCTATGCGGGCCCGTGTCGCCGCATAGTTCTCGTCGGCCTGTTCGGCGCGCGAGGCCTGGCTGAAGAATCCGTAAATAATGGCCAGAAGCACCAGCGATACGCCGACATACAAGGTGACATTCGCAGAAAGTGAACCGCGCCAGTCTGCGAACACGACCGTCTCTGGCTGCAAGACCGCAATCATGCCGAGCTGACCGTCGAGATGGCGAACGGTTGCAAGCACGGGTTCCGAACCGTCACGGCCGGTCAGGTTCACCGGAATGGACAGAACGCCTGCGCGTTCGCCGAAAACTGTCAGAGGTTGCGCCGGACCTAGGAGGTCGGTCAGCGGGCGGCCCTCCAGAGAAGGTTGGAGCGGTGCGGACGCTGCGATGTTGCCGTTCGTGTCTGAGATCAGGAAGATGCGGCCCTTGCTGGTCGCGCCTGTGGGCAGGCTGTCTGCAAGGATGCGCTTCAGTGTGGTTCGGTAGCCCGCCGCCGGAAGGTCTTTCCCGGAAGCATTGAGCGGTGCTGCGACAACCGAAGCCATGAGGCTGAGGGTGGTCTCCGCGTCTGTGCGGGCGGCTTCATGTTGCCCGACAAGTTCGCCTGTCCGATACATGGCAAGAAAAACGAGAAACAGGATGGCGAGAGCCGGGATCAGCCGCCGCATCATGCTGTCAGAGCGTTCAAGGTGGTTATGGGCGGAAGACACGAAGTTGCGCCAGAGCGCTCTTTGTACGCCTGCGCTGGTTTTACGTCCTGAATCCTTAGCGCTGCGCCGCCCGGTAGCGGAGCCCGCAAATGCTCTTGACATAGGAAGTGTGCCTCAATTCCGCCGCTCCGAAGCCGAGCTCCGAATCACTTCCATTTGAATCAAATCGTCAGTATTTGTCTAGAGTCACAGAAGAAGAAAATGGTTAACAAGGCGCGCTTTTACCTGAGCTCTTGTTAACGTTTCCAAATATAGCAACTTACTGCAATGTCCTGTCGACAATGTCCCGGCAGTCTCTCGACAGTTCTTCGCTTGAAGAAACCCTCAAGAGGGCAGATTCAGCAAGGGTTGATCTCCGGCCTTCCAAAGCTCTCCAGGAGCGGAAGCTTGTCAGTAATCGCGAGGCGACCTGCGGATTTCTTTTGTCAATCTCCAGAACTGATTCGGCAATAAGCATGAAACCCTTGCCGTCCGCGCGTGAGAACTGTGTCGGGTTCCCGGTGGCAAAGGAGTGCAGCACGGCGCGGACACGGTTCGGATTGCTGGGCTCATAAAGCGGATCGGCGATCAAGTCCTGAACCACTTGGAGCGTGTCGTCGCGCGGGGCTGTCGCGCGTGCGGCGAACCATTTGTCCATGGCAAGGGCGCTGCTCTCATGGCGGGTGCGGAATGCCTGAAGGGCCTCCATTGCGCCTTCGAAGCCGTGGTGCACGAGTAAGGTCAGCGCCATGATCCGGTCGGTCATGTTGTTGGCGTTATTAAACCGGTCATTGACCAGGGCAACGGCATCCGGGTTGCTTGAGTGAGCATGATAGTGCAGGGCCCGGTTGGACAGAGCGCGCTGTCCTGCTGACGATGCATCCGGAGAGAAGTCGCTGTCTTGGGCGTAATCCCGCGCCAGCGGCAGCAGGAGGGGTTGCAGCGCATCCGCGATTTCCGCAATCAAGCCGGATCGGGCGGTGTGAATAGCATCCGGATCAACGTTGTTGCCGATCTCCTGGGCAGTGTCTGTTTCGCTTGGCAACGTCAGCGCCTGGGCTTTGAGCGCAGGATCGAGACGGTCATCCTCCAGCACGGTTTGCAGAACGGCAACAAGATCTGCAGCGCTTGCGAAATCCGTGTTGCGGCGGACAGCTTCAGTACGCGCAAGAAGGGTCTTTGTGGCCAGCGTCTGAACGGTCTGCCAGCGATTGTAGGGGTCGCTGTCGTGCTTTGCCAGGAACGCTAAGTCGTCAGCTGACTGGTCGTGGGTCAGGCGGACCGGAGCAGAGAAGCCGCGCAACAGGGAGACCTTCGGGGCATCAGGCACATTTTGAAAGGTGATCGTTTGCGTCGGTTTTTTAAGCAGAATAATGTCGCCAACGACATCTTTTCCATCTGCCGTCGAGACCTCAAGATCCTGACCATTGGGTCCAAGAAGGCCAAATCTCAGCGGGATCACGGCCGCCTTTGCCGATTTTTGTCCCGGTAATGGCGGGATCTCCTGAGAGAGGGTCAGCGTGAAGCTTTTGTTGTCTGGATTGTGGGCGGTTTTGACAGACACGGTCGGTGTGCCGGCCTGTTCGTACCAGAGTGAAAACTGCTCAAGATCGGTGCCAGTGGCATCTTCGAAACACTTCAAGAATGCTTCGATCGTGGTGGCTTCGCCATCGTGCCGGTCGAAGTACATGTCCAATCCGGACCGGAAGCCGTCGTCGCCGAGCAGCGTTTGCAGCATCCGGACGACTTCGGCGCCTTTTTCATAGACCGTCGCGGTGTAGAAGTTGTTGATTTCCTGATAAGACCGCGGCCTCACCGGATGGGCTAGCGGGCCAGCATCTTCAGGAAACTGGTGCATCTTCAAGAGTTTTACGTCCGCGATCCGTTTGACCGGACGCGAGCGCATGTCGGCAGAAAACTCCTGGTCCCGGAAAACGGTGAGGCCTTCCTTCAGGCAAAGCTGGAACCAGTCCCGGCAGGTGATCCGGTTGCCGGTCCAGTTGTGAAAGTACTCGTGGGCGATCACGGCCTCGATGTTGGCGTAATCCTGATCGGTGGCCGTATCCGGATCGGCAAGCACGTACTTGTCGTTGAAAATGTTGAGGCCCTTGTTCTCCATCGCGCCCATGTTGAAGTCCGACACGGCAACGATGTTGAAGACATCCAGATCATATTCGCGGCCGAAAGCCTCCTCATCCCAGCGCATGGATCGTTTGAGCGAATCCATGGCCCAGTCGCAAAGCGCTTCCTTGCCATGTTCAACGAAGATGTTGAGCTCGATCGGGTTGCCGGACGCGGTGGTAAAGCTGTCCGTGATCTTTGCCAGGTCCCCGGCCACCAGAGCAAACAGATAGGCCGGTTTGGGGTGGGGATCGTGCCAGACGGCAAAATGCCGATCGGTGCCCGCAACCAAGCCAGTCTCGATTAGGTTTCCATTTGAAAGCAGGATCGGACACGCATCGCGCGGGGCTTCCAGCCGGACTGTGTAGGCACTGAGGACATCCGGGCGGTCCGCAAAATAGGTAATACGACGGAATCCATCAGCTTCACATTGCGTGCAGTAGGTCCCGGATGACCTGTAGAGCCCCATCAACTGCGTGTTCGCATCCGGATTGAGTTCGGTGGTTATGGTCAGTGTGAATGCGTCACCAGTTGGCGGTGTCAGTTCAAGCGCAGAAGGTGTTACGTCGTACGCGTTGCTTGGCAGAGTTTGCCCGTCAACTGCGATCGACAGCAGTTTGAGGTTATCGCCATCCAGGATGAGAGGCGTTCCGGGTTTCGTATCCGGTTGTCGGGCGATTTTGAGCTCAGAAACGACCTTGGTGGCCGTGGGATCCAGGAGAACATTGAGGTTCGCGGTTTCAATGCGATAGGCCGGCGGCTGGTAGTCTTCCAGCTTGATGAGTGTCGGCGTTTCAGATGGCATTCATGTCTCCGCGTACGTCTCTGCCGGATCGGGAAGTTCAATATGCTCCCTTGCAACGTTCGCTCACGTTCGTCAATCGTCCGGCTTTGGCTCGACACTGGATGATGTGTGTTCTATGTGCTAGTGTTTTAAAATAGTTAAGTAAAATCAATTGTTTCAATGTTGTTCTGAAGTCGATTGCGGTTTGCGGAACAATATGGGATTGCCGACGTGACGATCTCCGTGCCATCGTTTCCGCGGGTTGATCCTTTGCTGGGAGGTGTGTGGTGTCAGACGAAAACACAAACGATTCAGGATCTGACTCAAAGATCGATTACAACACCAAGCACGTCTACTTTTACCTGCCCAAAGTGCCGACAGAGGATGGGGAAGTTGCCGACAACATCGACCTTGGGGCGATGTTACGCCTCGGTGGGTACTGCGATCTGGAGCAGCAAGCTCATAAGCTTCCGGCAGACGAGCTACATTACTACCCTCAAAAATACATCGATACGCAAGGGGCTGGCAGCGAAAACATCTTCAAGAAATCCGCCGGCAGCAGCACCGAGTCCAGCCACGGCATTCTAATGGCCTGTGACGGGCATTTTCTTTTGAAAGCTGCCGAAAAGATGTTCGTCGAAACCGGGGACCACCATCTGCAGGTCAATGGCGATTACGAGCACGACACCACCGGCAGCGTGAATGTTCAGTCCGGCGATATCATGACCTTGAAGAGCGGCGCCAACAAGAAGCTGACGCTCAACGCAGGCGACAAAACCGGCGATATGGAATTGCTCGCCAACAACAAGACAGAAACGGTGCAGGGCGACAACAACAATAATACGTCCGGCAACAAAACCGACTCTACGAAAGGAAACAACACGATCACCACGTGGGGGCTGACGATGACCTACAGTCTCGACGTGGCTTATTCCGCGTTTGCAGCGGGGCAGATCGTTACGTCCTCCTGGGGGCTCCAGCTTTATCTCGCCACCCTCGTCAAGGTTTATCCGGTTTCCGAAGTTGTACTTGCCGGCATGCGGTTTCAGGCAACTGGTCTGAACATGGCAAGTGTCCAGACCCAGGTTGGTTATAAGGCATTGTCGGTCGAAAGCCGTATCGCTAACCTGCGAAGTGATCTGACGAAACTCGATGGTATCGGAATGAAGATCCAGCAAACCGACCTGGAGGAGTCAGACCACATTCTCAAAGTCCGATCGGAAATCGCCCGGGTGAACAGCGGCGAAGTGGAAGCGAGCACGAAGGGTGTTGTGGTCTTCGTATAATTCAGGTTTCCCCATGAGAACATTTGAGACCTGTGCTTAGCTTGGCTTCATTGGTGCTGCCTGAAGCTCACTCCTGTCGTGTAGAAGTTGGGTTCGAACCTAGTTCGTTCTCAATTTTAGGTGGTCAAGCCAGTTGCGTTCTATCCAAGCTGAATGCAGACAATAGCAGTATTTAATCGACCGATTGCTCGCACAACGATGCCTGTGCCATCGTCTCGGTGGGCTGTATCTAAGCTGGGAGGCATGCGGTGTCTGACGGAAACACAAACGATTCAGGATCTGACTCAAAGGTCGATTACAACACCAAGCACGTCTATTTTTATCTGCCGAAAGTGCCGACGGAAGATGGTGAAGTCCCGGACAATATCGACCTTGGGGCGATGTTGCGGCTGGGCGGATATTGCGACTTGGAGCAGCAAGCCCAGAATGTCCCTTCAGATCAACAACATTATTATCCGCAAAAACACATCGAATCTCAGGGCGCGGGTAGTGAAAACATTTTCAAAAAATCAGCGGGGAGCAGCGATCAGTCCAGTCATGGCATTCTGATGGCCTGTGACGGGCATTTCCTTCTGAAGGCCGCAGAAAAGATGTTCGTCGAAACCGGGGATCATCATCTTCAAGTCAATGGAGATTATGAGCACGAAACAACTGGCAGCGTGAACGTTCAGTCCGGCGATATCATGAGCCTCAAGAGCGGCACCAACAAGACACTGACGCTCAATGCAGGCGACAAGACCGGCAACATGGAATTGCTCGCCAACAATAAGACGGAAACGGTGCAAGGAAACCGCACCACAACAACATCGGGAGATAATTCCGACACCACATCCGGTAATGACAGCAAGATCACATGGGGGTTCACAAAGAAGATCAATGGCGGTGTCAACTGGACTGCGTTCATCGAAGGGCAGCTGGTCACGGCTACATGGGGTCTTCAGGTTTATTTGGGAACACTCATAAAGGTCTATCCGGTTTCCGAAGTCGTGCTGGCCGGGATGCGGTTTCAGGCGACCGGTCTTAATGTAGCAAGTGTTCAGACCCAGGTTGGTTATAAGGCATTGTCCGCTGACACCTTCGCGGCAAAGGTCAGTAACGTTCTTACTGGCTTGGTCGATCAGCAGATTCGGATCACTCAGGCGACGTTAACAACGCAGCAGCGAGCAGTGCAGGCCAACGTGGATGAGCTTCAAGCCAGGCAAGTCGAAATGGACGCGAACATGGTCGGTGTCATCGCTTTCCTTTGAGCCTCTCGATCCGGCCCAGGGCGCCTGGCCGTTTTCAAGTCTGCCCGTTCAGCTTTGACCTCGCTCGCCTGCCGGTCTATGCAGTGCAAACACTTTGCACAGTCAGGACTTTTTGCATGAGCCGCTTGGACAGTTTTATCCGCCGGATGACCTCTCAGAAGATCATTCTTGAGTACCTTGTCGACAAGGTGAACGAGGTTGAAGGGCCCATTTTGGAACTGGGTCTGGGCAACGGCCGGACATACGATCACTTGCGGGAAATCTATCCGAACAAGGAAATTTTCGTTTTCGATCATGCATTGACGTGTCATCCGAGCTGCGCGCCGGATGCAGAGCACATGATCCAGGGCGACATTCGGGACACGCTGGCGTTCTGCGGGCCACGAGTTGGCGGCAAGGCATCTTTTGCGCATATTGATATTGGATCCGGTGATCCGACGACAGATCTGGCGACCGTTCATTGGCTCGCGCCGATGATTGACGAGCGCATGGCGGTCGGCGGCTATATCCTGACAGGTCTGGAACTGAAGCTGCCAAATTTCGAGTATTTGCCGAACCCAGAGGGGATCAAGGCGGACCGGAACTTTATCTACCGCAAGACTTCTGAAGCTTAAAAACAGCGGACATCAAGGACATGCCAAATGACTGCGCCGCTTAAAGGCATCAAAGTCGTCGAACTGGCCCGGATTTTGGCGGGGCCGTGGATTGGTCAGACGCTTGCGGATCTCGGCGCCGACGTCATCAAGGTTGAAGCCCCGCAGGGCGACGACACGCGTGGCTGGGGCCCGCCGTTCCTGAGCACTGAAGACGGTGAGCCGAGCGATGCGGCTTACTTTCATTCCTGCAACCGTGGCAAGCGCTCGATCACGGTCGATTTCCGGACCGAGGAAGGCCGGGAAGTTGTCCGCAAACTCGTAGCAGATGCGGACATCTTGGTCGAAAATTTCAAGGTTGGCGGACTGGCCAAATACGGCCTTGATTATGAGAGCCTGTCAGAGGTCAATCCGAAGCTGATCTATTGTTCCGTAACCGGCTTTGGTCAGGACGGACCTTACGCCCACCGTGCCGGATATGACTTCATGATCCAGGGCATGGGCGGCATAATGGACCTCACCGGCGATCCGGATGGGTCCCCGCAAAAGATCGGCGTTGCCTTCGCTGACATCTTTACCGGCCTTTACGGTGTGATCGGCGTGTTGGCCGCGCTCCGACGCCGCGATGAGACCGGGGAGGGCGAATGGGTCGACATGGCGCTTTTGGACGCCCAGGTCGGTGTTCTGGCAAACCAGGCGCTCAACTATTTCGTGACTGGGAAAACCCCAAAGCGGCTGGGCAATGCGCACCCCAACATTGTGCCGTATCAGGTCTTTCCTGCCAGTGATGGCCACCTCATCATCGCGGTGGGCAATGACGGGCAATACAAGCGCCTGTGCGGTGTGCTCGGCCGTCCGGAGCTTGCCGACGATCCAAAGTTTGCAACGAATGCCGCACGGGTTGCGTCCAGAACGGAACTGGTAGCAATCCTGACGGAAGAGACCGCGAAGCGGGCGCGGGACGATCTCCTCGCGGCTTTGGAAATGGAGGGTGTTCCAGCCGGTCCGATCAACTCGGTGCAAGACGTCTTTGAAGACAAGCAAGTCAATCACCGGGAGATGAAAGTCGACCTGCCTGCAACGGATGTGGATGGCGGATCTGTGACATCAGTCCGGACACCAATCCGGTTCAAGAACGGGTCGCTTGTCCTTGAGCGGGCGGCACCCGCACTTGGTGAACACACCGCCGAGATCCTGGCTGAGCTTGGTTTGACGGACAAAGGCTGATCTTAATGAGCGCGCCCGCGAAGGAGACTGACTTCCTCAAGATCCTGAACGAAGAGCTTTTGTCGGACAATTGGGGCAAGGTCACCAAGTACACGCTTGATTACCGGCGCCGGGACGGAACCTGGCAGCGGCAGACCCGCGAAGTCTATGACCGGGGCCATGGTGCGGCGTGCTTGTTGCACAATCCGGAAACCGGCTGTGTTCTTCTAACGCGTCAATTCCGCTTGCCCGTTTGGCTCACTGATGGTTCCGCAACGTTCATCGAGGCACCGGCTGGCTTGCTTGAAGGTGCGCACCCGGAAGAGCGGATGCGTGCGGAGTTGATGGAAGAAACCGGCTTTGAAGTGTCGGAGCTGGAACATCTCTTCGATCTGCAAATGAGCCCCGGGTCCATTACGGAGGTCTTGTCCTATTTCCGGGGCTGCTATCAGGAGCGCCACCGGACAGGCGAGGGGGGCGGTGCTGAAAGCGAAGGAGAGGACATCGAAGTGCTCCATATTCCACTGGAAGAGGCGCTTCAGATGGTGTCCGATGGTCGTATCCGGGATGCCAAAACGGTGATTCTCTTGCAGGATCTGGAACTGCGTGAACTTCGAGCCGCAAAAGACTGAAGCCGCAGGAGAAACAATCGGATGGTATTCTTCGCGGCGGCTGCCTTAATTTGAAGGCAACTGTCAGGCATTACGATCTTAAGGCAAACTCAGGACGGAGCCAGATGGCGCTGAATTTTCGCAAACCCCGGCGTGTCCGGCTGCAGCTGACGACGATCGTCGGGCTCGGCTTCGGTGGGTTTGTGGCATTGGCCATCGGATTGGTCCTGGCCCTCTCAGTGACCGCCAATTTCCAGAACACCTTCTCCCTGTTGAACGACAAAACGATCTTGAGCACGCAGTCGCTTGAGACCCAGGTGCGCACGCACTTCCAGTCAGTTGAAAATGCGGTGGTTGGCCTGAAGCCTTTCTTTGAAGACGGCACCTTGTCGATCGAGGATCGCAACCGGATCTACGAAGATTTTTCAATCGCGCTGCAGACCAACACGGACCTGACCACGCTGGCGATCACTTATGCAGATGGCCGACGTCTCGGGGTCTACAGGGCAAAAAACGGCAAGCTGTGGCGGATCAATTCAGACGCGCCGCCGCCGGGCATGAGAGACGAAGTCGTCCCGGTGCTCTCCGCTGACAGCCCACCGACATGGGGCCCGATCATGCGCCATGAAGTGGGGCTCTTTGCCAACGTCTCCGCGCCGTTGGTGCATGATGGTGAAATGTTTGCTGTGCTGACGGCGGCAACCACGATGGAAAACCTGTCGATCATCGTTGCCAGCCAGGATGAGGGCGTCAACAACACCGTCTTCATCCTCGATGGCAACGGAGATGTCTTGATGCACTCCGATGCGGACTGGATCCAGACCGGCGGCAGCATTGCCGAAAACCTACCGGGGTCATGGGACACAATTGGTGACCCGGTCTTGGCCGCCATGGGTGATGAAACAAAACTCGAAGAGTTTGAGCGCGCTTCAGAGCTCGGGATCGACGTTTCAATCATTGAAGCGGCCGAGGATGAGTATTTGATGATGCGGCGGATCGTCCCTGGCTTCAGTGATCAGCCTCTGACGGTTGGGCAATATTACCTTGGCGCAACGGTCTCGCGGGAGGTAAGGCGATTGGCGGGATCCGGCTTTGTCGGACTGGGCGCTTTGGTCATCTCCGTCCTCATCGCGATCTGGATGGGGCGCCGGGTCTCCAGACCGCTGCGCAACCTTGCACGTCAGTCCGAGCGGGTTGCGACCCTGTCGCTTCAAGACGTTGAGCCATTGCCGCGCAGCCGGGTCGTGGAGATGGATCAGGTCGCCTCTGCCTTCAATGCGATGGTGGAAGGCCTCAAGGCCATGAACACCTATGTGCCGCGATCCTTGTTCATCAAACTCATGCGCCTTGGCGGGCAAAAGGCCGCCGAGGCACGCAAGGCGGAGCTGACGATCCTCTTTACCGACATTGTGGGTTTCACGGCACTTTCTGAAAACATGAGCGCTGAACAGGCGGCCGCGCTCCTCAATCAGCATTTTGCAATTTTGGTCGATGCGGTGGAGAGCGAGGGCGGCACGGTCGACAAGTTTATGGGCGACGGGATGCTGGCATTCTTCGGCGCGCCGGATGACCAGCCGGATCACGCAGAAGCAGCCGTCCGGACAGCCCGGCGCATTGCAGCCGCCCAAATGCAGGCAAACGAAACGGCCAAAGCCGAAGGCGGTGTGACGCTGAGGATGCGGATCGGGATCCACACGGGACCTGTGCTGGTTGGCAATGTTGGCGCTCTGGACCGGTGGAACTACACGGTGGTCGGCGACACAGTGAACGCTGCGGAACGGCTGCAGCATTTGGGCCGGGAAGTGGCCGGTGAGCCGGAGATCACAATTCTAGCAAGCGCAGACACCGTATGCCGGTTGCCGAATGAACACAGCCAGACAGAGGTCGGCGAACACTACTTGCGTGGCCGGTCCGGGCGGATGGAAGTCTACTGGCTGGCGCCAAGGGCGACTGACGTGTTGCCCGCAAATGAAGCATCGAAAGCGCCGGTTTCCGCAGCGGAGTAACCGCCTTCAAATCGTAACGTGTGTGTAAGTTGCGCGTATGATAGGCATTATCAGGTTGACGTGATCTAGATCACAGCACCGCTTCCGGATTATTGCGTTGCTAATACAGCGTAAATTTGGTTGTCTTTGTTTCGCAACACAGGCTGGGTAAGCATCAGTGCGATAACCTTGGCCCGGGAGGAATTTGACGGTGAATGTTCTCTCCATCGAGGGATTGACGGTAGAGTTTAATACTGCCGAGGGACGGACCAAGGCGGTCAACGATGTTTCCTTCGTGGTCCCGGAGAACAAGACAGTCGCACTTGTCGGGGAATCGGGTTCTGGGAAGACGGTTATCTCCCAGACAATCATGGGCCTTTTGCCGTCGATCGCTTCGGTGACATCCGGAAAAGTGATCCTGTCCGATCCAACCGGCGCAGAACCGCCGGTCGACATTGCCTCGCTGGACCGCAAGGGGCCGCAGATGCGCCATCTGCGCGGCAACCGTGTTGCGATTATCTTTCAAGAGCCGATGACCTCTCTGTCGCCGTTGCATACGATTGGCGATCAGATCGGCGAGGCCGCAAAACTCCACCGCGACGTGTCCGCACCGGAAGCGCGCGAACTGACCCAGGAAATGTTGCGTCTGGTTCAGTTTCCAGATCCCGCAAGGGCCCTGGACACATATCCGTTCGAGTTGTCCGGTGGTTTGCGCCAGCGTGCCATGATTTCCATGGCGATGATCTGCAATCCGGCACTTCTAATTGCCGATGAGCCCACCACCGCGTTGGACGTGACGATCCAGGCGGAAATTCTCAAGCTCATCAAGGATGTGCAGTCCGAACTTCGAATGTCGGTTTTGATGATCACCCACGACTTCGGTGTGGTGGCCAACATGGCCGACGAAATCGCCGTGATTTATCATGGCCGGATTATGGAAAAGGGCACAGCTGAGCAGCTGTTCGGCAACCCTCAGCACGACTACCTGAAGGCGCTGCTGAACGCTGTGCCCGGGTTCCATATGGACAAGTCCGAACGATTGGTCCCCATCAGGCCAATTGAAGTGAAGTCGGAAGACCTGACCCGAAACCGTCCAAAATGCGATGTCCTGCCGGGCGAGACCTTGATGGAAATGCGCGGTGTGACCAAGGAATTCACCCTGCGCAAGGGATCGTTGTTCAGCGGCAAGCCAAAGACGCTCAAGGCGCTGGATAACATCAACCTGACCATCAAACGCGGCGAATGCCTGGGGCTCGTGGGCGAGTCCGGCTCAGGCAAGACCACTGCCGCAAAGGCGATCCTGCGTGCCCTTCATCTGGAACGTGGCGAGGTTGTCTATAACCGTGGCAAGGGCCTGGAAAACATAGCTGATCTCACCGGCGATGATCTGATGGACTACCGGCGGCGGGTTCAGCTGATATTCCAGGACCCGTTCTCGTCGCTCAACCCGCGCATGACCATCAACGATATTCTGGCAGAGCCCTTTGAAGTCCATGGGATCGGTACAGCGGAAGAGCGCTCTGAACGTGTCCGCAGCCTGATAAGCCTGGTCGGCCTTGATCCGCGGTTTCTGCGGCGCTATCCGCATTCGTTTTCCGGCGGTCAGAGGCAGCGGATTGGCATTGCCCGGGCGCTTGCGCTCAATCCGGAGTTCATCCTGTGCGATGAGCCGACATCGGCCCTCGATGTGTCAGTGCAGGCGCAGATCCTGAATCTTCTTCAGGATCTGAAGCGCGACCTCAGTCTGACATACTTGTTTGTCAGCCATAACCTTGCGGTTGTCGACTATATCGCCGACCGGATCGCCGTGATGTGCCGTGGACGGCTGGTGGAGCTTGGAGAAACGCGCGAAGTCGTGTCCAATCCGCTTCACCCATATACAAAAGCCTTGTTGTCTGCGGTGCCGGAACCGGATCTGTCGACGCCGCTAGATTTCTCGGCATTGGATGCCAATCGCGCATCCGAACCGCACCTGTGGCCGGAGCCATTCCGCGTCACCAATGAAGATGTTCCGTCTTTATTTGAGATGGAACCAGAGCATTTTGTCTGTGCACCCGGTCTTAAGAATGCCGGAGCACTTGAGGGGACTGCAGCATGAAACTGAAACGCATTCTTGGTGGAGGTGTCTTCCTTGCCGCTTTTGCGCTGGCCGGGCCAGTGTCCGCGCTGGATCTTGAAGAAACTCCGGGCCTGGATCCGAAGCTTCCACCTGTGGCGGAGCGGGTGCCATCAGAGCCGTTAATCGTTGACCTTGAAGCCAAAGGGCGGACGGTTGGCGAACATGGTGGCAAGCTGAACACACTGATCGGCCGGTCCAAAGATGTTCGCCTCATCAACGTGTGGGGTTATGCGCGCCTGATGGGGTACACCGAAGACCTCGAGTTGGTGCCGGACATTCTGGAAAGCGTTGATGTTGAGGAAGGACGCATCTTTACGCTGCACACGCGCGAAGGGCACAAATGGTCCGATGGCCACCCTTTCGGTGCGGAAGATATCCGGTATTATTTTGAAGATGTTGTCAGCAATCCCGAGCTGACACCATCAGGCCTGCCGCCGTTCCTGCTGGCCGACGGAAAAGGACCAAAGTTCGAAGTTCTGGACGAAACAACTGTCCGGTTTACCTGGGATGCGCCGAACCCGCTGTTTCTGACAGAGCTTGCCAAGGCGCGCCCGCCGTTTATCTACCGGCCTGCGCATTATCTGAAACAGTTCCATGAAAAATACGGCGATCCGGAGACCATCGCGGCGGAAGCTGAGAAGGTAAAGGCCCGCAGCTGGGCACCGCTGCACAACAAGAAGGACGACATGTACAGCGCGCGCAATGTCGACCTTCCCAGTCTTCAGCCATGGGTCCGCAGAGACGACAGCAGCGACCTTCGGTTTATTCTTGTGCGAAACCCGTTCTACCACCGGGTGGACTCGACCGGACAACAGCTGCCCTACATCGACGAAATCATCATGACAGTCGCCGATGGCAAGCTGATACCGGCCAAGACACAGGCCGGCGAAACCAATCTTCAGGCGCGGAACCTCAACTTCTCAGACATCACGGTGCTGAAAAAGGGCGAGAAGCTGAACGACTACATCACCGCGCTTTGGTCCAATGCCAAAGGCTCGGAGATGTCGATCCTGCCGAACCTCACGGTCAAGGATCCGGTCTGGCGGGAGTTGATGCGCGACACCCGATTCCGCCGCGCTTTGTCGCTTGGCATCGACAGGACGTTGTTGAACCGCGTTTTGTTCTTCGGTCTTGGAACGCCGGGCAATGACACGGTTTTGAGCCAAAGCCCGCTGCATCAGCCGGAGTTCACCACCAAGTGGGCGGAACATGATGTCGATCAAGCCAACGCTCTTCTTGATGAAATCGGTCTGACCGAGCGCAACAAGGATGGCATCCGGTTGATGAGCGATGGCCGTCCGCTTGAGATCATCGTGGAGACATCCGGCGAAGACGAAACACAGTTGGATGCTCTTGAGTTGATCGCGGAAAACTGGGCCGAGATTGGCGTCAAACTGTTCGCCAAGCCGAGCCAGCGTGACAACCTGCGGGAACGCGCTATCACCGGCGAACTTGTGATGTCGGTCTGGTGGGGCATGGAGAACGGCATCCCGACCGCGGACATGAGCCCGAATGACCTGGCTCCGGTTCAATCGGAGAGCCTGACCTGGCATGCCTGGGGCGATCACTACGAAACCAAGGGCGTGGGCGGCGAACCCATGGATTGGGCACCGGCGCAACGCCTGATGGAGCTCTATCAGTCCTGGCTGGTGTCGAAAACGAGCGAAGAGCGCGAAAAGATCTGGCAGGAAATGCTGCAGATCCATGCTGAAGAAACCATTCGCATCGGCCTGGTGTCGGGCGTACGCCAGCCGGTCGTGATCAAGGGCGTTAAGAACGTACCGCTCGAAGGCATCTACGGGTGGGATCCGGGCGCACACTACGGCATTCATCGGATGGATGAATTCTATATGGACGAATAAGGTTTGCGACAAGAGGCCGGGTCGGTTCGATGGAACCGGCCCGGCCCAGAACAGCGCAAGAACAGAGCGCTGTTCCGATAGTTGGAGGCGGCAAGAGAAGCAGCGGAGTTGTCAAAGCACCGTTGTCAACGAGCCGCCTCAATAACCGGCAGTTTGGCTTTCTGCCGGTATGGCATTTGGGTCTTCAGCGTCGCCCGGCTCCCGAAACTTTGCGGAGCCATGAAGCGGAAGATCCGAGGCTGAGGGGAAATTAGGTGCTGTATTACATTCTGCGCCGGATCTTGATGATGATCCCGACATTGTTCGTGATCAGCTTTCTGGTGTTCTTCATCATCGAGTTGCCGACGGGCGATTACATTTCGAACCAGATCGCCGCGCTGAAAACGTCCGGCGAGCAATCGTCTATTGCGAAACTGGAGTTCCTCCGCAAAGAGTTTTCCCTCGACCGTCCGTTCTTCGAGCGGTACCTGATCTGGGTGGGTCTGTGGCCAGGTCCGCATGGCCTGGACGGGTTGCTGCAGGGCAACTGGGGCTGGTCGTTTGAGTTCGACAAGCCGGTGGCGGAAGTGGTTGGACCGACTTTGCCGCTAACAATTGTCCTGAATTTCGCGACCATTCTGTTCGTCTACGTGATGTCTTTTCCGATCGGCATTTACTCGGCAACGCGGCAGTATTCCTGGGGTGATTACGGTTTCACATTCATCGGATATGTGGGCCTTGCCACACCAAACTTTCTGCTCGCGCTGATCCTTCTTTATTTCTTCAATCAGTGGTTCGGCTTGTCTGTTGGCGGGTTGATGGCGCCGGAGTACATCGACCAGCCCTGGAGTTTCGACAAGGCGATGTCAGTCTTGGCACACCTTATTGTCCCGACCATCGTGATCGGGACGTCGGGGACGGCCGGCATGATCCGGCGCCTAAGGGCCAATCTGCTTGATGAACTGCACAAGCAATATGTAACAACAGGCCGGGCAAAGGGCCTGAAAGAAGGCCAGCTCCTGGTCAAATATCCGCTGCGGATGGCCATCAATCCGTTCATCGCAGACATCGGCAATCTTATTCCTTCGCTTGTTTCGGGATCTGTGATCGTGTCGGTTGTCATGAGCTTGCCGACAGTCGGTCCGGTCCTCTTGTCCGCGCTGCAGTCTCAGGATCAGTTCCTTGCCGGATTTGTGCTTCTCTTTGTGGCTGTCCTGACCCTGATCGGCATGTTGATTTCCGACCTGCTGCTGGCCGTGCTTGATCCCAGAATCCGGCTCGGCGGGAGGGCCTCGTCATGAGCGACGACCTCAAGAACAAGACACCGGTGCGCGAAGTCGAGCATTATGTGGATCCCGAGCCGTTCAATCCGGCTGTGGTCGAAGAGCTCAGTCCGGAACAGGAGCGGTTCTACCAAGCCTCCCAGTGGCAAATCATGTGGTGGAAGTTCAAACGCCACAAACTGGCTGTTTGGTCCGGCGTTGTCCTTTTGATTTTCTACCTCTGCGTCCCTTTTGCCGAGATCATTGCGCCTTATGCACCGGACACGCGGGACAGCTATCATCTCTATGCCCCGCCGCAGCCATTGCATCTGTTCCATGAAGGCGAGTTCGTCGGGCCCTTCGTTTATGGACTGAAATCAGAAATCAATATGGAAACGCTCCAGTGGGAGTATTCTCCTGATCTGGAAAAAGTGCAGCCACTCCGCTTCTTCTGTTCAGGGGACGACTACGAGTTCTGGGGTTTGTTCCCGGCAACGTTCCATCTGTTTTGTCCCGCTGACGGAGGCACGGCATTTCTCCTCGGGACCGATCGGTTGGGCCGGGATCAGTTCTCAGGACTGGTTTATGGTGCGCGGCTGTCGCTGACGATCGGCTTGGTTGGCGTCACCATCTCCATTGTGCTTGGCCTGTTCTTTGGCGGCATTGCCGGCTACTTCGGGGGTATCGCGGACACGCTCATCCAGCGGCTGATCGAAATAATGCGGTCGCTTCCCGAGTTGCCGCTCTGGATGGCATTGTCTGCGGCCTTGCCCGTGACCTGGAGCCCAGTCTGGGTCTACTTCGGCCTCACAATTATCCTTGGACTTCTCGATTGGCCGGGACTTGCGCGTGCCGTCCGATCGAAACTTCTGTCTCTCCGCGAAGAAGAATACGCCAAGGCTGCGGTGATGATGGGAGCCAAGCCAAAGCGGGTCATCACGCGTCACCTCTTGCCCGGCTTCACCAGTCACATCATTGCCTCGGCCAGTCTGTCGATCCCGGCAATGATCCTTGGCGAGACGGCTCTGTCATTCCTCAATCTGGGGCTTCGAAGACCTGCCATCTCCTGGGGCGTTCTCCTGAACGAGGCGCAAAACATTTCGGTCGTAACCGTCTATCCCTGGCTGATGGCACCGGTGATCCCGATCATCATTGTGGTTTTGGCCTTCAATTTCCTCGGTGATGGTTTGCGCGACGCGGCTGATCCCTATAAGTGATCACGAGATAAATTATTATGCGGCGGGCCTAAGGGGTCCGCCCCGTCTATTGGAGCAATCATGTCAAACAATGCGAGCACTGCCGAAGGCTGGGATGAGGAATATGTCGCCGGGCGCTGGGCCTTTTTGCGGTCACTTCCCGAAAGCGGCCGGTACGGCATTATCGGCATGTGGCTCAACCTGACCAACTCGATTGAAGAGGTGCTGGACATCGGTTGCGGGGAAGGGCTGCTCTATGAACGGCTCCACCCGATGGGCGTCAAGCGGTACGTCGGCATGGATCTGTCTCCGGCATCGCTCAAGATTGCCAATGTCGATCCGGAAATCGCGTCCTTGCGCGCTGGCGACATGCACACCTTTGAACCGGAAGCAAATGAACGGTTCTCAGCCATCGTCTTCAATGAGGTTCTTCACTTTGCCGAAGATCCGGCGGCCGTTGTTGAGCGCTACCTGCCGTACCTCAAGGACGACGGCGTGATCGCTCTGTCGATGTATTCTCCGAACAAACCGAACTCCGGTGCCAACAAGCTCATTGAGAAGCTGTGGGATGCCACGGATGATGCGAGTAAATGGGACGTGCTCGATGATTATCGGCTGACGTCGGACAAAAAGGGCAGTGTGACCTGGCGTATGCGGTTGGTGAAACCGGTCGCCTGATCCGGACCCCATATGTTGAGAAACGAGTGCCGCTCGTCCTGATACGAGAGGCCTGAGCTTGAAATAGAGCCTTATACCTCTCAGTAGTCATCCTCGGCCTTGTGCCGAGGATCCAATTTTTAAATATGCTATGGATGTTCGGAACAAGTCCGAACATGAAGCCGGAGGGGAATCGGGACTTTGTCAGCAGTCCTGCTTTTCTGCTATCCGGAGATCCGGATCTGCACCTCGTTGCGCCGGAAGGGCGGTGGGGTCAACGGGTCGTTGAAAAACGCAAAGGTTGGCGGCCCCAGCGCCGTGAGCCCTTCTTCTTGCAAGAACGCTTCAAGTCTTGCCTGATGCTCTTTCAGATTTTGCGGAGACCATCGCCCGGAAAACCGGATCGTCGCAACCGTCGCGTCCGAGATCGGGACTATGGAAACCCTAGAATCCTCAGGCTTCGGCGCAGTTTTTGGTGAAAAATCGGACGGAAGATAGAACGCGACCGTCCAGCTTTCCGCATTCGTTGGGCTTTGGATGACGGGCGCTGTCATTGAGATCTTGTCGGCCGCTCCGTTGTTTCCCGAGATGTAGCGGAACAGGATCCGGAATGCGTCGCGGGCCGCTTCGTCCCGGTCACCCAGGACTGTGACCTCTGCAGCGGCCGCTGATTTGTATTGCCGGATTTCGATTGGACCGTGGGACGCAACCAGTGTGAATTGCGGCTGCTCCAAAAACCTCGACATGTTGGACCAAAGCAGTGTTCCGATACCGCCGAGTAGAAGGAGCGTGCCAAGCGTGATTGCAAAATACTTCAGCATGGACCGTTTACGCGCAGCGCGCTGGAAAGGACCACTCATTGATGGGTGCCGAACCGGCAATCCGCTATGAACGAGTAGAAACGATCCTATTCTCAGTCCGGAGGTGACCATCCGGCCTGTTTGAGGTAGCCGGCCACGCGGTCCGGGTGGGCTGGGTCCCGCATGATACGCGCAATGACCTCGTCGATCGGAATAGGCCAGGTTTCCATCAGGATCTTGGCATGTCTTTGAGCCGCCTCGGTGTGGCCCAGGGCTTGGTGTGCGGCAATCTTGAAGGCCAGCATGCCAGAGCTGACGGGCTCCCCTTGTTCGGCTGCAATCTGAAGTGCCTGAAGGGTCTCTGCGTAGTTGCCAAGAAAGAAGTTGGCGACTGCATAGACATTCCGGTTCGCGGTGCGGTGGAGTTTCTCTTGAGCTTCAATGAGGGGCCGCGATAGATCCAGCGCCAGCTGGAAGTCACCATTTGCCAAGGCCACTGTGCCATAAATCTCAAGAATATGAAGATCCGCTGGCGCCATTGCATTTGCCCGCGCCGACAGCCGGCTTGCTTCTGCATAGTCCCCATTCGCCATGGCGGCCCAAGAGGCGGCAGACTGCGACCAGGGATCGGTCGGATCCAGCGCCACGGCCTTGTCCGCATACGACCGCGCTTGGGATTTGAGGGTTTCCTTCTGATCGCCGGCCGGGCTCAGCAAAGCAAGTGTCCCGGTGGTCTGGGCCGCGCCCGCATAGCCCCCCGCATAGTCTGGGTCGAGGCGGATAGCTTCTTTGAAAAAACCGAGCGACAGCCGCTGCCGCTCAACGTCGAAGATCGGAAAAATGAGATCGCGCGCCTGCTCCGCCATATTGACGGCTTGCAGCGCAGCCGGAGACTTCTCCAGGATGGCTTGCCTCTCGACCAACCTGCCCGAAGACGCGCTGATCTCACTCGAATGAGTGTGAAACCCATAGATGAAGAACGTTGCGCCGAAGGCCGTCAGCATAAAGAGCGCAGCTCCTGCCACCCAGTATGGCAGTGCGCGATGTCGCTGTGGTTGATCGGGGAGGGGAAGGTCGGGAGCGGGTGACGGGTCGTCGATTTCGATGGACGCTGCATCGGAGACTGTTTCGAACCGCGGCGTGTATCCGCCACTGTCAATATGAATGCGAACCTTCGCATCCCGGCCTTCATCCTCGTAATACTCGGCAAGCCGTCGACGGAGCCGGCGTGCGTCGACCCTCACGACATTTTCAGGGTCCCCGTCCGTCTCGGCACGCCGCCCATATACATCTTGAGCGATGGTTTTCCCCCGGATGCCATCGCCGCGCCCGTGAACGGTTTCAAGGACGACATATTCCAGGAAACTCTTGAGTCGATCCGCGTTCCAAAAGGTGGCGCTCGCCAGGATCTCCGACAAAGCTGACAGAATCTGCGCCGAGTCACCGTGAAATTCACTGGGATCAATTGTAGGGTCAATCTTTGCCATTATAGCGATATGTTTGCATCAAACGGCGTTGAATAACAATAGAAAATGACGTTGCGGCAGTTTCGCGTCACGGTTTATGTCACCGTGTTTCACTTGTCTTATGGGTTGTGCACCGCGATCTTGCTCCACACAGGAGATTCCGGCGGCTCATGTCATATGCGGAGCAGATCAAATCGTGGTTTCCCGAAGATTGGCCCATTGTTTTGGAAAACTGTGCGGCCAACCCGGAGATCGAGGAGATTTGTTCAGACCTTGCCCGGCTCGCTAAGGACCTTGAAACGGCGGAAGACAACATTGCATTCATGTCGAGCAACCTGAAGCAGGATGTGCTGAAGACTATGGAAGCTCTGGCTCAGGAAATCAGGCAAAAACTAGACCTGAGCTGAAAAACAAATAAGTGCGATTGTGGCCCCATCCTGACAAACGCATTCCTCCTGAGATGACTGCCGGGCATCTGCGTCACTGCAGCTGCCCGGCTTTTATCATTTGTTTCCAAGCTCTTTAGTTCGGGATCACGACAATCGTGGATCTGCCGCCCTTGTTGCGCAGGGCATGCACATCGGCGAGTTCGGGGTCGTTGATCCATGCTTTTGCTGCATCCGCATCCGGGAACGATAGAAGTGCAGCGATATTGGGCGCGTCTCCAGCGGACTCAAGGACGATCGGCTCCGGATCAACGGTTACCAGGGCACCGCCATGTCTGGCGAGCGCCGCCGGGGCCTTTTCGCGATAGGCGCCAAGGAGCTCCCGGTCGGTGATTGTGATCATGGCAAGGGCGTGAGTGGTCATGAGAAAGTCTCCGTTGATTGCGACAGGCACAACATAAGAACCATCGGTCGTGATAAAAATTCTTCAATTGCAGACGTATGATGTGCAAAAATGCACATCATGGAAAAGTGGGACGATTTGAAATTTGTTCTGGCGATTGCCAAGGCCGGGAACATCACCAAGGCAGCGCGCGGTTTGAAGGTCACGCATTCGACCGTTTCGCGACGCCTTGCAAGCCTGGAAGCAGAGCTTGGAACGCGGTTGTTTGAGCGGATACCTGAGGGGTTCCTGCCGACAGCAGCTGGACAGGAGGCTTTGAATGTCGCTGGGCGTGTGGAGCGCGAAATGCTGGCGCTCGATACCAGTATCACAGCGCAAGACGCGGAACTGGAAGGACCGCTTCGCATCACCGCACCGCAATTGATGTTCCAGGTTCAGCTTGCTGACATCATGAAGGCTTTTGCCGAGAAACATCCCCGGATCCAGATGGAGATGATTGCGGCCAACGAGATCCTGAGCCTTCACCGGCGCGAAGCTGATGTGGCGGTCCGGGTGACCAACAGGCCGGATGAAGCCTTGTTTGGCCGGCTCGCAACGCGTCAAAAGCGGACTTATTACATCTCAAGGGACCATGCGCGCCAATTCGGAGAGTCGCTTGCGGCCAATCCGTCAAACGCCGAGATCGGATGTCTCGTCTTCAAATGGGCCTCGCAAAGCGTGCCCAAGCGCATTCTTGCCCGATTTCCGAATGCCTTTGTGAGTGTCATGGCTGATGACATGATCGCGGCCCACGCAGCCGCCCGCGCAGGCCTCGGCATGGTCCACATGCCATGCTTTATGGGCGATCCGGATCCGGATCTGATGCGTGTTCCCGGTCTGGAACCCGAGCATTATCTCGATATCTGGTTGTTGACGCACCCGGACCTGAAAAATGTTGCCCGTATCCGGGCATTCATGCGCTTTGCGGCAGATGCGTTCGCCAAAAAGAGCCACTTCTATGAAGGTGACTGATGAGCGGGTCAGTGAGCCCGCGCAAGAAACCAGGTTCGTGTCGCATCATCCGCCGGTAGAAGTGTTTCGATCCGGATGTCATCGAGAGCGGCATCGGAACTCATTCCGATGGTCGCGATCATGGAAAACAGGCTGAGCTCCGCCCCGTCAACATCGATCTTCAGCGCCAGAACCGGCTCGGGCGGGCCATCAGGAACGGCCTCCATCGCCGCTCGGACACCGGGCAAATCCAAGAGATCTTTCAAAAGGTCCTGGGCTTCCTGATCATTCGGCCGGCGGGCGGCCTCCATCTCGACGATGCGCATCAGCGCCCGGGCGCTGTCGGTCCAATTTCGCAGACGGTCCCTGACCGGTCCGGGGCTTAATATGGCCCGCAGGATATTCATCTCGGTGGTGTTTCCAAGAAAGGCAAAGAAGGACTGTGCCGAGAGATTTGCTTTTTGCACCGTCCAGATGCGGTCAACACTGAACGCAGGAAATGGCTCATGACCGGTCAGAACATGATCGATGGAGGCCTGGACCGCCGCGCGGGTTTCTGCGCTCCATCTCTGGTCCATCGAGGGGGCTGCATATCCGGCAGACACCAGCATCGTGTCTACCTCCGCGACAGGCATTCCAAGCGCCAAGCCAAGCTGCGAGATGGCCATTCGGCTGGGTTTTGACCGACCGGTTTCCAGAAAACTGATGTGCCGCTGGGAAAGCCCGGCTTCCAGAGCAAGGTCTAGTTGGCTGAGCCGCCGCCGCGATCGCCAGGTTTTCAGGAGTTCGGGAAACTTCGAGGCTGTCTGTGTCATGCACTGACTATTCCGGTATGTCAGCGGCTTGTCCATTACCTCCAAGGTAATTGAGATCAGTCACGGCTTCGGCATCCTTTGGGGCGTACACGCTCACAGGAGACTGGAAAAATGACTGCAGAACAATTTGGAAAACGCGTTTTGGCCGCCAATGCCTTTTTTTGTGCGGCATGCGGCTTTGCCCTAATCATTTTGCCGGGCGTCTTGACGGAATTGATGTTCAACACCTCCAGCAGTTGGTTGTTTACCGGAGCACTTGCCCTTGGGGCCGGCTTGGTGGCGACTGCTGCGGTTCTCCTTTGGGCCGGCCGGGACACGGCTCGATTGGCACAAAGGCTACATCTGTTTGCGGCCCTCGATGCGGCATGGGTGCTTGCGAGTGCCGTCATTCTTTTGGAGTTTGCGGCGGCATTCACGGCACCAGGCTGGTACATCGTTGCCGGTGTTGCACTGATCGTTGCGGATTTTGCTGTGGCCGAGTTTCTGGCGGCGCGCAAACTCTCAACACCGGCGCATCGCTACCAACGCGCCGATGCATGACATTGCACTAAACAAGTTGACCGGGCCGCAGATCCCTGCGGCCTTGATCAGATCCAGCGGCGGACTTTGGTGAGATAGTCCAGATAGTCTTCGCCGAACTTCTCGGCCAGCCGCGTTTCTTCCGGTTTGATCTGAAACTCGGTCATGTACCAGATGAAAAGCGGGCCGACCGCAATCAGGGTCAAAGTGCCCCAATAGATCCCGGCCGCAAGCAGAAACAGAAGCAAACCCAGATACATCGGGTTCCGGCTGATGCGATAAAATCCGCTTGTGACAAGGGTCGAGGCCCCTTCCGGGTGCATCGGGTGCACGGTGGTCTTGGCCTTCAGAAACGCCAGGACAGCTTGAGCGCCCAGGAGGCCGCCCATGAGAATTATGATCAGAGCAATCGGTGTATTCAATGGCGGTGCGACGGAGGCAAACGGCAAGACGATGTGTCCGGCGTAGAGAAGTCCGAGGCAGACAAGGAAAACGACCGGCGGCGGGACTTTCAGTTCCAAGGCATTCACCTCTTTAGCTCGATCGGTTCACCATGCGGCGTGGCCTGCGCAGCCTGATCCCACTCATCGCGCAATCCCTGCAGTTGGCCGGCCGCGGCGATCCCCTTGCGGCTCAGCAGCGTTTCAAAGGCGTTCAGCCAGTGATCGTAATAGCCAAGGCACGCGCCATCACCGTCACCGTCCTTCGCAAGCTCCGCCCCAAGTGTTTCGGCCCATTCATTCCAGGAAAACATACCGGTTTCATGCGCTTTCACTGTCATTGCAAAGACGCGGGCCTCCCAAGGGTCGGAAAAGACCGGTCCGCCGTCCTGATCTAGTGGCAGTTTCGGCGTCGCAAGCACGGGATCAGGCAAGGTCAAGATAGGGCTCCCACAGATCGATGCGCAGGGTGAGGCTCGGATCGCTGTCCGGCCCCCAGATGTCGGTGCCCTTAAACAGCACTCCGTAGAGCCAGGTTGGCTGTTCGCCGCGCCCATGGGCGTTGGTGTCCGGGAAAACGTGAACACCATGCACGGCCTCGATGACGCCAACTGTGTCGCGGGCATAGCGGGGGAGGCGGGTATGGCCTTCCGGGTGCATCCGTTTGGTGCGGATCCTGTCGCCCACATTGAAACGGGCCGGTTGATGCTCCGGTCTGTCCGCAGGCCCCCCCTTGGCAAGCGCTGCGGCCACTTTATCGGCTGTGAGCACCTGTTTGACAGGTTTTGCCGGGACTTCCATGTTGCCGGTCTTCAACTCGGCTTCAGTGATCAGTTCCTTGTCGAGACAGAGCTTTTCAAGGCCCCGGGTCCAGATTTCGTAATAGCTGGAAGTGAGGTAGATCGGCGGCGGCAGGGTTTCGCGGGCATGGCGTGAAGTGTCGATGTTCCAACTCCCTGTCCCGCCCATGGCGAGCGTGATCGCAAAGGCCCGCTCTTCCCATTTGGCATGAAAATTCGGCTCGTTGTGCTCCAGCTCGATCGGCCCAAAGCCCATTTGTCCGCCGAGATCCTGTGCACCGTTCATCGGGCTGCCTCCAATTGGGCGGGCTCAAGCGCAAGCCCGGTGCCAATCATACTGTCGCGGGTGACGAGTTCTGTCAGTTGCTCTTCGGACCAGCCACCGGTTCCGGACGGGCGTTCGGGGATCACGAGATAGCGGATTTCCGCGGTGGAATCCCAGATTCGGATCTCCTTGTCCTCCGGCAAGCTGACGCCGAATTCGAGAAGAACGCCACGCGGATCTCGCACGGCACGGGAGCGGTAGGGTGCGGATTTGTACCAGACCGGGGGCAGGCCAAGCACCGTCCACGGGTAACAGGAGCACAAAGTGCAGACGACCATGTTGTGAGTGTTTGCGGTATTTTCGACCACGACCATGTGTTCGCCCTGCCGCCCGGTAAAGCCGAACTCGGCAATCGCGGCGGTGGCATCTTCGCGCAAGCGCTCCAGATACGCCGGATCCGACCAGGCCCGCGCAACCACCTGCGCCCCGTTCTTGGGGCCGATCTTGGTCTCATAGGTCTCGATCAGCTCATCAAGGGCGGGCGGATCGACATATCCCTTTTCTGTCAGAAGCGTTTCCAGCGCCCGGACCCGGAGCTCAATCTCGGAAAGTTCGGAATGGTCGTGGTCATGGTCGTGATTGTGCGCCATGAGGGCTCCGTAAAAAATGTGATGCTTTGCCGTTGGAAATTCCGGCGTTGGATCTAGAGCTTAAGGCGGTAGACGGAGAGCGCCAAGAGGGCATCAATCAAAATTCGAGGATCTCGATTGGGGGCAACTTCGTCACGGCGTTTTGCGTTTCTCCTTTTCCCCGGCAAAGTGGCCGTCATACGGGAGACGGAACCATTGCAGACACTGGGGAGACCTCAATGAAACTCGGGCTCGGCGGCGGGTGCCACTGGTGCACCGAGGCCGTCTTTCAGACCCTTGCCGGGATTTCGAATGTCGAGCAGGGCTTTGTCCGCTCCGACCCGCCCAACCATGCCTGGTCGGAAGCTGTACTGGTCACCTTCGATCCGGTGGCGTTGCCGATGGAAGTGCTGGTCGAAGTTCATCTGCGTACCCATTCGGCAACATCGCACCACAAGATGCGCGGCAAATACCGCAGCGCGGTCTATACCTATGATGCGGGCACCGGTGTCCGCGTTTCCCAAATCCTGCACGACCTCCAGAAGCATTTTGAGGAACCGCTGGTCACCAAGGTGCTCACTTTGTCGGCCTTCAAGCCGTCGGATGAGCGCTTTCAGAACTACTACCAGAACGGCCCCGAGCGCCCGTTCTGCAAGACCTACATCGACCCGAAACTCAGCCTTCTGAGACGCGACTACGCCGCCCTCCTGCGCAAGGACAGCGAAGCTGCGGAGTAGGGGGAACGACACACACAATTGTCATCCCGGACGAAGTAACGCGAAGATCCGGGATCTACTCTCAACGCCATATGCCGCAGAGATTGTGCGCTCCTAGTCAGCTCTGCAAATGAGTGGATCCCGGAACTACGCTGCGCTTGTTCGGGACGACGGCACAGACAGAGCATGTTTTTTCCCCCAGCTCCATCGCAACAATCGTCTACGGATGAGGCTCCGGAAATCCGTGGCGCTCTGACAGCGCTTCCAGAATGGAATCTTTGTCGTCGATGAAACCGCCGTCGTCCAGGATCAACACGGGCAGGCTCTGGTGGTCTTCCCCGAGAAGCTCAACGAGCTCCGCGCGCGGCCGGGGCCAGGCGATGCGTTTGACGTTCAGGTTTGCACCAAGTTCGGGGAAGGACGCCAAGACCCCTTCCATCAAGGCGCAGTGCCAGCAGTAGAAGGTTGTGTCCGGATAGGACGGGTCTTCAAAGCCAGGGGTCAACAGGTACAGCGTGTCGGTCATGCGGCTGTGCCTTTTGATGGTTCAGCTAAAGGAGTGCAGCCAAACAGGTCTTTGACCTCTGGCCACTCAGCCCCCGGGTGATGCGCGGCAATGGTGAGGAACTCGTGCAGGAAATCCCAGCAGCCCGCGTCATGGACAAGGTGGTGGGTCAGGAGGCCGAGGGGTTCTTCCGGATTTGTCCGGCGGCGGCAAAGCTCCAGATCGAACTTGCGGAAGGCGCTGCCCCAGCCGATGAACCGGACTTGTTTTTTCCACTTGATGATGTCGACGTGGCACTGAACCTGACGGGCCTTCGGGAAATTGTGCCAGGTAAAGGTGGACAGGCCCGGCAGACCGAGACCGGGCAGGGCGCGTGAAACCTCCGGAGAAATCCGGTTCCAGGGCGGTACGATCGCAGGAATGAATTTTTTGCCAAAAAGCTGTTCCAGCTTGGCCTTGCCTTCGGTCAGTTGTGCACCGAGTTCCTCAAGATCACGACGGAATCCGAGTTCGGCAGCTCGTTCGCCCAAATCTTTGCGCTGGAAGTTCTTGTGCTGCCAGCCGTGTTGCAGAACCGGGGCGTGGCGCTCGTTCTCCAGCCGGTCCGCCAGGGCCGCAGTTGCCTGTTTCGGGATCACCGCGAGGGCGACATCGACATCATGGGTGTTGGCAAGGCGGAGCAACTGTTCCAGCTGCGGCGTCGATTCTATCGCATCATCATCGCGCCACCAGAACCGGACCTTGCGGCCACGTTCGGCAAACCAGTCGAGGTGAGTGGTCAAAGATGCCTTGAAGCGATCAAGATCGTTGGGGGGCGAGGGTTCTGTCACAGGGTTTCCAAGTAGACTCACGGCGCATCGGCGGTGAACAGAAAATAGCTGATGGTCGCAAAGATCGCATCCTGCGCCTTGAGGTCATCGAGTTCGGTTTGCCAGACTTCGTTTTCGCTGGTGGATATCTTGCCGGCCTCAAGAGCGTTGACGGCAAGGCTTGAGAAGTAGCTTGCCGCAAGCTCCTGCGGAAAGATCAGCGCACGCGAGGAAATCTTGATGTTGGCGAAGCCCAGCCTTTCAAGCGCCACCTTCAGTGAACCGGGCAAAAAGCTGTTTTCAACGGCGGTCTCGATCTCATGGTCCAGAACACGGCGGGTGAGCGCCCGGTCCGATATATTGATCGTGTTGGTGGAGAAATCCGGTTCGATCAGGGCGATCTTTCCGGAGGGTTTGAGAACCCGGCGCATCTCGGAAAGCGCGGCGCTGACATCGCCCAGATAGATCAGGATCCGCTCGGCGCGGACACAGTCAAAGCTTTCGTTGCCATAGGGCAGGGCGGTTGCATCACCGGTCTGATAGTCGATTGACTGACCGGCAACTTCGGCGCGCCGCTGCGCTTCCTTGATGAAGTCGGCGCTTTTGTCGAGGCCGGAAACAAAGCCTTTGGCGCCTGCCACATTTGCGAGACGTCGGGTTTCCAGGCCAAAACCGCAGCCGACATCGAGGATGGATTTTCCTGTAGCCACACCGCCGCGGGTATGGGCAAGCTCCTTGAGTTCCTGAAGCTCGGCGATTCCGTCGAAGGCCTCCAAGGCGGAGATGTAGGCGTTGACACTGTCGACGTCGTTCAAGGCTTTGAACTTGCTCAATTCCATGACCTGTTCTCCCTGGGTGCCGACAGTTTCGAAGGTGACCGGTTCACAAGGCGATCGTTATGCCGCCCGTGCCTTGAGCAAATCCATCAGAATGTCCGCACTTCGGTCGGCACCGCCCAGAAGCACCTTGTGCGAACTGCGCGGCAAGGCCAAAGCATCGTCAGCCGCCGCTGCTAGCCGTTCTGGCGTCAGCATGTCCTCGCTGGCGACGACAACGCGGCCATGGTTGGCCAACGCCTTCGCGCGCTGCTCCTGTTCGGTTTCGGTTGCCAGCGCAAACGGGACAATCACGGAGGGCACCCCGGCTTCCAGAACATCCAGAACGGTGTTGTAGCCGCCCTGACTGATCGACAGCCGTGCGCGGTTCAAAAGGCCCGGAAAATCGGGGCGGGCGCGCTCCACGATGACCCCTTCGCCCGCGCGGGCCTTGTAGGCCTGGAACTCGTCTTCCGGCACATTGTGACCGGCGAGCACCCGCCAGGTGCAGTCTTCGGCGCGCCGGGACAGGGGACGGGCATCAATGGCGGCGCTCAAGAGGCTTTCGGACATGGCCCCGCCGCCACAGGAGACAACAACCTCGTCCTCGCCGTCGCCTTCCGGCGGCTCGGGGCGATCGCCCTCGCGCACGACATAGCCGGTGTAGGCCAGAAGATCCTCGATCTTGTGGGCGAACGGGAAACTGTCGGCCAGCGTGATGAAATCCGGGTCGGCGTGGATCAGCACCTTGTCGAAATAGTCGCGCGCCTTGTCCGCCATCCATTCTTCTTTCCAGAGCTGCTGCTTGGGGACCAGAATGTCGCGGATGGAGCTTGCGATGATGGGCGGGTTGGCCCGCGCCTTGGCCGTGTCCATGAGGACCGAGAGCTCGAACTCGAACTGCCGGCGCCCAAAAGGATAAGTTTCGGTCAGCAGAAGATCGTAGGGCTTGGCGGCAAAGGCCTTCAGCGTTTCGGCTGTGCGCATGGCGCGCCAGTCGTCGTCCAGATCCTTGCCGTCCAACGTGATCAAACGCGAAAATTCCGCGTTTGCCGTCTTGGCGCCAGGAAGTTCCAAAACCTTCAGCCCTTCGACATCCAGTGTCGGCGGGATCTGATTGCCGGAGGCCAGCGTCACTTCGACGCCGCGCTCTACGAGTTTCTTGCCGATCGCCGTTGCCCGGACCACATGGCCCGTCCCCAGGAGATGTTGAACATAAATGAAAGCAGTCAGCGGCATGATGATCAAAGATTCCCGGATCGGTCGGACGAGCATTTGTAGTGGTCTAGTGCGCAATTCAGAAAGGCGTCAAGGCGCTGGGCCCCTGCATCCAGAGAATGCGTGGCAAACATACGGGCTCTTGCGGCTTCTCCAAACGCCCGGACCCGCTCCGGATCGGTCAGCAGCTCACGCAGTCTTTCAGCAAAGGCAGGCGCATCGCCTTCCGGTGCAAGCAGGCCAGTCGAGCCGTTTGCCACGATTTCCGGTACGCCAAGCGCATCGCCGGCAACAACGCCAAGGCCGGAGGCCTGGGCTTCCAAAAGCACGAAACCGAAGCTCTCGCGGATCGCAGGCCAGACAAATAGGTCGTGCTTGGGATATTCCGCTATGACTTGTTCCGGCGGCAAGGCTCCCAGCCAGGTAATTCTGTCCTTGGGAAGCTGGTCCAAAATCGCATCACGGTTTGGCCCATCGCCAATGATGGTCAGATGCCACGGCAGGTCGATCAGCTGCCTGAGGGCAGCTGCCAGAACTTCGTAGGACGCCGTCTTGTCACCCTCGCGCATCATGCCGACCGCCAGCAGTTTTATAGGAGGCTGCGGGAGGGGGCGCGTGGATTGGGGCTTCGCAAATACCGAAAGATCCAGAAAGGGAAGAACCGTGCGCAGCCGTTGCGCCGGATCTGTTCCGGTTTCCTCGAAAAACGGCAGCAGTCGATCCCGGTCCCAGTCATGAAGCGCGGCGATCCCGTTAGCGCGCACCAAGGCGTCATCGGCACCCTGAAACCCCTCGGCCCAGGGGCCTGTGCGCCGTTTGCGCGCCCGGCTCGCCTCAATCACGGCGTAGGGAATGCCAAACCGGTCCGCCAGTACGGGTCCGATCCAGTCCGGGGCCTTGTGATAAAGGTGATAGGTCAGAAAAATGTCCGGCCGGTAGCCTTCGGTTTCCCAGGCATCCCCAACGCGCTCTGCTTCTTGCAAGGCAGCCGATTTGACGGACAGAAGTTCAGCATCACCGCCGTCCTTGCGCCAGGCCCGGAAGCGGGTTGCTGTGCGGACGTTGTGCCCGCCAAACTCCAGCGCCTTCACGATCAGACGGCCCATGGTGCGATCGCCGGAGGGCGTTGGATCGTCCAACGGCTTCATCGGGGCTGTGAAGGCGATCTTCACGTGAAGACCTCAAATCTCATAATGCTCTACAATAACTTGCGGAACTTCTCCGCCAAATGATCGAGCCCTGGCTCGGTCGCAAAGTTGGTCCGAACATTGTTGGCCGAGGCTTTGCCAAGGCGGTCCCGCTCACCCGGATTTTTAATCAGGTCTTCCAGTGCCTTGGCAAGGGTCTTGGGATCGGCAGGCGGGACAAGACGCCCTGTCTTGCCATCGGTGATCAGCTCCGGAATGGCCGAAACGCTTGTCGACAGGCAGCAAATTCCCATGGACTGGGCTTCGACCAGCACGTTCGGAATGCCGTCCCGATCACCGGATTTGGTGAGTTTGGAGGGCAGAACAAAAAGGTCCGCCTTCTGACAGGAGCTGATGACTTCTTCACGCGGCTGAGCTCCGCGCCATGTGATTTTGTCGCCCAAGCCGAGACGGTCCGCGCGTTCCTTCAATTTCTCAGAAAGTGCGCCGCCACCGATATGCGTGAAGTGCCATTTGAGGTCTTCGGGCAGTTTCGAAAGGGCTGTCAGAAGATCATTGTAGCCCTTTTTTTCCACCGCCCGGCCAACGGAAATCAATTGAACCGGAGCGCCGCTGCCGTCGTTTGTGGACGGTTCCTCCGAGGGCATTGGAAAGCAGCAAAAATCCAGACCGTGATAGACCAGCTCAACCTTGTCCGGATTGCAGCAAAGGCTTTTCAGGTACTTCGCGTTGACGCCGGTACAGGTCACGCCCCACTCAGCATCATCAAGTTTCGTTCGCAGATCCCATTCCGGGCTGGTCCAGATGTCTTTAGCGTGCGCGGAAAAGGACCAGCGGCGGCCGGACAAATGCGCCGCATAGCGCGAAGCCGAGCAAGGCGTGTGCAGATAATGGGTGTGGATCCAGGTGATATCCTCGGGCAGTTCATGCGCGAACACGCAGCCCTGCGCCCATCGGCGTTGCCGGTTGGCGTTGCTTTCACGGGCGAAATCTGCATCAAACAGTGCCTTCGCCGCTTCATAGGTCGGTTGCGTTTCGGCCCACTTTTTGGCGCGGGCAACGCGCGCCGGATCGTCTTTCACGTATTCCGGCAAGTACATGACCTCTGCCGAGATCTGGCGGTGCAGATCGTGGATGTAAGGATCATAGGGCTGGCGAAGTGCGACGATCAGAAAGTCGATGCCCCGCCGTTCCAGGCCAAGAATTTCCTGGGCAATAAAGGTTTCGGAAAGGCGTGGATAGCCTTTCATCACAACAGCAATTCGGGACATTTGGTTGACTTCGGATCGACAGGATTAAACGGGGCGTGGGCAGCGGTTAGAAGTTTACCAGCTTGGGGGCAAGTGTTTCCTGCCGTTCAGCGAAGATGTCTCCGACGCGCTGGCCGATCGCGTCGAGACCGCCAAGCAGATTGTCGACACCAGCCGTGCTGGGTGGGGCCATTTGCGGCAACTCCGACAAGGCTTCGGCCATCAGGTCGACATCCGGATACCGCTCGATCGGTAAAACTTTCAACAATTTGCTCTGCTCGGCGCGCTCCGCCCGGATAGCCTGTTCGCGGCGTGGCACCACACGCGGAACCATCAAAGTCGGTTTGTCGAAGGACAGGATCTCGCAGAAGGTGTTGTAGCCGCCCATGCCCACAATGGCCGTCGCGTTCGCGAGATACGGCTCAATCTGCGGCGTAAACCGCAACACTTCCACATCGCGAAGATGTTCTGCGCGTTCTGTAAAATCGGCCGCTGCCGCAGCCGGCATGAACGGGCCAAGCACAATTAGTGCTGGGAACAGAGGGCGTTGCCGTGCCTCATAGGCACGCATGACCCAATCAACCATTTCAACACCATCGCCGCCGCCGCCGGGCGTCACAAGGATGTAAGGCTCTTCTTCAAACGGCGCCGGTGCAGGCTGGTCTTCCGCCGACTTCGGCAAGCTGCGCCGCAGGTAGCCGGTGTAACGGAGCTTGTTCGTGATGGTAGGCGACACGTCCATGCCGTCGAGGGGGTTGCAAATGCCCTCAGGTCCATAGACCCAGATCTCGTCATAGAGATTTTCCAGGGCCGGATAGACGTTCTTGCGATCCCATTCTTCAGTGAGCGTCTCAGCGTCGTCCATGACGTCACGCAAGCCGAGAACGAGGCGCGTATCCGTTTTCTTCAAGGCCTCCAGAGTGCCGAGGACTTCACCGCGCAGGCCAGTCGGTTCCTTGTCGACAATGAAGATGTCCGGATCAAAAACTTCGGCTGTGTGCTCAATGATCGATGAGCGGATCGCGAGCGTTTGGTCGATATTGATGTGCAAGGACAGAGGTGTGTATTCGCCGTTGCGCAGTTTGATGACACCGGGAATGCGGACGAAATCGACGCGGGAGCGGAACTCGAAGCTGCCGATGATCGGCGAGCCGGACAGGATCAGGACAGACAGGGTGCTGAAGTCACCAACGAGGGATTGGGCAATTGCGCGGCAGCGTCGGAGATGTCCCAGCCCAAACGAGTCGTGGCTGTAAATCAGGATCTTCGGTGTCGTGGAACTCATACTGCCCCTGGAATTGTAATGCGGCCCCGCAGGCTTTATGTCTCATAAGAGCCGCGGTTGTCACGTCCAGATATCAGATCATCGGATGACTATCGACAGGAAGCGGTTCAAAGATTTAATGATTAAGTGGCAGGGACCGATCAGGGTTGGCGCGTTAATATGTTGTTTTTTGGTGTATCAACACCAACGCGCCTGCCGTAATGTTGTGCCGGACCGAGTCGGATAAGCTGATGGAAAAAAGCCTTTTTAGCTTCATTTGGAAGTACAGCTCACGTCAGCAAATCTACATTCTCATGGTCACGGTGCTGACCTATCCCGTCATTTACATCCTTCTTGAACTGCCGAAACTGATCATCAACGACGCCGTTGAAGGGGACAATTTTCCGCGGACATTTTTCGGCTTCGACTTTGATCAGATCCCGTATCTGATCCTTTTGTGCTGCACATTTCTTTTCCTGGTCGTCGTTTCCAACGGTCTGAAATTCTACCTCAACGTCTACAAGGGACGGCTTGGCGAACGGATGTTGCGCCGTCTGCGCTTTGAACTGTTTCAGCGCGTCTTGCGGTTTCGGCTGCCGCATTTCCGTAAAGTGAGCTCCGGCGAGATTATTCCGATGATCACGTCAGAGGTGGAAGATGTAGGCGGTTTCGTCGGTGAAGCGTTTTCACTGCCCGCCTATCAGGGCGGTATGCTGGTGGTCCAGCTCGGTTTTATTTTCATGCAGGACCCGTTGCTTGGCCTTGCTGCCGTCGCGTCCTATCCGGTACAGGGCTATATCATTCCGATCTTGCAGCGGAAGGTTGCCCAGCTTTCCCGCAAGCGTGTGAAGAACATCCGGGTCATTGCCGACAAGGTGGGTGAGGGGATAACGGGCGTTGCGGAGATCCACGCCAACGACGCATCCGCCTGGCACTCTGCAGACCTCTCCGATCGCCTCTACGAGAACTTCAAGATCCGGTACGAAATTTATAACCGGAAGTATTTCATTAAGTTTCTCAATAACTTCATGAACCAATTGACGCCGTTCTTCTTCTACATGATCGGCGGGTATCTTGTGATCCAAGGCGACCTCAGCATGGGCGCTTTGCTCGCGGTGATCGCGGCCTACAAGGATCTCGCTGGCCCTTGGAAAGAGCTGCTCGCCTATTACCAGATGACGGTTGACGTTGGCATCAAGTACCAGACTGTTGTTGAGAACTTCGACCCGGTCGACATTCACGATACCGATCGGTTGACCAATGATGAAACCGTGGATCTGAAAGGCGATGTGAAGTTCGAAAACGTCACGTTCTCCGGCGGCGCAGCTGGCCAGGAGGTGACGGATATAACCTTGAAGGTACCGGAGGGAACGGCTTGTGCGGTGATGGGGCCGGATGGCTCCGGGCGGGCTGAAGTGTTGCAGCTCGCCGCCGGATTGGTTTCGCCTCTGACAGGTAAGGTCTATATCGGAGACCACGACCTGGACAAGCTGACGGATTCCACACTTGGCCGAGAGATCGCCTATGTCGGCGGCGCGGTGCACGTATGGACCGGGACGATCCGCGAGAACCTTTATTACGGCCTCCGTCACCGGCCTTTGACGAAAGTCGAGCGCACGGGTGAGGAACTGAAGGTCTACAAACGCAGTCTGAGTGAGGCGGCCGAAACCAAAAATCCGTCCTACGACCTCGCCGCGGACTGGCACGATCTCAAAAAGGCCGGTGTCACCGATATTGACGCGCTTGATTTGAAGGCACTTGAGCTGCTGGGCGCGGTCCAGCTGGATGCGGATATCTACCGTCTCGGCCTTCAATCGCGTTTTGATCCGTCCATGAACGATACGTTCGCCGAACGCATCTTGAATGTCCGCAAGGAACTGGTCGCCCGGATTGCGGCCGACCCGACCCTCGCGGGCCTTGTCGAGCTATGGGATCCGTCCACCTTCAACGCCAGCGCCAGCCTCGCTGACAACCTGTTCTTCGCGGTGCCGTCCGATGCCGAAATCACGATGGATCAGGTGCCGGATCTACCGGTCGTGAAAAGCTTCCTGTCGAGCAATGGATTCGACAAAAAGCTACAGGATATCGGGGTCCAGATTGCAGAAACCATGCTGGAGCTCTTCTCTAACGTTTCGGGCAGCAGTGGCCTGCTTGGGTCGTATTCCTTCATCACGCAGGAAGAATTGCCCGAGTTCGAGCGCATGGTGCGCATTGCCCGTTCTGGACAAACCCGGCCCGGCCTCTCGGAAAACGACAAGTCACGCCTCACGGGCCTCGCGTTCAAACTGGTACCAGCCCGTCATCGCTTGGGCGTGATGACCGACGAACTCAAGGCCGAAATTATTGCAGCCCGCGCAAAGTTCCTGGAGACTGTCGTCAAGGACAGCGATGAGTTCCTTGCCTTCGATCCGGAAGTCTATCTGCCGCCGCTGACGATTGAAGACAATCTTCTCTTCGGCCGTCCGCGTGTCGATCGGCGGGACGCGCGCCGGCGCATCGACGCCGTTATCCGCTCAATCGTGGAAGAGACTGGTCTCCGCCAACCGATCATCTTTGCAGGCTTTGGGTTCCATGTCGGCGTTTCAGGGTCGCGGTTGTCCGCAGGCCAGCGCCGGCGGATTGCGCTTGTCCGCGGCCTTCTGAAAAACGCGCCGACAACCATCCTCGATGATGTCGCGACCGGTATGACGGAGGAAGACAAGGCCTTGCGCGAAAACCTCAGGAGCATATTGTCCGGAAGGACGCTTCTGTTCGGGACTTCCAACGCAGATATCGCCGCTGAATTCGAGCATCGCTACACCCTGGATCAGGGGCGGCTGTCGGAGAGTGAAACAAAATAATAAGCCGAACAGGCAGTCATTCGGCTGAACAGGCCGGTACCAAGGGGAATAACACGAAAAGAGCCGCTCAACCGGCTCATGGAGACAAATGTGACGCTGGAAACCGAAGTCGAAGCACTGCGAAAGGTGCCTTTGTTTCACGGCATTGATGATACGAAACTGCGTTTGCTGGCATTCATCAGCGACCGAACCGAGTTTCAAACCGGTGAGCGCCTCTGCACACAAGGTGAGGAGGGCGACAGCGCCTTTATCATCTTGTCCGGAGACGCGGACGTTCTCGTCAACACACCTGCGGGGGAGAAAAAAGTGGCCCAGGTGTCGGAGAACTCGATCGTCGGCGAGATCGCCATTCTCTGCGATGTTCCGAGGACGGCAACCCTGGTTGCCGCCAACAGCATGGACGTCCTGATGGTATCCAAAGACGATTTCTTAAAGCTTTTGAATGAGTTTCCGGATATTTCTCTTGAGGTGATGCGGACCCTGGCGATGCGTCTGGAACGGACGACCCGGGATCTGGCTGAAGCCCGCCAAGGTAACAGCGGCGGGTAGGGAGTAGCAGGTTGGCAGAGAATTTTTCGCTTCGTTGTTGGGGAGTCCGCGGGTCCACACCGACACCCGGCCAGAAAACTCTGCGCTATGGCGGTGAAACTTCCTGCTTTGAATTGCGGGCAGGAGATGCGCTGGTTCTGATTGATTGCGGCTCCGGCGCTAGAAACCTCGGGATGGATCTCTGTTCTGCCGGCTCCAGATCCTTCGATCTCCTGTTTACACACACGCATTTGGATCACATCTGCGGTTTGCCATTCTTCAAGCCCGCTTATGATCCGAATTTTTCCGTCACCGCCTGGGCCGGTCACTTCCAGGACGACACATGCCTTATGGATATCGTCAGCCGCATCATGTCGCCGCCGATTTTCCCCGTGGCTGCCAAGACCTTGAAAGCCGTGGAGTTCAAGACGTTCCGGGCAGGAGATGTGTTGCCGCGCCGTGATGAACTTGTGATCCGGACAATCCGCTTGAATCATCCTGGTGGAGCCTGCGGCTATCGGTTTGATTTCAAAGGCAAGTCCATTTGCATCATCACGGATCATGAACACGGAGATCCGGACGTTGACGCGGCGCTGCCTGCCTTCGTCGAAGGCGCGGATGTCATGATCTATGATGCGATGTACACCGATGCGGAGTATGAGAAGTTCAAGGGATGGGGCCATTCGACCTGGCAGAAGGCCGTGGAACTGGCAAAAATTGCGAAGGTTAAAACGCCGGTCCTCTTCCATCATGATCCAACCCGCTCCGACGAAGATCTAGATGAAATCGGCCTTGCGGCAAAAGCGGCCCATCCCGGCACTCTTGTTGCCAGTGAGGGCATGATCCTGGCGCCCTAAAATCAGGTGCTCTGATTGTTCGTGTCCGAATAAAAAATGGCGGCCAAAAAGGCCGCCAACTTCTCAATATGATTTGCAAGTAAGTGATCCGTACTTTTCAGATTTCGTGCCTGTGGGAGCACGAGTGAAATCCGGGACCACGAAACCTCGGGAAATGCCCCTTCAACAGCTACATGATCAACGAGATCATCTTCAATTTATACAACTGTAGATGTGACGGCATGACCCAAATGGGCTATGCAATAGAAAAAGTGTCATTGATAATATCGCAGCAGTCACTTGGGGAATGAGGGGTTGAGCGGCAGGTGTCTGTCACGGTAGAGCAATTCGCGGAGTTGTCTAATCTGGTCATCGCCGCCGCGATGGAGCCAGGGCGCTGGCAAGACGTTGCAGATGCCTTGGGCCGGGCAGTGGGGCCGCAAGTCTGCACCCAGATCATCGGCTATGACACCCACACAAATTCGGCTCCTCTGGCCGTGGCTTCCGGCTATGATCCGGATATCTTGAAGCTCTACCAAGAGCACTATCACCTTCAAAACCCTTACGCCGTCCGTTTTGAGGACATGCGCGTTGGTGACGTGGTTCCAGCCGCCATGCTTTGCAATCCGAACGACATGATTCGGACCGCGTTCTATTCAGACCTCCTGCGTCCGATGGAAGATATTTACTGCGGTGGCGGTACTCTTCTCTTCCGCGAAAAGGGACGGGTGTTTGTGTTCGGCGGCAATATGCGCGCAAAGGATCAGGATCGTTATGAGGACACCTGGTTGTCCTTGTGCGCCAATATTGCCCCGGTCATGCGGCAGTCCTTGGAGGTCAACCGCATGATCGCCGGACTGTCCTTTGAAAACTGGGCCTTGAGCCAGCACAATCTTGGATCACAGACCGCACTCGTCCTCATTGATCCGAATTGCCGGATCCATTATGCGAGCGCCGAAGCTGAACGCATGCTCCAGGCGGGCGACGTTATGAAAACCGGTTTGTCTGGCAAATTGCAGTTTGCATGTGAAGAGGTGCATCACGCCGTTACCCATCAAACGGGATCGCAAACAGCCCGCTGTGGTTCGGTTGTGCGAAGTTTGGCATTTGAAACGGATCGGGGGCAACGCTGGACTTGCCGGAGCGTCGGTGTGGACCTCAGCAAACTTGATTGGTCGCCCTTTGGCAAAGTTTTCAATCAGCAAGGCCCGGCTCTTCTGATCGCTCTTAAACCGGAGACCTGCCGCCAGGACGTCAACAAGATGATCCAGAGCGCGCTCGGATTGAGTGAGATGGAAGCCGACACGGCGCTTCATCTGGCCGAAGGGATGACAGCTGCGGAAATTGCGGAAAGCCGCGAAGTGAGCATCCACACCGTCCGAAATCAAATCAAGGCGGCGTTATCCAAATGCGGGTGCCGCCGCCAGGCCGACCTCGTTATTGCGGTTGACCGGCTCCGGACAACGGGCGCTCACACTGCACACCTGTCGCCGATCACATAAGCTCACATTCCAGCGGTCACTGCTTGCCATCCTGACTGTCAGCGGCAACATTCAGGCCAGATACAATCGGACCGCTCATGGCAAGACTTAGAGAAACGATCAGATACATCCTGCGCGGCGGGCCGCCCATCGATGGCCTGCCTGATCGGGTGCAAGCAGAAATCCGTGCCCGCGAGGCCGCATCTGAGCGGTTGATCGGCTGGGTTCAGCTGGCTTTGGTGCTGTTTTTTGCATCGCTTTATATGCTTGCACCGAGAGCTGAAGGGTCTGCCGGTTTTAACTTTGTCCCGATTGCGCTCGGCGCCTACTTCCTGTTCACCGTCACCCGCCTGGCGCTTTCCTACCGGTTCGAGCTGCCCGAGTGGTTTTTGCTGATCTCGATTTGCGTCGACATGGCGCTTCTGGTTGGACTGATATTCTCATTCCATATCCAATACGACCAGCATCCGACCTTTTATCTGAAAACCCCAACCTTGATGTATGTGTTCCTGTTCATCGGCTTGCGGGCACTGCGGTTCGACCCGAGATTTGTTTTGACGACTGGCCTGGTGGCCGTCGTCGGTTGGATCGGGCTCGTGGCCTATGCGATTTTCTCTGACATGGGCGGGATGCGGGTCACCCGAAACTATGTTGAATACCTTACCGGGAACAGCATTTTGCTTGGGGCCGAGCTCGACAAGACCATGGTCATTCTGGCGGTGACAGTGCTGCTCTCCGCGGCGCTTTATCGTGGAAGGTCGATGCTGTTTGAGGCGACACGGGATCACAGCGCAGCCATGGATCTCAAACGGTTCTTTTCTCCGGAAGTGGCGTCCTCCATCACGGAAGCCCATCAGGCACTGGAAGCGGGCGAAGGAAGCTTGCGTGAGGCGGCGATCCTCTATGCCGATATCCGCTCTTTTACGTCCACGTCTGCAGTTCTGCCGCCCGAAACAGTGCTGGCGGTTTTGGCCGAATATCAAAACCTTGCAGTTGAGGTAATCACCCGGGAAGGCGGACAGGTCGACAAGTTCTTGGGTGATGGCATTCTGGCGACCTTTGGCGCAGTCTCACCGTCGGAAACCTATGCGGCCGACGCCTTGCGCGCAGCGCAGGCGCTTGTGGCGGCGGTCACTGAGGCCCAAGACCGGTTCAAGTCGGCGGGCTGGCCGTCCGATCTTCGGGTTGGCACGGCCGTGGCCGCAGGTCCGGTCACAGTTGGTGTCATCGGGTCGAAGAACAGGTTGGAATTCACCGTGATCGGCGATGCCGTCAACCGTGCCGCCAAGCTGGAAGATGCCAACAAGGCGCAACAGAGCAGCGCCCTGACCGACTGTGTGTCGCTGGATCTTGCTCGGGCGCAAGGCTATGCCGGGGATGCCGTCGACATTCGTCCATCCAGTAACATCGGCGGCGTATCCGGCCCGGTCGATCTTGCCGTGCTGGCAAGATAACCCGAAGTTCTGCTATCGGCTTGGCGCGGCTTCCCCAGTCTTCGAGCGCAAATCCGCTTGACGGACCGTTGAAACTCAGACACTTTGCCTTCCAAATTGACGTTTTCGTCAATCAAAGTAATTAAATCTGTTGAAAATCAATAGATTAAAGAATTGGAGGGCTTTGATGAAGCTGGATCAGTCTATGGCAGCGGTCGTCACCGGCGGCGCATCCGGTCTTGGCGCGGCCACTGCGCGCATGTTGGCAGCAGAGGGCGTGAAGGTCACCTTGTTCGACCGTAACGGGGAACAGGGCACGCAGGTCGCGAAGGAAATCGGTGGCGTTTTCGCTGATGTCGATGTGACCGATCAGGCGAGCGTTGAAGCAGGCTTCGACGCTGCCCGCGCCGCGCATGGGCAGGAGCGCATTCTGGTCAATTGCGCCGGGATCGCGCCGGTTGGCAAGACAACATCGCGCGGCGAACCGCACCCGATGGACATGTTTGAAAAAGTCATCTCGGTCAACCTGATCGGCTCTTTCCGGTGTATCGCACTGGCGTCGACCGGTATGTCCTCGCTTGACCCGGTGACTGCTGATGGTGGACGCGGTGTTATTGTCTCCACGGCCTCTGTGGCAGCTTTTGACGGCCAGATTGGCCAGGTGGCTTATGCGGCGTCCAAGGCCGGTGTTGCCGGAATGACGTTGCCGGTCGCCCGGGATCTGTCCAAGCTGGGTATCCGGGTCATGACCATCGCGCCGGGCATCTTTGAAACGCCGATGCTGCTCGGGTTGTCTCAGGAGGTTCAGGACTCACTTGGTCAGCAAGTGCCGTTTCCATCACGTCTGGGCCGGGCGACGGAATATGCGCAGCTGGTCAAATCAATCTGCGAAAACGACATGCTCAACGGCGAGACCATCCGTCTGGATGGTGCCATCCGCATGGCGCCGCGGTAAGCGGTCTGCGAAACAAGATAAGCGAGAGGTCACAGCTCTGAACGAGGGAGCTGTGACAATCTCAAGAGGTGCAGGGCCGTTGCCGCTGGCCAAGTGCCAACGCAGCCCCGGTGCGTTAGATCCGGCGCACCTTTTTGAAGAGTGCGCCGAAAAGGCTTGCGAAGGCCGCGGGAACGTGATCGCCAAATCTGGCCTGAAAGGTCTGAGAGTTCACCAGGTGGGGAACGAGATCATGGCGAATCTGTCCGTCTTCGAGAAACCCATCGGCCCGCAAGGCCGAGTAGGTTTCCGGTGAAAAAGCCCGCGGCACCGATGGTCCGAGCATGTGCCGGTCAAGTTCACTCCGCATAGCTGACCACCTCGAACTCAATGCCATCATCATCATCGAAGTAAAATCGGCGGCCAGGCTCATAATCGGCGTGGTTCTTGGTTTCGTAGCCCCCCGCCTTGATCAGGGCTTCGGTGGTATCCAGATCGTCGACTACGACTGCGATGTGATTGAGCCCGCCTCGGATGCCGTAGCTTTCACCCGGCATGGCAGCTGTTTCCTTCGGCGGGTTGTAAGCTGCGATGTAACTGGTCTCATTGCCGATGTGGTATGTGATGCCACCTCCGAGGCTATCGCCCTTCCAGCGAACCTCCCAACCGAACCAGTCCTTGAGCCGCCTTGCGGTGGCTTCCGGGTCACTCACGGTGACATTCACGTGTTCCAGAAATGCGCCTGACATGGTGTGTCCTTTCACGTTGACTTGTGATGGACACCAGAGATAATTCCTCAAGTTAAGTTGAGGTCAAGAGGAAAAAGTCAAATTTTTGGAGGGGCTTGTGAAAGGCACAGATACGCTGTCCATCGGGGAGCTGGCGGAGCGGACCGGATTGGCAGTGTCCGCGATCCGGTTTTATGAAACCAAGGGCCTGGTTGAGCCGGTCCGGACCGAGAGCGGGCAACGCCGGTTTATGCGGGCCGATATCCGGCGGTTGTCGTTTGTACTGGTGGCGCAGGAATTCGGGTTTTCGATTTCAGAGATCGCGGCGCAAATGGAGAAGCTGCCGGATAACCGGGCACCGACCAAGGCCGATTGGACCCGGATCAGCCGGGACTTTCGAAAGCACCTTGATGCCAGGATCGAGGGGCTTACCGCGTTGCGGGACAAGCTGGACGGCTGCATCGGCTGTGGTTGCCTGTCGATGAAAAAATGCCAGCTTTACAATGCAGGCGACGCTGCCAGCCGCCATGGCCGCGGCCCGCGCTATCTCATGGGAGACCGGCCGGACTTGCCGGAGGAGCTCTGAGCTCTTGCATGCCTTCTTGCACATGGCTTCGTTTGTCGTGGCTAGCTGTCCCGGACTTGATCCGGGACCTGCCTTGGGCCAGAGGGTTGGCCCCGGCGCTGAGGACGGGGCGGTGAGGGAAGCGGTTAACGGTTGTCGAGCTGAGACCTGACACGTTTGAGGCCAAGGTTCGTGATCCGGTAGGGGCCGCTGTTTTTCGAAGAGATCAGACGCCGGTACTTCAGTTTCTGGAAAAGCTGCTGCGAGCAGCCGCCCCAGAACCAGCCATCGCGTGTGATCGTCTCGTATTTCAGAATACGGCCGTCCTCGTCCTTCTCGGCAAGGATATAGCCGCCCTGAGCAAGCAGGTGCAGCACCCGCTGTTCGGCTTTGGAAATGTCCATTGATGTTGATTTTCAGTCTTTGAGCAAAAGAAACCTGTCACCGCAGCAAACGCATGCGGTGTGGTGCTTTTGTTGTCCCGGCTGGTTGGGAGCCTTCTGGTGAAAGTCGAAGGTCCTGAAACGAGCCGGGTTTACCGGGACTCGCGAGTTCCGCGCATAAAACCTCTCAAAGATTGCGCGCTGTCGATATCACGATGACTATGCTGCAACAAGAGACTGAAAGAGACTGGCGGTCAGATGCCTGCCGTGTGTTGTAATCCTGCAAGCGAGCAGATTGGTCAGCTGCGTTCCGCCGGCCAGTAGCCGCTCTTTTGGTCGCGCTCAATTGCGATCGCCTCAACCTCGTCCGAACCGCAGCGGGAACACTTGAGGGATTTGGTGAGCGCGGAGAGTGTGTCTTCCAGCGCGTAGTTGGTCAGTTTCAGGTAGCGAAACCGGGCGCAATGGGAACAGACGATGCCAAGCCGCCGATCGCTGGTTTCCAGCATCTCGATCGTTTCATCTGTTTTGGCTTTGGCGGGGCTTGAGGTCATTCAGTCAGACGTGTCCTACAGCTGCCGGAGGCTTCAAGTGGTCCGGGCGTGAAAGCGTGAGGGGTTACGTAACGGCTTTTCTTCGATTGTAAAGCTTTGCCGGCCATTTGGCCCAAACCACCACCCAACTGGAAAAGCACGGCTGCGACGCAATTGCGCTCGCTTTTTGATGGCTGCGCGGCTAAGACAGCGCCATGATGACGCTTTCTGATACATGGATCGATCTGTTCACGCTTTCCGGGCTTTTGAACCCGTTTGCGTTGTTGATCGGGGTTTACCTTGGCTGGCGCGCCGATCAGCCGGTGAAGCTGTGGATCGCCGGGTTTGCGGCTGCTGCCCTGTCGCTGATGCTTGAGACTGCGGTGGGTTTGCTGCAATTGCCGCAACCGATCTCCCAGGATGCGGGTGCCCTAGCCATGTTCCCGTTCCGGTTCATAGGCGGTGCGGCAGCAGGTGCGGTTGCCTATTGGCTCAACCGCCGGCGCCGGCAAGCCGGGTAAGTTCGGAGAGCAGGTCCCGGCTCAGGGCCGGGACGGCGGAGATCGTTACTCTCAGCTTTTAGAGTAGCACGCCCGACACCCACTTGGCGCCGCCCCGGACTTGATCCGGGGCCATTGCACAGTGGGTCCCGGTGAGGGACGGCACGGTATGGCGTGCTGTCTTGTGAGACAGACCTCAGTTGGTGGGGCTGACTTCGGGTATGGTGGCCTGTGTCACTGATGTGGCTTGAAGCGTATAGTTTGCAGTTGCCAGGTGTGTCTTGGCCCGTTCGCGCCGGAGCACGCCTGTCACCCAGACAGGGTCGGCATTCACGTCCAAACCGTCTGGAAATTTCACGGATATCACCTGATCCGGCAGGGGCGGCGGCGGATGTGTGCAATCCTGCCGAAGGGGCGGGATGAGCAGAAACTCCTTCACATCCTTGAACTGAAACTCCAGGGGATGCGCATATCCGGCAATCCGAACGGTTTTCCCGTCAAGGTCAGCCGATCCGGGCGCGCATTTTTCGTACCGGCGTGAGAGCAGCCGGGCGGAAGCTGTTTGTTGGCTGCATTTCCGCTGCGACAAGTAGTTTTCCAGCAGTTTTGCGCAAGACGATGGCCGGTCTGCCCGCAGTTCATCCCAAGTGACGGTCATAGGCTCTGCCACGGCAGAGCCGCAGCAAAGCCCGAGCAGAAGAGCACCGGTCAGAAGACAGCGATCAGTTCTCACCTTGCCCATGCGTGACCGTGAGCGGGCTGAGATAATGCGGGTCTGTCAGGCCTTGTTTGCGCATGGCAATGCCGGTCAGACACTCGCGGATGACCCTGTTTGCGTTCAGTGCAGAGACGTAGGTCGGGTCCATCAAGGGGGCGAGCTCGACCAGCTCAAAGCCGACAACATTCGATTCTGCGCACAGCCGCCGAACGATCGGGAACACCTCGCGCGGCATCAGCCCACCGGGTTCTGGTGTCCCTGTTCCGGGAACGAAGGCCGGATCCAGAGTGTCGATATCGAAAGAGACAAAGATGTATTCCGGCCCGTCATTCGCCTCCTTGATCACGTCTTCCATGACGGCATCGAACCCACGACGTTCGATTTCGGCCATGGTGTGATAGCGGAACCCGTTGTCGCGCATCCATTCGAAAGCTTTTTCATCCGGATAGTAGCCGCGCAGCGCGACCTGGATGAAGTTCTTTCCCTCAACGAGACCCTCTTCAATCAATCTGTAGACCGGCATCCCGTGATTGATCAGATGTCCCATGCCGTATTTGCCGGCATCATAATGGGCATCGAAGTGCACAACACCGACATTGCCCTTGCCGTAAACATCGGTGAGCGCGGCAACATCCGGATACATCAGTGAATGATCGCCGCCGATGATGAAGGGAATGACCCGGCTGCCGTCCTCATGCTGTACTTCGGCCGCCTGGCGCACAAAAGACCGGACCGCATGGATTGTGCGCTCCGTGCTCATCATGTCATTTGGCGCGTTTCCGTAATCGACAACCGTCATGTCCTGAAGTGGATCGACCATCACGTGCATGTGCGGCTGACGTGCGCCGTACCCAAGGTAAATGGACGAGTTCCGAACCGCATTCGGTCCACGAGATGCGCCGCGGGCGCCACCGCCCATGTCGGTGAACGCGCCCATGATCGCCACGTCAACTTCACCGGCGGCGAGATCCTCAGGGGTGAAAGCCAGCGGTTGATGCAGGAACGTCGGGAGTTGCATGTAGCCTTGGCCAAAAAACCGCTGTGGATCGACCAATCCGGGTTCGCGATCCTCCCTTAAACCTTCATAACTCGGAAGAGGAGTCCGCCAGGCGTTGAAGCTCGGATCCTGTGTGTCCAGTGGGACGACCGGCTGTTCGCCTTCTCGAATGGGGGCCGCATTTTCCTCGTATTCATGGCCATAGACCTGAGCCAAGGCTGGCCCACCCAATAGCGGCAGAATGACGAGGCTTGAAAGTAAAGACAGTCCTTTGCCCATGATGCAGCACCTCCCAGAACGCTGACGAAGCGTAACACGCTGAAAAAACAGCGCCAGTCGCTAAAAAGTCCAAGGTGCCGCCGGATCTTTCCGGTGAAAAATCCCTGTCGTTAAGTCGCTGGATTGAAAGCGTGCGCTTCGTTCAGATCTTCAGCCAGCTTTCAAAGAGAACCGCGTTCGGGCAGTCCTTGAGGGGAGCTTTTGCTCCATCTTCGTGATGCTCCAGCCAATGGCGGCACTTTTCGGTTTCCTGACAGCTCATGCAACGGCGGGCAGCCGTTTCCATGTCCACATCGGCTTGCGCACCCTCTGGCAAGCCTTTCATCGCGCCGATGGTGTCCAGCATGCGGCCCATCAATTCGGCGCGTTCGTTCAATCGGTCCATCCAGTTCACAGGGAACTCCTCTGTCCTCTGGGCCTGGCAGCTTATGCCGCTTGGCAGGCCCGTGAAGTTTTTGGCGGGATCCCGTCCTGATCCGATCCATTCTGCGGGCGAGGATGGAGACATTTCGCAGTCCCCGCCTTGATCAGGGTCAACTCTCGCCAAGCTTTAAGAAAGCAGCCATACTCGGCGCGTTAGAGTCGGTGTGCTCAGACTGACCCTGGAGACGGTGTCATGGTGGAAACGGTCAGCGCACAGCCGCTGCCAGCAAATACGCAAGGTGGAACCGCCCCCCAGGCCCTGGAGCCCGGCACTGAACTGCGTGCCAAGGTGGAGGCCAATCTTCCGGGCGGTGTTGTCCGCTTGTCGTCCGACGCCAAATCGATCGATCTTCGCGTGCCGTCTCCCCTGCCTGTCGGAACCAATTTCACGCTCTCGGTTTCCGGCACCCGGCAACAGCCCGCTGTTGTTCTGACGCCCGACGGCAGTACGGTGAAACCTGCAACGTCCGCGCCGCCGCAAAACACCACTCAGACGGTGGCGACCCAGCCCACAGCGGCAAATCCGCAAACTCCGGCATCCCAACCGGCTGCATCTGCGCCGCCGCCTCAGGCAAATCCTCAAGTGCCGCAACAAACACAGCAACCAACGCAACAGCTGCCGCAACAACCGGCGCAGCAGACTGGCCAGCAGTTGCCGCAACAAGCGCCTCCACCAACCGGGCAACCGACCTTGCCGCGGCCCGCACCTGTTTTGGCCCAGTTTCTTCAGGCGACCGGCGTGCTGCCGCAACCCGCCCAATCGGGCGGTGCTGTTCAGCCCCAACTTCCCGGCCAAATCCTGACCCAGCCTGCCGCACCGGGCCAACCCGCTGTTCCAAATCAGGCGCAGGTTCCCGGGCAATTGCCGGCAAGTGCGGTTCTGCCCCAACCGGCGCAACCTGCAACCCCTTCAGGCAGCGGACAGGCTCCTCTGCCGGCACAAGGGGCGGGAACCGGTGGGCCGATTGCCGGTGCGCCAATCATAAGTACCGGGCAGGGCACCGTCGTTCCGCCGTTGCCCTCCGGCGGTCCGGCGCCTGGAACGCCGGGCGCTCCAGTCAGCGCGCAATCCGGCCCACAGACTACGGTCACCTTGCCTTCCGGGGCCGGTGGATCGATCCCTTCGCAAGGAGCCAGTGCGCCACTGCCAGGAGGGCCGGTGTCCGGTACGCAGGTCTCAGGTCAGCAAGTCTCTGGCCCGCAAGCGTCTGGTCCGCTGCAAGCTGGTGCGACTTCGCCAACGCAGGTGCCCGCAGGAGGTTCGACTCTTGCCGCAGCACAGGCAGGCACCCTGGCTCCTGCCGCCGGCGGTGCTCCACTGCAATCGCCCGGCACTGGCCCGATACCGACCGCACCGGTGACACCGCAGACCAGGCAGCCGTTGCCTGCCGGTTTGCCAGCTGGGGCGCCGACCAATACAGGGGCGCCCGGCGTTCCACCCGTTCTTGGTCAGCCTGCCGCGGGTCAAGCGATCCCGCAGACTGGGGCTTTTCCAGCATCCGTAACATCAGCATCAGGGCAAGCGCTTCCGGCGCAAGGGGCTCCCGGAGCACTGGCGAGCGTTTCCACACAAACGTCAGCCCTACCCCTGCAAGGAGCACCGCCGGGTGGGGTGATCTCCCAAACAGTATCAGCTGCAGGGCAGGGGGCAACCGTTGGAGCCGGAGCTGTTCCGCCTCCAGCCGCCGGAGGGCCACAGGGCGCGGTGCAGCCGAGCGGGCAGGCTTTGCCTCAGCCTGCAGTCAATCAGACTGTTGTGACTGCTCAATCACCTTCAACGCCCGCAGCTGGGACAGCGGGGCAGAACGCCAATGTCCAAGCGGGGCCCCCTCCGCCGGTCAGCGCCAGTGCGCAATCGCAGGCACAGGCCTATGTTTCCGCCAAACCGGGCATGGCAACGCCCGGTCAACCGGCCATTGCCTCTCAAGGGGGCGGTCCGGCAGCTTCAACGCCGGTCCAGCAGGCAGCGGCAACCTTGCGCCAGCCTTTGGCAGAACAACAGGCGAGCCTCGGCAATCTTTTTGCTCAAATCGGGTCCTTGATGTCCGCGCAGGCGGCCGGAAAGGCCACCGTTCCGGATGCGGTGCAGAAGGCCATGCAGCAGATTTTGGGACTGCGCCTGAACTCCGGACAACAGATAACCGGACAGTCCTTGCAGCAGGCCGTCCGCTTGTCCGGTCAGGGCGGGGAGGGACGGTTGCCGTTGCCGACTGGCGCGCAACAGTCTCCTGTGCCCGATCTGAAGACCGCTCTTTTGGCATTTCGTGGCTTGCTGCAAAGCCTCGGCGCGGAACCTGCCGTTCGGTTTCCAGCGCGCCAGCCAGCCCCGGCGTCCCGCTCATCTGGTCCCCAAGGCCAGGCCCCGCAAACCTCAAGTGGCTATTGGGCCGGGTCCGCGCCGCAAAATCTGCAGTCGCTGCTCCAGGAAACAGATGCTGCATTGGCGCGCATGCGTCTCACTCAATTGACCAACGCCGGCCTTGCAGGAGATGACGGCCCGCAGGCCGCAGCGGCCAAGCCCATGGACACCGTTCTGGAATTGCCGCTGGCGCTCGGCCAGGACACGGCGGTGATGCAAATGCAGATTGGTCGCGACGGCGGGGGCAACAGCGCAGACGAGGACGAAGAACCGGCCTGGCGGCTGCGTTTTGCACTGGACCTCACCGCAACTGGTCCGCTCGAAGCGGCCGTGAGCCTTCGGGGTGGCGGGACTTACATCTCCCTTTGGGTGGACCGCAAGGAGACACTTGATCTCCTGTCCGGTCTTCAGGAAACGATGGAGGCGGCCTTCGCCGATGCCGGGCTGGACCTGCAGGAACTGCGCTTCATCCGCGGTCTTCCGCCGAGAACTGCTGCCAAGTATGGCGCCCTCATCAACCGCCAATCGTGAGAGTGCCCATGATCACGCCGACAAAACCTGAAAAAATCGCCGTTGCGCTGGAATATGAAGATGGCGGTGCGCCGGTTGTCAGCGCGAAAGGAACGGGCACGGCGGCCCAGCGGATCGAGGACATAGCCCGCGAGGCCGGTGTGCCGATCGAGCAGAACCCGATGATGGCCGAGGCGCTGTCGCAGATTGAAGTCGATTATGAAATCCCGATGGAGCTTTATCAGGCCGTCGCCGTTCTGATCGGCTTCATTATGCGCACTGGTCAGGCACAGCACCCCAAGGGACCGGGCGAGACAGAAACCTGATCACGATGACGCAGTGTCAATGGTCAAGCCGCGGCCAATTTGCTTAGGAGAGAGGCACCGACAGGCCTCGCTCTCCGCTCCTTGTGCGAAAGCGCCAGCTTCGGGCAAGGAAAGCCTTGCAGTAAAACCAATTCCCGACTAGGCATCAGGGCTGCAAAAACCAGCGCTCCGGCTGTCATGCCGTACCTTCCAAGCGAGCGCTTTTGACGAACACAGGATTGAACGCCCCATGACGATTGTCGACGTACGCACTCCCGACCCGAAGAAATTCATCAAGGGCGCGACCGGCGACTGGGAAATCGTGATCGGCATGGAAGTCCATGCCCAGGTCACCTCCGACGCCAAGCTCTTTTCCGGCGCCTCGACCGAATTCGGACAGGATCCGAACAACAACGTTTCGCTCGTCGATGCGGCGATGCCCGGCATGCTGCCGGTAATCAACGAGGAGTGCGTCCGCCAAGCAATCCGCACGGGCCTCGGCCTGAAGGCGGAGATCAACCTGAAATCCGTGTTCGACCGCAAGAACTACTTTTATCCGGATCTGCCGCAGGGCTACCAGATCTCCCAGTTCAAGCAGCCGATCGTGGGCGAAGGCAAGATCCTTCTGGATATGCCGGATGAGCAGGTTGAGATCGGCGTGGAGCGTCTGCACCTTGAACAGGATGCCGGCAAGTCCTTGCACGATCAGCACCCGTCCATGTCGTTTGTCGATCTGAACCGCTCCGGCGTTGCTTTGATGGAGATCGTGTCCAAGCCGGATCTGCGCTCAGCGGATGAGGCCAAGGCCTATCTCACCAAGCTGCGCACCATCCTGCGCTACCTCGGCACCTGTGACGGCAACATGGACCAAGGCTCCATGCGCGCCGACGTCAACGTGTCTGTGCGCCGTCCGGGCGGCGAATTCGGCACGCGCTGCGAGATCAAGAACGTCAACTCCATCCGCTTTGTCGGCCAGGCGATCGAATACGAAGCGCGCCGTCAGATGGCGATCTTGGAAGATGGCGGCACCATCGATCAGGAAACCCGTCTGTTCGACAGCGTGAAGGGCGAGACCCGGTCCATGCGGTCCAAGGAAGAAGCGCACGACTACCGCTATTTCCCGGATCCGGATCTGCTGCCGCTGGAATTCACGCAAAGCTTTGTTGATGAGCTGGCCGCTGACTTGCCGGAACTTCCGGACGACAAGAAGGCCCGGTTCGTCAAGGACTTCGGCCTGACAGCCTATGATGCGGACGTTCTGGTTGCTGAAAAAACCTCCGCGGCCTTCTTTGAAGAAGTCGCGAACGGCCGCGATGCGAAGCTTGCTGCCAACTGGGTGATCAACGAGCTGTTCGGCCGCCTGAACAAGGAAGGCAAGACGCTTGAAACCTCTCCGGTTTCCGCAGCTCAACTCGGCGGGATCATCGATCTGATCAAGGCGGGCACGATCTCCGGCAAGATCGCCAAGGACGTCTTTGAGATCGTCTGGACAGAGGGCGGTGACCCGGCCCAGATCGTTGAAGACCGCGGCATGAAGCAGGTGACGGACCTCGGTGCGATTGAGGCCATCGTCGACGAAATCATTGCCGCCAATCCGGACAAGGTCGAGCAGGCCAAAGACAAGCCGAACCTCGTTGGCTGGTTCGTCGGCCAGGTGATGAAAGCCTCCAAAGGCAAGGCCAACCCGCAAGCGGTGAATGATCTTTTGAAGCAGAAGATCGGCCTGGAATAAGGTTTTCTTTTTTCGAAAAAGAAGAGAAGGCTCCGGATTTCCGGGGCCTTTTTTGTTTTTGGGTAGAACTACCGGCCGCGGCTGACAATTCTCCTCTGAATGCAATTAAGTCGGTCTAGGCGATCTCATGGAAATCTGCGCAGGCGGATGGTCCTTTGCACCGTCGCTGTATTCAACCTGAAAGAATATAGTATGACGATATTTGTCAAATTGTATGCAAAGTGATCACGTGTTGCCCAACAATTGGGCCAAACTTGTCAGCCCGATACCGAAACACTAGCAAAAACGCTTAGTCCTGCGGGTGGCACAAGTATTGCCAAGCGAACCGTATCCAAACGGGGGCGCTTGATGACAATAAGATACGGCGAGCCGGACCTGGATCATGTTTGATCTCAGGTTTTTCGAAATTTATCGCAATCCAGAATATCTGCTGCTTTTGGGCGAAGGCGCGGCCATGAGCGCCGCGTTGACAATCGGCGGCGGCATGGCGGGCTTTCTGTTTGCGGCACTCCTAGCCGCAGTACGTCATTACAAGATCGCTTTTTTCGCCCAGATTGCCGCGGTCTATGTGGAGTTTATCCGCAACACGCCACTCATCGTACAGATGTTTTTTGTGGCCTTCGGATTGCCGCTGCTTCTTGGATATCAGTGGCCCTTCTGGGCCCATGCATTGCTCGCGTTGACGCTCAATTTCTCAGCCTATTTTGCGGAAATTCTGCGGGCCGGGCTTGCCGGACTGGGGGCGGGTCAAGCGGAAGCTGCTGATGCGCTTGGGCTGCCGAAATGGCTCGGGTATGTGAAAATCCTGTTCCCGCAGGCGGTAGCGTCGATGTTCCCGTCGCTCAACAGCCAGTTCATCTTTCTGTTTTTGACAACCGGCGTGATCTCCGAAATCGGCGTGACCGATTTGACTTGGGCCGGGCTGTTCATCGACAGCCGCAGTTTTCGATCCTTTGAGGTCTTTTTCACCCTGACGATCATCTACATTTTGATGGCCTTGATTTTCAAAAGTCTGCTTGGGGTTCTCTACGCCCACCTGTTCAAATGGAAGGTGGTCAGATGAAGGACGCTTTTGTCGCCGTTTTCGGCAAACCTTTCGGGATTGTCCTGTTTCAGCTTTTGGAAGCGACCCAGTTTACGATCTATCTTTCCCTGATCGCGTTTGTCGGTGGTGGCCTCATCGGATTGGCGGTGACCGCCGCCCGGGTGTCGCCCTACAAGCTGATCGACCGGACTTTCATGGCCTATACGTGGCTCTTCCAGTCGGTCCCGCTCTTGATGCTCTTGTTCCTGCTGGGGCTGGGAGCCCCGCGGTTTTTTCAAATCCAGATCGATCCCTGGCTTGCCGCTGGCATAGCGTTGACGCTTTACACCAGCGCTTATTTGTCTGAGGTGTGGCGCGGGGCCATTACGGCTGTTCCCGACGGCCAGCGGGAAGGAGGAAAGGCGCTCGGTCTGACGCTTTTCCAAATCATGCTCTTGATCATCCTGCCGCAAGCCTTCCGTCTGGCGATCGCCCCCACCGTCGGGTTCATGGTCCAGATCATCAAGGGAACGTCGCTCGCCTATATCATCGGGTTCCACGATCTGATGACCATTGGCAAGCGCTGGGCCAACTCTCCTGTGCCCGGCACTCAACCATTCATCATCTATCCGGTGATGGCGATGATCTATTTCTCACTCTGTTTTCCGTTGTCCTTGTGGGCCCGGCGTCTTGAAAAGCGTCTTGGGTCCGCATCGTCCAAAGGTGGGGCAACCGCTGCTGCCTAAAGCCTCCCAAATCACCTCCAAACCAGGGACTCAAACATGTTCAAGAAACTTGCAGGAGCGGCTGGAATAGCCTTCACAGCCCTGACACTGGCAATTGCACCAGCGTCTGCCGAACTGAAGGACATTCTGGAAGCGGGTACAGTCAAAATCGCCATTCCTGAAAACTTTCCGCCTTTCGGTTCGCTCGGCGCGGAAGGTGAGTATGTCGGCTATGATGTTGATGTCGCAAAGATGATCGCAGAAGACCTCGGCGTTGAACTGGAACTGGTTCCAGTGACTTCAAAACAACGCATTCCGTTCCTGGAGACCGATCGGGTGGATCTGGTCATCTCCACTTTGGGCGCAAACCCTGAACGGGCCAAATCCATCTGGTTTTCTCATGCCTACGCTCCCTTCTTTTCAGGCGCCTTTGCAAAGCCGGATGTCAGCGTGACAACCATTTCTGATTTTGCCGGCAAGAAAATCGCGGTGACCGGCGGGACGCTCGAAGATCTCGCGATCACTGAGGACGCTCCGGAAGGAGCGGAGATCATCCGTTTTGGTGACAACGCCGCCACGATCGCAGCATACGTTTCCGGTCAGGCAGATGTCATTGTCACCGGCAACATGGTTGCTCTCGGCATCTCCAATGACAATCCGGATTTCGACCTCGAAACCAAATTCGTGATCGCGAACTCTCCGTCGTTCATTGGCGTGAAAACAGGCAACATCGACCTCTTGCAGTGGGTCAATGTGTTTGTTCTGCATAAGAAGCTGAACGGCAAATTGAATGAACTGTCTGAAACATGGCTGAAAACACCCCTGCCGCCGCTCCCGGCGCTGTAAATTTCAGGCCAGCTATCAAAAAAACGCGCGTTGCAAAGCGCGCGTTTTCCTTTGGCAATCTGCTTGGCGTTCAATCTCGTCTAGTCGTCAGCCGGCAACCGTGTTTCCAGTCCATACTTTTGAGATGTCGCGTTGAATTTCCGCGTGACCGCAGCACCAAGGTCGATGCCCATCTGATCGGCGAGCAGATCCAGGGCAATGATTGCGTCGGCCATTTCATTGGCGACATCCTGAAGATCTGCAGTGGAGCCCTTGATGCCGCGGGTGCCTCGCAAGTACTTCTTCAAGGCTTCCGCGACTTCCCCGAATTCCCCGGCAACTTCCAGCCCGCGAAAGGCAATGTCGGCCTGATCATTGCCGGGCCACTCTTTCTGGCGGGTGATGTTGGCCTCGCGCAGATCGGAAAGTTTCATGGGTTTGGCTCCAAGTTTGCGGGGACGGAAGAGCAGAAGAGGCAGCGCATACCCCTTCGCAAGGCTCAAGCGACTTGTCAATTTGCCGGACATGGGAATCGGGGTACCAACGCCGCAGGTCTTTTTACGAACTGCCAGCGATACCCATGATCAGAATTGAAAAAGCCACCCATAGCCACTTGGCTGAAATTGTTGCCATCATCAATGCCGGGGCGACCAGCGTCCGGAAGGGCAAGGAGTTCGGCAATACTGAGGAGTATCGACCGGCGTTCGAGGCCATGCTGGCGGCTCCCGAAATGGACATCTATGTCGCGCTGGATGCGGCAGGCGAGGTAATTGGCACCTATCAGATCCATTTTCTGAAAGGACTTGCGTTTCAGGGCCGGCCGCGGGTGGAATTGGAGAGCGTCCATGTGCGCGCGGATCAGCGGGGCTCCGGCGTTGGCAAGCTCATGATGGCCCATGCCGAGAAACTTGCAGTCGAGGCTGGAGCGTGTCTGGTGCAGCTCACGTCAAACAAGGAACGCGAAGGCTCTCATCATTTCTACAAGCGTCTCGGCTATGACCAGAGCCATTTGGGCTACAAGAAAATGCTTGTGTGATCAGCGCTTTAGAAGGAAATGCCCGCCGCTCTGTCCGAAAATGCGCCACACATTCAAAAGCGGACAGAGCAAGCGGGCTGTGGCCAAACCTTTAAGCTTGGCAAAGCGATAAGCGTCTTACTTCACGCGGCTCCAGGTCTCCCCTTTACAGATCAGACCGCCCATGACGCAGCCTTCCAGCTTCAGCTTGTTGGCGGACGTCAGTTTGATGAAACCGGTATAGGTCTTGCCGTCTTCCGCGTTATAGACTTTGCCCTTCCACTGTCCATCCGTACCGGTCGGCTTCATGGATTGAACAATCTGAACGCCAAGCAGCGGGCGGCTCCGTTTGGAAGCGTCGGGGTTTTGCGTGTCGTTGCGGGGATCGCGCAGCCAGATGAGCTTGCCGCACAGCGCGCCACCGCAAGAGCTGATGCGGATTTTTGACGCCCCGTTCGGGCGTTCCCAATCGCCCTTGGCATCGGCGGCAGAAGACGATGCGGTCGTGGCGGCGAGCAGTCCGACAGCAACAAGTGCAGCCGCGGCGTTGAATTTCAACATATGTTCCTCCCAAAGCGGAATAGCTTCCGTTTACGAAAAGGGAATGTATCGCGGTGTTTCCAGGTTGCATACCCGTAACGTAACGTCATATACGCGACTTTTTGCAGTGCTGCGTACACGAGCACGCAATATTTCGCCCCAAGTAGCCGAGTGAAAGGTCATTGACTGCTGCGGAAGAGCCCTGCTGATCTCAGAACTGGCTAATTTTAGCAGGATTGAAAACCGGGTGCGGGGACAATGTAATAGGGTATCAATCGTCATCCGTAATTTGGGCAGGCAGCTTGTACATTCGAAATGTCGTCGGTCTTGTGGTCATGGGCCTGACCCTCTTTGGGGCCAGCACAAAACCCTTGCATGCCGCCCCAATCCGAGCGGCCACCGACGAATGGCCGCCGTTTCGCATTTTAACCGACGAGGGTTTTACCGGGCTGGACCTTGATCTTATCCACGAGGTCGGGAAACGGATTGGAACAGAGATTGACGTGGTGAGAATGCCGTGGGGGCGGGGGCTGGCGTCCATGCAAACCGGGGCGGTCGATGTCATGACCGGCTTGGCCTACCGCAAGGAGCGGGCCGAATACATCGCTTACACGGACACACCCTATTATGCGTGCGAGACCGCCTTTTATACGCCCGCATCACGCCCGGTCAGCATCACTTCTTATGAGGACTTGCGCGAGCATACCGTTGGGTTCGTCCTGCATTCCGCCTATTTCGAACAGTTTGATCAGGACACAACGCTCGACAAGCTGGGTGTTGCGGCCGAAAACATTCTCATAGATATGACCAAGCGCGGACGGCTGGATGTGATGATCGGCACCGACTGCCAGGTGGACTATTACCTCAAGACCCAAGGGCTTGGAGACCGGATCGTCAAAACCGAGTACCGCCCGGGCAATACGGTCAATTTGTTTCTCGGCGTTTCCCGGCAATCTGAGTGGGCCGAGCGGGTGGATGAGCTGAATATCATTGTGAAAGACCTGGTCGATGAGGGCATCGTCGACGCGTTTGCCCGCCGGTACTACGATAATCCGTCCTAAGTTGTCTCACTGATCACCATCACATCCTGACCCAACAGGGGCTTTTCCAGCATGTGGGGCAATCCCTATACGCCTTTAAGACAGCTCTCTTCACGGCTTGTGTTTTTCCTGTTCTTGGCTGAAAAAAATGCTCAATCGATCTTTTGGTGAATCCAATATGAATCCATCCTGTCAAATTTTGCGATAATATTATTGAAAACACACAGCAATTCGTAATGCTATGGTTGTCATCCGGTAAATTTCAGACTTACTTAAACTATTGTTCGGATTTCATTAAATCTGTTTTTTAACTGCCTCTTTAAGCGCTCCTGATGAAGTAACCCTCATGAAACGGCGGGAAAAGCTTCAGATAAGCTTTCGTTTCTAGGGAAGTCTTGTAGACAAAAAGGGGAGAGCGTTATGGCTCGCTATGAAATACATTCCGACGACATGGCCATCATGGGCGAAAAGCCGATGACAGCTGACATTCTGTTCCAGATGGGCCTGGACAGCGCCTGTGGCCGTCACGGCACGACAGACCTCGTGACAGCGCACAAGTGGTTCAACATTGCGGCTTTGAAAGGCAACCAGGAAGCCGTTCGCTATCGCAAGGAAATCTCCGGTGAAATGAGTTCCTCCGAGATCGCAGAAGCGCAGCGCTCTGCGCGCGAATGGCTGTCGATGCATTGATTGCGTGCAAGGCTGCCGGCCAAACGGCACCTTCATCCAACGGTTTATCCTGACGCGGCGCAGATATTATCGCCGCGTCACCACATTTCAGCACTCATTGAACAGCAGCCAGTCCATGGTCATCCCAGAGGGTTTCGGGGACCAGCGGACCGAGGGCAAATTGAAAGTCCATCACCCGATCGCCCGCCTCATTCAACAGGCAGCGGTAGGCGAGTTCATACCAGTCTCCCTGGCTGCGCACAGCGCCCGCCGGAGCGTAGAGTTCCATGCCGCGTTGAACCGTCGTCTTAAGGGCATAGGGCACCAGCCGGTCTGGTCGAAGCCCTTGCGAACGCACTCCCACTTGCTCCATCGCTTCCAGAGCGCAGAGTTGTTCTCTTCTATCAAGGCCTGTCACCGTCTCTAGGGCCGCACGCGCCTGGGCCGAACGCGGGTCCTGTAAAACCAGAACGCTCCGAAGCTGTTTGGCCGTGACCCAATTCTCCGCCGCCCGCCAATCGGATTCTTCCGCCCTTTCAGTTTCAAGGCTAATTCCCGGCACTGCGATAGCGGCATCATATGGTGTTACGTCTGGTTGAGCGGCGGATATTGTTCGCTCATGAAAGACGGAGGAACCGATGGCAGGGGAGGTCGCAGTCAGTCTCACGATCTCTACCGCGATTGGTGTCGGCGCATCCGGAAGAGCGAACCCGGCGGGACGGAGGTTGGCAAGGATCAGAAAAACGGTGACATGCAGCCACAGAGCGCACAGTCCGGGAAAATGACTGACAATCAGTCTGTCTAGAAAGGTTGGCGGCGCAGCGTGAATCGGATCGTTCCCAGCTCTGAAAAATCCATCCAGAGATGTAAAATGCGGCCAAATTCCGTAAGGTTGCGGTCGCGCCTATGCGCCTCGTACCGCATTAGGGCCTGGTTGGCTGGGAGCCTTCGGCATGGTCATCAGTTCATGACCCGGTGCCGGTTGAGGATCTGCTCATAAGTTCCATCCGCTTTGATTGCCTCAAGACCGCCCTTTAAAGACTGGATGAGCTCCGGGTCGCTGTCTTTGTTGATGGCCATGTAAAGACCGCCACTGATATCGTCCAGGCGGTAGATCCGATCAAACAAAGCCGGGTTGATGTCCTCCAAATCGAGATAATACTGGAAAGCGGCTTCGTCGAAGGCGATGAGATCCAGCCGGCTGAGTGCCAGTTTCCGGATGTTCAAAATATCTTCACCCACGATATCGAGATTGGTGAAGTTCTGGCTCTTAAGATATTGGTAAATCACGTCTTCGACTGAAACGCCGATGCTGTAGTCCTTTGCATCGGACAATGACTCGATGGTCAGATCCGTCCTGCTGGCCAGTTTGCAAAGGGACGTGTTGTAGGGTGCGATGACGCCGATCCACTCAAAAAGATCTTCCCGTTCCGGGATCCGGCCGATCGAAAAGATCACCGTGTTCTTGGTGTTCTGGGCAGTCAGATAGGCCCGTGCCCAGGGCAAAAACAGGAATTCTGCGGTCAATCCGGTTTCGGCAAGAACAGCCTGAACGACCTCGCTCGACAGGCCCTTGGCAAGGCCATTGTCCGAATAGTTGTAAGGTGGGAATTCCTCGGTGACGATCCTTATGTCCTGCGCCCGTGCGGGGAGCGCAAGACACATTAGCAGTGTTGCCACCCACAAAAGGAGCTTCACAAAAGAACGATACGCAGAAACCATGGATCAATACCGCCGCAAATCTTGAGCGCCCGCAAGCTGTGAAATCTGTCAGGAACCGCGGTTTTGGTATCGGGTTGGCACTTTGCGTGCCGGGACAATTCACGCGCAATCGAACCTGCGCGCGGCCAAAACCACAAAATATCTTGAAACAAACAGGCGTGTCCTGGCGAAGTTGACCGCCTGAAATCAATCTCCCGGATCCGGCACTTCTAAGTTACCGTTGCAAGACTTTCGGGACTGGCGGTCAAACAGGCAGGAACCGCACCGTGTGTGCCGGGGGAAGACAGAACCGGCGTCTGTTCGTGGAAAAACCGGGCCAAGTCAAAAATCCCCTTGAACTCATGGGTTTTTGTTCGTACACGGGGCCTACCGGAGAGGTGGCCGAGTGGTCGAAGGCGCTCCCCTGCTAAGGGAGTAGGCGGGCAACCGTCTCGAGGGTTCGAATCCCTTCCTCTCCGCCACTATGCTTCCAGACCTACACGGATATTCGCGCGCCGCGCCCCTGGAAACGGGTGTAGGGCGTTCATGATCTGTTGCTTATCGAGCCGGCGTCGGTTTTCAGCTCTCAGCGTACTTTCAGGTCACTCTTGGGTTTTTGGGTTTCGGTGCTTTCGGTCCAGGTGAGGCGCAGATCGAGGCGGTTGGAGCCGTTGGCACGGTCTGCGCGCACGCGCACCGTGATCAAACCGCCCGGTTCCAGAACGATCTCTTCATCGCCATCGCTCAAGGTCAGTTCGCCTTTGCCAATGCCCTTGGTCACCGCCTCCAAAAGCGCCTTGATGGACTTGCGGCTTTGAAGGGACTCGTGGCGGAAACTTCCGTCGCAGTTTTGCATCTAGGCACTCTTTTCTCAAAGAAGGTGTTCTGGCTTGAAATGTTTGACCCGCGGATAGTCGGAACTCAAGCCCACAACGTCGCCTGAGGGGAAAATAAGCGTCGCGCCCGCGCCGATGCCGGCGAGGCCTTCCAGACGGCGGGAGGTTCGGTCCAGCGTGATGTCGCCTTCCAGGTGCAACAGCCCGTTCTTGGCCAGGATCCGCTGACCTTTAAGGTTGTTGACGTGGCCCTGAACGATCATCTTGATGCCCGCCTGATGCAGGAGCTCAACGCCTGAGGCCGTCAGTTGTCCGTCAACCGGCCGGTATTTGGTGCGAACCAGATTGGCAACCGGGCCGGAATAAAAGGCAAATGGATCATCTTCGGCTTCCAGCCGGTAGCGCGCATTGACAGCGGCCGGGCCGTCTTTGGCCAGCAGTGCGCACATGCTGTCATCGATCCCGGCATGCAGAAAGACGAGGGAACCGATCTGCTCGACCACATCCATGGCCGAATAGAACCAGCTGTAGGCGCCTCCCGGGTTCAAAAAGAGATCCCGGCACCGCAGGGACGCGGCGTAGACCTCGCGCATGGTGAGGCCTTCCGCGTCCGCCTGTTTGGCGAACTGTTTTGCCTTTTTCTTCAGCTTCTTGAGCTCTTTTTCGATCCCCAAGGGCGTCAGATACGGCGCGGCCGCGGCGGGGAACGTTGCCTTCCAGCTCTTGGACGGAAAGATCCGCTCACGGCACTCTGCCTCGTCCGGCAGATGTGCCAGGTCTTCAGGCGTCACGTAACGCGTGTTGATTTCGGCTAAGAGCGGCAGGATCTTGCGGCCCATGCGGACAAAAAGATGCTCGGTGAGCGGGGCTTTCGGCAAGGTCAGCGCCCGGATCGCAAGGCGCAGCCGAAGATCATGATTTCCCGCAAGCAGACGAACGTCGGCACCCAGATCGAACAGGCGTTTCAGTGCGTTCAGCATGTCGAGGTTGGACGGGCCCTTGTCGAGGCAATCGCCTCCGACGATGATTTTCGCCATCTGGCCGAAGGGCGTCAGGACAAACCCGTCGTTAGTGCGGTGGACCACGCCTGCTGAAACAAGGGAGCGCAAAAAACCGTCGGCATCGGCATGCGGGTCGGAGATGAAAACGACCGGGTTCTCAGGCCAGGTCCATGTGCCGTGCAATGCGGCAGCGGCCAAACTGGCGCGAACCGCGCCGGCATTGCCGCCTGAATGATCCTCATGGAGGGGCCAGGGTTCCAGGTTGCGGGGAAGCGCTGCGAGTTCACCCGCATCATCGAAGACAGGGGGCAGCATTGGGTGCGATCTCGCTGCGCGACCGGTATGGACTGCCATGATTGTAGGCCTAATCGAGCGTCTTATCCGTTAGCTGGCGAATCTTCCACGTCCCGCCAATGTGCGCCCATGTACCATTTTCTATGTGACAGAGATGTAACGGCCGGGCATGGTGCATGCTGTATTGGGCGATCTGATCACGGCTCACGACACCGAGGAGGTGCGCCGCGTGCCGGAAAGAAGCCCCATGGCCAAAATGCAGCGTCACCGTTCCGGCAGGTTGTTCAGCTGTTGTGCGGGTCAAATGATCCGCAACCCGTTGTCCTGCCATCATCAGGGATTCCGCACCTTGCAGCGGCAGGCAATAGTCGCTGTCCGATTTCCATGCGACGGGAGGCGCGTCAAAGCGGGGGTCTTCGATAAGGACGGTCTCAATCTCGTCGAGCGTCAAATTTGCCGCGCTGCCGACCGAGCGTTCAGCCAGGGAAGGTGTCTGCTCGATGGTCAAAGAGTGTCCGTGTTTGATCAGGACATCACACGCAAGCCGGGCCGTCTGCCAGGCCCGAAGCTGGTAGGAGGAATAGACGATCGGATTGAGAGACAGGTGTTCGTCTGAGAGCCACCTGGCGAGCTCTTCGCCACAGGTGTTGGCCTGCGCTTTACCGTTTTCCGTTAGGGGAAAGGGCTGCAAGGCACTGGGCACATTCTTGCGCTGGTGATAGTCGCCGTGGCGGATCAAAACCACGATGGGGCCTGTGGCAACCAAATCGGTCATGCAAAGAGGTCCTTGCCAGCTGCAGCCAGTGCATCGAAATCGATGGCGCCGGTTACTTCGCGAATCCGGACACGCTTGAGCTGCCGGAGATAGGCGTCCGGCTCCAGCGGATCGTCATCTTGCAGGAAGACGCCGTTGGCATCCTGATAGAACGGGCCAGCACTTTTCATGATCGCGCCCAAGAGATCCGGCCGCTCGGTGAGATCTGCATCCACGAGGCGCGTTGGCTCGGTCGAAGTCCGGCTCCAGTTCAACACCCAGAACTCGGTGAGGGGAGCCGTGAATGAGATGCGGTCCGGGCCATAGACTTCGCTGATGAAAAGGTCGTGCTTTTCTTCCAGTTGCCAAAGATCTTCCGGCTGCATCTGCAGCAGCTCTTCTTTTCTTTTCTCGGACAGCAAAGGGGCCAGGCGCGGATTGTGCAAGATCGTGCCGGGGTTGATGCGCGGATTTTTGGGAATGCCGAGACCTTCAGTGCCTTCGCTTGTTGCGCGCACCATGAGCCTGTCGTTGGTGACAAAGCGGGTCGTGTCGAGATCCATCATGCGCAAGATGGCAGTGGATTTTCCACCACCGGACAGCCCGGCAATCGCAAGACCCTGTCTGCCATCGGTCACGGCTGCGGCGTGACAGATCTCCCAGCCATCCCGCTTGCAGATGTTGAGGATCTGCGTGTTGATGAAATTGATAACCTGATTGGGATAGGCGAGGCAGGGCCCGAACGCGATTAGAGCTTCCGAGGATTGCAGGAAGGTCATGCCTGTACGGATCTTGTGCACCAACCGGCCATCGTCCAGATCGACATACGCGTCCTTGCGCCCGGTTTTGCTCGGTTCGCGCGCCCAGTCGATCCAGTCTGGTTGGGCACTGAGACTTTGTCCTTCCAGAACGTCGATGGTGGCTGCAACCGGCCCAGCTTCGGCAAGGGCTTCTTTCAGGTGGTGACGCAGCTCTTTGGCCATCGGCATCGCGCAACGCACTGCAAGCCGCACCGGACCGGTTTCGAGATAAAGCGCTTCCGGCAAACTGTCGCGGTTCAGCTCGGCAAGCACGTCAGCGGTGGTCCTCATTGCGTCACCTTTGCAATCACATGATCTGCAAGGGCCGCGGCTGCATCGACACCACAGCCTTCCTTGGCTCCGCGATATCCGCCGAAGGCAGACACTTCAAAGACGATTGGTCCATCATCGGTCAGTGCGACATCGACGGTTGTGAAATCAAGGCCGAACGGCGCCTGCGCCTTTCTAGCCAGATCGATCAGGCCGGCATCCGGCTCAAAGGACGCATATTTGCCGCCGCTGTGGATCGTCGTGTTCCAGCTATCGGATTGGCTGACCCGGGCGTAGGTGCACAAGTAATCACCGCCGAGGAACACCATTCCGAGATCCTGTCCGGAAATGTTCAGCTTTTGCTGGATGTACATGACAGGATTATTTTCAGCGAACGCGGCGATCTCGGCCCGGGCGTTGGCGCCCGCTTCGATGATGCACATGCCGCGCGCTTTGGTCGAGTACAGCGGCTTAAACACAGCTGCGCCATAGTGTTCCACAGCAGCTTCTGCAGCCTCCAGATCCTCGGTCACGACCGTTGCCGGCATCGGTGCACCGGCCGCGCGTAGAGAGACCGTGCAGGCAAGCCGGTCGATCAGCCGCAATACGGCTTCGGGACGGGAGAAGATCTTGACGCCGCGGCTTTCGGCAAAGCGCAAAAGCTCCAGCCGGTCGAGCGCATGCGGGCTGTAAATTTCGCTGATTTTCTTGATGATAATCCCGTCAAGCGCGCACAGATCCTGCCCCTGGTACATGACAGCACCGGTTTCCAGATCCAGCGCCACGACTGCCATGTCGATCACCAGACGGTAGCCGGTCTTGGCCTCGATCACATCGGCAAGGGCTTCTGTGGACCATTTGCCGGGTATGCCAACGACCCCGATCTTAATGTCAGTCAACGAACAACTCCTTGATGGGCAGTTTGAACCGCTCTTCCTTGCCTTCCGGACACTCCAGCGCCTGTTCGAGCAAGAAACGGGCGCGGATAAACATGCGCCGCGCGTGGGATTTGTCGAACACGAACCGCGTGGAGGTGGCAAAGCTGCGCGCAAGGCCGAGGGCGAGGCGGTACTCGTAGGTCCGGTCTTTCTGGGACCGGGCGAATTTTGCAGCGACCGATTGCAGGTCGCAGGCGACTTTGGCGAGCCGGCGGCGCACCGGAATGTCCTGGATTTGCAGCCGGTAATTGGAAATCATGAAGACTGAGACGTCCTGAACGTAATCCATGTAGCGGGAGCGGTGCAGGTCGATGAAATGCAGCTTCTTTTCCGCCGGGTCATAGATGACATTGTCGAGATTGAAGTCGCCGTGGATGTGAACGGAAAAGGCCGCCTCGAGTTTGTCTTCGCGCTCCACGGCTTCCCGGACGAGTTCGTCAAAACCCTTCAAACGCAGCCCACCGAAACGTTGCGGTTCAGCACGGAATTCCGGATGGACGCGGTAAACTTCCGGCAGGCGCCGGGACAACTGGCGCATGGAGGCCATCACCGCTGGTTCTTCCATGCGTGTACTGCGCCAAACATCGTTCAGGGTCTTGGCCAGCTTCTTTTGGGCTTCCGCGAGAAGAGCGTCGTTTTCGTTGAGGACCAGCTGCTCAAATGTGTAGCCCGGCAAATGCTCGATCAACAGGGCGGCTGATTGGCCGCGTTTCTGATAGGATAAGATCTTGGGAGCCAGTCCCGGATAGATCGCGTGCCAGCTTTTCACACCGGCCCGTTCTTCGCGCACCTTGCGCAGTTCCCCATCCTTGAAGACCGCATTGACCGGTTCCCCGTTTTCACTCCGCGAACGGACAGAAGAGATCGCGCTCCCGGACCGGGTTTCCGCCAAGGGCACCATGTCGACCGGTTCGTCCTCCTTGGCCGATGGCAGGAGGCTTTTCAGCGTGAAATAGCGTTCGAACTGGACCGGCTGACCAAGATTGACCGACAGGATGGCTTCGGAGATCGACTGGAGCGCGTCACCGATGCGCCGGACTTCGTTGGCAACCAGCAGGCTGTTGGCAAGATCGGCTGTGTGCTTGGACTTGCGCATGTCCTCGGTCAGTGTGCGGAACACCCGATCGTAAAGGTCTTCCATCTTTTCACGGATCTGCCCGATCCGAACCGCGGATTTGCTGTCAGACCGGGCAAGGGCCGGCTGAATCAGCTTCAGACTGTCGCGAACCTGCTTGAGAACCTTGGTGTAGGCATCAGCCCGCAGGTAAGCTTTGCGGTCCACAGTCTCAGCGTATGTCAGGCTGCGCCGGGCAAGGCGGCTGATCAGGTCAAGGTTTTGCGCAATCAGTTCGACGTTCCGCAGTAGGTTCTGCTGTTCGGAAGTGACCTTCTTTTGAGACAGAATTTGCGTGCTGGCTTTGGTCAATTTCGAGGCGAGATTGTAGGAATACCCCGCGCGCAAAATGACCTTTTGCGCGGCTGCCTGGTTTGGGGACTTGAAATAGTCCTGCGTCCCGGCGAGCTGGCCATCGATCTCCACGCTCAGAAAATAGAGATTCTCGTCAATGGATCGGGGGAGTTTAGCCATCAAAAACTCCCAGATAGACTGGTGACGTGGTGGTCAGCGCCGCTGCGTAAGCCGGGCGGAACTCCGACGCCCTTGAAACCGGAGAGGCCCAGATCGTCCCGACTTGGGAGGGGTCAGGATGTGGTCCCATCACCGGCAAATAGTTGTCGGACACCTCACAGGCGAACAGCAGCTCCAACTGATGGCGCTTCCCATCCGTTTTGGTTTTGAAAACTTCGGCCACATGCAAAAGGGGCCCTACGGTCACGGTCGTACCAACTTCTTCAGCGCATTCACGGATCAGAGCCTCTTCTGCGGTCTCGCCCCGGTCCTGCTTTCCGCCCGGCAAGGTCAGATAGGCCGCAGCACCGCGCTTTTGCTTCACCTGTGCCAAAAGATCTCCGTTTCGAAAGATGACGGCCCGGACAGTTGGGCGGATCGGTTCCAGAACCTTGGTCTGTTTCAGTTTCATGGCGGTGTACAGTGGCTCTGAGAAGGAAACGTGACAGCAATTCAGACCCGTTGATAACACCGAATCGTCGGGCTGGTCTAAATGCTTCAAGGGTCTGCGCCAACACACCGTGATAGACTGATGGGCAGCCTGTCGGTGGAGACGCTTTGAGATGACGAATAAGACCTTGGAGTTTTTGCTTCTCTGCGCCGGCGCTGGTGCCAAGGATTGGGACGGCGCAAAAAGGAGACTGCCCCTGCGCACCAAGGGAAAACGCCAGGCCCAGAAGATCGGCGCCTGGATGGGGCAGCACGGTTTGCGGCCAGACAAAACGCTCACGACAACCGATGAACGCGCCACTGCAACGGCGCAAAAGGCGCTGAAGGCTGGCGGCTGGTCCGCGCAAGGGGTGGTTCAATCACCGGATCTCACGAAGGGCGTCATTCCTGCGATTGCTGATGAAGACCGTGTGTTGCTGGTTGCGCCCAAACAGACGGTCGCAGATCTGCTCGGCTCTCTTGGGGTTCATGAAAGCCTGTCTCCGGGCGTTCTTGTTCGCCTAGAGAAAACTCCTACGGGCACCGAAATCCGTCAGGTCATCGACCCGCGGGATTTGCCGGATCTCTTTCCCTATCCCGGCCCGGATGGTCCGGAGCGCCGGGAGCGGCCAGCCTATTATTACACCCAGTCCGCCGTCATACCGTTCCGCCGAACGCCGGGGGGCAAGGAAGTCCTGATAACAGGTTCATCGAGTGGACGGCATTGGGTCGTTCCGAAAGGCATCGTTGATCCGGGCCTAAGTCCTGCGGAGTCGGCCAGAGTGGAAGCCCGCGAAGAAGCCGGTGTCGAGGGCATTATCTGTGATCGTTTACTTGGAACCTTCACTTACGAAAAGTGGGGCGCAACCTGCCGCGTAGAGGTCTATGCGATGGAAGTTACCCGCATCCTGCCAGCAGATGATTGGGAGGAAAGCCACCGGCAGCGCACATGGGTGCCGGCCGAAACGGCCGCAGCCATCCTCCACGAGAAGGCGTTCGGGTCGTTCATCGCGCAGCTCTGATTTATCAGCCTGGTGCCCTGGCCGCGTTTTGATAGGCCTCCCGCAATTCGCGCTCCGGGTTCTGCCGATGTCGTTGCCCCTCACACACGCGCAATGCTGTCTCGGCCTTGAGCCGGGACCTGTTTGTTGTGGCCCCGGCTCGGGGCCGGGGCGGCAGCAGATAAGGGTCTGGGATCTGGACCAGATCAGGTGAGGTCCGAGCAAATCCGCTGTTTGGCGTCGCGGTACTCCTGTTCGATCCGGTCGACAACCTTGCCCGCCGGAACGATCGACTTGAGGGCCCCAATGCCCTGACCCGCGCCCCAAATCTCCTTCCAGGCCTTGGCCTTGGAAGATCCTGAGCTGAAATTCATGGATGAGGGATCAGCAGACGGCAAGTTGGCCGGATCGAGACCGGCACGGGAAATCGATGGCGCAAGATAGTTGCCTGACACGCCGGTAAAGAGAGACGATGTCACAATATCTTCCGCGCCGCTTTCGACCAGCATTTGCTTGTATTCAGCCTGCGCGTTGGCTTCCTCGGTCGCGATAAAGGCGGACCCGATATAACCGAGATCGGCGCCAAGCGTCCGGGCGGCCATCAGCGCTTCGCCCGTGCTGATGGAGCCGGACAGAAGCAGCGGTCCGTCAAACCACTCGCGGATCTCGCGGATAAGCGCAAAAGGGGATTGCTGGCCCGCGTGCCCACCGGCCCCGGCCGCGACGGCGATCAGGCCGTCGGCGCCTTTCTGGATCGCCTTCTTGGCGAAGGTGTTGTTGATAATGTCGTGCAACGTGATCCCGCCGCAGGAATGGGCCGCTTCGTTGACCTCAACCCGCGCCCCGAGCGACGTGATCCAGATCGGCACCTTCCAGCGGACGCAGATTTCCAGATCGCGCTCCAGACGTCCGTTGGAGCGGTGCACAATCTGGTTCACAGCGAAGGGGGCTGCCGGCGTGTCGGGGTTCGCCTGATTGTAGCGGTCGAGTTCCTCGGTGATCTGCTTGAGCCAGATCTCCAGCATGATCGGCTCGCCATCCTTCTCACGGGCATTGAGTGCCGGAAAGCTGCCGACAATCCCGGCTTTGCACTGGGCAATCACGAGGTCCGGACCGGAGACGATGAAGAGTGGGGCGGCCACGGCCGGAAGACGCAAACCTTGCAAGGCTTTCGGAAGGGTTTTGGATTTCAACATGCTTGGGTGTCACCTCGGTAGGACGGTTCTGCGACCGCTGATTTCGCTTTGCGTGAAGGCCATCATCACACAAAGAACGGACTGAAACAGTCCGCGCATGAGGCCTTCCGTATTGGTCATTATTCCACATGTCAGAATAGAATTCTGTAATTTTCTTGACAAGACACAGAATTTCAATTTGCAATAGTCTTTGAGCATAAATCAGCTTTTGCGTGCAATGCAGCAAATTGTCTGGCCATCAAAACAGGGAAAACCCGGCAGATGGCCGCTCAGGGAGGAAAGCATGAACTATCTGAAGTCACTTGTGGCGGCCGCAGCGCTTGCCACTTGCTCTATAAGCGCATCCAGTGCCGACACCGTGAAAATCGGCTATATCGACCCGCTTTCGGGCCATTTCGCCCTGGCCGGAGATACAGGATTGAAACACTTCCGCTATGCCGCGGACCGGATCAACGAGGCTGGTGGTGCGGGCGGAATGACGGTCGAGATCGTGCCGTTCGACAACAAGGTCAATCCGAAGGAAAGCCTGGTGCAGCTGCAAAAGGCGATTGACCAGGGCGTCCGCTATATTGTTCAGGGCAACGGCTCTTCCGTCGCCTCAGCGCTGATCGACGCGATCAACAAGCACAACAAACGCAATCCGGGCGAAGAGGTACTGTTCCTGAACTATGCTGCCGTCGATCCGGCTTTCACCAACGACCGCTGCAGTTTCTGGCACTTCCGGTTTGATGCGGACGCGGACATGAAAATGGCGGCGATGACCGACTGGCTCGCAAAACAGGATGACATCAAGAAGGTTTACATTCTCGGACAGGACTATTCCTTCGGTAAGGCGGTCGCCAATGCTGCCGTGACGATGATTGCCGAGAAGCGGCCGGATATCGAGATTGTCGGCAACGAGCTGCACCCGCTTGGCAAGGTGAAGGACTTCACGCCCTATATTCAAAAGATGATCGCCTCTGATGCGGACGCTGTGATCACCGGCAACTGGGGGCAGGACATGACGCTGCTGGTTAAGGCAGCATCATCTGCCGGTCACGATGTACCCTACCTGACCTATTACGGCGGCGGGCTCGGAGCGGTTGCAACCATGGGCGAGGGCGCCATCGGTCTCGTCAAGCAGATCACAGAGTTCCACCAGAACATCGATACGAGCGAAGAGCAGGTCGCCAATATGGACCGCTTCCAGGAGCGTTACGGCACCGATTACTATTATCAGCGGGTCTTCACGCTGATGGAGATGTTCGACAAGGCGGTTGATGAAGTGGGCGAGAACGATCCTGTGAAGGTCGCCTTTGCCCTTGCCGGAATGGAGCATGAAACGCCCTATGGCCCGGTCTCTATGCGCGAGGACAATCACCAGCTGATCCAGCCGCTGTTCATCTCCACTTTCTCCGATGACGTGTCGCGGACGCTGGAGGGCACAGCCTTCGGGTTTACCACCGATCCGGATGGGAAGATCGACGGCGACGCGACCCGCACCGCAACCACCTGCCAGATGGAGCGGCCAAGCTGACATCAGTCGGCTGCAGCTTTCATCCATAGATTGACCCCGCGCGCTTTCCATTAACGCGCGCGGCATTCAAGGCAGGACATTCATGGAAACATTCTTTTTCTCTCTGCTGAACGGGGTGATTTACGGACTTTTGCTGTTCATGCTGTCCAGCGGCCTGACCCTCATATTCAGCATGATGGGCGTGCTCAATTTCGCACATGCCAGCTTCTACATGCTGGGCGCGTATTTCGCCTATACGATCGGGTCGGTCACCGGTTTCTGGATTGCGCTGTTCCTGGCGCCGATCCTGGTGGGGCTGGCAGGGGCCGGTATTGAACGCTGGGGCCTCCGAAAGGTTCACGCAAACGGGCACCTGGCCGAGCTCTTGTTCACCTTCGGCCTGGCCTATCTGATCGACGAACTCGTCAAGATCATCTGGGGCAAGATCCCGGTCCCATATGAAATCCCTGCTGCGCTTGATTTTCCGTTGTTCACATTGTTTGGCGCTCAATATCCGGCCTACCGCATTTTCATGCTGGTTGTGTCAATCGCGATGCTGGCCGGGCTGTGGTTCCTTTTGAAACGCACCCGCGCAGGACTAATCATTCAGGCTGCGCTCACTCATCCGCATATGGTCGGGCATCTGGGCCACAATGTACCGCGGGTCTTCATGATGGTGTTTGGCTTCGGCTGTGCGCTCGCCGGGCTCGCCGGTGTGATCGGAGGCAACTACCTCGTTACCGAGCCCGCGATGGCTCTCTCCATCGGACCGATCGTCTTTGTTGTGGTCGTGGTTGGCGGTATGGGCAGCCTGGAGGGCGCGTTCATCGCCTCGCTTCTGATTGGTCTTCTTCAGACCTTTGCAATTTCCATCGATACGACTTTCGCTGAAATCTTTGCCTTCACCGGGCTGAACCCGCTGAGCGATCTTGGCCGCATCTCGATTGCCTCGCTGGCCCCGATGCTGCCGTTCCTGTTGCTGGTTCTGGTCCTGATGATCCGCCCGCGCGGTTTGATGGGGGAGCGTGAAATTTGACCGACACACTGTCCATATCCCTCGCGCCGTCACAGTCGGAGAAATTCCGAACACGTGTGCTGCCGTTCCTGATCATGGCCGCCGTTCTTGTGGTGATCCCGCTGACCGGGCCGTCGCGCACCACCTATTCGCTGTTGAATGCGATTGGCATCAACATGGTGTTTGCCCTGTCCTACAACATGCTGTTTGGCCGCGCGGGGCTGTTGTCCTTTGGCCATGCGGTCTATTTCGGCCTCGGCGGGTATGCGGCGATGCATGCCATGCAGGCGATTGAAACCGGGACCGGCCTTTGGAGCATGTTCCCGGTCTTTGCCTTGCCGCTGGTTGGATTTGCAGGCGGCGCCCTTGCCGGGGCTGTCATCGGCTGGCCGTCGTGCCGGCGGGCCGGAATTCCCTTCGCAATGATCTCGCTAGGCCTTGCCGAATTGGTGGCGGCTGCCGGCTTTATGTTCACCAGCCTCTTTGGCGGCGAAGAGGGCGTCTCCGGTGACCGCATGAACGGACCGGAGCTGTTCGGTCTCAGTCTTGGCCCGATCAACGAGGTCTACTGGTTCATTGCCGCCTGGACGTTGATTGGAACCGTTGCGATGTTTGCCTTTACCCGCACGCCGTTGGGCAAGATGGGTGAGGCGGTGCGCGACAATCCGGAGCGGGTGGAGTTTGTGGGCTATGATCCGCAGCGGGTGCGCTATCTGATTTTCATCTTTGCCGGCGGATTTGCGGGCCTTGCTGGCGGCATGGCTGCAGTCAATTACGAGATCTTCACCCCTGAGACCCTGTCGGTGATCCCGTCCGGATTTGTTCTGCTGATGGCCTATGTCGGGGGCATCCGCTATTTCGCGGGGCCCATGCTGGGCGCGGTTCTGCTCACGTACATGCAATCCAACCTCTCCGACTTTACCGAAGCCTGGCTTTTGTATCTCGGGCTTCTGTTCATGATGATCGTCATGTTCGCCCCCTCCGGTCTGGCCGGGATCCTTGTTGCCGCGTTGCAGGGGGTTCAGAGCCTGGAGCGCAGTACCACCCTGGGGCGCTGGGCGCGTTATGCGGCCGGAGCGCTGCTCGCCTTTGCCGGCATCGTCATCACCATCGAGGTTGCGGTCAGGGAATCGAGTGGCTTCGGCGATGTGTTTGAGCCCTTCGGCTTTGCCCTTGCGCCGGACAATCCCGTGACTTGGCTGCTTGCGCTTGGTCTGGTCGGAATAGGGGGCTGGGTGATGCGGTCCAGCGGATCAGACAAAGAGGAGGCCTTGTCATGAGCACACCAGCTTTGTCGATCCGGGATCTCACCAAGAACTTCGGCCCCGCCGAGATCATCCGTGGGGTCACTCTCGACATCCAGCCGGGGGAACGGCACGCGATCATCGGGCCGAACGGGGCCGGCAAATCGACCCTGTTCAATCTTATCTCCGGACTGCACCGGCCAACGTCCGGCAGCGTCCATCTGGGCAGCCAAAAGATCTCCGGGCGCAAGGCCCATGAGATCAACCGGATGGGGCTGTCGCGCTCGTTTCAGGTCTCCAACATTTTCGCGAACATGACGGTCCGCGAGAATGTCCGCTGTGCGGTTCTGTGGTCGCTCGGCACCGGCTACAGCTTCTGGCGCAACATCGGCAACTTGAGACATGTCCAAGACCGCACGGCGGAGATTCTGGAGACCGTCGGCATGATCGACAAGGCGTCCTTGCCCGCGGCAAGTCTGCCCTACGCCGATCAGCGGACACTTGAGATCGCGATCACCATTGCGGGCGGGGCCGATGTCATTTTGCTGGATGAACCAACCGCCGGGATGAGCCATTCGGAAACGGAGCGGGCCGTCGCGCTCATTGAGCGGGCCACACGCGGCAAGACACTGATTATTGTCGAGCACGATATGAGCGTGGTCTTTGGGTTGTCCGACCGCATTTCGGTTCTTGTCTACGGGAAGATCATTGCATCCGGGCCACCGGAGGCCATACGCGGGGATGCGAAGGTGCGCGAAGCCTATCTTGGCGACGAAGCCGAGGATCTGCCAATGGTTGAGGGAGCAGCGTGATGACCGGGATGTTGTCAGTTCGCGGGCTGAATGCCTTTTATGGCAAAAGCCACGTTCTGCGCGGTGTCGAGCTGGAGGTCGGCGAAGGCGAGGTGGTGGCCCTTCTCGGGCGCAACGGTGTTGGCCGCTCGACCACCGTGAAGGCGATCATGGGCGAAGTCGCGCCAAAGGGAGACATCTGGTTCAAGGGCGAGAACATCGCGGGCCTCGCGAACCATGAAATCGCCCTGAAAGGTCTTGGGTATGTGCCGGAGAACAGGGACATCTTTCCGGGTCTGACCGTGCGCCAGAACCTTGTGCTCGGCATCAAGGACATGAAACGGCCGGGGCGCTGGGCCATCGAGGACATGCTGAAAATGTTCCCGAACCTTGCCGAGCGTGCTGACACGCCGGCCGGTGTGCTGTCGGGCGGGGAAAAGCAGATGCTGACGATTTGCCGGACACTCATGGGCGATCCGCAGCTGATCATGATTGACGAGCCAACGGAAGGCCTTGCGCCGCGGATCGTGGCCCAGGTCGGCGAGCTTTTATCTGAAATTGCCCGGGCGGGGGTCTCCATCTTGCTGGTGGAGCAGAAACTCTCCATCGCGCTGAAAATCGCGTCCCGTGTCTATGTGATGGGACATGGGGAAATCGTCTATTCGGGAACGCCGCAGGAATTCCTGACCCGCGACGACATCCGCCGCGAGTGGTTGGAAGTGTGAGTCGAACAAACGGTTCTCCGATTGGGTTGCAGCCATGAACCGAGACCAAGGGCTGCATAATTGGCAGGGTCCCGGATCAAGTCCGGGACATCAGCGGGAGATGGATGCTGCATTGCCGAGGGCTCATCCCAGAGATGTCAATAATTTCAATATAAAATATTGAATTCCACATATTGAAATTTCTTTGGGATGTGTTTAGGACTTTGTTCACGTACTAATCACTTGGACTGGGAGGCCTTGTGGTGACACAAAGCGTCAATCTGACACTCGAAGACAACATCGCCGTCATTGAAATCGCGAACCCGCCGGTGAATGCGCTCTCGCATGCCGTGCGCTCCGGACTTCAGGACGCGTTCCGCGACATCGCAGCGAATCATGCGATCAACGCCGTCGTGGTGTATGGCGCCGGACGGACGTTTGTCGCGGGAGCCGATATCCGCGAATTCGGTCAGCCACCGAAAGAGCCGTTTCTGCCGGAACTCATCAACGAAATCGAGGCCTGCACAAAGCCTGTGATTGCCGCTGTTCATGGCACGGTATTGGGTGGCGGACTGGAGCTTGCCCTTGGTGCGCACTATCGTATTGCAGCGCCGAAGACCAAGCTCGGCCTGCCGGAAGTCTCGCTCGGTCTTCTGCCGGGTGCCGGCGGGACACAGCGGCTGCCGCGTCTGGTGCCGGTCGCAAAAGCCATCGACATGATCACCTCCGGCAAACCGGTGTCTGCCGCGGAAGCGCTTGAGCTCGGTTTGATCGACCAGATCAGCGGCGAAGACGACATGCGCGCTGCTGGTCTCGCCTATGCAAAAGCACTTGTTGAAGAGGGTGCCGGGCCGCACCCTGTCAGTGGGCTTCCCTGCAATGCGCCGGAAGACGGTTTGTTCGACAAGGCCCGCGCAACGCTCGCCAAAAAAGCACGTGGTCAGCTCGCACCGCAAAAATGCATCGATGCCATCGAAGGCGCCGTCAATCTGCCATTTGCCGAAGGCTTGGCACAAGAGCGGGCATTGTTCCGCGAGCTGATGGACTCAGATCAGCGCGCCGCGTTGATCCATGCCTTCTTCTCTGAGCGCCAGGTCGGCAAGTTACCGGAAATCCAGGGCGTCGAGCCGCGTACACTTGAGAATATCGGCATCATTGGTGGTGGCACCATGGGCTCCGGTATTGCGACCTCTGCGCTTTTGGCCGGCCTGACGGTCACGCTGATTGAGCGGGATGCAGACGCCGTTGGCAAGGCGGAAGGAACAGTCTCCAAGAACCTTGCCGGTGCGGTCAAGCGCGGCAAGCTCTCCCAGGAAAAGTTCGACGCCATCATGGCCGGACACTTCAAGGCGGGTTCCGACTACGAAGCGCTTGCCGAAGCCGATCTTGTGATTGAGGCCGTGTTCGAGAGCATGGAGGTCAAGAAAGAGGTGTTTGGCAAGCTGGACGAGATCTGCAAGCCGGGTGCAGTCTTGGCAACCAACACGTCTTATCTTGATGTGGACGAGATTGCCGAGATCACCAGCCGCCCGGCAGATGTCATCGGCCTGCATTTCTTCTCGCCGGCCCACGTGATGCGGCTTCTGGAAATCGTTGTCGGCGCAAAAACCGCACCGGATGTGGTTGCGACCGGCTTTGCGCTGGCAAAGCGTCTTGGCAAAATCGGCGTGCGCGCCGGTGTTTGCGACGGCTTTATCGGCAACCGGATCCTCGCAACCTACCGAAAGGCCATTGATGGCGCGGTGCTTGCCGGAGCCAGCCCGTTCGATGTCGACCGGGCCTTGGTGGATTTCGGGTTGGCCATGGGGCCGTTTGCGGTCAGTGATCTGGCTGGCCTCGACATTGGCTATATGACCCGCCAGCGCTTGGCGGCGACCCGGGATCCGCGCGAGGTTTACGCGGAGTTCTCCGACAAACTCTGCGAAGACGGGCATCATGGGCGCAAAACCGGCCGTGGATTCTATGACTACAGCGGTGACAAGCCGACACCGAATGGCGATATCCTTGGATATATTTCGGATGAACAGGATGCCAAGGGCATCAAAACCCGGAGCTTAAGCGACCAGGAAATTGTCGATCGGTATATGGCGGCGATGGTCAATGAAGCCGCGCTCGTTGTGGAGGAGGGCATTGCACAGCGTCCGCTCGATGTCGACGTCACTTTGCTCAACGGCTACGGTTTCCCGCGCTGGCGCGGTGGTCCGATGCAATATGCGGACACGGTCGGCGTCGACAAGATCTTGAACGATATCAAACGGTTTGCCGAAGAAGATGACTTCTTGTGGCAACCGGCCCCCCTGTTGGAAAAATTGGCGGCTGAGGGCAAGACCTTCGCCAGCCTGAACGCGTGAGGCCCCATTAGATGAAACAAGCAGTTATTGTCTCGACCGCCCGGACCGGGCTGGCGAAATCCTATCGGGGCGCGTTCAACGAAACCCACGGTGCGACCATGGCCGGTCATGCGATCCAGCACGCATTGGAGCGGTCCAGGGTGGACCCGGCCATCATCGAAGATGCCTTTGTCGGCTGCGGGTACCCGGAAGGTTGGACCGGCAGCAACATCGCACGCCAGTCCGTTCTACGCGCCGGACTGCCGGTGACGACAGCGGCTGTCACCATCAACCGGTTCTGCTCCTCCGGCCTTCAAGCAGTTGCGATGGCAGCGCATGCAATTTCCGTTGAAGGTGCCCCGGCTGCGATCGCGGGAGGTGTAGAAAGCATCAGCCAGATGCCGCCGTCCCGCCCGCCTGCAGCGCGCGAGAAATGGCTCGATGAGCACAAGCCTGAGGTCTATCTCTCGATGATCGAGACCTCCGACATCGTCGCCAAGCGCTACAATATCAGCCGCGATGCCCAGGACGAGTTGTCGCTGGTCAGCCAGCAGCGCACCGCTGCAGCTCAGGCTGCCGGAAAGCTCGACGATGAGATCGTGCCGATCACCGTCACCCAAGCCTTCAAGGACAGGGAAACTGGAGAAGTGACCCGCAAGGAAGTTACGTTCTCCATGGACGATTGCAACCGTCCGAACACAACGCTCGAAGGCCTGGCCAAGCTGGAGCCGGTCCGCGGTGAGGGCAATTTCACCACCGCCGGCAATGCGTCCCAGCTGTCAGACGGTGCCGCGGCGCTCGTATTGATGGACGCCGATCTGGCAGAAAAACAAGGCCTTGAGCCGCTCGGCGCACTGAAAGGCTTCGTCACGGCGGGTTGCGAGCCGGATGAAATGGGCATTGGTCCCGTCTATGCCGTGCCGCGGCTTCTGAAGCGCCACGGTTTGTCCGTCGATGACATCGACCTTTGGGAGCTCAACGAAGCGTTTGCCTCCCAGGCCCTTTATTGCCGGGAGCAGCTCGGCATCGATCCGGAGAAGTGCAACGTCAATGGCGGCTCCATTTCCATTGGTCACCCGTTTGGTATGACCGGGGCCCGCATGACCGGTCATCTGCTTCTGGAAGGCCGCCGCCGGGGCTCCAAGCTCGGCGTTGTCACCATGTGCATTGGCGGCGGACAGGGTGCTGCCGGCCTGTTCGAGATTTTCTAAGGGGGATCTTCGATGGATCTGAGCTACACGCCTGAGGAAGAAGGATTCCGCGCCGAAGTGCGGGCCTTTCTGAGCGAAAAACTGCCGCGCCACCTCTCCGAAAAGGTGCGTCTCGGCAAACGGTTGACCAAGTCTAACATGGAAAGTTGGCACTCGATCCTGAATGCGCAGGGTTGGCTGGCTCCGAACTGGCCCAAAGAATACGGCGGCGCTGAATGGGATGCCGTTCAGCGGATGATTTTCGAAGAAGAAGCCTGTCTGGCGCACGCGCCGCGTATCGTGCCGTTCGGCCTTTCGATGCTGGCGCCGGTGCTCATGGCGTTCGGATCGGAAGAACAGCGCCAGTACTACCTCCCGCGTATCTTGAGCGGTGAAGATTGGTGGTGTCAGGGCTACTCTGAACCGGGCGCGGGATCAGACCTTGCCGCGCTCAAGACCAAGGCGGTCCGCGACGGCGATCATTATATCGTCAACGGCCAGAAAACCTGGACAACGCTCGGCCAGCACGCCAACTGGATTTTCTGCCTGGTGCGAACTGACGCTGACGCCAAGAAGCAGGAGGGCATCTCTTTCCTTTTGATCGATATGAATACCCCCGGTGTGACCGTGCGTCCGATCGTGCTGATCGATGGCGAGGCCGAGGTCAACGAGGTCTTCTTTGATGACGTCCGCGTGCCGGTCGAAAATCTCGTTGGCGAAGAAAACAAGGGCTGGACCTACGCCAAGTACCTGCTCACCCACGAGCGGACCAACATTGCAGGTGTCGGTTTTTCAAACGCTGCGCTGGCAACGCTGAAACATGTGGCTGCCAACACCCAGTCCGGCGGCAAACCGCTGGATCAGAACCCATATTTCGCGGCGCGCATGGCGCAGGCCGAAATTGACCTGATGGCCATGGCAACGACCAATCTGCGGGTCGTCTCCGCTGCCGCCAAGGGGCAGGCACCCGGACCGGAAAGCTCGATGCTGAAGATCAAAGGCACGGTGATCCGCCAAGAACTGTCTTCTCTTCTGCGCCGCGCAGCTGGCCCCGACGCCATGCCGTTCCTGCCCGATTATCTGGATGGCGGCGACAACGTCCCAGCCGAAGGCCCGGAACACGCTCCGGCGGCAGCGCCCAACTATTTCAACATGCGCAAGCTTTCGATCTTCGGAGGGTCCAATGAGATCCAGCGTACGATCATCACCAAAGCAATCCTGCAACTGTGAGGCATTGAGCAGATGGACTTTAATCTGACGGAAGAGCGCGGCTTGCTGCGCGACATGTTGCAGAAGTTTTTGGGCGAGAAATATGGCCACGAAGAGCGGCGCAAGCTGATCGCGTCCGGCAAGGCCTATGATGCCGGGATTTATGCCGAGATGGCTGAACTGGGTGTTCTGGGCGCGATGTTCTCTGAAGAAGATGGCGGCCTCGGCGGTGCCGGGTTCGACATCGCAGTCGTTTTTGAAGAGCTCGGCCGGGCCGGTGTCATCGAGCCGATCCTTGGCAACGCCGTCCTTGCCGGCAGCCTGATTGCAGACCTTGGCACGGATAGCCAGAAAGAGCTGATTGGCAGCGTCATTGCGGGAGAGATCCTCCTGGCGTTTGCCCATGCAGAACCGGCCTCACGGTACGACCTCAATCATGTCACCGCATCGGCGAAAACCGATGGCGGCCAGATCATGCTGAACGGCACGAAGGCGCATGTGCTGAACGGCGCGCAGGCCGGTATGCTTGTGGTGTCCGCCCGTGAGGCCGGAGCAGATTTCGACGACTCCGGCATTTCCTTGTTCCTTGTTCCGTCTGATGCAAAAGGGTTGACCATCGTCGATCATCCGAATGTAGACGGCACGTCGTCTGCTACCATTCGCCTTGAAAATGTGGTCGTGGACGAAGGCGCAAGGCTAGGTGCATCCGGTGAAGCTTTCAGGGCGATCGAGGCAGCTGTTGCGCGGGCAACCCTCGCGGTCAGCGCGGAGGCTCTCGGTGCAATGGAAGCGGCGAAGGCACTCACCATCGATTACCTGAAGGAGCGCAAGCAGTTCGGCATTGCGATTGGCAAGTTCCAGGCGCTGCAGCACCGCATGGCGGATGTCTTGATCGAGGTGGAGCAGGCACGTTCCGCAGTGATCAATCTGGCTGGCCATCTGGACGCGCCGCGCGCTCTGCGTGAACGGCATGTGAGTGCAACAAAGAACCTGATTGGCCGCGCGAGTGCCCTAGTTGGTGAGGAAGCGGTCCAGATGCATGGCGGCATCGGGATGACGGATGAATATGCCCTGTCGCATTTCGTCCGCCGTATGGTGATGATCGATCATCTCTTCGGGGATGTGGACCATCATCTGGAGCGCTTCATTTCCTTAAACGCGGCCTGATCCATGAGCGGGCTCTTTCGGAAAGAAGTACATCCGGACCATCTGGTCCTGCGGAACACCAACACCGCCCGGCGCAATGCCCTCTCGCCGGAGTATTACGACGGTCTTCTGGACGGATTGGCGGAAGCAGCGAAAACGCCTGAGATCACGGCTGTGGTGCTCACCGGGGAGGGAGATTATTTCTGCTCCGGCGGCGATCTGAACCTCTTGAAAGAACGCCGCAATATGACGCTCGAGGAGCGCAAGGCCGCGATTGGCAAGCTCCACGACCTGATCCGGGCAATCCGGAGCTGCCCCAAGCCCGTCATCTGTGCGGTCGAGGGAGGCGCTGCCGGTGCCGGGCTCAGCATCGCGCTTGCCTGTGACATGGTCGTCAGCGCCAAGGGGGCGACGTTTACGCTCGCCTATGTGAAGGCCGGTTTGGTTCCTGATGGTGGTGTCACCCACGCGCTGATGAATGCCTTGCCGCGCGGCACGGTGTCCAAAATGGCCTTGCTGGGAACGCCGCTCACTGCAGAGCGCCTCTATGACTTGGGCGTCTTGACCGAGCTGGCGGATCCCGGGGGGGCGCTGTCCGCGGCCCAGGCGCTGGTCGCAAAAGTCGCAGCCGGTCCGGAGCACGCCATGGCCGCCATTAAGGGGCTTTTGACCTCCGCGGAGACCGCAACGCTGGATGCGCAACTCGATTCAGAACGAGATGCCATGGCTGAGGCTTTGGGAGGCGAGGAGGCCCGCCGGGGCATTGCGGCCATTTTGAACAAAACCCGTCCGGTGTTTCGCGACTGAGGGGCGGACAATATACGGCTGACAAACGCTGCCTGAAGAGCGGCGACTGGGAGGAAACGCAATGCACAATCGCATTCATGATTTTCTGGATGATGCGGCCGCAAAACGTGGCGATACCGTTGCCATTCACGACTATGCCGACAGGGTATTTACCTGGACCGAGCTGAAGGCGGCAGCGGGCGAGGCCGAAGACCTTTTGCGCTCATTCGGCCTGAAGGCCGGTGACCGCCTGGTGATGGTTTTCGAAAACTGCGTCTCGGTTCCGGCGTTCTTTTATGCCGCCAGCCGTATGGACGCCATCATAGTGCCGATCAACGCGCGCCTCACCGAAGTTGAGCTGGAGCGGATTTTTGCGCACAGTGATCCAAGCGTCGTCATGTTCAGCACGGATGTGTCTGAAACAGCCTGTGCCCATGCCGAACACTTCGGGGCGGAGACAGTTTCCGGCAGCTTTGGTGAAGCAGCGCTGATGCGCCGGGAGGGGGCAGAAGCCGAGCCGGTCTTTGCCGACGGCCGGGAGCAGGTGGCCCTGATGCTCTACACCTCCGGGACGACTGGAACGCCGAAGGCCGCCATGCTGACCCACGGCAACTTGAACAGTGCGGCGCTCGCCTCTGTTAAACTTCGCGGCCGCCGTGACAACGACGTGACTTATCTGGCGCTGCCCCTGTCGCACATTTACGGCTTTGTGGCTCTACTGTCGGCAGCTGTCGCGCAAACCACATTGCGGCTTGAGCCAAGGTTCGATGTTGCACGGCTTTATGAAGCCCTGCAAACCGATGTCACGCTGTTGCCCGGCGTGCCGCAAATGCATGCCCACTTGTTTCACTACGCCCGGGCCCACAACAAGGCGAAATACGATGCCGGCCATCTCAGGTTCGTGTCGTCCGGCGGAGCCCCGCTCGATCCAGCCTGGAAACGGGAAGCTGAAGCCTTTTACGGACTTCCGCTTCAAAACGGCTATGGCCTGACGGAAGGCGCCGCTGGTGTCTGTGCAACTCTCAACGAGATCGGCGACCCGGATATCAGTGTGGGCCGGGCGATGGGCGAGTGCGTTCTTCGGCTGGATCTCGAGGCCCTGGGAGCAGAGCCGGAAAAGGGGATTGGCGAGATCCTTCTTGGTGGCCCGCAAGTCATGAAGGGGTATTTCCGGGATCCGGAACGGACGGCGGAGGTCATGACGGCCGACGGTTTCTTCAAAACAGGCGATCTTGGCCGGTTCGACGCCGAAGGCCGCCTGCACATTGCTGGCCGGTCCAAGGAGCTGATCATTCGCTCCGGCTTTAATGTTTATCCGGTGGAGGTGGAGGGGATCTTGACCGACCATCCAGAGGTGATTGTTGCCGGTGTCGTCGGGCGTCCGGTGGAAGGCAATGAAGAGGTTCTGGCGTTTGTGAAGGTTGCCAAAGGCAGCCCCGTGACCGAAGAGGACCTGAAAGCGTTCCTGCACGACCGGCTCGCGCCTTACAAGAGGCCAAGCAAGATCGTGATCGCCCATGAATTGCCGGCCGCGCCCACCGGCAAAATCCTGAAATTCAAACTGATCGAGACCTTCGCGAACGACCTGGCTGAGCCTGCATAAAACGTAGGCACCACAAAGGGTAGATCGAAGAAGATTGTCACAGAAACCAGCCTGTTTGCCGGGTTTTACCGGTCCGGCGAACGGCAAGTTTGAGGGAATGCACTTTATTCTTTCAAATGAAAAATAATTCCATATAGTGGAATAATCTAAGGTCGATGGAGGATGAGACCCTATGAAAGTTTTGAAGTCTTTGCTCGCAGGAGCGGTCCTTGCCACAGGACTGAGCGCGTCCGCAGCCGTTGCGGAAACCACGATTTTCTATGGCCACGCAGGCCCTGCACGCGGCACCATTCCAACGGCACTGGAGTGGTTCAACAACCGGATCGGTGAGTTGTCCGGCGGTGACATGAAACTGGATATCCAGTTTGGCGGCGCCCTGTTCAAGGCGAATGCGTCCGCCAATGCCATTGGGTTTGGTGTTGCTGATGCCGGATCGATCATCTCGGCCTATTTCCAGAAAGAAATGGCTGCTTATTCCATCGCTGATCTGCCGATCAGCGGCCCGAATGTCTGGGTTGGCCTGAAGGCCACAGACAAACTGATGCGCAATACGCCGGAAATCACCCAACATCTGGCCGATAAAAACTTGGTCTACATCGGGACCTTTACCGCATCAGACGTCAACGTGGCCTGTACGGGCGGTGAAATCGCCTCGGTGAAGGATATCGCGGGCAAGCGGATCCGCGGCGCCGGTGTCTACGGCAAGGTGTTCGGCCAAATGGGTGCCACCATGGTCAATCTCAGTGTCTATGAGGCTTATCAGGCGCTGAACAATGGCCTGATCGACTGCAGTCAGGGCTATACCTACATCATCCCGGCTCTGAAGTGGCACGAAGTGATCGACAGCTTCACGGTCCTGAACTGGGGTCAGATCGGCGGCTTCGGTATGTTCATGAACAAGCAGTCGTTCGATGCGCTGAGTGAAGAGCAGCAATCGATCATGCTGCAGACCGGTGAAGAACTGGCGGACGAGTTCGCCCAAATCGTCATGAGCCGGAATGCCAAGGCGCTTGAAGCCATGAAAGCCGGCGAATTCGAGCGGGATATCAAGGTGCTTGAGCTGAGCGTTGAGGACCGTGCTGCCATGAACGCTGCGACCCAGCCGTTCATTGAGGAGTGGAAGGAAAACGCAAACAGTGTTGGGTTCGACGCTGACAAGCTGATGGCGACCTACACCGAAGCCGTTGCCGACTATACCAAGGAGTTCGAAGAGAAGGGATATCCTTGGGAGCGCAACTGATCGCTCAGACAAACAGCCGGGGCGGCAACCGCCCCGGTTTCTTCAGCGGGGAGGGAACCTGATGCTTGATCGGTTGGAGCGGATTTTTGTCGATGTGGCAGTGACCGCGACCATTCTGCTTGCAGTGCTGATATTTGCAGATGTCGTTGCATTGAACGCCTTCAATGCGTCTGTGCCGGACACGATCATCATTGTCCGCGAACTCATGGTTCTGGCAATCGTCATGCCCTTGGCCGCAGCAACGGCCCGCCGGTCTCACATTGCCGTGGAATTCGTGACCAATTTCCTGCCCGACCGGGTCGTGAACTGGTTTGTCGTCTTTGGCGCGGCCTTCGGTGCGGTCGCGCTTATCCCGCTGATTTGGTCTGCAGCCCACGAATTCATCTATCAGTGGCAGACGGGCAATGCGTTTTACGGTGATCTTGGTCTGCCGCAGTGGCCAGGCCGCTTGGCGTTCGTTCTGGGGCTCGTTCTCTGCTGGATCCGGTTGGTGCTGATGCTGATCGGAGATGCGATTTCGGCAATCCGCGGGCGTGTGATCATCACCGGCACCCACTAAGCCAGCTTCAATTTTCAGTCTGACACTCAATACTTTCAAGGAATGTGTTTATGGATCCGGCAACCATTGGCTTGATTGCGTTTGCCTTCATGCTCATCCTGCTGGCGATGCGCGTGCCGATCGCTTTTGCGTTGATCGGTGTTGCAACGGCCGCTGCCTTTATGATTTTTGCCCTGCGCACGGGCACCTTCATGCCGGAACGGGCATTCCGGGCAACGTCGGCGATGGTGTTTTCCAATTCGTTCGACCTGATCCATTCTTTCGATCTGTCGATGATCCCGCTGTTTGTGGCGCTGGGGAACATCGCCTACAAAGCCGGGATCACGACGGCTGTCTACAATTCTGCGCGGGTCTGGCTGGTGCAATTGCGTGGCGGGGTCGCCATGGCGTCCGTGATCGGCTGTGGCGGGTTTTCCGCAATCAGCGGGTCCTCTGTTGCCTGTGCCTCGACCATGGGGAAGATCTGTACGCCTGAGATGTTGCGGCTCGGCTACGACCCAAAGCTTGCAACGTCAAGCGTCGCTGCCGGCGGCACCCTCGGGTCTTTGATCCCGCCGAGCGTCCTCTTTATCATCTACGCAATCTTCACCGAAACCTCGGTCAGCAAGCTGTTTGTCGCCGGTGTTCTGCCCGGCATTCTCACGCTTCTTGGCTTTCTTTTGGTGATTGCCGTCTGGATTGCCATGGATCCGAAGGTGGCTCCGGCAAAGGAAGCTCCGGCCAGCCGGGAAGAGAAGATTCAGGCCGCCAAGGAAGCCTGGCCGGCAGCGCTTATCTTTCTGATTATTGTTGTCGGGATCTACGGCGGCTTCTTTACCGCAACCGCCGCTGCAGCAGTCAGCGTGGTGGTCACGACCGCCATCGGCTTCATGCAACGCCGGTTGAGCCTGCCGGATCTGTGGCATGCGGTGCGCGATACCGTCATTCAGACGTCTTCGCTTTTCATCGTTGCTGCAGCGGCCAAGATCTTTGTTTCCGCCATTGCGCTCACGGGCATTGCCCCGGCTCTGGTTCAGGCCGTGTCCGAGGCGCAGCTCAGCCCGGCCATGCTGCTCTTCTGCATCTGCCTGGTCTACATCCTTCTCGGCATGTTCCTTGATCCGATCGGCATCATGGTGCTCACCCTGCCGCTGATGATCCCGCTGGTTGAAGCAAACGGCATGGACCTTATTTGGTTTGGCGTTGTCGTGGTCAAACTGCTGGAGATCGGATTGATCACACCGCCAGTCGGTTTGAACGTCTTTGTTTTGGCCAACGTGGTTGGCAAGGAAGCTCCGGTTGGGACGATATTCGCCGGCATCTGGCGCTTCCTGGCTGTAGACCTGGTCGTGCTTGCACTGATCGTCAGCTTTCCTGCCATTTCACTCTTCCTGTCAGAAGCTGTGAAGTAACGTGGAGTTTTCGGATCTGGGCTATGCAAAGGCCAAGAGGTATTGGATAGATACAAAGTGGGACATCAATAAAGCGATAAAATATGCCCGATCTTAAGGATGACAAACGCTACGCGAATACTCTGGCCCGCGGTCTGAGCGTGCTCAGAGTTTTCCGCCCCACGGACAACGGGCTTGGGAACCTTGAGATATCCGAGCGCACAGGCTTGCCGCGTTCGACAGTGTCGCGCTTGACTTTCACCTTGTGCGCTTTGGGCTACCTCACGCACGGTCGCCATCACGATAAATACCGCCTTGGCCCATCGGCGCTGGCACTTGGCAACATTGCGGCGGCCGCCTTCGGGTTTATCGAAACGGCAACGCCGATCATGCAGAAGCTCGCCAACGACACAAAGACACTGATCGGCGTTGCCATTCAGGACGACGGCGAGATGCTGATGGTGAAAACCTGGCGGCCGGAAAACTCAGCAACGATCTGGCTGAATGTCGGGTACCGGATGCCGGTCCTGAAATCGTCGACAGGAGCCGCCTATCTGGGAGCTCTGACCGATGAGGAGCGGCGTAAGCTGGTGGCACTCTTGCCTGGGGATCAGGCTGCTGAGTGCCGGTCCTTGTCCGTCAAATCACAGGACCATCTGCTGGCGAATGGGTACATGTACTTGACTGGCGATGACCGGTTCTCCGCCTCGATCAACGCTCTGGCCACGCCGTACCGCCCGTCAGAATTCAGCGAGCCGGTCACGTTCTTGAGCGGCGCTGCGGCCGATGTCCTCACCGTTGCAAGGATGAAAGAAAGCGTCGGGCCGAAACTCGCCGGTGCGGTCGAGGAGCTGCGCGGGATAACCGGCCAGCATTATTCGCTGCTGCTGCCCGTCTAGCAGCTGCCTCCCGTGCCGGAGCAGGGGAGGCAGGCAGTCATTGATTTCTGGGATTTATCCGGCTACCGGCGCAAATAGATCCGCGTAGGTGTCCCGCAAAATGTTCTTTTGCACCTTGCCCATGGTGTTGCGCGGCAGACTGTCGACAACGATGAGCTTCCGTGGGTGCTTGAAGCGGGCAAGGCCGTCACTCACGGCTGCCTGAATGGCATCAAGATCGGGATTTGTACCGGGCTCCGGGACAATCAAACCGACGACGGTCTCACCGAAATCGGCATGCGGTACTCCGATAACAGCACTTTCCAGCACGCCGGGTTGTTCGTCTAGGATCAGCTCGATTTCCTTCGGATAGATGTTGTAGCCGCCGGAGATGATCAGATCCTTGTTCCGGCCAACGATGTGAACGTAGCCGTCGGCGTCGACCTTGCCGAGATCGCCGGTGATGAAGAATCCGTTGTCCCGGAGTTCCGCAGCCGTTTTCTCCGGCATTTGCCAATAGCCCTTGAACACGTTTGCGCCCCGGACCTCAATCTGACCGACCTCACCGTCAGGCAGGGTGGCGCCGCTTTCCGGATTGGTGATCTTGAGGTCCACGCCGGGAAGGGGAAAACCCACGGTTCCTGCACGCCGCTCGCCGTCATAAGGGTTCGACGTGTTCATGTTGGTTTCTGTCATGCCATAGCGTTCCAGGATCCGGTGCCCGGTGCGCTCTTCAAATCGCACATGGGTCTCAGCCAAGAGCGGTGCGCTTCCGGAGATGAAAAGGCGCATGTGGCTGGTCAGGTCCTTGGTGAACCGGTCATCGTCCAGCAGCCGGGTATAGAACGTCGGAACACCCATCATCGATGTCGCCTTCGGCAGATTGGCGATCATGGCGTCCAGATCGAACTTCGGTAGGAAGATCATGGAACCGCCGGCTGCGAGCATCACATTGGTCGCAACGAACAAACCGTGGGTGTGGAAGATCGGCAGGGCGTGCAGGAGCACATCCGTGTCGGAGAACTTCCAGTAGTCCGTCAGTGTTTCAGCGTTCGAGAGGAGGTTCGCCTGGGTCAGCATCGCGCCTTTGGAGCGCCCAGTCGTGCCGGAAGTGTAGAGAAAGGCTGCCAGGTCATCGGCGGACCGGTCGACAACATCGAAGGTGGCCGGCTTGGCTTTCGCAGTCTCGGTCAAAGACCCGGAGCCATCGGCATTGAGCGTTGCGAGTTTGGCTCCAAGGCCGGTTGCGATCGGCGTAAGAGCGGCTTCGCTACGCGCATCGCAAACGACGAGTGCGGCGCCGCTGTTCTCAATGAAATAGGTCAGCTCATCAACGGTGTAGGCCGTGTTGAGTGGCAGGAAGATCACACCGGCCTGCGCACAGGCCGCATAGAGCGCTAGTGCCTCGGGTGACTTTTCAATCTGGGCTGCGAGCCGGTCGCCCGACTTCAATCCGAACTCTGTCAAAGCATGAGCAATCTGCGCCGCTTGTCCCAGGAAGTCGGCGTGCGTGAGGGTGGCCCCGCTTGCCAGATGCAGAAAAGGCGTCGTCTTGCCGGCGTGTTTGCCGAACAGCTGATCAAAGAGCGGGTTGGCCATCGGTCGGGCTCCTGTTGAGTGTTTTTTCAGCGGCCGCGCTGAGCGACTTGATATCCGAAGAGGCCGCAATTTCATGGGAGGTGGCGAAGCGCTCGTGGTTTTGCGAGACCTTCGACAGATTGTAAAGGTAGTTGACCATCACGCCGGCGGATTGCTGTTGACCCTTTTCAGAAAGGTCGGCGTCCGCATGAACTTGATAGACCTGCGCGCCGTTGCCGAGATGGAAGCGGGCCACTGGATCAAGCGGCAATCCGTTCCGGCGCTTGGCTGCGATCAGATAATGGGCCGCGAGCGCCTTGAGCTGCTTCGGATCGTCGGGAAGCGGGCCCAGATCGTTTTTCTCGATCCAATTGCGGAAACCTGGAATTGGCGACAGCGTCACGAAGGTTTTGAGGCCCGGCAGCTCCAGGGAAAGATCTGCGGCAACCTGTTTGATCAGGGAGTTGCCAAAGGAAATCCCGGCCAGTCCCTTCTGGCAGTTCGAGATAGAATAGAAAACCGCCGTATTCGCGTCTTCTGCCTCGATATGCTCCCGTTCTTCGCTCAACAGCGCTTGGATAGATGAGGGAACACCTTTTGTGAGAGCGACTTCCACAAAGATCAGTGGTTCGTCCGGCATGGTGGGGTGGAAGAAGGCGAAGCAGCGCCGGTCGGCGGGCTGCAGGCGCCGTCTCAGATCATCCCAGCTGTCGATGGCGTGCACCGCTTCATATTCAATGATCTTTTCAAGGATATTGGCCGGGCTTTCCCAATTGATCGGTCTGAGCACAAGGAACCCTCTGTTGAACCAGCTGGCAAACAGATGCCCGAAGTCGACATTGAGCGCCTGTAGGGCGTCGTCCTCTTTGCTGAAGCGCAGGAGATCGGCGCGCATGGCAACCAAGGACCGGGTGGCGTCCGGCACCTGGTTGAGCCGGCGGATCAGCTCCTGCCGGCGTGGTTCGGCGGCACGGACCAAGGTTTCGTAGCTGGTTTTCGTTTGGCCCTTTTCATAGGTCTCAAGTGCTGCGCGAAGGTCCTGAGGTGAGACGGCCATGTCTTCGGCCAAGTGCCGGAAAAAGGATAGTTTTTCGTCTTCCTCCGCAGTTTCATACCGGTCGAGGATGATCCGGGCGATGGTGCTGCCCGAAACCTCACCCGACGCACCTAAAAGCGCGGCGGTGAGTTCCTCCATGGGCCGGTTGTCGGAGCTTCCGGGAAGAAACGTCCGGTACCGGCGGTCAAAGATTGAAGACAGCAGATCAGCCAATAGGGTCATCGTGTTGGTCCCATCACAGCATCCGGCAACCATGTTGCCAGTCCTGGGAAGATGCATAACAGGATGATCGCGACGACCATACATCCCACAAAGGGCAAGGAACCCTTTAGAATGGTCTTCAGCGAGATATCCGGTGCAATGCCATTGATGACATACAAGTTGAGGCCGACCGGCGGCGATATCAAGCCTATCTCCATGTTGATCGTCAGGACAACTGCAAACCAGATCGGATCAAATCCGGCCGTTGTGATGATCGGCAACAGGATCGGGGCCGCCATCAGGATCACGGCAACCGGCGGCAGGAAGAAACCGGCAATCAGCAGGAAGATGTTGACTGCGCCCATCAGCACCCAGCGGTTCACATCCAAGGTGCCGATCCACTCGGCAATCGCCTGCGTGATGAACAGTGAGGACAGCATATAGGAAAACACGCCAGCCGCTGCGATGATGAACAGGATCATCACGCTCTCCTTGGTGCTGTCGCGCAGGACAACCCAAAGATCTCCCGGGTTCCAGAGTTTGTAGATCACCATTGCGATGATCAGGCACATCAGCGCGCCGACCGCCGCTGTTTCCGACGGCGTCGCAATGCCGCCATACATGGCATAGAGCACGCCGACGATGATCGCGAGGAAGGGCAGGACCCGAGGCAGGATCTCAAAACGCTGCTTCCAGGTGTAGCTGCCGGCACTCAGGACAGAGGCATCTCCGGAGCGCCAAGTGGAATAGAGCGACCATGCCATGAAGAGGCCGACCAGCAGAAGGCCCGGAATGACACCAGCAAGAAACAGGCGTCCAATCGAGGTTTCTGTCGCAATGCCGTACACGATCATCGTAACCGATGGCGGGATCAGGATGCCAAGTGTTCCGCCAGCTGCGATCGACCCGGCCGCAACGCCGTCCGGATAGCCGCGCTTGCGCATTTCGGGAATGCCCATCTTGCCAATTGCCGCACACGTTGCCGGGCTGGACCCGGACATGGCGGCAAACAGCGCGCAGGCACCAAGGTTGGAGACGACCAGCCCGCCGGGGACGCGGGTGAGCCACCGTTCCAGCGCTTCATAAAGGTCGGCACCAGCGCGCGTGGACGCGATTGAAGCGCCCATGATGATAAACATCGGGATTGAGAGCAGCGCAAAGTTGTCGAGCTTGCCGAACAGGATTTCCGGCATCAGTTCCAGGGACCGCATGCCGTCGAAGATGATCAGGAACCCGGCTGAGACAATCAGAAGCCCCAGCGCGACCGAGACACCGGAAAACAGGACGAAGATGGTGAAGAAGGCGACCAATGCGCCGAGGAGAAGCGGATCCATTATGCGTCCTCCAGGCCAAACGGGCGATCAACCCGGGTGATGACGGCGACCAGATCGGCAATCAGCTGCAAAAGAAGCAGGCCGAATCCAACGGGCAAGGATAGGTACGGGATCCAAAGCCGGACGCCCCACACCGTGTCTGAGCGCCAGCCGCGGTCCCAGGCAAAGTGCCAGTATTCAAAGCCATAAAACAGCATGATCCCGACAATCAGGATCGACAGCGAGAGGGTTATCAGCGCGAGGAAAAAGCGAGCCCGTGGCGGCAGGGACAGGGGCACCAGATCCACATTGACGTGGCCGCGCAACCGCTGGACATAAGGCAAGCCGACAAGCGTGGCGGCAATCACCAGATAGATGACCGCTTCCGTTTGCCAGACCGTCGATCCGTTCAACACGAACCGGACAAAAATCATCTGGCAGGTGATCGCAACGGCGGCGACAATCATGGCTGCCGAGCACCAGCCTGCAACGGTCGAAATGCCCGCGACAGCGCGCAAAAAGGGGTTGTTACCGGCACGCGCAACGGCTGCCGAGCTGTGACCCGCCATGGGGAACTCCCGAAAAAAGAAAAAGGGTAGCGAGAGGCGGGGCGGTGTGACACCGCCCCGGTCAAAGACTTATTGGACCGACAAAGCCATATCCAGGAGCTCCTGGCCGCCCGGGGTTTGCTCGATGAAGGCCTTGTAGGAGGTTTCTTGCGCAAGGGCCCGCCAAGCGTCGAACTCTTCCTGGCTCATTTGCGCGATTTCAACGCCATTTTCTGCAAAGATATCGGCAGACGCCGCATCCTGCTTCTTGGCTTCCTCCAGATAGAACGCCTCAGCCTTTGCGGCACCTGCTTGCAGTGCGGCTTTTTGAGCATCGTTCAGGCCGTCATAGGTGGATTTGTTCATCAAGAGCGGCTGATACATGAACCAAAGAGCGAAGTCGCTGGCCGGTGTGTAGCACTTGACCTGCTCGTAGATCCGATAGCTGACGAAGGATGAGGACGAGGTGTTCGCAGCTGTCAGAACGCCGGTCTGCATGGCGTTGTAGATTTCAGACGAAGCCATGGACGCAATGGAGGCACCGGCACCTGCCAGCATTTGTTCAAATGCCTTACCCGCTGCACGGGTCTGTTGCCCCTTCACGTGTTCCGGGGCGGTGATGCATTTGTCTTTGCCGACAAAGCCGCCAGCGAGATAGCCGTGAACCAGAACCATCACGTCGTCACCTGCCATGATCTCTTCGATCTTGCCCATGAACGGGCTTTCGTTGAGACGGGCTGCGTGATCGTGGTTCTTCACCAGACCCGGCATCAGGGTGAGGTTATAGGCGGGCTGCTGGCCGCCGGCATAGCTCAGCGGGAATACGGTCATGTCGAGCTGACCGCGGCTGAGCGGCTTGTACTGCTCGCGCGGTTTGAACAGGGACTTTGACGGGAAGATCTTGATTTCAAGATCGACGTCGGCAGCGGCAACTTCATTGGCGACGATTTCCGCCACCTTGTGGCGCACATCGCTGGTGGACCACTGGTGCGACAGGCGCAGTTCCGTGGCATTGGCGGCAAAAGCCGAACCGAGCAGCGCGGCAGCTGCAACGGCAGATGTCAGTTTCATGGTCATTGTTGTTCCTCCCAAAGAGCGTGTGACGTTTGGTCAAGCTCGGAAGGTATCCTTGCACCGAATGTATTCTCCGTCAAATTTTTTGTATACAAGATGGAAATTATTGCGTGCAGGGAATAGGTGTGTTTATGTCAGCGGCATGGAAAGGAAACGTGCAGATCTGATCGCCGACGAATTGGAGGGCCTCATTTTAGAGGGCACTTACAAAGATGGCGCGCGTTTGGATGAAGTCCAGCTCGCCGAGCGGTTTGAAGTCTCACGCACCCCGGTCCGGGAAGCTTTGCAGCGTCTCTCGCAGTCCGGTCTTGTGGAACAGATCCCCCGGCGTGGTGTCTTTGTGCGCCAACCGGGTCCGGTCGAGCTTCTGGAAATGTTTGAAGTGATGGCCGAATTGGAAGCTGTCTGCGCGCGTCTCGCCGCAAGCCGCATCACGGATCAAGCCTTGTCGGACCTTCATGCCGCCAATGCGCGCTGTGATGAGGCGGTCGCTGCCCAGGACACGGATGGTTATTATCTGGAAAACGAACGCTTCCACGCCATTTTGTACCGGCAGTCCGGCAACGGTTTTCTGGAGCAGGAATGCCTCCGGCTTTACCGGCGCCTTCAACCCTTCCGCCGCATGCAGCTCAGGGCAAGAGGGCGTTTACCGCAATCCATGTCTGAACATAAGTCCATTGTGACTGCATTGGAAAAAGGGGATGGCGAGGGCGCAGCTGCAGCCATCCGGGGCCACGTCGCGGTTCAGGGCGAGAAATTCCACCATCTGATGGCCAGCCTGAAACACGCAGCTGAATAAGTGAGATCAAGTTCGAAATTGATCTGTGTGGCTTTGGCCGAACGTGCCGATTTGGGCCCTCAAGCTGTCTGCGAAGCAGCGATGCAGGTTGGGAAACGCTGAACTCCCGAAATAAAGTACTTCGGACGGTCCTTGCTTTGATGTAGATGAATAATCTGAAGACCGAAATGATTTGGCTTGAGTTGCTAGCATCAATCACATGAACAAGAGAGCTGAAGTTCCAACTAAAGACGCGATGTTCGAAGAGAGCGAACAGGTCGTTTTTGAGATCTTTGTTCAGCCCGGGTTTTCGGACCTGGAACTTTCGGCGGTTACCACAGTACTGCGAACAGCAAATGATATTCTCAACAATGACGTTTATTCCTGGAAAATCATATCTGACGAACCAGGTCTGGTAACAAGCAGCTCAGATTTGATTGTCCGTGCCGCTCCCGCCATCAGCGGCCAGTATTTGTGCGATTGTCTGGTCGTCATCTGCGGCCGGACCAGCAATCCGGAAGCATGGCTGGCTCGTCTGCGGGCGATGCAACAATTGCAAAGAAGGGTCATTCTCCTATCGGATGCGTCCCGCCAATATGTGAGGTCGGTCAATAACCTCGATGCGCCAACGACCGCGCACTGGCGTGACGTGTCTCTGTTGCAGGAAGTGGGCTCGTATCCGAAACTGACAGACAGTCTGGTGGAAACACATGGCACTGTCCTGACCTGCGCCGGTCACGGTCATACGCTCGAAGCGATGATCGGCGTCCTGGAAGGTCAATTGGACCGGCGGCAGTGTGCTGAGATCGCCAGTTTGCTTGTGCTGGATCGCGTCCGGGGGTTCTCATCGGAACAGCCCAAAGGCAGCAGTTACAGCTCCAGTTACTTTGAAAAGCGCTTGCAGAATGCCCTGCGGCTCATGGAGGCCAACATCGAACAGCCTCTACGTCTTGCAGACGTCGCTAAGGAAGTCGGCCTGTCAACGCGTCACCTGGAGCGGTTGTTTACAGTCTACTTCAACACGACACCGTCGAAACTCTATAAGAAAATTCGCTTGAAGAAGGCGCATGCGCTCGTCGTGGAGACCCATCTGCAACAGATCGAGATCGCGCTTTCATGCGGGTTTGGCTCCGCGGGATCCTTTTCGCTCGCCTACAAAGCGGAATATGGAGAGACACCGACGCAGCGCCGCAAAAGGATGCGATAGCTTCTATGGTGCTCTGGTTAAGCTGCCGCCGTTTGATCCCGGTTGGTTTTGTTCGGATAAGAAAAAGGCGGCCCGTTTGAGCCGCCTTTTTGCAAATCGCCTCTAAAGCCGTTTATTCAGCGGCGGCCTTGGCAATCTCCAACTGCGCGTCAATGTCGGAGGCATCGTGCCGTTCAGCGAGCTGACCGCTTTCGTCTCCAAAGACCCGGTTGACCATGCGCCCGCGGATTGCTGCCGGACGGGCGTCAATCTTTTCAGCCCAGGCAACGAGGTTCTTGTATTCATGGACGGAGAGGAATTCCGCTGCACTGTAAAGACGGCCTAGAACCAGCCCGCCGTACCACGGCCAGATTGCCATATCGGCGATGGAATAGTTTTCGCCCGCAATGAAGGGCCGCTCGGCGAGCGCCTTGTCCAGCACGTCCAGCTGCCGCTTGGCCTCCATGGAGAAGCGGTCGATCGGATACTGGAATTTCTCCGGCGCATAGGCGTAGAAGTGACCGAAGCCGCCGCCGAGATAGGGCGCAGAGCCCATCTGCCAAAACAGCCAGTTGAGGGTTTCTGTCCGCTCAGGGCCTTCTGCCGGCAGGAATTCACCAAATTTCTCGGCGAGGTACATCAGGATTGACGCAGATTCGAAGACGCGGGTTTTGGCAGGCGTGCTGCGATCGACCAGGGCCGGGATCTTGGAATTGGGGTTTGCGCTAACAAAGCCGCTTCCGAACTGATCGCCGTCGCCAATCTTGATCAGCCAGGCGTCATATTCTGCGCCCTTATGCCCGAGGGCGAGCAGTTCCTCCAGCATCAAGGTGACCTTGACGCCGTTCGGAGTGGCAAGCGAATAGAGCTGCAAAGGATGTTTGCCAACCGGCAATTCCTTCTCATGCGTGGAACCGGAGACCGGCCGGTTGATGCTGGCGAACTGGCCGCCGCTCGGCTGCTCCCAGGTCCAGACTTTCGGCGGGGTGTAAGTGGTCGTATCGCTCATTTGGTCAATGTCTCCAGAACCGGATATTGGTCGATCTCGTCGCGACGAAACGGTGTGATATCTCAAGTCATCGCATTATTACGATCAGATAGGCGCCAGCGGAGGTAATGCAACAGCATCCTTTCCAAATCCGCTTATCTTTGGAACGTTGTGCAACGTTCTTTGAACGATCAGGTGTATCGCGGAGCGCTGGCAACATGAATGCCAGATGAACCAACTCTCCGTACTGGCGCCCAATTCATCGGGCAATCACTTTTTTAGAAATGACGAGGAGCCGGAACGAAGGGGAGCCCGATGCACCTGAAATCACTTGCCGCAGCACTTTGCCTTGTTGCCATGCCGGTCGAGGCGAGCAGCCTCTATGTGAAATACGACATCTCGCTGACGGGGCTGAAGATCGGCGAGGGCGCGCTTTCCGTCGATCTTCAGGATCAATCCTACAAGATCCACGGGCAGGGCAAGATGGCAGCCTTCGGCAATTTCGTGTCTGATGGATCCGGCAATGTGCTCGCAACGGGTTCTGTATCGCCGCAAGGGTTGAGTCCCGCTTCGTTTTCGATGCAGGCCGAAGAGGATGGCAAACCGAATACTGTTTCGCTCTCGATGGCGAATGGCGCTGTCACGGGAACAAAGATCCACCCAGCCCAGGACCGGATGAACGAGCGGATCAAGGTGACAGATGCACACAAGCGCGGCGTCATTGATCCCCTGACTGCGGTTTTGTTGCCAGCTCCGAAGGGCCTGCACCCGGACAGCTGCAAGCGTACTATCCCGATTTACGACGGCCGTGACCGCTACGACCTCGTGCTCGACTACAAGACAAAGTATCAAAAACGCGGAGGCCGGAAGGGCTACTCCGGTGGCGTCCTCACGTGCTCTGCGCGGTATAAGGCGATTGCTGGCCACCGGCCGAACCGGAGGACCATCCAGCAATTGGAAGCCAATACCTCAATGGAAATCCACTTGGCCGAGGTGCCCGGAAAACCGTATCTTCTGCTTTACAGAGCCAGCCTGATGACGCCCGTTGGGCCGCTCAACATCCAGAACGTCCGCTTCAAGAAGTTGAATTAAAGAGAAAGGGCCGGAAATTCCGGCCCTTTGTTTGTAGTTGCACCGTCAGATCAGACCCTGACGACGTAGACCGAACACTTGGAATGCCGGACGACGCGGGCTGCGTTCGGGCCGAGCAGGAACTCACGCAGCTGTGGTTTATGGGCGCCAATCACGATCAGATCCGTGTTGGTGCGTTTGGCCAGCTCCAGGATCTCTTCGTAGATAGAGCCCGTCGCCACAACGTGACGGATCTCCTTGTTGCGCTCTTCGCCCAAGACACTGCCGACAATGTCGGTGAGCTTTTCCTGTGTCTCGTTGACGATCTGATCCTGGAAGTTCTCATCGAAATAAGAGCTCACAAGTGTCACGCCAAAATTCGGCACCACGGTGATCACGTCGAGCTGCGCATTGTCGAGCCGGGCGAGCTTATCGGCCGTTTGAAGGACCTCACGGTCTTCCGGATGCGTGATGTCAACGGCGCAAAGGATGGTCTTGTTCATGCCGGAACTCCTTCCATTTCCTTGCGCTCGACACGGGCCCGCGGGCGTTGGAGCAGATAGATCAGACCAAGCAGGAGAAGGCCCGGGATGTAGATCAGCTCCTTCGGCATTTGCTCAAGAGACACTTGGGCTTTTGCGATCTGGACCGGGTCATCGCCGTAGAAATCGAAGTTGCCGAGTGTTTCGAAGAACGGTGTGCCCGGGAAGGGTTCATCCATTTTCATCACGCCGTCTTCATCAAAGACGGTCAGACCAACAGCGGACAGGCGGGCTTCTGCATCCGGCTCATCACCGACGGTCAGGATGAAGGTCGTTTCCGCCTGTGATCCTGTATCGAAATCAGGGCCGTTCACGGTGATGCGGATCTCATCGCCTGGGTTAGCCTCGCCAACGGCCTCAACAAAACTGGTCGGTTGAACAATTTCGAACGGAGGCTGGATCCGGTTCATGAAGAAGTCCGGACGGAACAGGATGAAAGCAACAAGCACCAGAGCGATGCTCTCATAGATGCGCGAGCGGGTGACGAAATAGCCCATGGTTCCGGCCGTGAAGGCCAATATGGCTATCGTTGCCATTATGAAGATCAAAATGCCCTGTCCCCAGCCAACGTCGATCAGAAGCAGATCTGTGTTGAAGATGAAGACGAACGGCAGGGCGACGGTTCTGAGCGAATAGAAGAACGCCGTAAAGCCGGTCTTGATCGCATCACCACCCGACACCGCGGCCGCAGCAAAAGACGCGAGACCCACCGGGGGTGTCACATCCGCCATGATGCCGAAGTAGAAGACGAACAGGTGAACCGCAATGAGCGGCACGATCAGGCCGGATTGGGCGCCGAGTTCAACAACAACACCGGCCATCAGCGAGGACACCACGATGTAGTTCGCCGTGGTCGGAAGTCCCATGCCGAGGACCAGCGAGAGAAGACCGACAAAGGCCAGCATCAGAACAAGATTGCCGCCAGAGACCAGCTCGACGAGGTCGGCCATCACCTGGCCGATCCCGGTCAAAGTCACGGTGCCGACGATGATGCCGGCGGTTGCGGTGGCAAGGCCGATGCCGATCATATTGCGGGCCCCATCGATCATGCCCTTCGCAAGATCAACTACGCCTTCCTTGAACTCTTCGACCATCTTGTTTTCACCGCGGAAGATCGCCTTGATCGGCCGCTGGGTCAGAAGGATGACGAAGAGCAGAGTGGTTGCCCAGAACGCGGAGAGGCCCGGAGACTTCTGCTCAATCATGAGGAAGTAGACAAGCACAACGATCGGCAGGAGGTAGTAAAGGCCGGACTTGTAGATGTCGGCGATCTCCGGAAGGACGATGTCCTTGGCATTGGGATCATCCGGGTGCAGGTCGTCAACGCTTGCGGCAAGCTTCAGAAGCACGAGGTAGGCTACGAAAACAAGAACTGCGAGGATCCAGCTGGCGCCATCCGGCACCAGTGCCGTAATCCAGCCGATCGGGAACTTGATGCCGTAGCAAAGCGCAGCAAAGCCTGCGAAGAAGAAGAACATGCCCAGGACGGTACGCAAGGTGGACACGGTTTTATGGCCGATGGTCGGCATGTTCCGCTTCACCGCTTCCAGGTGCACGATGTAGACCAATGCGATGTAGGAAATGACCGCCGGCAGGAATGCGTGGGTGATCACTTCGACATAGGAAATGCCGACATATTCCACCATCAGGAAGGCGGCAGCACCCATGACAGGTGGCATGATCTGTCCGTTCACGGACGACGCAACTTCAACGGAACCGGCCTGTTCATTGGTAAAGCCAACCCGCTTCATCAGCGGAATGGTGAATGTGCCGGTGGTAACAACGTTTGCAATCGACGAACCTGAGATGAGGCCCGTTGCGGCTGACCCCACGACGGCCGCCTTGGCCGGGCCGCCTTTCAGGTGGCCGAGCGCTGCAAAGGCCATCTTGATGAAGTAGTTGCCCGCGCCCGCTTTATCGAGCAAGGCGCCGAATAGAACAAACAGGAATACGAACTTGGTGGAGACGCCAAGGGCAATCCCGAAGACACCCTCCGACGTGATCCACATATGGCTCATCGCCTTTTGCAGCGATGCGCCTTTCCAGCGCATGACTTCCGGGACCCATTGGGAGGAACCGAAAAAGACATAAAGGAGGAAGACGGTGGCGACGATGGCCATCGCAGGACCCAGGGTCCGGCGTGCAGCTTCAAACAGGATCAGGATACCTGCGAGCGCAAACCATTTGTCGACATCGTCGGCGAGGCCGCCGTTGTTGACGATTTTCTCATAAAAGAAGAGGCCGTAGAGCGCGAGAAACGCACCAGACAGGGCAAGGACCCAATCCTGGATCGGGATGTGATGGCGCGGGCTGCTTTTCAGAGCCGGGTAGGCCATGAAGGCGAGGAAGATGGCAAAGGCAAGGTGGACCTGGCGGCTGTTGTTGATCAGGTCGCTGGGCAGAACATAGTTGGCGAGGGGAGACGCAAGAAGAACCTGGAAAGCGGACCATGCCAAAGCGACAGCTGCCAGAAAGAGCCCAATCGGGCCGGCAGGGTTCCGCGAGCCGGAATCGGACGCTGCGACCAGTTCCTGAAGCTCTTCCTCAGACAGGCCACTCGACCCGGCCTTCTTGTTCGCCTGATACTCTTCAGACATCAAATGTTCCCCCGTTTGTCCGGCCCCCAATTTGCCGGTCCGATAATTCCCAAGATCCTATGAGCGGAGCTGCTCTGGACAAAGACATGTTTTGAAAACAGCACGCGATCTTCTGTGTGGAATGGCTGTGCTGACAAAAGGCCCGGGAGCTTGCCCCCGGGCCAATGTTTCAGAAGGTTGGATTAGTTGATCCAGCCTTTTTCTTTGTAGTACTTCGCAGCACCTGGATGCAGCGGAGCGGACAGACCGTCCTGAGCCATTTCTTCCGGCTTCAGGTTGGCGAATGCCGGGTGCAGCTTCTTGAAGGCATCGAAGTTTTCGAAGACCGACTTGACCAGGGTGTAAACAGTGTCTTCAGACACGTTGGAAGAGGTCACGAAGGTTGCGCCTACACCGAAGGTACCGGTGTCAGCATCGTTGCCGCGGTACATGCCGCCTGGGATGGTGGCGGTGCGGTAGTAGCTGTTGTCAGCAACCAGCTTGTCGACAGCGTCGCCGCCAACGGTCACAAGTACGGAGTCACAAGCTGTGGTGGCTTCCTGGATGGAACCGGACGGGTGACCAACGGTATAGACCATTGCGTCGATCTGGTTGTCACACAGAGCTGCGGACTGCTCGGCAGCTTTCAGCTCGGTTGCGAGCGCAAAATCGTCCGCAGTCCAGCCTTTGGCTTCCATCAGGACTTCCATGGTTCCGCGCTGACCGGAACCCGGGTTACCGATGTTGACGCGCTTGCCCTTCAGGTCATCAAAAGTTTTGATGCCGGAATCTGCGCGAGCCACAACAGTGAACGGCTCCGGGTGTACGGAGAACACGGCGCGCAGCTCTTCGAACGGACCTTTGTCTTCGAACTTGGATGTGCCGTTGTAGGCATGGAACTGCCAGTCAGACTGGGCAACACCAAACTCCAGCTCGCCTTCACGGATGGTGTTGATGTTGTACACAGAACCACCAGTGGATTCGACCGAGCAGCGGATGCCGTGGTCTTTGCGATCCCGGTTCACCAGGCGGCAGATTGCGCCACCGGTCGGGTAATAAACACCTGTGACACCGCCGGTGCCGATGGTGATGAATTCTTCCGCGGCAGCTGCGCCGGTGAAGGCGATGCTGGTCGCAAGAACAGCACCTGCAAGGTTCAGTTTCATCATCATTTGACTAGGCTTCCCTCTATTTCAGTTTTTGTTCCAGAGCGGTCCAACCACCCTAGACATTTTCAAGTTCATCGAGCAAGCGATTGTGCCTGTCGACATTTTGGATCCGGGCTTCCGCCTCGGAACCGGCTCGCGCGACCAGCATGCCCGTAATGGTCTCAATGAGAACGAGCGTGGCCGCGTAAGATGAGAAAAAGTGTGGACTTTCAGTGCGCTGAATGAAGTGATGGTCTGCGAATTGCAACCCTGGAAACGCATGACTGTCGGTCAGAACGATGACTTTCGCACCGTTTTCTGCTGCAAGTTCCGCTGCCCTAACCGAGCGATGGGCATACGGGTGTTTAGACACGATCACGATGCAATCGTCCTTGGTCAGACTTGCAAGTGCACCGCCCAGGGACGCGCCATTGCGCCCTGCCACGATCCAGCGATCATTGAACCAGTTGGCGAGATACGCGAAGTAGTCGGCAAATCCGGCCGAAGCGAGCGCGCCGACAACAACAGTCCTGCGCGCTTTTGACAGGCAGTCAACAACCTGTTCCAACCGAACCGGATCAATGTCGTCGATGAGCGCCTTGATGTTGTCAACACAGGCAGCCGCCTGACGGGGCAACAAGGGCTGATCCGCCTCGTTTCGAAGCTGCCGGGCCTTGTCCTGAAAACTGCTGCCGCGCTGGCTCAGTTCCATCCGCGCCTGTTCGCGTAAGGCTTCGTAGTCGGTAAAACCGATGGCCCGCGCGAGCCGGGTATAGCTGGCAGGGGAGACACCGCTAGCGGCAGCGATCGCCCGCAGGCTGCGCGTTGCGATTTCAAGCTGGTTGTCTGCAAGGTAATCTGCGGCCGTCCGCAAGGTCTCGCTGAGATCAGCGTAATTTGCTGTGATGGCAGCCCGGATTTGTGGTCGCGCAGATGTCATGCGCGCACTGTTTCATTTGTTTTTTTGATTGTCAATTTCTGAAACAATTGTTTCGTCGTATTCGAAATTTTGCATAGGAGATAAGTCGGGTCACGTAAGGTGACACAGCGCGCTTCGGGACCGGTAAAAGGGTGTTGAAACATAGGAACTGTAATGGGAAATCGCAGTGGGCAGGTGCCGGCTACTCGACGATGGTCTCGCAGTACGCCTTCACCTTCTCAAGCGGCATGGAAGTACTCTGGACTTCCATTCTGAGGATTTTGCCGTCAGCCCGCGTTAGGATCGCCAGATTGCATTCGTCTTTCAGCGGCTTCGGGTTCTTCTTTTCCGTATAGGTTCGCTCGTTGATGGACGACCAATAGTAAACGAGCTCCTTGGGATCTCCGCCCGGATAGTTGATCGGATCGGCTCCTTTCGGGATTGCATCATAGGCAATCACGTCCGAGGGCGGGCCGTATTTGAGAAAGAAGTCTGCCGACGGTTTGCCGACATAAGTGCTTTTGAATTCGGGATTTGTCGAGGTCTGGCATGCGGCAAGCCCCAGGCACAAGAGTGCCATGAGGGCTTTTCCTTTTGCGGGAATGTGGCGTCCGCTGATCATGTCCGATTTCCCGGCCGCTGCGATGTGCAGCCGTCAGTTGATTTGCAGCTCGAGAGACTTGTGCAGACGCTGAAGGTTACGCAGGGACTTGGACTGCCACGGAATGGCTTTGGAGCCGAGAACACGCACACCGATTTCCGGTTGCTTGCGGATCTCGATGGTGAACTTTGCAAGGAGGTTGATGCCGGAACTGTTGAGGAATTCCAGACCGGTCAGGTCAAGTACGATTTCTTCCGGTTTGGAATCGAGCACATTGTTCATGAGTTCCAGGATTGGCGCATACGCCTCCGTACCAGACAGACGCATCGTGCCTTCATAATGGATCTTCGACCCTTCTGCCCAGACACGGTAGTCGTTGGTGCTGATTTCCATTCTAATCGTTCCCTCGGAATTATGTACGCGCTCAGGAGAATGTCAGCGCAGCTACAGTTTTCAAGTTGACCGAACCATTACTGGCATCCGGCGTGAAGCGCCAGCCGAGTTTTGCATCATAATCGCTCATAAGCGTCAAAAGCCCAAGTCCGGACCCGGAGGAGTCTAGATCGGTCGCGTTGGCTTCAATGCGTTCCAGAAGAAGTTCGCCCGGGTCTCGTGCCAGGATTTCCGTCAAAAGCTCCTGAAACTTCTCCGCCGTGGCCGGATCGATCACATTGGAAATCTCGGATTCGAAATGATTTCCGTCCAGTGAGCAGCTGATCTCGATGTTGCCATCGTGGCGGAACTTCACTGCATTCTCCAATATTTCGTTCAGCAAGTAGCCGATGCTGTGTCGGGCGTCGACCTGATCGACCCCCTTTTCACAGCATTTTGCAAAATAATCGCCAAGAAAATCGGAGGTTGTTCCGCAGTGTTGCCAGCTCAGCTCCAGCGGTTCTGCGGCGAGGGTGATGTGGAGCGTGGTTGCTGACGGCCCATTCGTCAGCTCGGCGTGTCCGAAAGTCACTGTCATAGCCTACCTGTGCTTCATCACCACAAGGGTAATGTCATCAAACATTTTTTGTGTGTCAATGTGTGCTTTAACTTCTGCCAGTATCGCCTCAATAATGGCCTTGGCTGGTTTGCCGGCATTGGCTTTGGCACAGGCGCACATCCTGTCGAAGCCGTAAAGAACGCCGTCCGGGTTTTCCGCCTCTGTCACACCGTCCGTGTGCAGCAGGAGAACATCATCCGGACCGAAATTCAGGACTTCAGTTTGCACAAATGGTGCAATGTCCGCTTCAAGGCCAACCGGGAAACCAAGTTCGACCGTATCGATCCGTTCGACATCGCCATTCGCCCGGATAATCAGCACTTCCTCATGCTGTCCGGAGAGCGTGACCTTACCATCCTCGTAATCAACGAAGGCGAGGGTCATGTGCTTGTCGGAGTTGGTCCGCGCGATGTTCTTGTAAAGCGCCCGGTTGAGCACTTCGAGGAACGCAATTGGATCGTTGTCGCCCTTTTCCTGCAAGGCCCGGGCAACAGACTGCACCATGAGCATCAGCACGCCACTTTCCAGCCCGTGTCCGGTCACGTCGCCGATGCCAACTTTCACCCGGCCGCCGTCATGGAGAACGTCATAGTAATCGCCGCCGACTTCATCCGCCGGCTCCATATAGGCAGCGATTTCAATCTGGGCGATGCCTTCCAGCTCACTGCGCCGCGGCAGCACCATCTCCTGGATGCGTTTCGCCACATCGAGTTCAGCGCCAAGACGCAGGTTTTCGTTCTGGAGACGCTTGTTGAGCGCAACGATTTCCTTGTTGGCGGTTTCCAGTTTGCCGGTGCGCTCTTCGACCAGTTTTTCAAGATTTTCCGTATGATAGCTGATTTCCTCAGCCATCCGGTTGAAGGCCGTGCCCACGGCACCGACCTCATCCTTGCTCGGGATTTTCACCCGGACGGAATAGTCCTTGTTTTGAAGGGCGCGGGCCGCGTCAGCAAGGGCGCTTAGGCCAGCGGTAATCCGGCCAGAAATCGCATAAACGGCAATGAACACGATCACCAAGCTGATCAGCAGGGCTGCGATCTGCCATTGAACGATGCTGCGGGTGGCGTCGGAGATCTCCTCTTGCACCTCGCCAAGCGTTTCGTACATTTCCCCTTCAGAAACGAGGAAGCCGAGAGTCAGGCTCTCTGAGACAATTGTGGAGCCGTTCCAGAGATTCACCGGATCCAGTCGTTTCAAAACAACGATAAAGTTTTCCGGACCATTGCCTTCATCAATTTCGAGGGTTTTGATCACCGTATTGGCGTCTTCCGGCAACAGAAGGTTCGAGATCGCGGGATACCGGCTTTGGTTCAAGAAGCGGTTGATCCCGGTTACGCCCTGACCCGTGGCATCGACTGAGATGAGGCCGAGCTTTTCCGCGCCAACTTCACTCACAGCAATCACATTGCCGGCGGAGCTGGTCAGGAAGCCAAAGCCCGTGTCAGCAATCTGGACGTTCTCAACCAATTCGCCGAACTGGTCGAGCGTTACATCAACAGCCGCCATCCCGGCGACGTCAGACCGGTCCTGGGTCCACAGCGGTTCGAAAAAGCTGACAATCAGAGCGCCGGTGATCGCGTCGATGTAAGGCTCTGTTGCAACAATGTTTCGGTCGACCGGGCGGGAAGAGGGGTCGCTGATCCAGTTCTGCCAGCCCTCATAAACGCCGGGAAAGAAGAAATCCCAAAAGTTCTCTTCGTTGTGGCCCGGATACAGCCGATCAAAGGTTTGCGCTTGAGTGGTATAGGGCGTCGTCCGCATGATCGGCGTATCTTTGGGGCCGACATAATACATCTGCAGCTTCTGCGAACCCGATGACATCAGGGCAGGGGCCACCAGATTAAAGGCGGCGCTGTCAATGACTTCCTCTCTGGCGCTGGGAAGGAGGTTGCCGTCATCATCAAGCAAATAGCCCCAGATGCTGACAACAGACGGACCAGCAAGGTTCTGAGCCCAACCGCCTTGCGGATCAAAGGTGATGTCCTGATCGCCCAGTTCCGGGTCACTTTCCACCGCTTCGCCGATCCGGATTTCCGTCTCCGGATGGTCGATCAAGGCCTGGAGCGAGCTGCCGAGGGTCTCAACTTCGGAGTATGTCTGATCGAGAAGGAGGTTCGTGCGAAGCGCTGTCGTGTCGATATAGGTGTTGAGGTATTCCTGCGTTGCCTCCGTCAGACCCTGGCTCACAGTTGCGGTTGCATCTCTGGAAAGCCGTTGCACGTTCCAGATGGCAACACCACCCGCCAGCATGATGTCGAACAACACGGCCGCCCCGACCACAAGCAGGAACTTGGCGCGAAAACTGTGCCGGGAAAAACGGCCGATCTCTTCTTCCTGATCGGCCTTGTCCGCGGTCGCGGGAGACTGGGTCTGTGTCATAGAGGCTTCCGTCCAGAGGCAACCCAGATTGGCCAACCAGCGTAGCCTTTGGGGTGCAGGGCAGCGAAAATGTGATCCTGGAAACCTTGCCGGAAACGGGCAATCTGTTCCGGACTGTCACCACGCTCAACGGCCATTTGGCCGGCATAAACGTTTTCCCAGGATTGGATGATGTCTGCGAAGTCTTGTGGATTACCGTCAAGGTTGGTGACCATGAAGCTTTCCATCTTGATGTCTTCAAACCCGCCGTCGATCAGATAGCGCCGGCTCTTGGGGCCGAGCTCGATATCCATATCGAAGTGGTCCCAAAGCTTGGCGACCTCGTTATAGGTCCACTGAATGGTTTCAGAGCGCGGTTCGCCAAGGCAGTGCGAGTTTTTCTCGTTTGTGATGTAGACCCGGCCGCCCGGTTTGCAGATCCGGTAGAGTTCTTTCAGGATCTCTTCCGGATGATCAAAAACCTGAAGCGCATGACGGCAAGTCACGAAATCGAACTGGTTGCTTTCCAGAAGCATCTCGGAGGCATCGCCATAAACATACTCAATGCCCTTTACGCCAAATTCGGCGGCAACCTTACGAGCATAGTCCAGACTCGACTTTGAATGATCGAGCGCGACAAGCCGACCGAGCTCGTATTCCTTTTGCGCCAGAACAGCGAAATCACCAATTCCGCAACAGATGTCCGCCATCTGCATGCCAGGCTTCAGGCCATGACGGCCGAGGATTTCGCGCTCGTGGTGCCAGGTCAGCTTGGTCTGGGTCCGCAGGATCGGAATGAAACCACCTTCTTCCAGGAAGGTCTGCCCAGGATAAAAGTCGCTGTCGTACTCACTGACCGTGATGTTCTGGTTTGCGCTTTCCAAAGCCTGGAATTTACGTGTTGACCATCCAACACAGCTCGACGTTGTCACTTGGATGTTTAGGTCCGGACGATTAACGCAAGTATCGACCAGGTGCCGGGCAATCGCCTGAAACGCAACGTTGTTCATCCGCACGAGGCGGCGGACGTTCAGATAGAGCCGGCCTTTGACGGTGGACGTTGCCGAATCGAGGGCCTCCATGCAGCCATTTAGCTCATCGGCGGATTGAGGCCGCAAGCTGCCTTGCAGAGAGAATTCCTGATCGTTTTCATTGAAACGCCAATCGAATGCGTGGCCAGTCGCTTGGGAAGTCACGATGCATTATCCTCGAAAACAAGATCGGCCGTCAGGCAAATACGGTTGTTTGATTGGTCACGGGTCAGGTTGAACTCCGCCCCATAATCGACGCTCAGCTCCAAAAGACCGAGGGATCTATCCGGGTTCTCTGCTGAGAAAAGGCGATCCAGATAGATTGCGTCCTTGTCTGGACGCTTGGTCAAGGCGACCGCGTCATCGTAAAAGCGCGCGATGTCTTCGCTGCCGGGCATATCGATCTCGATGCGGTCCGAATTCTCACGGCGTTTGAACCGGCACACGACCTTGCCGTCGTTTCCATGTCTGTGGAACGCTGTTTCCATCAGCTCATTGAGCGCGGATGAATAAAGATTGGCAAACAGCATGGAATCGAGACGGTTGTGACAAACCATTCGGGAGACGTAGCTCGAAACAAGATCGCAGTTGGCCCAGTTTGAAGAAAAATCGCGAACATCCAGATCGATCTCGATCATCGGCGTTTCGCCCGCTCCGCTGGCGTTCGAATATGACACGTCGCCCAAACTCCATTATTGACGCCGAAATTTGCGCTCAGTTTTAGTTTCCGAACACAGATGACTGCGGCTCCCTATCACCGCGGCAGGAAGTATGACGTCGAAATCGTTAAGCTAGATCCAACCAGAATGGTAAATATTAGCCCCATACCTAGTTCAACTGTTTGAACTTTGAGTGTCAACCAGTATGAATTATCACGGCTTTTGGCAGTTATTCTGATGGGTGACAAGATACGGGGCTGATCTATCCGCAAGCATCTGGGGAATGTTGATTTTTCGCTGCTCTTGGGCAGTGTATTTCCAAAACCAACAAACGCCGTTAAATGACTAGCGGAACGGCTGCGGGGAGCGCGGCGGAAAACTCTGACTGTTGTTAGAAACGGAAAATGGCGGATGCGTTTTCATCTGATTCTCAAACCGGCGGGTACAGCGCATCTATGAAAGATGAATTGGAAGCCCTGCGCGCCGAGCTGGCAGAGTTGAAAGCCGAGCAAGCGGATCTGCAGCTCCTTTATGAAGCGACCATCGAACACGGCGAGGCCGTGGAAGATCAGCTTGCCGAGAACAATCAGCTGCTTCTGGAAACCCAGCGCCGGCTTGAGGCCGAGTTGGCCGACGCGGGCCGGTATGTGTTGTCGATCCTGCCGGAGCCGAGGTCGGAAGGCCCGAAAGCGGACTGGCTTTTGGTTCCGTCAACGGAACTTGGTGGCGATTCCTTCGGCTATCATGACCTCGATAGCGATCATTTTGCCATCTACCTGATTGATGTCTGCGGACACGGTGTTGGTGCAGCTCTGCTCTCTGTTTCGATTATCAACGTGTTGCGCTCTTGCGCGCTGCCGGAAACAGATTTCCGGATCCCCTCCGATGTGCTGTTCAAGTTGAACAACGCCTTCCCAATGGAACGGCAGAACAACATGTTCTTCACCATCTGGTACGGTGTTTTTCAAAGGTCGACCGGTAAACTGTCTTATGCGTCCGGGGGGCATCCGGCAGCCGTTCTGTTGCCAGTGGCCAAGGACGAGGGGGCGTTTTCGCTCATTGGGACGAGCGAAGGCATGGTGATCGGCGCCATTGAAGATATGACGTTCGACCAGTCCGACGTATCGGTAAGATCAGGAGATCGCTTGTTGGTCTTGAGTGACGGCACCTATGAGGTGGATGACCTTGAAGGCGATGTCTTAAGCCTTGAAGGTCTGGCCAACGAGGCGCTTGCCGCAGACGGCTCCATACCTTCACATATCCTGGAGTGGGTTCAGAAAAAGTCTGGTCAATCCGAGTTGCCGGATGACTATTCAATGATCGAGTTTCAGTTCTGATCGGTTCCGTTGGAGCTCAACCGCAAAACCACCCGCGTCGTATTGGTGCCGTCGTTCCGGGAATGCGACACCTCTTCAGACACCTGATGGACCAGAAAGAGACCCAATCCGCCAACTGACATGTCGTCGGCAGATGTCTCGGTCATATCGAGGACAGGGGCGGTCCCGGTATCGAAAGCGGTCGCGTGATCTTCCAGGGTCAAGATGAGCCGGTCACCGTCTTTGGTGAGTTCGGTTTTAATGGTGTCAGCCACGGCCTCTGGATAGCCGTAGGACACTGTGTTGGAGAACAGCTCTTCTACGATCAAAGACAGATGACGGCGGGTATGGTCATCAAGACCGTGGCGTGCAGCAAGGTCGTCCAGAAAGGTGTAGATCCTGGACAGTTCGTCTAATTCGTTTGCAACTTCCAAAGTCCCGAGAACCGATGTCATCCACCCGGTCTCCTTCTAGGGCGCTGAGAGCGCATAAAGTCAGCTAGCCCCGGATCTCTGCCAGAGCATCATCGCGCGCTTCAACCACGCTGAGGATCTTGAGGAAGCCGGAGATCTTCAGGACTTCATGGACCGATGGATTGACGCCGAAGAGGATCAGTTTGCGTCCTGCCGGGGCGATCTGTTTGGTGATGATCAACAAGGACCGCAGACCAAAACTGGTGACATAATCCACGCCGCTCATGTCGATCAGCAGGCTGGAATCGCTCTCTTGGGCGGCTGACTTAAGATGCGCTTCAAAGTCCTTTGCCGACAGGGTCTCCAGTTTGCCTTTGGGGCAAATAATCCGAATCCCGTCCACCGTTTCGTCGTCGATCGTGAGATGCGCCGCATCCGCCATTTGGACCATACCTTCCACAGGATTGATTAGGGGGCTGAAACTCGTCAGTGCGTGGATTTCCCTTGAAGCATGAAAATCTTATGAAATGAAGAACGCAACAGGTGTTTCCTGTCAATGACGTGGCGGTATATGGTCCGAGCCTGGACCGGTGATCTGGCTGTGACGAAGTGGGATGCCGGAAGACCATGATGCTGCGGGACGTGACAAGGGAATACTCCAATGGCTGAAGAGATTGTAATTCCTGAGTTGTCCGATCCGCGGGCAGAGGTCGGTAAGGTCGCACTGGCGAATGCGGACGGGCAGGAAGAGTTCCGCGACAGTCCCGAATTTGAGGAGCTTGAAGCCGAATTCCGGAAGATGGAGATCGATGGGCCATCCGCCGTCAATTGGAAGATGCTCAACGAGAAGACCGTCGATGTCTTGAAGGAAAATTCGAAGGATCTCGTTCTGGCGACACGGCTCGCCTACGGTCTTTTTCTGGAGGAAGATTTCAAGGGCCTCGCGGTAGGCGTCAAGATCCTCGAAGACATGTCCAAGGACCATTGGGAAGACATGACGCCGCCGGTGCGCCGCGAACGCGGCCGGGCAGGGGCATTCGACTGGTTCGCAGAAAAACTCGGGTCCCTTGTCGAGGGAAAGACGCCAGAGGGCGATCAGGGATTGGCTGCGCTTCAGGCGCATGACTACCTGCTTGAACTTGATACCGCTCTTGAACAGAAATTCACCAAATCACAAGCGGCTCTTGGGCCATTAATCCGCGCGCTCCGCCCGATTGCAAAGAGCGTGCGGTCGGTGCTTGAGGAAGAGGCGCGGAAGAAAGCCGAGGCAGAAGCTGCGGCCAAAGCCGCAGAGGAGGCCAAAGAAGCGGGAGGGGAGGCTGCTGCCAACCCGGCGAGTGAAGCGGCGTCAGACAGTGCTGCGGCAACTGCTGCACCTGCAGCGGAGCCTGCTGCCTCGGCTGCTGAACCGGCGCCGGCTGCGGCGCCTACGCCACAAACAGCTTCGCCAGCCCCGAGCGCTGCACCAATTGCAGTACCGGAGGTTGCCGTTGATGGCGACTCGGATGCAGCATTTACATCCCTGTTTAATGCCGCCGGAAAGGTGGCGTCCAGCAGCCGGCAACACGCGCCGCAGGATCCAAGAGGGTATTTGTGTGCCCGATTTGCTGTCTGGGGCCGGATCACCGTGATGCCACCCGCTAACAGCGGGAAGTCCAGCCTGCCGCCACCTCAGAAAAACCGGATTGCCGAACTGCAAGCGCTCAAGGGTGCCGGAAACCATCTCGGGTTGATCCAATCAGCCGAAGGCGCATTCATGTCGTCGCCCTTCTGGATCGATGCGCATTTCATGATCTGCGAGGCTATGAGCGCGCTCGGCAGCGACTACGATGCGGCGCGTCTGTTGGTCGAGGGGGAGTTGGCCGGGTTCTTGAAACGCTTGCCGGATGTGCTTTCCCTGTCCTTCAGCGACGGAACCCCGTTTGCGAGCGGTGAAACGAAAGCATGGATCAATGCGAGCGTTGCCGCCGGTGGCGGCGCAGGTGGTGAAGCGGATCCGCTTACGGGAGCCGCATCAACAGCCGCCAGCCTGGCTCAGGCCGGTAAGGTTGTCGAGGGATTGGCGGTCTTGAAAGACTATTGCGCCGGCTGCCGGGCGGAACGGGATTGGTTCCGTGGACAGCTGAAGCTGAGTGAATTGTGCCTGCAGTTCGATGTTCTTCAGCCTTTGGTTGCTCAATTGTCACGGCTTCGAAAGACGGCAGAAGATGCGAATCTGGCGGCCTGGGAGCCAGACTTGGTTGTCGAATTGGCCCGGCTCTCATGGCGTAGTCTCAACCACAAAAACATCCGTCAGGTCATTTCTGACAATGATTTGGTGCCTTTGAAGGCCTCCGTCATGGAAACTTTATCGATACTGGACCTCGGCGCGGCCGCCGAGTTGACGGGCAAGCGTTGACCGCGCAAAGTAGTTTTGTTGTGTGCCTTTTGAAAAAAGTCATGTCTTTGAGGGGTCTTTTTTAAGACTCTTCTAGACAGATTTGACATGAAACAGTTCTAGAGTGCCCCCCTATAGGGGAACACCAGTTTTATAACATGATTTCCGTTAGTGACATCGGAAGCTCGACTGACGTTAAGGAGAAGGCATGTCCAAAGAATCCTCCGTCGCTCCCAAGGAGCGGGTGAATATCAAGTACAAGCCCGCGACGGGAGACGCTAAGGAAGAAGTTGAACTTCCGCTGAAGCTCGTCATGCTTGGGGATTACACCATGCGTCCCGACGACACGCCCGTCGAAGACCGGTCCCTGATCAACATCAACAAGGACAACTTCAACGAGGTGATGAAAAGCCACGAGTTGAAGCTGGACATGTCGACAGACAACAAGCTGGTCGAGCAGCAGGAAGGCGAAGAGCAGGAAAAGCTCTCCGTTTCTCTGAAGATCGAAAGCCTGGCCGATTTCTCTCCTGAATCCGTTGTGCGTCAGACACCGGAACTCAACAAACTTCTGGAATTGCGCGAGGCGCTTGTCGCCTTGAAGGGGCCGCTGGGCAACGTTCCGGCGTTCCGCAAGGCAATCCAGAATGTTCTCGGCGATGAAGCTGCCCGCGAAAAACTTCTGGCTGAACTCACCAAGACGACCGGCAATTCCGGCGACGGCGAATAAGCGCCGTTCAAATCGGCGGCGCAACCGGCGCCCGCTGATTTCATCTTACCCGGACCACAGCAAGATCAGAGACCGTGAACATGGCTGACACCGAAAACCAGCAACAGGGCGCCGGCGCGCAAACCGAGGAACTCGACGCCTCGTTGCTTGACCAGATTTTGCAGGAAACCAAACTCGCTCCGAGCGACGATGGTTATGACGTCGCCAAAAAGGGCGTTGCTGCATTCATTTCCGAACTTCTGAAACCGACCGACGGTCAAAGCCAGGTTTCTGGCGCTGCCGTCGACATGATGATCACCGAGATCGACAAGAAACTGTCGGATCAGGTCGATCAGATCATCCACAATGAAGACTTCAAGACGCTGGAATCCGCTTGGCGCAGCCTGAAGTTCGTCGTGGACCGGACCGATTTCCGCCAGAACATCAAAATCGAAATGATGAGCGTCTCCAAAGACGAGCTTCTGGAAGATTTTGAAGACAGCCCGGAGGTCGTGAAGTCCGGCCTCTACAAGCACATTTACACCGCTGAATACGGCCAGTTCGGCGGTCAGCCGGTCGGCGCTGTCGTGACGAACTACGATTTCGGCCCCGGCTCACAGGACATCAAACTGGCTCAGTACTGCGCGAGCGTTGGGTCCATGTCGCATGCCCCGTTTATCGCTGCAGCTTCGCCGGCCATGTTCGGTGTGGACACCTTTGAGGAGATCCCGAACCTCAAGGACATGGAATCCATTTTTGAAGGACCGAAATACGCGAAATGGAACTCGTTCCGCGAGTCGGAAGATTCCCGCTATTTCGCGCTGGCCATGCCGCGCTTCATGCTGCGCACGCCTTACGGCCCTGAGACCACACCGGTCAAGGCTTTCAATTACGAGGAAGAGTCTGGTTCCAAGAGCGAGAACTACCTCTGGGGCAATGCAGCGTTTGCCATGGCGACCAAGCTGACCGACAGCTTTGCCAAGTTCCGCTGGTGCCCGAACATCATCGGCCCCCAGTCCGGGGGTGCGGTCGAGGATCTGCCGGTCCACACTTTTGAGGCCATGGGGCAACTGCAGAGCAAGATCCCGACAGAAGTTCTGGTTTCCGACCGTAAGGAATATGAACTTGCTGAGCAGGGCTTTATCTCCCTGACCATGCGCAAAGGGTCCGACAACGCAGCGTTCTTCTCGGCAAACTCGGTTCAGAAGCCGAAGTTCTTCGGCAACAATCCGGAAGCCAAGGATGCGGAGCTGAACTACAAGCTCGGCACACAGCTGCCTTATATGATGATCATCAACCGCCTGGCGCATTACATCAAAGTGCTGCAGCGGGAGAACATCGGCAGCTGGAAAGACCGCAACGAACTGCAGTCCGAGCTGAACAACTGGATCCGTCAGTACGTATCAGACCAGGACAACCCGTCCGCAGACGTGCGTTCGCGCCGTCCGCTGCGCAAGGCTTCGATCACCGTATCGGATGTTGAGGGCGAACCAGGTTGGTACAGCGTGTCGATGGCGGTACAGCCGCACTTCAAGTACATGGGGGCAGACTTCACACTGTCCTTGAAAGGCAAGCTCGACAAGGCTTAAGTCGGTCAGTGTCTTGACGAATGACCTTTCACAGGGCGCCAAACGTTTGGTGCCCTGTGTTGTTTCAAGAGGACTTCTGCTGTGGCGGTTTCCCTTTTTCAGCGTCTTGAAGGCGATGTATTGAAAGACGAGTTCAAGTCGCTGGATCAGCATGAGGCGGCGCTGATGGACAGTATACTCGCCGACTTGCGTATCCTGTTGAACTCAATGGCAGGCTGCTGTGAAACGCGCCCTGACTATGGGCTGGCGGACTTCAACGCCGTCAACCAGAGCCACAAGGACACGGCTGCAGAGCTCTGCCGGGATATTGAACAGCAAATCATCAAATTCGAACCCCGATTGAGCAATCCGGTGGTCCGGACCATTGAGGATCCGAACCGTCCGCTGGAGTTTGTGTTCAACGTTGAAGCAGACTTGAAATATGGTACGCGGCAGGTTCGCGTGCGTTTTGATTCTGTGCTGGACAGCTCGGGCAAGGTGCGCCTCACTGCTTAAGCCGTAAAAGGATACGTGCTGGATGTCGGTCAATTCCTACTACAGGGATGAACTCAGCTATCTCAAGGAACTCGGAGCCGAGTTTGCCAAGGCAAACCCGCGCCTGTCCAAGTACCTTGCCGATGACCCGACAGACCCCGATGTCGAACGGCTCATGGAGGGCTTTGCGTTTCTCGTCGGACGGCTGCGTCAGCGGCTGGATGCTGAAATGCCGGAAGTCGCGCATTCGCTGCTCAAGCTTATCTGGCCGCATTACCTGCGGCCTGTCCCGCCGATGACGACTTTGAAATTCCGGCACGCACCGGATGTTTCTGAATTGGCCATTCGCGTTCCGAAGGGGACGTCGGTCAAGACCGCCTCCATGAACGGCGAAGCGGTGCCGTTCCGCACAACCCTGGACCTCAACGTTCTGCCGCTGGAAATCAGCGATACCAACTTGGACAACCGCAAGGACAGCGCGTCGCTCGAATTGTCCTTTACGAAAACGGCTGGTGCCGGTTTGGCTGCATTGGCGGCTGCACCGCTGACCCTTTATCTCGGCGGGCAAGGCGAGACCAACACGGCGCAACAGCTTTACCTCTATCTGATGAAGCGGTTGCGGTCGGTGCAACTGTTGCCAAAGGGGCAGGACCCGATCACAGCGGACGTGGTATTGGAGCCGGTCGGGTTTGAGCGCGACGAAGCGAGCCTGCCGTATCCGGAAGGCTCCTTTGACGGGTTCCGGATCATGCAGGAGTACTTCTCCTGCCCTGAAAAATTCATGTATGTCCGCATCCGTGGCCTTGAGAAATACGCTCGTGTCACCGCGGACAGCTTCAAGCTGGTCTTTCATTTCAATCAGGGCTTTTCCAACCTCAGCCGGGTGATGCCGCACCAGATCCAGTTGAACACCACGCCCGCGGTCAATCTGTTTGAGGCCGAAGGCCAGGCCCTTCTGGTGTCGCATGATCGCAGTGAGTATCCGGTGCGGCCGCTTGGCGGGCGCGAACTGCGCAGCGTCCACGACGTGTTGTCCGTGACCGGTTGGGTGCAAGGCAGCAGCAAGAGAATTGATTATCAGGCGTTTGAGTCCTTCTCGCATGATACGTCCGGAGCGGATCCGGACAAGCTCTACTACCGAGCGACCATCAAACCGTCGGTTCTCGGCAGTGGAATCGACCACTACATCTCGTTTGTGACCCGGTTGAACAAAGCCGGTGAACCGCTGACCGAAACGATCTCCCTCAATCTGCTCTGCTCCAATGGGGAACACGCCAGCAAGTTCGGTATTGGGTCTGTCAACCAGCCGACATCTGAGACACCGGCCAAATTGGTGTTCACAAACATCACTCGGATTTTGGGCGAGGTTCCACCGCCGCTTGATGACCGGATCCTGTGGACGTTGATTGCCAACCTCTCTCGCAACTATGCATCACTGATCGACGTCGAAGCGTTGCGCACGGTGATTGGCGCCTATGATTTCCGGGCGAATGTGGACCGGCAGGCCGCGCTTCAGCGGGACCTCTTGCTTCAAAGCTTCAAGAGTTTCGAACGGCGCAGCGTCGATATCTTCCGCAATGGCCGGCCCGTCCGTGCCTATGAACTTGTGCTTCGGCTTGCCGAGAGTGAAATGGGCGGAGAGGCGGAAATGTACCTCTTCGGCTGTGTCTTGGACCGCTTTTTGAAATCCTATGCCAGCATCAACAGTCTGCATCGCCTCTCGATCATCGGGACCGACAGCAACACGCTCTTGAGTTGGGATCCGAAGGAAGGGAGCGCGGCGCAGCTATGACGGAAGTTGTCGAGGCAACGGAAAAACACAAAGCTCTTGCCGGGCACCTTGCGCACAGCCAATTCTTTCAGCTCGTCTACCTCATCGGCTTGATGCATGCGGACGTCAACAAAATGGGTCCGGGCCACGCTCCGAAAGATGAACCGATCCAGTTCCGCGCCACCCGCTCATTGAGTTTCGGAGCCAGTGATGTCTCCGAGATCTCCTATGACGAGGCGCGCGACAAGTTTGATATCCGGGTGAATTTTCTGGGCCTTTATGGCCCGGCATCACCTTTGCCACCGAACGTCACGGAACGGATTATTGAGAGTGATGAAAACCCGTCTTCTCTTGAAGATCTTTTGGATTTGTTCAATCACCGCCTGACGATCCTCTTGTATCAGATTTGGCGCCGCTCACGGCACTACATCCGGTTTGAAGACCATGGCCTTGATGCGACGTCCAAGTGTTTCCTGGCTTTGTGCGGGTTTCCGATCGAGGACCGGGCGGAAATCGGATCCGTCGCAAGATCCGCGCTGTTGCCGCATGTAGGATTGATGTCGCTATACTCGAACTCCGCCGAGGCCGTTGCATCGGTCTTGTCGAGCTTCTTCAAGGTGCCGTGCGAAATCATTGAGTATGTGAACCGCCACGTTGTGATGGGTGAAGACAGCCAGATCTCGCTCGGTGTTCGAAACACCCTTCTTGGCGGGGACATGGTGCTGGGCGAAGAGGTTGAAGACGATCTCGGCAAGTTCACCGTCCGGATGGGCCCTGCGCCTTATGAAAAACTCAAACCGTTCATGCCCGGAGGAGAGCGGCACCCAGAAATTGCCGAACTCTTGGCTATGGTCATGCGGGACCCACTCGATTGGGATCTGCAGTTCGTCTTCAAGGAGGACACGGTGACAGCCGGACAAGTCGGCGATATTCGGCTGGGTGTTTCATTGTGGCTGGATGCCGAGGAAGACAGCCAACTGGAGAATCCTGTTCAGTTGACGGGCCTGCCTTTGGGAAGCGGACCGGACTATACCGGTGAGCTGGAACATGCTACGCCGGATACCAGCGGTCATGTGCCCGGGACGGGGCCTGCCGAAACACAATCCAACGGTCTGATGGTGTCATGAGCAGTGAGTTGATCCTGACCTGTGCGGCTTTGGGCAGTCAGTTCCGGTACGGTCCTTCCGGCGGAACATTTGGGCGCTCAAAGAAGTGTGACTGGGTTCTTCCTGATCCCAATCGGATCTTGTCATCCATACATGCGCGCGTTGTGTTTCAAGGCGGCGCATTCTTGCTGATTGACGAGAGCACAAACGGAACTTTTCTTGCTGGACAGGAGCAGCCAATTGGCCGCGGCCGGTCTATTCCGCTGGGGCCGGGGACTGTCCTGACAGCTGGTCCTTATGAAATAACGGCAGAACTCGTCGCGGCGCAGCAGCCCATGCAGTCCGCACCCGTTGCCGTTGCACAGCCACCGGTTCAGCCAGCTGCTGCAGTGGAGCCGCAACCCGATTTTACTCCGGATGCGCAATTTCTGGCACCGGGACAGACCTATGGTGCACCTCCAAAAGGCAAGCAGTCTCTGGATCCGCTGGATTATCTTGGGGGCGGTGATCCAGCGCCTCAGCCGGTGAGTGCGGCCCCGCAGACATCCACGCAGCAAATCCCGCAGGACTTTATGCAGGCCGGCGCGCAAGCACCAACTGCAGTACCCCCGGCAGCGCAGGTTCTGCCGCAGACCACGGCCGCACCCGTCGCCCAACCGGCGCAACCAGTCGCCGCCAGTGTTCCGCCTCAACCGGTCGTATCGCCGCCGGCCGAGCCGGCTCAACAACAGCCAAGTGTTACGCCCGCGCCAGCTGCCACGCCGCCAGCGTTCGGCGGCATTCCGGACGACTTCTGGTCGTCTCTTCCAGGCGGCACGCTTCCAGGTTCACCCGTTGCCCAAAGCGCTGTTCCAGTGCAGCCTCAACCGGCAACTCCGCAAGCGGCGGCGCAATCAACCATCCCGGACGATTTTTCTTTTGGCGCTCAACAAGCGTCTTCAGCTCCATCTCCGGCCTCAACACAGGTGTCCGCCCAGCCGGCTTCCTCGTCGGCGTCCCTTCCGCCAATGCCGCAGAGTGCTGGATTGAACGCACCCGTTTCTTCAATGATGCCGCCGATGCCCGGACCAGGTACGGCTGGCGGTCTATCTCATCTGGACGCGCTCAAAGCCCGAAGGGAACAACGGGTTGCAGCGCTTGATGCCAAGGCCAAAGGTGCGGATAAGGACGAAGCCCGGCTGGCCGGGGCGCCTCAACCGGTGCCCGCAGCCGCCCAACAACCACAAATGCCCGCGCAGGCGATGCCGCCGCAACCCATGCCCGTGTCTCCGGCTTCGCAAGAGCCGCAAGCCACTGAATCGGTTCAGGAGGTCTCGAACATCCCGATGCCGGCCGGGCCGCGCAGCGACGAGGATCTGCAGATCCTGTTGCGGGCCATGGGGTTTCTGGAAGCCGAGGTTCCCGAAGCGATCCGGGATCAAATCTTGCAGGATGTCGGTGCCATGGTCCGCGAGATGGCATCCGGCCTTGTGTCGATGATGGCCGCGCGCAAGGTCGTGAAGTCGGAATTCCGGATTGACGAAACCCGGATCGAACCGAAAGAAAACAACCCGTTCAAGTATTTCAAGGTCGGCGAGCTGGCACTGGATGAAATGCTTTTGACGAGGACCGAAGGCTATCTGTCGCCCGCGCAGGCGACCCGTCACGCTTTTCAGGATCTGCAAAGCCATTCGATGGTCATCATGTCGGCCATGCAACGGGCGATGCGGTTGATGTTTGAAAAATTATCCCCAGAAGCTTTGGCGCAGGCCGGTGACGGCGACGGCGCATTGCGCCTAAGAAGTCTTGGGGGGCGTCGCGACAAGTGGGATACGGCGCGCAGCACATATGATCACATGCGCAAGGACTATGAGGCAGTCGTGCGGCAGATGATCATGGAAGCCTTCACGCAAGTGCAGGAAGAGCAGGCGCGGCGCATGTCCGACGATTATTGGAACAAGAGGAAGAAATGAGCCTGACCCGACGATCAGCGTGCATCGGACTTCTGGCTGCGCCTATTGCCATTTCTGCCGGGTGTTCGCGTGTCGCCAAGCCGACACCAATCAAGATCGAGCTGCAGGCCGATGCCAACGTTAACCCCAACGAAAATGGCGACCCGGCACCGGTTGTGGTCCGGGTTTACGAGTTGAAAGAGCTGACGGCCTTTCAAAATGGCAGCTTTTTTGACTTTGCGGACAACGACAAGAAATTGCTGGGCGGTGACCTGGTCGGAAGTGCGGAATACGAGCTGACACCGGGACAGACCGTCGACTACAACCGTAGCATCTCCAGTGAAGCCCGCTACATCGGGGTTGTCGCTGCATTCCGGGATATTGAGTCCGCCCAGTGGCAGGACTCCATCGAACTCGAACAAGAAAAGAAAAACGAGTTTGTCATCTATCTGACCACTCTTGCTGTTCGAATACAAAAGCTTCGAAACCGCCGGTTGGGCGTCTTTTAGGACCGATCCCGCAAGGGTTTCCTAACGAATTGAGTTTGCACAGCGGAATCAATTAGAAGATACTCCGCAACGTCGGTATTTTGCCGTTAGGTTCGAATCATGGAACTTGGTGAGAAGCGCAGGGGAGTGCATTGAACGCAAGCGGCAAACCGCTCTGGCTTGAGGGAATGTTTCTCCGGCCCCAGCACCTCCAGCAATATGACCGCTGGATCGAAACCAATCTTGAGCACCGGGTGAAAGACCAGGCGCCCTACAGCTGGGGTGTGCGGAAACTTGAGTTTGATCCGGACGCCTTGCGGATCGGCCAGATTCAGATCGCGGACGCGGATATCGTCTTTCCGGATGGATCTGTTTTCAATACGTCGCTCCTGCACAAGGTTGCAGGCGCACGCGAAATCACATCGGAACATCAGGGCAAGAAGATCTATCTGGCTGTGCCGCTGAAGTCAGTCGGTGGACTGGAAGTCGGCGACGAAGCGCAAGGCAAACAGCGCTACACGCGGCATATGTCTGAGGCGCGCAACACGGCGGAAGCTGACCGGCCACCCGCCAATATCGCGGTTGGAACACTGACAGCCCGGTTGATCCTCGAAGGTGAAAGCCTTGATGAGACCGCCAATCTGCCGATCGCCGAGATTGAAGGTGTGGACGCGCAAGGTGCGGTGCAGCTTTCCGGCACCTTCATCCCCCCGGTAAAATTCGTTGCTGCAAGCAAGCCGTTGCTGGCGCATCTTGAAGAAGTGCGTAGCCTTCTGCGCAAGCGCGGCGAGATGATGGCCAGCAACGCGGCAGGGCAGGGCAGCAGTACACGCAACGGTCTCATGGACCTCATGATGCTCGGCGTCGTGAACCGCTACGAGGTTCTGATCGGTCATTTGATCATGTCCGGTCGGCACATGCCCGAGACAGTCTACCGGGACCTGATTTCGCTGATCGGCGAGATTTCCGCCTATGGGACCGACACCCGCAGGCCGCCTGAAATCCCGACCTACGACCATCGCGATCTGCGAATGACGTATCAGGGTTTGGTCGCCGTTCTGCGCAGCCTGCTCAGTTTTGTTGTCGAGCAAAACGCGATCAGCATCCCGCTCACGAAACGGGAATACGGGATCTGGCTGGGTGAAACCTCAGACCGGATGGTGTTCCAGGCGCGCTCGTTTGTGCTGATCGCCTATGCGAATGTGGATCTGGAAACCCTGCGCAAGCAGATGCCGATCCAGATCAAGATCGGCCCGGTCGAAAAGATTCGCGAGTTGGTCAATCTGCAGCTGCCCGGGATTGCGATCTCGCCACTCTCCGTGGCCCCCCGCCAAATCCCGTACATCCAGAACGCAGTCTACTTTTCATTGGATACCGACAATGAACTTTGGCCGCAAATGCAGACCACAGCCGCATTCGCGTTACACTTGAGCGGCGACTACCCGGGGTTGGGGCTAGAGCTCTGGGCAATCCACAAAGGCAAGTGACTTAGCAGCTGATGACGAATGACGACCTGGACCAACCGACCGTAGCGCAGCGCTTGTCGCCGCGGGCACGTACGTCCATGGCGCAGGGCTCGGCTGGGGCGGGCGATCCGGGCGATGAACCGACTGTTGCGTTCGTCAGTCAGCCTTCCGTTGCCCAACCCGCACAGCAAGCACAGCCTGACCCGGCTGCTCCGGTCTCGCAAAACGGCTCTTCTGTTGAATCCGCAACATCCATCGTCCGCCTGTTTGACCGAATTCCGGAACGGGTCCTGGTCCGCGCCGCTACGCCGTTGCTTTTGCTGATCGCGCACTTGCGCAGCGCAATTGACCGCGCCGATGTCGTTTCGCTCCGCCGCGAAGTCGTGGCTGAAATCGACAAGTTTGAGCAAACGGCTCAAAAGGAAGGCGTAGAAGCCGGCGACATCATTGCTGCGCGTTATGTTCTGTGTGCGACCGTTGACGAGACGGTCTTGATGACGCCTTGGGGGAGCCGCAGCGAGTGGAGTTCCAACAGTTTGCTGAACCAGTTTCACAATGAAACCTGGGGCGGTGAGAAGTTCTTTGGCATTTTGGACCGGATCAAGGGCGATGCGCCGCGCAAGATGCCGTTGCTTGTTTTGTTGCATGCCTGCCTGATGCTCGGGTTTGAGGGCCGCTACCGGGTTCTGGAAGGCGGCCGGGATCAGCTGGAAGATCTGCGCAACGAACTGTCACGACTGATCAAGCGCAACACGCGCATTAAGCCAGACCAGCCGCTGTCAAAAGTGTCCGAAGGCCATAAGGGCGGCCGGAAAGTGAGCGTTCTGCCGCCTATTTGGATCATCGGTATCATTGCCGTGTCGATCCTGTTTATTGCCTGGGCCTACAGCGATTTCATGCTGGAAGGTGAAATCGTCCCTCCGTTGAGCGCCATTGAAGCGCTCGAAGTGAAATAGGGGCGGCGGGTATGATCAGGACGTATTTCGCAAGCCTTTTGAGACCGGTAAGCCTGCTGATCCTATTGCTGCTGATCATCGTATCGGTTGCCATCTATTTCTTCGGTGGCATCGTCACGATTGCAGGCTTTACGCCGTTTGCGCAGACCGAGCCGCGGATCATTGCGATTGTCGCGCTCTTTGTTCTGTTCTTCCTGATTACATTCCTGCGCCATGTTCTGGCACGCCGGGCGAATGCCAAGCTTATCAACTCGATGCTTGCCAATGACGAATTGGTGTCCATGGGAACGGACATGTCAGCCGATGAGGTCGAGCTGATCCGGGAGCGGTTCGAAGCTGCCCTCCAGAAACTGCGCGACAACCCGCTGGACGGCAAACGGCGCCGGAATTTCCTGTTTGAACTGCCTTGGTACATCATCATTGGCCCGCCCGGCACGGGCAAAACCACGATCTTGCGTAATTCCGGGCTGGAATATCCGCTCGCCGAACATGGGCAAGAAGCGCTGCAAGGCATTGGCGGCACGCGCAACTGTGACTGGTGGATTTCCAATGAAGCCGTGATGATCGACACGGCCGGACGGTACACGACGCAGGACGTCAACAAGGGCGTTGATGCCGCAGCTTGGAATGGCTTTCTCGAGCTGCTTCTCAAGTTCCGCAGACGGCGTCCGGTCAACGGTATTTTGCTGACCATCAGCATTGAGGATGTGGCCGTTGCGGACGAGGACAGCCGGAAGCGTCAGGCGGAAATTCTGCGCCAGCGCCTGCGCGAACTACACCGAACATTCGGTATGCGCCTGCCGGTTTATGTCATGTTCACCAAGTGCGACTTGATCGCGGGGTTTGATGAGTATTTCGACGACCTGAAGCAACGCGAGCGGGATCAGGTCTGGGGCGTCACGCTGCCCTATGACCCGCAGCAGATCACCGTCGGACCGGCATTCGAGGCGGGTTTTACAGATCTTGTAGCGCGTCTGGAAAAGGACCTGCCAGGCACGCTGAGTGAAGAGCGGAACAACAGCCGCAGGTGCCGCATTTACGGCTTTCCGTATGAGTTCGGCTCTCTCTCAACGGTGTTGCGGAGCTTTTTGGCGGATGTTTTCCGCTCCAGTCGATACGAAGCGCAGCCTTTGTTGCGGGGCGTCTATTTCACGTCCGGAACGCAGGAAGGAACGCCGTTCGATCGTTTGCTCGGCGCAATGGGCCGCAGTTTCCAGCTCGCCCCATCTCATCAGATGCCGCTCAGCGGGCAGGGCAAATCCTATTTCATCAAGAACCTGCTCTCCAATATTGTCTTTCCCGAGCAGAACCTTGTGGGCGTTAACACCGGTTTGGAGCGTCGTCTGGCAGCGCTCTACGCAGGCGGTCTGGCGGCGCTGTGCGCCTTTGTCATCGGCATGTCGGCCTACTGGCTCGCCGGCCTCAATCACGCTGAGCAGACGGCGGAGAAGGTTGAAGAGCTGTCCAACCGGTTAAGTGTATTGCGCACGGAGGCAGACCAAAACCGCTCGCTCATCAGTATTCTGCCGACACTCAATGCCGCCAAGGCCTTGCGGGATGAGGTGATTGATCAAGAGAATTGGCTGACCATCACGCCATTCTCAATTGAGTCCCAGTCCAAGCTTCTTCCAGCTGCCACGAAGACCTACGATTCGTATCTGACCGAGTACCTTCTGCCGTCGATCGCCTCGCGTCTTGAGGCGCAAATCCAACTGGTTTCGAACACTACCGGTAGCAATTCGGCGCTACTGCGGGATCAACTCGAAACCTACCTCATGCTGACGACCGGGCAGAACTACAACGCCGACAAGGTTAGAAGCGCCTTCCGGTCGCAGAACGAGGCCGCGTTCGTGCTCAACCCGGAAAACCGGGGCGCAATGCAGGAGCACATGAACAACCTGATTCAGCTCCTGCCGATCCAGACGGCCGTTGATCAGCCGATCGTCCAGGAAGCCCGCGACCGGATCCAGCGCGTTCCGCAAGCAAGCGAAATCTATAACCGCATGGTGACGGATTCCGCGCAGCGTTACCGGGTCGCGCCGATCAATCTGACGCGCTCGCTCGGGGCCGGTGCGCTGTTCATCGACAGTGCAACAGCAGGTGGCCGCAGCCTGATCCCGGGCCTTTACACCAAGAACGGTTTTTACAACTTCTTCCTGGCCCGGCTTCCGGAATACATCCGCTCATCCATCGGGTCCGACTGGGTGCTCGGGGATAGCGTCAGTGATACGACCTACAACCGGCTCGCCCAGGAAATCGTCCGGATGTACACGCAGGACTACGTGCAGGCCTGGCGTGAAGGGATCAGCTATATCCGTGTCGTGGAAATCGGTTCCCTCGGCCGGGCCCAGATTGTCCTGCAGGACTTGTCGAGCCCGGATTCGCCGCTCACGAACGTATTGAATATCCTGCGCGAAAACACCCAGCTGCCGCTCCCAGGTTCCCAGCAGAACCAGGCGGCAACACAGGCGGCGTCCGCAGCATCCTCTGGTGCTGCTACAAGCCTTGCAGCTTCTGCCAGCGAAGCAGCTCAGAAGGCAGCCGTAGAGACGGCGTTCGGTGATGCGCCTTGGCCCGGGATCGCAATCGAAAATGCGTTCCGGCCGCTGAACAATCTGACCGATCCGACGAGCAGTCAGACACTCGACCGCGTTCAGCAGCTGTTCGGCGATCTTTATGGCAATGTGTCCGGCGTTGTGACGGCTCCGGACCCAACAAAAGCCGCTTACGACTTGGTTAAGGGAAGAGCGCAAACTCCGACCACCGACTCCTTCACGACCTTGCGGGCCGAAGCGTCCACCAAACCCGAACCTGTCCGGTCGATGGTTCTATCGATCGTGAACCGTACTTGGGATCTTTTGAACAAATCGGCCTATCTCTATCTGAACGGCCGGTGGAAAGATGAAGTCGTACCAGCCTGTACGTCCATCATCGCCGGGCGGTATCCGTTCGATCCGGATGCGCAAGAAGACGTCAGCTTGGAAGATTTCACGGATTTGCTCGGTCCCTCCGGTGTCATGGATGCGTTTTACAACGACTATCTGAAGCCGTTCATCGTGGTGCGCCGGCGGCAGTTCAGCCCGATCCAGACGCAAGGTGCGGGCCTGGGCTTGGCTCAGGAAACGCTCAACCAGATTTCCACGTCTCAGACAATCAAGGACGCGTTCTTTGCCAAAGGCGGCAGCAGTCCGGAGACCAAGTTCACCATCCGGCCGTCCTTCCTGGACCCGGAAGCCCTGCGCTCGACTTTGAAAATTGACGATGACTCGATCGTTTACCGGCACGGTCCGGTACGCGGCAAAGACTTCAGCTGGCCAAGCCAGGCGGATGCGAGCACCGCGGAACTGTCGATCACACTTCTCGACAATTCCAAGACCACAATTCTCAAGGAAGGCACCTGGGCGATCTTCCGGCTGTTGAGTGCCTCCGGCCTGTCTCGGGTCCGTGGCCGCGACCGGTTCGAGTTCTCGGTCGAAAAGGTTGTGAAGAAGGAACAACGCATCGACAACGGCACCAAGACGGTTGACGTCAGCTACAAGGGCAGCTTCGCCTTGAGTGCCGGCAGCGTTGTGAACCCGTTCAACCTTGGGCTCTATTCATCCTTCCGGTGCCCGCCAGCTCTTTAAAGCGGACCGGCCGGAAAACGTTTTGAACCATATGGACCAGGGAGGCTGGGGCGCATGCATATCTGCGGCTTTTTTGGCAAACGCCCCGCCGAACGAGATTTTGTCTTCGAGGGCTTGCCGGCGCGGGTAACCGACGCTTGGGCAAACATCGTGAGCAATTGGCTTCACGCCTGTACGACCGCTGCGCCGCAGACCTGGCACAACGCTTACTTCAGTGCCCCGGTCTGGCGATTTGCGCTGCCAGCCAATCATCTCGATGACCGCGCCTGGATAGGACTTGTTGCCGGATCTGCAGACACCATGGGCCGGACCTTCCCGTTGGCTGTTTTGATGTCGACGCATGTCGAGCAATTCAGCAACGACATTGTTTTCCAGATCGATGAAATTATGGATCGCCTGGAGCTTGACCTGCTGACGTTCCTTGCGGGCGAAAGCAACCGCCGCAATTTCCTCAACAGCGTCACAAACTGTTCAGCGGATATCAGGGCGGCGATAGATGAGCCGCCCTACAAGGTTTCGATGACGCTTCCCGACCTAGAGAGTGATGAAGCGGGCCTGTGCATCCCATGGACAGATCTGGTGGCTTCAAATGAAGTGCCAGCGCACATACTGGTGTGGCCGGAGACGGATAAAAAGAAAAAAAGATCATCCTCTCCGGGATATTGGTGGCATGAAGGGTCGCCGGAACGGGTTAGCGAGGTGTGTGTGTTCTCAGCCATGCCCGAAGCGGACGCCGCCCGGGGAATTTTCATGGGGCATTGGGAGGCTCAGGGCTGGCGTGAGCGGACTTGAAATAGCATGCTGTTATTTCCGGATCACACGGAGATAGCGCCTCAAACGGCAAAACGAAGACATGGTCACAGAAAAGAAAAAGACCGGAACAGGCCTGGAGATCGAAACCGCCACCCGGCAAGGCACGCGCCACAGTCAGAATGAAGACAATCATGTGTCCAAGCCCGAACATGCTCTGTTTGCTGTCTCTGACGGCATGGGAGGGCATCGGGATGGTCACCTAGCGAGCCGCGCTTTTGTCGAGGAGCTGCAAGTGATCGAGTTTGCAGACGGCGAAGGCGTGAACGAACGGCTCCAACGCATCGAAGCGGCCTTTCATCGTGTGAACGACCAGCTCTACGGCAGTTATCTGGAAAACCCGGATGCGGACATCAGCGGATGTACCGGTTTGACCCTGATCATCCACGACGGATATGCCGGGTGCCAGTGGGTCGGCGACAGCCGTCTTTATTTGTTGCGCCAAGGTCATCTCTTTCTTGTATCGGAAGACCATAGTGATGATCTGGGGCGGTTGACCCGCGCGCTCGGCTCACATGAAGACATCCTGGTCGACAGGCGTGTGATCGAGTTCTTGAAGGGCGACTGTTTTGTCCTGTGCACCGATGGCTTGTTCAAGGGGGCCAGCGAAACAACAATCGCAGATGCGCTTGCAGATGGAAGTGCGGGTGTCGCGGACCGTTTGGTTGCTCATGCGGTCGAAGGTGGATCATCGGACGACGTAACACTGATCACGGTGCGGCTGAACGACAATGGCTGAAGCAGACACGGATCTTGGCTATACGCTCGCCGTTGATACGATGGCGGAGCCAGCCGAAACCATGACCCCGATGCCGGGCCTTGTGCTGAAAGACCGGTATTTGCTGATCAAGGAAATCGGCCGGGGTGGGCAGTCCCTGGTTTTCAAGGCGCGGGATCTTGTTGCGGCAAAAGCGGGCCTGTCGAAAGCCGATGTTGCTTTGAAGATCATCACGGCGGGACCGGAGATAGAACCGGATTTTGTCGCCCTGATGCACCGGGAAGCGCGGCGCCTGCGGGACCTCGTCCATCCCAACATCGTTCGTGTGTACGACATGGACCGCGTTCAGAACCTGCATTTCATGGTGATGGAGTATCTGGAAGGGGACACGCTCTCCAGTTTCCTGCGCAAGGCGGAGGATCGCAAGCTTGAGCTCGCTCAGGTGATCCGGCTGGTGCAGGATTTGGGCTCGGCTCTCGAGTTTGCCCATGCCAACGGGATCATCCATTCCGACCTGAAACCCGGCAATGTCTTTGTGCAAACCGATGGCTCGGTCAAGCTGATCGACTTCAACATCTCCGCACCGATTGCACCGTCCTTGCGCAAGGATGAAGAAGACACCATCCGGATCTTGATCCGTCTTGGCGCAATCACTCCGAGTTATGCCTCGCCCCAGCGGTTGGAGGGCCACGAACCTTGCGCGGCCGATGATGTGTTCTCATTGGCGGTCATGGTCTACCTATGCCTTGCCGGACGCCGGCCGTTCGGTCCCAAAAACGCGCTGGAGGCCATGGAAGCGTCGGTTCAGCCAGAGAGGCCAGAGCATCTCTCTTCGGCGCAGTGGACGGCCTTGATGAAGGGTCTTGCGTTCGACGATGCAGGACGGACCCCGGAAGTCACGAATTTCGTGACGTCCTTCGCCGCGCAACGCCAATCTGCAGCCGATTGGATCCGGTCGCAGCTCAGTTGGTAGGTCAATGCCGGGTCAGATCCCGATCCTGAACCCGAAGTGACGGTCGCCCCGAGCTGAGCCTGTGAGCGCGGCATCGATATCAAGGACGTCCTCGTCCTCTTCAGATCGGGCGGCCGTTACCGAAAACTGGACAGCATTGAAAAGGGCGTCTGATATCTCGTCGAGCCGGGCTTGAAGATTTTTGGCAGACTCTTCTGCCGTCTTGGAACCTGACGGCGCCGTTGAAAAAGCCACCTGAAGAAGCGTGTTGAGCCGGGCCATGGAAAGTGCACGCGCAACACCTGCATCCGGCTCTTCCGACTTGCTGGCCGAGACCGTGCGGGACCCGACAAAATAAATCTCTGCCCGGTTGGCTTGGCCGCGCAAAACGTTGATCCCGGCTGAGGCAAGTGACAGAGCAGCATCTTGCGAAACAAAAGTCATGACGCTGTCCGCCACCGGTTTTCCGGCATTGGTGTGTTCCGCCGTTTCCAGTTGATCTATCGACAGTTTTTGACCCGCACCAAAGTCGGGCCATCCGTTTGCCGCTTGGGCGTGGAGAATGGACAGCAGGGCAACCCAGCTGGCGGGCAGACCAACATCGGCCGGTCCGTCATCATCAGCAATGAGGCGCCCCTTGTTCCAGAACAAGGCAAGACTGCTCGACGCCGGAGATTGTCGGAGGCTTGCAAACTGTTCAAAGCCGATTTGATCCAGCATCTGATGCGGCGTCTCCCGGCTGCCGACAGTGTCGGCGCTTGCTCCGGCAAAGTCCGGGGCGATGGTGCCGAGCAGGCACGTCGCATTTTCCGCTGCAACCGTGGCCAGACGTTTGAAATTGGAGGCGCCGTCCTTGGCGAGGCCGGATTCATTGGCGGCAAGAACCACGTCGAATGCGGCATAAGCGAGCACACCCTCCGGTTCTTCCAGGCTCGCCAAAACATCCTCGACCGCAGCTGTCGCGCTGACCTGAACGAGGAACAAGCGGATTGAGCTTTCGCGCGGCAATTCAGCCAGCAACATCCGCAGTGCGAGCCAGTTTTCCAGAACCTGATGCAGGCGGCGGTCTTTGAGGAATAGAGCGGCTTGGTCTTCGATCATTGCATCGAAAGAGGCGCCTCCGCCGGCATGTGCAGGTGTGGACGGCGCAGGTTTGCGCGGTTCACCACTGGAGGTCTGGGACAAGAATGCCTGGACGGCGTGCTTTGCAAGGTCCTGCGTGACTTCACTGTCCGACGATCTCTTCGGTGCTTCGACCATCGAGAACAGAGCATCCAGTCCGTCGTCTTCGTCTGATTTCGGATCTGAAGCAGGAGAACCCGATGTCTGGGGTTTGGGAGCTGCGCCACGAGATGCAGGTGTTTCCGGAGCTGAATGCGCACTCGATGATTTGGCTGCGTCCAAGAGCAGATCGAACCGTTGTCCATGATCGGCCAGTCCAGACACACCGCCCATTGCCATGGCAGTCTTGATCGTGGTGCGAAACTCAAGCGCCTTGCTAACGGAAGTGGGTTTGAAGTCTCGCAGACGTTTGAAAGACACATCTTCGATCAAGGTGGCTGGGAGCGTCCCGAGGATGTTTTTTGCCTCTACCGTCAGGGCTGGCGCGAGTTCGCTGATCAGCTCCGAGATATCCTTTCCGGTGATTTCCCGAAGACCGGCAACGGACGTTGCGAAGTCGCCAAAAATCAGAACACGGTAGGGCGGTGGCGGTTGCCTGTCCTGAGGCAGCGGCGTCCCATCGCCCAAGCCAACGGAAAACGACTTGATGCCGGTGAGAGTCTCATCGTCCTGAGCCATGGACCGGTCCTTTTCGTTTATCTGATATTCACGCGGGTCGGTGTCGCCTCAATCGCCAGGAACGCGAGGGTTTTTTGATCAATCACCACCCGTCCGTCGACACTATAGCCCGCCGCGCGGTCCGCGACATGTCCGGTCACTGCAAACTCGACGATAGGGCGCGAAGACCATTGACCGCTGCCAACCGGCGTCACGACGAGATCGAGCGTTAGCTTCTGCCCGTTGCTCATAATCTCTGTTGTTTGTCCAAGTGATTTGGCTTCCGACTTGCCGTCCAGATAAACTTGTGGCGTGCGGTTGCGCAGGTAATCGTAAATGCAGGCATGTAAGGAATCAGGCTCTTGTGTCGCAGGCCGCCAGGCACTCATGATGTTTCCTCCGTTTGCCCGCCGGTCGACGCCAGCCGGTTGTCTATGCGCGCATGGATGTCATCCGTCAGCTCCGGGATGAGCGTTGCCCAATGGCCAAATCGTGGCGCCTTCAGAACGTCCATGCTCGGATACCAAAGGCTTCGATCTGTTTCTGCGTACCAATACCATGGGGACATGTACTGCGCGATGACCAGTCCCGGTGTTCCGGCAGCCCCGGCACCATGCAGGATAATTCCGTCTGGCCCCACAACAAAATCGAGTGCGTGCAGCAGAGCCGCAAGATCGTCGAGGCGCTTGATGTGCGCGCCCGCATCAATAATTCCTTGATGCCCGGACAATTGTCTGCGGCTGTGATCCCAAACTGTGCTGACCAACGTGCCAGGCAAGGATCGCAACGCGGGCAGCAATGTATCAAGTGTCAGGCCGGGCTGCGCTTCGTTCCAGGCGATCCCGATCCACGGCTTCGGGAATTCAGAAAGGGCGTCCTGCCAACGTTTTAAAAGCTCCGGTTTGACCGGCAGATACGGACAGGGTCCGGTCACGCCACCCCGCAGATCGTTCGGCAATCCGAGGATCTGGGATATTGGAAGGGTCACCGGAGCGGCAGGTTGCTCAGCGTTGCCGTTCGGCGCGTCGTTCGGCAGAAAGTTGTTGTATCCGAAAAATCCGGAGAGCTGGGACAAGGTCGAAGGACCTGCTAGAGGAGCAGATTTGTCGCGGCCCGCTTGGTCCAGAAAGCGTGCAAGCACCATGAATTCCAGATTGGACAGACCGGGATCAATGACCATGACGGCTTCACTGACCCGTTGCTTCAACACGTCAGGATTTGTGTCCCCACTTTGGCCGCCGTTCAAGGTCGCAACGACCGGCTGTTCGAGCGTTGATGGCACTTTTTCAATTTGTCCGGTCGACAGGAAGGCATCGCGCAAGATGCTGAAGAGCCGCCCCCGGACCGCATCCTTCATGCCTGCTGCATTGGCCATCAGCGGCTCCAGCAGCTGTATGGCCTTTTCCGGTTCTCCGGCTAGGCGATAGGCCGTGCCCAGCGTCAGCGTTGCGTCCATCCGGTCCTTGGCACCTTTGGCAACGGGAGCAAACTCCCGCAAGGCTTCCAATGCTTCTCCGCGTTCCGCCTTAATCTTGATGTAGCTAAGCCAGGCGGGCATCAGATCCGGAAAAAGGGCCTTCGCGCGGCCGGCGATCCGCAAGGCTTCGCTCGTTTGACCGATCGCGGCAGCATTGTTGGCAAGCGACAGCATGAATTCCGGGTTTGTCGGTTCTTTCAGATGCGCTGCTTCAAAAAACGATGTGGCTTTCCCGTGGTCGCCAAGCGCTGTCAGTATCTGGCCGACAAAAGCTGACAGGTTGCTGTCGTCCGGTGCATTGCTCAAGGCTTCCTGGGCGATCATCAGAGCCGGAGAGAACAGACCGTAGGCATAATAAAGCCGCGATATGCCAAGCAAGATATCAGTGTCGCCGGTGTTTCGGCTCCGAACGGTGTTCAGGAGGTCTTCCGCTTCCGACAAGGCACCTGCTGAGGCCAAAAACTCGGCTTTCAAAAGAGCGGCCTGGGCATGATACGGATCAAGGGCGAGAGCTCGTTCCACCAATTTTTCAGCGTCTTCGGGCTTCTGGCTGATGATTGAGATCTTTGCGGCGAGTGTCAGAAAGCCCGGGTCCTGGCCGGTGACTGCGGTCGACTTCGACAACAGCGTTTGAGCCCCTTCCAGATCGCCGTTCGCCAGACGGGTTTCAATCAGACCGGACAAGGCCTCCGGATGGCCCGGCGAGACGTCCAGAATGCTTTCATACAGGAGCGCCGCATTATCGTGCCGGCCGGCCGACGCATGGTCTTTGGCCGCTTTCAGCCTATCATCAACTAGGAGCATTCAATTTCCGCAATCTGCTATTCCGAACAGCACTTTAGCCCACGCTGACGCGTTTGGCATCAAGCCGAACATCTTCTTCCGCCGTAATCATTGAGATGTCGCTGTTTTGAGTGGCGACGCTGTCAATGTTCTGAACCAGAATACCGGCCTTGAGCGTTTCAGTCTCCTTGACCGAGCTGCTGCGGCTTTGCGCAGTCGTCGTGATGGTCCGGGCATTGACCATCTTGTCCACCAGCGTTTCCATTGAGCGGGTGAAGTTGGTGATCAATTGCTTTCCGGTCTGGGTCACGCTTTCCGCCAGCACGTTCATACGCCGCGCACTCACGTGAACATCCGGTGCGGATACGGTGAGGCGCCCCTCCGATTTCAGCGCGACTTCCTTTGCACCTGCAACTCCGATTTCTGCAGATACATCGGCGTCGCGGGTCAGCACAGATAGTATGAATGCCTGGTCACCACCGCGATAAACCAGAACCGTATCGCCGATCGCGGGCGCCAAAAGACAACCGGCCGCTTGGCTTGCATGGATTTGCTCACCGTCCGACAAGGTCACCATGGCGTCCTGTTCTGTCAGGAGCGCCTTGACGATGCCGGTTTCAAGGCCGTTGCCGGGAGCGGGCGGCGGTGTCGCTGTTTTGGTTGTCGTTTCCGCCTTGCGGGATGTTTGTTTCTTCATAAGCGACTCTTTGGCGATGGGTTTGTCAGATCTGCGCCGTGCTGGCGATCTTGGCTTCCCACAATGATATCATGGACTTGACGTTTACATTCGCACATTCAGCGGCGATCTGTTCGGCAGTGATGCCGCCGGTGCTGACTTTCACAGGGGTTGCGGTTGCTTCCGTCGCTGTCGTGTCTACCTTGACGGCTTTGGATCTGAACGTCGCCCCAAGCACCTTGAGTTCACCTTCCTTGATTTCGGTTTTCCAGGCAAGGATATCTGTCTTGACCAGTCCGATATCGGTCTTCAGCAAATAAAAGGTGATCTTCGTGATCGGCTCGATATTGAGGCTAAATGCCAAATTGAATATGAATTCAGCCGCAATTTTGACCTGAATATTGCCGCCGCAGAACATTTTGAAGTACGTGCCGTAATGCCGTGTATCGGTGTGGGCATGGATCTCTTTGTATGAATTCGCGTGATAGATTTCATACTTGTTTGCTTCGTAGTATTTGCGCGAGACACTTGAGACTTTTTCGTATTGCTCGCCGTCGACCGTCTTTGTGTCTTTCCTGACAGTGGTATTGAGATCACCAAGTCCATTGGCGCCGGCGATCAAATTGATATTCTGTTCATTGCCGTTGGTGTCAGTACCGGACTGGATCGTGATCGCTCCTTCATCCGACTGGATGTGCATGGCACCTTTTGGATTTAGGTAGAATTTCTCGCCGCCCCGGATCAGGATCCGGCCATCGCAGGCCATGAGGATGCCTTTCCCCCCGCCAGCTGCATTTGTGTAGATCGCATCACCCGCTTCATCGGCGATGTGTTGTGCCGGAAAATAGGCGGAGTAGGTAGCAGCGCCTGCATTGTAGGCGGTTTGTTCGACATCGGCGTATTCCCCAAGACGCAGCAGGGTGCCAAGGCCTGAGTCGTCCGCAGACGTATTCGCGGCACCTGGTGTGCTTGGGACGTAAAAGTAGGTGTATGTGGTTTGGTAGTGAGTGCCCGTGTCGTCTTCGACAAGGGCATCACTATCCGTCACATTGCTCAGGGAGGTGTTCAGATCGGACAAAGCCGCGGTCAGGGAATTGATCTGCGTATCATAGGCCGAAGACATTCTATGTCCTCCCAATGTGGGTCTTTGCAGACCCTACGCGGAACCGTCGCTGATCTGCATGATAATGCCGGAAGCTGTCCGGGTTCTGTGCGCGACATTCTGGTTTGTCGCCGTGACAGGGTTGACCTGCTCCCCGTTCGATACCGCGCCCAAAATGACCGGGCGGTCCGGATCGCCGTGCAGAAAGCCGAGCAACACCTCTGTGCCGATCAACAGTGTGGAGTGGGACCCGTAGCCGTCTCCGCCGCCATAAGGTTCCATTTTCCGAACGACATAGCTTGCTTTGCCCTGCGACAGGCCGCTTTCCTCGTCCAGAATCCTGACGCGGTAACGGCCAGCGCTGTCGAGTTCGGCGCGCTTTCCTTCGGTCTCACCATCGATCACTGCGGAAATGTACCCCGGGATAGATGGCTTTGGTGTGACAATGGATGGCCGGAAGCCATTGTCGAACGGAACACAAACAAAGCTGTTGCGATAGGGTTCTGGTGTCATGTGGGCCGAACTGAAGCCGAGCGGCGTTGTGTTGACGCAGCTGTGGGTGACTTCGGTCACGATGTAAAGACCGTCAAGATCCCGGATCGGATGGTCCTTCAACTGAAAGAAGTATCCCGGGCGCAGGAGCGGAATGTTGCTTTCGCCAACGAATTGCTGTCGTTCCGTTTCAACGAGTTCGACCCGCCGCTTGGCGATGAAGTTGCCTTCTGAAACGGTTGCATAGTGCTCACCATAGCGGGTGGTGATGCCCTGGCCGGGGAAGCTGGCGTCTTGAGAGACGAACAGGTCTACCTTCGGGGTTTCCTCGTTGTATTCCCGCAAAGCCACTGTGCCGCTTTGGGTGATGAATTTCTGGTTGAACGACCAGATGCCGAAGTCGCCGGTGCCCATCACCTGTTCTTTGCTGCGATAGGACAGCTCTTCAGTGATCTGTTTGCCGGAGAGCTTTGTGAAATGCTCCTTCCGATCGCCGAAGACAACCTTCTCCTTGTCACTGGAATGATCGAAGGAAAAGAAGATGCCGAACCGCTCACACATGCGCTTCAGAAAATTCAGGTCGTGCTCCCGGTACTGCATGACGAAATGCAGTTTCGGGTAATCCCCGCTGGACGGCAGCATGTCGTACTGGATCTGGCGCGGAACGCGGCTCGAACTGGTGTTCGAGTTCTTCTTGTTCGCATCGCTCAGCTCGCTCGTCAGGATATCAACAACGGTGACATCCTTGTCCGTGCCATACACCTGGTTTTGGGCGCTGTGCCGCAGCATGGAGAGTTCAGGTTCAATGACGAAGCGGTAACAGAACTCGCGGTTCGGTGTCGGGTCGCGTGTCTCTGCGCCTTCAATGACACCCTGCGCCTGCATCTTTTCTTCGCCCATCTCCAGTGTGAGCGTGGCGGCCTTGCCCATCATATCGGGCAGCTTGATAGGGTCTTTCGAGACGATATCAGTTGTAAACCGATACCCGTCGGTCAGGGCTTCAACGCCGTGAAGGGCTTCGACATACACGTCGCTGCTCGATACGCCGGGCAGGGTGATCGACATTTTTCCCTGCATCGCTTCGCTGCTCATTGTCTGATCTCCTCTTCTGCCGTCGCGCCGCTTATAGGCTCGGGTTCAGCAGACGTATTTGTGACGGTACCAGAGTGGTGCCGACAGAATTGGGTGAAACGCCGTTCTGCGCTGTCGGGTCCAAAAGTGCGCGGGTGGCCGGCATGCACTGAAGGAAAAGTTTGGTGGAGCCCTTCACGTTCCGGCTGTTGGAACACACCATCCCTGAAGCCACGCCGGGGCCGGGCCCACTGACCGTAACCGGTGCCAAGTTTGTCATATTATGCGCGGGCATGCACATGATGAGTGAGCGGAAACAGGTCGGGATTTCCGTCACCCGGAACCCCATGGAAAAGAGCGGGATCGGGACCGGGCCGACCGGTGTTGTCTGCAGGTAGATATCCGGAACCGAGAAGTCCATTCCGGGGATCGGGCCTTGTGAGTTTACAAACACCATCAGAGTGTCCCTCCTTGGCTCGCACCATCGCCGTCTAGGGCGACCTTGTCGGGCCTGTATAATTCTGCAATCGCACGATGAGTATCGGTCTCGATCCGGCTGCCGGATGTGCCGAGCATCACAGTCTGTTCGGTCTTGGTTGCATGCAATTTCGTAAGGTTAAAATTGCTTGCCGAGAGAGAGGCGCCCGACAGGTCGGCGTGCGAGAATTCGACCTGACGCAGATCGCATTGCTCAAACAGTGCTGCCCGGCAATCCGCCTCCTGAAAGACGGCTGAAAACAGCTGCGAACTGTTGAATCGGGCACCAGAAAGACCGGCACCTGCAAAGTTCGCCATGGTCAGCTGGCTGCTTGAGAGATCCACGCCGTCCAGTTTGCTTTTCGTGAACCCGGTCGTGTTTGCCGTAACGCCGCGCAGGCTTGCGCCTTCAAAATCACATTCGGCAAACACGGACGCGCTGAGGTTGGCACCGTTCAAATTGGTGCCTTTGAATTCGCCCTTGTGGAACGTGCAGTGCTGCCAGGATTGACCGGATAGATCGAGCCCGGAGAGGTTCGCATCAGCAAACACGGCAATGTCGATAAAGGTGCCGGTGATATCCACCGGCCGCAGATCGGCATCGGTTAGCATGAAGTTTGACAGAACCGCGTTTGCGAAGCTGGCGCCCGTCACGTCTGATGCCAAAACGACCGCCCGATAGAAACTCGCTTTGGAAAAGTCGGCATCCATAAGGTCCGGCTGCGCAAAGGACACCTGATCGAACGTGCTGCCCGAAAAGTTGCAGTTGCTGGCGTTCCCGGCAACGATCTGGGCGCGCTCAACATACGTGTCGCGCATTTCCGACGCATCCATGTCGCAGGACACGATCTGGGTGTTTTTCAGATTACAGCCATTGAAACGCGCGCCTTTGAGCGTGCATGAGACAATTTGGGCATCCGTTAGGGTCGCCCCGGAAAAGTCGCACCCGGTCAAGTCGCACTCGATAAACCTGATCCCGGCAAGGTTCATGTTTGCGAAGGACATTCCCGAGGCGATGCGGAGCATGATCGGTTGTTCATGGGCGTGGAACGCCGTGACATCTTCAAACGTGATCGGTTTTCTGTCCGGCATCTTAGGCATGGGTCGGTTGCTCCAGAAGTGTCATGCCAAGGTTGGCGCCGGAGAAATCGCAGCTGGCGAGTTTGGCCTCAAGCAAGTCTGCAGCGAAGAGATTGGCAGCCCGCATCGAGCAGCGCCGAAGATCGACACCGGTGAGCGCAGCGGCAAAAAGATTGGCCCCAAAGAAATCACTGCCCGCAAAATTGGACCGGCCGAACAGCGAGTTGCGGAATGAAGACAACCTGAAATCATTGGCTTCCAGGTTACATGCGTTGAAGAAACAAGCGGTCCCGCTCGCCCTCAAAAAACAGCATTCGGGCATTTCGGCCGTGTTGAACGAGCTCTCGGTCGCATGAAGTCCGTCAAAGCGCGAGCCGGTCAGATCGCTTGCGCCCATGATGCCAACGGACAGCCATTTGCCGTTGATCGCGCGCATCCCCGGTGCCTTCACTTCCATAAAGCCAATGCGTTCCAGGTCGCTGTCGCTTAAGTCCAGGCCCTTCATGGATAGGGTCACGAACATGGTCCGGAGCAATTTGGAGCTTGTCGCTTTAAATCCGTCCGCCGATCCGGTCAGGATCTGACAATCGGTGATCCGGCTTTGCTTGAGTTGCATGTCGTCGATGTTGGTTTCAATCAGGCGCACCTTCTCAAGATCTGCTCCGGTGCCAGTCGATCCCGAAAGGTCCGATTGGATGATCAGGAGGTCATGCAGTTTTGCCCGGTCGAGCGCCATTTCCTGTGCGCTTGCCTTGTTCAGGTTGGCGCGAGTCATGTCGCAGTCGGAAAAGTCGACACCCGTGAGCGTTGCCCCGGAAAAGACAGCACCTGTCAAGTTCGAGCCGGTGAACCGGGCGTCTGTCAGGTCTGATTGCTCAAAGAACGTACCGGAAAGATCCATGCCGCTGAAATCAACGCCGCGCAGATCTGCGCCAGCAAGATCGGCACCTTTGAAATCGTGACCATCGCGCAGTTTTCCGGTGACAAACGCACCGAGACGGATTGGAACCCCCTCGGGCAAGGCCTCAAGTGGAAACAACGGGGCAGGGGATTGCTGGCGGGCTGTTGCCATGGAGTCTTCCATGGTCTCTTCCGCCTCGTCCATACGGTCCTTGGCCGTTGCCACCGACGCCAGGGCCGTCTCAGATGGTGTTTGGCCTTCAGGCGGCTGCGGCCCGTCTGCTTGCATGCCCTCAACCCGCTCCAAAAGGGTTTCAAGCATTTCACCCGGCTTGTCTTTCGGGATAATGGGGGAGTTGAGTTTGGACAGCCCTTCTTCCAGCTTGGCAGTCAGGTCGTCCATCGGCATGTCATCTGGTTGACTTGCCAAGAGGTCTTTGAACGATGATTGTTTTGCTGCGGGCGCAGGCGTGGCTTCGGCCAGCTCCCCGATCATCGCACTGAACTGGTCGTCAATGGCGTCTGCTGGCGGTTTCATGGCCTCGTCCAAGCCCTCTAGCTGGGACAAGTCCATTTCGTCTATGGCCTTCCGGGCGTCGGCCAGAATGCTGCCTTCCGGCTGCTTCATCGCCCGGGCAACCGCCTTGGTATACGCGAGCTCGATGTCCTCTTCCGATGGGGCTTCCGGTTCGCCGAAGATGCCCGCCAACGTTTCATCCAATGCCCCGGCAGCGTCGGGATTGTCGTCCAGTCCCGCAAACGGACCGGACGGTGAGCGATCTTTCAGGGCCGTCAGTTGGCCTGTGACTTCCTGAAGGCCGGACGCTAAGTCCGGGTCGAGTTCAAGATCTGAAAATCGGGCTATGAAAGCGTCATCGACAATTGGTTTCTTGGCGTGTGGCGGCAGCAGCTTGGGCGGTGTTGCTGCGACAATTGCTCGGCGCTGGAGCTCTGCTTTGGCCAGTTCGCGGTCGCGTTTTTCCAAAAGGGCGTCTTCAACCGCTTTGACGTCATCCAGAAGGGCGGCCAGATCCAGGTCACCGTTTTCAAGTTCTTCCGGGGTGGGTTGGGCAACCAGAGGAATATCGTCGATGATGTCTGACTTGGGCGGCGGGACGAGGTCACCCGGCAGGCCCTCATCTTCCAGCATCTTGCGCGCTGCCCAGTTCTGGTTGTCCATGAACTTCTGCCGGTCGGCCGCAGCCTTTTCCAGTTTGGCTTCGCGCTTGGCGCTGAGGATTGCTGGATCGACGTCCGGCATCAACTGATAGTCGGCCAGCGCATATTTGTGTGCTTCGTCTTTTGATGTCCGTTTCTGATAGACATCAGCATAGTAGGCAGCGTCCCGGCTGACGGCATCCGTCTCTTCCAGTCCAACCATGATGGCCGCAACGTCTTCTGCAAACCGGTCTGTGCCACGCAATAGGCCGCGGAATGTCAGAACGGCCTTTTGAACATTCGGAAAAATTGTGACGGTATCGCAGCGCATCGTTGTCTCGATGAGCTCATTTGCATCGGTCAGCTTGTAAAAGCACCGGGCGGTCAGGCGCGGCAGTTGTCCGCCAACGGATGCCTCACCGCGCGACATGCCGGTGATCGCAAATGTTTCCCCGCCTTCAAAGAAACCATCGAACCGTTGATCCTCTGGCGCCTCGCAGTGATAGAGCGGATTGAAGTCATCCGGTTTTAGTGGCGAGATATGGTCGATCCAATGCTGATCATATGTGCCGAGATACTTCAGGCGCGCGGCGTCATCCGCTGCGATTGGTCCGAAATGAGCTGGAACGGGTTGGTCATCCGGCGCCTTGATCAGCCCTGCGGGATCTTCAACATTCGGAAGCGGCGCATCGTACCCGGCCTCCAGAATGCTCCTTGCCCCGTGTCCTTTACCACGCGCATTCGGTGCGTAGTTCGGGCCGCCAAAGGCCTGCGCTTCGCCAATCGGCATTTTGAGGAACGGAACCGGCCGGCTCATTTGCACGCCTTGGTCCGTCAGTTGCCAGACGCGATCGCCGAAAACGGCGAGCTCTTTATGAAACCGGTCAAACCGAACAGAGACGCGGATGCCTTCAATCGGGGCGTCAGTCGGTGACAGCGCATTGCCTGCAATAATCACTTCGCCCTTGGGCTTCAGCTGGCCCTTGTCGAAGATGGCACCATTGGGCATTTGCTCCGTCACCATTGGCCAAAGCGCTTGCTCGGTCAAAAGCCGGCCGGGCTCCTCGAAGTCAAACAGAGCATAAGCCGACACTGTGGTCAGCGCTCCGTCCTTCGTGGGGTCCGTTTGGTGCGCTACCGAAACCCGGGATGGTTTAATGATAGCTGGCAAAGGCCTTCTCCGTTGCGTTTGTTACTTCATCGAATGACGGGCCATTCGATCGATAGGAGCCTGTAATCTATAGGACGCAGACAGTGTCCCGCAAAAGTTACAATATCATCACATTCATACAGGTCCTTTCCAAGCAAGGTGAGGGACCGGCTACCTTGGGTCAATTGTCTAATATCTGCACATCTGGATTGAGAGTGCTCTAACGTTTTTTGGAAAAAGTGAATGATTTCAAAGAGCGTTTCGCGTGCGAATTGGAAGCAGACCGAAAAACAACGCGTGGAATGTGACGCAAATCACAAGGAGAATGCGCAGAGAATTGCACACCAGGTTCGGCACTGTGCAGTTTTCTGCACAGTTTAACACTTTCTTAAATCTGAAAATACAGAGCATAAAACATTGAAAAATATGGAAGTATTTGACTGATCGCCGATTTGGCACGCCGCTTGCCAAGTGTAGGGCGTTGGAGGCGAACATCCTCCTACCGGAATTTCGAAAGCTCACATACGGGAGACGGAAAAATGGCAAACGTAGCATACATGTCGATCAGCGGGTCCACCCAAGGGGACATCACCGCAGATGCAACGACGGCTGATTCCATCGGCAACAACTGGCAGGAAGGCCACGAGAGCGAGTCCCTGGTCTACAAGTTCGAGAGCAACGCAATTGTCCCGCGTGACCCGAACTCCGGCACCGCCATCGGCACACGCCGCCACCAGCCGACCACCATCATCAAGCCGCTGGACAAGGCGTCTCCGTTGATGTGGCAGGCTCTGGCCACCGGTGAGTCCCTGGAGATCACAATCAACTTCTGGCGCACATCTACTTCTGGCGTCCAGGAGCACTACTACACGATTAAGTACACCGACGCAGTCCTGGTTGAAGGCAAGACCATTTTGCCGGATGTTCTGGATGATGCGAATTCGTCCCGCGGCGATCAGGAGCAGTGGTCCTTCACTTACCGCAAGGCGGAGTGGACTCACGAAAAGGCCGGTACATCCGCCTCTGATGACTGGCGCGCTCCGGTCACCTGATTTCGGTGTCAGCATAGAATTGTTGATGGAATGCCGCTTCGGAAACGGGGCGGCATTCTTTTTAACGTTTGTACGATTAATTCAGCTCATTCCGCATTGTGCGGGAAACGTCTCTTTGCGTAAGCTTGAAGCGTTCTTATGACACGCCTGTCATTAAAGGCCGCTAACAGTTGGGAACAATGCACGTCCGTGCATAATATTGGGGGTTGCTCACCGTGCTCGACCTTGATCTTCGCCGCCTCATCGGCCGTCTGAACGCCTATTCGAAACGCTCACTCGAAGCTGCTGCAGGCCTGGCGGTGACACGCGGGCACTATGAAGTCTCCATTGAACATGTGCTGCATGTTTTTGTCGAAGACAGTCAGCATGATGTTCAAAGCGCGCTGAGACACTTCGAGATTGATCCTGCTGTCATGCGCAAAGGGCTTCAAAGTGTCCTTGAAAGCATGAAGACCGGCAATCAGGGCCGTCCGGTGTTTTCCCCGCTCCTGGTCGAACTCATTTCCGATGCGTGGCTGGTGAGCTCCGTTGAGCTGGACCTGGATCAGGTCCGCTCCGGCAGCCTTCTGGCCACAATCTTCGCCCAGCCGAACCGTTATGGCGATGACCGCTGGCTGCAATACATGGAAGACATCTCGTTTGCCGGGTTCAAAAAGGACTTCTCCGACATCATCGGGAATTCCGAGGAAACCACTGTAGGCCTGACCGCAGCACCTGGTGGAGACGACAAGGCGCCATCAGTCGCGCCTGGAATGAGCCCGGACAGCGCGCTCGCCCGCTTCTGCACGAACTTCACTCAGGCTGCCCGTGAGGGCAAGATCGATCAGGTGTTCTGCCGGGACCGCGAGATCCAGCAGATGATCGACGTTCTTGGACGCCGCCGGAAAAACAACCCGATCTGTGTCGGTGAACCTGGTGTCGGTAAGACCGCAGTGGTCGAGGGACTTGCGGTCAAGATCGCCGAGGGCGATGTGCCGGACATGCTGAAGAATGTTGAGCTGATCGGCCTGGATCTCGGCATGCTGCAGGCCGGCGCCGGTGTGAAGGGCGAATTCGAAAACCGTTTGAAGGGCATCATTGACGAGGTCAAATCGTCGCCGAAACCGATCATTCTGTTTATCGATGAAGCGCACATGCTGATTGGTGCAGGGGGGTCTGCCGGTGGTGCGGACGCCGCAAACCTTTTGAAACCGGCTCTGGCGCGGGGTGAGTTGCGCACCGTCGCGGCGACGACCTGGAGTGAATACAAGAAGTATTTCGAAAAGGATCCGGCACTTGAGCGCCGGTTCCAACTGGTGAAGCTGGACGAGCCGAGCCCGGAACAAGCAATCACCATCATGCGCGGCCTGCGCAGTGCTTATGAAAAGAACCACGGCGTCTACATTCGCGACAATGCCGTTGTAGCCGCAGCAAAACTCTCCGCGCGCTACATTTCTGGCCGGCAGCTGCCGGACAAGGCTGTGGATGTGTTGGACACCGCCTGTGCGCGCGTGAAGCTGTCCTTGTCATCCAAGCCGTTCGTGATCGAGCTGAAGGAGAAGCGGCTTGGCGAATTGAACCGGGCGCTCGGATCGTTGACCCGGGATTCGCAGGCCGATTTTGCGCCCGATGATCCGCAAGTTGAAGAGATCGACGCTGAGATCAAAACAGTCGAAGCGGAAATCGCTGACCTGACGGCTCGTTGGCAAAAGGAGCTGGATCTCGTCAATCAGATCCTGAAACTCCGCCATGACCTCGGCCTCAGCCTTGAGGGGGACGAGCCGGCCGCAGAGGAAGAGACGTCCAGCGAAGAGGGCGACGAAACCTCCGATGATGCGGAAGCCGATGCAAGCGACAGCGATGAGGCAACCGCAGCCGATGGCCCAGTTGACATCGAAGCCATGAAGGCGAAGTACGCAGAAATCGCCAAGGACCTGAAAGAAGCCCAGGACGGTGATCCGCTTGTGTCGTTTGAAGTCACCGAAGAAGCCATAGGTCAGGTGATATCCGATTGGACCGGTGTGCCGCTCGGACGCATGGTTGAAAACGAAGCTGACTCAGTCCTGAAGCTCTCCCAGAACCTCCAGGCGCGGGTGATCGGTCAAGATCACGCCATTCAGGCTGTCGATGAAGCCTTGCGGACTGCAAAGGCCGGGGTTCAGAACCCCGACGCGCCGATGGGCGTCTTCCTGTTCGTCGGCCCATCAGGTGTTGGTAAAACCGAGTTGGCAACGGCAATCGCGGACCAGCTGTTCGGCGGGGAGCGCTTCCTGATTTCCATCAACATGTCGGAGTTCCAGGAAAAGCACACCGTATCGAAGCTCGTCGGATCTCCTCCGGGTTATGTCGGTTATGGCGAGGGTGGTGTTCTGACCGAAGCTGTCCGCCAGCGGCCCTATTCGGTAGTACTGCTCGATGAAGTGGAAAAAGCGGATCTTGAGGTGATGAACCTCTTCTACCAGGTGTTCGACAAGGGTGTCTTGTCGGACGGGGAGGGGCGCCAGATCGACTTCAAGAACACGATTGTTGTCCTGACCAGCAACCTGGCCACGGATGTTCTGACCGAGATGGGCTCGCTTCCGGAAAAGCCAGATGTCGATGAGTTGGTGGCAGCCTGCCGTCCGATCCTGAGCGCGCATTTCAAGCCGGCACTTCTGGCGCGGATGCAGATCGTACCGTTCTACCCGCTGATCGGCGAGCCGCTTGAAAAGATTGTCCGGTTGAAATTGAACAAGGTCGGAAAACGCTTGCGTGAAAACCAGAAGATGGAACTGGTCTATTCCGATGAAGTCGTCAAATCGATTGCCGCGCGCTGCACGGAAGTTGAAACCGGTGCCCGGAACATCGACCACATCGTCAACCGCACGATCTTGCCGGAGCTGTCCACCGAGCTTTTGACAAAAATGGGCGGCGACGGAACAGACTTTACCAAAGCGACCATTGATGTCGGCGAGCCGGGCCACTTTACCTACAGCCTGAGCTGATGACCTTGCAAAGACAGGCTGGCAAAGGCGTCGCCTGCAAACATGAACACAAATGGCTTCCGGGCGGGCATACTGCTGCCCGGGGGATGAGTTCACATCTGAGCAGGCGGAAACCGAATGATACTCGATGACCTGTTGGATTTGACCGAGGCGCTGGCGGGAGCTGAGCAGGTGGAAACTGTTCTGGAGCTCGTGCTGGACTCAGCGCTCAAGATCTCGCGCGCCGAGGGCGGGTCGATCTATACGCTCGACACGCTGGGGCAGCATCTACACCGCACGGCGTCCCGGTATCATGGTGTTGTCGCCACCGCGGCAACAGGCGAGCGTGTTTCCATCTACGGTGATGACATGATGCCGAACCTGCAGGCTCCAGCCGCGCTCGTCGTCTCCACCGGTACTGTGATCAACATCGCTGACATCACCTCAGCGGTCGGATACGACTTTTCCCGCATCGAGGAAGATGACCGGCTGTGTGGAACCAAAACACAGTCCTTGGTCATTGTGCCGATGACGGTTCTAAGGGACCGCTCCATCGGGCTCTTGCAGCTTATCAACCCACGCAATGCAGAGGGCCAAACCGGTGCCATCGGCGACGAAGTTCTGAAGCAGCTCAAGGCACTGTCCATCCATGCGGGGATCTGCATCTGGAACACCCGCATGCATGAGGAAAACACGCGCCTCAAGAAACAGTTCGATCGCTATATGAAGGAGCTGCCGCGCCAGCTGACGAAAGACAAGGCGCAGCCGGCTCCGGTCAAGAAGCAAAAACCGCAGGGGCTCGTTGGAGACAGCCCGCCAATCGAAAAGGCCATCAACCTGATCGGCAAGGCGGCGAATTCCGATGTCCCGATCCTGGTGCGCGGGGAAACCGGGACCGGCAAGGAAATGATGGCAAGTTTCATCCATCAGTCCAGTGACCGGTCTGACCAGGCATTTGTCGTGCAGAACTGCGCGGCGCTCCCCGAAGCGCTTCTTGAAAGTGAGCTTTTTGGACACGTCAAAGGGGCGTTTACAGGCGCGCAAACGGATAAAGCAGGCCTCGCACATGAGGCACACAAGGGTACGCTGTTTCTCGACGAAATCGGTGACATGCCACTTGCTCTACAGGCGAAGGTCCTGCGTTTGCTGCAAGAGGGCGAAGTCCGCCGGGTTGGAGCGACAAAAACCGAACATGTCGATGTCAGAATCGTCGGGGCGACAAACGTCAATCTGGAAGAAAAAATTGCGGAAGGCGAGTTCCGGAAGGATCTGTTTTATCGCCTGAATGTCTTTCCGATCAGTTTGCCGCCTCTGCGGGAACGCCCCTCTGACATCCCAAAACTCATCGACCATTTCCTGAAAAAAGGCGCTGCCAAGGCGGGAACGGCCGTACCGATCGTGTCAGCCGATGCACTTGATGCGCTGTTGTGCTGGAGCTATCCCGGCAATGTCCGCGAACTAAAGAACATTTTGGACCGAGCCCGCTTGATGGCAGAAGCCGGTTATCCCATTCAGCTGGAGCACCTTCCGCTGGAGCTGACGGGACCCATGAATGGTGGGGCAGCGCCGAAACCGAGCGGGATCCCGGAGGGGGATTTGAAAACCATTGTTGGCCAGTATGAAGCACTGGTCATCGAGGCAAAAATGCGGGAAGCTGGTTGGAACAAAACCAATGCGGCGCGTTTACTGAAAGTAAGCAGGCGCACCATTATTGAAAAGCTAAACCGCTACAACATCACCCGTCCGGCTGGCTTCTGACAGTGGTCGGGCCATCAGGAGACACCGCAGTCTGAAACTCTTTGGGTTTAGCGCGAAAAAACAGGATGCCACTGGTGAAGGTCCCGATTCACTGGTGAAAGCCTTTGTGTCCGGCCGTTTGTCCTACGATGCGCTTCTTCACGGGTTGAAGGAGGTGTTTCATCGCTCCGATTCACACGCGGCCGACGTTCATGCGACCCTTGGAGAGGCTGTTGAAAGCGGACGGCTGCCCAACGACCTTGCCCAAATAATACGGACACAACTGCCCCCAGGCGGCGGGCCAAACGAGCCCGATGGACCGGAAGGCCCCTTAGACACGGCTGCAATCGCGAGCGGAGCCGTGGACCCGGCGGTCGAAGACGATCTGGATGAGCCGACCATCCCCAATGGCGTGGTCGGTCGGGCGTCTTCAGCGGCTCAGTCAAAGCCTCCCGGGCAATCGCCTTACCTGCCTCCCTTGCCGTATCTGACTGAACCACCCGCACAGGCGGGCGATGACATGCGCAACAAGGTCGATGATGTTGTACTCGGGTCGATCGTCGACGGGTTCAAGGATTTCCGGAAAGCCCGGACCAGCGGCAGCGATCAAACCGCTGGCGAAGCGCAATCGGGGAAACTCGACCAGTTTCTGACAGGCTACAAAAGTGCGCGCCTGCGCACGAATGCCCGTAAGGCGGCAGCAGGTCAGTCAGGAGGGGCGGCCGATCTGAATTCGCTCGCGGGCGCCGGAGCAGAGCGGGCGGGCGTGGGAACACTATTGCGCGATCGGTTTGTGCTCGACCGGGAGGTTGGCCGCGGTGCCATGGGCGTTGTTTATGCCGCCGTTGACCGGCGCCGCCTTGAGGCTGGGCACGACGAGCCGTATGTGGCGCTGAAACTTCTGACCGATGAGATCCGGTCCGACACGGGCGCCTTGCGCCAGCTGGAGGCGGAGGCCCGCAAGGCGCAGGCGCTTGCGCATCCAAACATTGCAACGATCTATGATTTCGACCGCGACGGCGGTGAGGTCTTTATCGTGATGGAATTGTTACGCGGGACCACGCTGGATCGGAAGCTATCCGCAGCGCTGGGCCATTCGCTGCCCGCCAAAGAAGCCTTGCCAATCCTGCAAGGGATTTGCGACGGACTTATCTATGCCCACAGCCAGAATGTCGTCCATTCCGACTTGAAGCCGGGGAACATCTTTGTTCTCGATAACAATGTGGTCAAATTGCTCGACTTCGGTCTCGCAGCCGTTACGACCGCTGACATGGCCGATAATGGCCTCGGCAGCGCATTGACCGCGTCCTACGCAAGTCCGGAAATGTTTCAAAAGGCACCACGGGATCCGCGCGACGATGTGTTCGCGCTTGGCTGCATCGCCTATCAGGTTCTTGCGGGTCGCCATCCGTTCTCATTGAAAGGCTCGGATCAAGCTGCCCGGGAAAACATGGTGCCTGAGCCTTTGGAAGGGCTGGATGCCGACGTGTGGCAGGCTCTTCAGAAAGCCTTGGCATTCAAGCGCGAAGATCGGCTGGCCAATGTCAGCACGTTTCGGGCTGCACTCTTTGATTAATCCAAAAATTGGATCATTCAATTGAGTCCGCAATCGTCTCGATCGACCGGGTGAATGCATGGTCCGGGTGCAGAGTGCGGATGAGGCCGGTGCTGCCGATCTGGATAAGGTCTGTGGAGAGCGGAAGGACCGCTGCAACAGGCGTCCGGTAATTTGAGAAGATCCGCTGGGACAGATCCTGAAAGTCGAAGGTTTCCAGGGCCTTGTTGACCACCAAAAACAACTGCGGCACTTCCAGCTTGCGGGCAAGCTCCAGCGTTACCGCTGTACCCTGATAGTCCTGAATATCCGGACGCAGGATTAACAGAAGCGTATCAGAGATCGCTATGGACAGCAGAGTCTCTTCGTTCACGCCAGGATGGGTGTCGATCAGAAGATAATCGAGATCCATGGTATCGCAGAATTCCATGAACCCGCGATTGAGGGCTTCGACATCATACATCTCCTTCACGATCCGCGCGATGTCCCCGGTCTTGATCGAGGAGGGAATGAAGAAGACCTTGCCTGGCCCGGTGATTGACGGCTCGCCGTCCGGTCCTTTGACACCGTCTGTAATGTCCAGAACGGTGTCCTTGATGCCGCAATAGCCCCAAAGGTAGTTGTTGAGCGTGTGAGCCACCGTGTTCAGGTCGACATGAAAGAGCGTGTGAATGCCCGGCGACTGAATATCCGTGTCCACGATCCCGACCTTGTGGCCGCGCAGGGCAAGGCTCGCAGCGATGTTCGCCGTCACGTTCGATTTGCCGGTGCCGCCGCGATAGGAATGGGTGGAAATGATTTTGGTCACAGGAGTTCTTTCAGTCTAAAGAAGCCTCAAGGCTGCTTTTTATACTTTGATCTCATCGACTTTGCGCGGGCCTGAAGCGTGCGGAAGTAGTCGGTATCAGCGACTTTTTCCACCTCCATCTTGGCTTCTTCTTCGTCATAGGCGACTTCGAATTTGTCGAGGCGGACTTTCAGTTCCTGGTTCTCCTTCCGGAGCTGAGCTTCGGCGAGTTCCAGTTTGCGCCGCGTTTCGGTCAAGTCCTCAATAAGCTGCCCGGAATGGAATTCCCGGGCCTCGACCTGCACCACCATGCTGGAAAACGTTTCGGCAAGCGCGCGGATGCTTTCCGGCACTTGTTTATCCGTGATGATGTCAAAGAGGCCATCTACATCATCATAGCGGCCGTTCGCGATTGCTTCGCACGTCTTTGCGAGGCTTGCGATGGCAGGCTGCATGGCGTCCGGTGAGCTCAAAAAACCTCCTGAAGATCGGCGGGTGCTGGACCGTCGCCCCTGAATACACCAACAGACGGGGGACCCAAAGGCAAAACTGTCGTTGTTTTCCCTGACCTTGACCGGTGAAGTTTAACCGGCGAAAGGTGAACGAACGATTGGAGACCCAAATGATTCCGGTAGACGTGCTTGGTGTTTTTTTTGTCGCGGCCATTGCCTTGGGTCTCGCGCCGGGGCCCGACAACATCTTTGTTCTGACCCAGTCAGCCCTTTACGGACGGCTTGCCGGCCTGGTCGTGACGTTGGGGCTGTGCACAGGTCTCATCTTTCACAGCGCGGCCGTCGCATTGGGTGTCGCCGCGATCTTTCAGACATCTGCTCTTGCCTTTACACTGCTCAAGTTCGCAGGGGCTGCCTATCTCGTTTACCTGGCAGTGCAAGCATTCCGGGCCGGTAGCAGCAAGATCAACGGGAACAGTGCTCCGGAGATGTCTCTGCCGGCGCTCTATGTGCGCGGTATTATCATGAACGTGACCAATCCCAAGGTTGCGATTTTCTTTCTGGCGTTTCTGCCGCAATTTGCAGACCCCGCGCGCGGCTCGGTCCCGCTTCAGATCCTCATGTTCGGCGGGCTCTTTATCATTGCCACGATCCTCGTTTTTGGCGGTGTTGCACTCGGAGCCGGCTCTCTTGGAGGATATTTGAAACGTTCCCCATCGGCGCAGCTTTGGCTCAACCGGTTGGCAGGTGTTGTCTTCGTCGGTCTTGCCGTCCGTTTGGCAATTGCCGAGCGCTGAGGCTGTGCGATTGTTGTGCGCTTGGAGCTTCCATGAGTTTATCAACATCAAGTTGTAGACTGCTACGGATTTTTACACAGCATTAACCATACTGCGCGCACAACTGTAGGATGAAATCCGTAGGTGGCCTTCGGCAAATCCAAATGGCGTGTCAGCTCATGAAGACCAGTTTAGTTACAATTCTTTCCGCCTTTATGGCCGCCGGTTCTGCCCTGGCTGCGGATCCTTTTCCATATGATCCAGGCATGTCAGGCGAGGTCTACACCGCATCGACGCTGCGAGGCTCCATCGGGCTTCGTTATTGGTACAGCCAAGGGTCAAATGAGTTTAATGGGGCCCTGGGTACGGCCAACGCTCAGAACGTGACTGGCCATACTGCCGAAGTGTTTGGTGTTCTGGAGGATATTTCGACCCGAACCTCCGCCAAGGCAATGCTCGGTCTTGGTAAGAACGCCAAGGGGGATCAAACCTGGGTCGGGTTGGAGTCCAAAGACTGGAACACAACCAATCTTGGATATGTCCTGCTCGACGGCGGTTGGGAAGTCGCCAAATTTGCTGGAGGTAAGGGACGTATCAAGGCGCTGGTCGGTTACCACTATCTCAGCGATAAGACGTCGGCGACTTATTTTGGAACGCAAACACGTAGTATGACCAACAAGTGGCATGCCCTTCGGCTCGGCGTTGCTGCCGATGGCGAGCTGAACGACAGGATTGGCTGGTCAGTTGATGCTGCGGCCGTGCCTTGGGCCTACAACCAGTTTGATGATGGCTTCAACACGCTTGAGAGCGAATACACCTACGGCTTTGAAGCCGACGCCGCATTGAACCTCGCACTGACCAGCAATTGGGACATTGGTATCGGCGGCCGGTATTGGTGGCTGCATTCCGAGTATGAACTCGACCAAAGCCAGACCTATCAGCGTTATGGCCTGCTGATCGAGAGCAAATACAAGTTTTAGAAAGTCTCTCTAGACCGTTCAGAAATCACTTGTTTTCAAGAAAAACGCCGGCCAAAAAGCCGGCGTTTTTTGTTTGGAAGCTTGAGCCTTATTGGACCCGGGGGAACAGGGCGTCGATCTCGCCGAGTTCTGTTCCGCCTGCCAGCTTGTCCAGCTCCGGCGCCCAGGGCGTTGCAGCCTGTGGCGCATTGAGCATGCCAAGCGCTCGGGCGGCTGATCCCGGGATTACCTGGGTCAACGCCTCGAAAAGGATGCGCTGGCAATCGAGCGTGACATAGAGAACGGTTGCGCAGCGCTCTCGGGTCTCTTCGTTCTTGAAGAGAGACCAAGGAGCCTGTTGGTCGATATACTCGTTCATGGCCACTGCCGCATCGACGATTTGTTGGGTCGCTGCCGGAATATCCTGCAGATTGATCCAGCCGGCGAACGCCTTGCCAGCTTCGACAACGGTCTGGCGCAATGCCTCATCTTCGGCCGTCAGGGTGCCAGGCATCGGCACCTTGCCGTCGAAATTCTTGTTTGAGAATTTCGCAACACGGGACAAGAGGTTGCCGATCTTGTTGCCAAGTTCGGAATTGTAGGACTGGGTGATCAGATCGACCGAGATCTGGCTGTCGCTGTCCGCGCGCATGTGCCGGGCAAGGTACCAGCGCAGCGCATCGACGCCGAGCTTGTCCATTACCTCGATCGGATCAACCACGTTGCCGATGGATTTCGACATCTTGACGCCGCCAGCGCCCACCCAGTGGCTGTGTACGGAGAGTTTCTTCGGCAGCGGTAGATCAGCGGCCATCAGCATTAGCGGCCAGTAGACGCCGTGCGGTTTCAAAATGTCTTTGCCAATCATGTGCTCACATTCCGCCCACCAGTCCTGGTAACCGTCTTCCGGCCAACCGATGTTGGTCAGGTAGTTGGCAAGCGCGTCGAACCAGACGTAGGTCACGAAATCCGGATCGAACGGCAGATCGACGCCGAGCGTGACGCGGGTCTTCGGCCGGGAGATGCACAGATCCTCCAGCGGCTCGGCCAGCATCTTCTTCAGTTCGTTTTTGAACGGCTCCGGCTGAACGAAATCCGGGTTCTCGTCGATGTGCTTCAGGAGCTTTTCGCGGAACGGTTCCATTTTCAGGAAGTAGTTGGTTTCGTCCGTCTGCTCGACCTTCATTGTCGGGTGCAGCGGACACTGGCCGTCCTCGGTGAGATCGCTTTCCTTCTTGAACTCCTCGCAACCCTTGCAGTAGGTGCCGGTGTACTGCTTCTTGACGATCAGGCCCTTGTCGAAGATGCGCTGCTCCATCTCCGCGACGGCCGTCTTGTGGCCCTCGCGGCTGGTGCGCACAAAATAGTCGAACTCAACGCCCAGTTGCTCGAACACATCGCGGAATTCCTTACAGCGCATGTCGAGATAGTCGGTCACAGGCATGCCGAGATCCTCGGCCGCTTCCTGGTTCTTCTGGCCGTGTTCGTCGACGCCGGTGGACAGCATCATCTCATACCCCAGCGCCTGACGGTTCCGCTTAAGGATATCGGCCATGATCGAGGTGAAGGCGTGGCCGATATGCGGGGATCCGTTGACGTAGTAGATCGGAGTGGTGATGTAGCTTTTCATCAACATGCTTTCGAAATTTCTAGGCAGGAGCCGGGCTGCCTTTTCTTTCAAGGACCGGCCAGAAAATCCGCCGTGAAGAGGTGCGAGCTATATTTCACACTCGCGCCCCCAAGAAAAGCCCCGGCGGGGCAAAAGCGGATGGGTGGTTGCCCAGTAATGGATGGTTGCCCGGAATATAGGGATTTGAGGCGGATGAAGCTAGGGGGGGAGCACCGAGCGCTAGGCTGTCCCAGCCTTGCGCAGAGACCAATGCCCGTTTTGATGTGCATGGCCCCGGCTCAAGGCCGGGGAAGCGGATTTGGTCAGCACTTTTAAGGGTGGCCGGGTTGCGACAGGCCACATTCAAGCCCGTGCTGAAAGATCACCCGATCAACCAGATCCCGGCAAGGACGAATAGGGCCAGGAACACCGTCTGCGTGACCACCATCCAGATCGCCGGGCCGCCGACCTCCAGGAGTTTCGGGATCGAGGTTTTCATGCCAACGGCGGCGATCGCTGCCAGCAGCGCCCAACGGGAAACTTGGCTTGCCCCATCCTTAACGATCTCCGGGATCAGTCCGAAGGAATTGAAGGTTGCAAGGATCAGGAAAGCGACGACAAAAAGCGGCATCAGAGGCGGCCGGGCAGCACCGGGTTCTGTGCCCTTGCGCAGGATAAGCGCTGCGATCAACACGATGGGGGCCAGCAGGGTGACCCGGATCAGCTTCACCAGCGTCGAAAGATCACCGGTTTCTTCTGAAACGGAAAAGCCAGCGCCGACCACTTGTGCAACATCGTGAATGGTGCCGCCCAGGAAAACGCCCGTCGCATCCCGATCGAGCCCGAGTGAGGCGGTCAGGATCGGATAGAAGATCATGGCGAGTGTGGACAGCACAGTCACGGTGATGACGGTAAACGCAAGGTCTCGCTCGGCATGCTCACGTTTTGGTAAAATCGAACCGATGGCCATCGCAGCCGAAGCTCCGCAAATGGCGACCGCACCGCCAGACAGGAACGAAAACAAGCGGTCCTTGCCAAAGAGGTTTCCGATCAGGAGTGAAAAGCCGATGGTCGCCAGGACCCCGGCAACAACGAGAGCCAGAAACGGCAGTCCAAGCGCCTGAACCATATCGACGCTGATCCGAACACCCAGCAAGGCGACCCCAATCCGCAACAGCGTGCGCGCAGAAAAGGCGATGCCGTCCGCTGTGCGTTTTTCCTCCGAGAGAAAATTCAGCGGCATACCAAGAAGGATCGCCATCAGCATCGCGGGCGCACCATAGTGCTCGTTCAAAAACTGCGCCGAGATCGCGACCAGGCCGGCAATCGCTATTCCCGGGAACAATTCGTGAGCCCGGTGTTTGATCTTGTCGATCATTTTTCGTCCTTGTTCTTATTTGTCGATCGGAAGACCGCTTGGAACGGAAGTGGGAATGCCAAAGGGCGGAAAAGCTACGGAATCTGCGCCTGTAAGCGCTTTCATAAAATCTACTATATCATCAATTTCACTGTCAGAAAGGTCAATGGTCTCTACGTCGCGAAAAAGACTTTGGCGGGCCATTTCACGGCTGTCCGACCAAACGACAAAATCAATGGCTTCCAACCAGGGAGCTGAGGGAAGGGCGGCAAGTTTTGGGTCCCATTTCGCCAGCATCCCGTCCGGATCAAGATGATGGCGTATGATCCCCTCCAGTGTAGGGTAGGCGCCGTTGTGCCCGTATGGCGCGGTGAGTTCGACATTGCGCAGCATCGGCGTGCGGAACCGGTATGCGTCCTCCAGGCTGTCGCTTTCGGCCATGCGTCCCGTGTCCCGAACCATCGGGTCAAACCGCCGGGTCCGGCCCGGTCCGAAAGGCGGTAGCCCGAGTGCGTGGAACTTCTGGTCACTCAACAGACTTCCGGAATGGCAGCTTGAACAGCCGGCTTTTCCGAAAAAAAGATCGAGACCCTGTAATTGTTTCGCCGAGAGCGCCTCTGTGTCTCCAGCCAGATAGCGGTCAAAGGGACTGTCGTAGCTCTGCCATTCTATGGCCTGGAAGGCGGCAAGAGCATTGGCGATCTCAACAATCGTGACGTCTTCGGCTGACTCAATATGGTCGAAAGCTTCGATAAACCTCTGACCATATTCAGGAATTACGCGCACCCTTTTGGCGAGGATCGGCCAGGCCGCATCGATCCGGTCATGAACCGCACCGGCAATCTCGTTCTCTTTCGGATTACCGGACATCTCGAATTGTGCCACCAGGGGAAACACAGCCTGGGCCGCGAGTAACGAGTTGAAGCCTGCCGGTAGCCATTCTTCGGCGGGTGAGTTGAAGCCGTTCTCATAGGTGTCGGCAACGGAAATGCGGCCGTCGTGAAACAGGGTGTGAAGGTCTTTTGCGCCCAAATTCCAAAGGCCTGGCGCATTGCGCGGAATCCGTTTCTTAATCCGGCTGTCACCGGCTCCGGCCATGCGATCCGGTCCGAGTCCTTCGCCGCCCTCGCCAATGCCGAGTGACAGGCCATCACCGGTTCCAAACTCTGGATGATGGCAGGTCGCGCAGGCAATATTCCTGTTGCCGGACAGGATCTTGTCGTAAAAGAGAAGTTGGCCGAGCGCGGCCTGCTTGCGATCAAATTCGAGAAAGCTGGATTGGGTCAGAGTTGCTGGCAGTTCAGCTGCGCCAGCTGGCAATACGCTGGCAAGCAGAAGTGAAGGAACGAGGAAAACATGACGCCACTTCGATCTGCGGTCGCCGCACTTTGCATCCTTGTCAGCGCGGCAATGACCAGCCCCGCGCGTGCGGAAATCGAAGAAGCGCGTGATCTGATGGAATCCGGGAAATTCGAAGAAGCCAAGGATGCGCTTTGGCCAGCGGCCCGGTCCGGCAACGCCGACGCCGAAGAGCTGATCGGTGTCATGTATGCCATGGGCCTTGGCGTTGAGCGAGACGATCAAAGGGCGTTTGAGTGGTACCTCAGAAGCGCCATGAAGGGGCATCCCGGCGCGCAGTCCGGAGTTGGTTGGTACTACGAAATCGGACGTGGAATGCCGGCACCCGATCTTGTGCGGGCCTACATGTGGTACACACTGTCTGCCATCGGCGGGGATCCGGACGCGGCGATTTCGCTTGAAGAGGTGGTCAAAAAGATGACCGCGGAAGAGATCGAAAAAGCGCATATTCTTGTCGCCGACTACAAGGTCTGGATGTACCCGTTCCGCTGATTTTGATCAGGGAATGGCTTAGGAGACAAGGCCATCGCCAGATCAAAAAGATGGCAAGTTAAGAGCCCGGCAAATTGCCGGGCTCTATTTTATCTTAGTTCAGGTCTGCGTCGCGCGCGCCGTTCACATCTGCCTCAGCAGCGGCCACGGCTTCTTCCAGAGCGCCGAAGATTTCGCCGCCGCGGTCAACGTTTTCCTTGAACCAATCGAAGACCGGGCTTGCAGCTTCTTTGAAGGCTGCCTTTTCGGCCGGGGTTGGAACGTAAAGATCACCACCACCTGCGACAAAGTCTTCATAGGCTTGGATCGACTTGCGCTTCGGAGATGCAAAGGTTGCTTGTTGCAGGGCATAGAAACCATCAACAACCACGCGGCGCATGTCTTCCGGCATGGAGAGGAACTTCTCGTTGTTCATCCACCACAGAGCGCCCATGTAGGCGTGTCCGTCGAGGGTGACGTATTGCAGGCCCGCATCCGGGAATTTCATGCCCATGATATCGGTGATGCCGTTCTTTGAGCCTTCAACCACACCGGTCTGGAAGGAGGTGAACAGCTCCGGCCACGGGATCGGGGTCGGAGACGCGCCGAGCGCTTTGACAAGAACCTGCGGCAGATCAGCAACGACAGTCCGGATCTTCAGGCCTTCCATGTCAGCAGGTGCCGCAATACGGCGTTTTGTGTTGGCGAAGTTCCGCCAGCCGCCGGTGTTGCCGATGGTCATCAGGCGGATCATGTTGTCGCTGTCTTCCAGCGCCATGTTGCGCATGGTGCGGGTGAAGTCGCCGGACAGGACGTGTTCTGCGATCCGGTCGTCGGACATCATGTATGGCAGGTCGAGAACCTGAACATACGGGAAGATGCCGGATGCGCCGCCGGATGTGGAGATGTAAATATCGATGGCACCGCCTGCAACGCCTTGCAGGCACTCAGCGCCGTTGGAGCACAGCTGCGTACCGATAAAGAGTTCTACTTCGATGGCGCCGTTCGAGGCGGCTTCCACGAAGTTCTTGAATACGACAAGACCATCATAGTCTTCATCGTTTTCATTGGAGTTTGCAGTGGCGCGCAGGGTGTAGTCGGCCGCCGTAGCACTTAATGCGGACCCGGCGAGCATCGCCGCGACCGTCAAGGATTTAAGGGCAGATTTGAGCATTGAAGTCCTCCCTAGGTAAAGCTCAGATCAGTTGGCAAATCCGGTCAGACGCGGGATCGTCATCGAAAGTGCCGGAATGTAAGTGATCAAGAAGATCACTGCGATCTCCACCGCCAGAAACGGCAGAATAGCCTTGGATATCGTCTCCACCCGTTCCTTGGAGACAGATGCTGCAACAAACAGGACCAGCCCCATCGGAGGCGTTGCCAGACCGATGGTCAGGTTCACGCTCATGATGATGGCAAAATGGATCGGATCAACACCCAGTTCGAGAAAGATCGGTCCAAGGATAGGTCCAAGAATGATGATCGCCGGGCCTGCATCCAGGAACATGCCCACGATGAACAAGAGCATGTTGATCAGGAACAACAAGAGCAGCGGGTTTTCGGTGAGGCTGAGGACAAAGTCAGCCATGATTTGCGGTGCGTAGCTGAGGCTGACCACGGTTTTGAAGGCCATGGCGGCCCCGACCAGCAGCAGCACAACGGCTGATGTGATGCCTGCACGGTTCAAAACACCCGGAATTTCATGCGGCTTCAAGGTTCTGAGAACAAACAGCCCGATGAAGAGGGCATAGGCCACAGCAACGGCAGCGGCTTCAGTCGGTGTGAAGACACCAGCCAGAATGCCCCCGAGGATTATCACCGGGGTCAAAAGCGGAAAGAAGGCCTTGAGAGATGCCTGGCCGCGTTCGCCCCACGTCGACTTCCGCGAAGCTACGGGGAAATCATACTTGTCGGCCATGAACTTGACCATCAGCATCAGGCCGACGCCGACCATGACCCCGGGCACGATACCGGCGAGGAACAGCGCGGCAACACTCTCGCCCATCACATAGGCGTAGATGATCATGATACCTGACGGCGGAATGATCGGACCGATCACCGAGGAAGCGGCCGTAATCGCAGCTGCGAATTTCCTTGTATAGCCTTGTTTCTCCATGGCCGGGATTAGCATTGACCCAAGCGCTGAGGTGTCGGCAACCGCCGAGCCAGAGAGGCCGGCAAACAGCATCGACGACAGGATGTTGACGTGTGCCAGGCCACCGCGCAGGTGCCCCATCAGTGCCTGGGAAAATTCCACCAGCCGCATGGTGATCCCGCCTTTGTTCATCAGCTCGCCAGCGAGCATGAAGAACGGAATCGCCATGAGAGGAAAAGAGTCCATCCCGTTGTAGACGTTACGGTAGAGAAGGGTGATGTCCCGCTCTTGACCGTTCAGCCACAACAACATGCCGGGTGCTGCGAGCAGGCCGAAAAAGACCGGCAAACCGATCATCAGGAAAACCAGGAAGACGGGAAGAAACCAGATCAGCATCAGTCTGCTCCCGCCATATCGATATCCGGAATGCCCGGAAGGTCATCCTTGCCACCGATCAAGGAAATCAGACTGCGCACGATGAGCTCAACATTGACCAGAGCGAGCAAGATGACGCCAACGAACATCGACATCATCATCCAGCTGCGCGGCACCCGGATCCACTCAGTCAACGTCAAATTGCCCGGAACGTAGAGAGAGGCGGTCGCGAATTTTCCGCCAAAACCGGTCACTTCAGCGTAGCCAATTTGAACCGCGATGATGAGCACCACGAACGAGACACACAGCAGGAAAAGAGACAGAACGCTAGCCAGGATTTTGGGCAGCATGATCACCAGCGTGTCGATGGCCACAAATCCACCGCGCCGGAAGGCGGTCGGTGCCATCAAACCGGTCATCCAGAGCATGCAAAAGCGCGCGGCCTCATCAGGCCAGGGGAGGGCATTGTTGAACCCATAACGGGCCACGACCTGTATCAGGATCGCAACCACCATCAACGCAACGGCGACGACGCCGATCCCTCGTCCGATCCGCAAAAGATGCGAATTGACGAAGGCAAGCGGTTTCAAAACCGCCAGCAATGCCCCCATACGGGCTCCTCCCTGGTACGTCCATTTTGGCGGGGCGATGTCCGTCCCGGCCTTTGCTTTTTTGAGCGCTCTTACTTTGGCGCGATTTGTCCGAGTTTGCCGGAAAAAAATGTCAGCGCATCCCCGGTGCGCATCTCAGCCTGCATCACTTGGCCCAGAACAATCAAATGATCGCCACCCTCGTAGGCCGCGAACCGCTTGCATTCGAAGCGCGCCAGGCAGTTCTCGATCAGCGGTACGTTGTTCTCGCAAAGCTGGTATGTCAGCTGATCAAAAGCATGTGCGTTCTTGACGAACCCGTTGCAGATCTCCGCCTGCTCGTGGCTCAGAACATGGATTGCATAGCGTTCGGCTTGCTCAAAGTAGCGGAACCGGCGCGAGCCCTTGTCCGGCATCCAGAGGACGAGCGGCGGGTCCATGGAGACGGAAGAAAAGCTGTTGGCGGTGATCCCGACCGGGCCGTCTTCGGAATGGGTGGTCACAACAGTAACGCCGGTCGCAAATCGGCCAAAGGCATCCCGCAAGAGCCGGGAGTTTTCAGAATGCGGCGCGAACGTCACGGTGTGATCTGCATTTTGCATTGTCATCAGGGAACCTCGTTTCCAAGGGCTGCCTCGTAGAGGCGGTACCAGGTTTCGCGGTCAAGTTTGACTTTGAGCGCGTCCGAGATTTTCCCGATACGCTCCAGATTGTTGGTGCCCATGACCGGCATGAGGTGTGCCGGATGCGCCAAAAGGAACGCAACGGCAACTGCTGAACGGTCAACACCGAAGGAACTTGCGATCTCGTCCATCACGGACCCGAGCTTGCCGCCTTCCGAAATCAGAGATCCGCCACCAAGCGGGGACCAGGCCATCAGTTTTGTGCCGAGCCGCTGATGGAATGCGAGATCGCCATTGGTGAACGGAGAAATCTCCTTAAGGGAGATCTCGATCTGGTTTGTCACCAGCGTGTTGGACATGGCGGATTGAAGAAGTTCCCAGTCCCACGGACGAAAGTTCGAAACGCCGATGTTCCGGACCTTACCGGACTTCACCAGATCATCCAGCGCAGCGCCCGTTTCATGATGGTCCATGAACGGATCCGGGCGGTGAATCAGAAGAAGGTCTACCGTCTCGATGGCCATTTCGGTGAGAGAAATCTCGACCGATTTCTCAATATGTGCCCGCGACGTGTCGTAGTACTTCACCTTGGCATCGGCATACCGGCCACACGGAGCGACGATGTCACACTTGGTGACGATTTCCATTTTGCCGCGCAGGGACGGATTGGCTTTCATCGCGCCGCCCAGCACAGCCTCGGCGCCGTAATCGCCGTAGATATCCGCCTGATCGAAGGTTGTGATGCCCTGATCAAGACAGGATTGGATTTTCCGCTCCACATGCGCCGGGGATGTGTCCGCATCATCGCCGAGCCGCCACATGCCATAGATGAGGCGGGAAAATTCAAGCGTGTCGTTAAGTTTGACGCGATCCATTAGCGGCGGACTCCATTGCCGAGCGGTGTTGCAGGGGTTTCGGCCGGAACGCGGCCGTAAGCTTCGGGAAGCGAGCAAGTCTTCAGGTTTGGCATGACGCGGGCACCGAAGTGCTTGGCTTCTTCTTCATGCGGGTAGCCGGAGAAGATGAACGCGCGGATGCCCATTTTCTGATAGGCCTCGATCTTGGACATCACCTGATCGGTGGAACCGACAAGTGCCGCCCCGCAACCGGAGCGGGCCCGGCCAACACCGGTCCAAAGGTTCGGCTCGATGTAACCAAATTCATCCGCGATCTCGCGGTTCTTGGATTGGTGGCTGACGCCCAGAGACTTTGCGTCGAGTGCGCGTTCGCGGATGGCGGTACCTTTGTCATCGTCCAGCTTGGAAACGATATAGTCGGCGTATTCCTGTGCTTCCTTTTCGGTGTCGCGCACGATCATGTGGACGCGTAACCCGTAGTCGAGGGTGCGATCGTACTTCTCGGCGACGGCATGTACAGCCTTCATGCGGCCTTCCAGCTCTTCAATCTTTTCCGGCCACATCAAGTAGACGTCACAGTGCTGGCCGCACAGGTCCAAAGCGTCTGGCGAATAACCGCCAAAATAAAGAAGGGGGCCGCCGGTCTGGTAAGGCCGGGCCGGACCCGTGGTCAGGCCTTTGAAATTGTAGATCTGTCCTTCGTAGTTGATCTCCTCCTGCGTCCAGGCCTGCTTGAGGATTTCAACCACTTCGCGGGAGCGCTGATAGCGGTAGCCGCTGTCGGCTTCTTCGCCCGGGAAGTTGGAGGAGATGATGTTGACCGTCAGCCGGCCTTCCAGCATGTGGTCGAGCGTCGCGATGGTCCGCGCCAGCATGATCGGCTGCATTTCGCCACAGCGGACAGCCGCCAGCAGGTTGATCTTGTCGGTAATCGGCGCGCAGCCGGCGACGAAGGAAAGCGTGTCCTGTCCGACCTGGTAGGAAGACGGGCAAAGAATGTTCCGGAAGCCCTGGGCCTCGGCTGTTTTGACGATGGAAGAGCAGTGCTCCCATGAGGACCGCAAGTGGCCTTCCGGCACGCCAAGGAACTGATAGTCGTCCGAGCACAGCGCCGCAAACCAGGACACTTCAGCTGCATCTAGGTCCGGCGAAGTTACGGGAACAACGGTCATCTAAGGCTCTCCTCCCCAATATTTTTTTGGGCATTTCGTTTGTTTTCGAAGGCCTTCATTTGGACCTTCACTTTTTCCTTGCTTATCACCCGCCTTGATGTAAATCAATAGTGTATCAATTTTCGAAAGACAGATCGCCGCACCGCAATGCCAACCGCCTCGCAGACCTCAAACGCCCTGCCTCTTTATGTCCAGATAAGTGAGCTTCTCATTCGGGATATTGCGGCCGGCCGCCTTCTTGACGGAGAGCGTTTGCCGCCGGAACGGGACATGGCCGAAGAGCTTGGGATCTCCATCGGTACGCTACGAAAAGCGCTGGCTGATCTTACGGAAAAAGGCCTATTGGAGCGGATACAGGGCTCGGGAAACTACATACGTCAGGGCGGAACAAACGAAAGCGTCTACGCGATGTTCCGTCTGGAGCTGCTGTCGGGCGGTGGGCTGCCCAAGGCAGACATTCTTGAGGTCGACCGTGTATCCAAACCGGAAGATCTTCCGGAGTTCGGCACGAGCGGTGAGGGCACGCGCATCCGCCGTCTACGCTACCTCAACGAAACAATCATCGCGGTTGAGGAAATCTGGCTGGATGGGGATTGCGGTTTTGTCCGCCGCGACCAGCTTTCAGATTCGCTTTACCGTTTCTATCAAAAGCAGCTTGGCTTTTGGGTCGTCCGCGCTGAAGACAGGGTGACGATCAACGCCGTGCCGAATTGGGCGCCAGAGGTTTTTACCAAAGCGCCCGGCACTCTCACGGGATACATCGAACGGTTCAGCTGGGCGGACAAGCCCGAGCCGGTCGAGTTTTCGCGCACCTGGTTCGATACTGACAGGGCGCATTACGTTCAAAGACTGAAATAGGCGGGCGCCAAACGATCCGCCGACTTAAGGAGAGCCAAATGCCTGCGAAGGTAAAATACGGTGTCATCGGCTGTGGCATGATGGGTCAGGAGCACTTGCGCAACATCGCGCTGCTGCCGGACACCGAAGTGGAGGTTGTTTTCGAGCCGGATGCCGGGATGGCCGAGCAAGCTTCCCGGTTTGCGCCGCATGCCAGGTTCGTTGATTCCGTCGACGCTGTCTTAAACGTCGAAGAGCTGGATTGCATCCTGATCGCAAGCCCCAACCACTGCCATGTGCCGCAGATGGAGGAAATCCGTCAGAAACGGCCGCTGCCGTTGCTGGTTGAAAAGCCGCTGTTCACCGACCCCAAGGATATTGCAGCGCTCGAGGCCTTCAAGGCATCGTATCCGGCCCCGGTCTGGGTCGCGATGGAATACCGGTACATGCCGCCGATCGCAGCCCTGATCGAACAGTCGGAACAGGCAACGGGCGGCATCAAGATGCTGACCATCCGCGAACATCGCTTTCCGTTTTTGGACAAGGTCGGATCCTGGAACCGGTTCAACCGTTATTCCGGCGGGACATTTGTCGAGAAATGCTGTCACTTTTTCGATCTGATGCGGCTGATCATCAAGAGTGAACCTGTCCGTGTCATGGCCTCAGCGGGGCAGGACGCCAACCACAAAGAAGAGCTGTACGACGGCGAAACGCCGGACATCCTCGACAACGGGTATGTGATCGTTGATTTCGAAAACGGCGCTCGCGCAATGCTGGAACTGTGCATGTTCGCAGAAGGCTCCCGTTACCAGGAGGAGGTGTCCGCGGTCGGGCCGGCTGGCAAGATCGAGGCCTTGGTCCCGGGGCCGGGCCGGTTCTGGCCACGAGATTTGGGCGAGCCGCCTGTTCCCCAACTGATCGTGTCACCCCGCAATCCAAAAGGCCCGCGCCAGATCGATATTCCTGTTGATCCGAACATCCTGGACGCCGGAGACCACAACGGCTCGACCTTCTATCAGCACCAGCATTTTGTCGCTGTCGTTCGCGGCGAAAAGACCGACGTGGAAGTCTCTTTGGAAGATGGACGCAAAGCCGTCGAGATGGGGCTTGCCGCCCAGCAGTCCGCGCGCACCGGTCAGGCCGTTGCTGTCATCGGCCGGGCTGTATCTTCCATGGCCTGCTGAAGTCGATTGGAAAGACTTCATCCCACCTGAAATTGTGTTTGTGCGTTCCCGGCCTTGAGCCGGGACCATTTGGTTTTGGCCCCGGCTCAAGGCCGGGGCGGCTACTACCAAAACATCTGAAAATGGCGCGCCGGCACTTTTTGATGAAGAATTTCAAAGATCACGGCTGACCCTGCTGTGAAAATGCCATAACGTTCAGGCTAAGGTATTGAGAACCCGCCGGAAGAAGCTGGGCCGTCCGATATTTTGGGAGGTTTTACTGTGCGTAAAGTTATTTCCGTCGCCCTGTCATCTGCCTTGGTGCTGCAAACCGTTCTTTTGAATGGTGCTCTGGCAGCACCGGCTGTCACCACGGCGAACGTGAACTTCCGTCAGGGGCCCGGAACCGGGTTTGGCTCGCTCGGTACCGTGCCGAACGGCACCCCCGTCGAACTTCAGGATTGCGACGACACCGGAGCCTGGTGCTCGGTGACCTACAACGGTCAGAACGGGTTCGTCAGCGGCAATTACCTGCAACTCACTGAAGCCGAGGATACGACCGGCTGGCCGCGCACCTACGATACAGATGCCGGCGCGACACTTGTCCTCTATCAGCCTCAGGTCACCGAATGGACGGACTTCAAAACCCTGGATGCCCTGATTGCCGCGGAATACATCAAGGACAAGGATGCGGCCCCCGTGTTTGGCGTGATCGGCGTCAGCGGCAAAACCGCGCCCGATCCGCAAGCCGGCTTGATTGATGTCTCGGACATTCAGGTGACCCGCCTTGATTTTTCCGCGCTCGACCGGACGGCGCTGTCCGATCTGTCTCTGCAAGTGGGCAAGATCCTGCCGACGGGCGTCGTGACGGTGAAGGAAGACCGCATTACCGCAAACCTAGCGGAATTCAAGCGGATGGAGGATGTGGATGGCCTGAACGCCGAGGCGCCGCCGCTCTTCATCTCCTATGAGCCGGCAATCTTGGTGCAAACGGAAGGCGAGCCCATCCTTGCGCCGGTCAAGGGCGATCAAGGTCTGAGCTTCGTGGTCAACACAAACTGGGACATCCTGAAGCCGGATGAAGGTTCGGACTATTATCTCCGGGATGAAAAATCCTGGCTCAAATCCTCAGAGTTGACTGGCACCTGGGAAGCGGTGATGGACCTGCCGGACCCGATCACCAATTTGCCGGACGACGACAACTGGAAAGAAACCCGGGAGGCGATCCCGCCACAAGCCTTTCCCGAAGACAAAGCTCCCAAGGTCATCTATTCCGACAAACCGGCTGAAATGATCGTTTTCGAGGGGGAACCGAAACTGGAACCGGTGCCCGGGGGCGATCTGGAATGGGCCTCCAACACTGACCACGATGTCTTTTTCCTGAAAACCACATCGACCTGGTACATCCTTCTGTCGGGGCGCTGGTTCAAGTCGGCGTCTCTCGACGGTCCGTGGGCGTTCACCACGCCTGACATGCCGTCGGACTTCCTGAACATCCCCGAAGATGCACCTTACTATTCGGTCCGGTCGTCCATTCCCGGCACCTCTGAAGCCTCACAGGCCCGGCTGAAAGCCAGTATTCCAACGACGGCGCGCGTTGAGCTGGGGTCGGTCAGCGCGGATGTCGCCTATGCAGGTGATCCGGAGTTCACGCAGATCGAGGGCACATCGATGTCCTATGCGGTGAACACCAACGATCAGGTCATTCAGGTCGGCGCAAAATACTACGTGCTTCAGGATGGCGTCTGGTTTGTCGGTGACAGCCCGCAAGGACCGTTTGTGGTGGCCCAAGCCGTGCCGGAAGAGATTTACACCATTCCGCCATCCTCGCCGGTCTACAACGTCACTTATGTGCGGGTCTATGAGACCGAACCCAATGCCGTCTGGTACGGCTACACCATGGGGTATGTGACCGGGTTTCTGGCATGGGGCGTCTTTGTCTACGGCACAGGCTGGTACTACCGCCCATGGTACCGTCCGGGCATCCGGCCGATCTACTTCCCGCGGCCGGTGACCTATGGGATCGGTGCCTACTACAATCCGCTTCGCGGCACCTATGGCCGGTATGGCTATGCCTACGGCCCGCGCCGGGGCATTGCAGGCGGGGGCATCTACAATCCGCGCACGGGCGGATATATCCGCGGCGGAGCAATCAGCGGCCCACGCGGCAGTGCCGGTTTCATCTCTGCGTACAATCCCCGCACGGGCAATCGCGTCGTCGCAGGCGGTGCTCGCGGGATCTACGGCTCCTGGGGCGGGGCTGTCGTCTCCGGCCCGCAGTGGTCGCGCACGCGGGAGGTCAGGGCGTCGGCGGCAAACCGGTGGCAGCAACAGGGCGGCCCGGGCCGCGCGGCTACGCTGAACCGCAGGGGCGGGGACGTCTTTGCGGGCCGCGATGGCAGTGTCTATCGCCGCGATGGACAGAACTGGCAGAAGTTTGAAGGCGGGCGCTGGAACGGGGTCGATGCGCCCTCGCGCGACGCTCTTCAAAATCGGGCACGGGATCTCGGGGCAGGAGCCGCGATTGGAGCTGGTGCCGGAGCCGCGCTTGCCAACCGGCCGGCCGGGGATCGGATCCAGAACCGGCCAAATGCGGGCCAAAGACCCAATGCCGGGCAGAGACCGAACGCGGGCCAACGTCCGAACAATGGCCAGAGGCCCAATGCCGGCCAAAGGCCGAGCAATCAAAGACCAAATGTCCAGCGGCCAGCCGACCGGCCGGAGACACGCCCGGCTCAACGTCCTGCCCAACGCCCCGCGACCCGGCCAGCACAGCGGCCGCAAGCACCGGCGCATCTCAATCGGGACCGTGCGGCGCGTGAGGCTGGCAATCGTCAGGTCAACCGTCAACGCAACGTGCAGCGGTCCCGGCCGCAACAGGCCCGCCCGCAACGGGGAGGCGGTGGCCGCGCCGCCCGCGGTGGCGGCGGCCGCCGGAGGTAAAAGGTCACGAGCTGTCCTCGGGGGTAGGGCAGCTGTCCGCTTCCCTTAGACTGTCACCCCGGCCAAGTGAAACGCCGAGCTTGGGCCCACTCTCGGTGCTGCTTGCGGATGACGTCGTTGGGTACGGCTCGTGCTCTGGAAGCGAGCAGGCCCCGGGTCTTCACTGCGTTCGCCCGGGGTGACGGTTTGGATTGGTTGGTGCCTTTTCCATCCAGCTTCATGCCTGGCTTCATCGGGCATCCATGCCGTTTCTTCTCCATCTAAGCAGTTGTGCTTGGGGCACGGTTACGGACTGGATTACCCGGTCAAGCCGGGTAATGACGGAAGTTCTTGAGCAACTGTTGCCGCACAACGTCAAATCGGCAGGTCGCGGGCATCCGCAATGGCTTCCATGGTCATGTAGGAGGTGACCGTGTCGAGATCGACCTTGTCGATCAGCCGCTGATAGACCTGATCGAACGCGTTCATGTCTTCGGCGACCACTTTCAACATGTAGTCGTAATCCCCGGCAAGCCGGTAGAAATCGATCACGTTCGGGATCCGTGTGACCTCGCTGCGGAAGGTCTCCAGCCACTCCTTGGAATGATGGCGCGTGCGGATCATGACAAAGACCGTGAGGTTCAGGCCGAGCTGGGCCGGATCAAGGCGAATCGTGTGCCCTTCGATCAATCCGCTCTCATAAAGGGTTTTCAGCCGCCGCCAGCAGGCGTTTTGCGACAATCCCACCTCCTCGGCGAGCTCCCGCTGCGACAAACGGGCATCCCGTTGCAGGGCTCTAAGAAGCGCGCGGTCAATTTGATCGAATTTTTTCATCATTAACGATCAAATGACACAAAACAGGCCGTTCGGCAATCAAAATAGGTGCGGATTTATGAATATACTTGGTCGTATGATCCGTTCAAAGACATTTGGAGCAGATCATGACCCAATCTCAACACCTTGCTTCTTCCGGAACTGCACTCGAAACTTTTAAGAGCGCTTTGAAAGGCCCGGATCTGATCGAACGGCTCCGCGCTGGGCTGATCGGAGACGGCATAGTGATTGAGGGGCCGTTCGGCCCGAAAAAGATGATCTATGCCGATTATGTCGCCTCCGGCCGGGCCCTTCGGCAGGTCGAGGACTTCGTCATGGAAGAGGTGCTCCCGGTTTACGCCAACAGCCACACCGAAGCTTCTTATTGCGGGATGACCATGACCCGGATGCGCGAGGCTGCGCGGTCCGAGATTGCCCGCATCTGCCGGGCTTTCGACAGCTACGCCACGGTCTTTTGCGGGTCGGGTGCGACGGCAGGGCTCAACCGGCTTGTCCATCTGCTGGGTGTCTCCGGGGCCGCGGAACGGGGCGAAAACCCGCTGGTGATCTTGGGTCCTTACGAGCACCATTCCGACATTCTGCCGTGGCGGGAAAGCGGTGCGGAGGTCATCGAGATCAACGAGGCCGCCGACGGTGGTCCGGACCTGGCCGAGTTGGACGCGGTTCTGAACGAAAAGGCATCTGGACGTTTGACCGTTGGCGCGTTTTCGCTGATGTCCAATGTCACCGGTATTGTGACCGATGATGTGGCAGTTACGCGGATCCTGAAAAGTCATGGTGCCTTGAGTGTTTGGGACTGTGCCGGATCGGGGCCTTATCTGCCGATCGACATGAAGCCGGGCACCGATGCCCAGAAGGATGCCGTTGTCGTCTCGCCGCACAAGTTTATCGGCGGTCCGGCCGCCTCCGGCGTCATGATCGTGCGCAAGCAGGCGGTCTGCATCAAAACCCCGGTGTTTCCGGGCGGCGGAACGGTGCGTTTTGTCTCCCCCTGGGGGCACGACTACTCCGAAAACATTGCCGCCCGCGAAGAAGCCGGAACACCGAATGTCATCGGTGACATCCGCGCCGCGCTGGCGTTTCTGGTGAAGGAAGCCATCGGTCAGGCCGAAATGGATGCCCGCAACGAAGCCTGGCGTGCCCGGGCCCTGGCAGCCTGGCAGAAAAACCCGGCCATCGAGATCCTCGGCAATCTGGAGGCAAGCCACACCATGCCGATCTTCTCGTTCCGGGTGAAGGATCTGGAGCGCGGTGGGTATATCCACCAGCAACTCGTCACACGGATGCTGTCGGATGTTTACGGGGTTCAGGCGCGCGGCGGCTGCGCCTGCGCTGGGCCGTATGCCCACCGGCTGCTCGGCATCGACCGGTCGGAATCCGACGCCCTGCGCGATGGCATTCTTTCCGGTGAAGAACTGAAGAAACCCGGCTGGACCCGGCTTAATTTTTCCGTTCTTCTGGATGAAGTGAAAGCAGATCAGATCATCCAGGCCGTCGACCAGCTGGCGCGTAAGCCGTACCCATTCGCCGACAGCTATGCGTGCGATGAAACGACCGCAAGGTTCAAGGCCGCACAAAAAGCTGCATAAGGATTACGAGCGATCATGTGCCGATGGGCTGCCTGGAGCGGGGCTCCGAAATATCTGGAAGAGGTGATCTGCGATCCGGAGCATTCGCTGATCGATCAGAGCCGCAATGCAACGTCTTGCAAAACATCGGTGAACGCCGACGGGTTTGGCGTTGCGTGGTATGGCGAGAAGGAAACGGCCTGTCTTTACAAGGATGTGCGCCCGGCTTGGTCGGACCCGAACCTGCTGCAGATCGCAAAGCACATCCGGTCGGGGCATTTCCTGGCCCATGTTCGCGCATCGACCGGTACGGCAACGACACGGGACAACTGTCATCCGTTTACCTTCGATCGCTGGACGTTCATGCACAACGGTCAAATCGGCGGATATGACAAGGTCCGCCGGCGGCTCGACAATATGATCCCGGACGATCTTTATCGCGACCGCATGGGCGGCACCGACAGCGAGAGCCTCTTTTTGATTGCGCTCGCTTATGGGCTCAAACATCACCCGCGCGCGGCCATGGCCCGCGCGGTTCATGAAGCCGAAGCGCTGTCCAAATATTCGGGCTGCACGCCGCACATGCGCTTTGCCTCTGCCTGGTCGGATGGCGAAACACTTTATGCCGCGCGGTACGCATCAGACCGGTATCCGCCGACCCTCTATTACCGCGAGTTCAACGACGGCGTCATGGTGGTCTCCGAACCGCTGGACGAGGCGCGGAACTGCTGGATGGAAGTTCCGCATGGCCACATGATCACGGTCTCCGGTGGCAAGGTCGAGCAATGTGCTTTCCTGAGCGACGAAGAGTTGCTCACGGCGTAGGCATCGTTTCTTCGATCCAGTCCCAGGCGGCGTCGAGTTCGGCGGTCGCAAAGTGTTTTTCCTTGATACCGACCAGGGTTGCAAAGGTGGCGTCTATGTCCACAAGGGTCGAGACAAACTGGCTGTCCGTTACGACAGCAACCCGCGCGATCTTGTCCATATGGGTCATAAGCCACTTGATGTCGGACGCCACCGCTTTCAGCGAGACACCGACATGGTCGCCGAGAACGACCAGAAAACTGGCCTTTCCATAGGTTGAGACCAGCTCATCTGCCTTGGCAATCAGCTCTTTTTCTTCCTCTATCGTTAGCGTGCCAGAGACTTTTACGCCGAGAACGGCTCCGTCGCTGCGTGGCAAAATCTCGTACATTCCAGACCTCCCGAGTTGTTTGTAAGCAGCTGCAAGTTTATTTGACGATCGCTGGACCCGCGTTCAAGGCGATCCGGGTTTGTGCTTACGGTTTGGGTTGAATGCCATCGCCATTGAATTGGTTAATGCTGTCTAACAATCTGACGAAAACTCGAGTGAAGCTGCTAATCCGCCCTTAAAATGCGCCCGTTAAACTATCAGTCATAGAAAAGCGCGGCTGCCGAAAGGTGGTCGCGTTTGTTGTGATCCGTTGAAAACAAGAAGAGACGTGGAGACGTTCAATGGCGCTGGCTGACTGGAATGGATTTTACGACCCGGACGCAGCGAACCTGGACAACACAGCGGCAAGCGCTGCGAGCAATGCGGCCACACGCATGGATTCAAGCCGCAGCTGTTACTTTTATGTGCCGTCAACGAGCTCAGACGAGGATGAACACCGCCTCGGAGCCGTCTTGCGTCTTGGCGAATATGCCGACATCGAAGAACAGGCGTTTCAAGCCGATGATCTCGATGAGTGGTATCCGCAACGATATATTGCTGACGAAGGCAGCAATGCGGAGGCCTACAAGAATGCATCCGGCGGCGGTGACGGGATCCTGTTGGCCTGTGACGGCCGGATCCTGGTGAAGGCTGAGGAGAAGATGTATGTGGAAACCGCTGATTTCAGTCAGCAAGTCAATGGTGATTATACGCTGAATGTTGACGGGGCAGCGTCGGTAACGAGCTCAGGCAAACTGGAAATGACCTCGTCCGCAGAAGTCGTTTCCATCTCCAGCGGGGCGGGCAAGGACATCACTTTGTCTGCAGGCGACGGCTCTGGCGTCATCCAGACCAACGCCAAGGAGGAAACCAAGACGATTGCGGGTGACACGTACGAATACAATTCCGGCAACACTAAGAGTTTCACCGAAGGCAACAGCATCGACATGACCTTCGGTGGGTCGCTGGCGATTTTCGGTGGCGGTGACCTGAGCATCGGGATGGGAGCCACAACCGAAATCAATGCCACCATCGCTGTCGGTGTTGCAGCTGTTACAGTCGATATTGTCGGTGTCGCGGCCGAAGTGACCGGCAGTGAAGTTGATCTGAAAGAAATGGCGGTCAAGCTGAAAACCCTTGTGGTCAGCAACGAGACCATGGCCGCAAAGATCAAGCAGATGGTGGCAGAAATCGCGCAGCTGAAGGCGGAAAGCACCACTGTCAGCGCAGCTCAAACGACGGTGGCGGCCAAGTCCGAAACCGTAAAAGCCAAGTCTGGCGGAGTGACAGCTGATACGACCGGGCTGGTCGTCAATATCTGACCGCAATCGGTGCATATCTGCCATGACTGGACAAGAGCTAAGGATCTGATACGTACGCCGCCTAAGCTTTTTGGGCGCTTTGACGGTCTTCTATGAGCTCTTTCGTTCGCGCGTCGATCCCTTCGCGGATCTGGCGGGTGAGGGGAAAGACGTCAGTCCGGTCGCGTCCATAACTCAAATTGAAGGCATGGAAATCGGCATCGGCGCCCGGCATGAGATGGTGCTGCAGCATGGTTTCCAGCTTGTCGAACGCTTTGGCAAGTTGCGCTTCCGGTGTCACGGCATCGGCGTATTCATCCCAAAGCGCCATGAAATCATCGGCCACGTCATCAGGCAGATCGGCACACAGCGCTTGAAAGTCCTGTCTTTCGCGTTCCTGCCGGTTGTCACCGTCCGATTGGTGCGGGGCCGGAACATCACCAGAGATTGCTTCGCCAAGATCATGAAGAACACACAACTTGAGCAGCTTTTTGATATCGACACCAATGATGTCTTTCTCAAAGAGCAGAACCATCAAACACAGCCGCCAACTGTGCTCCGCAGTACTCTCCGCTCGTCCGCTCCGGCTGGTGCCGGATCGCAAAGTGTCCTTGAGCTGTTCGGCTGCCTGAAAAAAGGCAAGAAGACCGGTCAGCCGGCGATGGTCAATAAAGGGGGCGTGGTTGCCGTCGGTTTCGCTGTTCATGGGCGAAAGTTTACTCCGGCCAACACCGCTTGACGACACGCTGAATATTTTATGCAAACTGGCCGGGGTCGTCCCGCACAAGCCGGGCAAAGCGTCCGTCGGACAGGGCAAGTCGCGTGATCCTGATCCGGCTTTCCGGGATCGTCATCTCCGGGAAATCCGCGCGCTCCGTTGAAAACACGATATCCGGTGCGTGAGGTTCGAACCAACCCTTTGCGCCAAGGCTGTGTTCTGCGGTCTGGATTCCTTCCGACGCATAAGGCCAAAGCGGTCGGTCCATCAGTTCTTGAACACCCGTATGCCAGTCTCGCGCACGGGCAGGCGAGACGGCGAGCAGCCGGTGGCTGAGATCGCACACCAGATGAACCGGCGCGCTGTTGCTGCTCACAAGCTCCACCAAGGCCCTGTCCGCTGCACTGTTGGGTCGGGCGAGCAACAGCCGCTCCACTTTGGAGCGGTCAAGCCCGTCAGGCTCCGAAGCACCGCTCTCCCAGCGTGAGATTTTGGATTGCGACACCCCGAGCTCATCGGCCAATGCCTGCTGTTTGACACGATTGAGCACCCGCCAGCGGCGAAGGGACGGGCCGAGGTTTCGCGGATTTGGGATGATGTCCAAGCTCATATTGGGGTGACTGTAGCAGAAAACAGAAAGGGTGTCGGCTTTCACCAACACCCCCCTGTTCAGGTCAAGGTTATCGGACCCGGAAGCCTGCCGAAGCGGGATCGATAGTCCGTCTTGATCTCAACTCGACATCAGATCTCCGAAGACATCTGGTGCCTGCCGACCCCTCATCCCCGAAGAGATTTGAAGCCTGCACCGATATTGCAGATAACCCGCTGCTCACCGGAGAGCCGGGGCGCTGGCTGCGGAGCGCTCCGCATCAAGCGCAAACTGGGTGCCTCACAGCCGGTCCGCGAGAGCCGCAAGCGGCCCCTTGGGACTGTGCCCAGACAGCGATGACAAAAACCGTATGCTTTGGTTGGCGGTCCGAAACAGGTCTCTGCCGTGCTGTTGATTGAAGTTCACCACAGGAACTTGCTGCTGTCGAATCGCCCCTGTTAACCATTGTGACTTGTGGGGAAAGTCATCTCTTTCGTCTGAACGTCGCAGAAATGCCGGCCTTGTAGTAAGTTGAGTTCCCTTACGGAAATCAAATGCAAGTTAAGAAATGATTTTCCGGCAAAATAATAGGTCAGCGATACTTCTCTATGAATCCATCGATGGGCAAGTTGCGAAAATCGGGCAAGCGATCCTTCAGCTGATCGTGGCTCCAGTCCCACCAGGCGATTTCCATCAGAGCTTCTTCCTGGGTTTCCGTAAACCGGCGTTTGATTGGTTTCGCCGGAACACCGCCGACAATCGTATAGGGCGGAACGTCTTTCGACACGACCGCGCCTGCGGCAACGATAGCGCCGGTCCCGATTGTGACCCCGGCCAGAACCGTCACATTATGACCGATCCAGACATCGTGCCCGATTGTGACCCAATCGTCGTTGCGCCATTGAAAGAACTCCTGGTCATCATCACCCAGCCCATAGGCGGCCGCCCGGTAGGTGAAGTGATGTTGTGACGCGCGCCAGGTGGCGTGATTGCCAGGATTGAGCCGCACCCGCCGGGCAATCGAACAAAACTTGCCGATGGTTGACCAGACCACATCCCCCTCCTGAACGATATAGGAGTAATCGTCCATCTGGCTTTCCCGCATTTCGGTCAGCGCGCCGACTTCCGTCCACCTTCCGAGCTCACAGTTTTGAACGACCGCGTCTGGGTGAATATTGGGGGCTTCGGTCAGGCCGGGTTTTTGGTGCGGTGCGGACATTGCTTGTTCCATTGGTTTGTGACAGGCGCAGATGGATAGCTTTGGTCACATCATGACGCGTGACGCTTTGATGACGTATCCATGAACTCTTTCTCTTTTCCTCAGTTTCAGCCGGTTCGAAGCACCCTGACCAATATTTCAGCGCGGAAACACGCTTCTCGGGCTTTGTTCTTCTCTTGCAACCATGATTTGCCGAGCCATGCAGAACCCTCTGAGGAAGCAGGAAAATAAAGCCTTGTCCGGGCGCTGTGTGTGTCCCGGTAGGCTCTTGTCATTGAAATGTCATCGTTTCTTCAAGGGACTGATAAATAGCTGTCATCGCGTTGTTACGCTCGAATGGCTCTTGTCGCGCAGCAAATACGAACAAACACGGACAGGGCTGCCGCGTGATTCAATTTCAGGACGTCACCAAGACCTTTGGGTCCCGGACTGCGGTGAACAAGGTATCTTTCAACATCGACAAACCGCAGATGGTTGGCATTATCGGCCGCTCCGGTGCAGGCAAATCGACCTTGCTGCGCATGATCAACCGGCTGACGCCGGCGACCTCCGGTCAGATCCTCTTCAATGACCGCGATATTCTGAGCCTTAAGGGCGGCATGATGCGCCGTTGGCAGCGCGACTGCGCCATGGTGTTCCAGCAGTTCAATCTTGTGCCGCGCTTGGATGTGGTGACCAACGTGATGCTCGGCCGTCTGAATGGCCACGGCACGCTCAAGAGCCTCTTTAATATCTTCGACCAAGACGACGTGAAAACCGCACTTGCCGCGCTGGACCGGCTAGGCATTGCTCAGGAGGCACCCAAACGGGCCGAAGAGCTTTCCGGCGGTCAGCAGCAGCGCGTGGCGATTGCACGAGCGCTCATGCAGGATCCGCATATGATCCTGGCCGACGAGCCGATCGCCTCGCTTGATCCGATGAATGCAAAGATCGTCATGGACGCGCTGCGGGAAATCCACGAACGCGACAACAAGATCGTCATCTGCAATCTGCATACGCTCGACACCGCACGCACCTACTGTGACCGCGTGATCGGCATGCGCGATGGCTTCATCGTTTTTGATGGTGCGCCAGACGCCCTGACCACAGACGTGGCGCGCGAGATTTATGGCGCCGATGAAAGCTTCAATGAAGCGGCAACATCAACCGCCATCGATGCCGGTAAATCCGGCTCTCAAGAATCCGCCGGTGTGATGACCCCGGCGGCAGCAGCGGGCTGACCGTCTGCTCCCAAATCATCGTCATCAATTGTGAACCCTCGGGGGAGTGTCCCAAATGAAACTGGTTTCCAAAGTTGCTGCGCTGGCTGCAGTCAGCATGATCGCTCTGAACGCAACCGCTGCCGTTGCTGAAGAAATCTCCGAATTCCGCATCGGCATCCTCGGCGGCGAAAACGCTTCCGACCGTCTGCGTGCTTACACCTGCCTTGAAGAAAAGACCGCTGACCTGCTCGGCGTTCCGGTCAAGCTTTTCGCACCGGCTGACTACAACGGCGTGATCGAAGGCCTGCTCGGCGGCAACCTCGACATGGCTTGGCTTGGCGCGTCCGGCTACGCAAAAGTCTACCTGACCGATCCGGAAGCTGTTGACCCGGTTCTGGTTAAGGTCAACGTTGATGGCGGCTACGGCTACTACTCCATCGGTTTTGCCCGCAACGATGCTGAAATCAACTCGCTCGCCGACATGAAGGGCAAGGTTTTCGGCTTTGGTGACCCGAACTCCACGTCCGGTTACCTGATCCCGTCCATCGCCATCCCGCAGGAAGGCTACTCGATGGAGCCGGGCGACTATTTCGGCGACGTTAAGTTCACCGGCGGTCACGAGCAGACCATCGTTGCTGTTTCCAACGGCGACATCGACGCTGGTGTAACCTGGGCCGATGGTCTTGGTGAGTGGGAAGACGGCTACAACTCCGGCGCTCTGCGTAAGGCGTCCGATGCTGGCCTGGTCGACATGACCGAACTGCGTGAAATCTGGCGTTCGCCGGTGATCCCGGAAGGCCCGATCGTTCTCTCCAAGAAGCTTCCGGAAGACGTCAAAATCAAAATGACCGCTCTGATGGCGTCCCTAAACTCTCTGGACCCTGAGTGCGCATACGGCGTTGCTGCCGGTGAGACCAAAGGTTTCATGCCGATCACTCACGAAGCTTACGTCAACATCGTTGAAGCTCGTAAGGCAAAGAGCAAGAACTAAGCGTTCTTGAATAGCGCGCGGGCCGGTTTCCGGCCCGCGTTTTTTATGCGTGACGTTTAAAGGACATTGAAGATGGCCGTCGCTGCAATGGAAGAGGAAATCCTCTCCTTACGCAAACGCCGTCAGCTCTATTCGCTGATCGGACTTTTGTTGGTCGTTGCCGTTATGGTTTCGGGATACTCGAAATCCAACGACATGAACTCCGGCGGTTTTCTGCAGGGCCTGAGCAAGTTTTTCGATTATCCAGGCGAGATCGTGCTTGAAGCCTGGGAAGCCGGACCGGCGTTTTTTGGTCTGATCATCCAATATCTCCCAGCCATGCTGGAAACCTTGAACATCGCGGCCGTTGCGACGCTTTTGGGGGCTGCCATGGCCGTCGTCCTCGCCATGGCCTCCACGCGCAACGTCGACAGCTGGGGCCCGTTGATCCCGGTCGTCCGCCGTATGATGGATATTATGCGCGCCTTTCCGGAACTGATCATCGCGTTGTTCCTCATCTTTGTTCTCGGCTCCAGCCCGGTTCCAGCCATGATCGCCGTCGCGTTTCATACGGCCGGTGCGCTGGGCAAACTGTTCTCCGAAGTCAACGAGAACATCGACCGCAAGCCGATTGAAGGCTTGTCTGCCTGCGGTGCCAACTGGCTGCAACGCATCCGGTACGCAGTGATGCCGCAAGTGGCGCCGAACTACCTGAGCTACTTTCTGCTGCGTCTTGAGATCAACGTGCGGGCTTCCGCGATTCTTGGCTTCGTCGGGGCCGGCGGGATCGGTCAGGAGCTTCGGCGCACCATCGGATGGGGGCAGGGCGCCGGCGATGAAACCGCCGCGATCTTCGTTCTCCTCTTCGTCACCATCATGATTATCGATCAGGCTTCGTCTTATCTGCGCGGCAAACTGGTCGGCGCCGGCAGAGCGCACTAAGAGGGATCAGCGAACATGTCCACCGATACCCTCGAAAAGGTTGTCACACCGCAAGATGTCTGGTCGAAAGTGCGTCGCCGCGCGTGGCTGACGATCCTCGTCCCGCTCGGAATTCTTGCCTATCTGACCTACACATGGTTCGCCTTTGGCGTGCCGGATCTCCTTGCAAAGGCCCAGCCGGAGCGAGCCGTTATTCTGGCAACAGATTCAGTTGCCTATAAAGTTCATGTCACCAAGTTGCTTCGCCGCGACATTCTCGAGGTCGCAATCGAAGGTGAGCGCCGCGCAACCTACGACGAAGCGGATCTGCCGGACTGGGTCGAAGTCGACGGCAAGGATGCGTTTGTCGACCTTGGTGAAGGGTATCTTGTCGAGATCATCGGCAACCGGATGTCGTTCACAGTTCCGGGCTACGGAACCATCATCGGTCAGGCAACCAGCGATGGTGTCGATATCGAACTACCGGAAGGGGATGTTCCGGAGTGGCTTCTGACCAATCCGAAGAAACTTGACGCCCGTCCGACCCTTGACCGCCGGGTGCAGGTCACCCGGACAAAGATCGAGGTGCACAACTACTTCGGTGGTTGGGAAAACTTCTGGTTCCCGTTCGACTCGGAGTTTTACGGCAAGTCGTTCAGCCAGCTTTATGCGCTTGCCTTGAGCGCTGATCGCCTAAACCCGGACTACTCAAATCTCTGGTACATGGTTCAGGACTTCCTGGAGAACCCGGACTGGCAGCACGGTGAGATTTTCGTAGCGCTGTTTGAAACGATCATGATGGCGGTGCTTGGGACAATCACTGCTGCCTTGTTCGGCCTCCCGCTCGCGTTTCTCGCGGCCCGGAACTTCACGCCCTCGATGTTCCTGAGGTTCGGGGTCCGGCGCCTCTTCGACTTCCTGCGTGGCATCGACATGCTGATCTGGTCACTGATCTTCATCCGTGCCTTCGGTCTTGGACCGTTGACCGGTGCGCTGGCGATTGCCTTTACGGATACGGGAACGCTCGGTAAGCTCTTCTCCGAAGCTTTGGAAAACATTGACAACAAACAGGTCGAAGGCGTGCGTGCCACCGGCGCAAATCAGATCCAGCGGTACCGGTTCGGCGTTATTCCGCAGATCCTGCCGGTGTTTGTTTCCCAAGTGCTCTACTTCCTGGAATCGAACACCCGTTCGGCGACGGTTATCGGCGCGCTTGGGGCTGGCGGTATCGGCTTGATGCTGGTGGAAACCATGAAAACCTCCCGCGACTGGGAGAACACCAGCTACATCATCATTCTGACCATTGTTGTCGTGATCTTGATGGATCAGACCTCCAGCTGGCTGCGCCGTAAGCTGATCGAAGGTAAATAATGCATCGCAGCAGTCCCGGCCTTGAGCCGGGACCTACAGGGTAGAAAACAAGTCCCGGCTCCAAGCCGGGATTTTTGGTTTAACGGCCTCGAAAGGGCGCCTGTTCGTCTGAATTCCTTTGATAACGACCAAGTTCATCTTCCTGCCGCATTTCGGTCGCGGTCCCGTGGCAGCGTTTCCGCAAGGTGATTCAAAAGCTAGCGGGACTGGGTATGCGGCGAAGATCTTCAGGTGTTTTCTCTTCGGTCATGATGTTGGCGGTTTTGGGGGCGGCCACCCTTTCAACGCCTGCCTTGGCCATTGAAAGCTGCGTTGCATCGCTGAAACAGCAAGCGATTTCGGCAGGCGTCCGACCGGAAGTTGCCCAGAAGATGCTATCAGGCGCGAAATACGACGAGAAAGTCATCCGCTTTTCAACGGCTCAGCCGGAGTTCAAGACCGAAATCTGGGACTACATGGCGTTTCTCGTCGACCCGCAGCGGATTCAGGATGGAAAGGCCAACCTGAAAAAGCATGCGCGGACACTGGATGCTGTCGAAAAACGTTACGGCGTCGACAAGCACATCGTTTTGGCGGTCTGGGGAATTGAGAGCGATTACGGCAATTTCCGCGGGGATTTTTATACGCCGCACGCCCTTGCCAATCTGGTGTGTGCCGGCAAACGCCGACAGAAGTATTTTCGCGGCGAGCTCATGAAAACGCTTCAGATTGCCTCGCGCGGCGATGTTCGGATGGACGACTTCCAAGGTTCATGGGCCGGCGCCTTCGGACAAACCCAGTTCATGCCGACAACGTTTGCCAGTCTTGCGGTCGATTTTGACGGAGACGGGCGCAAGGACCTTGTGAACTCTGTTCCGGATGCGTTGGCATCCACGGCGAACTTCCTGAAAAATGCTGGATGGCGCAACAGCCGTTTGTGGGGTTTTGAGGTGAAGGTGCCTAAGGGCTATTCCGGCCCGTCGGGCCGCAAGAACTATGCCTCCATGAGCACCTGGACCAAACGCGGTCTTAGAAATCTCGACGGCAGCACCTTTAAAAGCAAGGCCGACACGGCGTTGATCCGGCCGGCAGGCGCGAACGGCCCGGCATTCCTCGTGACGCGCAATTTCAAGGCGCTCAGATCTTACAACGCGTCGACGTCTTATGGTCTCGCAATCGCAGTGCTGTCTGAGCTTGTTTCCGGTGGCGATCCGATCATGACGCCGTGGCCGACGGACAATCCCGGTCTTTCCAGAGCGCAGCGTTTGGAGCTGCAAAAGCTTTTGAACAGGAACGGCTTCAATGTTGGTGAGCCCGACGGCAAGGTTGGCCCGATGACCCGCAAGGGCATCCGGGCTGCTGAAGCAGAATACGGCATGCCCGTCACCGGCCGCCCCTCCTGGAATGTCTATTACGCACTCGGTGGGCGGTAGAAAGAACAGTCTTGGAAGCTTTATGAGCCGGTTTTTGCGGGAAGCGGTTCCATGAACGCCTGATTTCGGCCAGAGCGTTTGGCGGCATACATCGCCTCGTCCGCTGCCTGAAGAAGGCTGCGTTCCAGATTTGGCCGGATTCTTGTGACAGAAATCCCGATACTCGCACCGACCGCCCCTTGATCGCCAGGCAAATCTATCGGCTGATTGATACACTCAAGAATGTCATGGGCAAGCTTTGAAAGCTCGTCTTGATCCGTTCTTACCGTTGAGGCCACCAGAAACTCGTCGCCGCCCATGCGCACCAGGAGTTCCTGGTCAAGCAGGAGCGTTCTCAAGCGCTCACTGATGACCTTGATCACTTCATCGCCTGTTGCGTGACCAAACCGGTCATTGATGGATTTGAAGCCGTCAAGGTCGATGAGAAGGGCCGCAATTTCTTTAGCGCCGTTATCGGACTGTTCCGCCCGGCCGAAATACTGGGTCATCATGCGCCTGTTACCGATGCCGGTCAGCGCATCGTGTAGGGCGTTGTGTTCAATGCGCCGGTTCAGCATCTGCAGCGTCTCATTGGCCTGGACCAATTCTGTATTCAGCCGGACGCTTTGATCGCGAAGCTCGCGTTCGTATTCCGCACTGCGGCGGGCGAGCTGATACTCCAGTTGGCTGCGCAGTTCATAGCTTTGCCGGTGTGCTTCAACCTTGAACTGTGTCGCTTGCATCTCGGCATAGACTTTGAGATGTGCGAGTGCCTGCTGGAATGTGCCCATCGCTTCGTGTGTCTGGGAGAGGTGCAGGTGAAAGTTCCGGATCCAGAGGTGATAATCGAACACGGTAGCTTCTGTAAGGCCCTGTTCGAAGACCTTCAGCGCGTCCGCCGGACAGTTTTCTTTCAGGTAGCTTGAACCGATTGCAAAATGCAGCTGGCAAGTGACCCGCGGATCATCGCTGAATACAGCTGCTGTCAGCCCTTTTTCAGCTTCTTCGCGGGCCTTTTCATAGTCTCCGCTGGCAACAAGCGCGCCGGCATAAACTTCTTCGGCATAGGGCAGCATGATCGCGTTCCGCCGCGACCGGTTCTGTTCGACACTTTGCCGGCCTGCATCGAGCGCAGCATCAATGTTTCCGGCAAGGCAATTGACGCGGCAAAGATTATGCAACACGCGCCCGGGCTCGAAATAAAGACCGGCATCCTCTGCGATCTGCAAGGCGTCTCGAAGATGCGTTAGGGCCTCGTCATAGTTTTCCGAGTATTGGCGCAAGGTTGCCAGGATGGTCAGCACCTCAATACCGGCACCGCTCTCCGCATGCGGGCCAAGCGTTTCAAAACCGTCCTTCAGGAATTCGTCTGCGAGCTTGTGATCACCGAGGCTGTAGGCGCAAACGGCCTTGACCACGAGAAGTTCTGCCCAACCTTCCGGATCGGACTGTTTTGACATGGACTGGAAGGCGACATCCGCCAGCTCACCGGCGGATTTGAAGTTGCCGCGCCAACGTTCCAGCCAGGATAGATTGAAGGCCAGCGGCCGTCCATCCAAGGCCGGCACTGTCCGAGCATCCATGGCTTTTTCCAAAAGTGCCCTGCAAAGTGCCGGGTTTCTCCAGCGCAGCGCCCATGTCCTAGCTTGCAAGCTTGTCAGGTTGAATCTCCGAATAGTTGCACAACCTATGGATATAATTATCACTGGTACAAATGATGTATGGGTTAACGAAACACGGTTTTCTACGTGTTGCAATGCGAAAGAGTGCGGCGCAATATGGCGGCGAAGCATGGAGGTGTTGATGTCCGGACGAATTCTTACAGTTGCACAACAAAAAGGCGGGTCCGGTAAGACAACCCTTGCGGCACATCTTGCTGTTGCACTGGCAGCCAAATCCGGGGAGCCGGTCGCCATTCTCGATGTGGATCCGCAAGGCTCGTTGGGCACCTGGTATGAGGCCCGCGAAGAAACGCTCGGGGAGGATGAGACCGGTCTGGAATTCCGGACTGCCTCCGGATGGGGTGCCCGCCGGGAAGCCCGGTCTCTGGCGCGCTCGCACGGTTATGTCATCATCGATACGCCGCCGAAAACGGATACGGATGCCAAGCCCGCAATTGATGCTGCCGACTTCGTGATCGTTCCGATCCAGCCAACGCCTGTTGACCTTTGGGCAACATCCCAGACCATCGATCTGGCAGCCCGGGAAGATACGCCAGCGCTCCTGGTCATGAACCGGGTGCCGCCGCGGGCCTCGCTGACCGGCGAAATGGCCGATGCCATCGCCGCATCCGGCTATGACACCTTGGGGGCACGCCTTGGTAACCGGACCGTTTTTGCGTCTGCCATGGGCCGGGGAGCGTCCGTGACTGAAAATGCACCATCCAGCAAAGCTGCTCAGGAGGTCAATCTATTGATTGAAGAGCTGGTCTCCCGCGTCGGCTGAACCTGCCTCCAGGTTTGCATTTCAGAAAAATTGCCTTGTCCTCGTCATCTTCCGGTGCCTTCATAGCTTGAGTTATTCGGCCCGGGAGGACAGGCCATGTGGCGTTCTTTGAATTATTCTTATCAAAATCAATCAGATAGGTCTGTTTTCAGATTCTCTTTGTTAGTCGCTGGAGCACTCTTGACCGGCGGGATGGCACTCGGTGGGTTCACCGAAACAGCCAACGCCCAAGACAGACGGATCGTCACCATTGAGGACGCGGATTTCTTCGGCGGTGATTATCAGACGGTCAAGGATGTCGACCTTGATGGCTGCAAGTCGGCGTGTCTCAGCGACAACCAGTGCCAAGCCTTCACGTACAACACCAGTGCCGGGTGGTGTTTTCTTAAATCCTCCGCCGGGCAGATGCAGAGTTTTGCCGGTGCGGTTGCCGGCCGCGTGGTGGAGGTCCAGAGATCGACCTTTGCGACCACTGGTGAAAGAAAGGCTGAGCTTGATTTTTTAAGCCGTGAGACCTTGGAAGCAGCGGAAACCTATTTGCAGCGGATCGAAGAGACGGTCCGGCCAAACAGCACCGATGCAGATGAAATCCGCCGCAATGGTTCAAATGCGCTTGCCAACAACAACAACGCTCTGGCAGAGGCCGATTTTCTCCAGCTGATCGCCTTGGACCCAGCGCGGTTCGATCCGTGGGTTCAACTGTCGACAGCGCTCATTCTGCAAGACCCAAACGATTGGCAGGAGCGGGAAACGAAGCGCAAGAACCTCGTCTCGGCCGCGGTCAACGCCTATTTGCGGGCTGGAACGCCTGAGGAACAGGCCTTTGCGCTAGAATATCTGGGTCGCGGTCTTTCCCTTCGACAAAACTACAAAGCAGCCATCAAGTCTCTCCGTGCCTCGCTTGCACTCGAAGAACGGGGCTCCGTCCGCCGGCGCTACGACAAACTGATGGCGGAGCATGGCTTCCGGATCGTCGATCATCAGGTCGATTCGGACAGTGCAACGCCGCGGATCTGTCTGGTGTTTTCGCAAAAGCTGCCGGTCGGGGAAGATCTGAGCCCGTATGTTTCTGTCCGGGGCGACGGAACAGTATCGATTGAAACCGATGGATCTCAGGCTTGCGCCGAAGGTGTGCGCCACGGCGCGCGCTATCAACTGACTGCACGTAGCGGCCTGCCAGCAGCTGACGGAGAAGTGCTCGAAAAGTCTTCAGATCTCTCGATTTACGTCCGGGACCGCAGCCCGTCGGTCAACTTCCTTGGCCGCTCTTATGTGCTTCCCGCAGGTGGGGATCCGACCATCCCGATCGTTTCGGTCAATACCAACGAAGTTGAGGCAACCATCTACCGGATCGGCGACCGGTCAGTGGCCGATGTCCTGAGAGACAACCGCTTCCTGCGCCAACTGGGCGGCTATCAGGCTGACCAGATCGAGGAAGATCTCGGAGAAAAGGTCTGGAGCGGTGTCGTCGAGACCGGCAATGAACTCAATCAGGACATCACGACGGCCATCCCGTTATCCGAAATCGGGCTTGAGATTAAGCCCGGGATTTACGCCATGACCGCAAGGTCAAAGCTGGACGTGAAGAACCAGTGGGGCCCGCTCGCAACACAGTGGTTCCTCGTTTCTGATCTTGGGCTGACCGCCATGTCCGGCACGGATGGAATTGCCGCGAATGTCCGGTCCCTGTCCAGCGCTGAGGCGCTCACAGGCGTCAGTGTCCGGTTGATGGCTGTCAACAACGAGATCCTCGGAACAAGTGAAACCGATGTGGACGGGTTTGCCAGGTTCGCCGCAGGTCTCACCCTTGGGCGTGGGGGCAGTGCGCCCGGCATTCTGGTCGCAGAAACGGCAGAGGGCGATTACGGCTTCCTTGATTTGCGCAAACCCGCCTTTGATCTGTCAGACCGCGGCGTCGACGGACGCCCGGCACCCGGTCCCTTGGACGTATTCGCCTGGTCTGACCGTGGCATCTACAAGGCTGGTGAGACCGTTCATGCGCAGGCTTTGCTCAGAACAGCGAAGGCCGAAGCGCAGACCGGTTTGCCGCTGACATTCATTGTCCGGCGCCCGGACGGGGTCGAACATGCGCGGTACACGCTGCAGGATGGCGGTCTCGGCGGATATGTTCAGGACATTGATTTGAGCCCGACCGCCCAACAGGGCATCTGGTCATGGCAGGTCCTGCTGGATCCGGACGGCGAAGCGCTTGCGGACAAGACCTTCCTTGTCGAGGACTATCAGCCGGAGAGGGTTGATTTTTCGCTGGAAACGGCCTCCGAAACCTTCAGCCGAACCGCACCGATCGACGTCTCATTGTCGGCAAAGTTCCTGTATGGATCGCCCGCAAGTGGCCAATCGCTGGAAGGCGATGTAATTGCGCGCCCGGTGCGCACGATGGAGGCGTATCCGGGATATCGTTTTGGTATTGAAGACTCGGACGCTTATTCTGAGCGCACGCGCTTGCCGTCCGGGCTTCGAACAGATGATCAAGGCGCGTTGACCTTCGCTGCCGATTTGCCGGAGCTGCCGGAGACAACGGGTCTTTATGACGCCGAGATTGTCGCCCGTCTTGTGGAAACCGGGGGACGTTATGTTGAGCGGACGCTGGATCTGCCAGTCAGCCTCGACGGGCCACGCATTGGGATCCGGCCTGCCTTCGACGGCGGTGTCGATGAGGGTGGTCCTGCCGACTTTACAATAATTGTGATTGGCGAAACCGGCGAGCGAATCGCAGCAACCGGCTTGAACTGGACGCTGTCCAAGGTCGACCGGCGCTACCAATGGTACCGGCTCGATGGACGCTGGTCGTACGAGCCGATCACCTCGACCCGCCGGATCTCGGCAGGAACCCTGGATGTGTCAGAAGCCCAGCCGGCCAGTCTGTCGCTTCCCGTTGAATGGGGCGAGTACCGCCTGGACATTGAAGGCAGCGGGACGCTACAGACCGCAACACGAGTGACCTTCCAGGCGGGCTGGTACACCGCCAATGCGACATCCGACACGCCGGACTATCTCGATGTCGGGCTCGACAAGGAAAACTACCGGCCAGGTGAGATCGCAAAACTTCGCTTGAAACCGCAAATGGCGGGTACAGCCGTGATCAACGTGGTGTCCGGCGGTCTTCTCTCCACCCAAACCGTGGACGTGTCCGGGGAAGAAACGGAGGTCGACATACCGGTGGACGCGGTCTGGGGAGCAGGGGCCTACATCACGGCCAGCCTCTACCGGCCGATGGACGTTGATCAAGCCCAGATGCCGTCGCGCGCCATGGGGCTCTCCTGGCTGCAGGTTGATCCTGGGGATCGGGATCTTGAGGTCGCGATGGATCTGCCGTCGATGATCCGGCCACAAACCCGGCTGGATGTTCCGGTCCAACTTGCCAATCTGGCCGCAGGTGAAGAGGCTTACATCACGGTTGCCGCGGTGGACGTCGGAATACTCAACCTGACGGCCTATGAAACGCCAGCCCCTGAAAAGTGGTATTTCGGTCAGCGCCGCCTCGGAAGCGATATCCGCGATCTTTATGGCCAGCTCATTGACCGGATGTCTGGCGCGCGGGGCAAGGTTCGCTCCGGCGGGGACGGCATGGGCATGCGTTTGGATGCACCGCCGCCGGATGATGAACCTGTGGCGTTGTTCTCAGGCCCTGTGAAAGTTGATGACAATGGCGAGGCACTCGTCTCGTTTGATGTGCCTGACTTTAACGGTGCCTTGCGCGTGATCACCGTGGCCTGGAGCAAATCCGGTGTCGGTCATGGGGAACAAGAGATCGAGGTGAGGGCGCCGGTCGTTATGACGGCGAGCACACCGGCCTTTCTTGCCCCGGGCGATACATCCCGGCTGGTTTTGGAAATCGACCCGGTCGATGCCCCGTCAGGTGCTTACGATCTGGAGCTGACTGCAAGCAATGGGTTGAGCCTCGGAGACGGTCCGAGCGAGCCCAGAGTTCTCGATCTGGAGACGGGCAAGAAAGCACAAGTCATTCTGCCGATGGCGGCCGGCGACGCACTGGGAAGCGCCGAAATCGTTGCCTCCCTGACCGGGCCCGACGCCCAAACCGTCGTCAAGCGGATCAATCTCGATATCAAGGACACCCAGCCTGAAGTTCTGCGCAGTTACGCGTTCGATTTGGCGCCGGGGAACAAGCTTGAGTTAGACGCCGCCAGCTTTGACGATCTGCGCGGAGACAGTGTGAAGGTCACGCTGACAGCCGGTGGGGCGGCACGCATAGATGTCGCTGGCCTTCTAGCAGCACTGGATCGGTATCCGTATGGCTGTACCGAGCAGACCACCAGCCGGGCGTTACCGCTGCTATACTTGAGCGACGTTGCCGAAGCAGCCGGCCTTGGCGGAGACGATGAAATTCGTGAACGGGTGGTCAAGGCGATTGCCGCCGTTCTTGCCAATCAGTCCTCTGGCGGATCCTTCGGGCTCTGGAGCAGCTATGGCAGTGGTGGAACCTGGCTTGATGCTTATGTTGCCGACTTCCTGACCCGGGCGCGGGAAAAGGGCTACCTGGTTCCAGATCTCGCCTTCACGTCCGCGCTCGACAATCTGGAAAACAGGCTTGCCTACGCGTCTGACTTTGAAAGTGGTGGTGAGGACATTGCCTATGCGCTTTATGTCCTGGCGCGCAATGGCCGGGCCTCCATGGGGGATCTCAGATACTATCTGGATGCCAAACTGCAGAACTTTGCGACACCGCTCGCCAAGGCGCAGCTTGCGGCCGGTCTTGCGCTCTACGGCGAAGATGAGCGGGCCGCAACCGGATTTAGTGCCGCTCTTGATGCATTGGATCGGACAGCATCCAGCACCTACCGGGAAGACTTCGGATCAAAGCTTCGCGATGCGGCTGGTGTCACTGATTATGTGGTGACGGCTTCTGTCAGTGAGCAGTTGAACACCCGCGCGGTTTCAGAACTGACATCGGTGGACAGCAGCGCCCGGAGCCGGTCAACACAGGATATGGCGTGGTTGCTGCTCGCAGCGAATGCGCTGAACGAGTCGGCGGAAGAGGCCCGCCTGTCGGTGGATGGTGTGGAAACACCGGGCCGGCTTGCCTGGACACTTGGCTTTGACGAGTTGAAGTCCGGCCAGGTGGATGTCCGCAACGCCGGCGAAAAGCCAACTGAAGTGCTGATGTCGATTGCCGGTCAGCCGCTTAGCCCGGAATCGGCCGGCGGCAAGGATTATGCCGTCGAACGGACACTCTATGACCTCGATGGCAATGTCATTGACCCGTCCGCGGTGCCCGTGAATACCCGGATCGCAGTTGTTCTGACCGTACGGCCGCTCTCTGATCAGCCGGGCAGGTTGATGGTCGTCGACCGTTTGCCCGCAGGGCTTTCAATCGACAATCCGCGCCTTGTACGGTCCGGTGATCTTGGAGGCTTGTCATTCCTCTCCACAATCGACCAACCGGACTACAGCGCGTTCTATTCCGACCGGTTCGAAGTCTCGGTCGATGAAAGCAATTGGGGCAACCGCGAGCTGACCTTTGCGTATCTGGCACGGGCGGCGACACCGGGGACGTTCAAGCATCCACCGGCCTCGGTGGAAGACATGTACCGGCCGGACCGGCGGGCTATCACGGAAACCGCGCGGTTCGTGGTGCTTGGACCGACCCGATAGAAAAAGCGGTGCGGTGGTTGAACGGATGAACAGAAGGTCACTGAAACGATGGGGGCTCATTGCTGGCGCTGGTGGTTTGCTGGCACTCGGCACCGCCGCTTGGACCGTTGTTACGGACTATCGGCAACTGCCGCCTTTGGCGAAGGCCTCCGACCTGTCTGTGTCCACCGTTGTTCTTGATCGTGAAGATCGCTTGCTGCGGGCTTTCACAAGCACTGATTCCAAATGGCGTTTGCCGGTCGATCTCAACGAAATTGATCCGATCTATTTCGAACTGCTGCTCGCCTATGAGGACAATAGGTTCCGCCAGCATGGCGGTGTTGATGTTTTGGCGCTGGGCCGCGCCGCTTTGCAGGCAATTGCCAGCGGCCAGCTTGTCTCCGGTGGCTCGACACTGACAATGCAGGTTGCACGGCTTCTGGACGAGACGCCGACCAAGTCGCTGAAACGAAAGTATCAGCAGATCCTGAAAGCTGTTCAGCTGGAGCAGGTGGCAACCAAGGACGAGATCCTGCATCTTTATGCCTTGCGCGCACCCTTTGGCGGCAATCTGGAAGGGGTCCGGGCGGCAAGCCTCACATGGTTCGGCAAGGAACCGCGGCGTTTGACCCCGGCCGAAGCGGCCCTTCTTGTGGCCTTGCCGCAAAGCCCAGAGAACCGGCGCCCCGACAGGCATCCCAAAAATGCACTGAAGGCCCGCAACCGTGTTCTAGCGCGTGCAGTCCGGGAAGGTGTGCTGGGTGAAGAGGAAGCTAGATCCGCAGCCAACGAACCACTTCGGGCCGAGCGGCATCCAATGCCGCTGCTCGCAGCCCATGAGACCCGGGGGGCAAGGGCCGCCTATCCTTCCGAGCCGGTTCTGCGTCTGACACTGGACAGGGACTTGCAACAGGCCCTGGAAGATCTCGCTCGCCGGCGGGCGGCGGTCATGCCTGCACCGCTGTCGATCGCGATGGTGGTTGCGGATCATAAGTCCGGCGAGATCCTGGCAAGCGTTGGCGCACCCGACCTTCTGGATGAAAGCCGGGAAGGGCACGTGGACATGACCCGGGCAACCCGGTCACCCGGGTCTGCCCTGAAACCCTTTATATATGGGCTCGCCTTTGAAGAGGGGATTGGCCAGCCGGACAGCCTGATTGTTGACCGGCCAACCAACATCGCCGGGTATCGTCCTACCAATTTTGATCGGGGCTATCAGGGAACGGTCACTTTGGATGAGGCCCTGCAACTTTCCTTGAACACACCGGCGGTCCAGCTCTTGGAATCAGTTGGTCCGACCAGACTTCTTGCCCGGTTGAGACGTGCGGGCGTTCAGCCGCAGCTGGACCCAGGCAGTGCGCCGGGGCTTGCCATTGGTCTTGGGGGAATCGGATTGTCGCTCCGCGACCTCACGCAGACCTATGCTGCCCTCGCGCGGTTAGGAGAGCCAGTTGAACTGCGATCCTGTCGATACCCATGCAAGTCTGATTCGGGAGCTGCGCGGCAGGCCATGCCGGTTCTGAACGAGAAGTCGGCGTATCAAGTCACTGACAGTCTGTCCGGCTTGCCGCAGCCTCTCAATCCAGCAAAAGGGGCCATCGCCTACAAAACCGGCACGTCCTATGGCTATCGCGATGCCTGGGCTGTTGGATATGACGGCCGCTATGTGGTCGGCATCTGGACAGGCCGGGCCGATGGGTCGCCAGTCCCGGGCCAAACCGGTGCGTCGTCAGCGGTGCCAATCCTCCATGAAGCTTATCAGTCTTTGGCCGCGGGGCGGGAACCTTTGCCCAAGCCGCCGGAAGACATCGCTCACGCCGCGAAGCGGCCACTTCCCGAACCGCTCCGATATGCCCGTGTCAAATCCCGTCCAAAGATGACCAGGACTGCCAGCCGTTTGGGAATCACCTTCCCGCCGGATGGTGCAAGACTGCAAATTGGTAGGGCCTCCTCTGAAGGCGCATATCCAATGGTCGTCAAGTTTGATGGCGGTCAACGGCCGTTCCGGCTTTTCATAAACGGAACGCCGACAGGGAAGGCCACATTTGAACGCCGATTCTTATGGAACGCGCCCGGCTCCGGTTTTGCCGACCTCATGATTCTCGACGGCAAGGGGCAAACGTCCAAGGTGTCGATCGTCCTTGAGGCAATACAAAGCCCGGAAAAACCTTAGCTGCCGGAGCCGCATTCAGCGGCAGTCTTTCGGATTTACGATCTACGGGCGCTATGCGAGTGGTGTTGGGGCGCGAACCGAATCCTTGGCGTGATTCCGTTCATTCAGGGCGGCGAAACCAAGCTGTTCCGAGAAGCAAGACCGGCTTGGAAACCCCTTTTAACACCCTCAAACGTCTCTAAATCCTACCAAATCCTAAACGTCGGGGCTGATTTTGTGACATTCACGCAACACCGGTTTCTGAAAACCCTGCCCTGCGGCTCCAAACCGGATTTCTGAGTTGAACGGCAGATCGGGATGCGTATGGTCACAACTGCGAGCGGCTTCGGGCCGCACTGATTTGCATACCGCGGACGTCCAACCTCCGGCAGGAAGCAAATACAGAAATTATTCGCGGGGATAATGGCATCACTTTGATGCTGGCAAATTTGACTGATTTTGGAGGTCAGACATGAAACTCTTTAAGGGCATGATGCTCGGCGCTGCAGCCGTTGCTACCGCCACAACTGCTCAGGCAGCTGATCTTCCGGTTGCTCCGGAGCCGGTTGACTACGTACGTATCTGTGACGCTTACGGCGCTCGCTTCTTCTACATCCCGGGCACCGAAACCTGCCTGCGTGTAGGTGGTCGTGTTCGTGCCGACTACGGCATCTCTGACTTCGGCAACGACGGCCCGAACTCTTGGGACTCCAAGGCTGACGATAGCCTGCGTTTCCGTGCTCGTGGTTACATCCGCCTCGACGCTCGTACACAGACCGAATTCGGCCTGCTGCGCACCTACACCGACGTTTGGTTCACTTCCAACAACTCCAACTTCGGTTCCGCTGGCGGCAACACTGAGCTTTGGGACGCATTCGTCCAGCTCGGCGGCTTCACCTTCGGTCGTACCGGTTCTTTCTTCGACTACTGGACTGGTGAATCCTGGGGTTCCCGCATCGGTCAGGGTCTTGACTCCCGTGCAAACCTCGCAGCTTACACCGCTACCTTCGGTAACGGCCTGTCTGCAAGCGTCTCTCTCGAGTCCAACACCGGTGAGCGCTCCCCGAGCACTTACATCGGCGGTTACTCCCGCGGTGGCTTCCGCTACCCGGCTCTCGTTGCCAACGTGAACGTAGTTCAGGGTTGGGGCGGCGCTCAGTTGATGGGTGTTGTTAAAGCTAACCGTGCCTCCACAGCTCCGGTTGACTCTGAGACCGGTTGGGCGATCGGTGCATCTGCACGCTTCAACCTGCCGATGCTCGGCTCCAACACTGGCCTCGGCCTTCGCGCTGTCTACGCTGACGGTGCAATCGGCTACATCCACGAAGCATACGGTTCCTACGACGCGACCCTCAATGCTGCTGGCACTGGCCTGTCCAACTCCACCGGTTGGGGCGTTGCAGCTGGTATCACTCACTACTGGACCCCGACCATCTACACCGCGGTTCAAGGTCAGTACTGGGATATCGACGCTCTGAACAACGTCAACGACCTGTCCGCTTGGTCCGCACACGCGACCCTCGGCTGGACACCGGTCTCCGGTCTCGTAATCGGTACTGAATTCGAATACCGTGACGAAGACTTCGGTGGCGGCGCTACCGACAACCAGGACATGACTGTTACCTTCCGCGTACAGCGCACGTTCTAATCAATCCTTATCATAAGGTTTGATGGAAAACCCGGCGGAAACGCCGGGTTTTCTTTTTGCCCAGAACAACCTGCGGCAAAGAAAAAGCCGGGACTCAAACGGGTCCCGGCTTTTTCTGTTTTGTTTGGCGCAACGGCCAGACGAATACGGGGATTGTCAGACCTTGCTCAAAAATTCTCCGATACGCTCATGCGTCTCGCTGTCCCATAAAACAGGCGCATGACCCTGGCCTGCAACCGTGTGAAGCACAGCGTTCAAATGGCTATCCACCATCCTTTGCGCAGTGTCTTCTCCCAAAAGGTCTGATTTTTCACCGCGAATGACCATGACTGGCCTGTCTTTCAAGAATTCATAAAGCGGCCAAAGATCGGGAACCGGAGCGCCGTCATCAAGACTTGCAAATTGATGCCCAAGCGCCGGATCGTAGTCGAGCACAACCTTTCCATCCTTCTCAGAGGCAACTTGGCCCGCCATTTTCAGCCAATCGTCAGCTGAAAACACCGGAAACTGCATTCCGAGCATGTGCCGGAGCGAGCCAGCGACATCATCAAGGGACGCGTAGGACATGTTGCGGCCAAGTGTTGCCGCAATCCGATGGATGGCCCGCATCTCGATATGCGGCCCGATGTCATTGAAAATCACGGCGGCCAGCCGGTCGGGTGGGTACCGGTGGGCCATTGCGAGCGCATGCAGCCCGCCCCGGGATGTGCCCAAAACCGCAAAACGATCGAGTTTAAACGCCTGGATCGCGGCATCGATGTCCTTTTCCTCAACGGGAAGCGCATAGTTCTGCCACTCCGGGTCCCAATCACTGTCGCCGCGTCCGCGATAATCGAGGGCGATAACACGGTGACCCTGGCTTTGAAGAAATGCTGCGATCTCATTGAAGTCGCGTGTATTTCTCGAAAGGCCGGGAAGGCACAGGACGGTGACTTTTTCGTCTTCCTGCGCGGACTTTGGCACGGGCCATTCTTTTGCCGCCAGCGTCAGTCCGTCCGGGCTTTGATAGGTCAAGCTGACCGGAGCGCTGGATGGGACAGCGTGCGGCGGTTCCTCTGGTGCAAGCGTCAAGGCGGTTCTCCCTAGGATATGTTGTGTTTTTTGAAAGATAACTGGAGCGCGCGGCGGCTGCCATAGGAAGATTGCTTAAACGACACACCCACTAGGTGGGTGAAATCCGAACCAATGGTGCAACAGCCGCAAGAAAAGCGAAATTGAGCCTTCTAAACAGCAGTTGCAGGATTGCCGGAAGCGGGCCGGGTGAGTATGTTGCGCCTCCGTTAGAACTCTTTGGGCATTCGTCCCAAACTTAGCCACGTACTGCCGATCCAAAAGGAAACCGAGATGTTTAAAGGCTCCATCCCAGCGCTTATCACGCCCTTCAAGGACGGTGCGCTTGATGAGAAACGGTTTCAGGAGTTCGTGGATTGGCAGATTAAGGAAGGCTCCACTGGCCTCGTTCCGGTCGGAACCACTGGTGAGAGCCCGACACTTGGCCACGATGAACACAAGCGTGTCATCGAGCTCTGCATTGAAGCTGCCAGCGGCCGTGTTCCGGTGATCGCCGGCGCAGGCTCGAACAACACGATCGAAGCGATTGATTTCGCCCAACACGCTGAAAAGGCGGGTGCGGACGCGCTTCTTGTAGTGACACCCTACTATAACAAACCGAACCAGGCGGGCCTGAAGGCGCACTACAGGGCGATCAATGATGCTGTCGGGATTCCGATCATAATTTACAACATTCCGGGGCGGTCAATCATCGACATGACACCGGAGACCATGGCCGAGCTCTTTGAGACCTGCGACAACATCAAAGGTGTAAAGGACGCAACTGCGGACATGGCAAAGGTTTCGCGGCAGCGCCAGCTGTGCGGTCCGGATTTCATTCAGCTCTCCGGTGAAGATATTTCTGCGTTGGCTTTCAATGCACATGGCGGGGCGGGCTGCATTTCGGTAACAGCCAATGTCGCACCGCGGCTGTGTTCGGAGTTTCAGGCTGCGACACTTGCCGGTGATTACGCGAAGGCGCTTGAGTATCAGGACCGTCTCGCACCGCTTCATCGGGCCTTGTTCCTTGAACCGAGCCCAACAGGGGCCAAATATGCCTTGTCGCTTTTGGGTAAGATCGACGAAGAGCTGCGGTTGCCGCTCGTTCCGATTTCCGAAGGCACGCAGGCAGAGGTCCGCAGCGCGTTGTCGCATGCAGGTCTGATCAACTAATACAAAGAAGGGCGTGCTGCGGCGCGCCCCAGGAATACGCTTATGGCTCCGAAAAAAGGGGGGCATCCGGGCCGGACAATCATCTCCGACAACCGGAAGGCCCGGTTCAATTACGAGATCGAAGACACGCTGGAAGCCGGCATCGAGCTGAAGGGGACGGAAGTCAAATCCCTTCGCACGGGCAAGGCGAATATCGGCGAGTCCTACGCTGCCGAGCACAAGGGCGAGATCTGGATCTACAACGTCTATATCCCGGAGTATTTGCAGGGGAACCGGTTCAACCATGAACCGCGCCGTCCGCGGAAGCTGCTTTTGCACAAGCGCGAAATCGGTAAACTGGCCGGAGCCGTTCAAAAAGACGGCAAGACGATTGTTCCGCTCAAGCTCTATTTCAATGAGCAGGGGCGGGCGAAACTGGAACTGGCCCTGGCGCGCGGCAAGAAACTTCATGACAAGCGCGAGACGGAGAAAAAACGCGACTGGCAGCGTGAGAAGTCTCGTTTGATGAAGAATTTTTCCTAAAGCGGTTGTTCATAAATCGAGTTGGCTCTCGGCCACGGCGTGTGGAACAGCCTGTCTATAACCTGTTGCTAGCGTGTGGATAAGTTGTGGGTAGACCACTGTTGATCACCTGTGCGCAGCTTGTAGAGTTGTGGAGAACTCTGCTCTAGCGAATAGCAACTTTGCTGGCATCTAGTTCTCTAACACAGTGTTTCCAGAACCTTGCGGGTTTTGTCCGGAATTGGAACCGGGCGCCGGGTTTGCCTGTCAACATGGATATGAACAAAGCGGCCATGGGCGGCCGTTGATTTGTCTCCCCCGGAAAACAGACCGACCCGGAAAACCACTGAGCTCTTGCCGATCTGTTCTATTCTGAGGCCAGCTGAAACAATGCTCGGGAACAGCAGCTCCGCAAAAAAGTTGCAGCCCGTCTCAGCAACAAGAAATACGGTTTCTCCGCGCACCGGATCCAGCAGACCATTTTCGATATACCAGCTGTTCACGGCTGTATCGAAGTAACTCAGGTACTGGACATTGTTGACATGACCATACATGTCCACATCCATCCACCGGGTGGGGATTTCCAGAAAACTTCCGAAATCTGACCGTTGCAGTGGTTTTGCGCGCTCAGGCGCTGAAGTTTTGTTTGCCGTCATAGGGCCGCCGCGTAGATGTTGAAGGCATCCGTCTCGGTGACTTCACGCGGATTGTTCACCAGAAGCCGGGTCTGTTTCATGGCATCACTCGCCATTTTCGGCAGATCCTTTTCAGAGATACCAACTTCACTCAAACGGGTCTGCAGGCCGAGTTTTTCCGTAAGCGCGGCGAGACGCCTGGCAAAGGCATCCGCGCGCTCGTCGGCGCTGGCAAGTTCGATCAGATCCGGAAACAGTGCAGGGGCAAGGTCCGCGTAGGTGGGGGCGGCAACCGCATTGTTGAATTCAAGCACATGCGGGAGGACCAGTGCGTTCGAAAGCCCGTGCGGTACATGGAACGTCCCGCCTATCGGGTAGGCGAGGGCATGCACAGCCGCAACCGGCGAATTGGCAAACGCCATTCCGGCAAGTTTCGAGCCGAGCAACATGCCGCCACGGGCGCTCACATTGGTGGGATCTAACACGGCAGTTTCAATATTAGCACCGAGCAGCTTCAGTGCCTCGACCGCAAGCGTGCGCGACAACGGATTGTTGTTGGCGGACTTTGAAGCATAGGCTTCGATCGCATGCACCATGGCATCCACACCGGTGGCAGCAGTCACATGAGCCGGCAAGCCAAGGGTCAAAAGCGGATCGAGAACGGCCAAATCTGGCAAAAGGTGTGGGGAAACAACACCGCGCTTTTCATCTGCCCCAACAGTGATGATCGAGATTGGCGTGACTTCAGATCCGGTGCCGGCTGTGGTCGGGATCAAAATGAGGGGAAGGCGCGGCCCTTTGGCGTTGCCGATACCCCAGGCATCATTGAGATCTTCGCCGCTGCCGAGCAACAGGGCGACCAGTTTGGCAACATCCAGAGAGGAGCCGCCGCCAAACCCGATGATTGAGGTCGCGCCATGGTCCTTGGCCGCCGCAACAGCCTCTTCAACCAGTTTTTGCGGCGGATCTGCAACGACTTCAGAAAAGCGGTCAATCTGGTATCCTGCGGCGGTCAGGCTTGCTTCACACGCTTCTTGCAGTCCGAGAGAGACGATCCCCGGATCAGTGATCAGAAAGGGCCGCGCACCCAGAAAATCCGCCGCATGTCGGTATAGCGCCGCTGCGGCGCAATTTTCAAAGACAATCCGTTCGCTGGTATTAAATGTAAACGCCGCGACCATATTCCCTCCCGATTTTTTGCAAGTGTGCATAACAAAACCGGCCGCGTCGAGGGGCAATTGGTCGGGACCATGAAACGCACGGGTCAAAGAGCTTATCCGTGCATCTTCGCACCTTTGGAAATCTTGTCGGCGGTCTTTTTGTCCGCGTGAAAAGCAATGCCGGCGACCTTTGCGCCATCTGGAGTATGCTCTGCAAAGACCGCGCGGTTGGCGCTGTCGTGGCCGGTTGAGAACATTTCTTCGATGTAAAGGCTCGATTGGACTTGCCGGTCAAGCGTGCGCCGGTGGATCTTCTTCAACGTATCTGCATTGGCAGCCAAAACGATCACAGGTTGGACGCTCATCGGATGATAGACATTGCCGTCCGCATCTTGGTAAGGCATTCCGATGATGTCTGGCTTGGCAGCGGCGACGCCGGTGGACAAGAATGCAGTGACGTTCAGCTTCTGCCACATGGCCAAGTCTTCGCGGACGACGATGACGAATTTGGTATCGAACATGAATGAAAATTCCAGAATGGGATTTGAGGAAAGGCGAGAGACGGCCAGCCTAAGCGGTGCGGCCGGAAACGGTCTTGAACGTTTGTGCAAAATCGGTCGGGACGGCATTCGCGTAGCGCCGACTGAAGCCGGGATTGAGCGGATCGAAGCCAATTTCCAGGGCAACGGCTTCTCGCCTCACCGTCATGATACCTATGCCATTGGCCTGACATTGCACGGCGTGCAGCGGTTCAAATATCGCGGTGCGGAGCGGGCGTCCTGTCCCGGTCAGGTGATCGTCATCCACCCGGATGAAGTTCATGATGGTGGGGCCGGAACAGAGACCGGCTTGCGCTACAGGATGATGTATATCCCGCCGGAAATGATTGCGGAGGCGCTTGGCGGGACGGCGCTGCCCCACGTTGCGACTCCCGTTCTGACGGATCCAGTGTTTCAGAGGAGCCTGATCGAAGCCTTGCAGGATCTCGACGGTGAAATGGGGGACTTGAGGGTTTCTGGTCTTCTGGCAGATCTGGCCAGTTGTTTGAGCCGCTTCTCAGATGATGCACGACCCGTCCGGCGAGCGCTCGACTGGCCGGTTCTGAAAGCTTGCGCTGAGTTTTTGAAAGAACATGCGGCCGATCCGATTGACTCGAGTGATCTGGAAGCAGTCTCAGGTCTGGACCGGTTTGCGCTGTCCCGCCAGTTCCGAGCGGCCTTTGGAACGAGTCCGCACCGGTATCTGGTCATGCGCCGTTTGGAGCGGGTGAAGAGCGGCCTTGCGGGTGGCGAATGTCTTGCGGCAGCGGCCACGGCCGGTGGCTTTGCAGACCAAAGCCACATGTCCCGTCATTTCAAACGTGCGTTTGGCATGTCACCTGGAAAATGGCGGCAGTTGAATGCCGCCAGCTTGGCTTAAAGCGTCTTCGGCCCAAACTTGTTCGAGCGCGGGAACCCGGTCGGGGGCAGGCGGCCTGCCTGGCCGCGGTCGCCGAGCCATTCGGAAAGCTCCTCCAGCGAGCGGGTGAAGCTGCGCCCGGAACTGTCGGTCCAGGTCAGACCGTCTTCGCCTTTGAACACGCGGATGTCAGAGACATTGCCATCCCGGTAGCGCTGCAGGCGGACACCGCGGCCGCGGCCCATCTGAGCGATTTGCGCGAGCGGGAACACAAGAAGCTTCCGGTTCTCGCCAATGATCGCAACATGATCGCCGGTCGCATCGACACACAAAGCAGCTTCAGCCGGTGCTGTGAGGTTCAAGACCTGTTTGCCCTTCCGGGTGTTGGCAACGACATCATCTTCACTGACGACAAAACCGCGGGCTTCGTTGTTGCTGAGGAGAAGGTTCCGTCCGGGTTTGTGAACGAAGGCGCTGACGACATCCTGTGCCTCGTCCATTTCCACCATCAAACGGATCGGCTCGCCATGGCCACGTCCGCCCGGCAGGCGGTCCGCACCGAGCGTGAAGAACTTGCCGCCGGTGGAGAAGACCAGGATCTTGTCGGTCGTCTCCGCATGGAAGGAGAGCTTCAGCTTGTCGCCTTGCTTGAAGGAAAGGCTCGAAAGGTCCGCCTGGTGGCCCTTGAGTGCCCGGATCCAGCCTTTTTCAGAGATGATGACCGTAATCGGTTCTTTTTCGATCATCGCCTGCTGGATGTCGACCAGATCCGCTTCCGGGGCTTCCGCCTTGTCCGTGCGGCGTTTGCCGATGGCTGTTTCCGGGCCATAGACCTTGGCGATTTCGCCGATTTCCTTGGAGATCTTGGTCCACTGGCGCGCATCGGATCCAAGCAGTTTGGTCAGCTGATCCTTTTCATCCGTCAGCTTGTCGTGTTCCTTGCGGATCTCAATCTCTTCCAGCTTGCGCAAGGACCGTAGACGCATGTTGAGGATCGCTTCGGCCTGGACGTCGGTCAGCTCGAAGGTGCGGATCAGCGATGCTTTGGCGTCGTCTTCCTCGCGGATGATGCGAATGACTTCGTCAAGGTTGAGATAGGCGATCAGATAGCCGGCCAATACTTCCAGCCGGTGATTGATCTGGCCAAGCCGGTGTTCGGAGCGGCGAACAAGGACGACCTTGCGGTGGTCCAGCCACTCCCGCAGCACCTGCTTGAGGCCCATCACCATCGGGACCTTGCCCATGGAAAGAACGTTCATGTTCAGCGAGAACCGGTTTTCCAGATCCGTCAGCTTGAACAGGGATTCCATGAGTATGTTGGCATCGACGTTCTTGGAGCGCGGCACCAGAACGATCCGGATGTCTTCCGCGGATTCGTCGCGCACATCATCAAGAAGCGGCAGCTTTCGGGCGGTCAGAAGCTCGGCGATCTTTTCGATTAACCGTGACTTTTGAACCTGATAGGGGATCTCGGTGACGACAATCGCCCATTGTCCCCGGCCAAGCTCTTCCACTTCCCAACGGGCCCGCACCCGGAAGCTGCCACGCCCCGTCGCGTAGGCCTCGCGGATAGAGCCCTGATCGGAAACAAGAAGCCCTCCGGTCGGGAAGTCCGGGCCTTTGATGTGCTCTAGAAGCTCATCGACTTCAGCACCCGGGTTCTTGATCAGATGCTGACAAGCGTTGCAGAGTTCAAAGGCATTGTGCGGCGGGATCGAGGTCGCCATGCCGACTGCAATACCGGACGAACCGTTGCCGAGAAGGTTCGGGAACCCGCCTGGAAGGACGATCGGTTCCTTGTCTTCGCCGTCGTAGGTTTCGCGCCAATCGACCGCATCCTCGTCCAAACCGTCGAGAAGACGTTTGGCGGTGTCGGTCATGCGGGCTTCGGTGTACCGCATGGCCGCAGCGTTATCGCCGTCAACATTGCCGAAGTTGCCCTGACCATCGATCAACGGATAGCGTTGTGCAAAGTCCTGGGCCAGGCGGACCAGCGCATCATAGACCGCTTGGTCCCCGTGGGGGTGATACTTACCGATGACATCGCCGACGACGCGGGCGCATTTCTTGAAACCCTGGCCTGGATCCAGCTTCAAAAGCCGCATTGCGTAGAGCAGGCGCCGGTGCACCGGCTTCAGGCCATCACGAACGTCAGGCAGAGCCCGGTGCATGATGGTTGACAATGCGTAGGCCAGGTAGCGCTCTTCCAGCGCGTCCTTCAGGTTGATGCCTTCAATGCCGCTTGGCGGCGGTGTCACTTCTTGTCCCATAGTTGTTTGCCTACCGGCTTCCGCGAAGCAGTTCAATCAACCGGCGCGCACATAGGGATCAAAACCGCAGATTTTCAACGGTTTTCCGCATCATACACAGGCAGCAGCAGGTGCGGTTTGAGTTCAAATTCGAGCGCTCACCGCAACCGTGTTAGTTTGAAGTAGTGTTTCGGTTTTAAATGCGACCATTAGTTGTTCTTTTACCGTAAAAATAACAATGAAAAAGGCATTATGGTGTTTTTAACACCTCGGATCGAGGCTGTCTGAGAAGTTGCCCGAAATGTAACGAGCAGGATTGTCGACGATCATCGGTATGAACAGAGTTTCCAGCCCTTTTTCTGGTTTGAAGTCCGCACTGTCCACTTGGTTGCTGGATGACAGCCAGGACATTGAAGTTGCAAAAGCGCAGTATGAATCGACACGGCGCCAGGCCCCTTTTCTCTACATCATCCGGTTCATCTGCGCTTGGACCATTGCGTTCACGCAAATCAGTTACGCGCCACTTTGGTTGGTCCTGATCTATCCAATTTGCACAACAGTCTGGTCCTATTGCCGTATTCGCCGTCTTTGGTCCGCACCAAAATCACCTCCGAGAACTTTGGAGGCCTTGATCGTCTGGCGGAAGAGAACACAGATCATCGCAGCCCTGGCCCCCTCCATTTTTACAGTCTGGGCTTTGGTGCTGTTTCCCTATGGAACTGCGTTTTCGCAGGTTCAGATTTTCCTGGCGATCCTTGTCGGCAACCTGAGTGCCTTGTTCAGCCTGACGCATCTGCGCTCAATCGCAGTCACCAACGCGGTTTCCAGCACAGGCATCTACACACTCTTCTTCAGCTGGTACGGGGACCCTGCCTATCAATTGATGGCACTCTTTGGGGTGGCGGTTACATTCTTCGTGGCGCTGATTGAAATGAACACCTATCGGGACTTCATTTCGCTCATCAAAACCGGCACGCGCTTTAAAGAGCAAAGCCATAATCTTGAGCAGAAACATCGGGAAACCAAAAAACTGAATGCGCTGAATTACCAGCTCGCCACCACTGATCATCTGACCGGTGTCGCAAACAAGCGGTTTTTCCGGCAAGAACTGGACCGGCAGCTTCGGGCCGCGAATGCATCGGGAGAGCGTTTCGGTCTGTGCATCTTCGACATCGGCGGCCTTAAATCGATCACTGAGATTTACGGACTGGATGCCGGAGACCAGGTGTTAAAGGAAGTTGCCCGCCGCCTAGCCGGCATGGAAGGTGAAGGGGTGTTCGTTGGCCGGGTCGGCGGCGACGAATTTGGACTCTTCGGGACCTGCGATCCTGAAAAGTATCAAAGGGTGGAAGCGGCGTTTGAGTTCCTGATCGAGCAACCGGTTGAAACGAAACAGGGCCGCTTCCGGCCCAACTATTCCGCCGGGATAGCCCACTCCAACGGGGCTGTCACATGTGCGACGGAATTGTTTGAACGGGCTGATTTTGCCCTTTCCACCGCCCGCGAAAACCGCAAGGAAACCTCTGTTTCCTATGATGCGTGCCTTGATGCCCGCCGGTCCCGGGACACCGAGATCCTGTCAGCGTTGCTCGATGAAGAGACCAGAGACGGTCTCCACCTGGCGTTTCAGCCGATCATCGATATTCGAAACAATTCAATCCTCGGCGTTGAGTGCCTCGCGCGTTGGCATCATCCTCAACTTGGCCACGTCGCACCGGTCGACTTCATCCCGCTCGCCGAACGGTCCGGTGTGATCAATCAGATCAGTCTTGATCTGTTCGAAAAGGCTTTGTTTCAGGCCAAGACATGGCCGGAAAGCCTTCGACTGTCGTTCAACCTGTCGGCGTCCAACTTGTCTTCAAGACGTTTCATCGTTGAGTTTTTGAGGATCTTCAAGCAATCCGGGATCGACCCTCAGCGGTTGAGCTGTGAAGTGACCGAAACGTCCGTCATGTGGGACTTCAAGGAAACACGCCGCGCGCTGGACACCTTGAAGGAAGCCGGCGTCCGGATTTCCCTGGATGATTTCGGAACCGGGTACTCGAGCCTTTTCCACGTGCATCGCTTGCCGCTCGACTGTATCAAGATCGACCGCAGTTTTGTGTCTAACCTTTGTCCGGGAAGTACCGGCTATGGCATCGTGAAATCACTCTTGGCACTCAGCCGGGACATGGCAATCTCGTGTGTGGTCGAGGGTGTTGAAACGGAAGAAGAATTGTCTGTTCTGAAAGACCTCGGGGCATCATTCGTCCAGGGCTATCTCTTCTCAAAACCGCTCAATGCTCCGGAGTTGGCACAGCTTCTGGCAACGGGATTATCGGATCGCGTAGCCCCTTCAATCGACGGGCTTCCAAGAGCCAGCTGATTTGGGTTCAGCGTCAAAAATTCCAAGGGAATTCAGTTCTATAGCGTTTTTCCAGCGCATTCGTCAGAAGTGCACGCGTGCCGCTGTCAGTGATGTTGCGCTCGCCAAGCTGCCGGTCGAGAAAGAAGCCGGTTAGTTGAAATCCTTGGGTGACATCTTGCCAGGTTAATTCGGTCCCGGCTTGCCGCTGTCCCTCCAGCAAAAACGATGGCAGGGGGAGCAGCTTGTCATGATAGGGCCGCCCGGCCTCCCGGCTCACAGCGCGGGAAGAGCGCGGCGAGACATAGGCAAGGTCGTCGGTCGTTCCGGTCGCGGCACAGGAGGTCAGATCCAGACCGGCCCCCAGTTCCTGAAGCAATTCCAGCTCAAAGCGGATCATGAGAGCAGCAGCCGCATCGCTCGCATCAAGGTGATCCAGCACAACACTCAGCGCGCCATAGATACGCGGGTAGGGATGGCGTTCCGGGAGAAGCCGGACCAGAACGGCAAGGTGTTGAACGGCAGCCAATCCAATTCCACTGTTCATCAGATCAGCAGCACGGGCCGTGTGTGGTTCTATCTGGAATTGCCCGAGGTGATCGGAGAGCCGGGCTTTCCAGGTGAGAGACAATTCATTGCCGGGCTGCAACGCAGGGCGGTGGCGCTTTGACCTGCCACCACGAACAAGGCCGAGGTGACGGCCGCGATCTGCGGTCATCACTTCCAGTATGACGTCGTTTTCGCCGTGCTTGCGGGTGGTTAGCACCACACCGTGTCCGCTCCATTCCAACGCGACTGTCCCTTGCTCAGGCCGACGCTAGACCGTGCCGGATTCGCGTACAGAAGGCCAACTACTTTGGAAACTCCAGCCCCATTTCCCGGTAGCGCTCGGGATCATCGGCCCAGTTTTCACGCACCTTAACAAACAGGAACAAATGCACTGGTGCTTCGATGATGTCCGAGATCTCGCTGCGCGAGGCCTGGGAGATCTGCTTGATCGTTTGGCCCTTCTTGCCGAGCACAATGCTCTTCTGGCTGTCGCGCTCTACATAGATGGTCTGCTCGATGCGGGCGGATCCGTCCTTCTTCGTTTCCCAACGCTCGGTCTCGACCGTCGAAATGTAAGGCAACTCCTGGTGTAGCCGTTCAAACAGCTTTTCGCGGGTGATTTCCGCAGCGAGAATGCGAAGCGGCAGGTCGGACGGCTGGTCTTCCGGATACAGCCACGGGCCATCCGGGACCTTTGAGGAAAAGTAGTCCAGGATCTGCTGCGTGCCGTCGCCGGTCAGCGCGGAGATCATGAAAGTTTCTTCAAACTCAATGTGTTCATTGGCCGCTTGCGCTATCTTCAACAGCTTCTCCCGATTGGCCACATCGGTCTTGTTCAGGATCAGCACCTTTGGGGCCGTCTGACCTTTGAGACGCTTGAGGATGGATTCCACCTCCTCATCGATGCCCTTCCGGGCGTCGATCAGAAGGGCGATGACATCGGCATCGCGCGCACCGCCCCAAGCGGTATCGACCATCGCCCGGTCGAGCCGCCGTTTGGGCTTGAAGATGCCAGGGGTGTCGATGAACACAATCTGTGCAGTGCCGTTCATCGCCACACCGCGTACGATCGAGCGGGTGGTTTGCACCTTGTGCGTGACGATCGAGACCTTTGTTCCGACCAGCTGGTTGATCAGCGTCGACTTTCCGGCATTCGGCGCGCCGATCAGAGCGACAAAGCCGGCCTTCGTGTCTGACGGCATTGTCCCCAGCGGGTCGGGCAGGGGAATATCGAAGCGGCCTTTCGGCGCGACAAACTCTGTACCTTCGTCGTCGGTCTCAAAGTCTTCTGGTTCGTTTGAGGTATCGTCGCTCAAAGTCGTTCAGTCCTTCCACACGCCTTCGCGGCGCAGCACCGCCTCGGCGGCGTGTTGTTCGGCAATCCGTTTAGACCCGCCTTTTCCCTCACCGTTCTTCAGGCCCTGCACAATGACGGACACTGTAAAGCTCGGTGCGTGGTCCGGGCCTTCCCGGCTGGCAACTTCGTAGCGCGGCGTTGGCAGGCTCTTGGATTGGGCCCACTCCTGCAACGTAGTCTTTGCGTCCCTCAAAGGGCCGGTCCAGGATAGCATACGCGGCTCCCAAAGGCGCCGGACGAATGCATCTGCGGTGTCAAAGCCGCCATCGAGATAGATTGCGGCAATGATCGCTTCGCAGATATCTGCAAGGAGGGCCGTCTTCTTCCGTCCGCCGGTCTGAGCCTCTGCCTGACCGATCCGCATGGCATCACCGACGCCGAGTTCGCTGGCGATCTCCGCGCAGGTTTCGCGTTTGACCATGTGATTGAACCGGCGGGCCAGCTCGCCCTCATCTGCCTTTGGGAAATGGTGATGGAGCATGGAGGCGACCACCAACCCGAGCACACGGTCACCAAGAAACTCAAGCCGTTGGTAACTGCCCGCCACAGTATCGGCCGGATCAAGCGCGCTCGCATGGGTCAAAGCGACCCGGAGGAGCTCCAGATCCTCGAATTCGTAAGCCAGCGCGGCCTTCAGCGCTGCGATGGGGTTTTGTTTTTTGTCTTTTGTCATATCGTTGGTCCGGTGCTGGTCACCGGACACTGCCACTCAAGAAGAGCCTCAAAGGCCCCGGCCGATGCGGTCCCAACGGACTGTCCATGGCCATGTCCAGATTTGCCAGGCCGGCGTGCCGTCACCGATGGAGAAGAACAGGATTTCTGCCCGGCCGATAAAGTTTTCATAAGGAACATAGCCAACCCGGCTGAGGACACGGCTATCAACCGAATTGTCTCTGTTGTCACCCATCATGAAATAATGCCCTTCCGGCACCGTGTATTCACGAGTGTTGTCCAGTTGGCCGCGGTCCGTGATGTCCAGTGTGTCGTAGCTCACACCATTGGGAAGAGTTTCGCGGTAGCGCGGAACCCGGCGCACAGCGCCAGAAGAGGACTCTTCGATGTAATCGTCGATCCTGACCCGCGGGACAGCTTCCCCGTTGATATGAACGACGCCATTGATCATCTGAACGGTGTCGCCCGGCAGGCCAATGACCCGCTTGATGTAATCAATGGAAGTATCCGTCGGCAGCTTGAAGACCGCGATATCGCCGCGCTCCGGTGCCGCATCCCAGACGCGGCCAGAAATCGGCGCAAGACCAAACGGGAAGGAATAGCGCGAATAGCCGTAGCTGAACTTCGAAACGAACAGGTAATCGCCGATCAGCAACGTGTCCTTCATCGACCCGGAAGGGATATTGAAGGGCTGAAAGAGAAAAGTCCGGACGACAAGGGCGATCAGAAGGGCCTGGATTATGACTTTTACGGTCTCGTAAACGCCGCCTTCCTTATCTTTTCCGTTTTCGGTCACGCTCATGCTGTCCCTAAAGTTGTTCTCTAAAGTCCGCCGGAGCCGGTGCCCGGATATCGGCCACTCTTAGCCGGTTGCGGCCAGTGAAGCAATCAATAGCCAAAGGTTCGCTGTTATGCTCACGAGGAAGTTGTTGATGGGGGCTCCGGCCAGTCTTCCGGCCACGCAGAAATGACAACAAAGGCCTGCGCCAAAGGAAAATCGTCGGTGATGGTCAGGTCGATGGTTGCCTTGAAACCTTCCGGGACCATGGCGTTCAGCCGGTCTGAGGCGCCGCCGGTCAGGCTGATGGTCGGTTTTCCGGACGGTAGGTTCACGACCCCCATTTCCCGCCAGGCGACACCCATTCGAATTCCGCTGCCCAGTGCCTTGGAGCAGGCCTCTTTGGCTGCAAACCGCTTGGCGTAGGACGCTGCCCTTTGTGCGCGCCGATCGGACTTGGCCCGTTCCACTTCAGTGAAGACCCGATTGGTGAAACGCTCGCCAAATCTGTCCAGGGTCTTCTCGATCCTGCGAATGTCGATGAGGTCACTGCCAATGCCCAAAATCATGTTTGGTCAATTCCGTTCGTTCCGTTCAGGCCGCTTATGTAAGGTGGGATCCCGTCAGCTGCCAGGGTCCTCGTCAAAGGAGCGGTTCGGCGGCGGGAACAGACGCTTGTTCCGGGCATCAAGTGTGACCTTCCGGCGCCGCTGATACACCTCAACGCTCTTATAGACGATAAAATACGAAACCGTGCCGAGCACCAGACCCATGGGCACCGCGCCGATGAACATGGGTTTGACCATGGGCAACAGCGAATCGAGTGATTTGGCAAAGAGCGAGCTTTGGAACTGCGCATGGACCGCATGAGGGTCAGCATCCGGGGCCTGACCATAAAGCACCCACTGACCGATCTTGTAGGTAAACGCCCAAATGAACGGAAAGGTGAGTGGGTTGCCGATCGATGTGCCCAGCGCCGCCGCAATCATGTTACCGCGAAGGACCCAAGCCAGTGCGAAGGCTGTCAGAAAGTGAAAGCCAATCAGAGGCGTACACGACGCAAATGCCCCGGCTGCAAAGCCAATGGCAATCGCATGAGGCGTTGCCGTCAACCGCAGGACACGCTTGCCGAAATAACGTGTCGACCGGGCCCAGCTGTGCCGCGGCCATACAGCTACACGAAGGCGCTCGACATGTGTTGGTCTATTACGGCGGCGGAACAGCATGTGGCGGCGTCAAATCCTCTCAGTCACACTTTTAATCAGGCGAGGCCCCGGCTGCCCGGTTTGACGGCCGGCAGCGCGGCAAGTTCCGGCGGCAGGTTGTCCGGTTCGTAGGCCGGAACCTTGTAATCCGCCAGAGCGATCACCGGAACCCCTGCATCTGCCTCACCGCCGGACCGGTCGATCAGGCAAGCAACAGCAAGAACTTCAGCACCAAGTGCTTTCAGAGACGTTACCGTTTCGCGGCTGGAGAGCCCGGTAGTGACAATATCTTCAACAATGATGACCCTTGCGCCTTCCGGCATTTCAAACCGGCGCAAACGGAACTCACCGTCTTCCCGCTCGACCCACATTGCCGGCACATCAAGATGCCGTGCAGTTTCATAACCCGGAATAAGTCCGCCAAGGGCTGGGGAAACAACAAAATCCAGAGGCCCAAGATCCGATGCCTGGATCTTCTCAGCAAGCGCCTTGCATAGGATTTCCGTCTTGTCCGGGTACATGAAAACCCGCGCCTTTTGCAGGAAGATCGGGCTGCGAAGGCCGGAAGTCAGGATAAAATGTCCTTCGAGGATGGCGCCGGCATCGCGGAAAACGGACAGCACGTCGTCACGTGTCATAAAGCGGGTCCTTTTGACTTGATCAGTTCGGTCAGCCGTTCACCCGGCTTACACTGGAGACATTCGGTTTGGAACGGAGTTGATTAATGATGCGGTTCAAATGTTTCAAATCCCACACTTCCAAATCAATCAACATTTGATGAAAATCCGGTGCGCGTTGAAGCATTTTGACGTTATCGATGTTGCCACTATTCTCGCCAATGACCTGCGCGATCGTTGCTAGTGATCCGGGCTCGTTGGCAGCGGAGATATCAAGCCGCGCCGGAAACCGCTCAGGATTGTTGACGTCAATATCCCAGCGCACGTCAACCCAGCGCTCAGTCTCGTCGTCATATTCTTTCAGGGCAGGCGATTGTATCGGATAGATGGTCAGCCCGCCGGATGAGGTCAAGATCCCGACAATGCGATCACCAGGCACAGCGCCGCCATCTGGCGCAAAGCTGACCGGGATGTCGCCGGACAAGCCCCGAATTGGCAGCGCGTTGGTATCTGACCAATCATCGCCGTCCTCAACGATTGCACCGGCAAGCCCTGTTGGAGGGATGCGAAACTTGAGACCATGGCCTTGTTTAAGGTCAAACCAGCCTTCGCCGGACGGCGGTCCTGAAATGGCGACACGTTCATCCTGGTAATCGGGATGGGCGGTTTTCAATACGGTCTGGGCGCTGAGATCGCCCCGGCCAACCGCGGCCAAGAGATCTGCAACGCTGTTTTGGTGATGCGTATCTAAGACCGCCTCAAGAAGGTCTTCAGAATAACTCTTGTCGGCACGTGCAAAGGCGCGTTTGAGAATATGCTCGCCCAGCGCGCCGTATTGCTTGCGCACCGATTCCCGTGTTGCCCGGCGGATCGCGGCACGCGCTTTTCCGGTCACGGCAATCGCTTCCCAAGCCGGCGGCGGTGTTTGCGCTTGCGACCGGATGACCTCAACCTCATCGCCGTTGTGGAGCGCAGTGACCAGCGGCATGATCTTTCCGTTGATCTTGCAGCCGACGCAGGTGTTGCCGATATCCGTGTGCACCGCATAAGCGAAATCGATCGGCGTCGCGCCGCGCGGCAGGGCAATCAGACGCCCTTTCGGTGTGAAGCAGAAGACCTGATCGTGGAAGAGTTCCAGTTTCGTGTTTTCAAGAAACTCTTCTGGTGTGTCCCCTTGGGCCAGAAGCTCTGTGGTCCGGCGGAGCCATTCAAACGCGCGGCAATCCTCAGTGTGATTGGCAATGTTCCGCCCGCCGAATTCACCGTCCTTATAGAGCGCGTGTGCGGCAATCCCGTATTCGGCGACCCGGTCCATATTCACTGTGCGGATTTGAAGCTCGACCCGTTGGCGGGACGGGCCCACAATCGTCGTATGCAGCGACTTGTAGTCGTTTTGCTTCGGAGTGGAGATGTAATCCTTGAACCGGCCCGGAACCGTCGGCCAGGTCGTATGAATGACACCGAGTACCCGGTAACAGGCTTCCAAGGTGCCAACGGTCACCCGGAAGCCGTAGATATCCGACAGCTGTTCAAACCCGATCGCCTTGCGCTGCATCTTGCGGAAGATAGAGTAAGGGCGTTTTTCGCGGCCTTTGACCAGCGCGGCCATGCCTCTTTCCGACAAGCGCTCGGTCAGGGTCGTCTCAATGTCGAGAATCAGATCCTTGTTGCGCTCTCTGAGGTCTTCCAGACGTTCGTTGATCGTCTCATAAGCTTCCGGATTGAGCGTATGGAAGGAGATGTCCTCCAGCTCTTCCCGCATGTCATGCATGCCCATGCGGCCAGCGAGCGGCGCATAGATCTCCATGGTTTCTTCCGCGATCCGGCCGCGCTTGTGCTCCGGCATGTGATGGAGAGTGCGCATGTTGTGCAGGCGGTCGGCGAGCTTCACCAACAGGACACGGACATCATCTGCGATTGCGAGCAGAAGTTTTCTGAAATTCTCCGCCTGCTTTGCTTTCCGGGACACCAGATCCAGGCGGCTGATCTTGGTCAGGCCATCGACGAGTTTGCCGATCTCTTCTCCGAACAGAGAATCGATCTCAGTGCGGGTCGCGTCCGTATCTTCGATGGTGTCGTGAAGCAGCGCAACGGCAATCGTCGCATCATCCAGGCGCAAATCCGTAAGGATCGCAGCAACTTCCAGAGGATGAGAAAAATAGGGGTCACCAGAGGCCCGCATTTGCGAGCCGTGTTTTTGCATGGCGTAGACATAAGCCTTGTTGAGCAAGGCTTCGTCGGCATCGGGGTTGTAGCGGGTGACACGCTCAACCAATTCATATTGACGCATCATGGTCGAGACTGACCCATGCAACCGCCAACATACAAGGCGGAACTGATTAGCTGCGGCCAGAGCGCCAGGTCAGTCCAGCAACGCTCCAGCCATGAGAATGATATCAAATATCGTCGGTCCGCTCAGGCGGTACAAGGCCTTCCAGGCCGCGCAGAAGATCTTCTTCTGTCATGCGGTCGAACTCGACGGCACTGTCGTCAACGGTGTTGACCTGAGTGACCTGCTGTTGACCTGGAACGGCCACAACCGGAACAGATTCGGCTTCTGGCTCATCCACTTCAACGAATTTTTGAAGCGAGTGAATCAGATCTTCTTTCATGTCTTCAGGGCTGACGGTCTGTTCGGCGATTTCACGCAGAGCGACAACAGGATTCTTGTCGTTGTCGCGATCGATCGTCAACGGAGAACCACTGGAAATCATGCGAGCGCGATGCGCAGCAAGCAGCACCAGCTCAAACCGGTTTTCGACCTTGTCGATACAATCCTCGACGGTCACGCGCGCCATACGACGTCTCCATAGCTTTAGGAACAAGAACTCCAAGCGTATAGTGATGCCCTTGGCAAAAAGCAACCCCTTGTCGAAAATCCGGGGAGACGGCGGAAATTATACAAAAATCCGGTTATTTTTTCACAGCCTGCGCGCCATAGCCGTTGCGGCTTGGAGAGGAGATAGTGTACGCCAGTCCTTAGCGCCCTATAACTAAAAAGGCGTTCTAGAAGAACTAAAAATAATCTGATCACGCGAATGGCGAGAAAGCGGCCAGTGATCGGAAGTTATATGCGGTCATTTTGTTTTTGTTCCGTGAGGTTCCTTTGGTGGGAAGGAAACTCGGGTCAGCGGTCTCAAACAGGATGCGCATACCACTTAGAAGGGTTTCAATATAAATGTTTGATGCACGAGAAAAGGTTGCCTTGTTCATCGACGGTGCAAACTTGTATTCGACTGCCAAGGCCATCGGCTTTGACATCGATTACAAGCGTCTGCTGAAGGAATTTCAAGGCCAGGCCTATCTGTTGCGTGCCTACTATTATACGGCGCTGATTGAGGATCAGGAATATTCCTCCATCCGCCCGTTGATCGATTGGCTCGACTACAATGGCTATAAGGTCATCACGAAGCCTGTGAAGGAGTTCGTTGACAGTGCGGGACGCCGCAAAGTCAAAGGGAATATGGATATCGAGCTTGCTGTTGATGCCATGGAACTTGTGGAATCCGTGGATCACATCGTGCTCTTCTCCGGTGACGGCGATTTCCGATCACTGGTCGAAGCGCTTCAGCGCAAAGGCCGCAAGGTCAGTGTTGTATCGACCTTGAAAACACAGCCGCCGATGATTGCCGATGATCTGCGTCGGCAGGCCGATCACTTCATCGATCTAGCAAGTCTTGCCAACAAAATCGGCCGGGATCCGTCCGAACGTCCTCAGCGCCCTCCGATGCCGGAGGTCGATGACGAGGATGACGACGACGATTACTAAGAGCGGTTAGATGCCGGTCCATGATGTTCAGGCTACGCCCGTCGATCCGCCTCTGGATTGCCGGGCGTGCCCTCGTTTGGTTGAATTTCGGGAAGGTCTTCAGGCCGAGCATCCCGAATGGTTCAATGCGCCGGTGCCGTCCTTTACGTCACCAGACCCTAGATTGCTTGTCATTGGACTGGCGCCGGGCATGCGCGGTGCCAATGCGACCGGGCGCCCATTCACCGGCGACTATGCCGGTGATCTCCTCTACAAGACCATGTTGGATTTCGGTTTCGCCGAAGGGACGTACAAAGCGCGGCCGGACGATGGATTGGTGCTGACTGACGCGCTGATTACAAACGCCGTGCGCTGTTTGCCGCCGCAGAACAAACCAACTGGACCCGAAATCAAGACCTGCCGGCCGTACTTGTTGTCGACACTAGCAGCCAACCGGTCTATCCGGGCGGTCTTGGCACTTGGTCGGATTGCGCACGAGACGTTTTTGACCGCCTTGGAATTGAAACGGGCTCAATTCCCGTTTTCACACAATGGGCGTCATGAACTTCCGGGAACGGATCTTGTCTTGTTCGACAGTTACCACTGCTCCCGGTACAACACGAATACGGGGCGTTTGACCGAAGACATGTTCCGCGATGTCTTCACGTCGATCCGTCAGCACATTCCTTAGAAAGCATCAGTCTTTTGTTGAATCGCCGGGCCCACTCGGCGCGTCGACTGTCGTCCAGCCGTCCGGCCCGAGATGTTCTTGTGGCCGGAAGCGCGCCTTGTACGCCATCTTGACCGAGCCATCGACCCAGTAACCGAGATAGATGTAGGGCAGGCGGAGTTTTCGCGCACGCTCGATGTGATCGAGAATCATATAGGTGCCGAGCGCGGTCTCAGTGAAAGCGGGATCGTAGAAGGAGTACACCATCGACAGGCCATCGCTGAGTTGGTCGCTCAAAGCAACGCCAAGCAGCGGCCCAGTCCCGGCGCCTGTTATGAATGTATCCGGTCCGCGTTTGCGATACTCGATCACCATCGTCTCGACATGCGTATCCTCCACCATCATGGCGTAATCGAGAATACTCATCTCGGTCATGCCGCCGTCTTCGTGGCGCGCCTGCAGGTAATCGCGAAAAAGATCATATTGTTCAGCCGATGGACTCGGCGGAAGGCGGGCTCCTATGACATCCGCCCCGGATTTCCAAACCCTCTTGAGTGATTTGGTCCACTTGAAGTCGTCGACGCGAACACGAACGGAGACGCAAGCTTGGCAGTTCTCGCAGGCCGGGCGGTAAGCGATGTTCTGGCTGCGCCGGAAACCACCTTGTGTGAGCACTTCGTTGAGCGCGGGCGCGCCGTGGCCGACGAGATGCGTGAACACCTTGCGCTCCTGCAAGCCCTCAAGATAGGGGCAGGGCGCGGGGGCAGTCAGATAAAACTGCGGATGGTCGGTCGGGTGGCGTGTCACCAGCTATTCCTACGGCGTAAAAGTCGTCCCTCACAGCCCATAGTACCATGGTGCGATCAGTGAGAAGGTCAACCATAAAACAAGCGCCAGCGGGACGCCAGCACGCAGGAAATCAGCAAAACGGTAATGTCCGGGTCCCATCACAATCAGGTTGGTTTGATATCCAACGGGCGTGGCAAACGACGTGTTCGCGGCAATGATCAGGCAGACAATAAAGGCTTCTGGCGGCTGGCCGATCTGATCAGCGAGATTAATCGCAATGGGTGTGAAGAGGACTGCGGCCGCGTTGTTCGACAGAAAGTTCGTCAGGATCATCACCATGAAAAACAAGGCGGACAGGACGACGCCAGGCGGGCTGCCGTGAAGGATGTCGGCAAGTGACATGGCAATAGCCGAGGCGCCCCCGGTGGATTCCAGGGCGACCGCCCCGGCAAGCGAGGCGCCGACCAGCATGAATATCCGACTGTCGATGGCTCGCATGGCCTGACGGATGTTGAGGCATCCGGAGGCGATCATGGCAAAGGTCCCGGCAACGGCCGTGGACACAATCGGGATAAGGCCTGAGGCTGCGAGCGCGACAACGCAGGCAAAGATAGCCAAGGCTCTCGGCGCATAGCGTTTGCGTGGAACTTCTGCCGTCGACCAATCAAGCAGCAGGACGTCCCGGTTGCCGCGCAGCCGCGCGATATCTTCTTCAGATCCTGCGACCAAGAGGACATCGCCGGCTTCTAAGCGGATATCATTCATGGCCATGCGGGGCATGCGGCTGCGGCGTTGAATGCCCATCACAAGACAGCCGGTTTCTGTATAGAAGCCGGATTGCGGCAGCGTGCGGCCCATGAGGCGCGAAGCGGGGGCAACGACAGCTTCCGCAAGGCTGAGAGAACCGTCTTGGTTTGGCGTGGCCTCACGGCCGGTTACATTGGTCTCGCCCCCATCTGTTTCCATCAACGGCTGGCGCCGTGCCAGAGCATTTGCAAGTGCGGTGCGGGTTGCAGCAACAATCACGGTATCGCCCGGAGAAAGGATAACATTCTCAAAGGGCGGAAGAAGCGGTTGCTGGCCACGCTGAACCAGGCGGACGGTCATGTCCTTGAGGCTTGGAAACATGCCGGAGACGGCTTCGGTGCCGACCAGCGGGTGCTCATAGGTGATTTCGATCTGGGCGATGAACTGCTTGCCGGACGTTGCCTGAAATTCCTCGGCCATGGTTTTCCGATTGCGCATCAGATGCGGCATGACGAACAGGACATATAGGATCCCGGCACCGGCCACCATGATCCCGATTGGGGTGAAGCTGAAGAAGGTCAGCTTCAGATCCGAGGACTGCGCCGCGTAATTGGCCACCAAGAGGTTGGTGGACGAGCCAATCAGTGTGGTCATACCACCCAGAATCGCGATGAAGGAGAGGGGCATCAAAACCCGCGAGGCCGATTGCCCGGCTGTGGCTGCGACTGCCGTCAGGATCGGCAGAAACATCACAACCACTGGCGTGTTGTTCAAAAACGCGCTGAGGACGGCGACTGCCAGCAGGATTGGGGCGGTCGCCCATTTTGACCGGCCCCGGGTCCAGCGGACGATGGCCTTGGCAGGTCCCTCCAGGGCATCTGTCTGGAACAGGCCTTGACCGATGACGAGCAGGCAGATGACGGTGATAAGGGCCGGATTGGCAAACCCTTCCAGAAAATCACCCGTTGCAACGCGCGATCCGTCGCTGTGAAAGACCGGTATCAGAGAAAATATTACGATGAAGCTGGTGACGGATCCGAGCGCGACCGTTTCTATCGGGTAACGCTCAAGCGCATACAAGACGACGGTGGCGGTCAGGACCACAAAGGTCAACGCCATCGCGATATCAACTGAGAGCATTCACCCGCCTAGATCCTAACTGCCCATTTCTTCTGGCAGTTTAGACCAGCCGCTTTGGGCTTTGGAAGGGCTCACCTTTCGAATTCACACCCTGAACGCTGCTCATATTTCATGCAGAGCGTTGAAAAAAGATCATTTTTTCTTTGAGCAAGAAATCACGCAGCAGCGGAATGCTCGCGGGTGTAGGCCCGGTGGTAGGCCGAATTGATAACCACAGTTCCCAGGATCAGGTCATGCAACAGGCGCTTGCGGTCCGAGAACAGGGCTACGAGCAGCACAAACGGCGTGAGCAGGGAGATGGAAAACCAGAACAGCAACAGGTGCACGGCGGCCAGCAGCGGGTAGGGTTTTGCGCCATACCAAAGCCGCATCTCAAGACCCATCGCGCGCATACCGATTGTGGAGGCGCTTGGTCCGCCCAGTGTGAACGCGACATAAATCAGCGCAACGGACACCGGCAGGATTGCGTAAAGCAGAAAGCCGAGGCCCAGGGTGAAAACGCCGAGAATGAACACTAGAATGCCCGCCCCGAGTGTCAGCAGGGTGATCACGAACGCATCGATGATGAAAGCGAAAATCCGGCGGCTGCGCACGCCCTCAAACAGCTCCGGTTGCAGGAGCGGATCAAATGCGTCTTGCCTGGAGGATTGGGACGATGTGTCGGCGGACATGAAAGAAGCTCTCCAATTCGTGATGAGCTGGATATGGGGATGAGCTCCGTGAAACGCAAATTTCTGTCTTTAAGGAGCAGACAATCAACTCATTGCTGTGATGACCACAGAGACTAGCAAGGTCCCGGCAGTATTCACTTTCTTCGTTGCCCGACTTGAAAAGCCTGTCCCCGAACTCGATCCGGGACCACCCAGCCATCGCGGAAGTTTTCCCAGAGTGGCCCCGGCTCGGCGGCCGGGGCGGCATTCTGTAGGTAGGATACCTTAGTCCCGGTCCGCCAGCATCTTGGCAACGGTGGGCGCGAAGTAGCTGAGAATGCCATCGGCGCCAGCGCGTTTGAAGGCGAGAAGGCTCTCCATCATGGCACGGTCGCCGTCGAGCCAGCCGTTGCCGCTTGCTGCCTTGATCATCGCGAATTCGCCGGACACTTGATAAGCGTAGGTCGGTACCTGGAACTCGTCCTTCAGCCTGCGCACGATGTCCAGATATGGCATGCCGGGTTTGACCATGATCATGTCGGCGCCTTCGGCAATGTCGAGCTCTGCCTCGCGCAAGGCTTCGTCCGTGTTGGCCGGATCCATCTGATAGGTGCGTTTGTCACCCTTCAAGGTGCCGGACGAGCCAACCGCGTCGCGGAACGGGCCGTAGAATGCGGAGGCGTATTTGGCGGAATACGCCATGATCTGCGTGCCGCGATAATCCTGAGTGTCGAGTGCCTGCCGGATGGCACCGATCCGTCCGTCCATCATGTCGGACGGGGCAATCACATCGGATCCGGCCTCGGCCTGATTGAGCGCCTGGCGGCAGAGTTGATCAACGGTCTCGTCATTCAAGATGCTATCGCCGTGCATCAGCCCGTCATGGCCATGGCTTGTGTAGGGATCCAGCGCAACATCCGTCATCAGGCCAAGGTTCAGACCTTCGCGCTTGATAGCCCGGCAGGCCTGACAGGTGAGGTTTTCCGGGTTGAGGGCTTCCGAACCCGTATCGTCGCGCAGGTCCGGGTCGGTGTACGGAAAGATAGCGATCGCCGGAATGCCGAGCTCCGCCGCAAGATTGGCATCGCGCACAGCCTCGTCGACCGAAAGGCGCTCCACGCCCGGCATGGACGGAACCGGCTGGCGAATGTTCTCGCCATCCACGACGAAGATCGGCCAGATCAGATCATCCACGGTCAAGGTGTTTTCCCGGATGAGCCGACGGGACCAGTCGGTTTGCCGGTTGCGGCGCATGCGGGTGCCGGCAAGCAGCGAGTCCATATGATCGGATGTGATAGGCGGAAGAGAGCGGTGGGACGGCATAAAACGGGCCTGCACTTAGGTGAGAAAATTCAGATCGGATGTCCGCCGGACATATGTGCCACATTATCACGCAGATTTCTGACGTCCAACATTCTGTAAAACAACTGAAATTAAATACGAAAAAGAGATTGTTTGACGTTTGCGTCAAATGTGGTTTTATGCGCGTCAGAAATCAAATACATCCTGTATGGCTAGAATCGGCCGTGCAGGTTCCCGGGAGGATATCGTGGACTTTCAACTGAACGAAGACCGGCGGGCAATTCGCGATATGGCGGCAAGCTTTGCGCGGGAAGAACTCGCCCCGCATGCCGCGCAGTGGGATGAAGACAGCCATTTCCCAATTCCTGTCATGCGCAAGGCGGCCGAACTCGGACTTGCCGGGATTTATGTCCGGGACGATGTCGGGGGCTCCGCTCTGACTCGTTTGGACGCAGCGCTTATCTTTGAAGAACTGTCGAAGGGTTGCACGTCGACCGCTGCGTACCTGTCGATCCACAACATGGTCGCCTGGATCATCGATACGTTCGGCAATGAAGACCTGCGCCAGAAGTTTTTGCCGAAACTCTGCACCATGGAACTCCTGACCAGCTACTGCCTGACCGAGCCGGGATCAGGCTCGGACGCAGCCGCCTTGCGGACCACAGCCAAAGATGATGGCGATCACTATATCCTCAACGGCTCCAAGGCCTTCATTTCCGGCGGTGGTGTTAGTGACCTCTATGCGGTGATGGTCCGGACCGGTGACGAAGGGCCGGGCGGGATTTCTTGCCTGCTGGTTGAAAAAGGCACGCCGGGCCTCAGCTTCGGGGCCAACGAAGTGAAAATGGGCTGGAAGAGCCAGCCGACCGCGCAGGTGAACTTCCAGGATTGCCGTATTCCGAAATCCAACCTCGTCGGCGTCGAGGGGCAAGGCTTCAAGATCGCAATGGCCGCGCTTGATGGCGGGCGTTTGAACATCGGTGCCTGCTCGATCGGCCCGGCGCAGGAATGCCTCGACCAGGCGATTGCTTATATGCGTGAGCGCAAGCAGTTCGGCAAACCGCTGACGGCTTTCCAGGCGCTTCAGTTCCGCCTTGCCGATATGGCAACCGAGTTGGAGGCCGCGCGCCTGCTCCTTTACAAGGCGGCAACCGAAGTGGATGCGAAAACGCCGGATGCGCCGAAGTTCGCAGCCATGGCCAAGCGCTTGGCCACGGACACCGGTTTCAAGGTGGTGAACGACGCTCTGCAACTGCATGGCGGCTATGGATACCTGCGGGACTATCCGATCGAGCGGTTCTTGCGGGACGTTCGCGTGCACCAGATCCTGGAAGGCACCAATGAGGTCATGCGCTTGATCATCTCACGGCATCTCCTGAAAGACTGACCGTCTTCTCACGGCAAAAACACGACCACTTTTCCAGTTTCCTGAGGACATGCAGTGAGCGACATCCTGTTTGAAAAGCGCGGCAAGGCCGGATTTGTTACTCTCAACCGGCCGAAGGCGCTGAATGCGCTAACCCATCCGATGTGCTCTGCGCTGGCGGCTCAGCTGACCGCGTGGGCGGAGGATCCTGACGTTGCCCATGTGGTGATCACCGGGGCCGGAGAAAAAGCATTCTGCGCCGGTGGTGACATCCGCAGCATCTACGATGCGAAGATGGCCGGCGAGATGGAGGGCCTCGGAGAGTTCTTCAAGGAAGAGTATCTCCTCAACGCGCAGATCAAGGCCTATCCCAAACCCTACATCGCTCTCATCAATGGCATCGTCATGGGCGGCGGCGTTGGTGTATCGGCCCATGGCAGCCACAGGGTTGGAACAGAAAAAACAATGTTCGCCATGCCGGAAACCGGGATTGGTTTCTTCCCGGATGTTGGCGGCACGTATTTTCTGCCGCGCATGCCAAAGAAAACCGGTGTCTATTGCGCCCTGTCCGCCGGCCGTTTAAAGCAGGGCGATGCGCTGGCAACGGGTGTACTGACCCATGCCATCAAGGAAACGGACTTGCCGGCAATAGAAGCTGAGCTCGCGGAAAGCGCCAACGTGGATGAAGTTCTTAGCCGCTATGCATTTGAGGCTGAGCCAGGACCCTTGATGGCCGCCGCGGACACCATCGAGCGCTGCTTTTCAGAAGACAGTGTGAATGAAATTTTGGCAAAACTTGACGAGAGCAGCGACGAATTCGCATTGAAGGCTGCTCAGGCGATCCGGCAAAAGTCCCCGACCAGTGTGCTGATCGCCTTTGAGCAAATGCAGCGCGGTGGGGATTTGAGTTTCAACGAGTGCATGAAACTCGAATACCGTATTGTCTCCGAAATCCTGAAAGGCTCGGAGTTCTACGAAGGTGTGCGCGCGGTGCTCGTGGACAAGGATCAGGATCCGAAATGGTCCCCCCCAAGCCTTGATCAAGTGGACAAGGAAGGCCTGGCAGCGTATTTCCGGGAACCGGCAGGCGGAGACTTGCCGCTCTAACGCACAAACGGACCGGCCATGATCACGAGCTTTCAGGACCTCTTCTATTCGCGCCCGCCCTGGAGCACCGTGCTGATCTGGTATCTGCGCGCGATGGCGCTGCTTCTGATGGGCGGAGGCGTGATCTATTGGGCCAGGATCATTGGCATTGTTGAATGGCGCGGCATGTGGTTCTGGGAAATGCCGATTGCCATCCAAGGTGCCGTTGTTTTCTTCGCGGTGCTGGACCTTGTGGCGGCGATCGGCCTTTGGCTGACCGTATCCTGGGGAACGGTCATGTGGATCTTCCGGTGCTTCTGCCAAATCGTCATGCACACGGCCTTTTCTGATCTTTATGGCCGCCGTCCTTATGAGATCGCCTTCTACCTTTTGACCATATTGATCTTTGCGGGGCTCACCTATCTGATGCGCCGCGAGAACCGAACGGCAACGGTATGATGCAGTAGGTTGTGCTGGCGTCAGCTGACTCAACTTTTGAAGGGCTTGGCCCGGAGCATCAACATGCCGGCCTATGAAACTGAAAATACGAAAATAATTGTCACGGGAGAAAACAATGGCAACTACGGTTGGCTTTATCGGTCTTGGGAACATGGGCGGCCCGATGGCCATCAATCTTGCAAAGGCAGGGCACCGGGTCTTGGGCTTTGACATGTCGAAGGCAGCTATCGACGCTCTTGTTGCCGAAGGCGGCGAGGCGGCATCCGATGTCGCTCAACTGGCCTCTGAGGCCGATGTCATTGTGTCCATGCTCCCGGCAGGCAAGCATGTCCGTCAGGTCTACATGGGCGAAGGCGGCATTCTGGATCATGCGAAAGCCGGAACGCTTCTGATCGATTCTTCCACGATTGACGTCGACAGCGCGCGGGCGGTAAGCGCTGCGGCGGCGGAAAAGTCCATGCCAATGGTCGATGCGCCGGTTTCCGGTGGTGTTGCCGGAGCAGCTGGTGGAACGCTGACATTCATGGTCGGCGGAGAAGACAGCGCCTTCGAAGCAGCCAAGCCATATCTCGATATCATGGGCAAGACGATCGTCCATGCAGGCGGCGCAGGAACCGGGCAGGCGGCCAAGATCTGCAACAACATGATCCTGGGCATTTCCATGATTGGCGTCTCCGAGGCTTTTGTTCTTGCAGAGCGCCTTGGCCTTGATGCGCAGAAGCTGTTCGACATTTCCTCAACCGCATCCGGTCAGTGCTGGTCGCTGACATCCTATTGTCCGGTGCCCGGACCGTTGCCCACATCTCCTGCCAACCGGGACTACCAGCCAGGCTTTGCCGCGGGCATGATGTTGAAAGATTTAAAATTGGCTCAGGAGGCTGCGCATTCCTCAGGCGCAGCGACACCCATGGGTGCAGAAGCCGCGTCGCTTTATTCGCTTTTCTGCAACCAGGGCGGGGAATCCTTGGATTTCTCTGCTATTGTCAAATTTCTCAGGGGCTCATAGTAAATCAAAGATTAAAACGGCCTCTAAAACACCTTGTGGAAGTTAATATTTGATTCAGTGTGTCTCTTAAGCGGATTTTAGAATCGCTTCTGTAGATTGTGCATCAAGGCGGGAAAATATCCGTCGAATGACAGGTACAAAAAGAGGCGCAATCACATGATCACCGCAAGTAGGGCAGTCGATGCTGTGTCACAGGGTGAAGAGGAAGAAGTGGCCATCAAGCCGCTCTACCTCGAGGCTCTTACACTTGTAGAACGTTTGCACCGGCGTTTGCTGGACGTCATCAAGGACGAGTTCGACCGCATGGGCCGGTCGGATGTCAACAGCGTTCAGGCGTTGTTGCTGTTCAACATTGGCGATGCCGAGCTGACTGCTGGTGAACTGCGGACCCGCGGATACTATCTCGGTTCCAACGTGTCCTATAATCTGAAGAAACTGGTTGAAACCGGTTACATTCACCACCAACGCTCGCGCATGGACCGCCGGTCCGTCCGGGTCAGCCTGACCGACAAGGGCCAGGAAGTGGCAAAGATCGTCAATGATCTTTATGAGCGCCATATTCTGTCCGTTGAGCAGGTTGGTGAAATCGGCCCGCAAGACTTTGTTACACTGAACAAGTCGCTGCGCCGTCTCGAGCGGTTCTGGACCGACCAAATTCTATATCGCCTCTGATCAATTCACGGCGTATCCAGATGACAAAGCACCGCCCAAGTGGCGGTGCTTTTGTTTTTGGGCACTTAATTGGCTGACAAATTCGTGATCGGCTTGCGGCCGGCCGAATCCGACATCATGTGGACACAATGGAATGGCCATTGGGCTGTTAAATCGTGGCGGGTGAGCTGTCTTTGAATTTGTTAACCTTGCTGCAGTACCCATGATGGTCGTGAGCCGGTAATCTACCGGCGAGGTCAACGACCGTTGAACCGGATTGACGATGAATGCGCCGGATGGCGCCTTGTACACAGCACTGTGGGGTCGGCAATGACACTTTTTTCCGCTTCGGCTGGGACAAAGTCTTCTTTCAAGTTGAACGCCAAATTTTGGAAAAACGGGCTGATGCTCCTTGGTTTGGCCGCGCCTGTGGTGGTCACGGGAGCTGCGTCTGCTCAGCAGTCTTTCCGGACTGCGGGGCAGGACCTTGAATGGGCCGACAGCTTCGATATCGCAACGGACAACATCACCGAGGTGAAGTCATACGCCCCGACCTTGTCTCCAACGACGGTCGATTACATCGGCTCTGCGATCACACGCTATCAGTCGATCGTGCAAATGGGTGGATGGGGCACAGTGGCCACGGGCGGCAAAGCTCTGCGCATCGGTATGAAAGACCCGCGCGTTGTGCAGTTGCGCCAACGCCTGATTATTTCTGGCGATTTAGAGCAGCAGTCCGGGCTCTCCGACACCTTCGATTCTTATGTTGATGCGGCCCTGCGTCGTTTCCAGCTTCGTCACGGCTTGATTCCGGATGGGGTAATGGGCGAGAGCACTGTTGAGGCGCTCAATATCCCGGCCTACGTGCGCTTGCGCCAACTCGAAACCAACCTGGTTCGGGTCCGGTCCATGTCCGGCAATCTCGGTGACCGGTATGTGATGGTGAACATTCCGGCGGCTGAGATCGAAGCCGTGGAAGATGGCCGTGTCCGCTCGCGCCATACCGCCGTCGTCGGCAAGATCGACCGTCAAACGCCGATCCTGAACAGCAAGATTTACGAGCTGAACTTCAACCCTTATTGGACCGTGCCTGTTTCCATCATCCGCAAGGACCTGATCCCGAAGATGAAGGAAGACCCGGAATACCTGTCTCGCAACAAGATCCGGATCTTCAACTGGCGCGACAACCAGGAAGTGGCGTGGCAGCAGATTGACTGGAATACGGACGAAGCGACACAGTACCGCTTCACCCAGGATCCGGGACAAGAAAATTCACTTGGGTCCGTGCGGATCAACTTCCACAACAAACACCAGGTCTATCTTCACGATACACCGTCCAAGACCTTGTTTGGTGAAGACTACCGGTTCCACTCATCCGGTTGCGTGCGCGTTCAAAACGTCCGGGAACTGGTGACCTGGCTGCTGCAATCCACGACACCGGATTGGGACCGCACCAAGGTCGATTCAGTCATTCGGACCGGTGAACGGGAAGATGTGAAGCTGAAGCGCTCGATCCCGCTTTACATGACTTATGTGACCGCCTGGGCGAACTCAGACGGCGTGGTTCATTTCCGCGAAGACATTTACAATCGTGACGACCTCAGCGGCACGGGCGAGCAAGCCCGCCTCTAGGAACATACGCAAGTCATGAATGGTTCTGGAACGCCGGTCTTGATGAGGCCGGCGTTTCGTGTCTATTGAGGCAGAAGAGGGACCTTTTGAACCAGCAAAGGATTCAGGCCGGATGAATCGCGGTCCGAGGGCGGGCGAAATCTATATCGAGTTCAGGCCGATGGGAAAGCAGGTGCAGGTTACGGCGATAGATGCTGCGACTGGCATCGAAGTCTCGATGTTCGGCCCGTCTTCTGCTTTGCAAAGTGACTTACAAAAGCTCGCCGTCCGCAAGCTAAAACGCCGGGTCGAGCAGGTGCGTGCAGCTGAACTTGCTAACAAGGACCGGGACCCGACACTGTATTGAGTTGCAGCGCCAAAATAGAGTGTGGTTACTAACGCGCCAGTCAAGCCTTGGTTGACAATATACTGAGTTAACTTGAGCGACAGAGCTTATTTCGGAACCAGAGGGCCGGTTTCCCGACTCCCAAGTGGGGCTTTGAATTCAAACACTTTATACCGGGCCAGTTCCTCTTTCTCAATAAATCCAGCCGACTGTGCGAAGCGAAGCCATTTGGCGCTTTCCTCTGGAAGAAATTGGTTGCTGGCTTCAAGGATCAGCAGTATTCGATGACAGGTAGGGTCGGTTTTGCACAAGGAAAGCCTATCCATTATTCTTATTTGATCGTTCTTCATTGAACCGTAGGTGACAGGGATAAAACCACTCGTGTCTACTGAGGCCCAGCGAAATTCATAGCTTAAATCTTCTATGTGAAAGACAGCTTCATGCCTTGGGTTAATACTATCCAAAAATGGTCGAGCAATCTCCACAAGCAATGGCTGGCGGCTGGGGGGGTAGTCTTTTGATATCGAGACAAGGCTTATCGCACAGATGAAGCATGTGGCCACCATTCCTAACCAGCGTGGCATGTTTAAGACGGCAATGGCTAAAAGTATGGGAGACAATAGGCTAAGTGGTTGCAGTGTTCTGACAATAAGCACCGGTTTGATCAGGCCGATGCCCGCCATAATGAGAGGGCCAATAACAAGGAATGAGACGCTGAACAAAAACAAGTCCCGGTCTTTTCGATAGAGGATGTAGAGGCCAAATAGATACAGTGCGTAAAGAGCCGGTTTTGCAAATTTCGGGGCCGTGTAGACGCCAGTCATCATGCTGTAAAAAACACGGATGCTGGTATACGGAATCCATTCATCTTGGTTCGTTGTGACGAAGTCGAGCATGTGGAAAATTTGAGGGAGGACGAGTACTGTCGCGAGGCTCATTCCGCCTACTGCGTAGAATGACCAACGGAACATTTTATTTCGGATGCCTAACAGCAGAATGGTCGCAGCAAAGCAGACGAAATAAACCGCCGCTGTATAGTGTGTGTAAAACGTCCCAGCCAGGGCGAGCGCAAACACAAGCGATAGCAGCACTCGTTCCCGTTCGGTGGATTTCGGAAAACGGTCGAAGAGGCGAAAGAAAAACAAGCTCGAGATCATAAGCAGCACAAAAAGCTGTGCGTACATTCGTGCTTCGCGTCCGTAGTGAATAAATCCGGGAAATGCCGCGAGGAAAAATGCGGCGACCAGCGCAGTACGGCCATCGAGACGTTGTTTCGCTAAAGCATAAAGGAGCGGGATGCAAGCTACCGCCATCGCTGCAGACATGGATCGTAGGCCAACACGGTCATCACCTAAGATTCCAATCCAAGTTTTCAAAAGAACATAGTGACCGGGTGGGTGTCTTTCGTCTGGCCTGTCTAGGGCAAAGAGATAACTATAGTCGTTCTTGATGTAATCGGCGGTGAACAGTTCGTCGATCCATAGATACGGATTGTCCAAACGGAACAGGAGTAGGAATAATCCGAAAAGGGTGATTGCAAAAATCAAAACATGTTCGAAAATAAAGTATCTCTTCATACAGATGACCCGTCCAGAAAATAAATTACAATTCGCGCAAAATACCTATGCATTGAATGAAAATTTCAGAAATTCGTGATTTATACGGGCATCCTATCCGAGAAAACATAATTTAGAACGCGAATATTATCAATATATAATCTGAGGCGCCTATTGATGTGTTTCTAAATTCCGTATGGTAAATTGCGTACTACCAGAGTATTGGACAATAACGTAAAATACTTCTAAAGGATAAACGATTACTGATTGCTGCCGTTGGTTGGGTGGAGCGTGAAAACGAGATATTTGAGTGTTAATTGGCCACGATAGTGCGTGAAGTTAATCGACGGCTTCAGTGGTTTCCAGAAGACGGGCCTTAGCCGTAATCACCTTGTTCCGGCCCGCGCTTTTGGCTTCGTAAAGCGCGTCATCTGCATCTTTGAACAACAGATCAATGGGGTCAGCGCCGGTTTTCTTACAGGCCGGGTTGGGCCCTTCCATCGTGGCTACCCCAAAACTTGCGGTCAAAGAGAAGCTCGTGCCGCCTTCTTTGATAGTAATCTCAGAGAGTGTTTTGCGCAGACGGTCCGCCAAACCAGAGGCATTTTCAGAATTTGTCCGCGGCATCAGAAGACTGAATTCTTCGCCGCCCCACCGGCACACGACATCGCTTTGCCGGAGACTGTTTTCAAGTGTACGCGCGACAACCCGCAGCGCTTCGTCACCGGCAGCATGCCCATAGGTGTCGTTGATGGACTTGAAATGATCAATGTCCAAGAGCGCAACACTTAGCGGTGCTTCTGTCCGGCTGCGCGCTTTAAGTTCGTGATTGCAGAGTTCCAGAAAATGGCCGCGATTGAAAACCTGCGTGAGGCCGTCCGTAATCGCCTGCATGCGAAATTGCTCGGCGAGTTCCGCGCGGGCTTTGACTTCGCCTTCCAAGCGTTCCTTGACCGCGATCAGCTCCTCTTGCATCCGGTCGCAAAGGCGCACCATCCGCTTCTGGTCCTTGACTGCCCGTTTATAAGCCGTCGTGAGCGTTTTTATGAGGTCAGTCGTTTCCTCCAGGCCGTCAAGGATCGTGCTGGCATGCTCCAGCACGCGGTCTTCGCTGTCGAAGAGCGTGAAATCTGTCTCGGCCTTTTTGGAGGTATCGGTCATGCGTCCTCTGTTTCCGGCTTCAAGTTGAATGTGGCATGTTCGAAGTCTTCTGCAAAGTCCTCGCCCATCTCCTCCATCATGTCGTCTTCTGGATCAAAGTACCAGTTGATGGTGATGGTCTTGCCGTCTTCAGCAGCCTCTTCCAGCATCTGAAAGAGGTTCATGATGGCTTTGGCGCTTGAAGAATTGAAATAGATGAACCGCATGTCGACCGTCAGCGCTTGTCCTTCAGAGGCAGCCACGTGTTCGGCAACGGCCTGGAACACCGGACCGAAGAAAGCGCTTGCATCTTCCGGGTAGCTTTCACCGGACATGGACAGCGTGCCGTTTGCAGCATCCAAATGCACTTCCGGAGAGCGGGAGGTTGCTTCGATCTTAAGAGACGTATCTGTCATTTTGTTCTCGTTCTCTCTTTAGATGAATGCTTTGAGCACGAAGAATTTGCGATTGCCTTCGATTTCATGGAAATCGAATTCCAACGGCTGGGTGGCCCGCCGTGCGATCTCCAGAAGGCCGATTGACCCACCTTCGCTTTGCTCTTCCGGTTCTTCGCGCAACTTCGTTCGATAATGCTTGCGCAAAGTCACTTCGTCCATGCTGGCAATTTCTTCAAGACGGGTTCGCAATTGCTCGGCCTCGGAGCCGGGCACCGGGTTGCCGCAAATCACAAAGAACCGCTCATGTTCATGACCGAAGGCAACGACGCCGCCGGAAAGACGGTCGGCCTTGGTTTCTGAGAGGAATTCCTGCTCATCAGAATACCGGATGATGTTTTGGACCTGCTCCACAAAGACAGAAAAGACCCGTTTGGCCACTTTGCTTTCGGCGTTCTTCAACTCCATTTGCTGCTTGACGGAATTGCCGAGCGACTCAAGAAGGTGTTCCGAAAGGTAACCGGAGTATGCAAACAGCATTTTCCGGTCGCTGAGTTCCTGTTTGAATGAATACATGTCGTTTGCGAGCACTTCGGCCTCCTACTCAGCTGCCTGCTTGTGCGCTGGATTGTTTGAACGTGGCGTTACCGCCAGAACCGTGTAGTCGTCCCGTGCGGGCTCTGAGCCGCGATAGTCTTCCAGGACAGATTTCAGCTTTGAAAGTTGGGTTTCGAGGTCTGCGTAGGCATTGGCCTCCAGGACCTCGAACAAACGTTTCCGGCCAAAGGCGCGTTTGCGTTCGCCGCCAATGTGATCGGTTGCTCCGTCCGTCGCCAGATAGAAGGTTTCGTCTTCTTCGACGTCCAGATGATGCACCTTGAAGCTTTCCGGGCGGCGTAGGCTGCGATAACCGAGACGGTGCCGGTCTGCCGGGATCCGCTTGATGCCGTCCGAGGATTGGACGTAGAGCGGAATGCCAGCCCCGATGAAGGTGAGTGTGTTTTCGGCGGGGTCATAGATTGCCAAGGCGGCTTCAAAGCCATCATCGGACGTTTGGTTATCGTTCCCCGCATCCGAGGGCCGATCTTGACCAAGGCGTTGACGGACACCCCGATCGAGATCCAGCATCAATCGCTCAGGATCCGCGAGTTCTCCGAGGTCCAGGAGTTTTTTCAGCTCAGAAGAGACAACCATGGTCAAAAGCGCGCCGGGAACACCGTGCCCGGTACAGTCGGCAACGAAAAACACTGTTTTGCCATCGACTTCCGAAGACCAAACGAAGTCGCCGCTGACGACCTGCAGAGGCTCCCACAGCATCGCGGCATCCTTAACCGATGTGCGCATGTCCGTGACATCAGCAAGCACACCTTGTTGGATCTTGCGCGCGTAGTGGATGCTTTCCAGGAGCTGCTCATTGGCCTCTTTCAGCTCGATCCCGCGCTTTTCCGAGATGCCCAACGTCTTATGAAGTTGCGCCATTGTTTCACGTATTTTGCGGGCCATCGGTTGGAAGATGAAAACAATTTCCAAAAGGATCAGAAGCAGTGTCAGAGCCCACATTGCGGTGATGAAGCGATCCAACGCATGAAGAGACTCTTCGCCCTCATCCTGAAACACACGCACAAGTGTGTTCAGTTTCACCGGCAGTTCCAGATTGGCCATCTGTACGATCGCGTCAATGTCCTCTTGCCGGGGCGGTTCTGATTGTGCAACAGAAACGGCTCGGTTGATGAAGTCCCGCAGCAAGGGATCAAGCGGATAATTGCCGCCAAAAAACGCGCCCTGGAGAGCCGGCGAGAGATCGCCTGTTGGAACATCTTCAGCAGCACCAACATGGCAGCTGATGCCCTCGCCAAGTGCCTTCTTGATCCGGTCGATATCCGTTGAAAGAAGTGCGGTATGCGCGCGCATCATTTGGTCAGCGCAACCGATCAACATGAAACTTGGGCTGGCTCCGTTGACACGCTCGAACCGGCTCATGTCTTGAGCGACCATCGCGATGCGCTGGCTGAGCATGCGCTGCCGGCCTGCCAAGTTCACTTCGGCACCGATGCGATGCTGGTCAGCAAGAAACCTTGTATCCGCAACCCAGATAGCAGTCACGGCGAAAGCAATGAGACCCAACCCGAGGCTATAGGCCATGGTGGGCAGGTTCTGCTTGTCTTTCAGCCAATCAAGTATCTTCATGTCCCCGGGCCCAATACAAGTTACAAAGTCGATCCCCTAGCTCGTATTAGTTTTCATATTCGTTTGGAAACAATTAAAGGGCGTGGGCCGGGCCTGGATAATTTTAGAGAAAATCTATTCTACTAGTTAAATACATCAAGGGAGTCGATAAACTAAGATATTCCTTTAGGAGAAGTAGGGGCTGCGTTCGAAACCGAACCATGCCGGTTTCAAGAAGCCCTGCGTCGCTGTTGCTCTTGGTTCCACCCCAAGGCTGTGTTACTCCCACGCCACACAGCGGTGAGAGGACACCGGATCTGCAAAGAAACCGGCCTGCGAAACTGCGCTACGACACAGACACAACACAATAAGGATGGTGCTATGTCTTTGATGGAATCCTCCGATCAATCCGTTCAGTCGGATTTTTTCACCCGCGGTCTTGCTGAAGCAGATCCGGAACTCTTCGGCACCATCGAAAAGGAACTCGGCCGCCAGCAGCATGAGATCGAGCTGATCGCGTCTGAGAACATCGTGTCACGTGCCGTTCTTGAAGCGCAGGGCTCTGTGCTCACCAACAAATACGCCGAAGGTTACCCGGGCCGGCGCTACTATGGCGGTTGTGAATTCGTCGACATGGCGGAAAACCTGGCCATCGATCGCGCAAAGAAGCTCTTTGGCTGTGGCTTTGCCAACGTTCAGCCGAACTCCGGCAGCCAGGCGAACCAAGCGGTCTTCCTTGCGCTGATCAATCCGGGCGACACCATCCTCGGCATGAGCCTGGATGCAGGTGGCCACCTGACCCACGGCGCCAAGCCGAACCTTTCCGGCAAGTGGTTCAACGCTGTTCAGTACGGCCTGAACGTTGAAACCGGACTGATCGACTATGATGCAATGGCTGCTTTGGCACGCGAAACCAAGCCGGCCTTGATCATCGCCGGTGGGTCTGCGTACTCGCGTCAGATCGATTTTGCCAAGTTCCGCGAAGTTGCGGATGAGGTCGGCGCGTATCTGATGGTCGACATGGCTCACTTTTCTGGTCTGGTCGCCGCTGGCGAGCATCCGAGCCCATTCCCCTATGCCGACGTTGTCACCACCACGACCCACAAGACCCTGCGCGGTCCGCGTGGCGGCATGGTGCTGACCGACAAGGAAGAGATCTCCAAGAAGATCAACTCTGCGGTTTTCCCGGGTCTCCAAGGCGGTCCGCTGATGCACGTAATCGCTGCAAAGGCGGTGGCGTTCGGAGAAGCCCTGACGGACGACTTCAAGAGCTACATCCGTGCAGTTCGTGAAAACGCTCAGGTTCTGGCGGAGACCCTGCGTGAAGGCGGTATGGATATCGTTTCCGATGGCACCGACACGCACCTGATGCTGGTGGACCTTCGTCCGAAAATGCTGACCGGCCGCGATGCAGAGAAGTCTCTCGGTCTGGCAAACATCACCTGTAACAAGAACGGTGTCCCGAACGACCCGCAAAAGCCGATGATCACCTCCGGTGTCCGCCTCGGTACGCCTGCGGCGACCACACGGGGCTTCGGTGTCGCAGAATTCCGCGAAGTTGGCCTGTTGATCACGGAAGTGTTGGACGGTTTGAAGGCCGCAAACAGTGAAGATGGCAACGCGGCAGTTGAAGCCGCAGTCAAAGCCAAGGTAGAAGCACTGACAGCACGGTTCCCGATTTACGGGTAAAGACCGGCTCGTTCAGGAGCTTTGACATATGAAATGTCCGTTTTGCGGCGGCGAGGAGACCCAGGTAAAGGATTCCCGCCCCACCGAGGACAACACAGCCATCCGCCGTCGCAGGATCTGCAACACCTGCGGCGGTCGATACACGACATTCGAGCGTGTACAGCTGCGTGAGTTGATGGTGCTGAAGCGGTCTGGCCGCCGGGTGCCGTTCGATCGCGAAAAGCTGATGCGGTCCGTTCAGATCGCAGTGCGCAAGCGTCCGGTCGACCCGGAGCGGATCGAGCGTATGGTGAGCGGCATCGTACGCCAGCTGGAAAGCTCCGGCGAAAGCGAGATCACTGCCGAGACCATCGGTAACCACGTCATGGAAGGGCTCAAGGGAGTTGATGACGTGGCCTATGTCCGGTTCGCATCCGTTTATAAGAATTTCCGTGAGGCCAAGGATTTCGAAGCTCTCCTCGATGAGCTGAGCGATCCTGTGACACCGGTCTCCGACAAAGACTGATTTCCGGCGCGCTTATGTCTTCAATTACAGAAACCGACAACCGGTTCATGGCGGCCGCTGAACGGCTGGCCCGGCGGGGGCTTGGCCGCGTTTGGCCAAATCCGTCTGTCGCCGCCATGATCGTCCATGAAAACTCCGACGGCGTCCCTGTGCTTGTGGGACGCGGCGTCACGTCCCGGCCCGGAATGGCGCACGCGGAAGTCAACGCCCTCAACCAGGCCGGTGAATTGGCCAAAGGCGCAACGTGCTACGTTACCCTGGAGCCCTGTTCGCATTACGGACGCACGCCTCCGTGTTCGCTCGCGCTTATCGAAGCCGGTGTGTCGCGGGTCGTTGTCGGAATGCTGGACCCGAACCCGCGTGTCTCTGGACGGGGTGTCGGCATGCTTCAGGATGCTGGCATTGAGGTTGTCACAGGCGTGCGGGAGCGAGCCCTCACAGATCTCTACCGAGGTTTTACTTACCGGCAGCGCCGGCATCGGCCATCCGTTTTCCTAAAGCTCGCAGTGTCAAAAGACGGCTTCATTGGCCGGGAAGGGGAAGGCCAGATCAAGATATCCGGGCCGATCTCCATGCGTATGGTCCATGGGTTTCGGGCAGCATCAGACGCCATCCTGGTTGGCATCGGCACCGCGCTGGCCGATGATCCCCAACTGACCTGCCGTTTGCCCGGGCTGTATGCCCGCTCGCCGGTTCGGGTGGTGGTCGACCGGCAAGCCCGGCTTCCGCTCAATTCCAAACTTGTCCGGACCTGTGTGGACGTCCCCGTTTGGCTGATATGCGGAAACGGGGCAAATGCCGATCAGGTCAATGCGCTGGCTGCAGCCGGTGTCAATATCATCCGCGTACCGGCCACACCTTCCGGCATCGACCCGGATGTGATCTTGAGCGCTCTTGCAACGCGCGGTGTGACCCGGGTGATGGTGGAGGGCGGCGCACGGCTTGCCTCCTCTTTCCTGGACGCCGGGCTGGTGGACGATCTTTGTGTTGTCACCGGAGACATCGAGATTGGCGAGGGCGGCATACCTGCCTTGCATGACCTTGATCTTGCAAATGTCCTGACCGACCCCCAATTTGCCTCAATCGGAGCCGGGTATCTTGGGGCCGACCGATATACTTACCTCAGAAAGAGTGGAGCCTGACATGTTCACCGGTATTGTGACCGACCTCGGCGAGATTCAGTCCGCGTTGGACATACCGGCAGGCAAGCGAACCCGCATCAAGACCGTGTACGACACGGACAGCTTCGATATCGGGGCGTCCATTTCCTGTGACGGCGTCTGTCACACGGTGACAGCCAAGGAGAACAGTTCAGGCGGTAACTGGTTCGAAGTTGAGTCCGCCGCCGAAACCCTGGCGTTGACGAATGTCGCCGATTGGAAAGAGGGGCAAAAGCTCAACCTGGAGCGCTCGCTGACCATGGGGGCGGAGCTCGGCGGTCACCTGGTTCTCGGCCACGTTGACGGTGTTGCCGAAATCACTAAGCGCGAAGATCATCCCGACAGCGTCTATTTCCAGTTTCGTGCACCGCAGGATGTCGCCAAGTTCATCGCCAAAAAAGGATCCGTGGCACTCAACGGTACATCGCTGACCGTCAATGAGGTCGACGGGCTTTTGTTTTCCGTCTTTCTGATCCCGCACACGCTGGAAGTGACCAACTGGTCAGAGAGCAAGGCCGGGGACCTCGTTAATCTGGAAGTGGATATGATGGCGCGCTATGCGGCACGTCTTGCGGAATTCACCAAGACCGGGTAGGGGACGGTCCCAACACTTTCAAACAGATCAGAAGCCTGGATCCGAGCACACCGGATCGGCGGAACCAGACGGCAGCTATGCCGTCCGGTCTTAACGGTCTTGCAGGAATGACACTGGACAAACCGGGGCAGACGTGGTTCCTGTCGCGGCCTTACAAAGGATCAAGCTATGAGCGCTGCACCGAAACTCTTGATCATTGAAGCCCGCTTCTATGACGACCTCGCCGATTCCCTCGCCGAAGGCGCTATCGCAACGCTAGAAGCGGCGGGTGCGACTTACGAGCGTGTGGCCGTCCCTGGTGTTCTGGAGATCCCGGCAGCGTTGTCGATGGCCATGACTGCCATGGAGAACGAGGGCGCGCTCTATGATGGTTTTGTTCTTCTGGGTGTCGTGATCCGCGGAGAGACCACGCATTACGACATCGTGGCAAATGAATCGAACCGCGTGATCATGGATTTGATCGTCGATGCAGACCTTGCTGTCGGAAATGGTATTCTGACAGTCGAAAACAACGAACAAGCGTGGGCCCGCGCAAAAGTTGGCGACAAGAACAAGGGCGGAGGCGCGGCTCAAGCTGCTCTTGACATGATAGCCCTGCGCGAGCGCTTCGGAGTATAAGAAAAATGACCGGAAAGGCCGACCCGGACAAACCGGCACGACAAAAAAACGAAAACGCAACCCGCCCCGCCAACAAGCGTGGCGTTGCCCGTCTGGCTGCCGTTCAGGCTCTCTATCAAATGGATATTGGCGGCGCACCGCTGACCAATGTTGTCAGTGAATACACGGCGTTTCGTTTGGGCAAGGAAATCGACGGCGAACAGTATCGTGACGCCGACGAGCAATGGTTCAAGCACATCCTGGCGGGCGTTGTTGCGGACCAGAAGTTCCTGGATCCCTACATCCATACTGCCTTGAAGGAAGACTGGCCGCTCAAGCGGATCGACAGCCTGCTTCGGGCCATTTTGCGCGCCGGTGGCTATGAGCTTCTGCGGCGCAGAGATGTGCCGGCCAAGGTGATCATCTCCGAATATATCGATGTTGCAAAAGCGTTCTTCGAGGATGATGAACCGGGACTGGTCAACGGTGTATTGGACCGGTTGGCCCATGAGCTGCGCAGCCCGGAATTCGATGTCAAGGACGCGGACGGACAGGCCTGAACATGGCCGCCGACCGGCCCGGAGAGTTTGAACTGATCAAGCGGTTTTTTGCGCCCTTGGCAAAAGACCCCGGCAGTCTTGGCTTGACGGACGACGCTGCGGTTCTCACGCCCCGGCCGGGTTTCGATCTCGTTCTGACAAAAGACGTTCTGGCGGCTGATGTTCACTTCTTTGCCGAAGACGCCCCGGAGGCCATTGCAGCCAAGTCTTTGCGAGTCAATCTTTCCGATCTGGCAGCAAAGGGAGCCACGCCGCGCGGTTATCTTCTCGGCATAGCGCTGCCCAAAGGCTGGACGGCGGATTGGGTCGAGCGTTTCTGCAAGGGACTGGCTGCCGATCAGGCCGCTTACGATATTCAACTCCTTGGCGGTGATACCATACGATCTTCCAATGGCTTGCAGGTATCTATTACCGCAATAGGTGAAGTCCCAAGCGGACGAGCCATCCGCCGATGCGGTGCCAAAGCCGGTGACATCTTGTTTGCAACGGGCACGATCGGAGATGCCGCTGCGGGATTGAAGGCACGGCTCGACAGAGGTTTTGCAGCCACAACCACTCTCGCAGCAAGTGACGAGGCGCACATCCTCGACCGTTATCTGCTGCCGAGGCCGCGCACCCGGTTGGCGCCTTTGATTGTCAAATACGCCACCGCGTCTATGGACATCTCGGACGGTCTCTTGTCGGACGCCGGCCATATGGCTTCTGCAAGCTCTTCGGCGATCCAGATCAATCTGGAAACTGTGCCGTTGTCACCTGCGCTGACACATCTGAAGAGCGCGGCTCCGGACGTCTTTTTCGCGTGTCTAAATGGCGGCGACGACTACGAAATTCTGGTGTCGGTTCCTGAGGCCGTTTCGCAGGCCTTTTCGGCGGAAGCTTCCGAACTCGGGTGCCCAGTGACTGCCGTCGGCAAGGTCGTGGAGGGCGAGGGGACGGTAAACCTGCTCGACTACGGTGCTCCCGTATCTGCTGATCTTCAGAACGGTTTCAGGCACTTCTAAGAGGGCCTGCTTCAACTTGATCGAAAAAGGAGCCGCGGTGCTTTGCGAGCTCCCGCAAGCGTGATAGGCAAGGTGTCTTTCCCGCGCCAAAGGCGAATACGCCTTGAGGCCTTGTCCCGTTTGAGATCCTGATTAATGACTGCTGTTGCGCAAGACGCCTTTGTCGACGACCGTTTGGCCAAAAGAAATGCTGTTCTTCTTGCTCTGGCCCAGGCGCTTGGAGGGGCATCCGCTTCCATCGTTATCACGACGGGGTCGTTGGTCGGGTACATGATGCTCGACGAAGACAAGGCGCTGGCGACTGTACCTGTATCCGCAATGGTTCTCGGAACCGCGTTTGGCACGATTCCTGCCGGGATCATCATGCGGCGTTTCGGCCGCCGGGCCGGATTCATGGGTTCTGCGTTGGTGGGTGTTGCCTCTGGTCTGCTTGCCGCCTACGCTGTGCTGCTGAACCACTTTCTGCTCTTTTCCTTTGCGTGCGGTTTGGGTGGTTTCGCAGGAGCCTTTGTCCAGCAATACAGATTTGCCGCCGCCGATACGGCGAGCGATGCATTCAAGCCCAAGGCGATCTCGTGGGTCTTGGCCGGTGGGGTGCTTGCCGGTGTTGTCGGACCACAAACCGTCATTGCCACCAAGGACATGTTTGCGCCTATCCTCTTTGCCGGAACCTATGTTGCACAGGCTGGCCTCGCCTTGATCGCCATGTTTTTGCTGGCCTTTATCAAGATCCCGAAGCCGCCGCGTCAAAGCCACAAGCAGGCTGGTGGACGGCCACTTGGGCAAATCATGAAACAGCCGCGCTTCATCGTGGCGGCTGCGTGTGGCATTTGCTCCTACGCTTTGATGAGCCTTGTGATGACCGCAACACCGCTTGCCATGATCGGCTGCGGACTGAGCGAAACGGACGCTGCGCTTGGAATCCAATGGCATGTTCTGGCCATGTTCGGTCCAAGCTTCTTCACCGGCAGCCTTATTGCGAGGTTTGGCAAGGAGCGCATCGTCTCGATTGGTCTGGCACTTCTGGCCGGCTGTGCCATCGTTGCCCTTATGGGGCTGGAGCTCGCGCATTTCTGGACCGCATTGATCCTCCTTGGCCTTGGCTGGAATTTCGGCTTTATCGGCGCAACGGCAATGCTGACAGATACCTATCGTCCGGAAGAGCGCAATCTCGTTCAGGCGGTCAATGATTTCCTGGTCTTTGGATTCGTTGCAGCGGCGTCCTTCTCCTCTGGAGCGCTCTTGAACGCGTTTGGTTGGGCGACGGTCAACATCCTTGTGTTCCCGTTTGTTGTGCTCTGCATCTGTTTGTTGATCTGGCTCGCATTGGCAGAAAGAAAAGCCGTTACAACCGCTTAAAGTCTTTGCGCAAATTCACTTCGCCGCTGCAGCATAATTGCTGCGCTGCGCAAGTTAATGACGCAACGGCATATAGAAATAATACAATCGAAGTGCTTGACGCCCCGCGCTGCTTTGCTGCTATCGTGCAGTTGCTTCACGCTGGGGAATTCAGGTGTGAGGCGATTTGGCGGGTAAAACTACAACAACACCGCCCGCCACAGCCTTGGGAGGAAGCATGATCGAGCTTGTCGTCATCATTATTTGTGGCCTCTTGTCCATCGCGTACGGCGCATGGGCAATTCAGTCCGTCATGGCAGCGGACGCGGGGAACGCCCGCATGCAGGAGATTGCTGGAGCGATCCAGGAGGGGGCCAGCGCATATCTCAACCGTCAATACACAACGATTGCCATTGTCGGTGCTGTTGTTTTTGTTCTTGCATGGATCCTGCTTTCCGGACCTGCTGCAATCGGTTTCCTCATCGGGGCCGTGTTATCCGGGGCCGCCGGATACATCGGTATGATGGTGTCTGTCCGGGCCAATGTGCGCACCGCCCAGGCCGCAAGCCAAAGCCTGGGTGCGGGACTGGAAGTTGCTTTCAAGGCCGGTGCTGTCACCGGCCTTTTGGTTGCCGGCCTCGCACTTTTGGGTGTCGCTGTCTACTACATGATCCTCACCGGTCCGATGGGCTACGCGGCCAGTGACCGTGTGGTGATCGACGCGCTGGTGGCGCTCGGTTTCGGCGCATCCTTGATTTCGATCTTCGCCCGTCTTGGCGGCGGTATCTTCACCAAGGGTGCGGATGTCGGCGGTGACCTTGTCGGCAAGGTGGAGGCGGGTATTCCGGAGGACGATCCGCGCAACCCGGCGACCATTGCGGACAACGTCGGCGACAACGTGGGCGACTGTGCCGGTATGGCGGCCGACTTGTTCGAAACCTATGCTGTGACCGTGGTTGCAACGATGGTTCTGGCGTCGATCTTCTTCACCGGTGCCCAGGCAACCGAGTTGATGTTGTTGCCGCTCCTGATCGGAGCCAGCTGTGTGGTCACGTCCATCATGGGAACGTTCTTCGTCAAACTCGGCGAAAACAACTCCATCATGGGTGCGCTCTACAAAGGCTTTATCGCCACAGCCGTCCTGTCTGCGGTTGCCCTGGCCATCATCGTCTTCGGCTGGCTGGGCGCGGGGACCGAGTATACGACCTCCGGCGGCGCAAGCTTCACCGGGTTCGATCTCTTCATCTGCGGCGTGATCGGTTTGATCGTGACCGGCCTCATCATCTGGGTGACGGAGTACTACACCGGCACAGACTACCGGCCGGTGAAGTCCATCGCGCAAGCCTCTGTAACCGGACACGGAACCAACGTGATCCAGGGTCTTGCTGTCTCCCTTGAGGCAACAGCGCTTCCGGCAATCATCATCATCGTTGGCATTCTGTCGACGTATGCCTTTGCCGGGCTCTTCGGCATCGCAATCGCGGTGACGACGATGCTTGCGCTTGCCGGGATGGTCGTCGCGCTCGATGCGTTCGGCCCGGTGACCGACAATGCCGGCGGTATTGCTGAAATGGCGGATCTACCGGCAGAAGTCCGGACCACAACAGATGCGCTCGATGCGGTCGGTAACACCACGAAAGCGGTGACCAAGGGCTATGCAATCGGGTCTGCCGGTCTTGGTGCCCTGGTGCTGTTTGCTGCCTACACGGAGGATCTGAAGTTCTTCAGCGCCAATGCGCAGGAAGGGTCGATCTTCTACGGCATCTCCGTGGACACCTTGTTCTCCTTGTCCAACCCGTATGTCGTTGCCGGTCTGTTGTTTGGCGGATTGCTGCCGTATCTGTTCGGCGGCATTTCGATGACGGCAGTGGGCCGGGCCGCAGGGGCCGTGGTGGAGGAAGTCCGCCGCCAGTTCAAGGAAAAGCCGGGCATCATGGAAGGCACAGAGCGGCCGGACTATGGCCGGGCGGTTGACATGCTGACAAAGGCGGCGATCAAGGAAATGATCATCCCGTCGCTTCTGCCGGTTCTCTCGCCAATTGTCGTGTTCTTTGTGGTGCGCGCGGTGGCAACACCTGCGGATGCTTTTGCTGCACTCGGCGCAATGCTGCTTGGTGTGATCGTCACAGGTCTCTTCGTGGCGATTTCCATGACCGCCGGCGGCGGGGCATGGGACAATGCCAAGAAGTCCTTCGAGGACGGTTTCACCGATAAAGACGGTGTGACGCACCAGAAGGGCGGCGAAGCGCATAAGGCGTCTGTCACCGGTGATACCGTAGGGGATCCCTACAAGGATACTGCTGGCCCAGCGGTGAACCCGATGATTAAGATCACCAACATCGTGGCGCTCTTGCTGCTCGCGGTACTGGCGCACTGATCGGCGTTGAAGCCAAGAAAACAGAAAAGCCCCGTTCGAAAGACCGGGGCTTCTTTCTTTGTCCAAAAAGCGTGCGGCTTATAGACCCAGGCCCGGGTTTGCCGCGCCCTTGAGGATCTGGCTGAGGAAGCCATAGTCAGCGCCGCCGGTGCGGGTTGTCCGGGTCACAATGTCGACGATCTTGCCGTCTTCAAGGGTGTAGTTACCCATGTCCTTCACAAATCCATCTTCATCGAAGTAAACGGCAACAACCCGCTGTTCGACGATGTCGGGCGCCAGGAAGGCTGTCGTCGCGGTTTTTTGCGAGATGTAGTAGTACGCATCGCCGTCAAGACTTGACCTGGTCGACGGCGAACCCAAAACAAGTTCTACCTGTTCGCGGCTTGAGCCGACTTGAACCTGGCTCATCATGTTGGACGTGATGACATGGCCGTGCGTGTAGGTAGATGTGAAACAGCCACCAAGGGGCAGAGTTGCCATCAGGGGAAGTAACAGGGCGCAAGCCTTGAAGTTCATCTATGAAGTCCCGTAATGCCAGATCAGTCCGGCTGTATGTCAATTTCGTTGCTTGGCAAAGTCACTATCGTGGGATAGGGCACAAGGCAACACCTGAATTCTAAGGAGACCGCCATGATCCTCGGCTTGTTCCGCCGCAGATCTCGTGACGCCGAACACAAAACCTACTGTGAAATCGTGGCTCAAGCACGGCAGCCCGTTTTTTACACGGATTTTCTTGTCCCCGACACAATAGATGGGCGTTTCGACCTCATCGTATTGCACGCTGTCCTTTATTTTAAGCGCATGCAGGGTGAAGGCAAGAAGGTCGCCGAGTTCACGCAGGATGTCTTTGATCTCTTCTTTCAGGACATGGATGCGTCCTTGCGCGAAATGGGCGTAAGCGATACACGCGTTCCCAAGAAAGTCCGAAAGATGGGCGAGGCGTTTTTTGGCCGCGCGGACGCTTACATGGCAGCCGTTGAAGCCGGAAACGCTGAGGATCTCGCGCAGGCCCTTGGCCGTAACATCTACACGGACAAAGAAGAGCCGATTGCTCAGGAACGTCTTGCCCATTATGTCATCGCTGCCGCTGCAGAGCTGACTGGGCAAGATACGCAGGACCTTTTGAACGGTGACATCAGCTGGCCGGATCCTGCAGCGTTCTTGCCGGAAAAATGAACAATAAAGACGAGCCTCAAAAGATATGGCCAATGAAACCTTTCCTTACAGCCATAAGGTGAACGCGGCGCGGGTCGTGGACAAGGATGAGAAAATAACTGTGACGGCAAACGCGGGGGACCGGGCTGCGATTGCGACAGCCTATGACCTCGATGGCGTGAAAAGCCTTGTCGCAGATCTTGTTCTAAAGCCGTACCGGAAAGCCGGACTGCGGGTTGCGGGACACATCACGGCTGAACTGGAGCAGACCTGCGTTGTTTCTTTGGAGCCGTTCGTCCAGGAACTGAAACTCGACATCGACCGGACGTTTGAGCCGCATTCTAGCCGGTCGCGGAAAATCCGCGATCTCAATGAGGACGGTGAAATCGAGATCGATCTTGAATCGCTGGATCCGCCCGATGTCATAACCGACGGCGTGCTCGACCTTGGCAACGTTATATGTGAAGAGCTTGCGCTTGCGCTTGATCCGTTTCCGCGTAGACCCGGTGTCGAGTTTGAGGGTGGCGGCGAGGAAGACGCTGATCCTTCAGAGGCAATTGAGGAAACCGGCAAACCCTCTCCATTTGCTGCACTCAGCGCGTTGAAAGAACCGCCCCAGAAATAAAGCCGAACGGGATGTGCCTGCGATTACCGGCGTGTAAGCGGGCGCTTTTTCGTGCAAGCTGCCATGCATTGGCAGGAAAACGGTTGTCACCTCAGCCAAAACCTTTATGTTCGCGCCCGGTTCAAGACCCCTTAGGGACCGGTTCAACATCTGTGACAGCGAGGCAATCTCCGCCTTGCCGGTAAACGTTTAAAGACTTTCTAAATGGCGAAAACGATTCCGATTTCACTTGATGTCATGGGAGGCGACCACGGAGCCGAGGTCGTGATCCCGGGCGCTGAAATTGCGCTTGTCCGGCATCCAGATATCCGGTTCTTGCTGTATGGCAATGAAAACGTCGTCCGTCCGCTTCTCGACAAGTACCCGCGCGTGCGCGATGCCTCCGTTTTTCATCATTGCGAAGTCTCCATCGCGATGGACACCAAGCCCAGTCAGGCGCTGCGTCAGGGGCGGTGGAAGTCCAGCATGTGGAAGTCCATCGAGGCTGTGAAAACCGGCGATGCCGCCGTATCCGTTTCCGCTGGCAACACCGGCGCGTTGATGGCCATGTCCAAGTTCTGCTTGCGGACAATGGCCAACATCGAGCGTCCGGCAATCGCAGCCATTTGGCCAACCTTGCGCGGCGAATCCGTTGTGCTCGACGTTGGCGCGACCATCGGCGCAGATGCTCAGCAGTTGATTGATTTTGCCATCTTGGGTGGAGCCATGGCGCGAGCGCTGTTCGGCATTCAAAAACCCACCGTTGGCCTCCTGAACATCGGCGTCGAAGAGGTGAAGGGACTGGAAGAGGTGCGCACGGCGGGACGCCTGCTCCGCGAAACGCCGCTACGCTCCTTGCAATACTCCGGCTTTGTCGAAGGCAATGACCTGGGCGCCGGCACGGTCGACGTGGTCGTCACCGAAGGTTTTGCCGGAAATATCGCGCTGAAGACGGCAGAAGGAACAGCCAAACAAATCGGCAGTTACTTGCGCTCTTCCATGAACCGCACTTTCATGTCGAAACTCGGCTACCTATTTGCCAAGGGCGCTTTTGACCTGCTGCGCGAGAAAATGGACCCGCGCAAGGTCAACGGCGGGGTGTTCCTTGGCCTCAACGGCATTGTCATCAAAAGCCACGGCGGAACGGATGCGGAAGGGTTCGCATCGGCCATCGATCTGGCTTACGACATGGTGAAAAACGAACTGACGCACAAGATCGCGCAAGATCTTGTGCATTACCATCGCGGGCGCTTCGCTGAAGCGGCGCCGACATCGGAAGGTGATTTGTGAGCGTTATCCGTTCAATCGTTACTGGTACCGGAAGTTATTTGCCGGAAAAAATCCTGACCAACAGCGATCTGGCCAAGATGGTCGACACTTCGGACGATTGGATCGTTCAGCGCACCGGCATTCAGCAGCGCCATGTCGCTGCTGAAGGGCAGGTGACTTCGGATCTCGCAGTCGAAGCCGCTCTGCGTGCCCTGGAAAGCGCCGGCCGGAAAGCCGACGACATCGATACGATCATCCTGGCGACAGCGACGCCGGACAACACATTTCCGGCGACCTCCGTTTCCGTACAGGCTCGGCTCGGCATCAACCATGGCTTTGCATTCGACGTCCACGCGGTTTGCTCCGGCTTCGTCTATGCGCTCACGACAGCAGACGCTTATATCCGCGCGGGCATGTCCAAACGCTGCCTCGTGATTGGCGCAGAGACCTTCTCCCGAATTCTGGATTGGAACGACCGGACCACGTGCGTCTTGTTCGGTGACGGCGCTGGGGCTGTGGTTGTCGAAGCGTCAGAAGGCGAAGGCAATACGGCTGACAGGGGTGTTCTCACGTCGCATTTGCGCTCGGATGGCCGTCATAAGGACAAGCTCTTTGTTGATGGCGGGCCGTCTTCGACCCAGACGGTTGGCTATCTGCGCATGGAAGGCAAGGAAGTCTTTAAACATGCCGTTGGCATGATCACGGATGTGATTGAAGATGCATACTCCGCCACTGGCCTGACGTCCGAGGATCTAACCTGGTTTATTCCACACCAGGCCAACAAACGCATCATTGACGCCAGTGCGAAGAAGCTGAAGATCGCGCCGGAGAAGGTCGTGACCACCGTTCAGATGCACGGAAACACGTCCGCAGCCTCCATTCCGCTGGCGCTGGATCTGGCCGTTCGGGACGAACGTGTCAAAAAAGACGATCTCATCATGCTTGAGGCGATGGGCGGTGGATTTACATGGGGCTCTGTGCTTTTGCGCTGGTAAGTATTTCTGACAGTGCAGGCAACAAATCGCAGCCCTATTAAGAGTTCCTGTTGACCGGGTCCCCTTGAGGCAATACCGTGAGAGCCTGCTGCAGAGTTTCTGTGTAAAATCAGCCAGATCAATGGCGTCCTGAGGAGGGGTTATGGGCAACCGGACTATTACCCGAGCGGATCTGTGTGAAGCCGTTTATCAGAAGGTGGGTCTTTCGCGGACCGAATCTTCGGAATTGGTGGAGCGAGTTCTTTCCGAAATTTCCGACTGTCTCGTGACAGGAGAATCGGTAAAATTGTCTAGCTTCGGGTCGTTCGTCGTCCGTTCCAAAGGGGAGCGCATCGGCCGCAACCCGAAGACCGGTGAGGAAGTTCCGATTTCCCCGCGCCGCGTGATGGTCTTCAAGCCATCGAATGTCTTGAAACAACGGATTAACGACGCCCTGACCGGCAGCTGACGGGTTGCATGAGCTCACAGGACAAAAGCCCAGACGCTTTTCGCACCATCAGCGAAGTCGCTGAGGATCTGGATTTGCCGCAGCATGTGCTGCGTTTCTGGGAAACCCGCTTTTCGCAGATCAAACCGCTGAAACGGGGCGGCGGCCGCCGCTATTACCGGCCAGACGACGTTGAGCTCCTCAAAGGAATCCGCCACCTTCTGTACGGCGAGGGTTACACCATCAAGGGTGTGCAGCGGATTCTGAAAGAGCAGGGTCCGAAGTTCGTCATGCAAATCTGGCGCGAGGATGCCGATCCACTCATCGTCAGCCAGCAGAGCGTGTCTTCAGCACCAACTCCTCTGACAGAAGAAACAACAGCCGGCGAAACCGCCAGTGGGGCAATGCCCTCAGGATCGGTGCCGCATGATGTCATCGACGATGAAGCCGACAAACCTGTTGACGGGCAGGGCGGCAGCGGGTTTGGCATTTTGAGCCGCCTGCGGGGTGAAAAGCCGGAGAGCGCGGCAGCTGGTCCTGCGAAAGCGATTTCGAAAGAAGATATCCGCCGTCTGCAGTCCACCTTGTTCGAGTTGCTGGAGTGCAAACGCACTCTGGACCGGGCGCGCTAAAAGTCCCGCTATTTCCGCTTTAAAAACCGCCCAAGAAATCCGCCGCCCTTTGAGGGTTGATCGCTGGAGCTTGCCTGTTGCGCCGCAATCGCGATCTGACGAAGCTCATCCATGGACGAGCGTTTTCTCGGCCCAGCTTCTGATGCCCCACCAGCCGTCTCATCGCCGACCACGCGTGGACCTCGGGGCTTTGTACTTGGCTGGGAAGCTTCCGGCGAAGATGCGGCTGGCGGCCGGCGAATTGGCTTTACGCGATTTGCCGACGTGGCAGACGAAGTCTCGCCAGTTTTCTGGCGGTTGAGTTGCTGTAGAATGGCCGCGTCGATCGGATCGTCGGGATCAAGAACAACCTCTTCTGCCCCGTCAATGCGTTCGCCTGTTTGGGCACCTTCGGTATCGTATTCCTTGAAGATCGTGGGAACAGGGTCTCGCTCGACACCAAGGGCCGGATTATGGACCACTTTCAGTTCAATGCGCGGCGCGCCGCCGTCGTGTGGAGGGTGGTGAAACACCTGGATTTTTTCGTTTTCGTCTGAACCGAAAACATCTCCACTTGGAAACACCTTCCCGCGTTTGAGTGTGAAGCCAATGAACGAATAAAGCCGTTCAATGAGGTAACCGGTTGGCAGCTTGGAAGGCGTGAATTCCACCGAATAACCGATGATAGACGGGGCTCCTGAGCCAATCACACCAATGAGCTGTTCACCGGTGAGCGGAGACGTTTCACCGTAAAGGTGGGGGTGAACATAAAGAAGAAGTGGTGTGTCTTCATCCGCCACCAATTTGAAAGTGTCTGGTGTCATCAGGAACAAACTGGGTATCCAGAAAATGGCAGTTGGAAAAGACGCATCTGCGATGCTGGCCGTGACAGACTTCACAATCGCCATCGCCATTTGGCTCTCGCTGCTGTCAGTGAAGGTTGCAACGCTTTCACCGATCTCTTGCAAAGCCCCTTCAGGAAAAGCACCGACTGGGATAAGCCCCTTGTAGACGGAGATTTGTGTATAGGCTGTCGTCGCCTCAATAACGTCAGCAGCTACCGGAAAACTTGACTTCACGGAGAAGCTGTTGAGCGCTGTTTCAAGCTGAGCGCTCGCTTCAAACGGCACTGTTTGCGTCACCAAAATGTGGTAGTTGCCGCAGAGAACCCGGATATCCTTTTCTGTTGATGTTTTTAGAAGTTTACACTCTTCGGCAGGCAACCCGGCGGCGACGGCAGCGCGCACGATCATTTCCAAGACCGCGTTACCGGAAAGCGGTTCGTAACGCTCCATCAGCACCTGAGCGTCAATGCTCGGGGTTGGAAAGATCTTCATCTGAAAACACCTTTGGACTGAAATCGCCAAAGGACTTTAGCGATGCACACGTAAAGAAGGACTTATCAATCTACGCGCGCATCGCATCTTGGTGGCTAGAAGCTCACATTTTTACGAGGCCTATTTCAGGCCCATGCAGGAGGCATAAAAGGTGGTTGTAGCGGGCCAGTCGGAGAAAAGACCGACAACACCTGCGTCCTGAGCAAGGACATCGACCACTTCATAAACCTTGCCATCACCGTCAATCGCATCCTTGACCGTCTGGAAGTACCAGCCGCCGCCCGTATTGAGTGGACCGGAGCGCTCCAGTGTCCAGGTGATCAGGGTAAGCCCTGCTTCGTTGGCGGCCCGCGCATAGGGGGATGCAACAATTTCCCCTTCGTCCAGCGTCAACAAAACCCAAAGCGGGGGAGCGATGTAGTTGACACCCATTGCCTTCAGTTCGGCCATGGACGGGGAAAAGGTGCTTGGGTCGGACGGGTTCAGGTCCCGGCGGCCATCGAGATAAACAGCCTGCTTGCCGAAATCCGGCTCGTTCTCGATCCAGTACAGAACATCGTTGAGATTGAAGGACTGCGGAAAGACATCCGAGGCCGGAATTCCGGCTGCCTTGTATTCGTCGATCAGTTTTTGCGCGTAGTCTTCCTGGCTGAACCCGTCAAAGGGCATATCCACCGACGGCGACTTGAGTTCGGGCGTGAATTTGACGCCGAGATCCTTGAACAAGGCAATCGATTCCGCGTGGGTCATCAAAGTGCCAGTTGTGGCATAAAGGTCAGTGCGCCATCCCGCCGTTCCATCCATGTAGGCTTCGACGGTCTTGGCGCTTCTGTCGGCTGCGTCCATTTTGCCGTTCAGCGTCTTGAATTCGGTAAGCGTCAGGTCTGATGCCCGGCACTCCGCTGAGGCCTTTGAGTTGCCATCTGCAGGGCTGAACCCTTTGGTGCATTTACCAGCCAGATCTGTCGCCAAGATGTCGGTGGTCGTGTGGAGATCGTTCTGTGCGTGCCGGCAGACAAGTTCCTTGTCCTTGGTAAAGGTGACATCGCACTCCAGGATCCCTGCGCCCATCAAAGCAGCAGCCTTGTAGCTCTCTGCTGTATGTTCTGGGAACTGCAATGGTGCGCCCCGATGGCCAATCGAAAAGTCGGTCTTTCTCAGCGGCTGACCGATGCAGGCCTCAAGTTTTTCCTTCAGCGGACCTTCGGCCATCTGGTCGATCAGGTAATAGGGACGCGGTCCAAGCTCGATCGTGTCGGCAATGACGGGAGTAGACAACACAGCGAGTGCGGCAATCGAAGCTGCTTTGGTAAAGCGCATGAGGATGGAATTCTCCGTTGCTATAGGCGGCCTGGGTAACCTGTTTGAATGGCAATCAGATTACAGCCTTTGTCAGGAGGGCGGCCAGCGAATTTTCAGCGCTTCCGGTCCTCGGACCGACAAGCCGCGTTTGTAGCGAACATCTTCTGCTGCCAGTTCGATCTTTGAAAACCGGCGCAGCAACGTTGAGAAGATGATATCCATGTCGAGCCGGGCGAGGTGGTTGCCGAGGCAAAAGTGAGCGCCGCGCCCAAAGGCAATATGCCAATTCGGGGACCGGCCCACATCAAATGTATCTGCGTTTGGAAACTGCTTTGGATCGCGGTTTGCGGAGCCATAGAGAACTCCGAATTTTGTGCCGCGTTCAAACCTCTGGCCGCAAACGTCCATCTCCTGTGTCACATAGCGATGGAAAAAGGGCAGGGGCGACTCATAGCGGAACATTTCCTGGACCGCAGTCTTCATCAGGCTTTGATCGTCCCGCAGCCGCTGCATCTGGTCCGGAAACTTCAAAAGTGCGTGCATGCCACTGCCCAGAACGTCGATGGTTGATCCGTGTCCGGCCATCAGGATAAGCATGGCGGTTGAAATGAACTCGTCCTCGTTCATGTGGCCGGCCTTTTGCGCCTCGATCATCACCGAAATCAGATCGTCTTTTGGCGCAGCTTCGCGCTGGCGCTTCAGGTCCGACAGGTAGTGATAGAATTCGGTTGTGTTGCGCTCGGCGAGGTCCTTGCGCTTATCAGACCGGTCGATGTCGAAGTATTGAACGATGTTCTCCGACCAGATGCGCAGTTGCGGGCAGTCCGCGTCGGGAACTCCTAGAATGCGACCTATGATGTGACCTGGAACATGGGCGGCGAGATCCTCGATGAAGTCGATCTCTTGGCGGTCCGCCAGACCGTCAACGAGGCTGTCGACATAGGCCTGGATCTCGTCGCGCAGCTTGTTGACCATCACCGGAGTGAACAGCTTGAACACCTGCTTGCGCAGCCGGTCATGGACGTCGCCGTCGCTGTCGAGCAGGGAAAATTGCACGAAGCGGGAATGATGCGGCATGTCATGCCAGTTTCCATCACGCTTCTGTTTTGCAATCTCTTCTGCACTCGCGATGTGCTCCATGGACCGGACCATGTGTTCACTCATCACGATTTCCGAAACATCGTCAAAACGCGCGGCCAGCCAGACATCAAAATCCTCAAAATAAGTCAAACCTTCCTTCGCGCGCAGCGCCGCGTAAAACGGATGAGGATCCTGCGCGAACGCATCAGAAAGGGGATTAAATTCAAAATCGGATGTGTGGCTCATTCTGGGCTCTTGGTACTTGGCGGGCGGGGGCGGCGCTTTTTTACGATTCGCAAGGGCCGCACGATATTTTTTGAGAAATACAAGCGAAAAGGGTTTCGGGCCACCCGCAGAACGGGTTTTCCGCAGGTCGAAGTTCTGTGTGAGGACATCGGCTGGGGATTGTGAGGAAAGGACAGTTTTGACAATGAGGCGAGGTACGGTCCCCCTCCTAAGATCGGCTCACACCTGCTAAGGGCGCTGTCTCAAAAATAATGACGGCGAAAGAACAGGGGGCTGAGATGCAATTGCCGGAACGGTTTCATGAAGAATATCAGGGCTTTTTGCTGGAAACCGGCTTTGATGACCCGGATCCGCAAAACCTTTTGATGGAGCTCGCATCGCTCAGCATGGAGGTTTATCTAAAGGAAATAGCGTGGCTGTCAGATTTTCTCGGGCGCCTGGAAAAAGGCCGTGAGGTGGCTTGACCAATGAATGTGAGGTATTTCTCAATCCGTATTTTGATTGCATCAGTTCTTACTTTGCGTGATCTGAGACACATTTTTGAATCGATAGGTGGATTACGAATTGAAATAGGTTAAGTTTAGACGTCGATTTAGGAGATTTACTATGGCTGGCCCAATTGTTTATCGCGCTGATCTTCTTATTAATCGGGTCGGTACAGAAGCCGCCCTGTACAAAGCGAACGTCGTCAATAAATTCTATGAAGCTTATGAGCCTGCTTACAACAAATACATCGAGGTTGTCGATGAGCAGGACAAGGCTGATAAAGCCAAAGATGAAGCCAAGGTTGAGATGGCAATTCTTGCATTGTCCCTGCTTGGCGGTGTTGGGCTTGGAACCGTAATCGGTGCAACTTGTGCAAAGGCCTATGCAGGCGGAACGATTACCAACACCATGAAACGTTATTTGGTAACTACCGTTTCTGATAGAAAAGCACTTAAGAAAAAAATCCACAAAGTGAATGATTTTGCGACTGATGTACGCACTGAATTCATTGCTGGGGAACTATACGATCTCATACAATCAAAAGGGTCTGCCCGCGTTAAAGAAAGCATGAAAGTTAGCAGCAGTGATCTTGGTGATGCAAAGAAAATGATTGAGTCGCCAGGTATGATTAAAAATAGAATGCAGACCTATTTGTATCGAATAGAGGCGTCTGCGCGCATACTGATTGAAGAAATATTCACCGACCAATTGGGCTCAGATAAGAAAAAATTATGCGAAGTATTTCAAAAAACATCTCCTCTGCTGAATATCAAAAAATCACTTCCGAGCAGTGAGGTCCTCAGTAGAAGGATAGAGCTTCTGATGTGGATGCGGTATCTAACGACCCTTGACTGGACCAAAACCGAAAAATGGGTAGGAGAATCTGGATCCTTGACCAACAGTCTGAGAAAGGAATGGGTTGAGGCACCCATTAGGACATCGGTCCGGGATCAAAAAAACTACCCAAAGCTTAAAGGACGGGTCAATAATCCGCACAGCCGCTGGGGTGCAACCTACCGGCAAGAAGTGTTTTACAAAGACGCAGGTGATAAAATTCGAGAAAGAATAAACGAACTCTACATGAAGGAGTTTGGAGAAAAATTTTTTGTAGATAGTGTAACCTACCTGTACATCGATTTTTATCGTCAACCAATAAACAAATCATTACTGTGGCGCGCAGAGCAAAACATTGAAATGATACAGCGAAAAATGCCTTCTGGATCTGCAGGGTAGTGTTTGGCTGTGCAGAGCTTACTATCTGGAATACCTTTGTGCCGTTTCCTTAGCAAATATTGTTGGGTTGTGGCCCATCAACAGTGGGCCATTGCGTGAGGCCGCGCTGAGCAATAATGAGCGGACTAGCTCTTGAAGATTATTCCAACTCTAAAAATGATACTCAATCACTCATATAGGTTGAGCGATCATACCGTATTGGAACAGACCTTACCTAAGTAAAATGCGCCACCAAGCCAAACGGCGTTTGTCATTCGTATGAGGCAAGCCGCCGCGCCTCGGAGCCGTCCAGGAATTCAGTTTCTTGATTATCGTTTTAGGCCGTTGGAATACGGACTATGCAACATCAACGTACCCAACAATCCCCTCATAATTGTACTGGGACAAGGTGGCGATTACATTGTCTTTTTCGGCCTCATTCGCCGTATAGAAATGAGTGCCGGTGTCCGTATTGAAGAAACGATAAAGTGCAATGTCGTCTGAATCCGCCGTGCTGTGAAGGTGATAGGCGACACCCTCGTAATTAAACTGCGAGAGCGTGGAGATTACGGAATCCCTCTCCGCGGCGCTTGCCGTGAAGAAATGGGTTCCGGTTTCCGTATTGTAAAAACGGTAGAACTCGACCGCATTTGCGTCGGTGCTGTTCACGCTTTTATAGGCAACGCTTTCATAGCTGTATTGCGCCAGGTTGGTGCTGATTGAAACGGCTTCAGTGTGATTTGCTGAGTAAAAATGTGTGCCGGTGGAGCTGTTGAAGAAGCGGTAAACCCCCAAATCAACTTCGGGGATCGTAACCGTCGGAGTTGTTGGGGTCGTCGTCGCCGCTCCATAGATCGCCTGGACGGCGTTGATGTCATCCTGCGTCAGTGACGTGCCATAATTCTCGTTAACGACCACAGCAGCCATGATCGCGTTCGGATCCTCACTGTGCCCAATGCCCAAAGCGTGTCCGATTTCATGGATTGCCGTACTTAGGAAAGCCGTCGTGGTCCAGTTTTCTGCCGTGTCAAAAATGACTTGGACGGAATCGGTTGTGTAGGTGGCTCCACCGTCACTGCTGGAAAAGAGAGAGTCTGCAAACCCCAGTGTGTTGCTCACTCCGTCGATTGCATCCATCGCAAATCTGATTTGGACAGAACTTGCATCCGTCACTTCCCGGAAGCTGATATCGGCCACTTGCGCCCAAGCATCAAAGGCTTGGCGCACCGCTTGTTGAAAATTCGGGTCCGTGATCGCGGCGTCGGAGGCGTAGGGGGTTCCGCCGACAGTTCCACTCAACGTTGTTGTTGCAAAGCTCCAGGTAACTTCCCCTCCGGATGTGCCCGGGGTGCCGCTCGTGCCCCATTTCGGAAGCGGGTTGTACAGCACAAAATCACTGACAATGTTGTAGTCGCCTTGCGTCCGTTCGGCGGTCCAACTCAAGCTGCCGGTCTTCTTCCCGTCCGAGTTATAGCTCAGTGAGAAGTCAGCCACCGGGCTGCCGCAGATAATGCACATGGTATCTCCCCGCTTAATTGCTCGTTCTTACCGGTCCCGCTGATTTGGTTGGAAAGGCTGCCGTATTCTCTCTCAACCAAATTCCCGCTTGTGGTCTGATTGTAAACACATCAGGCCGTCAAACTGTTTCATAGAAGCGATGTAGCTGCCTTAAGGTAATGCTCATGAAAGCATGCTTGGACAGGCGCCGCAATTCCGCAAAGCTACAAAGTGCAACGAGCTCATTGGCAGCTACGAGATAAAGAATTCGCAAGGAGCAATGGGGCTTTTTGATCGGTGAACAACTGTTTTTATGTAGCTGCGTCATTTACCCTGGCCTCAGCACCGATTGCAGATCGCAAAGTTCCCAGCGCGACGAACATCAAAAACCCGGCGGGTCCGAACATAAAGGTCACCGGCAAGCAGGGCAGAACCATCCAAAAGCTTGTATTTTTAGCACGGGCACTCCGACACATCCATGCACCAACAAAAAGGTCAAATGCCAGAAAGTGGTTCCAGCCCGCCATAACCGCGTTTGGATTTGAAAACAGTTGAGCAACCGCGGAAAAACTCCCATAGCCACCTTCAGAGACAGGGAAAAAGCCCACGATTGCGACGTAACTAACGGCAAGAAGGGCTGGGATTGCGTAGCCTGAAATACGGTCTGACCACTTCGGGATGAGGGGCGAAATCAACAACAATACCCAGCCGAGCATCGCCAGAGAGCTCACACCGGAAAACACGGTTTCATAGTCCATTAGAAAACTCCCTTGGCACCATCTTATGTTGCAGTGGTTATTGCAATATGCTTGCATATGCAACTATATTGCAATAAAAAAGCAAAATGGAAGATATTTACACAATCAACGCACTGAGGCTTATGCAATCGGCAGATGAGTTTCGGGCAAAGCTCTCGGGTGAGTTTTCCGCTGTTCACGGTCTTTCCGTGAATGAGTATTTTTTGCTCATGCATCTTCAAAGAGCACCGCTCAATCGGTTGTCCCGGGTGGAGCTGGCCAAGCGCATGTATGTCAGTGCCTCCACGGTCACGCGGATGGCCGCACCGATGGAAAAGCTTGGGCTTGTGACCCGTGAGGCCGATATCCGGGATGCGCGATTGGCCTATGTCGTTCTGTCCAAAGCGGGAACTATCAGATTGGGTGAGGCGAAAGTGACCTTTGCAAAGCACGCGCGTGCAGCGTTCGAAGACCGATGGTCCAGTGCTGAATTGGACAGCCTGTCCAAACTGCTCAATCGGCTTGTCGCTGGTACGCTTCCAAATCTGACATGATCAGATGCATTGGTCTTGTTTAGCTAAACAAGACCGAATTCAAGCTAGGTATTCAGAAAATAGTCTTGAAAATGTTGGTCGGGCAGGCCGGATTTGAACCGACGACCCCTTCACCCCCAGTGAAGTGCGCTACCAGGCTGCGCTACTGCCCGAACTCGACCTAACTATCGTGTTCGCAATCCCTGCGCAAGATGCTTGTTGGCAGGCGTCCCATGGTTTTGCCGAGCTTGTCGCACGCACCGGAAGAAGCGTCAGGATTGGAGGGGTGAGCGTTCAATTGCTCTTGATGTCAGTCAGGAATGGGCGTCTGCAGAGCGCTGCGCCGCCAACTGCGCCGTTCCAGCTTGTCTGCTGCGATCAGCCCCCAGGCAAGGCCATAAAGCATGAACAAATGCCGCCAGTGATCGGTGTCGATAACGACGGACAGCAGCAAGTGCGCGACAAACACCGCAAATACAGCTTGCACAAACGGGGTCCACGGACGGGATTTGAAGATCAGCGGAAGGAACGCACAGACCGTCCATATGGCCATGACGATATAGGCAATGCCCCCCATCCAGCCGTAGGTGGTGAAGGCCTTGAGATAAACATTGTGCTCATCCTCACCGAAGGTTTTGCCGAACTCCAGCGCGCCAAGACCCAGAGGATGCTCCATAACAAGCTGAAAGCCGATCGCGTAACGGGCGAACCGGCCAAGGCGTCCACCGTCATAGTCCTGCACCAGACGGGCCCGCTGGGAAAACATGTCCGAGACAGCCTCGAACGACAAGGCGACTGTCATGAGGAGCGCACAAAAGAAGACGCCGGCCATGCCGATCAGGATCAGCCGGCCTCGGCGGGCAAGGTTCTGTTCGGTCACCAATTGGATCGTGTAAAGCAGCAGCAGCGACGCCAAGAGCACACCCCAGGCACCGCGTGAGAAACTCAAGAAAATGCCTAAGAGCAGGATGCTCAGCGGCAGTAGCACATAGAGATTGCGCAAGGTGGGGCCGCGCAAAAATCTCTGAATGAGCAGAAGGGTTGGCAGTACCAGAAACGGACCAAACACGTTCGGATCCTGAAAGGTTCCGCGCGCGCGGTCGAAGCGGGTAAAATACTCGGCTCCTGGAAACAGGTTGAAATAGCCGGCTATCCCAAAAAGGGCGGCAATTACCGCACCGATAATGTAGCCGCGCTCAATGATCCGGCTGCGTTCGGGTTTGTCGCTCAGGATCGCGGCGTAAAAGATCGCCGTGATCGCAAGAAATCCGGAAACGGCGGCATACATGAGCGCATCGCCAAAATCTTCTGCGAACGGCACGGACGCAAGGCCGCCGGCTGTAAACACCATCATTAGGACGATCAGCGGTGCAAACTCACGGCGCAACTTGAGCCCGCACGCGAGCCAGATGACGGTCAGAGCCACCATGTAGAGCTCGTAAGGAGCCGGTTCTTCGATCACAAAAGCTGACAGGAAGGCCGCCAGCCACAATGCGCCATTGCCCAGCGATCTGACCGACAGGCCGAACGGGGGCGGGGCCGTCAGCGCCCGCCCGTCATGGGCGGCCCAAACGGTCAATAGGCGTTCTCCGTGTTCAACAGCTTCAAGGGCGTCAGGAACAGGATCTTCAGATCAAACAGGATCGACCAGTTCTCGATGTAGTAGACATCGCATTCAACGCGCTTCTGGATCTTTTCAGGTGTATCGACCTCTCCGCGCCAGCCATTGATCTGTGCCCAGCCAGTCACCCCCGGCTTGACCTTGTGGCGCGCGAAATAACCGTCAACCACGTCGTCCCAGGTTTCATTGTTGGTGTGGGCATTGACCGCATGGGGGCGGGGGCCGACGAGCGACAGGCTTCCGGCAAGCACGTTGAACAGCTGCGGCAGCTCATCGATCGACGTCTTGCGGATGATCCGCCCAACCTTTGTCACCCGGGGGTCGCCCTTGGTCACCACCTTCTTTGCGTCCGGGTCTGCCATATCCGTGTACATGGATCGGAACTTCAGAACCTCAATGATCTCGTTGTTGAAGCCATACCGCTTCTGCCGGAAGATAACCGGGCCCTTGCTGTCCAGCTTGATGGCAATAATGGTTCCAATCATCACCGGTGCAAGACAAACTATCGCGATCAGCGAGAACACAACATCAAAGATCCGCTTGGCAACCATATCCCAATCGGCGATCGGCTTTTCAGCGACATCGACGAAGGGGACCGTTCCGATGAAGGATGTGCCCCGATCACGGAACCGCACCTTGTCGGTATGTGCCGATAGACGGATGTCGACCGGCAGCACCCAGAGGGTCTTCAAAAGCTCCAGCACACGTTTTTCCGCGCGCAGAGGAATGCAAACAATCAGCATGTCGATGCGGGCAAGGCGCGCAAACTCCACAAGAGCGCTGATGTTGCCGAGTTTCGGGTAGCCGGCCACGACCGGCGGCGACCGATCGTTGGAACGGTCGTCAAAGATGCCGCAAATCCGAATATCGTTATCCGATTGGGCTTCCAGATCGTGGATCAGTTCCTGGGCGGCCGTACCGCCACCAACAATGATGGCGCGCCGTTCCAAGCTTCCAGATTTCGTCCAGCCCCGCACCAATCGCGAGAGCACGAGCCGTGAGATGCAAAGGCTGACGAGGCCCATACTGTACCAGGCACCGATCCAGGCGTCAGAGACACTGGACCCAATACCAGTCGCACTTCGTAAAACGGCGAACATTGCAAAGACCAGTGTCCAACCCGCCGACACCCGACCGATTTGGGCCAGGCGCTGACGCATGACCGGAACCTGGTAGACATCGGACGCTTGAAAGAAGGCGAGCGTGAAAAGAACTGCCAAGCCAGCGGCGAGCGCATGGATGCCGGTTGGGCTGCCAGTGCCGGGCCCGGTCAGAAGTGCGATCCCAGCTGAGGCAAGAATGATCAGAATATCAAAAAGACGAACCGAGCCACCGAGCACCGGAACCGAAATTCCGCGTGTTCCGAGATTTTTGGCAATATCCAGCGCATCAAGGGACAGGTTGGTGTTCGCAAAATCTTCGAACGAGATCTTGGTCGCTTCTCTTGAGGCCAGAGGAGATTGGCGCAGCCGGTTTTCAAGGTGCCCCCTGACGCCCGGTTGAGCGGCAGGCGTTGGTGCGCTGGCCGCCGTTCCCTGTTCGGCTCTATCGTATGCGGGTTCGCTCATTATCGCTGGCTCGATCTCGCATAGACAGATGATAGGGAAGTGGCTTGATTGGCTGCGAGCTCGGGTTGTTGAGCCGGGACGTCGCTTGGTGCGATCCCAAGTGCCTCCATGTAGACCGAATTGATGCGATCGGTCATCAAATCCGTGGAAAAGGTCTCCGCAAGACAGGGCCGCATTTTAATGGCTTCTGCCTGTTTCTTCTCAGGGTTTGCCAAGGCGTCTTCCATGGCAAGGGTCAACTGTGTGATGTGACCCGGCTCAATAAGGCGGTTGGCGAACTTGCCGAATATTTCCGGGATTCCGCCTGCGCGCGTTGCGATCAAGGGACGTTGGGCCGCGACCGTCTCCAAAATGATGTAAGGCATGGCCTCGGCCCGCGACGGGATGACGACCGTTTTTGCAAGTTTGAAGGCCTCGCGCGCCTTCATCGGACCTGTGAAGGTTACGGCCCCGGTCAAGCCGAGCTTCTCTACCATTTCGCGGTATCGCGCTTCGTCCGGACCATCTCCAACCAGGATAGCAGACGGAGCCCGCCCGAGCTTCAGGCGCAGATTGTAGAGTGCTTCGATAAACAGGTCTGGCCCCTTGAGATCACGCAACATGCCGATGAAAACAAAGTCGGCTGCGTCCTCATTGGCGTTGACCGGTTCAAAGTCCTGTTTGGACAGTCCGTTATAGACGATGCGGTTTGTGGCGCGTGCGGAACCGATCTTCGTCTCATAAGCAGCGCTCTCATAATCGGAGACAAAAATGAGTCCGTCGGTTATCCGTCCCAGAAGGCGTTCAAGCGTGTGATAGACACGACCCTCAAGCCTGTGAGGATGATAGTGCAGGCTGCCCCCGTGTGGGGAGTAGATGCGTGCTGGTCTCTGGCCCCGCAGCCCGAGATACGTGCCGATCAGGCGCGCATAAGCACCGCCTTTAGCGCCATGGCCATGCAAGACCGTGGGTTTCAGATCCCTGATATGTCTGTATAGGGCGAGGGTTGCCGAGAAATCTTGAACCGTGAGTTGGCGGCGCATCGGAAACCGGGCGAGCCCCAAGGACAACGTCGAGCGCAGCTCTTCGATTTGGGCATCTTCAAAGGCGCCGCCGGTTGTGCTGTCGCATATCAAGCCGACCTTATGTCCTAAAGCTTCCTGGCAGCGAGCCAGATCGCGGACGTGACGGAAAATTCCGCCGACCGGCGCGCGGACGCAATGCACGATCCGCATTGGAGGCGTTGTCATGGTGCAATATCCCTGTTTTTGCTTTCAGGCTTCTTGGTGAGCCCGTTCAGCAGTCAGGATGCACCCTAGCAAAGGGAAATGAGTCCGCGGTTAACTCGCGGCTTGTCAAAAATACCGTTCCCGAACGTAAATAGTGTCTCCGGGTCGGACAGGATCCGAAATCGGAACGCGTCCGTTTAGAATTTCACCGTTAATCTGGCGGGTGATATCGACGTCTTCCTGGCGGGCCCGGGAGCTAAATCCACCGGCTGTTGCGATCGCGTTCTGAACCGTCATACCTGCGACATAGCTATATTGGCCCGCGTTTTGCACCTCTCCCATGACAAAGATCGGACGGTAGGTGTCCACCTCAACGGAGACGTCGGGATCACGGATATAGCCTTGGCGCAGTTTGGCTGCAATTTCAGCGGCAAGCCCTTGTTGGGTTTTACCGCGTGCGGCGACGCTTCCGACCAGCGGGAAGGAAATATAGCCAGCCTGATCAATGACATAGGTGTTAGAGAGATCGTCCTGACCGAACACAATAATGCGCAACCGGTCGCTGGAATCCAGGCGATACGGCTGGGTCAAAGTTTCATGAAACGCTGTCGGCGGTTGCCGGTACCCACTGCACGCAGCAAGTCCCAGGCACAATGCCGGTACCAGAAGCGCTCTCATTCGCATCAACGACTCTCCTACAATTCGGCAAGAGGATCGCAAGGTATGGTTAATTGAGGGTGAAGACGGATCAAGGCGAACAGATAGCCTGTCAATAATGCGTATACACAAATTAACGGCTGTTCCGGCCAGCTGTGTTGAAGCTTAACCGAACGCTTACCATAATCAGACATTATTCGCCGCGTATCTGGAGAGAAGCAATATGGAATCTGGGCGGCAGACCTACACAGACGACGATATGGCGTTGGATCTCGGCGGGCTTTTGAAGGCTTTGGCGCGGTCATTGCTGTGGTTGGTCCCTTTGACCCTTTTGATGACGTTGGTCGTTTTCATCGCCCTGCAATTCGTTGCACCCAAATATATGGGCGAGGCTCGGGTTCTGATCGAAAGCACGGATATCAACATTCCAGGTGGGACACGCGGTGTTGAAGGCGAGCGTGCTTTGCTCGATACCGAGGGTGTTGCCAGTCAGATCCAGATCTTGATGGCGACTGACCTTGCCCGAAAAGTGGTCCGGAAGATGGATCTGGCCTCCGTTCCCGAGTTCGGCGCCCGCGGCGGCATGTCCTTTATTGATAAGGTCCTGACCACTTTCGGATTTGATCGTGAGCCTTCAGGCGACACTGCCGAAGAGCGCGTGCTCAAACATTACTACGAAAACCTGGAAGTCTATCGTCTCGACGAATCGCGTGTTATCGCCGTCGACTATGCGTCTGAAGATCCGCTTTTGGCCTCCGAAGTCGCAAACGCGATTGTCGACGAGTTTCTGGAGCTGCAGTCCAGCGCCAAACGGCAGACGACAGAAATCACATCCGCTGCATTGGAGCCGCAAATCGTCGAATTGCGGAAGAAGGTGCAATCGGCCCGCCAGGCCGTCGCAGACTTCAGGGCGCGGGCCGACCTGTTGATTGGTGCGGACAACATTCCACTTAATCAACAGCAGCTGGCGGATACGAGCAGCGACTATTCCGCGGCGCAAGCTGCGAAAGCTGAAGCCCAGGCCAAAGCCGAACTTATCCGCGAACTTTTGAATTCCGGTGGATCCTTGGAAACGGCAACGGATGTCCTGAATTCTCAACTCATTCAGCGTTTGCGCGAACGCCAAGTTGAAATCCAGTCCAACATCGCCGAACTGTCGATTACGCTTCTGCCCAATCACCCGCAGATCAAGGCCCTGCAATCTCAGCTCAGTGATTACGACCGTCAGATTCGTTCTGAAGCGCGAAAAGTGCTTGAGGGGCTGGAAAACGATGCGCGGGTTGCGAGCCAGCAGGCCTTGGCGCTCGAGCGGCGTCTGGACGAGTTAAAGGTTGCAGCCGCGAAATCCAATGCAGATCAGGCCCGCCTCAGCGAACTGGAACGGGAGGCCGATGCAAAGGCTGCCCAGCTTGACCAGTTGTTGCTTAGTTTTCAGGAGGCCGATACGCGCTTGCGCGCGCAGCTCCTTCCAGCTGATGCCCGAATTGTGTCCAGGGCCAATGTCCCGGTTGAGCCCTTCTCTCCGAAAGTGGTCTCCAGCACTATCATTGCAGCCCTGGTCACGTTCATCTTGGGAACGGCCTTCGTAATCATGCGCGAATTGCTCACGGGCCGGGCTCTTTACTCACCTGCGCAGCCCCAAGAAACTGCCAACCCGGGAACCGGATCAGTTCCTGTGCCACCGGCGCGCGATGCCGGTGGGGCTTTCACATGGGGCCCGTCTTATGCAGGCGGATACCAAGGGTACAGTTTCGGCAGTGAAATCGGGGCGGGCGCACAGCCGAAGAAGCCACGGGTGGAACCGGATCTCGAAGATAACAGCACTGTTGCTCCTATACCTGCGCAGAGGAAGGCCGGCAGTCCGCCAATCCGACGGTCGAAGCGCAAAGGCAACTATGATCAAGACGTCGCGCCAGACTGGCTCGGCGCAATGCGCTCGAGCCCAAAAGATCCTGTTGAGGAGCCTGAGAAGGACGATGTCGCCATACCCGCCGCGGCGCCTCTTCTATCTAACGAGCCGCAGACGGCTTCTGACGTCGACCCGACCGGCCGGATCGTTGTTCTGAGCGTTGATGAGCCGGATCTTTCACACCGGCTCGCTTTTGACCTTGCCCGCCGGGCAGCAGGCAAGGGCGATACAGCGCTGTTTCTGGAAGTCTTTCCGGAACAGTTCAATTCGCGCGGGGCGGAGGGGTTTTCAGACATTGTTTCAGGCGCGGCGCCGTTTGCCAAGGTCGTCTACCGGGATGCCGGGTCGAAGGCGCATATTATTGAAGCCGGCCGTGTCGAGATCACCGATGAGATGGTTGAGTCCGACCGCTTCAAGCTCGCACTCGATGCGATCAAGAAGACCTACCACACCATTGTTGTGGATCTTGGGGCGATCGATGGAACGCTTGCCAGCGCCCGCATGCTGAGTTTTGCGGACCATGTGCTGATCGCCGCGAGTGGACCAGATCACAATCACGAACTCGAAAGTGCGGCCAACCTTCTGGCACATAACACCGGTGCGGATGTGGAGATCGTCATTGCAGGTGGACCCGGTTCCGGACCGCGGCGCAATGGAGATGGACACGCTGCTTGAATAAGCGCCAATGTGTTGGGCAGGGGCTAAGGAAGCTTAGTTACCAGATGCGCGCATCTGCCGGAGTTTTTTGACCATCGTCCACAGCCGATCGGAGTTGCGGATGCGCGATTTCAGGCGTGTTTTTGCCGTTTGGACTGCGGAATAGATCTTGCCCTTGGCTGTTCTGGAGTGCCGGCTGTCGCACATGGGTTCTGGACGGGTCCAGCTCGTCTTGTAGTGCTCTTCGCCGATGCCAAGGTCGAGCGTTTTTGTATCCGGGTCGGCGCAAATTTTTTCCACGATCTCTCGTATCAGAACCAGTCCCGGACTGTTTTTCAAAAACTCATCATGCGCAACACTGTTCGAATAGGCGTGGAGTGTTTCGCCATCTCGCGCGCACAAATATGTTGCCCTGATCTGCCCTGAGACCGACAGGGTCCATATTTTGAGGGGCGCGCTCGTGGTGTCCGGCGTCACGGGTAGGGCGGTGCTTTGAGTTGCCTGACGCAAAAAAGCCTTCGCCTCAGGGCTGGAAAAAGCATTCGGGATGCCAGTGATCTGAGCGCGCGCCTCGCGCTGCTCAAGAAATGCCTCAAGCCCGGCTTCTATTTCAGCCGGTTGCTTGCAGACCCGGATCTCATAATTGCCGGCCTCCTGGAGGTGCCGCTGTTTCCGGGTGAGGTTCTTGCGCGCAGACTTGCTATGCAGGGCTTTGAAAACGTCCTCGAATGTATCGGTGACAGACCCGCGGTAAAGCGGGTTGGGGCTTAACTGCGAATTGTCCAGGACCAGAGGGTGCGCCCGGCCATTCCAGTGGCAAGGAACGTTTTGCAAGTCGATGCAATCGGCACTGCACTCCTGGCAAACCCGATCAAGAACACTGCGGATAGTCTCCGGCCCAACTGCTTCATAGAAAGCCTTGTCCCAAAGCCCCGTATTCTGATTGCCGAAGCGTGCGCCCAAAAAGGCGAGAACCTTGATACCGTTGTGTGTGAAAATAGAAAACGGTAGCAGCAAAACCGGACGTCCCGCCGATCGCAGCAGTGCAATCAATGGCCGACTGCGTTCTGCCGTTCTCAGTGTGTTTTGGAAAGCCTTGCACCAGAGAAAACCGTGATAGGGATTTCCGATCCCTGCGCTCTCAAGCTGGGTCCACTCCGACACCAGTTCTTCAAGGTCTTCTGTCAGTTGCAGATCGTCCTTTTCGGATCCCGATCCGAGGTGGGTGCCAGAGATATCAATTGCGGCGGCTGACATGGGAGATAACTCAATGAAACGGGATTGGTTAAACGGTGGTTAGCTATGTTTGGTGGTGGGCTTATTCGACCAAACTCTAGCGAGAAATATCAATAATTCTTAAAGAAAAGGTGCGCTAATGGACCGATTCCATTCACACGGGCCGAGCGGCTGATGAGCATTCGCCAAACAGCAATTACCAACGCATTCCGGGTTCTGCAGACGACGGGACTGAGCCAACTCTTTGCACCTTTTACGCAAGGCTGCGGCGCTGTGTTCATGTTACACCGTGTTCGGCCGGCGCGCGCCGGCGGTTTTCAGCCCAACCGGCACCTTGAGATTTCCCCCGAGTTCCTGCGTGCAACGGTGGAGCGGATCAGGGCCAACGGTTACAAGATCATCGCTTTGGATGAAGCGGTTGACCTTTTGAAATCCGGATATGGCCGGGAACGGTATGCGGTTCTGACTTTTGATGACGGCTATCGGGACAATTTCGAATATGCGCTTCCGGTCTTGAAAGAACTTGGTGCACCGTTCACCGTGTTTGTCGCAAGCGGTCTGGTGGACAGGTCGAGTGAGCTATGGTGGTTGGCGCTGGAGCTGATCATTGCAGCGAATGATCAGATCGTTTTCTCGTCTGACGCAGACGAGCCGACAGTTTGTGAAAGCGTTGACGAAAAGTGTTCTTGTTTCAATCGCCTGGTCGCTCATTTGAAAAACGACGTGAGCGAAGGGGATCAACGTGCAATCATTCGGGCCTTGTCGAGCCAGTATGGAATTGATCTCGCTGAGCTCGCGGATCAGGAGATGATGACCTGGGATGAGGTGCGGGAACTGGCATCAGATCCACTTGTGACGATTGGCGCTCACACGCACGATCATTTTGCCTTGGCGCGCCTTACCCAAGACGCTGCACGGCAGGATATAGAAAAGGGTCTTGAACGGCTCGAAACGGAATTGGGGCAGCGACCCAAACACTTCGCTTACCCTTATGGGAAACACAACGCGGTTGACGCAGGCGCTGCCGAGGTTGTCGGTCAATTCGGCTTTGCCTCCGCTGTCACAACGTTTCCAGGTGTTCTGCAATCGGCAAGCGCGCGGGACCTGATGCTCTTGCCACGTGTGTCGCTCAACGGAGTGTATCAGGACCCGGCTTTTGTTGATCAGTATCTAACAGGCGCGCCGTTTGCGCTTTACCGGGCTGCCAAATGGCTGACGTCCGGTTTTGGACTGCGCGCTCGAACTTAAACTGTGCGCCCGAACTCAAAACGTAATCGCAGTCAGCTCTTTTTGCCGCGTTCCATCCACCAGATGATGGCGCCTGCAGGGATGACCCAAGCAAGACCGGCAATCGCAAAGTAAGTGAACTGGATAAGCGTCGACGATTCCTGCAACCGGGGCGAGTCGCCGACCACCATTGCGGTCAGAGCGTAGACAATCACGAACAAGACGAGCGCGACCATACCGATAAACTTGCGGAGCGAGGGAACCATTCTTGACCCGTTCTGTAACCCAAAGAGCGATGATTTGCCGCGACCCGGCCACAAAGGCTTGCCGCTTTTCCCCAGCACCTATATCTCCCGATACCAAAGGTCAAACCGGTAGACGAATTTTGGAGACAACAGGGCAATGACAATGTCCGCGGACAGCCTGGGAACGGCCGGCCAAACAAAAGACATCAAAGACCAGGAATTCATTCGCTCAAGCCGGGCGATGATCCGCTGGTGGCTCTACGGCGTCTGCTTTCTTATTCTGGTGATGGTGGTCGTGGGTGGGGCGACCCGTTTGACCGAGTCAGGGCTTTCGATCACGGAATGGAAACCAATCCACGGCGTGATCCCTCCACTGACAGAGGCGGAGTGGCAGGAAGAACTGGACAAATACCGCCAGATTCCGGAATACCAGCTGATCAACAAGGGCATGAGCCTTGATGAGTTCAAATTCATCTTCTGGTGGGAATGGGGACACCGTCTACTCGGGCGGGTGATTGGCGTAGCCTTCTTTGTACCTATGGTCGTGTTCTGGGCGTCTGGCCGGATTGAACCCTGGCTGAAACCACGGCTGGTCGTTGGTCTGGCCCTTGGCGGTCTGCAAGGGTTCGTCGGCTGGTGGATGGTGGCATCGGGATTGGTGGAGAGAACAGATGTCAGCCAGTACCGCTTGGCAACTCACCTGACCCTGGCCTTCATTATCTTTGCGTATCTTTTCTGGATCGCCCGCAGATTGACACCCTATGGCACGCCACCTGCGGATATACGCTCCGCGTTGCTGCCGATTGGCTGGGTGTTTACCGGCCTGCTGTTTTTGCAGCTGTTCTTTGGCGGTCTTGTCGCGGGTCTGAACGCCGGTTTCACCTACAATACATGGCCGCTGATGGACGGTCAGATGATCCCGTCGGGTCTGTTGATGCAGTCACCTGCCTGGCTGAATTTCTTCGAAAATGTCCTGACCGTTCAGTTTCAACACCGGATGGTTGCCTACCTGCTGGGTGCTGCTGCGATTTTTCTGGTGTGGCGGACATGCGTTGTAACGGATGCCAAACGGATCCGTTTGCCAGCGTTTCATTTGGCGGCCTTTGTCTTCCTGCAGATGGTTTTCGGGATCGTCACGCTGCTGGGTTTTGGAAACTACACCGGGGAATTGTCCATGCATCAACTCGGTGTGGCGCTTGTCCACCAGGGCTTTGCTGTCTTCGTGATCGCGGCAACGATTGATTACATGGCAGCCTTGAAAGGCGAGTACCCGATCCAGAACTGACGGATGCACAGAGTTGGAAAAGAAAACAGCCCGCCAAATAGGCGGGCTGTTTTTGTCCGTTGGTTATTTGTTAGCCTGCGAGCGCCTGCTCAAGGTCAGCAATGATGTCATCGACATCTTCGAGACCGACCGAGATCCGGACAACATCCGGACCGGCGCCTGCAGATGTCTTTTGGTCATCCGACAGCTGGCGGTGGGTGGTGGACGCCGGATGAATGATGAGGCTCCGCGTATCGCCGATGTTGGCAAGGTGCGAGAACAACTCGACCTTGGATACCAAGTTCACACCAGCGTCGTACCCGCCTTCAACTCCAAACGTGAAGACAGCTCCGGCACCTTTCGGCATGTACTTCTGCTGAAGCGCATGGTGCGGGTCTTCCGGGAGGGCCGCATAGGACACCCACTTGACTTTGTCGTGCCCGGACAAGTGCAGAGCGACCTTCTTGGCGTTGTCGGAGTGGCGCTGCATACGAAGCGGCAGAGTTTCGATCCCAGTGAGGATCATGAAAGCGTTGAACGGTGAAATCGCCGGGCCCAGATCGCGCAGACCAAGAACACGGCAGGCGATCGCGAAAGCGAAATTGCCGAAGGTCTCGTGCAGAACCATGTTCTGATATTCCGGACGCGGCGATGACAGAAGCGGATAGTTGCCTGATGCGGACCAATCGAAGGATCCACCGTCAACGATAATGCCGCCCATGGAGTTGCCATGGCCGCCCATGAACTTGGTCAAGGAATGCAGGACAATGTCGGCGCCATGTTCGATCGGTCGACACAGGTACGGAGACGCCATGGTGTTGTCGACAACCAGCGGAACGCCCTTTGCCTTGGCTATGGCGGCAATAGCTTCAATGTCGACGATGATCCCGCCTGGATTGGCAAGGCTTTCGATGAAAATTGCACGGGTCTTGTCATCAATCGCCGCTTCGAAGGACGCCATGTCCGATGGATCAGCCCATTTCACGCCCCAGCCGAAGCTTTTGAAAGAGTGGTTCAGCTGATTGATGGAGCCGCCATAAAGCTTGTTGGCCGCCACAATATTGTCGCCCGGCTGCATGAGCGTGTGGAAACAAAGAAGCTGTGCCGAGTGACCGGAAGCGGTTGCGAGCGCGGCCGTACCGCCTTCAAGTGCTGCAACGCGCTCTTCAAGAACGGCAGTGGTCGGGTTTGTGATGCGGGTGTAAATATTTCCAAAGGCCTGAAGGCCGAACAGGGACGCAGCATGGTCGACATCGTCAAAGACAAATGAAGACGTCTGATAGATCGGTGTGACCCGAGCGCCTGTTGACGGATCTGGTGTCGCGCCTGCGTGGATGGCCAGCGTGGAAAAGCCTGGAATATTTTCGCTCATAAAGAACCTCCCTTGGATATGTGGCGCGCAGTTTGGTCAAAGCCGTGCGGGAGGTCAAAGGATTGATTTCTGAAACCGCTAAAAAACGGAAATAACGTTCTTTTTCTGGAAGATAATTGGGTCGGATGCTGCTGCAACGCCTATGGCGTTTTGACAAAGCGCCGCGGCGAGCGTTCATCGCGCTCCAAATTCATGTCGGTTTTTATGACGAGATAAATGCCAAACATGAGAACACTGGCCGCAAGAGGCATCACCAAAGCGAGGAGGCCCGTATCTATCACTTCGTAAAGCATGGACTCATCCGATCCCAACATGGAATTTCTGTGATGCAAATAAAGATAGACGCGTCATGTGGATGAATTGGTAAGACCCGTTTCGAAATGAAAAATAAAATTTCAAGAATATTGATGAAAACTGTAAATAATTATATGTGCCCGGCATTATAATACATGCAGTGTTTGACGTCGAAGAAGGGCAAGCAAACTGGCCAGCCCAACTCAGCCTATACTCATTACACGACCTGTCTTGCGACACTTCGTGTTTTGCCCGCTCTGGACAGTGCGTTTAGGGAGCCAGCAGTTTCGTCACCGATATCAATCTGAAATAGCTCTGAAGATGAGCACCATGACGATGGCGACAACCACAACCAGGTGATAGATAGTGAACTGCGTGAACGGATCGACCATGAATGCCTCCTGCGGGAAAAGGTCAACAAGTCGTTAAAGTGTCTGTTTGGAAAATAAAGATTGGGCAAAAGATTTTGCTAACAGTTTAGTCAACTGTTAATCATTGCTGATCTCTTAACAATACCTTTGATTGGATCTCGAGTGAAGCGCAATCAGAGGGTGTTTTCTTGGTTACTTTTTCTATACGGCTTTTCAGAAAATCGTTTTGTTTTTGAAGCAAATAGACATTTGCACCGTCACTGTTGTTGCAAAAACAAAAGTGGCCAGCGATCTTTTTCAATTGCCGTTCCAGATAGTTGTCTCTGTGTCCAAAAAATGAAATTTGGGTTTTCTTTGATGATAAATTGTGCCCCATCAGTGCTGAGAGCTTAGGTCTTTTTCGTCGGCGACAAGCCCCGGTGCTGGAAACCGGCTTTCAGGGCGGGGCGCTTTGAGGAGAGTGTCCGGGAATTGACACCGGCCCAGCCAATCTCTCCAGACAGCCGCCCATATTCGATCTTGGGGCAGCGGTCCATGACCACCTTGATACCCGCAGCTTCCGCTCGCTGTGCAGCCTCTTCGTGGCGCACGGTCAACTGCATCCAGATAACCTTCGGCAATTTGCCGCTTGCGATCACGTCATCGACGATTTGGCCCGCCGCCTCGGAATTCCGGAAGATATCGATCATGTCCGGCGTGTCCGGCAGGTCTTCTAAAGACGCGTAGGCCTTCTGTCCAAGTATTTCCTTGCCCGCTTGTCCAGGATTGATCGGCCAAACATCATAGCCTTTGGAGAGCATGTATTTCAGCACGAAGTAAGACGGGCGCACGGTGTTCGCGCTCGCCCCGATCATCGCGATGGTTTTCACCTCATCCAGAATGCCCTTGATGTAGGTGTCGGAATAGCTGTCGTGGTCCATCGGTATCAGCTGTCCGTCCATTCCGGTTTGCGCTTTTGCAAGAACGCATTGATGCCTTCTTCGGCATCGCGGGCCATCATGTTTTCTACCATGGTGTTTGCTGCAAAGTCGTAGGCGTCCGACAACGGCATTTCGAGTTGACGGTAGAAGGCTTCCTTGCCGATCTTCACGGTATGGGCAGACTTGGAGGCAATGCTCTCCGCGTATTTCTGAACGACCTGCTCCAGGTAGTCGCGCGGCACGATCCGGTTGATCAGGCCGAAGTCCTTGGCGGTCGATGCGTCGATGCTTTCGCCGGTCAAGAGCATTTCCATCGCCTGTTTTGGAGCAACGTTCCGGCTCAGTGCGACCATCGGCGTTGAACAAAAAAGGCCGATATTGACGCCAGGCGTGCAGAACGTGGCGGTATCTGTTGCAATTGCCAGATCGCAGGATGCGACCAGCTGACACCCGGCAGCGGTTGCAACACCTGTTACGACAGCAATGACCGGCTTTGGCAGCCGTACGATCTGCTGCATGAGGTCCGAACACTGGCGCATGATCCGCTCGTAGGTCGCCTTGCCGCCGTCAGCTTCGGCTCGCGCACTCGTCAGTTCCTTCAGATCATGACCTGCGCAAAAGACCTTGCCCTCTGCGCCGAGGAGAACCACCCGTACATCCGGGTTCGCCGCTGCTCTCGTCAGTTCGGCGGACAAAGCGCTCATCATTTCACTGGAGAGCGCGTTCATCCGTTCCGGGCGCTGCATGACGATCCGATACACACCTTCATGCAGAAGCGTTGCCAGCATTGGTTTTTCGGCCATGTCGTTTGCAGCAGCGTCGGTCATGGAAAACTCCCTGAGGTCTCTATTTCAAAGCCTTATAGCTGAACTCCTGTTCGTCGGCGAGTACCCGAAAGGTTGCAGTCAATATTCGTTCCTGACGATCATTTGACACAAAGCGGAGGATTTCCTCTGGTCGGCGGGCCGGACTGCATTATTCTCAGTTCTATGAAGAGCCTCGTCTCAACCCTGATCACCGCGATCGCCTTGTTAGTGGGGCAATTTGGTTCAGCTTCCGTCAAAGCGGCTCAACCCGTCGACGTCGCTCTCGTTCTGGCCGTTGATGTCTCGCGGTCCATGTCGGCGGAAGAATTGGCCATACAGCGGGACGGATATGCCGCTGCGATTGCGCATCCATCAGTCATTCGAGCTGTGGAGCAGGGGCTTCATGGCCGGATTGCACTGACCATGTTTGAATGGGCCAACGATGCGCATATTCGCGAGATCGTGCCCTGGACCTTGATCGAAACGCCGCAAGAGGCAGAGGGTGTGTCAACCATTATCAGCGAAGATCAGACCATTGGTCAGCGCAGAACCTCGATATCCGGTGCGATCCGGTATGCGTCGAAGTTGTTGCTGGATGTCCCTTTTCAGGCGGATCGGCTGGTTATCGATATATCCGGCGATGGGCCCAACAATCAGGGCATCGCTGTGACACGTGCGCGGGACCTGGCTGTGGAGGCCGGTTTTGTGATCAACGGGTTGCCATTGATGACGACCGGCGGATTTGGTGGCCAGTTCAACATTCCGGACCTCGATGAATACTACCGCCGCTGCGTGATTGGCGGGCCGGGCAGTTTTGTAATTCCGGTAAACGATTGGGCCCAGTTTCCAGAAGCGGTTCGCCGGAAACTGGTCCTGGAAATCGGGGGGCGGGTTCCAGAAGAACCAGCACGCGTCTACCGGGCGCAGATCACGTTCGGCCAGCCTTATGATTGTATGGTCGGCGAGAAGATGTGGCGCAACTTGCGCGAAAGATTTTTTCTCGACCCCTGAGTGTGTGACCTTCAGATCCGTGGCCGACTTGCCCTGATCGCACGCTTTTCGCTGCATGCCTGTACAGCATAAGCTCCGGACATCGCGATCAGGGCCGCAACCAGTCCGATGGCAACATCAACGGCACCGGAAAAGGGCAGCCTGAACGCGTAGATGAAAATTTCGATGTAGCTGACTGTGAAGCCAATCACCAGACCTATTGCAAGCAAGATTGAAATGCGGTCGCTTCCCCATCCTTTTTGATCGCGGGTCTCGCTCTGGAAGTGTCCGGAAACGCGAAAATATGCCCAAATTATAAACCCGAAAACCGCGGCAGAAAGGGTCATGACCGCAGCAGGTTGTATGATTTCCATTTTGTCTGGATCCCAGTTTAGGAATGCTATCCGGGCGGGGTCGTCCGGGAATGAGAACGACGTGGGAATCAATTGTGGCAACGGCAAGAGGTCACTCAAATTTTCGGTTATGGTATCATCCGGTGTTTGCATCCAATACAAGGAAGTCGTGGTCAACCTGTATCGGGCTCAGATCGCTGCTGGACCCGCTATTGGCGCAGCCATAGGATCGCATCCATGGCACGCATTCTGGAAACCGAGCTTTACGAGCCGGTCAAGGCATTCTTGGAAAAACAGGGGTATGAGGTGAAGGCCGAAGTAGGATCGGCCGACATTGTGGCTTGCCGGGGTAACGACGATCCGGTGATCGTGGAACTGAAGACCGGTTTTACCCTCAGCCTGTTTCACCAGGCCGTTGACCGGCAAGGGCTAACCGACTCGGTTTATATCGCCGTTGCGCGGGGCAGCGGGCGCCGGTTTCAAGCGGCGCTAAAAAGCAATCTCAAGCTCGCGCGCAGGCTGGGGCTTGGACTTATTACGGTCAGGCTCGCAGATCAGCTGGTCGAAGTTCATGCTGATCCAGCGCCCTTCACACCGCGCAAGATGAAACCGCGGAAAGACCGGCTTCTGCGTGAATTTGCCCGCCGTGTCGGAGATCCGAATACCGGTGGTTCGACGCGCGTCACGCTCGTCACGGCCTACCGGCAAGATGCCATGAGATGTGCTCAGTATTTGCAGGAAAATGGTCCAAGCCGGGGCGCGGAGGTTGCCAAAGCGACCGGCGTTGACCGGGCTACACGGATGATGGCGGATGATCACTACGGGTGGTTCGAACGGGTGGAACGTGGGATTTACGGTTTGACCCCGAAGGGCGAAAAGGCGAGGGGAAACAAGATAATTGAAGCATCTGAAAGCAAAAAATAAGGGGCAATTCTACATAGAGATTTCAAAACAGGGCGTTTGACGAAAAGCCTACGGCATCTCCGGGAACCGGATGGCCAATCAGGAAACCTTGACCGAACGCCACACCAAGGTCTTGAAGCGCTGCAAGCTGTTCCTGTGTCTCGATGCCTTCGGCAACAATTTGCTTGCCAAGCTTGGCTGTGAGCTTTGCGATCGTTTCGACGATTGCCATATCGACATCGGATGTCAGCATTGAGCGAACGAAAGACACATCGAGCTTCACCAGATCAAATTCGGTTTCTTTCAAGTGCAATAAAGAGGCATGTCCGGTTCCAAAATCATCAAGCGCGACGGTAATGCCGTTTTCTCGAAGGTGCCGAAGTATACTGGAGACGTTTTCACGCTTGCGGGTCAGCAGGACATCTTCGGTGACTTCTACTTGTATGTGGCTTGGCTTTAACCCCGCTTTGGCAATGGCCTCCATCAATCGATCGACAAATTGAGCATCACGCTGATAGGCCTGAAATTCCGGTGGCGAAATGTTGAACGCGATATGGCCAAAATCATGTCCTGCTTTGAGCCATGATGAGGCTTGATCGATGGCGCGCAAACGAACCATCTCTCCAATGCGGCGCGCGAGAACGCTGTCCTCGAACACCTCAGCGTAGCTGCTTGGCGGAACCAGCGTACCGTCCTCGTTGCTCAGTCGCAGCAATGCCTCGAATCCCGCCAGTTTTTGTGACTGCAAGTTTGCCTTCGGCTGAAAACACAACACAAAGCGTTCGTCGGTTAAGGCACGCCGTGCGGAGTTTAGGGTATTCGTCCGGTTCAGGGCTGCTGTGAGAAGTGCTTCCGAATAACATCGCACAGCATTTCCGCCCGCCGCCTTTGCGTCATAGACAGCAAGGTCGGCTTGCTGAAGGAGGTCGTTTACATCCGAACCGTTGGCGTGTGTTTTCTCCGCAAGACCCAAAGATGCTGAGCACTCAAACAAAAAACCTTCCCAGGCAATTGGCTTTGAAATTTCTTCAAGCAAGCGTTTGAAGTACTGAACCGTCTCCCCCCAGCTCAACTGAGCAGAAAAAATGACCGCAAATTCGTCTCCGCCAAGCCGGATTACGATCCCTGTATCGCCTATGTATTCGACGAGCCTCTCGGCCAAGATGATGAGGGCGCTGTCACCGGCAGGGTGGCCGTGGCAATCGTTGATCTCTTTGAAGTCATCAAGGTCAATAATCGCGACTCCGCAGGACCGGCAATTGGATGAACTTTTGTGCAAGAGATCGTCCGCAATCCGCATGAAGTAGTGGCGATTGTAAAGACCGGTCAGCTGATCGCGTTCCGCATAGTACTGGGCAGTATCCAGGAGCTTCCGATATTCGGTAATGTCACTGATCGTTCCGCCCATCTTGGTCGCACGATTTTCATTGTTCCAAACGGCATGTCCGCGCGCGCGGACCCAAATCTGTTCGCCATTTTTGTGCAACAGCCGCAAGGATAGATCGAAGGGAACGCGATCCTTGAGATGGTCTTTGAACACTTGTTCGACATTTGCCCGGTCTTCAGGATGAATGATTTTAATAAACAGACCAGGCGCATTCGGAAGGGTTTCTTCGGTGTAGCCCAGCCGCAGTTTCCACTGTTCTGACATGTAGTTGTGTTCGTCGTTGAGGTCCCATTCCCAGACGCCCTGGCTGGCCCCCGAAATGGCAAAAGCGTATCGCTCTTCACTGAGCCTCAAGGCCTTGGTGCGTTGTTCCAGTATCTCTTCTTGGCGCTGGTGCAAGTCGCGGAGTGCAACTTCGGCTGACTTCAGCGACGTGATATCCTGGATGAACCCGTAGGAGCGCAGATGTGTGCCGTCGGCATCGACAACTGCAACGCCGCGTTCCCGGACGAAGATCTCTCCTCCGCCCGTTTTGATGATACGGTATTCAAGCTCAACGATGTTTTTGGTTTCGCTTAAGCGGCGGGTCTGGCTTCTGTAGTGTTCACGGTCATCCGGGTGCACCCACTCCAGATCTGCGTCCATTGAGGTTGCGCGGCGCACGAATTCTTCAACTGTGACCCCATGCATGCGGGCAAGCTGTTCTGAACAGTAAATGCAGTTGTCGGTGACTTCGTCCCATTCCCAGTAGCCGATGCCGGCCAGCGCCTCGACTTCTTCAAACAGCTCACCCGGTCGCCGTAGTGTTTGAACCGGATAGACTTTGCTGGCCTTGTTGTCCATCGAAGCTTGCGCTCACTGCAATTGTCAAAATCGAAAACAGTGAGCGGAGAATAAAAGCTTTTTGCTTCCAAATGCTTTGCTTTTTGTCAATTTCATGAAACATGAAAATTGGCTGATACTTATAACGATAGTCTTGGTGAGGAGTTGAGGTGGATAATTCGTAATTGTTACAATCTCTTTCTGCTGCCGATGGGGGCGAGCCGACAGCGTGTTGTTTTCGGCACCCTGCGCGGTTTGCCTCTTGTCGACGGTCATGACAACAACCAGATGCAGATCTTGGTTTTCTCGGGGTCATGGAGCTCCAGGTGTTTGAAATAGCGGTGCCGCTGATCGGCGGTTTATTTCTTTTGATCATAGGTGGAGAGTTCTTGGTGCGCGGGGCTGTGAATGCCGCGACGCATCTGGGGGTGTCGCCGCTCGTGATCGGCTTGACCCTAGTCGGGTTTGGCACCTCGACGCCAGAACTTGTTACCTCTGTGCATGCCGTACTTGTGGGGGCGCCTGGCATTGCCTACGGCAATGTTGTCGGATCGAACATTGCCAACATCTTGCTGATCGGTGGTGTCGCGGCGCTGTTCTTTCCGATCGCCGTGTCGTCCACGGCGCTGAAACGCGATGCTGCGGTGATGCTGGCTGTCACCTTGGTCTTTGCGGGCGTTGTCACCGTCATGGATGCCAGTCGGCTGGTCGGCGGGGTCTTCCTTGCAGCTCTATGCACCTACATTTACATGGCCATCCGGCAGGAGCGGGCAGCCGTTCAGGAAAACCGTGGCGCAGTGCATGGAAAAAGCACGGCGTTGATCGAGACGGATCCGGTTTTGGACATTCCAGCCCAGCCGAAAGGTGGTCTGGTGGCCGCGCTGCTGCTCGCGCTGGGCGGTTTGGCGCTTGTGGTGTTCGGCGGCAAATTCCTGGTGGAGGGCGCTGTCAGCCTGGCGCGCGGTTTTGGAATTTCGGAAACAGTTATTGGCCTGACGATCGTCGCGATCGGCACTTCCATGCCAGAACTGGTGACATCAGTCGTTGCCGGCCTGAAACGTCAAACAGACGTTGCGTTCGGCAACATCATCGGGTCGAACATCTACAATATTCTGGGGATCGGTGGTGCAACGGCTCTGATCGCGCCGAGCGAAGTACCGTCCCAGATCATCAGCTTCGACAATCCGGTCATGATTGGCGTTTCGGTGATCTTCGTGATTTTCGCAGCAACCGGCCTTCGGATCGGCCGGCGCGAGGGCGCAGTGCTGCTTGGCGGATATCTTTTCTACCTTTATGCTCTTTGGCCTTCCTAAACAAAGGGTGTGCCGCTAGACCTGTTTGTCGTCTGAAGGGGGCATTCCCACATCGGCGTCTTCCAGCGGTAAAGCTTCGTCCTCGCCGGCTGCAAGTGTCGCGGTTTCTGGTGTGACCATACGGGCAGGGGCGCTGACCTGAAACGCGCCCTTGTCTTCTTCGGCAACCGCCGCCCGCCGGGTCATGCGCCACAGCGTGAAGGCAATCATGACGACGTGAGCGCCGATGGTCGTGATGAACAGGCCTTGCGGGCCGATTCTTGTCATCATGACACCGGCAATCAGCGGTCCGATAATGGAGCCGATGCCGAACATCATCAAAAGCCCGCCTGACACCTGAATGGACGTTCCCGGAGGGGCATGATCGTTGGCATGGGCAACGATCACAGGGTACATCGCAAAAATCGCTGCTCCGAACACGGCAACCAGCAAAAGGTTTGTGAGTTGGCTGTCGGGGAGCAGCACCACGAAGGCGATATCGGCAGCAAGTGCGACAGCGGCCACAACGGCCAATACGATGCGGCGGTCCATGCGGTCGCTCAAGTATCCGATCGGGATCTGGGCGACGGCGCCTGCAAGGACCGGGATGCTGGCAAAAAGCGCAATCGACGTCAGTTCAAGACCCACCCGCCCGGCGTAGACTGCAGCCAGGGTCCCGAAGGCGGCGTTGGAAATCCCAACGAGAAACACCGCCGCTACGGCCACCGGAGAGTTGTTCCAAAGGACGCGTATATTCAGCTGCACCGATGTCAGCGGAGCCGGCGAGGCGGACGTCGACAACGCCGTTGGCACAAGAGCCAGACAATAGACAATGGCGCCAATCGCAAAGAACAGGAAGCTCATCGTGTCGCCAAGCGAGATGACCATCTGCCCGGCTGTTAAAGCCCCAAGATTGACCATCGTGTAGACACCGAAAATGGTGCCGCGTGTGTTGGCCTCGGACTTGTCGTTGAGCCAGGATTCCACGATCATTGCAGCCCCAGCAAAGCAGAACCCGGAGACGGCTCGGATGGGGATCCACGCCCAGGCTTCGACCAAGAGCGCCTGCAGCAGCATCGAGACGGCGGCAAAGGCGCACATCACACCGAATGTTCGGATATGACCGACGGCTCCCACCAGCCGGGGGACGAAGATGCACCCCAGCACATAGCCGATCGCCCAACCGGTTCCCAAAAGACCAAGCGAACTTGCGGAAAATCCCTCCGCAGCTCCGCGAACCGGCAGGATGAGGCCGTGAATGCCGCCGGCAAAGAGCAAAAGTGCGGAGCCGAACAAGAGTGCGGTAATGGGAACGATTTGTCTGATCATGCCCGCCACAGTACTGATTCTGAAAACAAAAGGGTAGCAGCGCGCCTGAGCCCTCCCGGAAGATGGCGACCTTTCTCACCGATCGTTGTCAGCTGTGTTCCTTCCGCGCGAGGTACACGGATTGCGTCACTTCGCGCCCGTCCTGAAGAGGGTTTTCGAACACCACCGGCTCCGCCCATGCTTCATCAAACGCTTCTGCAAGTTTGGCAGTGATGGCAGCATCCGGAGCTTCGTCCGACCAGAGGCCAACGACACCTCCGGGTTTCAGGAAGCGTTGCACGCCAGTGAAGCCTTCAAGGGTGTAGAAGCCCTTGGACCCTGAATGCAGCAACCGCTCGGGCGTGTGGTCGATATCGATCAAAATGGCATCGTATTGGCGTTTCGGACGGCTGGCATCGAAACCGTTCTCTGACACTGCGAGGCCGAAGAAGTCTCCTTGAACCAATTGGCAGCGCGGATCATCCACCAGTTCGGTTTGCATCGGGACTAGCCCCTCCTGGTGCCAGCGGATGACCGGTTCCAGAAGATCGACGACGGTGAGGCTGGAGACAGTGTCATGGGCCAAAACCGACTGTGCGGTGTAGCCAAGGCCGAGCCCGCCGACCAATACTTCCAACCCATCGCCTGACAGAGCATCCACACCAAGATCCGCCAGTGCCACCTCGGAGGCGGTGAATAGGCTCGACATCAGGTGCTCTTCTCCAAGGAGAATTTCGAAGACGTCGGTTTTCAGAGCCAGGAGATGCCGGCGGCGGAGAGACACGGCCCCGATCGGTGTCGGGGCATAGTCCAGTTCTTCAAACATCTTACTCATGCCGCACCATGACGGTTGGTTGGTGATTTGGGAAGGGCGCGAATGCTCCGCTCCCACACTAGACGCGATGAAGAGCCGCGTTTCTATGGCGCTATGATTCAGGTGAGTTTTAAATAAGTTCGAACTTGTTGGACTCTTGTTTCGAGCTGGTCGAAACTCAGCCTGTCCCAAAAGTCTCTCGAGTTGATTAGCCGCATGCCACGTTCGTCTGCCCGCAAAGACCTGACCTTGAAAGCTCTGGAACTCTTTCAGATCTGTGCCCGCAAGTCGTCGGTTCAGGCGACCGCTGATGAAACAGGTTTGTCCATCAGTACCGTTTCTCACCACCTGCGCAGCCTTGAAGAACATCTTGGTGTGGATCTTTTCGATCATGCCCGTCGCCCTATGATGCTGACGCCCAAGGGGCAGATGTTCTTGAAGGAAATCGACGTGGCCCTCGGGTCCATCCGCAAGGCGACAGCGGAAGCTAGTGCCGGGAATGTCACGGAAACCAGTTATCTCAGGTTCGGCAGTATTGCCGACATGGATAGCGATATTACGCCTGACCTTGCGGTTTACCTTTCCAGAAAAATGCCCCAGTGCAATTTCGTTTTCCGGTCCGGATCCAGCCGCGAACTCCTTGACATGCTTCGGGACCGGCAGTTGGACATCGGGATAGCGACCATGCCGCCAGAGGGGGTGAATAACCTGCAGGACACCCCTTTGCTTCGTGACCCATTTGTGGTGGTGCTGCCAGAAGGGCGGACTGAGGAGACAGCAGATGTCATGGCCGGCAAATCGGATCTACCGTTTCTGCAGTTTACCAGTGACCTGCTCATAGCTCGGCAGATCGAAGCACAATTGCGCCGGTTGGGAGTGGAGATGCCCGACCGTTTCGAATGCGGCAACAACCAGACCCTCATGGCAATGGTGGCGGCAGGTGCTGGATGGACGATAACAACCCCTTTGCTGTTCTCCAGGGCACGCCGGTTTCATTCAAAGCTTCGCATGCACCAGTTTCCGGGAAAAAGCTTTGCGCGGACGCTGTCTCTCATCACCACGACGGATTGCGCTGGATCTGTGCGTGATCTCATCGATCAGAAACTCCGCAAGCTGCTGACACGCCATGCGCTGACCCCCATGCATCAAAGCAACGCTTGGCTTGAGGACCGATTTTGTCTGGTCACTGGTGCTGATTGACCGGAATGCCTCGGTCAGTATTTCGTATCTACGAGTTTTTCGAAGTCCAATTTTGATATTTTAAAAAGTGCAGTCCGCCACATTGCCACTTTGTTCAAACTGCGGCACCCCGGAGAGAGGGGATGTCGGAGGTGTTCCATGAAAACGCGTACGCAAGTGGTTGTGATCGGTGGAGGTATCGCCGGGTGTTCGACGATCTATCATCTTACTCAGGAGGGGTGGACAGATGCCGTATTGGTCGAACGCAATGAACTCACGTCCGGGACGACGTGGCATTCTGCAGCCCAAGTAACCAACTTCGGCATGAATCAAACCATGGTCGGTTTGAAGAGCCATTCTATCCGGCTCTACAAGGAGCTGGCAGAAGATCCAGATTACCCGATCAACTATCACCATGCAGACGGTGGCATTCGACTTGCCAACACCGAAGCCCAGATGCAAGGCTACCGACACTTTGCGTCAATGGCACGCGGCATGGATGTCGACTTCGAAGTAATTGATGCGCAGGAGTGCGCACGCCGTCATCCCTTGATTTCAACAGACAATCTGCTCGGCGGTCTTTGGGATCCGCTCGATGGCGACATCGATCCGGCACAGCTTTGTCAGGCGCTGGCCCGCCGTGCCCGCAAGGCCGGGGCGGCCATCTATCGCAACACGCCAGTCACGGGCCTGACACAGCACAAGGATGACACCTGGACGGTTCATACCGTGCATGGAGACATCGACTGCGACATTGTCGTGAACGCTGGTGGATACCGGGTGAACGAAATCGGGGCAATGATGGGAGTTCATCATCCCGTCGCCTCGATGGAGCACCAATACTTTCTGACCGAGGAAATACAGGCGATCAAAGAGGCAGGGCACCGGATGCCGTTGCTCCGTTGCCCGATCAGCGATTACTACTGCCGCCAGGAAAAGAACGGTTTACTGGTCGGCTTTTACGAGCAGGATTGCAAGACGTGGGGTATGGACGGGATCGATCCGCATTTCGTCAACGCGCTCTGTCCGGATGATCTGGATCGGGTAACCGACGTCCTTGAGGGTGCTTTTGCCCGCATGCCTGCATTGATGGAAACCGGAATCCATACCGTCATCAACGGTCCGATCACCTATACAATTGATGGCGCGCCGTTGGTCGGACCGATCCCGGGCAAACGCAATGCTTTTTGTATCATCGGGCTTAGGGCCGGCTTGGGCGAGGGGGGCGGACACGGTTGGCTGCTGGCGCAGCAAATCGTGCACGGCGAGGCGTGCTACGACACATGGTGCCTCGATCCGCGCCGTTTTACCGGCCACGCCAATGTCGAGCTCACCGCTCTGAAAGCCATAGAAGACTACCAGAACGAGTTCCGATTTCACTTCCCTCATGAACATCGCCCAGCGGGGCGGTCCGCCAAGACAACGCCGCTGACACTCGTGATGGCGGCCGAAGGGGCAGAATTTACGGTGGTGAACGGCTGGGAACGCGTGGATTACATCAAGCCGTCACCGGGGTTTCATCCAACCCTCGGATTTCATTTTGATGAGGCATTCGATGTGGTCGCCAGCGAGGTGCAACACATCCAGGCAAATGTGGGCCTCTGCGAGGTCAATGGCTTTAACCGGATTGAGATTACCGGTTCCGACCGGCACGCATTTCTCGATCGGCTGTTCTGTGGCACCGTCACGAAACTGGAAGGTCGGGTCGGTCTCGGGTATCTGCTCAATCGGCATGGCATGGTCAAGGCCGAGGCAACAGTCGCCAACATTCCGGCTTCGGACCGTGGGCCCGCCCGTGTCTGGTATGGGTCGGCAGCAACCTCCGAATATCATGATATGGATTGGCTAAAGTCCCATCTGCGTCCGGATGAAGATGTTGAGATCAGGAGCCTAACCAACGGCCAAACCATTCTGGTTCTGGCAGGACCAAAGGCGCGGGCGGTTCTGCAATCGGCCAGCCGGGGCGACTGGTCAAAGGAAGGGTTCCCCTGGCTGTCGGTGCGCGAAACACTCATCGGGTATGCACCGGCAACCGTTATGGGGGTCAGTTTTTCCGGCGAGCTTGCGTATGAGATCCACATCCCGAATGCTTCACTCTATGCTGCCTATCTGGCTTTAAGGGACGCTGGAAAGGCGCATGATCTGAGACTGTTCGGCGCAAGAGCGGTCGAATCCATGCGCATGGAAAAGGGGTTCTTGCACTGGAAGGCGGATCTGATAACCGAATTCGATCCTTTTGAAACCGGGTTGGATCGCTTTGTGAAGCTGGATAAACACGATTTTGTCGGCAAGGACGCCTTGATACAGCGCCTAAAGGACGGGCCGAGGAAGAAACTTGTGACCCTGAAAATTGACGCGACCCACGCACCCGCATATGGCGGGGCCTCGCTGATGCAGGGGGATACTGTTGTGGGGACGGTCACCTCCGGCGAGTGGGGCCATCGCAGCGGCCTGAATCTCGCTTATGCGTTTGTCGACACTGCGCTCTCGGGAGAAGGAACGGTGCTTGATCTTGACCTTCTTGGAGACAGGGTCAGCGCTGAGATCATCGCGCCGTCCCCTTATGATCCCGGTCATACAAGGATGCGCGGATAGGGGCACGGGCCATTTCAGCGGGACAAAACTGACTAGCCCCGCCGTCTCCGCCGTCGCCGGCCGTCGCCTGTGCCTTCTGCTGCGACCGGCTCCTTGCGGACAGGCAGTTCCACGGCAGCGCGCAGGTTCGGGAAGGGATCGACCTTGTTCGGCAGGGCCATGGCGTTGACGAAATGCTCCTGGAACTTGGCTTCCAGCGCCGTTTCGATTTTCTCGATGTTGTGGACCGTTTCTTCGATCTCGCGGCGGTAGCCACGATTGAGGAGGGCCATGCGAGCACCGGTTCCGGCGGCATTGCCGACGCCGGAAACACCATCGAGCGCGCAATCGGGGATTAGCCCTAAGATCATTGCGTATTTCGGATCGATATAGCTGCCGAACGCACCGGCGAAGCGGATGCGGTCGATGTGATCGCTGCCGAGCTTGTCCTGCAACAATTTGATGCCGGCATAGAGCGCGCCTTTGGCAAGCTGAATGGCGCGGATGTCGGTCTGCAGGATGGAAATCTCGATGCCGTCTTCGGCAATGACATATGAGAATGTGCGGCCCTCAGACCGAACCCGGTGCGTTTTCGCCGCCATGGAGCCGTCAATCACGCCGTCTTCGGTGATGAGACCAGCGAGATACATCTCCGCGACTGCTTCGATGATGCCGGAACCGCAAATGCCGGTGACGCCAACACTGTCGATCCTTTCTGAAAAGCCCTCTTCATCCGACCATTCGTCGACGCCGATTACCTTGAACCGGGGCTCCAGCGTGTCTTTGTCGATCCGGATGCGCTCGATGGCCCCGGGCGCTGCGCGCTGGCCGGAGGAAATTTCCGCGCCCTCAAAGGCCGGACCGGTCGGGGAGGAAGCGGCCAGCAGGCGATGCTTGTTGCCAAGCACGATTTCCGCATTGGTGCCGACATCCACTAGCAGTGTCGTTTCTTCAAGCGAATAAGGGCTCTCGGAGAGCGTGGCCGCGGCGGCATCCGCCCCGACATGTCCGGCAATGCACGGCAGCATGTAGACCCGGGCGCCCGGATTGAGATCAAGGTCAAGATCACGGGCGGTCAAAACCATGGCGTCGGAAGCGGCCAACGCGAAGGGTGCTCCGCCAAGTTCCACTGGATCAATCCCGAGGAAGAGGTGGTGCATGACCGGGTTGCCAACAAAGGTGGCGTCCAGCACATCGGCGCGCTCTGCGCCGACATCGCCGATCAGCTTGCCGACAAGGGCGTTGATCGCCTCGCGCACGGCCTTGACGAGATCCGGCAGTTTCGTCGGGTTCATTTGGACATAGGAAACCCGCGACATCAGGTCTTCGCCAAAGCGGATCTGCGGGTTCGAGGTGCCGGCGGAAGAAACTGTACGCCCGTTTTGAAGATTACACAGATGCGCGGCAATGGTGGTTGACCCGATATCAACGGCCAAGCCATAGACGGCCGGTTTTTCACCCGGCCATAGCGCCACCAGTGTTGGGCCGCTCAACGTGTCGGTGTGGATTGCGCCAGTGACCGTCCAATGTCCCTTGCGCAAGATGGTCTGAACCCTTGGCAGCAGGACCGGATCGGTCGCCAGCGTCTCAAGGCCGGCTTCTTTGGCAAGCGCCTCGCGCAGGCGGTCAATGTCACCGCGCGGGGTTTCCATGTCCGGTTCGTCAATGGAAACGGTTACCAGCGAAATCGCGCTGTCCGGTTCAATCGTCTTCGCCTCGGCCCGTTTGCGCACAACCTGCCGGTTCGTCTGGGCATCGGTCGGGATGTCGACCACAAGGTCGCCGAGGATTTTTGCCTGGCAGGAGAGGCGCCGGTCTTCCGGCAAATTGCGCAAGGTGGCGTAGCGCGTTTCAGCGTCTGTCGCCCCTTCTAGATGGTCCGCGGCACTCGTCAGGTTTTCCTTGGCAAAAGTGCCTTCGGACACGGAGATCTGACAGCGCCCGCAAATGCCGCGCCCGCCGCAGACCGATTCCACATAGACACCAAGAGAGCGCGCGGCATCCAGAAGCGGTGTTCCGACTTCAAATGTGCCACGCCGCCCACTTGGCTGGAAAACGACCTTGGCGAGTTTCGCGGTGCTCTCTGACATGTCCTATTTGTGTCCAAGCGGTTTTCGGTTCAGTTTTTCAATGATCTGGCGCGGTCATGGCAAGACCCGGGATCGGCAAGCCGCCCGGGTCTTGAATTGTGCGGCCGAGCCAGTCTGGCAATCAGCCGGCCCGCCGGGCAGCGCGCCCACCACGGCGGCGTCCGCCGGAAGCTGCAGCCTCTGTTGGTGCAGCCGTCGCCGCACCGGCCGCCGCCGGCTTGTGGTCGCGGTAGGTCATGATCCATTCCTGACAGTTTGGATCGGTGCCGTTCAGGACGTTGGCGGCACGGACGGCTTCCATTTCCTGCGGGCGGCACGGGTTCATGATCGCGGAGGTCATTCCGGCGCCGATGACCATCGGAATAAAGCCGGCGTTGATGCCGTGGCGGTGTGGCAGTCCGAAGGAAATGTTGGAAAGACCACAGGTGGTGTTGACCTTCAGCTCTTCACGGAGGCGGCGCAGCAGCGCAAACACTTGCTGCCCAGCCGTGCCCATGGCGCCGATAGGCATGACGAGTGGGTCGACAACGATATCGTGCGCGGGAATGCCGAAGTCCGCCGCACGCTCAACGATTTTCTTGGCAACCTCGAAGCGCACGTCCGGGTCTTCGGAAATACCGGTTTCATCGTTGGAGATCGCAACTACCGGAACGTCATATTTTTTGATGAGCGGCAGGATCGCTTCCAGCTTTTCCTCTTCACCGGTTACGGAGTTGACCAGCGGGCGGCCTTTGGTGACTTCCAGGCCTGCCTTGATCGCCTCGGTGACAGAGGAATCGATCGAGATCGGGAGATCGCTCAACTCCTGAACGATTTCGAGGGTTTTGACCAGAAGCGGCGGTTCGGTCTCGTTCGGGTTCACCGCGGTAACGCCGGCATTGACGTCGAGCATAGTGGCGCCAGCTGCGCCCTGGGCCAAAACGTCAGCTTTCACGGTCTCGAAATTACCTTCAACCATTTCAGCAGCCAGCTTCTTGCGGCCGGTCGGGTTGATGCGCTCTCCAATCACGCAAAACGGCTGGTCAAAGCCGATCACGACTTCCTTGGTGGCGGAGGCGACAATTGTTCTGGTCATTTATGCGCTCTCGTTGGCGGTCAGAGATGTTGACGAAGTTTGAAAGGACCAGCTCCCGCGGCTGGTGAGCCACTCAGCTGTTTTGGCGACACCGCCGAATGGGTAAACGTGGATTTGGGCGAGCTGGCTGTCAGGCTGGCTGGTGACGCGGGCTTCCAGCGGCTCGACCATGGTGTTCGGGTCGTAGCCTGCAAGCATGGAGACAACCGCGCCGCCGCGTTTTTTAAGAAAGTTCAGCGAGTTTTCGACACCTGCGAAGGCCGCAAACTTCAAAAGCGTGGTCATCTTGGCTGGACCTGCAACGCCGATATGAACCGGGAACTGGTTGCCCCAGCTGCGGATCTCGTCGAGCCAGACACTGACCTGATGCGGATCGAAGCCGAACTGCGTGACAATCCGGAACTCGGCATCGCTGTCTGCGGCAAGCTCATGCTTGCGCATCAAGAACGATTTGATGACGTCCGACTTGATGTCCGGTGCGCCTTCCGGGTGACCGGCAACGGCAATCTTTTGAATGCCCAGCTTGTCGAAAAGGCCCGTTTCGAGAAGGGCGACGGATGAGGTAAGAGGGCCAGCCTTGTCGGCTTCACCGGCAATTGCGAGCACTTCCTTGACACCGGCTTCCTGTGTCAGGCGGGTGATGCGGCGCTCGAAGTCGGTAACGCTCGCATAGCGACGCGCGGCCATATGCGGCACGGCGGTCAGGCCCTTGTCGGTCAGGGTCTTGGCTGCGGCGACGATCGTGTCTTCCGGAGCATTGCCAAGATCGGTGACATAGACCTGGCTGCCAGCCGGGATCGCTGCCAGAAGCTCTGTCTTTTCGACGACCTGTTTGGGCGACATTTCGGTCGAGGCGGGCAGGCGGCCATTTGCCAAAAGGCTGCTATCAGTCATTTTCCAGGCCTCCATTCGCCATCAGGTCCATCAGGCGGTGTTTCGGGTAATCGGCAACAAGCGCTTTAAGCGCGGTGTCAGCTTCCTGTTCAAGGTCGTCGGAAACATCGACAGGCTCTGCCCGGCGCCATTCGGCCATATAGGCATCACTGTCTTTGGCGCCGACACGCATCGCGCAGGCATCGATCGTTTCCATGAAGACAGCCGGCAGCTCCCGGCGGGCGGACTTGCGGCCCTTTTTCACCAGGATCTGTGCCGGGATGTCCCGCCAGTAAACGATTGTCTTTTGCGCCATTTCACGTCGTCCTCTCTCGAGCATGATTGCCGGAAAGCTCTCAATCCAAGTCGCTTGATAGCGGCATTGCACGGTAAAAAACCGACCCGTGCAGTGCCGCATGTCAGCGCGAAGGCATCGCAGGTTCTTTCGTCAGGAACGGTGCCAGCAAGCCATAGCCGGTGCGTTCAATTTCAAGTGGAAGCTGAAGACGTTCCGCTGCCCGTCTTGCGGCCTCTTCAAGGGCCGGATCATCTGTCTGCGCCAGGTAGAGAACCCGCGTGTAGTGGGCAAAGTACATGTCGCGCAGATGAGGGTGCCAATCGAGGCCAAGGGGTTCGATCACCATTGTCTGAAAGTGCCGGGCGAGGAAGTCAGTCAGATAAAAGCTGCCGAGCTGGTCTTCCTCAAATTGGTCGAATGTCTCCAGTCCGGCAAAGAACGCATAACAATGCGCGCCTTCGATCCGGCGGGTTCCGGTTTCTTCCAGAACCTTGTCGAGAAGACCGCCAGTGCCGCAATCGCCATAAGCAACCAGAATGTCGGAATAAATATCGCGGTTCTGGAGAATGACTCGCCGGACTTCGTCGGGGATCTTTTCCGGTGTGTTGTGCAGCTGTGCCGGGAGACACGTCAGATCAATGTGATCAAGCTGATTGAGATCGCGGATTGCGATGATCTCACGCGCCAATGCTCCGCAAGCAACAACAAGGACGCGGCCGATCTTGTCGTTCGCGTCCTCTTGAGTTCCGATCGGGAAAAGAGGCTCACCCGCCGGCATGTCGGGAGCCTCCTCAAACATGATCCGTCAGCCCCGGTTGGCGAGCTGGTTATGCCGCCGGGCAATCAGGTCTTTTGCCATTTCAACAGCTACAGCTGCATCGCGGCAGTAACCGTCCGCACCAACGGCTTGCCCGAACTCCTCGTTGAGCGGCGCACCGCCTACAAGAACGATGTAGTCGTCGCGCAGGCCCTTTTCCTTCATCTCGTCGATGACGACCTTCATGTAAGGCATGGTGGTGGTCAAAAGGGCAGACATGCCGAGGATGTCCGGCTGATGCTCTTCCAAAGCCGCCAGATAGTTTTCGACCGGGTTGTTGATGCCGATGTCGATCACTTCAAAACCAGCGCCTTCCATCATCATTGAGACAAGGTTCTTGCCGATGTCGTGAATGTCGCCCTTGACGGTGCCGATAACCATCTTGCCGACTTTTGGAGCTCCCGTTTCCGCGAGCAGCGGACGTAGGATGCTCATGCCCGATTTCATGGCGTTCGCGGACAAGAGCACTTCCGGCACGAACAAGATGCCATCGCGGAAGTCGACGCCGACGATCCGCATGCCTTCAACAAGGGCCTTGGTCAAGATGTCGTAAGGTGCCCAGCCGCGTTCCAGGAGGATGTTCACCGCATCCTGGATTTCTTCCTGCAGACCATCATAAAGATCATCATGCATCTGCTCGACGAGTTCATCGTCAGACAGGGCCGACAGGTCGATGTCGTCTTCGTCAGACATTGGGCAGCTCCAAAAAGGCTATGTTGGCCGGTAAACGTTGAAAAACCTTATGCCTTAAGGGAAATCGCCCGATATCATCAATGCGACACGGCTAGTCGCTTTCGCGACAGCGGGCTTATGATCGGTCGAATTGGTGCTCCGCCCGGACTTGAAAAGAAAAAGGCGGATCACTCGGATCCGCCTCAAGTTTTCTGTTCTGGTCCGGACAGATCAGAACAGACCCTCGATCAAGCCATCGTCGTTCAGCTTGATATGATTTGCAGACGGCACGCGGGGCAGACCCGGCATGGTCATGATTTCCCCGCAGATCGCAACGATGAAACCGGCACCGGCGGACAGGCGGACTTCGCGGATCGGCACACCATGGCCGGTCGGCGCGCCGCGCAGGTTTGGATCGGTGGAGAAGGAATACTGGGTCTTGGCCATGCACACCGGCAGGTTGCCGAAGCCGTCGGCTTCCCAGCGGCGGAGCTGATCCCGGATGGACTTGTCGGCCAGGACTTCGTCGGCGCGGTAGATGCGCTTTGCAATCGTCTCGATCTTTTCAAAGAGCGGCATGTCGTCTTCGTAAAGCGGAGCGAACTGAGCTGCACCGCTTTCAGCAAGCGCTGCGACCTTTTCGGCAAGTTCTGCCGTGCCTTCCGAGCCCTTGGCCCAGTGAGAAGCCAGAACGGCATCGACACCAAGATCCGCACAGAAGTTTTTGATCTCCTGGACCTCAGCGTCCGTGTCTGCGGTGAAGTGGTTGATCGCCACGACAGCCGGGACACCGAACTGCTTGATGTTTTCAATGTGGCGGCCGAGGTTGGCGCAGCCCTTCTGGACGGCTTCGATGTTTTCCGCACCAAGGTCTTCCTTGGCAACGCCGCCGTTCATCTTCAGCGCACGCACGGTCGCGACGATCACCACCGCATCCGGCGAAAGACCAGCCTTGCGGCATTTGATGTCAAAGAATTTCTCAGCGCCAAGGTCCGCGCCGAAACCGGCTTCGGTCACGACATAGTCAGCAAGTTTCAGAGCCGTTTGGGTCGCCATGACGGAGTTACAGCCGTGGGCGATGTTGGCGAACGGGCCGCCGTGAATGAAGGCCGGATTGTTTTCCAGGGTCTGCACGAGGTTTGGCTGGATGGCCTCTTTGAGGAGAACGGTCATCGCGCCGTCGGCTTCCAGCTCGCGCGCAGTGATCGCGGTGCGGTCGCGGCGGTAGGCAACGATGATGTCGCCCAGGCGCTTTTGCAGATCTTCCAGATCTGTCGCCAGGCATAGGATCGCCATGATTTCGGAGGCAACGGTGATGTCAAAGCCGCCTTCACGCGGGAAGCCGTTGGCAACACCGCCGAGTGAACAGACGATTTCGCGAAGCGCCCGGTCGTTCATGTCCAGCACCCGGCGCCAAACCACCCGCCGCTGGTCAATGCCGAGTTCATTGCCCCAGTAGATGTGGTTTTCGATAAGGGCGGCCAGAAGGTTGTGCGCTGACGTTATCGCATGGAAATCGCCGGTGAAGTGGAGGTTGATGTCCTCCATCGGGACCACTTGCGCATAGCCGCCGCCTGCTGCACCACCCTTCATGCCGAAACACGGGCCGAGGGACGGCTCGCGCAGACAGATCATGGCGTTCTTGCCGATCCGGTTGAGACCATCCCCCAGGCCGACAGTCGTTGTAGTTTTGCCTTCGCCGGCCGGTGTCGGGTTGATTGCGGTGACCAGGATCAGCTTGCCGTTTTCCTTGCCGTTCAGCCCTTCGATGAAGTCTGCGGAGATCTTCGCCTTGGTGCGGCCATAAGGCAGCAGCGATTCTTCCGGAATGTTCAACCGGTCGCCGATCTCCTGGATCGGTTTCATTTTGGCTGCGCGTGCAATTTCGATATCACTGGCCATGCTGTTTCCTCGACATGTTTTGTTTCCCGGAAAAAGCCGGGCGTTGTCTTTGCCGCACGCTAGAAGAGAGGGCGGTGCAACAGATGTTCTGAATGCGACCTACTAAGTTTGGGATGCGACGATGGCGTTTCCGCTTCGATAATTGCGGAATGGCACTGGTTCAGAATTGCATTTTCTAGCCAAGCGGATTTTAATTCCGCCATGACAGATTCAGATATTCTCTCCCGTTTGCCGGAGCGGTTGAAAAAGGCCCGCCGGGCACAAGGCTTATCGCTTGAGGCGGTTGAAAAGCTCTCCGGTGTGTCGCGCTCTATGGTCAGCCAGATTGAGCGGGGCGAATCCAATCCCACGGTTGCGACACTTCTCAATCTGACCCGGGCGCTCAATGTCGACTTTGCCGGCCTGCTTGGAGAAGAGGCTGTCGAGGATCGGGTGGAAATTGTGAAGGTGAGCCAAACCCCGGCGCTCGATCGCGCGGGAGACGGATGCAAGATCCGGATCTTGTCCGCTCCTCAGGACACGGGCCGGTTTGAAGTCTATGAGCTCATATTTGCTGATGGCGGCAAGCTGGAGAGCAAACCTCATGAGCGGGGAACCCGGGAGCAATTGATCGCCGAAGAGGGAACGTTGAAGGTCATGTCCGGCGTTGCAACAGGGATGATAGAAAAGGGCGATACCGCGCGTTACGCCGCCGATGTGGCGCACACGATTGAGGCGGTCAACGGGCCAGCTCGGGCTATTTTGATGGTGGTCCGTTTCTAGTCGTCGTCATCAAGAGTGCGAGGCTTCAGCTGCTCAGTCGGTTTTGTGTCGCTGTCCAGATTTGAGAATGTGTGGCCCCTGATCAGGGGAGGGATCAGGGCGCCACGAGGTCCCGGGAGGCGTCAGGTTGTTCCCGGGACAAAAAACGAAAAGCCGGCATCCTTCGGGTTGCCGTTTGCGTCTTGAATGTTCACCTGGCAGGTGTTTTCCGCAAAGATATTCAAGCCGACAGTGAGGCCGTCACCCCATACAGTTGCTTGTGCTCCGGACATGGCCGAAAAATCAGTTTCATAATTCACCATATAGGAGCCAGTGCCGGTGTGATCGCAGCTGGCAACGTGCTGGGAAGAGGTTAGGTTTCCGTCACTGCCAACAAGGGCTGATGCAAAAGAAGCTGTCATATTTGCCTCCCGGTTATATCCAAAGGGTATGCGGCTCAGGGAGCCGAGTGTGCAGCCTCAGAATATCAACCAAAAGTAGATTCGTAAGTCTGATATAACCCGCAGGGTTGTGTTATTGTTGGATGACTTATTGCATCCGTGAAACTGCCGTCCTCTCCGTGATAATGGAAATTCCACTTTCACAGGACAAAAAAATCCGCTATTATGGATGAAATTCCAAATTATCGGAGGTTGTCGTGTCGCAGGCGTTCTTGGAAAACATTTCCACTACCTTGAAGGAAATCGAGGCAGAAGGGCTCTACAAGCGCGAGCGGTTGATCACATCACCGCAAGGCGGCCATATCGCCGTTGGTGGGCGCGATGTCATCAATCTGTGTGCCAACAACTATCTGGGGTTGGCCGATCATCCGGCCCTGATCGAAGCCGCCAAAAATGCCATGGATCCAAAGGGGTTCGGCATGGCCTCGGTGCGGTTCATTTGCGGCACACAGGACATTCACCGCGAGCTGGAGCAGCGCCTGGCAAGGTTTTTGGCTAAAGACGATGCCATCTTGTTTGCCGCTTGTTTTGATGCAAACGGTGGCCTGTTCGAGCCGCTTCTTAGCCCGGAAGACGCGATTGTATCGGATGCGCTCAATCACGCCTCGATCATTGACGGCATCCGGCTTTGCAAGGCCAAGCGCTACCGCTATCAGAATTCCGATATGACGGATCTGGAGGCAAAGCTCCGGGAAGCCCGCGAGGCTGGCGCCCGTCACATTATGATCGCGACCGATGGCGTCTTTTCCATGGATGGATATCTCGCCAACCTGCCTGAGATCACCGCGCTCGCCAAGCAATATGAAGCGATCGTGATGGTCGATGACTGCCACGCCACCGGCTTCATGGGACCGAAAGGCGAAGGCACTCCGGCACATTTCGGCGTGGATGTCGACATTTTGACTGGAACGCTCGGCAAGGCGCTGGGCGGCGGCATTGGCGGTTATATCGCTGGACCGCAGCCGGTCATTGATCTGTTGCGTCAGCGGGCAAGGCCTTATCTTTTCTCAAACAGTCTGCCGCCGTCCATTGTCATGAGCGGCCTTGAGGCGATCCGTCTGGTGGAAGAAGGGGATGAGCTTCGTAGAAACCTCTTTGACAACGCGCGCTATTGGCGGGCAGGGCTGGAAGCTCTGGGCTTTACGCTGTTGCCCGGCGAACACCCGATCATTCCGGTGATGCTGGGAGAGGCCAAATTGGCCCAGGCAATGGCGGCAAACCTTTTTGAGGAAGGGGTCTATGTCTCAGGCTTTTTCTTCCCGGTTGTCCCGCGCGGCCAGGCGCGTATCCGCACCCAGATGAATGCGGCGCTGACACGTGCAGATCTCGACCGGGCGCTCGATGCTTTTGCGAAAGCCGGCAAGACCACAGGAGTGTTGTCATGAGCAATCAGATGAAGGCTTTGGAAAAATCCGAGCCACGGGAAGGGCTCTGGATGACCCGCGCGCCGGTTCCGGAAATCGGTCCCGACGACGTTCTTATCAAGATCAACAAGACCGGGATCTGCGGCACCGACATCCACATTTGGAACTGGGACGATTGGGCGTCCAAAACGGTGCCCGTACCAATGATCACCGGGCACGAATTTGCAGGTGAGATCGTCGAAGTCGGCCGCAACGTTGATGATCTTGAAGTCGGGCAGCGCTGTTCCGGGGAGGGGCATTTGATCGGCAAACATTCTCGACAATCCCGGTCAGGCAAGTTTCATCTGGACCCAGAGACACGGGGCATCGGTGTAAACGAGCAAGGCGCATTTGCTGAATACTTGCGGTTGCCGGCGTTCAACGTGGTGCCGCTGCCCGATGAGATTGACGACGAGATCGGCGCCATTCTCGATCCGCTCGGCAATGCAGTCCACACGGCCTTGAGTTTTGATCTGGTTGGTGAAGACGTGCTGATCACCGGCGCAGGGCCAATTGGCATTATGGCCGCGGCCGTCGCGCGCCATGTCGGCGCCCGCAATGTGGTGATTACGGACGTCAACCAGGCCCGCCTTGATCTTGCAACGCGCTTTGTAGATGTCGTACCCGTCAATGTCGCGCGCGAAGATCTCAAGGGCATCGAGAAGAAGCTCGGCATGAAGGAAGGTTTTGACGTCGGGCTGGAAATGTCCGGCAATCAAATCGCGCTCGATCAAATGGTTGAAAACCTCGTCATGGGCGGGCGGATCGCGCTGCTTGGCATTCCGCCTGGCAAATCACCGGTCGACTGGTCGCGGATTGTGTTCAAGGCGATCACGATCAAGGGCGTCTACGGCCGAGAGATCTTCGAAACCTGGTACAAGATGATTGCGATGCTGCAGAACGGCCTCGATGTGCGCAACGTCATCACCCACCGGTTTGGTGTCGATGACTTTGAAAAAGGCTTTGCGGCGATGAAATCCGGCGAGGCGGGCAAAGTGGTTTTAAGCTGGCAATGATTGAAAGCTAAACGGCGTTGGCCTGCTGATGTACACAGACCGAGGCCCATGATTGGAAGTCGGCATGCCGCGGCCGGTAGACATGGATACGTGTTTTTGAAGAACAAAGACCGGATTGCCCAAGTGTGGGCTCGGGCAATCCGGTGAGGCCAGGTCTGCCCGGTGGGCAACGGGCAGCTTGGCAATCAAAATTGCACGTGGGTGTCAGGAAAAACCGGGGCGTTGCGGCAGACCGAGTTTCTTCAAGGTCATGACCACCGGACAAAAGCCGGTGAAAGAGGCCTGCATCAAATGCACACCGAGAATGCCGGTCACCCAAAGCCAATTGATGTTCACGTAAACAGCCAGCAGCACAGTCGCCAGGACGAGCGCACCAACCACCAGCAGAATTCCCCGTTCGACTGTCATGATTTTCTCCATTAATAGGATAATTCGAATATTCGAAATAATGAGATTAAAAACATCCTGGCACCAGCCAAAATTGTGCGGCAAAGCGTCATGCGGCTTTGGTCGTAGAAAGCTCAACCGAGCGCTTTAAGGAACTCGCAGCCAGTCTGGCTCAAAGCTGACAGATCCGCAGTCCGCGAAGCTGGCGATCCGATCGATTTCGCTTTCCAGTTTTCCAACCCGGCCCTTACCCATCCGGGTCTTTACCTCCGGCCAAAACGCTCTGACATGCAGTCGGTCATCGGCGCGGTAGGCCTTGATATCAATCCGGCCAATCAAGCTGTTTCCCTCCAGAACGGGGAAGACGTAATAGCCGTATTGCCGTTTCGGCTCCGGAACGAAGACTTCGATCCGGTAGTAAAAGCCGAACAACCGTTCTGCGCGCTTGCGGTCCCGCAAGGCCGGATCAAAAGGCGAGAGAATACGCACCCTTGAGGGCAGAGGTGGCAGTTTGTCCAGTGTTGCCAGCGTTTCCGGCAGTAGGAAGCTTCTTCGAAGGGAGCCGTCGGCGCCTTCGATCAAAGTTTCAATAATGTCACCGGTTGCTAGCTTGGCCTCGCACCACGTTTTTGCTTCTGCAGGCGTGATCAGATCCCAGAACGCCGCGATCTCTCCGGATGTTGCAAAGCCCAACCGGTCCAGGGCCGACCGAGCGGCCCAATCGATTGTCTCGTCCACGTCGAAACGCTGTCCCAAATGGGCTTGGGGAATGACACGTTCGGTCAGGTCGTAGATTTTCTGAAATCCGCGCCGGTGGCAGACAGACAGCTCACCCGTCCGCCACAGAAACTCAAGCGCTGTTTTCGACGGATGCCAGTTCCACCAGCCGCCTTTGCTGCGGGCCTCATTTTCTCCCACCGTCGAAGAAGAAACAGGTCCATGGTCGGAAACCTGTTTCAGTACCTCGTTGAATTTCTCTTCAAAACCGTTTTGACGCCAGTTGCGCCAGCGCCCGATCAGCTTTGCCCGGTCACGGTCAAAGCGCAATCGCCAATGGGGAAAAGACGCTGTAGGTATCACCGAGGCATCATGGGTCCAGTGTTCGAAAAGCTGACGGTCTTTCTCAAGCAACCGTTTGAGATGCGTTTCCTTGTAGCCGGGAAGGCGGGAGGAAAGGATCATGTGATGGGCGCGGGAAACAGTATTGATGCTGTCGACTTGGACAAAGCCAAGAGCGGATATTGTTTCGCTTACACGATCGGTGGTCGTGCGGCCCGAAAGAACCGCAAGACCATGGCGATCCAGAAAAAGCTGGCGTGCGGTTGTATTGTCAATAATCGGGGTGGCTGCACTCATCATGACATTATCTAACATTCCAAACATCGGTAATAAAACCCAATTTCAGCTCAGGGGGCTCAGAGGGGCTTACCAGCCCTTGGCAATTTTATTTGACCTATCGTAAGCTATGTGGGCACTGTTCGTGTTATAGGTGTGGCTGGGGAGTGTGCAATTAAAATGGGGCAAAGTATAAAGCCACGCAAGCGCGGGGGGCGTTTCGCATTTCTTGTTGCGTATAGTGTTGTTCTCTTCGCTGGCGGCCCTGCATATGCAAGTTGCGACGTTCTGAAGGTGAATGGCGCCAATGAATGGCGGCCCTTTTCCTGGAGGACAACCGACCTTGGCGAAATGAAAGGCATATTCCCAGCAATAACGCATTCCGTTTCCGAGCAGGCACCCGTCAGGAGCGAATATGGGCCGGACCTGCCATGGAACCGGCTGTTTGCGCTTTTGGAGCACGGAAGTATTGATGTGCTCGCGGGAGCCTATCTGTCGGAAGAACGTCTCGATAAGTTTGAACTTAGCAACCCTGTTCACGAAGATGAGGTGACTGTCTTTATACGGACGGGCATGAAGATGATACCTCGCGATCTGAATGGCCTCGTCGGATTGCGCGGACGCGCGCCTTACGGGGTACATCTTGGCAAAGACAACAACAAATTCGCTGCTGATAACCTTGTTATCGACAGCCAGTCGCTTGACGACATCGCCGCCGATCTGGAGATGCTGAAAGATGGCAGGTTCGATTACATCATGATGTCCCGCAGCTATGGGAAGAAAGCGGTGTCCACGTTTGGGTTCGATGGGCAGATCCAGGATGTTCCGTGGACAGCGGCGCGTCGGTCGGTGCATTTTATGTTTTCACGCAAATCACCCTGTGTTGATCTGCTCCCGAAATTCAATGCGGTCATTGAAGAGCAGCTGCAGGCCGGTATCTTGGACGCGTATCAAGCCGGGTTTGAAACTGCAGGCGGGTATAAAAGCGCTGCGCCTTCGGCGGAAACCGTAGCAGAATGATCATCCGAAAGAGGGCCGGTCGCCAATAGATGAACAGCCCTGAACTTTATCTGATCGCAGCGGCCGTTTTTGTTCTGGCGGGGATCGTCAAGGGAACCGTTGGAATGGGGCTGCCGGCAATCAGCCTCGGTTTGATGACTGTGTTCGTCGGGGTTGAAGCGGCCATCGTCCTGATCCTTTGGCCCACTTTCCTGACCAACCTCTGGCAAGCGATCTACGGGGGGCACCTGAAGGCACTGACCAAACGGCTATGGCCGTTTCTTGCTGCTGCTTCTGCAACGCTTATGCTTGGAACTTTCATTCTGACAAAGGCTCCACAGGGTGTGCCGGATTTGATCCTGGGTGCCTTGATGATTGCCTATGCAGTGCCGATGCTTGCAGGTCTTCGCTTGCACATCCCGTTGGAATGGGAACGGTCCGTTGGTGTGGTTCTTGGGGCGTTGAACGGGATTTTTTCCGGGTTGACGGGGGCTTATACAGTCCCGGGAGTGATGTACCTTCAGGCTTTGGGCCTTGATCGCGACGAATTGGTACAGGCCATGGGGCTGTTGTTCTTGTCTGCAACGGTCATGCTGGCGCTCGCGCTGGGCGGCTTCGGCCTTCTCGAATTTGAGGGAGCGGTCCAGTCTCTGCTCCTAACGGTTCCAGCCCTTACCGGTGTTTATATAGGTCAGCGCTTGCGGGGTCGTCTGTCCGACGCCGGGTTCCGCCGCGCATTCCTTGGCGCAATTCTATGCCTCGGGCTCTATTTGGTGCCGCTGGGCCTCTGGCGCATAACCGGTTGATCTCCCTGTCTCTGCGTTAATGCAACCGGCGTGTTTTCAGAAGTTGTGTTTTGTTTTTTTTAGGAATGCATGCGCAGACTGTCTGAGTGTCACCAGAGGTGCTTGGCGCTCTGGTTTTTAGAAGGCCGATAGGATCGAGGAACGGTATCTATGGTTCGATACCCCGGGTACATGTGTCCTAAGTGTAATACTTCTCATAAATCCCGGCGTGGGTTTACTCGCCTGCTGGGAGTGCTGCTGGCGGCGTTGCTGATGTCTGCTGGCGGAGCAGGTATGGCCCAAGCCGCGGAACGCTGCGATAGAATCCGTGTGAATGGGACAGTGGATTGGTATCCGGTCATTATGCGACCTAGCGATACGGGCTTGGCGTCTGGAGTGCTGCCGGCAACAATGATCGAACTCGGGCGTCGCGTCGGGATAGATGTCGTTTTCCAACCTATAACGCCTTTCAAGCGGCAAATTGTTCAACTGGAAAACGGCAGTCTTGATGCTGTTCTTGGTGCATACTGGACAAAAGAGCGCGCAGAAAAATTCCAGTACTCTTCCAGTGTGTTAGATGACGAAGTTGCTATTTTTGTTTTGAAGGGCAAGGAGTTTCCCTTGTCGAAGTGGTCCGATCTGGTGGGCCGGTTGGGCATCAGGCCGTTTGGCGGATCTTATGGCGAAGACTTCGACCAATATGCGCGTGAACATCTCGCGATGCAGGAAATTGCTCCCGTTCCAACGGATTTTAGACGCGATATGCTTGCGATGCTGCTGAACGAAAACGCGGATTATGCCGTCCTCGGCCGATTTCACGGGTTGAAAATCATTGAGGAGGGTGAGGGGGCGGATCAGCTAATCGATCTGGAGTGGCCGGTTGTCTCCAATGGAGTGCATATTCTGTTCTCCAGGACATCGCCTTGTGCGCACCTTTTCGAGCGCTTCGAAGAACAGCTCCAAAAGCTTCGGGCCGAAGGATGGATCGAGACTGTCCTGGCAGACTACCGAAGGCCTGGACAATAAAGACCATCCCACTGGTTACAAATAAAAACGCCGCCCCAGTCGGAGCAGCGTTTGCAAGTTGGAATGGCCGTACTTACTTCGCGACAAGACGCATGGGGGTAGCCGTGCCAACATTCGATGTTGGTTTGGTATTGGCCCATTGATAGGACTGACGCTCTTCTGTCGGAGTGCACAAGAAGCGCTCCCGGTAGCATTTGGTGAAGTGCGAAGTGGACGCAAAGCCACAGGCAAGCGCGACGTCCAGGACTGGACGGCTCGTGCGCCGCAACAGATCGCGCGCGGTCTCAAGACGCAAACGCAGATAATACTGGCCGGGCGTGCAGTTGAAGTGCCGGCGGAACAACCGCTCCAGCTGACGCGGAGACAGGTTCACCGTCATGGCAAGCTGCTGGCAGCTGAGCGGGTCTTCAATATGCAGATCCATAATTCGGATTGCATCGAGGATCTTGGCGTTGGAAATCCCGGTCCGGGCTTCAATGTCGTGGCGCTGGGCGGATTCGCCAGACCGCATGTTCTGATAAAGCGCAACTTCGGCCACTTCGTGCGCAAGATAGGCGCCATGCTGAATAGCGATCAGCCGCAACATCATGTCCAAAGAGGCCATTCCGCCAGCGCAGGTAATGCAGTTGCGGTCAATCGAGAAGATATCTGATGTCACTTCAACGTCCGGGAATTCTTCGCGCAAGGAGCGGAGGTTTTCCCAGTGGATGGTGCAGCGGCGGCCATCGAGAAGATTGTAACGGGCCAGCAAATATGCGCCGGTGCAGATAGCACCGAATGTCCGGCCAAGGGCATTGAGACGGCGCAGTTTATTGCCGAGTTCCGGATCAAGAGGCAAGCGCTCGACATCGACGCCAGTACACAAAAGTGTAATGTCCGCATCGCCAAGGTCGCGAATAGATTTTTTTACGGAAATTTCGCATCCGTTGCTCGCCACCACGGGATTACCGTCAAGGGAATAAGTTTCCCAAACGTAATAGTCCCTGCCAAGCATCCGATTTGCTATGCGAAGTGGCTCGATGACACTCGCGAATGCATTCATGGAGAAACGCTCCATGATCACGAATGCTATTTTTTGACAGCTGTCGTCGTGCGCGCGTCCGGACATTTACTTTGCCTCATTGGAAGGTATTATTGAAGCTTATCTTTTGATTGCAGTAAGTTGTTGGTTTTTGACTTGGCTGTCAAATAAAATCCGACGTGAAGACGAATGTTCGTGATTTTGTCGTAAAACATCCACGGGTAATGCTTGAGGTTTGATCGCATTGATCAATTTCTGGCCGTCACCTGCCCAGAAGCTGAGCGGCAATACAAGATTGGTCTTGTCGTGTGTCAGTAGTGGACATGTTGCGCTGCGGTATTGCTTTGACGGTCAGACTGGGAAGGCCGCTGTTCCCAAGCCAGCCGGGCATTGCCGACGCCAGCGGATAAACCGCATTACACCGCTTTTTTGGATGTTTTTTTTGCCGAAAGCGCATTTCGTGGTCCCATGTTGCTTCAAGTCAAGGTGCACTTGGTGGTACACGGGCTTTAATTGCATGTGCCAAGACCCACGGATCGATCAAATATGAACGTACTTGCCAAACCCGCAGATCTCGCAGACGCCGCCCCAGCCGGTGTCTTCGTGGAAGAGGTCAAGACTGTCCAGCACTATACCGACCGGCTGTTCCGCTTCCGGATGACCCGGCCGTCCAGCTTCCGATTCCGCTCCGGCGAGTTTGTCATGATCGGTCTGATGATCGATGGCAAACCGCTTTACCGCGCCTACTCGATCGCAAGCCCGGCATGGGATGAAGAACTTGAGTTCTTTTCCATTAAGGTGCCGGACGGGCCCCTGACATCTCATCTTCAGAAAATCCAGCCGGGTGATGCGGTTCTGATGAAAAAGAAACCAACGGGCACATTGGTCAACGATGCACTCGTACCGGGCAAGCGGGTCTACATGTTCTCAACGGGTACCGGGATCGCGCCGTTCGCCAGCCTTATCCGGGATCCGGACACCTATGAGAAGTTCGATCAGGTGATCCTGACCCACACCTGCCGGGAAGTGGCTGAACTGAAATATGGTGAGGACCTTGTTCAGGAAACACTCAATGATCCGCTGATCGGTGAGTTCGCGAAAGACAAGCTGATTCACTACACCTCGGTCACCCGCGAAGACTTCCCGCGCAAGGGCCGGATCACCGACCTGATCCAGTCAGGCAAGTTGTTTGAAGACCTCGGGGTTCCGCCGCTTGATCCGGCGATCGACCGCGGCATGATCTGCGGCTCCATGGACATGTTGCGCGATACCAAGGCGCTACTGGAAGAAGCGGGCCTCACCGAAGGTGCCAACAACAAGCCGGCAGAATTCGTTGTCGAACGAGCATTCGTCGGCTAACGGGCGTTTCCACTGACTGAGAATCACAAAGGCCGGGGCGACCCGGCCTTTTTTCTGCGCGGGGCATTCAGTTCGCCTGCATGCTCTAACACCGTCATTTATCCTCAATACCATTGCAAATACAGAGTTAAGCTGTGGACGGCAGTGCCAACGCAAAGCCGGTTAATATCCACAGCGTGATGCATGCAATAACCTTGGCGCAAGCTTCACGGGTTTTCAGTAGGCGCACAAAAATCAATTCCGAGTCGGGATAGGGACGGATGAAGATTATTGCCGAACTCGGCATCAACCATCGCGGGTCATCACAGGTCGCAGAACAGCTTATTGATGTTGCCGCTGCCGCAGGCGCTTGGGGCGTGAAATTCCAGTATCGCGGTCAGGCCGGATTCTACCAGGCCGTGAGCGAGATTGGCGATGAGATCCTGAGCAAAGAAATCGATGAAAGTTACATACCGCCTGAAGACATCCTGGCGCTTGCCAAATACATCAAGAACAAGGGGATGGCTGCGGGCATCAGTTTCTTCAAATTTGAAGATGCCGGTGATTTCGGGGATCAGCTGAATACATTTGATTATTTTAAAGTGCCGTCAGCGGAACTCATGAACAGCGATCTTGTGAGTTCAATGGAGTCGCTCGGCAAGCCCTTGATCTTGAGCACCGGTGGGCACACCGAGGAGGATATTTTCCGAGCAATAGACGCTACTCGTCATGTCCCTGGTATTTGCTATCTCCACTGCATTTCGAACTATCCGGTTCTGCTCGGAAACCAGCAGATGAAGTTCATTGAAACGCTGAAGCAAAAGACCGATGCGGAAATCGGATATTCAAGCCACGATCAAGACTGGGAAGTCTGCCTTGTTGCCGCGGGGAACGGCGCGACGGTGTTTGAACGCCATTTGACGATGGACAAGAACGGCAAGGGCATTGATGACAGTTCATCTTCTGACCCGTCGGAGTTCATCCGCATGTGCCAGCTTTTAAATGCCTATTCCACGGTCCAAGGGTCTGGAATGCGCGAGATGAATCAAGGTGAACGCATAAACATGCAGAACCTGGGATCATCATTGTATGCCAGCCGCGCAATTGAAGCAGGCGAGACACTGAGCGTGGACAATGTCGTTGTAAAAGCACCCCGTAAAGGACTGACCTGGGCTGAACTGCAAAAACGCCAGCTTACAAACATCCGGCGGCCAGTGGCTGAGGGTGTAGCCATTTCAGAGCTGCATTTCACCGAACCAAAACCGCCGCTTGAGCCCGAATTGGTTGGATTCTGCGACGAGAAGCAACTGTCCATACCGGTTCGCTTGCACGATGCCACCGTGCTCCAATCGCGGTTTCCAATCAAAAACAATGAACTTCATTTGTCCTACGAAGAAGTTGCAAGGTTTGGCGCATCCATGGATGACGGTTTGGCTGGTTTGGACTTGAACCGCCATTACTCAATCCACATTCCGGATTACATTGACAGCAAAACTCTGATCGACCCACTGGCTGCGGACACCGACACCCAAAGCCGCAGCCTTAAAGTAATCGAAACCTGTGTTGATTTGGCTCTGGAGCTTGAGCAACGCACGGGCGCCAGTGTACCGATCGTTGGCAGCTTTTCCCGGGTTCTTCCGCAGGGTAAGGCCGCGACATACGATCAGTTGCATGCATCTCTTCTCAAGGCTGGCCGTGATCGTGGAGCTCCGATTTATCCGCAGTGGCTCCCTCGGATTGCTTGGTATTTCGGCGGTGCTGAGGTCCTCGACATGTTCTGCGGTGAGGATGACATCGATATCATCACGTCTATCGGCATGGAGGTTTGTCTGGATCTGTCTCACCTGATCCTGTCCGCGAATTACTCGAAGGCGGATTGGGGCAATTGGTGCTCAAGGCTTATGCCACTCTCCAAGCACATCCACATTGCCGATGCGGTGGGAATTGATGGCGAGGGCATAGAATTTGGCGAAGGGGACCTCGGAGACCCAACGCAATATATTAACGGACCAGGCCGCAAAGTCCTGGAAGTCTGGCAGGGACACCTGTCAGAGGGAGATGGTTTTGACAAGGCCATCCGGCAGTTAGGAGAAAAAAATGGCTAAGGTGCTGATTACCGGGATTTCCGGTCAGGATGGAGCATTTCTGGCGCGTGGCCTTCTTGAAAAAGGGCATGAAGTCTATGGAGCAATGCGCCGGGGCAGCACATCCAAGACCGGCCGTCTGAATGAACTCGGCATCCGGGACAAGATCAAATACTGCACTTTGGAAGTGACCGAATTTGCCAATGTTCAGAATGTTTTGAACGAGATCAGACCGGATCAGATCTATAATCTTGCCGCGCAAAGTTTCGTAGCCGACAGTTTCCAGTTTCCGCACTACACCTCTGACGTGAACTACATGGGTGTGCTGAACATCCTTGAAGCCATGCGTATCTTGAAGCTGGATACAAAACTCTATCAGGCCTCCACGTCTGAGATGTACGGCGACGTTCTGGAGAAACCGCAGACGGAAAAAACGCCATTCAATCCGCTCAGTCCTTACGCTGTTTCCAAACTGGGGGCGCATTCTCTGGTGGTCAACTACAGGCAAGCGTATGATATGTTCGCAACCTCGGGGATCTTGTTCAACCATGAATCCGAACTGCGGGGGCTGGAGTTTGTCACCCGGAAGATCACAAGCTGGCTGGCGGAAATCAAACTCCAGGGCAAAGACGCATTGCCGCTCGGAAACTTGAGCAGTGTGCGCGACTGGGGATATGCGCCTGAGTACACGGACATGATGATCAAGATGCTGGAGCATGACCAGCCAGACGATTTCGTGATCTCGACCAACACGGAATACACGGTGCGCGACTTCCTTTTTATGGCTGCGCAGGAGGTTGGCTTTGATCTTCATTCGGAAGGCGAGGGCCTGGAAGAAAAGTGCTACGACCGGAAGACGGGCAAGTTGATTGCCTATGTCGATCCCCGATACTTCCGGGCATCCGACGTGGTGTATCTGCGCGGTGACAATGCCAAGGCGCAGGAACTGCTTGGGTGGAAACCGGAGATCTTGGCCCCCGAGATCGCGCGCCGGATGGCCATTTACGATCTGAAGAAAGCGGCACTCAACACGCCAGGCCTTTGAGGTAAATCTGGAGGTCTAAGCATGGAAAGGGTCGCAGCGATCATCCCTGCGCGGGGTGGGTCCAAGGGTATACCGGGAAAGAACATCAAGCCTTTCCTCGGGGTCCCGTTGGTCGCTCACGCAATCAAAGCAGCGCTGGGTGCAAAAACGATCTCTGATGTCCTCGTCTCAAGCGACGATGAAACAATCCTAAGCGTTGCTCGTGAGTATGGAGCTGCATCCTTGAAGCGACCGGCAGATATCTCGGGGGATGAAGCCTCTTCTGAAAGCGCGGTCCTGCATGCAATTTCTGAAAGCGATGCATGTCGGGCGGCGGACACGGTGGTCTTCCTGCAGTGTACCTCGCCATTAACGACATCTGAGGAGATCGATCAGGTCGTGACGGCTCGTGCGGAATTGTACGCGGATACGGCATTTTCTGTTGTCGAAGTGCACGCTTTTCTGTGGCAGATCGAGGCCGACGGTACGGGGAGGGGGATCAATCATGATGCCAGCAAACCGCGTCAGCGCCGTCAGGACCGTCCAAAAGAGTTTAGGGAAACAGGTGCAATATACGCACTTCGCAAGGAAGCCTTTGTGTCCGCAGGTGTGAGGTTCTTCGGGCGCAGCGTCCCTGTCGTTCTGCCAGATGCGGTCGAGATTGATTTAGATACCCCACGGGATTGGTTGGCACTGGAAGCATATGCAAGGGCTACAGGACACCAGTCCTGAACGGAATGCTGAGGAACAGCTGATGGCAAGCATTTATGACACGCTGGCAGAATTAGGCGTCGCCAGTAAGGAGACGCAGGAGGTCTTTGCGACGCGTACCCGTGATCGTGAGGATGTCACCGTTTATCGCGATCAGCTTTCAGGGGTGATCTATATTGACGGGTTTTACGGTGGCGATGAAGTCTATCAAGAGGGTGACTACCGGCAAGCAAATGAGGCTTTGATAGGCAAACGGGACTATGAAGTCACGGTAGATGCATCGCGGCGTGTTGAGGCCTACCGCCCCTTCGTGACTGGTAAGCACATCGTCGAATTTGGCTGTGGTGACGGCGCCTTTCTCCATTCTGTGTGCAATGAAGCTCAAAGCTGTTGCGGTGTGGAGTTGCAGGAGGATTATGTCACGGCTTTGAATGCTGCCGGGATATCGTGCCACAAGTCGTTGTCAGCTCTGCCGGACGGTTCAATGGACAGTGTCCTGAGTTTTCATGTCCTGGAACATCTTCCCGAGCCCGCTCCCATTCTGCACGAGCTGTACCGTATCTTGAAACCAGGCGGCGTGATGGTCGCTGAGGTGCCGCACGCCGGGGATGTTTTGCTAAACCAACTGAATTGCGATGAGTTTAAAGAATTCACTTTGTGGAGCCAGCATCTGGTGCTTCATACTCGTGACAGCTTGAGACGGCTATTGGCGGCTTCGGGGTTCGCCGAGATCGTTATTGAAGGTGTTCAGAGGTATCCTCTGTCCAATCATTTGGGCTGGCTGTCCAGAGGGCGCCCCGGTGGGCACAAATCCACGCTTGCGGCAATCGATACATCTGACCTTAGAAATTCCTATGAAGCGGCTCTTAACCGGATCGACGCCACCGATACCTTGGTTGCGATTGTGCGGAAACCCGCTTAAGCGCTGATCTAAAGTCCGAGGCGCTTGTTGCGTCGCTCTGGCGTCCAGTTTTCCAGCTGGCGGTCCATTTCCTTGATGATTTCCGGCACAAACTCCACACACGCCTTGTCCGTGTATGGATGCATGTAGGTCATCGAAGGATACCAAGGCGGATTTTTTTGACCCAGCAGAAGCGGAGGCTCCTGTTGGCCAAAACGGATTGCCGGAACGTCAAGAATGCCGGCCATATCCGCGACGCTGGTATTCGCCGATACAACGAAATCGCAGGCAGCTGTTAGTGCTGCAGCCCCCAGCAGATCATCAAACAAATCGACGTCATCGAAGTTATGGAAATGGTCTCCGGCTTGGTCTTTCAGATAATTGAGTTCTTTATCCAACGCCGCGTATTGGAGGTTCACGAAAATCGCATCTCTGGATTTCAATATGGGCGTGACTCCGGGCGCAGAAAGATAATACCGCGCTCTGTTCACGGCGAGGTTTTTGGAACGCCAAGAAAAGCCGATGACGGGTTTGTCTTGATAGCCCTTCAAACGCTTCAAATATTCGACTGCCCTATCCCTCTCGAATGAATAGACGGGGCAAGGGGCGGTCTTGAACGACTCAAGCGTCGGTCTGAAATGCTTTACGAGCTCTCCAATATTAACGTGCAGATCGTAATCAAAAGAGGTTTGAAAATTGTTTTCATCCATTCGTGCCAATCGGGACACGGCTTCTGGAAAACAATACTGCGTATATTTGGCGCCTTTTTCCGATAGTTCGATAATTACCTTTCCAGCCAATTCGATTAACTCAGGTAACATAGTGCCTGCTTTGAGAGCGTCTCCGAGTCCCTGATCGGCCCAAACGAGGATGGTCTTGTCTGAAATGTCTTCGCCTTTCCATTCCGGGACCTCGAATGTTCGCCGCAGAATTTGGGCGGAAGGATCTTCAAATCGCGCAGTATGAAGTTCCCAGCCGTTTTTAAGGTCACCGTTCGCGAGATAGGCTAGTGCCAGGTTCCAATCCACAGTTCGATTATTTGGCGGCGCATGCTTTTTGGCCTTTTTCATAACCTGAAGCGCTTCTTTGTGATCACCGTGCATAAGCAAATTCACACCATGCGTTACACATTTGTGATAATCTGAAGGGTCAGCTTCGTGCGCCTGTTTTGAATAGAAGACCGCAAGATTTGACTCGTTCATGGAGAACAAAAGGCGCGCCGCTTCATGTTTTACGTCGGCGTTTTCGGGGAACCGTTCAAGGGCCTCAGTTAGCTCGTACTGGCTTGGCTCGTATTGCTTGAGTTTGAGACGAGCGCGTGCTCTGAGCAAATAGTTTTCCGGATTGTCGGGCTCCAGCATTACCGCCTTGATAAAGAAGTTAACCGCGTGATTGGCGCGATTGGCATCCATCAATAGCGTTCCGAAATTACGATAGGCGTCCTTATTGTCTGGGTCTTCAACGATGAGGCTCTGAAAGATCATCTCAGCCTCTTCGAATTCCTTCTTTTGAGTAAGAGCAATGCCCTTGATGTTCAGTGCTTCGCGTTCACGCGGGTTCAGTGACAGGGCCTTGTTGCAGACTGCTAGTAGACTGTCGGGATCGGTCCCCAAATCGAGCATGGTACGCGCCAGATTCGCATAAAAGGGCGACTGATTCGGATCGATGGTGATTGCTTTTTTGATGTACTCAAGCGCGCGTTTCGGATAGCCGAGTTGGCGGTATGTCACCCCGAGAAGGTGGACAGCATCTGCGTTGTTCGGAGCTTTTTTGACTGCTTGTTTGTAGATGCGCTGCGCTTTTTCGAACTCGCCGGCCTGTTGGAGAGCGATGCCCTTCAGCAGTCTGTCTCGAATGGTATTCGGCGCTGTTTGCGTTGCCATCGTTTTCAGCCTTATCGGGAATCAGTCGTGCAAGATTAGCAGGCTGTGCAAATTGTGACAGTTGCGCTGATGAAACTGGTCAATTCCCTTGGGGATTGCCGCGGTGTAGAGGCGGGAGCGGGCGGCTAGCTGATGAAGTTGGCAAGAGTAGAAAGCGAAGTCAGGCGAATAGAGCCTCAGTGTGGTTGGCGATCCTAGGATTCAACCAGTGTCCCTTCCGTGCGAAAGAAGTGCTCTCACGCCGAGCTGGTCGTCCTCAGTAATGAATGCACAGGTGTCATTTAGGGACTTTCGGATAGGCAGGAGCTGTTTAGTCCTTTCCGGGCATTATCCCTGATGCTTGGTTCGAAGGTCGGCGACAGCATCCGCAAGTTCGTCAAAATGGGAAATGATGCGATCCGGACCAAGTTCACTAACCGGTACAGGCGTATATCCAAAATCAACGGCGACAACGGGAATGCCCGCGGCGCGGGCAGCTTTGATGTCGGTTACACTGTCGCCGATCATGATTGAGCCCTCTGGAGTGCCGCCAGCGCGCTTTATGGCACCCAGGACCGGTTCTGCATAGGGCTTGGAAACGGCGAAGGTATCGCCTCCGACCACCGCATCGAAGTGATCTGTCATATTGAGCGCGGCAAGCAAGGGCAGGGTGAGGCGCTCGGTCTTGTTGGTGCAAATCGCCAGCTTCCAGCCATCGGCACGGAAACGGTCAAGGGCTGGAACAACACCATCGAACGGCCGTGTGTGAACAGCGATGTTGGCAGCGTAGTACTCTAGGAAGTCTTCATAAAGCGGTGTGATCGTCTCGTCCGACCAGGCAATTTCAAGATAGTCCAAGCCGCGCTGCAAAAGCACCTTGGCTCCCATGCCAACCATATTGGCGACCTTGTCCTGAGGAACAGTCCCATGTCCGGCTTTGTCCAGAACCGCATTCAAGGTCGCAACAAGATCTTCCATGGAAGACACGAGTGTGCCGTCCAGATCGAACACAAGTACAGACATGAAACCCTCAGCTATAAGAAAACAGGGTTCTGCCTAGCGGTCTTTGTGGCTTCCCGCAAGATCTCGCGAGCGATTGGACGCCTGGCTTTGCGGCGAAAATCAAAGTGTAAAAAGGCCGCTGCTTGTCACAGCTTATAGGCCGTGCGGAACCCGCCCCAATGGCGGCCTTGTACCAGGATCGGCGCATCAATTTCCTGCATCCAGATGATGTTTCCGCCGCCCATGTCCCTTGGATAGGACTGGACAAGGTAAGGCCGCATGTTGCGGGCAGCGCTCAAGCCGGCCCGGTCATCAAAGATCCGTTTGTTTCGGCAGTTGGCAGTATTCCAGGCCGGATCATCCGGTTTCTGCGGTTTCGAGAAGACGAGGTTGTGAACCGGTAGGTACCCGTTGCGGTCGACTGCTGCGCAAAAAGCCATACCAGAGCTGTTTTTCAGGATCTCCTCCTGAATATCCGGCAGCGCGCGTTCCAAGGAGCTGAGAGCTCTTGTCGAGACTTGGAGAGGGTCGGTGCCGTCTATCGGCCTGTAGTCTGTGTCAAAGAGAGCGTCCAGGGACAACGCGCCACTTTCAATCATGTGTTCCATTGCCGATGCGACACGCGCCGCACCAGATTGCGCTGTTTCAATCTGCTTGGCGAAACCTTGCTTCAAAGATGCAATCCGTTGTTCGAGCGCGCTCCTGAAAGCCCCCGCCGAAGACGTGAAGGCGCAATGACATCCGCCATCTGAAACGTTTACGACCTTTGCTTCCGTCGAGCCGATCCCACTCAAGTCAAGACGCAGCACAGCGCCTGTGTGCGGGAGAGTGTCAGCGTCGGTAATGAACAAAACGCCGCCCATGGAAATGTCTCGTGTTTCGATCCGCATCGTGACATTTCCACTGGTGGCCGTTCCTGACAATTTCAGCGGCAATCGATCATCAACCCTGCGGTCACCAACATCCGTTTGCCGGATCATCATGGCAAAGCGGGCCTGGAGGGCCTTCGTGCTGGCGCTCATATTGTCACCGGCATCGCGAACCAGCGTACCACTTTGCTCAGCTTCGGCGGCAGAGGCGTTGATCCGGTCGACGTGGCGCACGACGTCTTGAACGAAGCTTTTGGTATCCTCCGCTTGCCGGCTCACTGTTTCGGTGGTTTCGACCTGCGCCTGCACCGCTTGTTCGACTGCCGCGAAACTTGGACGGATTTGGCCGATCACATCAATGATCCGCCCAACGGATCCAATACTCATTTCAGCGGATTGGTTAAGCTTGTTAATATTGGCAACGATCTGTTCTGTGGCAGATTGGGTTTCCACGGAGAGCGATTTCACCTCGCCGGCAACCACGGCAAATCCCTTGCCGGCGTCCCCGGCACGTGCCGCCTCAATGGTCGCATTCAGAGCCAGAAGGTTGGTCTGTTTTGCGATGTCGGAGATGAGACCGACAACATTTGCGATATCTTCGATAGCGTTTTTAAGCTCTAGAACACCTTGATTGGCTTGGTCGGCAATATCGCGGGCCTCAACCGCCAAATCATTTGAAACGCTAACCTGGGAGCCGATTTGTGCGCTGGCGGCGGAGAGTTCTTGAATGGAATGCGTCAGCTCGCCAACATTATCGTTGGCTCTAGCTGCTTGATCGGTCAGGACTTGGCTTTCAGTTATGATGGATCCCAAGGTGCTGGCCTGCTCCACCAAGCGGTCCTGCACTTTGGTTGCCGCAGCATCAATGCTTTTCGCCGCAACTTGAAGGTCATCTTCCAGACTGTCGAGGGCACGGCTCAGACCGCTGGATGCGTTCTCAGTTTTGGCGTCGCCATCCGAGACTGGATTCTCGTGTGCTTGAGTGTCGTCAGGCACCAAGTCGACTTCGCCAACAGAAGTCTTCCGCCGCATCTTAACACTGAACATTAGTCGCGCCCTTATAGAGTGTTCTGCGATTCAATCAGGCAATATTTCCAGAAGGGTCTGAACCTTACGTTAACCATGCCCAATATGTTGGCAGGCGCCGTTCTTCGTTGAAAACTGGAAACGATCTGGACCCGTGCTTGCCTGACATGTTAAGGACCGCGCGGCCATCTGAACTGATCGGAGGGCAGGCGCTGGAAATGCGGCGCTAACCAGCGACGCAAAGGCCGGAAAGGGCGAGGTATGAGCGACAACCTGAAACAGCAGGCAGCTGAACGCGCGGCGGAGGATGTCACCTCCGGCATGCGCCTTGGTATCGGCACAGGGTCGACTGCAGAGTTCTTCGTTCACGCCCTTGCAAAACGTGTCGCAGACGGACTGGACGTGATCGGCGTTCCGACATCTGAGCGCACAGCAGAGCTTGCTGCCAGTTTGGGAATAAAACTCACCACCTTGGAAGAGTTGCCCGAGCTGGATCTGACCGTTGACGGTGCAGATGAGCTGGATGCCAACCTGGCCCTGATTAAGGGCGGCGGCGGAGCCTTGCTGCGGGAAAAGATTGTCGCAGCAGCTTCCGGTAAAATGATCGTCATCGCAGATGGCACAAAGAACGTTGATACGCTCGGGCAATTTCCGTTGCCGATTGAAGTTGTGCCGTTTGGTCAAGAAGCAACGCGGCGGGCCATCCTGTCGCTGTTTAAGGAAATGGGCTTGCCTCCAAAACTCCAACTGAGAATGGCCGGAGAGCATCCTTTTGTCACAGATGGCGGGCATCACATCTTTGACGCCCATCTTCTGAAGATCGAAGAACCTGAAACGCTTGCACAAGCTCTGGTAAAGATCCCGGGCGTTGTTGAGCATGGTCTTTTCCTCAATCTTGCCTCCAAGGCTTACGTGGCCGGTGAAGATGGGGTAAAGACGATTACGCCTGCGTCGATTTAGCGAATTTTGGTTGCCGGATCGCCTCCGGAAAACCGCCAAGGAGTCAAGGAAATGAAGTCAGTGAAGTTTGCCGGTGTTGGTCTCGCCATGTTGGCGTGGGGCGCGATCTCCGGCGGTGCGGTTGCTCAGGACAGCTTTTCAGAAAGTCATTTGGAAGCTGCAAAAGCTGTTGCCTTGGAAACCAAAGTCCTGGAGCCGTTTGACGCCATCTTGTTCGTAATGGCGGAACAGACCCTGTCCGCTTTCACGCAGAATGAACCGACGCGTGCGGAAGAAATCGCAGAGGTCGTGGAACAGGTCGCGTTGGAGCTGGCTCCGCGCCGTGCTGTATTGAACGAGCAGATCTTCCGCATTTGGGCGACCGCCTTTACCGAAGAAGAGCTGGTCCAGCTGGCTGAATTCTATCGCACCCCGCTCGGTATGAAATTGCGCGACAGTGTCGCCGATATTACAGCTGCATCTGTGGAAGCCAGCCGCGAATGGCAGGATCGGTTGAGCGTCGATATCGTTGCGATGGTGCAGGAAGAATTGGACAAGCGCAGCGCCGCGGCCACAAACCAATAAGTGATCAAGGCGTGAGCAATCAGATTGCGCACGCTTTTTCAGATCTTGAGACGGGTCAATCGCCCGCACTGTCTGCAAACCGGGCCGCGAAAGCGGCCCTTTGTGCAATAAGGTATGCGTTTCAGGACACCGAGCTGACCAAGGCCAAGCCTTGTGAAGAGGGACTGAGAGCTTATCTGGGCTTCATGGCCGCGTGCGATGGCCGTTCGAATACCAAATCCCGAGGGGCATTGAATGAGCGATTTTGACTATGATCTGTTTGTGATCGGTGGTGGTTCCGGCGGCGTTCGTGCCGCCCGGATCGCGGCCACACATGGCGCTCGGGTCGGTATTGCAGAAGAATACCGTTACGGCGGAACCTGTGTGATCCGCGGCTGTGTTCCCAAAAAACTGTTCGTCTACGCATCCAAGTTTTCCGAAGAGTTTGAAGATGCTGAGGGCTTTGGCTGGAGTGTCGGTGAACGCAGCTTTGCCTGGGACAAACTGATCGCGGCAAAGGATCAGGAAATCACGCGCCTGGAAGGCATCTACCGCCGGAACCTGGACAACACCGGCGTCGAAATCCACGACAGCCGCGCCGTGATCGAAGACGCCCACACGGTTCGTTTGTTGTCGACGGGTCAGACGATCACCGCGAAGTATATTCTTGTAGCGGTCGGAGCCTCGCCAAATGTCGATAACAGCTTGCCGGGCGGTGAGCACGTCATCACGTCAAATGAAGCATTTCACTTGAGCGAATTACCGAACCGCGTGGTGGTTGCCGGTGGCGGCTACATCGCCGTGGAGTTTGCCGGCATTTTCAATGGCCTCGGTGTCGACACGACCCTGATTTATCGGGGTCCTGAAATCCTGCGTGGATTTGATATGGACCTGCGCCGGACTGTACGCGAGGAAATGGAAAAGAAGGGGATCAAGGTTGTCTTGAATGATACCTTCTCGTCCATCGAAAAGCAGTCGGACGGGTCCTTGATCGGGCGCACCAATGGCGGCGAAAACTTGGCTGCGGACCAGATCATGTTTGCGATTGGCCGGAGCCCGCATACGCGGGATCTCGGATTGGAAAAAGCAGGCGTTGAGACCGATGCGATCGGTGCGATCAAGGTCAATGAGGAGTCCCGAACAAATGTTGAGTCCATCTATGCCGTTGGCGATGTGACCAACAGGGCAAACCTTACCCCGGTCGCAATCCGGGAAGGTCACGCGTTCGCGGACACCGTATTCGGCAACAAACCCTGGACGGTGGATCACAGCCTCATAGCGACAGCCGTGTTTTCTCAGCCGGAAATGGGCACAGTCGGTCTGACACAGGAAGAAGCGCTGAAGCGCACACCGAACCTGGACATTTACAAGTCCAGCTTCCGGCCAATGAAGCATACGCTGTCAGGCCGGGATGAGAAGATGCTCATGAAGATGATCGTCGATGCGGACAGCCAAAAAGTGCTTGGGGTTCACATTGTTGGCCCAGACGCTGGTGAGCTTGCGCAAATCCTTGGAATAACGCTTGAGATGGGCGCAACCAAAGCTGACTTTGACAGGACGATCGCGGTGCACCCGACCGCAGCAGAAGAACTCGTCACAATGCGCGAGCCAACAGAACGCCTGCGCGGCTGACGACGAAACCGCTGTTGCCAATACGGAAAACCGCCGCAAGAATTCGCGGCGGTTTTTTCTTGTGTATGCAAACATCAGGCGCTGAGTGAGGACAATCCGGTTTTCGCTGAAGCGGCATCTTCCTGGATGAAGGTGTCCTTCAACAGATCCTCGTAGAACGCGTGCACACCGCGTCCGCGATCTTTTGCCCGGTAGAGTGCCGCATCAGAACGGGCAACCAAGTCTTCCGGTTCCGTACCATCCGCTGGGGCAACGGCTACGCCGATACTCAGTCCGACATGCGCCGTATTGCCGCCTTCGATTTGAATAGGCAAGAGCGCCTTGTTGATCAACGCGCGGCAAAGTGTGTCCAACTCTTTGCGGCTTGTGCCACCGCGGTAAATCACCATGAATTCGTCACCGCCGATCCGGCAGACCAAACCTGGCTTGCCGACAGTTTCGTTGAGACGTTTGGCCATGATCTTGATCACGGTGTCACCAGCAGCATGCCCGTAGGTGTCGTTGACTGCTTTGAATTTGTCGAGGTCGCAATGCAAGACAGCAAACCGTTTCTGCGGCAGTTCGGCAGCTGAGGTTTCGAGCACCCGGTTAAACTGTAGCCGGTTGGCAAGGCCTGACAGATTGTCGTGCAGAGCCAGGTAGCGGTTCTGCTCTTCGCTCTTTTGAAGTGACCGGGTCAGTTGGCCGATCCGCCAGGCAATCCCGAACGCAAGCGCTCCTAAAGTCAGGCTGAGCATGGCAATGACCGGAATGACCGTCGGCCAGATCGAGTCAATCACAGTCTGGCTTTCCCATCGGAAAGAGCCGACATCAACGCCTTCCTCGCTTGTGACCAGATGCGAAGGGCCGTCTTCCGGCTCAAATGCCCTGGGCTCAAAACGGAGCCGGGCGAAGTTCAACTGCGAGTTCAGGCGTTCCAGAAGCGCGTCGTCAATGTATTTCACCGAGATCATCAAGGTCGGCCCACCGTCCGCCAGGGTCGCGGTGTACTCATCGGGCATGATGGGCATCGCGGAGAAAAGTGCCGGTTTGCCATCAAGCCGAATAACGCCCATCAACGCATATTGATCTGTATCCAGGCCTTGAAGTGACCGGTGGCCAAACCCGCCGGGCACGCGGACACGATTGGCTGCGAACAGCGCCTGCGTCTTGCGGATGACCGGGGCCAATGCGGGCGTCTCACTCGACGGGCGTTTGGTTATGTGGGTGTAGTCCTGAAATGACTCGGCCAAAACCTGATTGTTTCCGGAGATCAGGATGACCTTGTTGTGCCGGTACCTGGACCAGAGCGCGTGAAAGTGCTGGCGGGCATAGACCGGATCGAACGTCCGGACCAGTTTCCGGACGGTCTCATCGGATACGGTCACGGTGCGTTGTTCACGGACAATGTCCCGGAGCCGTTCTTCCAGGGCATTGCGGAAGAGGCGCTCTTCGTTGGCAATAGCTTGCTGCGTGGATGCATGAGAGGCGACAAAACCAACGAACACCAGCGAGGCCGATGTAACCGCGATCAAAAGAGCTGCCAGAAGAAAGGCAAGTCTTGAGATATGGATACGGGACTCACTGTCCGATTTGTCAGAGTATCTCCGTCGAAATTCCGCCAACGTTTGTTCTTCCCACCTTCGCCGGCCCTTTAAATGGCCACTAAACAACCGGCGGAGCACCTTAGTTTCGTTCGCCTTCTGTCAAGACAGTGCCCCTCCAAAGTTCCCTAGCGTTTAGCTGGCGGGACCCCGGCTGTCTCTGAGGCGTTGAGGTGCTAATCCTAGCTTGGAAAGTGTTAATTAGTAGTGGTGGTGACCCGAGAGAGTCGGGCGCAAATATTAAAAAAAGCGATTGTTCCAGAGTGACTTCTAATGCGGTAGAGCAACTTTAAGTAAATTCTGATAATAAACTCAACCCGAGCTCTTCACGCGGCGATCCGTTTCGCCTCGGCGATCGAATACAGTTTCAGGTTCCGCATTTGCAAAGGCAAAAGCGTTTCTGCCTGCATCTTTTGCCCGGTAGAGCGCTGTATCAGCTGCCCGGATTAGATGTTTTTCCGACATCCCTGAGTTTGGCGCTAGCGCTATGCCGAGGCTGATGCCGATACTCACACTCTGTCCTGGATTGATTTCAATCGGCTCTGCGACGGAAGCTAGAATCTCATTAGCAAATGTCTCAAGCTCAGCCTGATCCTGATACTTCATCAGCAAGATAACAAATTCGTCGCCGCCAATGCGCCCGACCACACCCTTGTCGCTGATAATGTCCTGCAATCGCGAGGCCGTCACGCGCAACACGATATCTCCGGCCTCATGACCATGTGTGTCGTTAACAGGTTTGAATTTGTCGAGGTCACACGCAATGACAGCAAACCCGTTTTCGGGAAGGCCATCGATTGCGTAGGCAAGGCGATCAGAAAAGTGGTGCCGGTTCGGCAAACCGGTCAAGCTGTCGTGATGTGCAAAGTAATGATTGCGGCGTTCGCTTTGTTCCAGCGTTGATGACAAGCGGCCAATCCTGCGGGCGACAATCACAGAAATTGCCGCAATCAAAACCGCCAGGATCACGATCAATGGAAGGGCGCGCATCCAGACCCTCAATCCGGGTTTGGAATGGTCCCATTGAAAATAGCCGACAAGGCTGCCGTCCGGACCATAGGCCCGCAGTTGCGTCGGGTGTTCGCGGGCAGGCGCACCTTCGGTGAAGGTCAGATCACGAAACCCATAGTGATCCGACATCGACTGAAACCAGGCCTCTCCAAGAGAGTAGACGCTGACAAGCAACCGGGGATTGGCGTCTGAAAGTGCGGTCAGCGGTGTTTCCATCTCAACCGGAACCGCGCTCAGCAATGCGGGGGTGCCATCGATCACGGCCAGCGCCGCGATCGAGGCGTCAAACATGGCACGTGGCGGCGGGAAGGGGCCCTGAGGACGGTCGCGCCGCGCGAAACTTGGGGACCGGAAGGCTGCGGTGAAGAGCTCGGACAGTTTTTCGGTGTCTTCCCATGGGGCAGATGATCCGCTCTGATTGTGACCAACCGTTTCTGAAAGAGCCATGAGGTCACCGTTCTCTTCCATGAGATAGGTGCGCTCCAGATTACTGACAGCTTTGAAGCGGTTCAATATGGAGGTGGTGACGGCAGACCGGTCCATTGGGCCTGTCAGCATCTTTTGGACATCCTGATGCTGGATGGCGGTCATCTGGTGGCGGGCAATTTCCCAATACTGATCTTCCACAGTGTCAAGGAAACGCATTTGCGCTGTTTCAAGTGCATGCCTGTCGGCGGCCCGCCACGCGAACTGTGCGATCAGGGTGAGTGCGCCGCTGGACAAGACTATCAGTAAGGCTGCGAGCCCATAGACCCACATGGTGATTTGACGGCCGGATACGGTGCCGCTGCCGGAAGCGGGGGTAGGCCCGCGGTCAGGTTGCGCCTGTCGTGTCGTCATGCGTCCGGCACTCTCCTCCTGTCCGCAAAGAACGCTGGTCTTTCTCATTATCCAAGCGGATAGAACAATCAGCGTATATTCTACGGGAGATTCCTTACGGAAGAGTGCTTCGAACCCGATGTTTTCAACACTTTACGACACTGTTTGTTTAAGAATTAGGCCGCTTCTAATCTGCCAGGAGCTTCACCATAAGTTCCAGCTCACTCTCCGTATTGAACGCGTGCAGGGAAGCCCGGACCACAGCATCCAGACCGCGCATCGGCAGGTCAATCCGAGCTGAGCTTGCCTGACTGACCGAGACATTGATCTGGTGATCGGCAAGCCGCGCCTTCGTTGCCGCTGGTGTCTCTCCATCAACAGCGAAGGTTACGATGCCGCCTTTTCGCGCGCCTTTGTCATGAAGGGTGATACCAGGAACAGCGGAAAGTTCGGAGCGCAGCTGTGCACCCAAGGCACAAATACGGGCGCCGATCCGGTCCATCCCGAAGCCGATTGCATAACTGGTGGCAACGCCCAGGCCGACCTGCCCGGCGACATAACGTTCCCAGTTCTCAAAGCGCTGTGCGTGCGGAGCCAAACGGTAAGAGGACCCGTCCAGCCATTCGGTAGCCTGCAAATCGACAAAGGGTGGTTCCACCTGATCAAGAACATCGTCACTGACATAAAGAAAACCTGTCCCGCGCGGTCCCCGCAGATATTTGCGGCCGGTGCCCGAGAGCATCTGGCACCCGATTTCCTTGATGTTGAGCGGGATCTGTCCGGCAGATTGGCAGGCATCAAGGAGGTAAAGAAGTTTGTGCCGGGCGGCAATCTCGCCGACATCTTCTGCCGGATTGATCAGCCCGGAAAAGGTCGGGATATGCGTAAGGGCGATGAGGCGGGTTTTCGGCGTGACGGCTGCCTCCAAAGCCTTCAGATCAATCTGTCCGGTCTCGTCATCTTCGATGAGATCGATTTCAATACCCTTCCGCTTCTTCATCTGCAGAAGTGCCACGTAATTGGAGACGTATTCCGCGCGGCCGGTAATGACACGGTCACCTTCACGGAAGTCGATCCCGTAAAACGCCATATCCCATGCACGGGTTGCATTTTCGATGAAGGCGATCTCGTTCGGAGTGGATCCGATCAGCGCCGCAATCGATGTATAAAATGCGTTCGTTTCCGACTGCGCCGCCGCGGCCGCCTCATATCCACCGAGCGTGGCTTCCAGATCAAGATGGTGTTTGACAGCGTCCAATACCGGTGTTGCAGCAAGACCTGTTCCGGCATTGTTAAAGTGAATGCATCTGTTTACACCGGGGGTCTCGTCCCGCATCAGGTCTATTTCATTCTGGCTGAGGGAAGGGACGATCATGGGGAGCCTTTCCGGTCACGGGACGCAATCGATTGGATGTAAAACAAAAATGATCACAATCACATATTTTGGATATGGGTCCCTCGTCAACGCCGCAACGGTTCCTGATGGGGCCGAGATCGTTCCCGGGCGATTGAAAGGCTGGGTCCGGGAGTGGCGTGTGTGCGGCGTCTGGGAAAACGGTCAGGGCCGCTGTGCCTTGAGTGTACGTCAGGAGCCGGGGTCGGAAATCCGGGGCGTGATGACCCGGGAGCAGCAAAGCCGGTTGCAGGCCTTGGAGCAGCGTGAAAGCCGGTATGAAAAGATCGGGCAGATCGGCACGTCTTTCCGGTGTGAGGCGGAAAGCAAGCCGGGACCGGAAGAGCTGTTTCTCTTCAAGGCAACGCCGGAAAACGAACGCTGGGGATGCGACCGGCACCCGATCCTGCAAAGCTACCTTGACTGCGTTTTAGCCGGGTTTCATCAAATCTGGGGCGAGGAGGGCGTCAGCCACTTCTTCGACACAACCGACGGCTGGCATGTTCCTGTCCTTCAGGACCGGGCAGCGCCGCTTTACCCCAGAGCGGTCAAGATCGACACGAAGCTTTTGCAACTGTTCGACGACCATATTGAACGCCAGAAGCTGACCCTGATATCTGCTTAACCTTTTGTTTTAATGAGAAGTATTTTGGGGGATCTCCCGATCCCAAGGTGCCGCCATATCGGGTGGAGGTCTGCGCGCGCGTAAACTTAAATTTCCCTTTACGTAAACTGTAGCTCCTGATAATTGATTGCATATGAAGAAAATACAATCTAGGGAGGAATTCATGGGTTTCTTTGAGTACAAGGGGCAAGAGGCTCTGGATCTCGTGTCGGAAGCGCGGGATCTGATGATCTACAGCTATCACGGCATTGAGGACATCCTACAGCCAGGCAACAGTGAGGAGGCTGCCCGGCAGGAAATCGAAGCCAAAGGGTGGACGGTGCTCACCCCTGATGATCTCGGTATCCCGGCGGCAGACATTGACCGGAACGGCACATTTCAGGGTGAAACGGCCCAGTTCAAGGATGCCCAGGCCGATGTGCTGGCGAGATTTGACGAGACCGGTGCCATCACCCAGATCGGTTTGGCGTTTCGAGGAACGACCGGAACGATCGACAACATCATCAGCGATACGGTTGGCGACGTTATCGATTACCTGGAATTCCTGAGCGCAGATCCGAACTATGCTTTCGGGGCGTTTCCGGAGTTGATGGGGGCCATAAAGACGCTTCTGGAGTCTAACGGTCTCACCGCAGCAGACTTGATCGTAACGGGTCATTCGCTTGGCGGTGGTGCTGTCACCAACATGGCCGAGCGCAGCGATGATTTTTTCGACGGGTTTTACGAAGCCGCCGACTATATCGGTTTCGCAGCTCATTATACGCCGGAAGACGGCGCCTCCGTATTGGACAGCGGCGCGGAAGTGCTCAGTGTGGATATTGAAAATGATCCGGTTCCCTCGGTCATTTCCGAAGGCCAGATCAACCTCTTTGGCAATGATACAGATTACGCGTATGAGACGAGCAATCTGGTGCTTTTCAACGATTTCTACGCAACACCCGCCTATTGGGATGGCGGCAACATAACCAACCTGATCGCCTGGACTGCTCATTTGCCGTCCAACTATGAACGGGTTGTTGAGGCGATCGCCGGATCAGAGTTCTACACCGAGATGTCGCGTGACAGCGTCGTCATCGTCTCGGACCTGTCCGATCTTACGCGCGGCATCGTCTGGGTTGAAGACATAAACCCCTTGTTCGATCCAACGGGCCATCAGGGCGACGATGCCTTCATCCTCGGCTCCAGCAAAGACGATTTGCTTGCGGGTAAATCCGGCAAGGATGCGCTGGAAGGATTTGCGGGGGACGATCACCTGAAAGGCGAAGGCGGCGCAGACCGGTTGCTCGGTGGGGCCGGAAACGACACGCTGGAAGGTGGCGCAGGAGACGATGTGATCGTTGGCGGAGCCGGTGCAGACACCCTTTATGGCGGGGATGGCGCCGATACCTTTGTCTTTTCATCCGGTGATGGCGTAGATGAAATCAAGGATTTCGAGGTCGGGATAGACAAGATCGATGTGAGCGGTGCCGGCGTGACGCAATTCTCCGATCTTTCCATAACGGCCAATGGTTGGTGGACCGATGTCAGAATTGCTTTTGGTAGCGAGACATTGCGCCTGGATACAGGCTGGCGTCCTTCCTTGCCGGATCTGACGGCGGGCGATTTCCTCTTCGCCTGAATTAAGCGGCACTCAAGATCGGTTTGATCCATTGATTGAGGCGGGCGTTCCTGCCTGCCTCACCCGCCGAACACTTGCTGTAGGCCATGGCCGGCAAGAAAAGCGATGGCCGCGGCCACCATACCAATGGCCGTTGTTTCCAGCCCGCAGCCAACCCAGTGCCGCTGCGACCAGCGGGCTCTCAAAGACCCGATCGCGAAGAAAGCGCATGCGGTGAGGCCGGACGCAAGTGCGGCGCTAGCCTCAATGTCAGCGAGAAAGGGCAGGAGCGGCAGTGCACCGAACAGGACGAAGGCGGCGAAGGTATAGAGCGCTGCCTTGAAAGGCGCGCGACCTCCATCCGAAACGCCATACTCGGCCAGCATCATGGTTTCAATCCAGGTGGTCCGGTTGGACGTTACCAGGCGCACGATGTCTTCCAGATCATCGCCCTCGTACCCCTTGGCCTTGAAGATCTGTCTAATTTCCTCGCGCTCTCCATCCGGTTCAACCCGGATGTGTTTTTCCTCGATCGCACGAAGCCTTTGAAAGTCTTCATTCTCGGACTTGGACCCGCTATAATTGGCGGCGGCCATTGAAAAGCCGTCGGCCAAGAGATTGGCAACACCAAGGATCAAGATGATCCGTGTTGATAAGTTGGCTCCGACAGAACCGGCAACAATGGCAAAGGTGGTCACAGCGCCGTCGATGCCGCCATAGACCCAGTCGCGCAGATAGCTCGTATCCGGCCCCCGCGCCAATCTGTCGGCGATATCATTGGGCTGATGGCTGTGTTCGAGTGGTCGGTTCGGCATGGCTGGTTTCCCTGGCTAGCGTCGGCCAAGTTTAGGGTGATCTGATCGTCAAAACCTTGATCCGCCGCAATCGCCCGTGGGCTTTGGGCAACACTATTTGGCCAGCGTTCCGCAAGGGGCATTTTTGCGGTGAAGCGTGGGTGGCAATCAGGTTGAACGCCGTGTATAAGGCCGCACGTTTGCTCTGTTTGAGTGGGCGGAAACGAACAAAAATATCGCGGGACGTGTGTCTGGAGTTCGAATTGAACAGACCGTCCCGATGAGGAGTTGGTACTATGGCGGACAAGTGGAGCCCGGACAGCTGGAGATCAAAACCGATCCTGCAGGTCCCGGAATATCCTGATCAGGCAGCTTTGACAGATGTTGAGCAGCGCCTGTCGACCTATCCGCCGCTGGTGTTTGCCGGTGAAGCGCGGGCTCTGAAGAGCCAGCTTGCGGATGTTGCCAACGGCAAGGGGTTTCTGCTGCAAGGCGGCGACTGCGCCGAAAGCTTTGCCGAACACCATCCGGACCACATTCGTGACTTCTTCCGTGTGTTTCTGCAGATGGCGGTTGTGCTGACCTATGCAGCGAGCCAGCCGGTGGTGAAGGTTGGCAGGATCGCCGGTCAGTTCGCCAAGCCGCGCTCTTCCAATATCGAGAAGAAGGGTGATGTTGAGTTGCCGAGCTACCGCGGTGACATCATTAACGACATCAACTTCACCTCGGACAGCCGTATTCCGGACCCGACCCGTATGTCGATGGCGTACCGTCAATCGGCGGCAACGCTGAACTTGCTGCGTGCCTTCTCCCAAGGTGGGTTTGCCAACCTGGACCAAGTGCACCAGTGGATGCTCGGTTTCATCACCGACAGCCCGCAAGGCCACCGTTACAAGGAGTTGGCAGACCGCATTAGCGAGTCGCTTGCCTTCATGCGCGCATGCGGCATCAACAGTGACAGCGTTCCGCAACTACGCGGAACAGATTTCTTCACCAGCCATGAAGCACTTTTGCTGGGTTATGAAGAAGCGCTGACCCGCGTCGATTCCACGTCCGGTGACTGGTACGCAACGTCTGGCCACATGCTGTGGATCGGCGACCGGACCCGCCAACCAGACCATGCGCACGTCGAGTTCTTCCGCGGCATCAAAAACCCGATTGGCCTGAAGTGTGGTCCGTCCCTGACGCCGGATGGCCTTCTGGAGCTGATCGACGCTTTGAACCCGGACAATGAGCCAGGCCGTCTCACCTTGATCGCCCGTTTCGGCTCCGACAAGGTTTTTGATCACCTGCCGCAGCTCGTGCGTGCTGTTGAGCGGGAAGGCAAGTCGGTGGTTTGGTCATGTGACCCGATGCATGGCAATACGATTTCTGCCGGTGGCTATAAAACCCGCCCATTCGACCGGATCTTGAAGGAAGTCGAAGCCTTCTTCGCTGTTCACCGTGCAGAAGGCACTCATGCGGGTGGCGTGCACGTTGAAATGACCGGCCGGAACGTAACCGAATGCACCGGCGGTGCCCGGGCCCTGACCGAAGAGCAACTCGGTGATCGTTACCACACCCATTGCGATCCGCGTCTCAATGCGGACCAGGCTCTTGAGCTGGCTTTCCTGATTGCTGAAAATCTCAAGAAAGAGAAAGACGGCAAGCAGAAAGAACCCCTGGCTGCGAGCGCTTAAGACCGCACTTTTCCGTTGTTTGATAATTTTGAGGGGCAGCTGTGGCTGCCCCTCATTTTTTTGTATCGATTTTTGTCAATTCTGCCGCCGCGGTAACAGGCGGTTAAGGCTCCAGATGCATATGTGCGACGTGGGATATTTGCACCGCAGAGGGGGCGGTGCTCGTCAACCGGACGCTCTGGGTAGGGGAATTTGAAGCGTGCGCGAACCGTGGGATCTTTCTAAGATTTCGTGCCTGGTGGTGGAGGACAATCCACACATGCGCACGATCTTGCGCTCCGTTGTCGGAGGGTTTGGTGTTCGCACGATCTGTGAGGCCACCGAAGGGGCTGAAGCCCTTGAGTTGGTCGTCGACCGCAAACCCGATATTGTCTTGTGCGACTGGAACATGAGCCCGTTTGGCGGCGCCGACTTCCTCAGAATACTGCGCAAGGATACGGACCCGATCATCAAAACAACGCCAGTCCTTGTGATCACAGCCCACGCGCGCCGTCCGATCATCCTGGAAGCTCTCAATATCGGTATTCATGGCCTTGTCGCCAAACCTGTGGCGCCCGCAGTTCTTTACAGGCATATCGGGGAAATTCTACAACGTCAGGAACTGCAGGGACGCAGCACGGGAATTTCTATGCCGGGGATGCCCGGCCACACAGGCGGCAGTGTGCTGGACTTGTCCTCCATGGCGCCGGATCAGCCTGCTGAAGCGGAAGACCAGTCTCTCGCACTTCTTTGAGCTGACACACCTCGCTGTTGGTTGCGGACAATCAGGGGGTAGTTTCAGCATTTGCATGATTGCAACCCATTGTTCTTGACGGTACATCTCGGATCTCTTCTTTGTCCGGCACGAGATTCATGACCATCAACTCTTTCCGCCTTGCCGTTGCTCAGCTCAATCCGACCGTAGGTGATGTCGCCGGGAACGCGGAGCTTGTTCGTCAGGCGCGTGCCGACGCAAAAGCGCAGCAGGCGGATCTGGTCTTGACCTCAGAGCTGATGCTGGCCGGCTATCCGCCGGAAGATCTTGTTCTGAAACCGGCCTTTGTCCGGGAGTGCATGGAAACCGCGCGCACACTTGCCGAAGAGACCGCCGATGGTGGACCCGCGGTGGTTCTGGGAACGCCGTGGTACTCCGATGCCGGCGACCTCCACAACGCTGTCCTTCTCATCGATCAGGGCGAAGTGAAGGCGGTGCGTTACAAGAGTGATCTGCCAAACTACGGAGTTTTTGACGAAAAGCGCGTGTTCAAGGCCGGGCCGCTTCCTGGGCCCGTTGACTTCCGCGGGGTACGCATCGGATTGCCGATCTGCGAAGACATTTGGAACGACGAGGTCTGCGAGTGCCTTGAGGAAACCGGCGCGGAGATTTTGCTGGTTCCGAACGGCTCGCCTTACTGGGAAAACAGAGCTGAGGAACGCCTGCAAGTGGTCGTGGCCCGTGTGGTTCAGACAGATCTGCCGCTCGTCTATTGCAATCAGTTGGGCGGCCAGGACGAGCTGGTCTTTGACGGTGGTTCCTTTGCGCTTCAGGCGGATCGGAGCCTTGCGTTCCAGATGCCGCAGTTTGAGACGGCGCTCGGCATCAGCGACTGGAAAAGGGACGGCGAAACTTGGGTTTGTACCAGCGGTCCGGTGGCAAAGCTTCCCGATCTTGATGAAGCCAACTGGCGGGCCTGTGTGCTCGGGCTTGGTGATTATGTCACCAAAAATAGCTTCCCGGGTGTCGTGCTTGGCCTTTCGGGCGGCATCGACTCTGCCATTTGCGCGACGATGGCTGTTGATGCGCTGGGGGCAGATAAAGTGCACAGCATCATGCTTCCCTTTCGTTATACCTCAGAAGAAAGCATCAAGGATGCCGCGGACTGCGCCAAGGCGCTGGGCCTAAGGTACGACACGGTACCGATTGCCGAGCCGGTCGAAGGATTTACCAAGGCACTGGACGCGCTGTTCGCTGGCACGGAAGCAGGTGTGACGGAAGAGAACCTTCAGTCCCGAACACGCGGCGTCATCCTGATGGCGGTCTCCAACAAGTTCGGCCATATGGTGATGACCACGGGCAACAAGTCGGAAATGTCGGTTGGCTACGCCACGCTCTACGGCGACATGAACGGCGGCTACAATCCGATCAAGGATCTCTACAAGACCCAAGTCTATCATCTGGCAGCCTGGCGCAATGCCAACAAACCGGCGGGCCTGCTCGGACCGGACGGTGAGGTGATTCCGTCCAACATCATCACCAAGGTCCCGACGGCAGAACTCCGGGAAAACCAGACGGACCAGGATTCCTTGCCGCCGTATGACGTGCTCGATGACATTCTGGAATGTCTGGTCGAAAAAGAGATGTCGGTCGGTGAAATCGAAAAGCGTGGTCATTCCCGCGACTTGATTCATCGCATTGAGCATCTGCTCTACATCGCTGAATACAAACGCAGACAAGCTCCTCCCGGCGTCAAGATCACGGAACGCAATTTTGGCCGGGATCGACGCTATCCAATCACCAACCGCTTCCGCGACCGGTCGTAAAGCTTCTCAATCCGGCGGAGACGCATGACCTATCTGACGTTTCTGCAAACCAATGCCCGCTGGCTCGCCGGCGGGTTTCTGCTGACCGCTTTTTCCGGGTTCGGGCAGACTTTTTACATTGCGCTGTCTTCGGGGTACCTGCGCGAAGAGTTTCACCTCAGTCACGGTGATTTCGGTCTTCTTTACATGGCGGCGACACTCGCCAGCGCGGTGTCCTTGCCCTGGATCGGACGCAGCGTCGACGTGTTTCCCCTTCGCCTTGTCGGGCTCGCAACATGCGTGACACTTGGCCTTTTCTGTCTGTCGATGGCTCTGGTGAATTCGGTCTTCATGTTGTTTGTGGTGCTGTTCGGACTACGCCTGTCCGGGCAGGGCATGATGACCCATGTCTCCATGACCGCCATGGGCCGCTGGTATTCAGCGCAGCGCGGCCGAGCCGTATCAGTCGCGCAGATGGGATTTCCCGTTGCCGAGAGCTTGTTTCCGGCCAGTTTTGTTTTGATTTCGGCGGTCGTAGGATGGAGGAGCAGCTGGGCGCTGGCCGCCGGCATCATGGTGCTGGGGGCGCTGCCTATGCTCGCTTTGTTATTTGCCAAAGATCGCATCCCGCAATCAGACGAGCAGGGCTCGGGGGCAATCGAAGGGCGTCAATGGACGCGCGGCGAAGCGTTGCGCGACCCGATTTTCTGGCTTTTGACAGCCGGCGTGCTGGCGCCGCCGTTCATCGGAACCGCCATCTTGTTCAATCAGGTGTATCTGACTGAGTTGCGAGGCTGGCCGCTTGAGCTCTTCGCCTCCGCCTTTCCGGTCATGGCCGGCACTGCAATTGCAACGGCGCTGGTGCTTGGGCCCCTGATCGACAAGTATTCCGCGCGGGCACTGCTTCCGGCCGTGCTGCTGCCGCTCTTCTCCGGGTGTCTTGTGCTTGCATTGCTCCCGGCCGCACCAACGGCCTTTGTATTCATGGGGCTTCTCGGCATCAGCAGCGGATTTACCGCCGCAATGTCCGGTGCCCTCTGGCCGGAGCTTTATGGCAGCCGCCATATCGGCGCGATCCGGTCCGTTGCCTTTGCTTTGATGGTGTTTTCGTCGGCCGCTGGCCCGGGCCTTGTCGGCGTTCTTATCGATGCCGGTGTCGACTTTGATCGTCAGCTTCTGGTGATGAGCGGGTACTGCGCGCTCATGACAGGTGGACTTGCAATAGCGTCGCGCAAGCTTCGTGACCGACAAAACGGTCCGCTGGCTTGAAAAGCTGAAATCTGGCCCGGCCAAACGGGATAAAATCACCATTTGCACTTGCAGAGCTCAAGGGAGGCGGGTACCTGAGGCGCATGACTGTTACTGTACGCTTCGCGCCGTCTCCGACCGGCCACATTCACATCGGCAATAGCCGTCCGGCCCTCTATAACTGGCTTTATGCCAAGAAGATGGGCGGGCGCTTCATCCTGCGTTTCGACGACACCGATCTTGAACGCTCCAAGAAGGAGTATGCGGAATCGATCGAATCCGATCTCCGCTGGCTCGGCATTTCGCCCGATGTAATCGAGCGGCAATCTGACCGGGTGGCTGCCTATGAGGCGGCTGCGGAAAAGTTGAAAACCGCAGGCCTTTTGTACCCGTGCTACGAAACACCGGACGAGCTGGAACGTCGTCGCTCCCGTCAGCGCGCGCTTGGCCGCCCTCCGGTCTATGACCGCGCCGGACTGAAGCAGACAGTGGAAGAGCGGGCTGCGTTTGAAGCGGAAGGCCGCAAGCCGCATTGGCGGTTTGTTCTGCCGAACCATGATGGCGATCCCTTCCAGACCAAACGCACCGAAGTAACCTGGAACGATCTGTGCCGTGGTGACCAAACGGTAGACTTGGCCTCCATGTCCGATCCGGTCCTGATCCGCGCGGACGGCACGTTTCTCTACACATTGCCGTCGATTGTCGACGACATCGATATGGGTGTGTCCCATATCATCCGCGGTGAGGATCATGTGTCGAACACCGGTGTCCAGATCGCGATCTTCGAGGCACTGGGTGCTACTGCGCCTGTCTTCGGTCACCACAACCTGCTGACCACGCGGGATGGCGAAGGGCTTTCAAAGCGCAAGGGGGCCTTGTCGATCGGCTCGTTGCGGGAATCCGGTGTCGAGGCGATGGCGGTCTGTTCGCTTGCTGTCCTGACCGGCACCAGCCAGGCCGTTGAAGCTGTTCCAAGCATGGACGCCCTGGTGGAGAAATTCGATCTGACCAGCGTGTCACGGTCCTCCGCCAAATTCGATCCGGAAGATCTCAAAGGCCTGAATGCGCGGCTTGTGCATGAAATGCCGTATGCAGATGCCAAGGATCGGCTCGATGAGATGGGTGTTGGCGGCGGCGAGGCCTTCTGGACCGCCATCCGCGGCAACTGTGAAACCGTCAATGATGCCAAAGGTTATTGGCAGATTGTCGGCGGCCCGGTTGAAAGCCGAATTGAAGACGAAGACCGGGAGTTCATCGCCAAGGCAAAAGAGCTTCTTCCGGATGGTGAAATGACCCTGGAGACCTGGGGGGCATGGACATCAGCGCTGAAGGCGGAAACCGGCCGCAAGGGTCGGGGGCTGTTCATGCCGCTTCGCCGTGTGCTCACGGGTCTCGATCACGGTCCTGACATGAAGGAAATGCTGCCGCTTATTGGGCGTAAAAGTATTCTGGACCGACTACCCTGATAGGGACATCACGATCCGGGGCCGGACGGAACCCCGGGTCGTCCGACTTGAAGACAGGCGGGATCGAGGCTGTTTCAAGGTTCTCGTCCGCCAGAGATCTGCGGTTTCCGAGCAACGGCAGCTCTCCAGGTTTGCCATTCGAACCGTCGCCTTCAGTGGCAGCCGGTTTGAGCTGTTCAGCGGCTTTCGCGATCGACGCTGTCACATCAAAACCTTTTTCCAGGTTCGCGCGGGTGTCAGGGTCTTCATAAGCTGGCAGTTGCTCTTTGGTCAGCGGTGTCCGGGAAAGCGTTGAGTTCGATTCAAGATTTGCCGGCCGCGAAGTGCGGATGTTTTCAGCTGTGTAGCTTGGCGGCAGCCCACTGCTGATGTCCGAAAACGCAATTCGCCGTCCGGATGCGCCGGGATTGCTGACTTCTGTCCAGCCAGAGCGGCTCTTCGCCTTCCCCGTCAGCCGGCAGCTACATCCCTCGACAAACTCGCTTTTGTAACGATCAGCAAACGGCTGTTCGGAATAAAGGTCACCTGCAAGTGACATCATATCAGACCGGTCGCCGCCCGGGTTCTTGTAGACGTAGAGCTCGGTTTCAGAGGCCGGGCAAATCTCGTTGCAGCGGGCCGCATCATTGGCAAACTGCCGTTTTCCGGTCGCGAAACTGACCGGGAAAAAATACCCATCGCACGTGCGTACACACAGGGTCCGAAACGTTCCTCCAGATGGGATCCTGCGCTTGCCGCTGGAATTGGTGCGTTTCTTGGTGCTTTGAGCAGACCCTTTTTGCTTGGTTTGAGTCGGCGTTTGCTGCGGGTTGAAAATTCGGGCCAGCAGCGAACGCGGAGCATCTCCAGAGTTCGGATTGGCGGTCGCATTGCGCGTATTTGCGGGAGCGCCGCAGTTTTGGCGCTTGAAGGCCGCCTGTACCTGCCGGATGCGTTTTTGATTGCTGGCGTTTCCACCACCAGCCTTTGCCAATTGACGATCGATGGCTCTTAAATTGGAACGCATGCGCTGGACTTTGCCAGAAAGTGCCTGGCACTGCGGACTGGCGTTGCTGTTGCAACCTAGATAGCTGAAGTCCCGCTCTGCCGCGCTGAGTGCCTTTTGCTGCTGGCTTTTAGCGGTTTGCCATTTTTGAGCACCCGCGGACTGACGGTTGCCGCCAGACTGAAGTTGCCGCAGTTCCGATGTCAAGCTGGCACAGCTTGCAGCCTCTGCCGGGACAGCAGTAAGCAGCTGCACCGGCGCGAACGCCAGCGCGCACGACACTGCCAAAAACGCGGCATGACTGCGAAGCTTCATCACTTTTCCCCACCGGCGCATATCATCCCCGCGCCTTGCTGCTCAAACAGCCAGATCAGTATCCTCTCGAAGCCAAGCCATATCAAGGAAAGCTCTCATGTTCGGTTAATGGTGGGCAGGGCGGCAGGCTTATTTTTCCGCAGCGGCATGAAGACGTTGAAAGATCTCGTCCAGAGCGATGCGCTGCTCTTCGCTCAAGGCCGCTTCCAAGTGAAGGGAATAGCCCAACGCTTTTGGCACGAGGTCCTCATACATGGCACGGCCATTATCGGTGAGTTGCAAGAGTTGTTCGCGCTGGTCATCCGGGTTCGCGCCGCGGCTGAGATGCCCTTTTTTCTCCAAAGCGGCGACGGCGCGGCTCACCTTCGTTTTGTGCATGGCCGTCGCTTTGCCGATGTCGCGCGCTGTCATTGCTACATGTTCGCCGAGTGTTGCCACCACGCGCCATTCCGGGATCCCGATCCCGAAATCATCGGCGTAGATCTTGGACAGCGACCGGCTGACGGTCTCTGCCAGATGGTTCAGCCGGTAGGGAAGAAACTCATTGAGTCTCAGCACTGCTGTTTCTTGGGGCGCATTGCTGGTTTTGGGCATGAGAACTCAGGTCTTGTTGGGACATGCTTCACGCAAGATACGGATCGCATGCTGGAGAGGCGCAGCACCCCGTCAAGCCGATTGGTTTTCGGTGGTCAGGGCCTCAATGGTAACCAAGCAGAAGTATAGCTGGTCAAAACAGAGGTGAAAGCACTCGGCGGTCATTTTGCAAATCTACGGAGCGTTTGCTTCTCGTTGTCCGGTTCAATGCCATAGAAATGCCTGTATGAGGCGCAATTACTAGACCTATCTGTTGATAAGAAAGAAACGTTTAACGAAATAATGCACCAAAATTTGCGAATCGATGCCGTAACAAGTGACGCTGGTGTGGCAAGAACATATTCACACCCTGAGACCGGTGAATTGCTCATCGGGTTGGCTGGCAGGAAAGCGAGGCTGTCATGACTACGGCAGACACATCATCTGAACGTGAACTCGGACAAGACGCGAAGATCCATGATCTTGGATCCGGGTGCTATGCCATTTCTGCCGAAGGGTGTCCGAATACCGGTGTGATCGTTGGCGAGCGCGGGCTCCTTGTCATTGATGCCCAGCCGACGGAAGAACTCGGCCAGATTTTCCTCAAGAAGATCCGCGAGATCTCTGACAAACCGATCAAGGTCCTGCTGCTGACGCATTTCCATGGCGACAGCACGGCTGGTGCTGCAGCCTTTGAGGCTGGCGAGGTGATCGCGTCTGATCTGACCAAACGCATGATGGAAACCCGCGGTCTTGATGATCGCGAAGTTCTGAAAGCCCGGTATCCGGACTTTTATCCTGCTGGTCATGCGCTCCCGGCGCTGGCGATGCCGACCATGACAATCGCATCATCCATGTCCATTGATCTTGGCGGCCGCGAAGTGCGCCTTATGCATCTTGGGCGGGGACACACGATGGGTGATCTGGTCGTTTGGGTCTCAGACAGTTCCGTGCTTTATGCTGGCGGTCTGGTTCAATCAAACACCGCCCCTTATTGCGGCGACGCGCACCTGGCCGATTGGCCGCGGGCATTGGACCGGATCATGGCGTTCCGACCTTCTGCGTTAGTCCCGGGCCATGGCCGCCCGGCAATCGGGTCTGCAGCCGTCGCAACCGCGATTGAAACCACCCGCGATTATGTCGTGACTTTGCGCGATGCGGCTGCAGCTTGTGCCGAGAGCAAGTTGGGCCTGCACGACACCTTCCAATCCCTCAACGATGCGCTTCAGCCGAGATTTGGCAGCGCGCTGCTCTTTGATGCACACCTGCCGTTCAACGTCGCAAGGGCGTATGATGAAGCGCAGGGGCTGGACCAGCCGCAGATCTGGACACGGGAACGTTGCGACGATTTGGAAGATGCGCTGACCCGCACATCGCCGGTGTCTCAAAAAACGGAAGTCGCCGTAGCAGAAGATGAGCCAGTGGCCGTCGACGAGATAGTTGCAGACGACTCCAGTGCGGATGTTGAACAAGACACGGGCGAGACCGCAGAAGCACCTTCAGAAGCTTCAAATGAACTCGTAACTGACAGTGACTTTGCAGCGTCTCTGCTCGCTGGCGGTGAAGAGGCGGCTCCAGACGGCGAACTCCTTCTGGAAGAAGAGGTTGACCAGGACGAGAAGGTTCTGGAAAAAGCCGGCGCCTGAACAGCAGGCTATACTCGATAAACACCGCTCGGGTCCTATCATGGCCCGGGCGGTTTTGCTTTCTAACGCGGAGAGTGCTTGATACCCTGAGGCTGGTTCCCACATTGAAGACAGCTTTTTGACACTTGGAGTTTTATCATGCGGTTTCGCACTGCAGCCATCCTCTTTCTCAGCCTTTGCATGCAGTCCGCTGCCCCGGCGCTTGCCAACGATGAACCGGATCTGATCTTCAAAAAATCGACCGTCTGGAAGTTTTTGACCCCGGACCACAAGCTGGCGACCTATGCCATCGATGACCCGCTGATTGACGGAGTGTCCTGCCACTTTACTGTTCCGGAAAAGGGTGGGGTTTCCGGTTGGCTGGGCGTTGCAGAAGAAGTCTCGGATGTATCGCTTGCATGCCGTCAGGTCGGCCCGGTGCAGATCAAGGAAAACTTCGAGCAAGGCGAGGAGATGTTCCGCCAGGGCCGTTCGTTCATGTTCAAGAAGATGCGGATCGTGCGCGGCTGCGATGTGAAGCGGAATACGCTTGTTTATATGGTTTATTCCGACAAGCTGATCGAAGGTAGCCCGAAGAATTCAACATCGACCGTGCCGTTGATGCCTTGGGGAACCCAGGAACCACCGCGCTGTGGAGATTACTTGGAGAGCTAAGTCGGGAGGCCGCTGCTTGCGCCTTATTGGCGTGAGCCCGGCTTGTCGCCTTCGAGCGTTTCGAGATGGTGGGCGACTGGCAGTTCGGCGTCCGCACAAAAATGCTTGTAAAGCATGGCCATCACATCTTTGACCGGTTCGCTGGCCAGCCGATAATAGATGGTGGTGCCTTCGCGCCGTGTTGAAACAAGCCCTTGCGCGCGCAAAAGAGCAAGCTGCTGAGAGACAGTCGGCATGCGCATACCGGTCTTCTCGGCCAGTTCGCCAACGCTGCGCTCTTCGTCCATCACATGGCACATCAGAAGCAACCGGGGCGCGGAAGCCATCAGCTTCATGAATTCTGCGGCGGTTTCCGCTTTTTCTTCCAGCGCTTTGTAGTCCATCAATAGACCTTGCCAAACTTCGTTGTGGGACGCAATCAAAGAACGTCCGTGTCCTTTGGCGCTTTTATATGCGGCTGGCAACGGTGACAACCAGGTTTCCGTTTCCACAACCGGTTCCGGTCATCAGGCAAACGCTTTTCTGTTGAACTTCGTTGCCGAATGCCTTTGTTCCGTCCGTAATCGCCAAGAGCGCGATGAACGGACCGCCGAGGACAATAACCAGGAAGATGATCACAAAAAGGCGGTTCAACATTTTCTTTCTCCAGAAGGCAACGCTGTGTTGTTGATCCGGAGAATATGTTTTGCGCCTTGAACCCATGCTGAGTGCCGTATTCAGCTGGCGTTCAGGTTTATGAATTACCTTCAAGGTATTGAAAGATATAAGAAAATATCTATAGATTCTCTGTCATGGCGGTCCGTAGCGCGTCAAGAAGCTTCTCGTCCCGGCCATAAATGTCTTTTCTGAAGTGAGTCGAACCGTCCTTGTTCATCCATGCGGTCAGATAGGTGAGGTGTACTTCGATCGGCACGCTGGGTTTGACGACGGTCCGCTTTTCTGAATCCCGGATTTTCTCCCAATGCCCTTCATCCGCATTCTTATGGGCCAACAGGACATCAGCGAGTGCAAAGGGATCTGATACCCGGATGCAGCCATGGCTGAAAGCCCGTTCGGCCCGGGAAAACAGGGATTTTGATGGCGTGTCGTGGATGTAAATATTGAATTCGTTCGGGAACATGAACTTGATCCGGCCGAGCGCATTGCTGTTTCCCGGATCCTGACGCAGCCGGAAGGGGAAATTGCCCCGCGCGTAACTGTTCCAGGCTACCTGCGTCGGGGCGACTTCAGTCCCGTCCCGGAACACCCGGATGTTCTTGCTCGTAAGGGCCGAGGGATTTTGCTTCAGCTTCGGCAAATACTCGGAGGTCGCGATTGAGTATGGTACGTTCCAGAAGGGATTGATCTCCACGTAGTCGAGCGTATCGGAAAACACCGGTGTGGCGTGGTAAGGCTTGCCAACCACCACCGGCGCGGTGTGGATGGTCTTGCCTTCCTTGACTACTTTGAGCTCCTGGTCGGCCAGGTTGACGAACACATAAAAGCTGCCGAGATCGTCCCGCATCCAGCGCCGGCGCTCCATGTTGAGCTCCATCTGGACGAGTTTTTCTTCCAAGGGAATGTTCAAGCGGGCGAGGGTTTCCTTGCCGATGACGCCATCGTTGGCTAGGCCGTGGTGATCCTGGAAGGTTGTGACGGCTTCGATGAGAACACCGTCATAAACATCGCCGCTGTGTTCGGCTGCTCCGGGAATGTCTTCTTCAATCAGCCGCTCCCGGAGCGCAGCAACACGCGGATCGCTCATGCCGGGCTTGAGCACATCACCGTCCGGAACAGTGGTGAAGGGGCCGCTGGCTGCTTTCTCGCGATATTGAGCAAGACGCCGTTTCAAGCGCGCGTAATTGTCAGAGCGGGGCGCAAGACCTTCGAGGAACGCGCTGAAGTCAATCGCCTCTACGGCCTGTTCAAGTAGCATCGTCGGGTCCGGACGGTCGGGAAAGAGGTTCAGAGCCTTGTTGACCTTGTTGGGTTGAACGCGGCCGGAAGAGAGGTGCGTGGCATAGCGCAGATACTGCTTGGTGAGTTCCAGCTCAAACTGAGCCCAGTCGTCTGCGGTCTGGGCAGAGGAAGCCATATCCACAAGGCCGAGAGGATCATAGTTTTCCGGATTGAGCGCGTGCTCATTTGCCGCCGCCATGGCTGCAACGGCCAAATGGGCGTTTTCTCTCATGCCTTCGGCGGAAAACCAGATCGGGGCAAAAGCGCGCTGCCCGTAAAACAGGACAGCCTTTTCCGAGACATCCGGTGACATCGCCGCTTGCAGTGATCTGGCGATTGGCGTTTCCGGTTCCAGGAAGACGGGCGCCGGGATTTCCACGTTTTCTGCGGCACGCTGCGGCTTTGAGGTTGGGGCTGGCGCCGATTGGGCAAGCCCTACCAAGGGTTGTATCGCGATCACCGCTGTTACCAGCGTGATCAGTGCTGCGTGTCGAATGTACCGGCTCGCATGATCTGTCGTGTGCATCGGAAAGCCCCTCCTTGATTCCCGCAGCGTCAGATTAAAGGTTCCCGGCCTGTGCGCCAACGCCAGAACCTGAAGGAAGGGTTGTTTGCATGAAAAAGTGATCTTGACCGCTCTGATGAAACCGGTCCATAACCCTTGCCATGATGACGGCCACACGGAACATCATTATCACCACCATTATTTGCAGCTAGCGACACCGCTGGCTGTGGCCGTTCCCTCTTGGCAAATTTCCTTGTAGACGGACCGCCCGGCCAGCCGGCCAGGAGACCGTTTGACATGAGCGCCGCTGACCCAGCGAAATCCGGCACCTTCAAGGGCTTGAAGCTCACCAACACATTGACCCGCCAGAAGGAAAACTTCTGCGCGATCGATGATAGCAATGTGCGTCTCTATGTCTGCGGACCGACCGTTTACGACTTTGCCCATATCGGCAATGCGCGTCCGGCGATTGTGTTTGACGTTTTGTACCGTTTGCTGCGCCATCTCTACGGCGCTGAGCACGTTACCTACGCCCGCAACATCACGGACGTTGACGACAAGATCAACGCACGTGCGCTGCGTGATTATCCGGATATGCCGCTCAATGAGGCGATCTCAAAAGTCACCAAAAAGACGGCGGATCAATACCAAAAGGATGTGGCATCTCTTGGCTGCCTGGAGCCGACGGTCCAGCCGCGGGCAACTGAGCACATCGATGGCATGGTCAAGATGATCGAACTGCTCATCGAAAAGGGGCATGCCTATGTGGCTGAGACCGCGGATGGCGGCGAAGTGCTGTTCGACACGGTTTCAATGCCGGATTACGGCGGTCTGTCCAAGCGCAAGCTGGATGAGCAGATCGCGGGTGCCCGCATTGCGGTCGATAGCCACAAGAAGAACCCGGGAGACTTTGTGCTTTGGAAACTGTCCTCGCCGGAAGAACCCGGTTGGGACAGTCCGTGGGGGCGCGGGCGTCCGGGCTGGCACATCGAGTGCTCCGTCATGAGCGAGCACCATCTTGGCAAGGTTTTCGACATTCACGGCGGCGGGTTGGATCTGATCTTTCCGCACCATGAAAACGAGATCGCCCAATCGTGCTGCGCCAACGACACAAAAACCATGTCGAACTATTGGGTTCACAATGGCTTTGTGCAGGTTGAAGGCCGGAAGATGTCCAAGTCGGAAGGCAACTTCTTCACCATCCACGAGCTTCTGGAGACGGAGAATTTCGGCGGCCGCAAATGGCCCGGCGAAGTGCTGCGCCTTGCCATGCTGATGACCCATTACAAGGAGCCGATCGACTTTTCTGTGCGCAAGCTGGAAGAGGCAGAGAACCTGTTGGGCAAATGGCCGGATCTTGTCGAGACGGATGCGGCTCCGGCAGCAGACGTGCTTGATGCCATGAACGATGATCTGAATACGGCCGCAGCCATTCAGGCGTTGCATGGCCTTGCGGGCGAGGCGAACAAGGACCCGGTTAAACTGGCCGAGTTTTCAGCTTCTGGAGCTCTGTTGGGTCTCAAGCCTGTTGCAGCGGATATGTCCGGCATCGACGAAGCCGCAATCAAGGCTGCCATCACTGCCCGGCTGGAGGCGCTCAACGGAAAGAACTGGGCCGAAGCCGACCGGATCCGCGATGAACTGGCATCTCAAGGCATCGCGCTAAAGGATTCAAAAGACTCTGAAACCGGCGCCCGCGTGACGACCTGGGAAATGAAGCGGTGAACTGGGTCAGGGAAAGACTGGCCTAACGGTTCTTTGCAGTTAACGAAGAACCGTTAGAGCAAAAGGGAGAGGCAAAACGGATGACGGAAGAAACAGACATCAAGTCCGGCGGCTGCCAGTGCGGGGCGGTGCGGTACTGTGCTGAAGGGTTCAAACGGCCGTCGATTTGCCATTGCCGCATGTGCCAAAAGGCGGTCGGCGGACCGTTTGCAGCGCTCGTCGTCGTTGAAAATCTCAGTTGGACGCGGGGAGAGCCAGCTTACTTTCAGAGTTCAAACCTCGTTCGGCGCGGATTTTGCCGGGACTGTGGCACGCCGCTGACCTATGAGTTTGAAGGCTCTCATATCGACATCACGATCGCGAGCCTCGATCAGCCGGATCTTGTGGCCCCGGAAATCCAGTTGGGACTGGAGAACCGCTTGTCCTGGTGCGAGGGACTTGCGGATCTGCCGACCCGAACGGAAGAAGCGGAGGCTGCGGCACAGGACGTGTTTTCCAACCTCCGCAACCACCAGCATCCGGATCGGGATACGGAAGCCTGGCCGGAGACCATCCGATGAGCGGGTCCTACACCGGGGGCTGCCAATGCGGCGCGGTTCGGTTTCGCGTTGAGGGAACACTGGGTGAAGCGAGCATTTGCCATTGCCGGATGTGCCAGAAGGCATTCGGCAATTTCTTCGCGCCACTTGTCGATGCGCGCCACGAAGATCTGACATGGACCCGCGGGCAGCCAACTTATTACGCCTCCTCTGACGTAGTTGATCGCGGGTTTTGCAGCCGGTGCGGAACACCGCTTGTTTTTGCCTATCGCGATTATCCATTGATTGGGCTGGCGATCGGAGCATTTGATGAGCCCGCCCGGGTCCCCGTAACGAAACAACACTGGAAGCGGGACAGGATCTCGGGCGTTGACACGTTGCATGCGTTGCCGGGCGGGCCCGAAGATGACCCGGAATTTGCGGATGTGATCGCCGAAATTGACGCCAGCAATCACCAGCACCCAGACCACGATACGAAAGAGTGGCCCGTAGCGCCGCAGATGTCCGACGGAACAGACAGATGACCAAAGACCGCCTCTACCTATTCGACACGACCCTGCGCGATGGTGCGCAAACCAGCGGTATTGATTTTTCCGTAAACGAGAAGATCGTCATTGCAGAACTGCTGGAGCGGCTTGGGGTCGACTATGTGGAAGGCGGTTATCCTGGAGCAAATCCGGCCGATACCGAGTTCTTCTCTCAAAAGCGGACAAAAAATGCGACGTTCACTGCCTTCGGAATGACGAAGCGGGCAGGGCGATCGGCGTCGAACGATCCTGGCCTCCAACAGATCCTGGCCAGCCAGTCGGACGCCTGCTGTTTTGTTGCCAAGGCCTGGGATTATCATGTGGATGTGGCGCTTGGTTGCACAAATGAGGAAAACCTCGAAGCGATCGAAGGTACTGTCACGGCTGCCGTTTCGGCCGGCAAGGAAGCCATGATCGACTGTGAACATTTCTTCGATGGCTATAAAGCCAATCCAGACTATGCGCTCGCGTGCGCTCGGACTGCCTATCAGGCCGGAGCCCGCTGGGTTGTTCTGTGTGATACCAACGGGGGCACATTGCCCGACGAGATCCATTCCATCGTGACGAAGGTTCAGGAGGTCGTGCCCGGCAGTCATCTTGGCATTCACACGCACGATGACACCGGTCATGCGGTGGCCAATTCCCTGGCAGCCGTCGATGCCGGGGTGCGGCAGGTCCAGGGGACCCTGAACGGTCTGGGCGAGCGCTGCGGTAATGCGAACCTGATCACACTGATCCCGACCCTGAAACTGAAATCACAGTTTGCCGACCGTCTGGAAATCGGTGTCAGTGAAGACCAGCTTCAGGACATCACCGCGATCTCTCATGCCTTCGACGAGATCCTCAACCGCTCGCCAAACCGGCATGCACCCTATGTGGGGGAAACGGCGTTTGCGACCAAGGCCGGCATTCACGCCTCGGCTATCTTGAAGGATCCGCAAACCTATGAGCATGTCGCCCCGGAGACGGTGGGCAACCAGCGCCGGGTGCTCGTATCCGATCAAGCCGGAAAGAGCAATCTGCTGGGCGAACTGGCACGTGTCGGCATCACGGTCGACAAGGCCGATCCTCGTCTGGACCGGCTGCTGGCCAAGGTAAAGGAGCGGGAGGCGCTCGGATATGCCTATGAGGCAGCGGATGCATCCTTTGAACTGCTTGCGCTACGCGAGCTCGGAGAGGTGCCGGACTTTTTCCAGGTAGATTCCTTTAAAGTCATGGTCGAGCGCCGGTTTAATGCCATCGGTGATCTGATCACGGTCTCCGAAGCAGTGGTCAAGGTAAACGTCGATGGGGAGACGCGCATGTCCGTTGCGGAAGGCAACGGCCCGGTCAACGCGCTCGACATGGCCCTGCGCAAGGACCTTGGAAAGTATCAGGCCGCGATTGAAGGGCTGGAGCTGATCGACTATAAGGTGCGCATCTTGAACGGTGGTACCGATGCGGTGACCCGGGTTCTGATCGAAAGCCATGATGCCAGGACCCAGCGGCGCTGGTTCACCATCGGTGTCTCCTCCAATATCGTCGATGCGTCCTTTCAAGCGCTGGTCGATTCCATCACATTCGCGCTTGTCAAGGCTCAGGAGAGCTAAGGTTCGGCGCCAGAAAGGCACGCGCTATGTCTGAGCCCGTGACACGCACCGAGGCGGAAAACGAACTCCGCCGTGGCCTCCTCTTTGGCCTTGCGGCTTACGGCATGTGGGGGTTCTTTCCGGCCTACTACAAGCTGACCGATACGGTTTCGGCGGACCTCGTCGTTGCGCACCGGATTGCCTGGTCCGTGCTGTTTGTCGGCGGTTTTTTGTATCTCCGGGGCCGCTGGCAGGAGGTTCTTGATGTCTTTGCTGACCCGGCAGTCTTGAAAAAACTCGCGATGTCCGCGTCGTTCATTTCGGTCAACTGGCTGGTGTTCGTTTGGGCGATTGCGAACGAGCAGGTGCTGGACGTATCGCTCGGCTATTTCATCAATCCCCTCGTCAGCATTCTGGTTGGGCTGATCGTTTTGCGCGAACGCATGACGAAATGGCAGTACATTGCCGTTGCCATGGCCGGATTTGCCGTTGTCTTGCAGGCGGTACTGGCGGGTGGGCTGCCCTGGGTGTCTCTGGTGCTCGCGTTCTCGTTTGCAGGCTACGGCTATGTGCGGAAAGTGACACCGGTTAAGGCAACGCCCGGCCTGTTCGTTGAGACGGTGCTGCTGTTTCCGATTGCCATCGGATACCTGCTTCTCAGCCTTTCATGGGGTGTCGATGCGCTGATCCTGGATGATATTCCAGTCCTCATTGCGCTTGCAGGCACAGGCATTGTTACGGCGTTGCCGCTGATCTGTTTCAGCTCGGCCGCACGCCGTCTGCCACTCTTCATGCTTGGTTTGATGCAGTACATTGCGCCATCGATACACTTTCTGATGGCGGTTTATGTCTGGGGAGAGCCGCTGGATCAGGTCAAACTGCTCGGTTTTGTCATGATCTGGATTGCGCTCGTGGTCTTTACATTCGACAGCTGGCGGAATGCACGAAACGCCAGAAAAGCGCAGCAGGCGACGGTCTAATCTGCTGGTCTGTCATCCGTCGGAAGCGACGGCGAGCATTTCAAACCCACTCCGCTTGGAGGCGTAAAGATGTTTGTCGGCGATGCTGAGCGCGTCGGAGATCTCTCCGCCCTCGAGCTTTGCAATGCCGACACTTGTTTGGCACAGAAGGTCGGTTCCCGAATGCCGGATCGGGTGTGTGCTGAGGCTCTTCATGAACCCGGCCAGTTTCAGGGTTAGGCTGTCGCGTGTTTCCGATCGGAAGATCATGCAGAACTCGTCGCCGCCCAGCCGGATGATTATGTCCTCCGGTCCGGCGAGCGCTCGAAGCTGGCGCGCAAAACCTAGAAGGACACTGTCGCCGACATCATGTCCGTATTCGTCGTTGATCTGTTTGAATGAATCGAGATCAAACACCGCAATCCAAGACGCTTTATTGCCCGAATGTGCCCAGGACTCGATTTGCTTCACGGCCTTTGTGAAAAGGAAGTGCCTATTGTGAACCCCGGTCAGCGCATCCTGCATGGCAAGGGTGTTGAGCTCTGCGATGCGGTCCATCATGTCCAGGTTTAACGAAATCCGGAGAAGGATTTCTTCTGGCGCATAGGACTTGTCGATGAAATCGGCAGCGCCGTACTTCAAGAAGCGGATGCGGTTATCTGAGTTCGATAGCGACGACATGCCAATCACGCTCAGGCGTTCGCGGCTGTATTTCCGCCGCACCGTCTTCAGAAATGCAAAACCGTCTTCGTCCGGCATGTAATAATCGGCAAGAACAAGCCGGATGTGCGGGTGATCCCGCAACATCTGCAGGGCTTCAGCCGGCGTGCTGGCTTGGTAAGTCTGATAAAGATGGTGCGATGTGATCTGGGCGATCCGCTCCCGGTCGACAGAGGAATCATCCAGAATCAAGATACCGATCTTGGGATTGTAGGACAGCCGTTTCAGCAACTCAGCCACATAATCGAGGCTTGCGGGTGTATCCTTCAGGACGTAATCGATCACCCCTTTTGCAAGGGCCTTTTCACGGACTTCGTTGTCGAACTTGCTTGTGAAGATGATCGTCGGAATGTTTCTGTTGCGGCAAAGGTCTACAATTTCGCCATTTGGCGCGTCCGGCAGAGTCAGATCCACCAATGCAAGATCGGGTTCGCAGATCGGCATGTCCAGGCAGCTTTCCGCTTCACTGAAATTTCGCGCGACCATGATCTGGTGACGTCCGATATCCTGAAGCCGGTCAACGATCGCCTTTTCGAAGAACGATGCGTCTTCCACCAGAAGCATAGTGCGCATGTAAGCTGATCCGCCCGTGTGATTTGCTTGGCAAATTTACAAGGGAAGAAGCTTCCAAGACCTTAACCAGAGGGTCAAAACATACCGAAAAGACCAGCGAAAATCGTCGTCCAGTCGCCGAACACCTAACGTTCGGAGAGTTTCATTATTTTTTGCTGGCTAAAGATCTGCGGCCGCCGCTCCACCTTCGAACGGCGCATCAGAACCATCGCCGATACTTTTTTCGAGCATGGGGATGATCTGATCCACTTGTTTGGCAATTAGGTAAGGGACTTCAGTGTCTGGCCGGATGTATCCCTGCGCGCGCATGTGATCGAGCAGCTCAAGAAGGGGGGACCAAAAGCCGTTGATATTCGCAAGAACAACCGGCTTGCGGTGCTGGCCAAGCTGAGCCCAGGTCATCATTTCGACCGCTTCTTCCAGCGTCCCAATCCCACCTGGAAGAGCGATGAAGGCATCTGACTTTTCGAACATCAGATGTTTGCGTTCGTGCATGTTCTGGGTGATCACGAGGTCTTCAACTGTGTCCAGCATCACCTCGCGTTTTTCAAGAAACTGCGGAATAATTCCCGTGACCTGACCGCCGCATTCCATCGCTGCGCGCGCGACGGTCCCCATCAGGCCAACCGAGCCCCCGCCATACACAAGCCGCAATCCGGCTTCGGCAATCAACTGGCCAAGTCGAGCGGCTGCCGCCTCATGTGCAGGGTCCGACCCGAAGCTCGAGCCGCAATAAACACAAACGCTTTTGAGATGCTTAGGAGAATTTGTCGTCATAACGACATGATGTGGCATTGAGCCCTGTATAAGGTCAAGCATTCTGTTCGAAAGGCCGGTTGGTGATCCGCGGTTTTCTTGCCGCGGCACAAAAAGGCCGTTATGCATGGATGTAGAATATCCAATGGGGCAAGCAGACAAATACTGCCGTCTGCCAAGGGAAAGATACGAAAGCAGCGGCCGGTCAGCCGCATTGCTTTCGATGGGAAGAGCAATGAGCAAGCAGACCCTGATCCGGACTTTGATAATTGCCGTGCCTGTTGGCGTGGCGGCATTGATCACCGGTTACTTCTATCGTGACAGTGGCGAGATGCCGGTGGAGCAGGAGCGCGCAGATAGCCAGGTTGCTGGGACTACAAACGAGTCCTCCAAAGGCGATCAACAGGCAAGTGCTGCTCCGGACCAGCAGGCCGTCACGTCTGAACCCGCAGTTCAGCAAGAAGAAAACCCGGCCGCCACACCTGACGAACCCGAGGCGTCTGAAACTGCGGCGGTGTCAGACAAGCCGAGCTTCGACGTGGTGGGTGTAGAACCAACCGGCGAGACGGTTGTCGCCGGGCGGTCGGAAGCCGGAGCCATTGTGGCGCTGACAGCAAACGGTGAGGTGGTTGGCAAAACCATTGCCAACCCGGCGGGCGAATGGACCATCATTCTAGATGAGCCGTTGAAGCCTGGCGATTATGACGTTGCTCTGGAAGTTCATGATCAGGGCGGAGAGCAGCTGTCCACGTCTGATGAACGGGTTGCCATCTCCATTCCGGACGGTGGAAAGCAACAACCACTCGTGGTCCTGAATTCGCCTGATGGACCGTCCAATATCTTGCAAAAGCCGGAAGCGCCGGCTGCAGTCGCTGAAGCGCCAAAGGCTGAGGAAACTGTTGTGGCCGCGGCACCGACCTCTGAAGCAGCAGGAGACACACCGAGCTCCTCGCCTTCTGAGAACATGACAGCTGAGGCTGGCGGTTCTGAGGGAGCTGCTCCGGCAGCCGCTGAAACAACTGTGTCGGCAGCTGCATCGAGCACTGATCCTGACTCAGCTTCGAACGGAACTGCGACCGCAGACACACAACAACAAACTGCCGACAGCGGTTCCCAAGCGTCTGAGCAGACGGCAGAGGTCGCCGGAACCAGCACAGCTTCGGAACCGGAAGCAACCACGGCCCCCGTAGAGACGACAACAGCCTCTGCCTCCGACGCTCCGGATAGTTCCGGTGACGCGTCTCCAACCGATACAAACCAGAAAGTTGCCGCGGCCTCTCAGGGCGAGACGAGTGCATCTGCCGAAACCGGCACTGAGGGCGGTAACCCGCCTGTTACGGTTGAAGCAGTGGAGTCGGAAGAGAACAAGGTCTACGTCGCCGGCACCGCAGAACCTGGATCGTCTGTCCGTGTCTATGTCGGTGATGATTACCAGGGCGAGGCCACAGCAAATTCCAGCGGCCGGTGGCTCCTTGAAGGCGACAAGTCGGTCGCAGAAGGCAATGTGGAAGTCCGGGCTGACATGATTGCCGAAGACGGCAAATCAGTGGATGCGCGGGCGGCCGTGACCTTTGAAAAACAACAGGATGAACAGATCGTCCTGACAAAGGTCGTCGCGAGCGGAACTTCCGGCTCGGCAGACGGTGACAGCGCGGACGTCAGGAAGGCGCTGCCTGTTGTGATCATTCGCAAGGGGGACAATCTCTGGCGGATCTCCAGGCGCCTTTATGGGGACGGTATCCGCTACACCACAATCTACCAAGCCAACAAGGGCCAGATTCGCGATCCGGATCTGATCTATCCGGGACAGGTGTTCCTGACACCGGAAGGAGACCTGAACTGGCCCGCGCCTACCTCGGACACCGGCCGGAACGGCTGATTGTTGTAGGTTTTGTAAAGCGATTATTGGGGCGGGCGCCGCTTTGGTGTCCGCCCGAATTCGTGTTGGACCTTGTCTTTTTGGGTATTGATCGCATATTTACGATTATTGGCGCCGCCCGAAAGGAGTTCCCCGCATGAGCGATCAGGTTTGCCCGCACACCGCAAGCGGCGAAAACGCGTCCGGTCTGTCGGGATGTGAAAGCCTGGCTGCACAGTTCCGGGCGCTTGGGCATCCGGCGCGCCTTGCGATCCTGCGGCGTTTGGCCGGTGAGAAAGAAGCTTGCTGCGGCGAAATCGTCAGTGCCCTGCCGCTCGCTCAATCGACCGTGTCACAGCACCTTCAGGTTCTGAAAGATGCAGGGTTTCTGACCTGCGACACCCGTGGGCGCAATTGCCATTATGTTTTGAACTGGGATCAGATTTCAAAGACGCAGGAAGCATCGGATGCATTCTGGAGGCTTTTGAATTCCGAGCACGACAACGGCGTTCTTGGCGCGGTGAACGAGTTGGCGGCAAACGAATAAGTTACCGGAACGGCCTGCAAAGGGCATCGGGAGAGAATACTTGACGCAATCACATGGGACGTCGGCCGGTTCGGCCCCGTCAAACCCTGCTCACGCACAAAAAAGCGCGCCCGCACAAAAGGCTGTTAGTGCGGATGAAGGTGACACGCTTTCAACGCTCAAAAACCTTTGGCCATATATCTGGCCGTCTTCACGGCCAGATCTGAAAAAACGGGTTTTGCTGGCAGTTGCTGCGCTTGTAGTAGCCAAGTTCATTACCGTTCTATCGCCCTATTTCTTCGCCTGGGCGACAGATGTTCTCGCTGGCGAAGATGTTGGCTTGCCAGCTTTCCTTTTGGCTCCGGTCATGCTGGTTCTGGCCTACAACGCGGCTCGGGTGATGGCCGTTGCGTTCAACCAGTTGCGCGATGCCTTGTTTGCCCGCGTGGGCCAGCACGCCGTCCGACAGCTTGCCAAACTGACCTTCCGCCATTTGCATCAACTTTCCTTGCGGTTTCATCTGGCCCGGCGAACCGGTGGCCTGAGCCGGGTTATTGAACGTGGGGTCAAGGGGATTGAGTCGATCGTCCGCTTCACGATCCTCAACGGGATTCCGACCGTTCTGGAATTCGCGCTTATGGCCGGTGTGATCTGGTTCCAGTTCGGCTTTGCTTATGTCGTGATCGTTGCCGTGATGATCGTGGCTTACGTTTGGTTCACGATTAAGGCCTCCAACTGGCGGATCGCCATACGCCGGGAAATGAATGACAGCGATACGGATGCCAATTCGAAATCCATCGACAGCTTGCTGAATTTCGAAACGGTCAAATACTTCGGCAATGAGAAGATGGAAGCCGAGCGCTTCGATGTCTCGATGGCCAAGTATGAAAAGGCGGCGACAAAAACCTGGACGTCGCTTGCCTGGCTCAACTTCGGTCAGGCAGTGATCCTGGGCCTCGGAATGGCAGCCTGTATGGGTCTCTCCGCCCGCGCGGTCATGGCCGGCGAACAGAACATCGGCGATTTTGTTCTGATCAACGCACTGCTGATGCAAATCTCCATGCCGCTCAATTTCATCGGCTTTCTCTACCGCGAAATCCGTCAGGGTCTGGCCGATATCGAATCGATGTTCGATCTCCTGCTTGTGCCAGCGGAGATCAAGGACAAAGACGGAGCGGCTCCACTCAAGGCTGTTGCAGGCACGATCCGCTTTAAAGATGTCGAATTCCACTACGATGCCGATCGGCCGATCCTCAAGGGCGTGGATTTTGATGTTCCGGCCGGCAAGACGATCGCCATTGTCGGCCCGTCCGGGGCAGGAAAATCAACGATCTCAAGACTGTTGTTCCGGTTCTATGATGTGACCGGCGGCGCCGTTGAGATCGATGGACAGGATGTTCGCGATGTCACCCAGGAAAGTGTGCGCCATGCGATTGGCATGGTCCCGCAGGACACTGTCCTCTTCAACGACACCATCGCGTACAACATCCGCTACGGGCGGCCGGATGCCTCCGATGATGAGGTGAGGGACGCGGCGCGCATGGCGCAGATCCACGACTTTATCGAAAACCTGCCGCAAGGCTACCAGTCTGAAGTTGGTGAGCGCGGGCTCAAGCTCTCCGGTGGCGAAAAGCAGAGGGTCGCAATCGCCCGGACGATCCTCAAGGCACCGCCGATCTTGATTCTCGACGAAGCAACCTCGGCTCTGGACACTCATACGGAACGCGAGATCCAGTCGGCATTGGATCAGGTGTCAAAGAACCGCACGACGCTGGTGATTGCTCACCGTTTGTCCACGGTCGTGAATGCGGACCAGATCATTGTGCTCGAAGCTGGTGAAATTGCAGAACGGGGAACACATTCGGAACTGCTGGCAAACGACGGACTGTATGCATCGATGTGGGCGCGTCAGCGTGAAGCCGATGAGGCGGAAGAGCGTTTGCGGGCAGCGCGCGAAAACGACGATCTCGGGATTATTACCCGCGGGCAACCGGCAGACTATGTCCCAGCAAAATAGCCTTGGGACTTCGCCGCGATTGCACTCCATGAGTGAGAGGAACTCCCGCGCTTAAGCTGCGCGGGACGTTGGAAAGTCCTTGTCATTGGCGCTTGTGAGCCTTTTCGGCATCTTGGCGGCTGTCTCGACAGTCTGGCCGAACAAAAGGTCAGACAGGGCATGTCTCAAGCGACGCAGCTCGTAGTGACGTTCAGCGCGGGCGCGGTTTTCAAATTCGTCTCCGGTGTGGAACATGGTGGTCTCCTTCGTTTCGGTGGAGACGTTGTCCCATATTGCGTCCATTTGAAGAATGTGGCTTATATCGCAAGGATATTTCGAAAGTTTCGTATAATGCGTCTTGACGATTTGGAGTTCTTTATCAGGGTCGCCGAGCTTGGCAGCCTGTCAGGTGCCGGCCGGGAGATTGGATTGTCGCCGTCGGCAGCAAGTGCGCGTCTGACCAATCTTGAAAAGACGTTTGGAGCGCAACTTTTTGCAAGAACAACCCGGAAGACAACACTGACTGAAGCCGGCCGCGTCCTTCTTGATCACGCGCGGTCTGCGATCAATGAGTTGCAGCAGGCACGGCAAGCGCTCGAGGCGACGCAGGATACGCCTCAAGGCGCGTTGCGCATTTCGTGCAACACCTTCTTCGGCCGGAAACACATTCTTCCGCATCTCGTCGAATTCCGGAGTCTTTACCCGGATGTCCAAATTGAAATGGATATCTCTGACCGCATGGTCGATGTGGTTCAGGAAGGCTACGATATGGCCATCCGGGGCGCGCCGCTTGCCGACAGCTCACTTCTGGCCCGCAGGCTGGGCGGAAATCCAAGAGCGTTGTGCGCATCGCCTGATTACCTTGCCCGGAAAGGCCGGCCCAAAACCCCTGAAGACCTGAACAACCACGATTGCATCAGCATGGCGTCAGTCCCGGTTTGGTATTTCGATGGTCCGGACGGGGAGGTTGGTTTTGAATTGAAGAACCCGGTGATCAAGGGTGACAGCGGTGACCTGACATATGATGCCGCGATCCATGGCCTTGGACTGAGCTTGAAGTCCCTTGCCCATGTTTGGGAGGATTTGCGGGACGGGCGACTGGTCGCGGTGATGGAAGATTATCCGGTTGCCCGGGTTGGGGCGATTTGGGCGGTTTATCCGCCAACACGCTTTGTCCCGCCCAAGGTCAGTGTCTTCGTCGATTTTCTGATCTCCAAATACGGCAAACCAGCCTATTGGGAGAGTGATTACCGGGATGCTCGGGTATCCGGTATCGGCACTGCTCCGGCAAAAAGCGCTTGAACTGCCCCGAAAACGGTTCTCATTGAGAAAAAAAGCTTTTAGAAGCGGGGGCAGTTGCCCTGCGCATCAGGTGCGCTCGGCGACCAATGAGCAATTTGCGGTGAGATCTTCGCCGCTCGAAAATGATCCTGCCCTTTTGTGGATGCTGAAAGCAGAACTATGTCGATTGTCGATTCCGTAACGAAATCCCTGGTCCCGGTTCACCGCGAAGGCTGGCCCTTTGTGGCCATAGCGCTGGTTGCGACCCTGGTTGTCGGCTGGTTCGTGGATCCCTTGTTTTGGATCGGTCTCTTCTTCACAGGTTGGGTCTGCTATTTCTTCCGAGACCCGCAACGGGTAACCCCGGTTGGCGACGGCTTGGTGATTTCCCCTGCAGATGGTGTCGTAAGCCATGTAGGTCCAGTTCGCCCGCCAGAAGAGCTTGAGCTGGGCGCCGAACCTTTGGTCCGGGTCTCGATCTTCATGAATGTTTTCAACTGCCATGTGAACCGGGCACCGGCAGGCGGCAAGATTGTTCGGGTCGCATACCGGGCGGGCAAGTTCCTCAATGCGGAGCTCGACAAGGCCAGTGACGACAACGAGCGCAACGGTCTTGTGATCGATCACAACGGCACGAACATTGGTGTTGTTCAGATTGCAGGCCTGGTCGCGCGCCGGATCGTCTGTTTTGTGAAGGAAGGCGAAAATCTTTCCGCCGGCGAACGCTTTGGTTTGATCCGCTTCGGCTCCCGGCTCGATGTCTATTTTCCTGCGGGAACTGTGCCGAAGGTCGCGCTTGGTCAAACCATGATTGCGGGCGAAACAGTCCTGGCAGACCTCAACCAGCCGCAGGCTCCGGCACCCACACTAACCCGGGTGAGTTAAGGCGCGATCGTGATCGAGGATACTGGCCCCACATCCATCAAGACCAAGCGGCAGCCGCGTTTTCGCAGGGTGCCGCTGCGCCTGATCGTGCCGAACATGGTGACGCTCCTGGCATTGTGTTCCGGGTTGACGGCAGTCCGCATGGCGTTTGAGGGCCGTTGGGAGTTTGCCGTTGGTGCGGTTTTAATTGCCGCTGTTCTCGATGGGCTGGATGGCCGGGTTGCCCGTCTGATGAAGGGAACGTCAAAATTCGGTGCTGAATTGGATTCACTGGCGGATTTTGTCAATTTTGGCGTCGTGCCGGCGTTGATGCTCTACATCTGGATCTTGAATGAGGCTGGCTCTCTCGGCTGGATTTCCGCTCTGATTTTTGCCATTTGCGCCGCTCTGCGTCTGGCAAGGTTCAATGTGGCCTTGGACGACCCGGATAAACCAACCTGGGCTTCTAGGTTCTTTACCGGCGTGCCAGCTCCCGCCGGTGCATTGACCGTGCTTTTGCCGCTTTATTTCGACTTTCTTGGCCTGTTTCCTCATTGGTTTGCGGACAGCGCGGTGGTCGCGGCATACACCATTGCAATTGCTTTCCTTCTGATCAGTCGGCTGCCGACGTTTTCAGGCAAAAATTTTGGTACGCGGGTGCGCCGGGATTATGTTCTGCCACTGTTCGTCTTTGCCGTTCTGATCGTTGCGCTGACGGCCAGCTATCCATTCCGGATGCTGGCGGGCGGGTCAGTGCTCTATCTCTTGAGCATTCCCTTTTCCTGGCAGCAACATCGCAAACTCGTTTTGGCCGACACGGGCCAGAGCATCGATGAAGATGGCGACGAAAGCGACACCGACCTCGACAACATTGCAGACCGTGACAAGGACCACGGCAGCTAACCGCGATAAGGCAAGGGCGATATGATCTTTCGGGAAAGCACCACAGAAGATCTGAAAAGCCTGGAGCGGATCTATCCGGCTGCATTTCCGGATGAGGATCTCTTGCCGGTGGTCCGATCTTTGTTGACTGGATCCGTCGATGTTCTTTCACTCGTTGCGGAAGACAATGGCAAAGTCGTTGGCCATGTCGCGTTTACGATTTGCAGTGTTGACGCTGTGTCTGTCGGCCTCTTGGCTCCGCTTTGCGTGGACCCGGCTCAGCACAAACAAGGGATCGGCAGCGCGCTGGTTAGCGAGGGGTTCAAACGTCTTCAGGAACGCGCGATCGACAAGGTTCTGGTGCTTGGGGATCCGGCATATTATAGCCGTTTCGGCTTCGCGTCAGAGCGCACGATCCGCGCGCCTTATCCGATGCCTGAAGAGTGGGCGGATGCCTGGCAGTCCGTGTCGCTGGGGACTGGATTGGAGCAAATCGAAGGCCCGCTGATCGTACCTGTCGTCTGGCAGGATCCGTCCCTCTGGGGCTAGAACTCTCCGTCCGCTAATACTGTAATCCAATAGAAAGGGGCTCGGAAATCGGGTTTCTCGGTTGAGAATTGTGCGTCAATTAGGCTCCCTCACGTCAATGAGGGACTTAAAAATGTTGCAAGACAAAACAATTCTTATCACGGGTGCCAGCAGTGGAATCGGTGCAGCGGCTGTGAAGCTGTTTGCCGAAGCGGGAGCCAATCTGGTGATCACGGCAAGGCGAGCCGATCGTCTCGAAGAGGTCAGGAAAAGTGTGGGCGCTGACGCGGATCAGGTGTTGATTGTGCCCGGCGACGTAAACGATCCGCACTGCGCGAAAGGCCTTGTTGAGGCTGCAAAGGATCATTTCGGCGGACTTGACGGTGCATTTAACAACGCAGGGATCCTGGGCGATCTTGGTCCCGTTGAGGACATGCGTCAGGAAGTGTGGAACACCGTTCTGAACACGAACCTGACAAGCTGTTTTCTTGCGGCCAAATACCAGGTGCCCGCTCTTCGGGAAAACGGCGGCGGAGCAATTGTATTCACATCCACTTTTGTCGGACACACGGTTGGCATGCCGGGGATGGCAGCGTATGCCGCGTCAAAGGCCGGACTGATTGGGTTGACCCAGTGCCTCGCAGCGGAATGCGGCCCCGCCAATATTCGGGTCAATGCACTGCTTCCTGGAGGGACGAAAACGGATATGGCTGGGGATGATCCCGAGTACCATGAGATCGTCAAAGGAATGCATGCGCTGAAACGTATGGCCGAGCCTGAGGAAATCGCCAGAGCGGCTATGTTCCTCTTGTCGGATGCGGGCTCGTTTGTCACTGGGTCTGCCATGTTGTGTGACGGCGGCAATTCCATTTCCAAAACATGATCCTGGCACCGGCCCGCACTAAGCGGCCCGCTTCCGGATGAATTTCTGTTCCATGACTTCCCGACCCCACTGATCGCCAAGGTATTCTTCCGCCAGATCAAAGCCGCTTTTTTCATAAAGGGCCCGTGCGGCGTCCAACCCCTTCAGGGTCCAGAGATGAATTTCGTCGAAGCCGAGCCGGTCGCAATGCGTCAACGCTTTGTTGAGGAGCACTTTGCCGAGCCCCTTGCCGCGCAAGCGTTCAGACAGGATGAACCAGCGCAGGTGGGCAATGTTATTGCCCAGATCTTCGCCATCGATCGTGATTGACCCGATCACGGCTCCATTTTCCAGAACGCTCCAGCTGTTGTTCATTGGACGCTCGACCCGCGGCATGAATTCCGCCATGGCTTGAGAAACAACACTTTCAAAAGCCGGTCCCATGCCGACGATCGGGCCATGTGTCCGGGCGTGCAGGGCCGAGATGTCACCGATCATGCCGGTCTGATAGCCTTCGACAACCGGATATTGTGTTCCGTCGGGCGCAGCATTGGAGGCGTCGCTGCCAAGGGCCTGGGCATAAGAAGTGAGGGCGTTGGCGATTGTTGCCGTGTCGACGCCCGTGATGTTGGCAAGCGCGGTACGGGCCTGATTGTCTCCAAACCGGTTGATCGCAATCCAAGTGTCCTTGCCCTTTGGTGTAAGGTGGAGCTGGAAGGCGCGTCCATCGGTCTTGGATTGGGTTTGGACGATTTCGCCCCGCGTTTCCAAGGATTTCAAAAGACGGCTGATCGTGGACTTTTCCAGCTTGAGCCGCGCCCCCAACTCCTTTGCCGTCAGGCCGGGGGTGAGGCCAATCTCTATGATTGCGTGAACGCCCGAGCCGGAAAGATCTGTTCCGGCGATTGTCTTTTCCAGAAAGCCAAACTCGCGCACCAACTTTCTGGACGCTGCACGAATGTCTTCTATGAGGTGAGGGGCTTGAGGGGTCATGGCTCTAACATCTAAAATAGTTGTATTAAGCAACTATATAGGTGGTGAGCGGTCAGACGGCAAGCTGAAAAAAGAAAAGGCCGCCGGAAACCGGCGGCCTTTCCACGAGCGGCGTCTACTGGAGGTCTACTCAGCCGCGTGCGGGAGTTCTTCCTGGTTCGGAACCTTCGGCGGCGCAGGTTTTGGCATCGACACCACTTTGGCAGCCGGGCGTTCCTTCTCCTGTTCCGGATCTGTCCACTCCACATCCTGATCAGCGTCAGTGGTGGGTGCAGCAGCCGGAACAGGCTTGCGCCGGAACCGCTGTGCGATGGACCGCGCTGAACCGACCCAGACACTTGGCAACGCAATCATGACCGGGATCATGATCAGTGTCAGGATTGTGGAGAAGGCGAGACCAGAAATCACCGCTGTCGACAACTGGACCCACCAAACGGCGGTGATGCCGCCATAGGCCGTAACCTGGTTGGCGAAGTCGAAGTTGATCTGTGTCGCCATCGGGATCAGACCGGCAATCGTGGTGATGGTTGTCAACAGGATCGGCCGGATCCGCTGCGCAGAGGTTTTCAAGATCGCTTCCAGCGGATCAAGCCCATCATCGATAAACCGGTTATAGGTATCGATCAGAACAATCGCGTTGTTCACGACAATCCCGGCAAGCGCCACGACTCCTGTCCCTGTCATGATGATCGAGAACTTCTGGCCTGTCACCATCATCCCGAGCAGCACACCGAAGACCGACAGGACCACCGTCGAGAGGGTCAGGAAGGTCTGATAGAACGAGTTGTATTGCGTCAGAAGGATAAGGAACATCAGGAAGAGCGATCCAACCATCGCCTTCATCAGGAATTCACCCGATTCCTTCTGATCCTCATCAGCGCCGCGGAACTGCAAATACACGTTGTCCGGCCAGGTTTGCGCGTCCAGCCATTTCTCCAACTCGCCAACCTGTTCATCCGGTGTGGACCCGGAAGCAGGGTTGACGGTTGCCTTGACCATCATTGAGTAGAGGCCGTCACGACGGACGATTTCCGAAACCTTCTGGGCCGGAGAGCGATCGACGAAGTTAGCCAGCGGCACAAGTCCGAGCGAGGTTTGAAGACGCAGTTGGTCAAACCGGTCGATCGTGCGCTCGTCTTCCGGCAAGCGGACACGAATGTCGACCTCGTCTTCGCTGTCATTCGGACGGTACTTGCCGATCAACACGCCGTTGGTCACCAGCTGAACCATGTTGCCGACCGAAGCGATATGAGCCTGGTAACGGCCAGCCTGTTCCCGATCGATGGCGATTTGCCACTCGATGCCCGGCAGCGGACGGTCGTCTTCCTGGTCAATCAGCGCTTCGACGCCATTCAGATGATTGCGGACTCGGGCAACGTTCTCAACAAGCGTATCGTAATCCGTCGACTTCAGCTCAAGCTGGATGTCCTTACCGGTCGGCGGGCCACCCTCGATCTTGCGGGTTTCCACCTTGATGCCCGGAATGGTGGACGTGCGTTCGCGGATCTCTGCAAAGATCTCCTTGGCTTCACGCCGGCAGCAGAAGTTTGCAAGTTCGAGCTGTAGCTCGCCCATGACATCGGCAGGCTTGTCCTGGACACCGCCAACAGACGGGCCACCCGAAGAGCCTCCCGGTGTAAAGGCGGTGGTGACGATGTGGGCCACACCTTTGACCTCCATCACTTCCGCTTCCACCTTGGCCACCTGCTCAAGCGCTTCCGCAGCAGACATGTTGCCTCGGCCGGAGATCAGAACCACAGCCTGATCCGGCTCTTCATCAACGAAGAATTCCACGCCGGTCGGATTGGAGACGAAGGACATCATGATGTAACCGCACACGGCAATCATTGCGACGATCGTGACGATGTTGCCGATCGGGTTCCCGGCAAGCAGCTTCAGGAAGCGGACGTAAAAACCGGTGAAGCCCTTGACCTTCTTCACATCGAAGTGGGCCTTGCCGGAAAGAAGCTCCGCTTCCGCCCGGTCTTTTGCGGCACGAACAGCAGCCCGTTCCTGAGACCAGCGCACGAACGGACGCAAGATCCGATAGGAAACATACCCAAGTCCAACGAACGTGACCAACCCGGCCAAAATGCTGACCAGTGGAATCATGCCCTCAGGAAGGGCACCTGCCAGAAGACCCGGCACCAGCGGACCGCTTCCGATCGCAAATGCACCACCTGCCGCGATTGTCACAGCCAGCAAGGCAGCTGCGTGACGGCCGAGCCAATGCGAGACATCTGCCAGCACGCCACCGGTTACCGGCAGGAATACCATCGCCGTGACCAATGAGGCCGCCAGAACGATGATCACCATGATCGGTAGGTAGCTCATGAATTCACCGGCAACACCCGGCCACAAAAGCATAGGCAGGAAAGCCACCAGGGTTGTCGCGGTGGACGAGACAATCGGCCAGAACATGAGCTTTGCAGCACGGATATAGGCCTCACGGTCCTCCATGCCCTCATGCACCTTCCGGTCGGCATACTCCGTCATCACGATGGCACCATCGACGAGCAGGCCGACGGTCAGAACGAGGCCGAACATGACCATCGTGTTGACCGTGTAGCCAATGCCGCCAAGGATCAGGAAGCCCACCATGAAGGATGTCGGGATCGCGAGACCCACGAGCAGGGCAGACCGCATGCCGAGCGCTGCAAGAACCAGGATCATGACCAGGAAGATCGCGGTCAGGATCGAGGACTGCAGAGAGCCAAGAACCTCATAGATGTTGTCGGATTGATCGAGCAGGATGTCGACCTGGATCGTCTCCGGCCAGTCTTTCGAGGCTTCCTCAACGACAGCACGCACTGCCGCGTTGTTCTCGATGATGTTCGTGCCGATCCGCTTGGTGACTTCCAGCGCAATGGCCGGTTTGCCGTTCACGCGGGTGTAGGAATCTGCATCCTTGAAGGTTCTGCGGATCTCTGCAACGTCAGCCAGCGTGACGACGCCTTCACCGCTTTGTTTCAGCGGCAGACTGTAAACGTCGGATGCATTTTCAATGAGGCCAGGAACCTTGACGTTGAAGCGCCCTTTGCCACCGTCAATGAAGCCAGCTGGAACCAGCTGGTTGTTGGCGGTCAGTGTGTTCAAAAGCTCTTGCTGGGTGATCGCATAAGATTCCAGCTTCTGGGTATCGATCAGGACTTCCAGGAGCTCTTCCCGGTGCCCGGAAAGATCGGCAGAGCGGACGGTGTCGACCGCTTCAATCTGGTCCTTCAGACGCCGGGCATGCTGATAGAGCGTGCGTTCAGGGACATTGCCTGAGAGTGCCACGAACATGGTCGGGGCAAGGGCAAAGTTCATTTCCGTGATTGTCGGTTCTTCAGCGTCAGCAGGCAGCTCGCCCTTGGCCTGATCGACCTTGTCGCGCACGTCGGCAAGGGCCTCGTCCTTGTCGAACGAAATGTCGAACTCCAAGACGATACCGGCATGGCTTTCAGAGGCAATCGCCGTGATTTCCTTGAGGCCATCCAACCCGCGCAGTTCGGTTTCCATCGGTCGCACGAGCAGGCGCTCGGCATCTTCCGGAGAAATGCCCTGCTGGGTGATCGATATGTAGAAGATCGGGAGATCGATGTCGGGGCTGTCTTCCTTGGGGATCGACACATAGGTCATGACCCCTGCGGCCAGCAGCGCAAGCATCAACACGAAGACCGTCTTTGGACGGCGCAGAACGCCTTCAAGCATGTTGATCATTGGCTGATCTCCGCGGTTTCAAACACCGGATCCACAAGAACGCCATCAGAGACATATTCCTGTCCGACCACGATTGCATTGACGGTCTCCGGAAGGCCGCCGACCCACATCCCGTCCTGCTCTCCGCCAAGAACAGTGACTGGATAGAACACGGTGACATTGTCTTCGCCAACGCCGCGAATGCCGACCTGGCCGGTATCGTTCAGCGTCAGGATGGCAGGCGAGATCTTGTGTGCCTTCTCAACCGGCAATGGCAAGCGGCTAACCGCCGTGACGCCATCACGGGCAACACCATCTTCATTCGGGATTTCAACTTCGATCCGGAAAGTACGGGTGTCCGGATTGGCAGAAGGTGAAATGTAACGGACATGCCCTTCCAAAGTCTCGCCCGTCACAAGGACCACCTCAGCCGGCATGTTCAGGGAGATCTGGGCGATGTTCAGTTCGCTTACATCACCGATAGCAATCATCGGATCGGAATTCACAACGGTTGCGCAAATGCTGCCCTTGTCGAGTTGGGCACCAATCTCGGCCATCGGGCTTTCGATCACGCCGTCAATCGGCGAGCGGATTACGGTCCGGCGCAGCTCGCGTTCTGCTTCTTCCAGACGGGCCTTGGCCGCATCATACTGGGCCTGAACGGTCATCACGCGCGTTTCAGCCGTAAAGCCCTTGCTGCTCAGCTGGGTGGCGGCTTCTTTCAGCATTTCGGCCTCTGCGACTGCTGCCTTTGCTTCGAGAATTCGCGATTCCCGGGTTCCCCGATCGAGGACACACAGGATGTCTCCGGCAGCGACACGCGCACCTTCCTGGGCGGGACGGTCGACCACGTCATCTGTAATGTGTGAGCGAACGGCGACCTTTGCTTCGGCTTCCGTCCGGCCACGCACTTCCAGAACGGCTTGGCGTTCTTGCGCCGTAAGAGCCACAACCTGGACCTTGAACAGCTTGTCAGTTGCTTGAGCAACACGCTGAGCAGGAGAGGGCGCAGCATTTTCACCGTCGCCCACGCCACCGATCACAACGGTGCCGCTATACATCCACGCGCCAATACCGGCCGCGAGGCCGGCTGCAAGGATGTAGGAAAACTTGATACGCATTTCGGAGGTCTCCAAATCGGGCTTACTCTGCAGCGGCCTGGGAGGGGGCAGCTGCGTCTTCGGCGATCTTAATAAGGGCTTCCCCGTGGTCTTCGAGGTAGCGCAGTGTGAAATTCATGCAGGCAATCCCGTAATCGCGGGTCCAATCGGAGCCTGCATGTGTGCATCCGTTCTCATCATCAATTCCGCTTAACAAGCGGAGCTCTTCGTGAACCTGCGCCTTACGGCGTTCAAGGGCGCGGCGCAGGACATCCGGCGGAAGTTTGGCAGCATTCAAGGCAATCAAGAGGAAGGGGGACTTGAAGGTGTCCGGCGCTTGGGGTTCGCACAAGGACCGAATGAACTCGTCCCGCCCTGCCTGCGTTATGGAATAGACCTTGCGGGATGGTTTTCCAGCTTGCGGCTCTTCACGGACAGTCACCATGCCTTCCGCTTCCAGGCGCGCAAGGGCAGGGTAGATGGAGCCAAAGCTGGCGTCGTCGAAATAGCTGAACCGGCCTTCTGTCGATTCTTTGCGTATTTCGTATCCGGTGGCGTCCCCACCGGACAGGATGGCTAGGCACAAACCGCGCACGCTCATGATTGGCTCCTTCAGCATCTGTCGATGCCGCCAACAGCAAATCCGCGAGTTGCTTTGCTCGCGGCATTCGCAAAACTGTCATATACCGGATCGATATATCGAACTAATATATATCAAACCGGCATTCCGCAAGGTGTACGCCTCGAAAAAGAAAGCGGATCCTTAATGGAACTTGTACGACACAGAATTACTGCGCGGATTTGACAGGTTGCGCTCATCGGGTCGGGCCCTAAGCTTTTACAAAGGTGTCGAGAGACAAAGGGCTTCTGAAATGACCGTGACAGTAGATACATTCGCAAAACGGTTTTTGCCAAAAGATCCGTTTTTCCGGCTCTTGGTAGTAAACAGTTTGGCAGGTGTCGGGATTTCCGGGCTGGTCGTTGGCGGCATTTTTTATTCGAACATCGGCAACCTGACAGTTCTGATTAGAGGCGATGACAGCCCTTTGGTGCCGATACTTATGCTCGTCGCTGGACTGGTCATTACACTGGTGTCGGTTGTTGTCGGCTCCGCGATCATGCTCCTTGGGGCTGATCAAACAAAAGGCGGACCGGGTTCGAAATTGCCGGCGTTGTTTGAGCCGAGACTTGAGCCGATCCCGGTAAAGGCAGATACGGCGCAAGCGCACCGCCGTGAGGTTCGATAGGCTTGAAAAATAGAGCTCCGTCTCCGATTGACCCACCTACGGATGGATCACGTTGACTGCTATTCCGATCTGCCAAAAAAAGCGCCGACAGTTTGCGGGTCAACCTGATATTGCGGGCTTGGCTGAATAAACAGCGTCATGACACATGCTGCCAATATGAGCAGCAAACCCAGTGACGAAAGTCTCATTTCGCCGCTCCTGTCGAACATGTGTATCTCCTTGAACTTCTGCCGCGTTGTAAGGGGCACTCCGTAAAACTACGGTAATTCTTCCTGTAAAACTTTATCGATCGGCAAATTGAGGTGAAAGCTCGCCTCTAAATTGCGTCTTTGTTTGTGTTCGGGACCGCCCGGCCGTTAACCATCACAGGGAAAATACCGGCGCGCAAACAGGCAGCCATCTTGCGTTTTGTTGCACCCACAATTACCAACAATCACGTGTTAATGAGTTGTTAACCTACCGTGGGGGTTGTGGTGGGATATTTCCTGAGAAATTTTCATATCCTTGTTTTTACGTTCGTTTTTATTGCTGGTGCGGTTTGGGTCGGCCTTAATCCTGATCAGACTGTGACTATGATAAAGCCAATGGTTGAGGATGCCGAAGAACTCGCTCAGATGGCTGAAACGGTCTATGTGGCGGTTGCCAGTATCAACTTTGAGGCGTCTGTGAATGAGGCGATCGTTGTCTACACAGCTGCTCTGCGCATGCCGAGCATGGTTCTGGAGCGCGTGGACCACAACCTGAAGGATGCGGCGGAACGTATCACTGGGCTCGGCAGCCATTCAGTCGCGCCGCCGTCCGCAGACAAGCTTACGCTTCGCGAAGTCAGTGCCAAGCTGAAAGACCTCTAACACCCATTGGGTGGGGGACCGCCGCTTCTTCAGGAATGACGAACGATATCGTCTTCCTGAAGATAGGTTCCGGATTGCACCTCGATCATTCGGACAGGAATGCGACCTGGATTGTGCAGAGTATGCTGCGCTCCGAGCGGGACATATGCCGACTGGTTTTCCGTCAGAAGGCTCACCTGACCATTGATGGTGATCTCCAGCGTCCCGGAGACAACGACCCAATGCTCGGCGCGATGCAAATGGCTTTGAAGGCTAAGGCGCTTTCCTGGTTTGATCATCATGGACTGAACGGCAAACCGGTCGCCTGCGTTGATCCGCTCTGTGTAGCCCCATGGCCTGTAGGTCCGCGGATGCCGCTCGGTTTCGCTGCGCCCCTCCAATTCCAGCTGTTCGACCACTTTCTTGACATCCTGCGCCTTGTCCTTGTGGGCAACCAGCACACTGTCTGTGGTCGCAATCACCATGACATCTTCCAGGCCGATGACGGACACCAGCCGTTGGTCGGCATAGGCAAGGCATTCCTTGCAGTCGAGGAATCGGGCATCGCCGATCGCCGAGTTTCCGCTGCCGTCCTTATCAAGCACACCCCAGATCGCTGACCAGGAACCGAGATCATCCCAATCCGGAGCCATCGGCGCACAGACCACATTGTCTGCCTTCTCCATAATTGCATAGTCGATTGAGATGTTTTCAAGCGCTGCAAAGCCGTCCTCATCGAGCCGGGTAAAGTCCAGATCACCATGGCGGGTGGCCATCAGCGCGGTAATCGCCTCTGACAAAGCTGGTTGGTAAGTCTTGAAGGCCTCAATCATTGTCTTCGCCGAATAGAGAAAAATCCCGGCATTCCAGACATGAGCGCCATCGGCCAGAAAGGCTTTTGCCCGCTCAAGGTCCGGCTTTTCAACAAAAGCTGCCACACCGCGAACCGGGTCGCTACCCGGCTCCAGTTTGATATATCCGTATCCTGTGTTGGGCTCTGTCGGCGTGATGCCGAATGTGACGATTTTGCCCGACAGAGCAGCGTCCCGCGCGTGGTGAACTGCCGTCATGAACACATCTTCCTTGCCGATCAGGTGGTCTGACGGAAGAAGCAGGATCAGGGCATTCGGATCCTCTTCATACGCCAGCAACGCGGCCATGAGGGCAGGCGGGGCGGTGTTCCGGCCCACCGGCTCCAGCAGGATTGTTGTGGCTGCAGTGTCGATCTCGGCAAGCTGTTCGCCCATCAGGAAGCGATGGCTGTCGCCGCCGATTACGATCGGATTGGAAAATCCTTCGCCCGAGACTCGCTTGCAGGTCTTTTGGAACAGGCTCTCGCCGCCGAATATCGGCAAAAACTGCTTTGGGCGGTCTTTGCGGGACAGGGGCCAAAGGCGGGATCCAATACCACCAGACAAAATGCAGGGATAAATCATCGAGCCGATTCCTGATGTGAAATTCAATGCTTGTTTGTAAGCGGATAGTTTGCAGGGAAGTGTTAACAGCGCAGCACCAGCTTGCAACCGGAGACATGAAACAGTACTTACGTAATAATATAACACTCTGGGGCAAAGAATCCCCAAAAGGCGAGTTGAATGAGCGAAGCAGCCGACAATCTGGTGCAGTTGACCCGGGCCGGGATCCAAAAGAGCGGAAGCTGGCTTGTGCGCGGTGTCGATTTGACCGTTTCACCCGGTGAAATCGTCACCCTCATAGGTCCGAACGGTTCCGGAAAGTCGACGACGGCGAAACTGGCGTTGGGGATCCATAAACCAACAGAAGGCTCTGCTGTTCGGCGCAATGGTCTCTCTGTTGGGTATGTTCCACAGAAACTGTCGATAGACTGGACGCTGCCGCTGAATGTTAAAAGGTTCATGCGGCTCACCAATCCTTTGTCCGATGCTGAATGCATGGCCGCGCTGGAGCGCACCGGTGCGGCCCGGTTGGTCGGCGAGGAAATGCGCACGCTGTCTGGCGGCGAGCTTCAAAGAGTGATGTTGGCGCGCGCTCGCCGGATCTCCTTGTTTTGGATGAACCGGTACAAGGCGTCGATTATGCCGGCGAGATTGCGATTTACGGCTTGATTTCAGAGATCCGGAATACGGTCGGGTGCGGCATCTTGATGATTTCACATGACTTGCACGTGGTTATGGCGGCGGCGGATCAAGTGGTGTGCTTGAATGGTCATGTATGCTGCCGCGGCACTCCGTCCGATGTCAGCAGGGACGAGAATTACCAGCAGTTGTTCGGCACCCGGGCCGGTGGTGCGTTGGCGGTCTATGAGCACCGTCATGATCATGTTCATCTCCCCGATGGCCGGGTCCGCCATTCAGACGGCACGGTCTGCGACCATTGCCCTGGAGAGCATGATCACATGCATGAGGCTCACGGGATATCCGGGGGGCAGCCTTCGAACGAAACAGCCCCTCATAAACGGGTCGCGGGCGGTGTAGCCGATGCTTGATGATTTCTTCACGCGGGCGTTGATTGCAGGCATTGGCGTGGCTTTGGTCGCAGGACCCTTGGGATGTTTTGTGGTCTGGCGGCGCATGGCTTATTTTGGCGACACCCTGTCCCATGCAGCACTGCTTGGCGTGGCGCTGGCCTTGTTGCTGGATGTCAACATCACGCTATCTGTCGGGGCGGTATCCATTGTGCTCGCACTGCTCCTTTTGGCACTTCGTCACGGAGACACCCTGCCGTCTGACGCGTTGTTGGGCTTGTTATCCCATTCTGCGCTCGCGATCGGCCTTGTCTGCCTGGCTTTCATGACCTGGGTTCGGGTGGATCTGCTGGGGCTTTTGTTTGGCGACATACTTTCGGTCACGCGGACGGACATCGCGATGATCTACGGCGGCGGTGCCATTGTCCTGGGCGGGCTGCTGCTGATCTGGCGGCATTTGTTTGCCGCGACCGTCAGTTCCGATCTTGCGGGCGCGGAAGGATTGCGCCCGGACCGGGCGGAATTGGTCTTCATGCTGCTGACGGCAATTGTCATTGCGATTTCGTTGAAGATCATCGGCGCGCTCTTGATTACGGCGCTGCTGATTTTGCCGGCAGCCGCTGCCCGCAGGTGGGCAGGGTCACCGGAACAAATGGCCGTCATTGCAGCATTCGCCGGCGTGGTCGCTGTGGTTGCAGGGCTCAATGGTTCGCTTTACTACGATACCCCGTCAGGACCGTCGATTGTGGTCGCTGCCATGCTTCTTTTTGTGCTCAGCCTTTTTCCGGTTCGAAGGTTGATTCAGAAACTGACCGCTGAAAACCGGGGAGGGATTTAGGACATGGCGCATGCCCATCCGGATCTGACAAAAAACCAGGCACTGGTGTTCGGTAAACTTTCTGACGCCAGCGGCCCGCTGACAGCCTATGCCCTTCTCGACGACTTGCGTGAGAAGGGGTTTCGCGCACCGCTTCAGGTCTACCGGGCGTTGGACAAGCTGGTCGACTACGGTCTGGTGCATCGCCTTGAAAGCTTGAACGCCTTTGTTGCCTGCCGCCACAAAGGCTGTGCAGATCACAAGACCGCAGCGTTTGCGATCTGCGAGACGTGCGGCAACGTTCAGGAGTTTTCTCCGGATCGCGCGATTGAAGACTTGCTCAAGTGGACGAAGGAGCAGGAGTTTAAACTGTCGCGCACGACCATCGAACTGCGCGGGCTCTGCAAGGTGTGTTCAGCGTCTCAACAAGTTTAACCTGCCAGAACCGGAGCAATCAGCGAGACAACCACGGCAACAGTGACCGGAATGCGCAGTTTCGGATACCAGCGCGGTGCAGAATGTGACTGTGTTCGCCAGAGATCATATCCGAGCCATGCCAGAAAACAGGTCACGAGCAGCAGGGCGGACCATACACCGCTCGCGAAAAGAGCAAGCCAGCCAACGATAGACGGCAGGACGCCAATCACCAGCCGCGCTGATGACACCGGCCGGGACTGCACGAACGTCATCGCAAACTCCCAGCCCCAATAAATCCCGCCCAGAAAAGACAGGATCACCGCTGCATAAGCGTGTTGGGCGGGCAAGATCCACGGATGGGCCTCTACGGGGAGAAACACTGCGGCAAATGACAGTGCTCCGAATGGGAGAAACCCTGCGGCTGTCAGTAGAAAAACAGTGAGCGGCACTTCATCATGTGAGACAACAATCCGCGGTGCTGCATCAGCGCTGTTCGACATGTGGTGTTCTCCGATTTTGGATTTGAACTGCCTACGACAACCGAGAGTTCACGGATCAGGGAAACCTCGATTTCATGCCTTATGCCAATTGGGTGTGATCACTGGAGACCATGTGGCGTTGCTAAGAATTGTTGCGGTCGGGAGTCGGATTTGAGATGCAAAACCCTCGTTGTTTTTGCCTGTCTTGCTGGGCGCAGCATCTTCGGTGTCTACTTGAACCACGAAACTACAAAAGAAAGCACCGGAGACGCCCGCGATGTCGGAAGAGCGGGGTATCGGGATCCTGGGGTGCGGCAACACTTCGAGGATCTATTTTGAACTCATCCCGAAGTTCATGGGCCTGCAGTTGCGCGCCTGTGCGGACCTTAATCGGGAAGTAGCACTTATCCGGGCCGAAGAGTTCGATATTCGCGCCGAAACGGTTCATAACCTGCTCCAGGCGGATGATATCTCCGTAATCGTCAATCTGACAGCGCCCGATGCGCATGCTATGATGAGCCGGGAGATACTCAACAACGGCAAACATGTTTATTCCGAAAAGCCGTTTGCGCGAACCTCCGCAGAAGGTGCCGGAGTTCGGCAACTGGCCGAAAAGCTCGGACTGTTTGTGGGTTGTGCGCCCGATACGTTTTTGGGCGGAGCACCGCAAACGGCCCGCAAGGCCGTTTCGGAGGGTCTGATCGGAGAAGTCACCGGTGCCACGCTTCATGCAATGAACTATGGAATGGAAGCTTGGCACCCGGACCCCGAAATCTTCTACAAATCCGGCATTGGGCCAATGGCCGATTTCGGCCCTTATTTTATTTCCAGTGTCCTCAATTTGCTCGGGCCGGTCGAGCAAGTGGCGGCGATGTCCAGCACGCCCAGCAAAACCCGGACGATTGGCCAGGGGCCGCGTAAAGGCGAAGTTTTCAATGTCGAAACACCGACAACAATCCACACTGCATTGTCTGTCAAGGACGGTCCGTTGATTGCGTTTTCCGCAAGTTGGGACGTCCAGGCCCATGCGCATTCCGCCATGGAAATTTATGGATCCGAGGGAACGCTCTTTTTGCCGGATCCCTTGTTTTTTGGCGGTGACGTAATACGGGTTTTAAAGGACGGAACACGTGAGGTTCTGAACCAGGACAACCACCCGTTCGGCCGGTCCAATTTCAAAATCCATGGCCGGGACCGGGCCAATTACCGGTCTGCGGGCTTGGCGGACATGGTCAATGCAGTGCTTCTTGGAACGGACTTTCGCTGCTCGATGGAGCGCGCTCTTCATGCTGTTGATGTTATCGAGGCAATTCAGACCGCGGCTGCGACCGGTCAGCACGTTAAGATCAGTGAAATGCCCACACGGCCGGAACCGCTTAGTCCGGACCAGGCCGACGCCCTGCTGCGCTGATAAAATTCGCGATAAAACAATGGCAATTCCGGTTGCAGGCCCTTGATGCCGCTCTTATTGTCCGGCTTTGAAGAGGCGCTGATGCGCCTCGTGGTGGCCAATGCCTTGAGGGAGAGCGGGCATGCTTTTGCTTATTGCCGGATTGATTCTGTTTTTGGGAATACACAGCCTGCCTATGTTCGCTGACAAGCGGTCGGCATTGGAAGAGAAGTTTGGCGTTCTTGGCTACAAGGGCCTGTTTGCTGTGGTCTCCGCCATCGGCTTTGTCCTGATCATTTACGGTTACGGTGCTGCCCGCGCCGAAGGCCCCGCGATCATTTATGACCCGCCATTCTGGTTGCGTCACGTCACCATGCTGTTCATGGTTCCGGTGTTCATTTTCCTTGTGGCTGCCTATGTTCCGTGCCGGATCAAAAAGGCCCTGAAACACCCGATGCTGGTTGCTGTGAAACTGTGGGCGTTTTCTCACCTTCTCACCAATGGCGATCTGGCATCTGTTTTATTGTTCGGCAGCTTCCTGGTCTGGGCGGTGGCAGACCGTATCTCACTGAAGCGGCGCGGCCTTGGCGGCGGTGCGGTGATGGCAAAAGAGCCCGGCAAGTTCTCCGACATCATCGTGATTCTTATCGGTCTTGGTCTCTATGTCCTGTTTGCCTTCAAGCTGCATGTGCTTTTGATCGGGGTGCCGGTTGCATAAGGCACGCGGAAGCGTGTAAATCGCACCCGGGTCGGGACAAAAACAACGAAAAACGGGCAGTTGCCCCACTTGCGCCACGAAGGGCGGTTTAAAGCCCGGACGGGGAATTGCCCGAGCCGGATCAAATGGATAATGTGCGCCCCTTGATGGGGAGCCAATCCGGATTTCCGGACCGGCGCAGCAGAGCAAATTCAGGAACTAGCCACGTATGTCTGATATTTTTCGTGAGGTCGATGAGGACATCCGCCATGAGAAGTACCGCCGTCTCTGGGACCGTTTCGGGTCTTGGGTGATCGCGGTCGCTGTCTTGATCGTGGTTGGCACCGGTGGTTACCGGGGCTGGCTCTACTGGCAAGACACACAGTCTCAGTCAGCGGGTGACACATTCCTTGAGGCCATCAGCTTGTCGGAGGCTGGTCAGTACTCGGAAGCGGCGCAGCTTTACACCGAACTTGGATCTTCCATTGGCGGCTATCCGGCGCTCGCACAGATGCGCCAGGCAACCGACAAGGCAAATTCCGGTGACGCAACCGCCGCCCTCGCAGAGTTCGATGCTCTGTCACGGGATTCGAACCTCGCTCCGGCTCTGCAGAATGTGGCAGCTCTCCGCGCGGCCTACATTGCGGTCGATAGCGAACCATATGATGCGATTGCAGACCGGATTGAGAGCCTAACCGGCGATACGGATGCCTTCCGTGCAGCTGCTCGTGAACTGCTTGCTCTGAGCGCCTGGAAAAATGGCGATGCCGAGACGGCGCTTACCTGGATTACGGCATTGGAGGATGATGCCGAGACGCCTCAAGACATTCGTCAGCGCGTGACACTCCTGGGCGGACTGATCCGGGGACAGACCGGGACACCGGCTGAAGAGGGCACTGCACAGTGATCTGTTTTTTCAAAAACGTATCTGTCCGGCCATTGGTTGGCACGCTGGCATTGTCGGTCTTTCTGGCCGGTTGCGGATCAGTCAGTGAGTTTGGCAGCTCGCTCAATCCGTTCAGCAAGGAAGAGATCTTGCCGGGCGAACGGCAGGCTGTTTTCGATGGTGTAGACCCGGCTGCCCAAGCTCTTGGCAAGGCGGCGAGCATTGGCGCTGCGACTGGCGGTCAGACCTGGACGAGTGCTGGCGGCGGTCCGGCCAACGATCCGGGCAACGTGGCCGTCTCCGTTTCCGGCAGCCGTGCCTGGCAAGCCAATGTGGGCAGTTCCGGCCGCGGCCTGACGTCGTCAGCCTTGCGGGTATCCTCCCGCCCGGTAAGCGACGGCAGCCGCATCTATGTCTATAAGCCGAATGGCGAAGTCGTCGCGCTGTCCACCGCCGGTGGCCGCCAGTGGACGCAAAACCTGCGCCCTGAAGGCGAACGCGACGTTGGTCCAGGCGGCGGTGTGGTTGTTGACGGCGGCGTTGTTTATGCTGCGACCGGTTACCGCCAAGTGGCGGCCCTTGAAGCGGGTTCCGGCCGGGTCATCTGGACCGCTGAAATGGACACTCCGGCGCGCGGTGCCCCGGCAGCCGGCGGCGGTCACGTCTTTGTCGTGAGCCAGTCCAACGAAGTTTATGCGTTTTCCAAGGAAGACGGCTCTGTGGCTTGGACATTTGCCGGGATCGAAGAGACTGCCGGTGTTCTGTCTGCAGCAAACCCTGCCATCTCTGGCAACCGGGTGATTGTGCCGTTCTCGTCCGGTGAAATCATGGCCATCAATATCAAGTCCGGTGAGCCGGATTGGATTGATGGTGTCTCTCGCGGTTTCCGGACACTGGCTCTGTCTGGTCTCGCAGATGTTTCTGCAAGCCCGGTTGTCTCCGGCAACACGGTTGTCGCAACCGGCGTTGCCGGTCGCACGGTGGCTGTTGATGTGCGCACCGGACAGCGTCAATGGGATCAAAACCTTGGCAGCGTTCATACGCCTGTCGTCTCCGGAAACGCGGTGTTCATGGTGGATCTTGACGACCGCATGGTCGCGCTTGACCGCTCGAGCGGTGAAACCATGTGGGCGACACAACTGCCGAAGCCGGAAAAGAAAAAGCGCCGCCGCAATTGGGCGGGCCCGATCCTGGCCAATGGCGCCCTTGTCGCCTTTTCCAGTGATGGCCAGATCGCCATGGTCGATGCCGCCTCAGGCAATATCATGACAACACAGCGCACCAACACCGATGTCTTCGTGACGCCGATTGCCGCCGGTGGCCGGGTGGTTGTCTTGACCGGCCGGGATGGCGTTGCCGCGTTTAACTGATCATTGGGCGCTGAGGCTCTAGTTGAGCCTCAACGTTTCAAAACTGGTCAAGCTATAGTATCTGAGCACCTTATCGTTGCCTGCCGGGCAAGGATGAGGTGCTTTGAGTTTGTTCAAGGGCGGGATCCTTTGGTTGATCCGCCTCTTAGGAGTGAATGCCGTGGGCGCTACCGTCGCCATCGTTGGACGGCCGAATGTCGGCAAGTCCACATTGTTCAACCGTCTTGTCGGTAAGCGCTTGGCGCTCGTCGATGACACACCGGGTGTGACCCGTGACCGCCGTCCGGGCGAAGCCCGCCTTGGCGACCTGCGCTTTACGATCATAGACACTGCGGGTCTTGAAGACGCCGACAAGGCGTCCTTGGAAGGCCGCATGCGCCGGCAGACCGAAGAAGCGATTGAAACCGCTGATGCTGTGCTGTTTGTCATTGATGCGCGCGCAGGGGTTACGCCGCTCGATGCGCACTTTGCGGATGTGGCGCGCAAGACCACCCGTCCCGTAATCCTACTCGCCAACAAGGCTGAGGGCCGGGCAGGGGAAAGCGGCCTTTACGAATCCTTCTCGCTTGGCCTTGGTGAGCCGATCGCGATCTCTGCCGAGCATGGCGAAGGCTTGGCTGATCTCTACGATGCTCTGAAACCGCATGTTGACCGGGTGAGTGAGGAAGAGGACGCAAAGCGCGAGGAAGCCGTCACCAACGTCGATGTCGACGAGGACGGTGAGATTGTCGACGATGAAGATCCGGTTGGCACGAAAGAGCGGCCTCTGCGCGTTGCCATCGTTGGCCGACCGAATGCCGGAAAGTCCACGTTGATCAACCGGATGTTGGGGGAAGACCGCATGTTGACCGGTCCGGAGGCCGGTATCACGCGCGATTCCATCTCCGTCGACTGGACCTGGCACGACCGGCACATCAAGCTGTTCGACACGGCAGGGATCCGCAAGAAGGCCCGTGTTCAGGAAAAGCTGGAAAAGCTCTCCGTCGCCGACGCCCTGCGGGCCATCAAGTTTGCCGAGGTTGTTGTTGTCACCCTGGATGCGACGATGTCGTTTGAAAAGCAGGATCTGCAGATCATCGATCTTGTGGCCCGCGAAGGCCGAGCCTTGGTGATTGCCGTCAACAAATGGGATTTGATCGACGACCGGGAAGAGGCCTGGAAAAAGATCCGGGACGCCAACGAACGGTATTTCAATCAGATCCGCGGCGTCCGCATTGTGACCTTGTCCGGTATTCAGGGGCAGGGCATTGACCGGTTGGTTGAAGGTGTTTTTGCCGCCTATGATGCCTGGAATGCACGGGTGTCGACAGCTGGGCTGAACCGGTGGCTGGAACGGGCAACCACGTCGCATCCACCGCCCGCTGTTGCAGGCCGGCGCGTTCGCATCCGCTACATGACGCAGCCGAAAACCCGGCCGCCGCACTTCGTGGCTTTCAGTTCCCGTCCGGAGCAACTGCCGGAAAGCTACACCCGGTATCTGATCAATTCCCTACGTGAGAAATTCGATATCCAGGGCACGCCGATCCGGTTGTCTTACCGCAAGGGCGACAATCCCTATGCGCCGAAGAAAAAGCGTAAAATCCAATAGCAGCTGCTGCGCAGCCTTGGCTCAAGTCCCGGTGGTCTACCGGGACCCTTTTGTTCAGATAAATTGATTTTCAAGGAGATCTTCCATGTCATCCGATCGGCTTGCCTTTACCGAAGCGCTTGCACAAAAGGCCGGACTTGTCGCGCTGGATTATTTCAGAAAGCTCGACACCCTGACGATCACGCAAAAGGGTCATCAGGACCTTGTAAGCGAAGCGGACCAGAACGTTGAGACACTCATTCGCGACGCGCTGTCTGAAGCGTACCCGGATGACGGGATCCTGGGCGAAGAACATGGCATGGAAGAAGGCGAGAGCGGGTTCACCTGGGTGATTGATCCGATCGACGGCACGGCGAACTTCGTCACCGGCATACCGCAATGGTGCGTCATCATCGCATGTGTTCAGCAAGGCCAGACCCTTCTCGGAGTGATCCACGATCCAGTCGCCGGGGAGACATTCTCAGCGTTGGCAGGCGGCGGTGCCTTTTTGAACGGCAAGCCGATCAAGGTGTCGGATAGCGAAAGCGTGTCCGTCGGTTCTGTCGGCGTTGGCTTCAATGGCCGCACATCCGTGACCGATGCTGTCAATGCAGTCGGGGCGCTGGTGTCCAAGGGCGGGGTTTTCTTCCGCAATGCCTCTGGCGGCCTGATGCTCGCGTATACTGGAGCTGGACGCCTAATCGGCTATATCGAGTCGCACATGAACGCCTGGGATTGCCTGGCTGGCATGTTGCTCATCCAGGAAGCGGGCGGAAAGGTTCTGGAGCAGGACGTCGCCCATGCCCTTTATCATGGCACCCGTGTGGTGACCGGTGCACCGGGTGTTTTTGCGGAGTTGACCGACATTGCCGAAAGCTCCTTCGCCCCGCTGCAAGCGGCGGAGTAGGAGGGTTTACTTAGCGAGACCGTTAAACATGCTGGTCGATCAGGATCGGATTGCCGTCCGGATCGACCAGCATCAAACTACCGGGGCCGGTTGTTGTCTCGTCCACTTCTTGGACGAAACTGTAGCCCTTGTCCTTCAGCGTTTTCTGCAGCGATCGGATATCTGTGAACGCGTCGAGTTTTTTCGCGTCTTGGTCCCAGCCGGGATTGAACGTCAGGATGTTCTTCTCAAACATGTCCTGAAACAAGCCAATGACCGTCTCGCCATTCTTCAAAATGACCCAACCGTCGGACCCGGACCCGCCTAGGTCGGAAAATCCAAGCCCTTCGTAAAATGCCTTCGACTTGTCAAGGTCTTTGACAGTTAGGCTGATAGAAAACGCTCCGAGCTGCATGGGTGAGGTCCTCCGTTAAAATAAGGAACCAGAAAAGCGGACTTTAGAGCGTCTTTCTACTTAAAAACTGACCCACTCGCGGCTGACGCGGTCGTAGAGTTTGCCGGTCTCATGGACATCGGTTTTCACGAGCTCAAGCAGCTCGGGCGCGATTTCGCGTGGATGCGGCAGGTTTTCCGGCGGCTCGCCCGGCATCGCCTTGGCCCGAAGTCCGGTCCGGACGGGGCCGGGATCAGCCAGGTTGATCTTCATGTTGGTTTTGAGGCTTTCATTCGCCCAGGTACGGGCCATTGCCTCAACTCCGGCCTTTGAGACGGACTGCAGCCCCCAAAAAGCAGGGCAGGTGCTGGCCTGCACGGAAGTCAGGAACAGAGCGCGGCCGGCGTCCGACTGGCGTAGCAGAGGATCCAGAGACCGGATCAACCGCCAATTGGCGGTTACGTTGACCGACATGACCTTTTCGAAGTCTTTCGGGCTGATATGGCCGAGCGGCGACAGGATACCCAGCATCCCGGCATTGCCGATGAAGACATCGAGTTTCTTCCAGCGCTCATAGATCGCGGCGCCAAGACGATCCAAGGCATCATGGTCCGTGAGGTCGACAGGAACAAGTGTTGCCTGGCCGCCTGCAGACTGGATTTCGTCATCGAGGTCCTCGAGACCACCAACGGTGCGGGCGATCGCAATCACATGCGCGCCGCGCGCTGCCAGTTGTTTGGCGAGTTGATATCCAATACCGCGCGACGCACCGGTCACCAGGGCGACCCGGCCTTCAAAATCCTGTGTCATGTTACTCGCTAATTCCTTAGCCGACTTCCACCAGACGCGGCGCACTGATGAAGTCCTGATCTTCGGACAAATCCGTCAGCGGCGTCGGGTAGTCGCCGGTAAAACAATGGTCTGTAAATTGCGGGTTTTCGTTGTCCCGGCCATCATAACCTGCGGCCCGGTAAATTCCGTCCACGGAGAGGAAGGCAAGGCTGTCAGCGCCGATGTAGTTGCACATTTCTTCAAGCCCATACTTCGCTGCCAGCAGCTTTTCACGAACGGGCGTGTCGATGCCGTAGTAGTCGGAATGCTTGATCGGCGGGCTTGCCAAACGGAAATGCACTTCCTTGGCGCCAGCATCACGGATCATCTGCACGATCTTCACGGACGTTGTGCCGCGGACCAGACTGTCATCCACAAGCACAACGCGCTTTCCTTCGATCTGTGATCGGTTGGCGGAATGCTTCATCTTCACGCCAAGCGCACGGATCTGCTGGGTCGGTTCAATGAAGGTCCGGCCCACATAGTGGTTGCGGATGATGCCGAGTTCGAACGGAACGCCGCTTTCCTGACTGTAGCCAATTGCGGCTGGAACACCACTGTCCGGCACCGGTACGATCACATCAGCGTCCACGTGGGATTCACGCGCGAGTTCCCGGCCCATGTCCCGGCGCACATCATAGACGCTGCGGCCACCAACGATGGAGTCAGGACGGGAGAAGTAGACGTACTCGAAGATGTCCGGTCGGGCGGGGCGCTTGCCAAACGGGAAGAAGGACTGGATGCCGGTGGATGTGCAGACGATGACTTCACCGTTTTCCACGTCCCGGATGAATTTCGCACCGATGATGTCGAGCGCGCAGGTCTCAGACGCGAGGATCGGAGCACCATTCAAGTCACCCAGAACCAGCGGACGGATGCCGAGCGGATCCCGCGCGCCAATGAGTTTCTTCGACGTCAGCGCAACAAGGGCATAAGCCCCTTCCATCTGGGTGATCGCTTCAACAAACCGGTCGACGATTTTCTGTTCGCGGGACCGGGCGACCAACTGTAGGACAACCTCTGAGTCCGACGTGGACTGGCAGATCGCGCCGTCGCGGATCAGTTGTTGGCGCAAGGTCAGCGCATTTGTGAAATTGCCGTTGTGGCAGATTGCGATGCCGCCGCCTTCCAGCTCGGCAAACAGCGGCTGCACGTTGCGTAGGATAGTTTCGCCAGTCGTGGAGTAGCGCACATGGCCGATGGCGGCACGGCCGGTGAGGCGGCCGATCGTCTCTGCGTCGGAGAAGTGATCCCCGACAAGACCCAAATGGCGTTCCGCCCGGAACTGCTCATTGTCGAAGGTCACGATACCGGCCGCTTCCTGGCCGCGATGCTGCAGGGCATGCAGGCCGAGCGCGGTCAGCGCACTGGCATCTTCATGGCCCAGAATGCCGAACACACCGCACTCTTCGCGCAATGTGTCGTCATTGATGTCGAACGGCTCATGGAAATCGGTTCCGCCAGTCATGGCGACCACTCCTTACATTCTGGCCGGTCTGCGGGCCGGTCCGGATATTGTGTCGTTTGTCTAAACGGGCGCCGGTTTTCGGCGTCAGTTGCTGTCCGTGGTCAGCTGTTCCAGGCCCTGACGCTCAGAGTCACTGTAAGTGGGCTCTTCGGCAGGCGCGCTAGAGCGTTGTCCGCCTGTTAGCTCATTTTCCCGGATCTTGTCCAGAATCGCTTTTTCCGGGTCTTCTGGCAAGACCGCGACCAATCGTTCGCCCACCGACAACAGGATCGGCAGCGACTTAGCGTTTTGCACCCAGCGCGGCTGTTGTTCCGGCTGGACGAACCAGTTGAAGAACATCATTGCGACAACGACCAGCAAAAGGCCGCGGACGGCGCCGAAAACAAAGCCGAGCGTGCGATCAAGCGCACCGATGCGGCTGTCCAGAATGAAATCGGAAATGCGCATGGTGATGTAGCTGACAACGATCAGAGTCACCAGGAAGACGGCAGCCGCGGACACACCCATAGCGACCAGATCTTGTGAGATGTACTGCTGGGTGTATGGCATGACGCGCTCATAGAGCATGAACGCGGCAACGGCCGCAGCGACCCAGGAAACGATCGACAGGACTTCGCGGACAAACCCGCGGATCATCGCCAGAACCGCCGAGATGAGCATGATGACCAGAAGCAGTCCGTCCAGCAGCGTAATCGGCATGTTTCCGATAAGTCCTCTGTCTGGCGCCGAAGCGCGAAAATTACACTCTCTAGCGGGTCTGATGATGCGTCAGGTTGCCCCTTGTGCACCAGTCTCCGCTGTCAGTTTAGCGATGAAGTCCCCAAGTTCCGGCAATCCCGTTGCCTTGAAGGGAGACGCGGCGCCGTCCTTGAGGTTACCCTCTGGACAATAAGCCTGATCAAAGCCAAGTTTTTCGGCCTCTTTCAGTCTTGATTGAGCTTGCGCCACGGGCCGGATGGCCCCCGACAAACTGACCTCGCCGAAATAGACGCAATTGGCCGGAAGGGCAAGCCCGCTGAGCGAAGAGACAAGGGCAGCAGCAACGGCAAGATCAGCACCGGGCTCGTTGATTTTGAGCCCGCCGGCAACATTCAGATAGACATCATGCTGCGAGAAACGCACACCGCAGCGCGCCTCTAGAACCGCAAGGATCATGGATAGACGCGCAGTGTCCCAGCCGATCACAGCGCGCCGGGGCGTTCCAAGGGAGGATTGTGCCACCAGGGCCTGGATTTCGATGAGGAGCGGCCGCGAGCCCTCAAGGCCTGCAAAGACCGCTGCGCCGGGCGCCGTGGTATTGCGGTCTCCCAGGAAAAGCGCTGACGGGTTGGGCACTTCCTGAAGACCCTTGCCGGTCATTTCAAAAACGCCGATCTCGTCAGTTGCACCAAACCGGTTTTTGACCGAGCGCAGGATCCGGTATTGATGGGCACCATCGCCCTCAAAATAAAGAACCGCGTCCACCATGTGCTCGACGACCCGTGGGCCGGCGATCTGCCCGTCTTTGGTGACATGACCGACGAGCACCAAAGTGGTGCCATTCTTCTTGGCATAGCGGACCATGGCCTGAGCTGACGCCCGCACCTGCGTAACAGTGCCAGGCGGTGAGTCCGCCTGATCTGTCCAGAGCGTCTGGACGGAATCCAGGATCAACATCGCCGGGGCCGTGTCAGCTTCCAGGGTCGCCAGGATGTCTTCAACGCTGGTTTCTGCAGCAAGGGCGACCGGAGCTTCTGCCAGTCCCAGTCGCTCAGCGCGCAACCGCACCTGGCCGATCGCTTCCTCGCCGGAGATGTAAACGGTCTTGTGACCGAGGCTGGCAAGTTGAGCTGCCGCCTGGATCAGGAGCGTCGACTTTCCGATCCCGGGATCACCGCCGACAAGCAGGGCGGAGCCGCGGACAAAGCCGCCGCCAGTGACCCGGTCAAGCTCGGCAACCTTGGTCTGAATGCGCGGCGCTTCCTTGGTGTCCCCGGTCAGGCCGACAAGTGGGACAACACGGCCCTTGGACTTTGAAGCCCGGCTCGGACCTCCGCCAATGCCGCCGCCGGTCTGCTCTTCGACAATGGTGTTCCATTCACCGCAGGATTCGCAGCGGCCGACCCATTTCGCGGTGACTGCGCCGCAGGATTGGCAAACGAAAGATGTGGACCGGCGGGCCATCCAATAAAACTCCAATCAACCCAACGGGCCGTAGATGCGTTCAAAACGCCGTCCGAGGCTTGTCAGATATTCGTAGTCGATGGTCTCCGCATATGCCGCCATGTCAGCCGCCGCAACATTTGGCCCCAGCATTTCCACAAGCCCGCCGCGCTGAACAAGGTGATCTGGAATGTCGGTGACGTCGAGCGTGATCATGTCCATGGAGATCCGGCCAAGGATTGGAGCTTTATAGCCGCCAATTATTCCAAAACCACCAGGACGGTCATCTGAGGAGCTGGCACGCCGCAACAATCCGTCCGCGTAACCGGCCGCGACGACCGCGTTGCGCAGCGGCCGTTTCGCGGTTTGGGTCGCGCCATAGCCGATCGCATCGCCTTTCGGAACGTTTCGCACAATCATGATGCGGGCTTCCACCTTGGCCACCGGCTGCATCGGGTTGTCGCCGTGGTCGAAGGCCCGGCCGCCGTAGAGGGAAATGCCGGGACGGCCCAGATCGAAGTGATACTCCGGTCCCATCAGGACGCCAGCGGAATTGGCAAGGGACCGTGGAACATCCTTGAACGGCGAGGTGAGCGCGATGAACCGGTCAAGCTGTTCCTTGTTCATCGGATGGTCCGGATCCGAGCCGCAAGCCAGATGCGACATGAGGAGGCTTGGTTTAAAGGGGCCCATAAGTTCTGGATCGGCGAGCGCTGTTCCAAACTCGTCGCCAGACAAGCCAAGCCGATGGATCCCGGTGTCGACATGGACCGCTGCAGGAAAACTCTTGCCGGCGGTCCTGCAAAGTGCGGCCCACTCCTTCAATTCGTCCAGGGACCCGAGGACAGGCCGAACATCGTCCTGAAGAAGCAGATCAGCCGTGTCTGGAAACAAGCCGTCGAGCGCATAGATGGTGGCACTTGGAAGTGTCTGGCGCAGCGCAATGGCTTCTGTTGGAACCGCCACAAAGAACGTCCGGCAGCCTTCCTCAAAGAGCCTGGTTGCCGTCTCTGCTTGTCCTGTTCCATAGGCATTTGCCTTGATGGTTGCCGCGCACTCACTGCCCGGCGCTAATCTGGATCTCAGAAGAGACCAGTTCGCGGCAATGGCGTCCAGATCAACGGTCAAACGGCCGCCATAAAGGGCGGAGGAGTAGGCATTCATGGGCGTTTCGGACACGAGGCTGACAGGTCTCCGGACAGAATCGGATTTCGCAGTGCATCAACCTGCCGACATTAGAAGGTTCGCCGCTGCCTGCAAAGCGTTTGGTTTGGACAGAGTGTGCCCGTCCGATAGCCAAAACGGTCAAGCCGGCCTTGCTTGGTCAAAGATCCAACCCGGTCTGGAAGTGCAATCTTACTCGTAGCGCTCGGGCAGGTGGTCGTCCTCAGCCAAGTCGGAGAAGCGGGTGTACTGACCTTCGAAGTGAAGGTTCGCGGTTCCAGTTGGTCCGTGACGTTGCTTGGCGACAATGACTTCCGCCTTGCCTTTCAGCCGCTCCATATTGTCCCGCCAGATCTCATATTCCGGCGAGCCTTCATCCGGTTCCGTTTTGGAAAGGTAATACTCCTCACGGAACACGAACATGATCACGTCGGCGTCCTGCTCGATGGACCCGGATTCACGCAAGTCGGACATCATCGGACGCTTGTCATCGCGCGATTCCACCTGACGCGAGAGCTGGGAAAGCGCGATGATCGGAACATTGAGCTCCTTTGCGAGCGCTTTCAGCCCGGTCGTGATCTCTGTGATTTCCTGAACGCGGTTGCCCTGGTTCTTGGCCGAGCCGGAAAGGAGCTGGATATAGTCAACGATGAGCAGGTCAAGGCCGCGCTGGCGCTTCAAGCGGCGGGCCTTAGCCACCAGCGAGGCAATGGAAATACCACCGGTCTGATCGACATGAAGCGGAACGGACTGCATTGTTTGCGCACAAGCGGCCAGCTTTTCAAACTCAGCCTCTGAAATGTCGCCGCGGCGGATTTTCGAAGATGAGATCTCAGCCTGTTCAGAGATAATACGGGTTGCGAGCTGTTCGGCCGACATTTCGAGCGAGAAGAAACCAACCACGCCGCCGTTGACGGTCTTGATGGTTCCGTCCTGCTGTTCTTCGGCCTGATAGCTTTGTGCGATGTTGTAGGCAATGTTGGTCGCAAGCGAGGTTTTGCCCATCGCGGGACGCCCTGCGAGAACGATCAAGTCGGAATGCTGCAAACCGCCCATCAGCTTGTCGAGTTCGCGCAGGCCGGTGGAAATCCCGGACAGGGCGCCCTCACGATTGTAGGCCGCGTGGGCCATTTCAATGGTTTCAGTCAGCGCATCGCCAAAGGAGACAAATCCGCCTTCGCTGCGCCCCGTTTCAGCCAGTTCAAAAAGGCGGCGCTCGGCGTCGTCAATCTGCTGCTCCGGCGGGACATCGATCGGTGCGTCAAAAGCGATGTTGACCATGTCTTCGCCGATCCGGATCAGGTTCCGGCGGATGGCAAGATCATAAATGGTGCGGCCATAGTCTTCCGCGTTGATGATTGACGCCGCATCGCCAGCAAGACGCAGCAGAAACTGGGTCGCAGACAGGTCAGCGATTTTCGCGTCGGCCGGATAAAACGTCTTGAGGGTGATCGGGGAGGCGGTCTTGCCCGCGCGGATCAGGTGGCCGATCTTTTCATAGACATCCTGATGCGGCGGCACGAAGAAGTGATGCGACTCCAGAAAGTCGGACACGCGGTAGAATGTCTCGTTGTTGACGAGGATCGCGCCAAGAAGCTGCCGCTCGGCTTCCGCGTTATGCGGTGCCAGACGCTGGACGTCTTCTTCTGTCTCGACCTTCTGCAAAGTACCCTTCATGCCTGCCCCCGATGACCGTGTTGTCATCGGAAATAGCCTCAGACCGGTGTGGGCTCAAGCTGCAAAAAAGCTTGACGCAGATTCCCACCGGCGTCCACAGATCAACGGGGAAAGGTTGAAAACATACTTGACTCAAACCGCCTTTGAGGACTCAGGAGTTGACTATTAGTCGTTGATATTCAATATGTTTTTAAATAGTTAACGATTAGTTAATGGAAAAACCAGCACTTTCAATGCGTTGGCTGGATATGTGAAGCTGGCACGCGAGGCGGCTTTCAAAAAGCAAGCTGGCAAAAGAAAACGGCGCCCGAATGAGCGCCGTTTCCGAGAAGTTTTTCAAAGGCTGGATCGCAGCAATCAAGCTTCTTCTTCAGCAACTGCTTCTTCAGTTGCTTCAGCTTCTTCGCCTTCGCCCTCTTCTTCGTCTTCTTCAAATTCGAAGACGTCCTGTTCCGGCGCGGTCAGATCTTCACCGGCTGCCTGACGAACGGCTTCGTCTTCAGAGCGTGCGACGTTGACGGAAATGCCAACTTCGACTTCCGGGTGCAGCTGAACGAGAACAGCGTGCATGCCGATGGTTTTGATCGGGCTGCGCAGTTCGACCTGGCCACGGGTGACAGAGAAGCCTGCAGTCGTCAGACCTTCAGCAATGTCACGTGTGGATACTGAACCGTAGAGCTGGCCAGTTTCACCAGCGGAGCGGATCATGACGAGTGCTTCGCCGTCCATTTTGGCGGCAACGGCTTCAGCTTCGGACTTGCGCTCAAGGTTCCGGGCTTCAAGCTGGGCGCGCTCATTTTCGAAACGCTCCAGGTTGGCCTTGTTGGCGCGCAGAGCCTTGCCTTGCGGCAGAAGGAAGTTGCGTGCGTAGCCGTCGCGCACCTTAACGGTGTCGCCCATCTGGCCGAGCTTAGCGATACGCTCAAGAAGGATAACTTGCATGGGTTTTCTCCTACTGTCCCGTCATCGTCTTTCATGTGTGATGACGGTTAGAGACCGTTTGCCCGCGGTCCCAATTCGGGTTCTGCCGGGCGGACCCGGCAGAAGGCATCTCCTGACGTTGAGAGGTGCTTAGCTGATGACGAACGGCAGCAGGCCGAGCAGGCGGGCGCGCTTGATAGCACGGGCCAGTTCACGCTGCTTCTTCGCGGAGACCGCGGTGATGCGGCTTGGAACGATCTTGCCGCGCTCGGAAATGTAGCGCTGCAGCAGACGGATGTCCTTGTAGTCGATCTTCGGGGCGTTGGCACCGGAGAACGGGCAGGTCTTCCGGCGGCGGAAGAACGGACGGCGGCTTGGGGTTTGTGAAATGTCTACCATAATCTCTTACTCCCCTTCAGCCCGGCGCGGAGCGCGGTCGCCACCACGATCACCGCCGCGGTCACCACCACGGCCGCCACGATCACCACCACGGTCGCCAAAACGGCCACCACGGCCGCCGCGATCGTCGCGATCACGTTTCTGCATCATTGCAGACGGCTCTTCGTCCAGCTCGTCAACCTTGAAGGTCATGAAGCGCAGAACGTCTTCGCTGAGGCCCATCTGACGCTCCATCTCGGCAACCGCTGCATGCGGTGCTGTGATGTTCATCAGGGTGTAGTGTGCCTTGCGGTTTTTCTTGATGCGGTATGCGATGGTACGCAGACCCCAGTTTTCCACCTTGCCGACAGTGCCACCAGCGCCTTCGATGAGGCCTTTGTACTGTTCGACGAGGGCTTCGACCTGCTGGGCCGAAACGTCCTGGCGGGCCAGGAACACGTGCTCGTAATGAGGCATGGAAACTTGCCTTTCTTTCGGTTGACAACTCAGGTTTGGCGCAAAGCCTCCTCGTAAGCCCGGAAAGGCTACGAGAAATCTTACGGGAGTGGGAACACGGGAAGTCGGATATTCTTTACGATATCCTGGCAAACGCCCTTCCGTTCAGCCCCCGGCCAAACCCGGATGAAGCGCGGTGTATACTCCGTTTTGGGAGAAATGCAAGGGCCGGACCCGGAAATCCTCCGCTTCAAGGCGTTGCAGCGTCAGAAACCAAATTCTTGCCGCCCAGACCTATCGCGCCCACCAATCTCGGCAGATATCTCAACGTCTTGCCCAACCTCAATTCGCCCGGGTTTCAAAACCGAGGCATAGAGGCCAAAATTGACGTCGTAGCCTTGGGAAATTGCTTTCAGGATTAGCGGTTCTGAAGACAGCCCCTCCTGTTTGGCGGTGACCATGACACAGCGTTCTGTCGGGTGGGTGATTTTGAGCCGGACATCACCAATGGTGATAATGCGACCCAGCATATCCTCTGCGCTCATGTGGTCTGGCGTGTTCAGCAAAAGGTTTGCGCGGAATCTGCGCGGATCGAAATCCAAATGCGGAAACCGCGCATGGAGCCGGTTTAGATCAGAGGACAGGATTATGTGGACAGCGCCGTCGTCAAAATGCGCCACGTCTTGGTCTTCAACGAGTGTCACCGGCTGTTCGAGATAGTCTGAGAGGCGGTTCGGCAAATCTCTGGAGCTGATCGGTTCCAAGGTCTCCCCGGGCAGTCCTATGTGAACTTCGTTGTTCTGTGTTTCTGCCCGGAGAAACAGCAAGTTGTCGATGCGTTGGAAGTGGCTGGTGGATTTGCCGCTGCCAAGTTTGCCGCTCGCGTCCGCCACGGCATACGCCCTGTCGCCTGACAAGCCTCGGTCTTCTATGAGCGCTTTATTTAAGGGTTCGCCCGAAAGGGATTTGACGGGATAGCGCCAGATGGACTGGACATTCATGCCTGCAGCCGCCACGTGCGCTTTTGTCTTTGAAGAACGTCCAATTCCCTCAAAACTTCCCTCATCGCTCTTGACACTTTACCCCCGTCCGTTTCATAGCCTGCCGCCAAGGCACGTGGGCTCTTTCTAAAAATGCCCGCTCAAAAACGCTCTTCCTTGTAGCAACAGCTCGCGGCAAAAACAAAAAACACCGCTGGCTGAGGCCAATTCGGAGACTTATCCAGATGACCACCGCATTCACATTCCCGGGCCAGGGCAGCCAGGCTGTTGGCATGGGCAAGCTTCTCGCCGACACATTTCCAGAAGCTAAGGCTGTCTTCGAAGAGGTGGACAATGCGTTGGACCAAAAACTTTCCGACATCATGTGGAACGGTCCGGAAGGCGATCTGACGCTGACCGCTAACGCTCAGCCGGCTCTGATGGCTGTCAGTCTCGCCACCATGCGGGTTCTGGAAGCCAAGGGCCTGGATTTGAAAGCGTCCGTTTCTTTCGTCGCGGGTCATTCACTGGGTGAATACTCCGCTCTTGCGGCAGCTGGCAGCCTGGATGTGGCAACAGCTGCGAAACTCCTGCGCGTGCGCGGCAACGCCATGCAAAATGCAGTTCCGGTCGGGCAGGGCGCGATGGCAGCGCTTCTGGGTCTGGATTTCGAGGCTGCTGCTGAAGTTGCCAAGGATGCAGCGCAGGGCGAAGTTTGTCAGGCAGCCAACGACAATGCGCCCGGCCAGGTGGTTGTGTCCGGTCATGTGGCCGCCGTTGAGCGCGCCGTCGAAATCGCCAAAGCACGCGGTGCCCGCCGGGCAGTCCTTCTTCCCGTAAGCGCCCCGTTCCATTGTTCGCTGATGGGACCGGCGGCCGAGGCCATGGCTGAAGCTCTGAACAATGCTGATATCAAGGCGCCGGCCGTGCCGCTCGTTGCCAATGTTCTCGCCAAACCGATTACAGATCCGGGCGAAATCCGCGACCGTTTGGTCGAGCAGGTGACTGGCACCGTACGCTGGCGGGAAAGCATTTCCTGGCTCGCAGGAGAGGGCGTCGACACATTTGTTGAGGTTGGAACCGGCAAGGTCCTGACCGGCATGGTCAAGCGGATTGCGAAGGAAGCCGGCGGCATGGCCGTCAATTCGCCGGACGACATTGACGCGGTCATCGAAAAGCTGTCCAGCTAAGATCCAAAAAGCAACAACTAAGAACCCGGCCCGGCCAGGGCCTGTGCCATACGGCGCGAAACGCAAGGAAGGACGTTATATGTTCAGCTTGGAAGGCAAGAATGCGCTGATTACCGGTGCGACAGGTGGGATCGGGGAATCGATTGCCCGGGCGCTTCATGCACAAGGAGCAACCGTCTCCCTGTCAGGAACCCGCGCTGAAAAGCTTGAAGCTTTGGCGTCCGATCTCGGTGAGCGTGCCTTCGTGACACCAGCAAACCTGTCGGACCGTGAAGCTGTCATGGGTTTGCTGCCGGCAGCTGAAGAGAAGATGGGCTCGGTGGACATCCTGGTAAACAATGCCGGGATCACCCGCGACAACATCTTCATGCGCATGAAAGACGAAGAGTGGGACCAGGTGCTGGAAGTTAACCTAACGTCCGGCTTTCTTCTGTGCCGCGCCGCGATCAAGGGCATGATGAAGCGCCGTGCTGGCCGGATCATCGGCATCACCTCCGTTGTGGGCGTGACCGGAAACCCGGGTCAGGTCAACTATGCCGCGGCCAAATCCGGCATGATCGGAATGTACAAGTCTTTGGCGCGTGAAGTGGCTAGCCGCAACATCACCGTCAACTGTATTGCACCGGGTTTCATTGAAACAGCGATGACCGATGCGCTGAATGACAAGCAGAAAGATTCGATTTTGACCAGCGTGCCGGCAGGCCGTTTGGGCACAGCTTCCGAGATTGCATCGGCCGCAACCTATCTTGCCAGCGACGAGGCCGCGTATGTCACAGGGCAAACGCTGCACGTCAATGGCGGTATGGCAATGATTTAAAAGGATGATTTGCCGAGCAGGCAAAAATAATCCTGGCCGCAAAGAAGCGGCTCTGACCGGCTGGTAATGGTCAACAAAGTGTGTTACCTACCCGCCGATTGTTACAAATTGCACATCTTGGCCCGGTCTCAGGCCGGGGTGTGCAAAGACACACTTGAGTTCAGTGAGTTCGGTCCGCCGCGTTTCTAGTCAACCGGTCCGGCGCCGTGCCGCGAGTGATGAACAGACGAAAACCAAGGAAGTAAAAGATGAGCGATATCGCGGATCGAGTTAAGAAAATCGTTGTCGAGCACCTCGGCGTAGATGCAGAGAAGGTTGTTGAAGGCGCAAGCTTCATCGACGATCTGGGCGCAGACAGCCTCGACACCGTTGAGCTGGTCATGGCTTTTGAAGAAGAATTCGGCGTTGAAATCCCGGACACTGCAGCTGAAACCATCCTGACCGTTGGCGACGCTGTGAAATTCCTGGAAGCCAACAAGTAAGGGGTTTCCCCTTAGCTTGAACCTTATTTGAAGATCGGGCCGGCGGGGTAATGTATCCCGCCAGGCCCTTCTAACGTAAGTGCGGGTGTATGAGGCGAGTAGTCGTAACAGGGTTGGGCATGGTAACGCCGCTGGGCGGCACGGCCGATGTCACTTGGAAGAATATCCTGGCAGGAAAAAGCGGGGCCAATCAGGTCACGAACTTCAAAGTGGACGATCTGGCTTGTCAGATTGCTTGCCAAATCCCGCGCGATCCGGCTGTAGAAGGTGCGTTTAATCCGGACGACTGGATGGACGTGAAGGAACAGCGCAAGGTCGATGACTTCATCGTCTACGCGATGGCAGCTGCCGATCAGGCGATTGCCGATTCCGGTTTCAAAGCCGAAACTTACGAGCAACAGGTCCGCTCCGGTGTTTTGATCGGGTCCGGTATCGGCGGCTTGCAGGGCATCGAAAAGGGTGCCCACATGCTCGTTGAGAAGGGGCCGCGCAGGATCAGCCCGTTCTTTATTCCGGGCCGCCTGATCAACCTAGCCGGTGGATATGTCTCCATTCGCCATGGGCTCAAAGGCCCGAACCATGCTGTTGTGACAGCCTGCTCTACCGGCGCGCATGCAATCGGCGATGCCTCTCGTCTCATCGCATTTGGTGATGCCGACGTTATGGTCGCTGGCGGCACGGAATCTCCGGTCGGACGTTTGGCGCTGGCTGGCTTTGCCGCCTGCCGCGCACTTTCCACCGGGTTCAACGATGCGCCTGAAAAAGGCTCCCGGCCCTATGACAAGGACCGCGACGGGTTCGTCATGGGCGAAGGCGCAGGCATCGTCATCCTCGAAGAATACGAGCATGCGGTGAAACGCGGTGCGAAAATTTACGCCGAAGTCATCGGCTACGGCATGTCCGGCGATGCCTATCACATCACGGCGCCGTCCGAAGATGGCGATGGCGCCTACCGCTGCATGGAAGCCGCGCTTAATCGCGCAGGCATCACAGCAGCTGATGTGGATTACGTCAACGCACACGGCACTTCCACGCCGCTTGGGGACGAGATCGAACTGGGGGCTGTAACCCGCCTTGCCGGTGAACACGCGTCCAACTTGACGATGTCCTCCACCAAGTCCTCCATCGGTCACCTGTTGGGGGCTGCTGGTGCGGTAGAGGCGATTTTCTCTGTCTTGGCAATTCGCGACGGAATGGCTCCGCCGACGATCAACCTTGACAATCCATCGGTTGAAACCGAAATCGACCTTGTGGCGCACAAAGCGAAACAAATGAACATTGATGTTGCCTTGTCGAACTCTTTCGGCTTCGGTGGAACCAATGCGTCGCTTGTTTTCCGTAAAGTTGCCGCATAACGCATTCACAGTTCATCGGGCCGGTCGCCGATTCGTTCGTTCGGCCCGTTTGTTTTACACGTGACTGCAGTTTGACAGGCCCGTGAGATCTTGTCAGGAGGTGCGATAGGCCATGGGCATTAAGCCGAAAAGTCCGCGCGAAGCATTGCAACCCGAGCCGGCACCTGCGCCTCCGCAACGCTCCCGTCATGTGCGCAATCCAATCGTTATCCTGATCAATATGGTCATTTCTCTGGCGGTCTTCGGGCTGGCAGCTGTTGGCGGCGCGCTTTATTTCGGCAAGCACATGTTTGAGCAGGCTGGTCCGCTCACAGAAGAAGCGACGATCATTATTCCGTCAGGTTCCGGTCTGACCGGGATCACCGACCGCCTCGCAGCAAAAGGCGTGATCGACGACACCATGCTTGATGAGTGGGTCTTCCAGCTTGGCACGCGGTTTTACAAGAGTGCGACCAAGCTGAAAGCCGGTGAATACGCATTCGCTCCCGGCGTCTCCATGAAAGACGTCATGACGGATCTGGTCGAAGGCAAAGCCGTGACGCACTCCGTCACGATCCCGGAAGGTTGGACTACCGCTCAAATCATCGAGCGGGTTCGCGAACATCCGATTCTCGTTGGAGAGATCACGGACGTGCCTGCCGAAGGCGCACTTTTGCCTGAAACATATACCTTTGCGCGGGGAGCAACCCGGCAGTCAGTTCTGAACCAGATGCAGGCTGCACAGGACAAACTCCTGGCAGAAATCTGGGAGCGACGAGTAGAAGATCTGCCAGTGGGTACACCGGAAGAACTGGTGATCCTGGCGTCCATCGTTGAAAAGGAAACTGCGCTCGCCGACGAGCGGCCCCGGGTCGCCGGGGTCTTTGTCAATCGCTTGAACCAAAACATGCGCCTGCAGTCGGATCCGACGATATTGTACGGCCTTTATGGCGGGGAAGCGTGGCTCAAGGATAGGTCTGCTATCAAGCAGTCAGAAATCGACGCTGAAAACAATTACAACACATACCAAATTGACGGCTTGCCGCCGGGGCCGATCGGCAATCCGGGCCGGGCTGCCATGGAGGCCGTTGCCAATCCGTCCCGGACAAAGGATTTGTTCTTTGTCGCCGACGGGACGGGCGGACACATTTTTGCAGAAACATATGATCAGCACCGCGCCAACGTACGCAAATGGCGTGAGATAGAGCGGCAGCGCCGTCAGGCAGAACAAAACTGACCGCACGCTGACACCTTTTGGGGCACCGTAGATTTAGCGGTCAAAACCGGCAGAGATCCGGAGGGGCATATGGCACTTGCCAGCATGACAGGGTTCGCGCGCGCGCCCGGTGAATCCGGCGTCGTTCGCTGGACATGGGAACTGAGGTCCGTAAACGGAAAATCTCTCGACCTCCGAATCCGCATCCCGACAGGTTTGGAAGCCCTTGAGCCAAAGATCCGGGAGCGGTGCAGCAAGGTTCTGCGCCGGGGCAATATCTCCATTGGCCTGTCGATGCAGCGGGATCAGGCCGAAAATCAGCTTCAGGTGAACGAAGCCGCCCTGGAGTCTGTCTTGTCCGCGATCAAGTTGCTTGAAACCAGAATTCCAAATGTGGCTCCTCCCACCCTCGATGGTATTTTGGCGCAAAAGGGTGTTTTCGAGCTCAAGGAGCAGGAAGACGACGAGGCGGCGCAGCAGGCCTTGCAAAGTGCTCTTTTGACCTCACTTGACGCGGCACTTATTGATCTTGTCGACATGCGCCATTCTGAAGGTGCAGCGATCGGCAAGGTTGTTCACCAGCAGATCGATACGATTGCGAGCCTGACACAGGCTGCAGAAGACCTGCCGGCACGCCGGCCGGAGGCCATTAAGGCTCGACTGAAAAAAATGGTCGAGGAGCTTCTTGAAGCATCGGAAACAAAGCTCGATCCGCAGCGTTTGCATCAAGAAGCGGTCTTTCTGGCGACGAAAGCCGATATTCGTGAAGAGCTCGATCGCCTGCATGCCCACGTGAACGCGGTGAGGGAGCTGCTCGACACCGGCGGCGCTATTGGCCGCCGCCTTGATTTTCTTGCACAAGAATTTAACCGGGAAGCCAATACACTGTGTTCAAAGTCCAATGATGTGGACCTTACGGCAATCGGGCTGGACTTGAAGGCCGTCATAGATCAAATGCGCGAGCAGATACAAAACCTGGAGTGAAACGGTCATGACGGACACGGCAGTTGGAACGCGTGTGAGTGCGGATGAAGCCGAGCAGCAGCGCCGCGGGCTGATGCTTGTATTGTCCTCGCCCTCTGGCGCCGGGAAGTCGACCATTGCCCGGCTGTTGCTGGAAAAGGAAAACAATCTCGAACTTTCCATTTCTGTGACCACCCGGCCACGCCGGTCGAGCGAAGTGGACGGGGTGCATTACCACTTCCTCGATCCAAACCGTTTTGAACAAATGCGGGCCCATGACGAGTTGCTGGAATGGGCGGAAGTCCACGGCAATTATTATGCGACGCCGCGCGGGCCCGTTGAAAACGCCATTGAAAACGGTCGGGACATTCTGTTCGATATCGACATCCAGGGCACGTTTCAGCTTTATGAAAAGATGCGTGACGACGTCGTCTCGATCTTCATTCTGCCGCCCTCCATCGCCGAAATGAAATCCCGTCTCTATCGCCGCGCGGAAGACGCGGATGATGTCATCGCCAAGCGCATGAAAACCGCCGTTGGCGAAATGCGGCATTGGTCGAAGTACGACTATGTCGTCGTGAACGACGATCTGGAGCGGGCCTACGAAAATGTCCGGGCCATCTTGAAAGCAGAACGCCTCAAGCAGGCACGGTCGCCAAAAATCGGTTCCTTGATTCAAGGCATGGTTGACGACCTAGAAGTCGAATTGGTCTCCAAAGGCTAACCCGACCGCTGCTCCAGCGCGCTCAGAAGCTCAAGATACCTTAGAGCGCGCCTACCGCATGGAATGTATTCGCCAGTTTGACAAAACCGGCAATGTCAATTTCTTCTGCGCGGGCGGTTGGTTTTAGCCCAGCTTCTTCAATCAAACGTTCTGCATCCGGGGACAGAGACTTCAGACTGGCGCGCAACATCTTGCGGCGTTGCCCGAATGCAGCCGCAGTCAATTTCTCCAGGCTGGAGAGATCGCAGTGCAGGGGGGCCGGATTTGGGGTCAGATGCACGACCGCGGATGTGACTTTCGGCGGCGGGGTAAACGCCTTCGGACTGATGTCGAACAAGATACCGCCCTTGCAGCGCCAACCGGCAAGGACCCCGAGCCGGCCATAGGCTTTTGAGCCAGGTGCTGCGGCGATCCGTTCCCCGACTTCCTTTTGAAACATCAAGGTCAGCGATGACCAGAAGGGCGGCCAGTCGGGCGTTGTGATCCAGTTGATCAGCAATTGAGTACCCACATTATAGGGAAGGTTGGCCGCAATCCGCACCTTGTCTCCACCAGTTACAGCAACCGGATCTGTTTCAAGAGCATCACCCTCGATGATTTCAAGGCGTCCTGGGTAATGATCCGCGATCTCGGCCAGTGCCGGAAGGCATCGGCTGTCTTTTTCGATCGCGACAACTTTCTTGGCACCCGCAGCCAGCAGCGCCCGGGTCAAGCCGCCCGGGCCTGGCCCGATTTCCAGGACCGTATGATCTTCCAGGCTCCCAGCCGATCGGGCGATCCGGGACGTCAGGTTTAGATCTAACAGGAAGTTCTGTCCAAGCGACTTTTTTGCATTCAGTCCATGGGTCGCGATGACGTCGCGAAGCGGTGGAAGATCGTCGATTTGGGCCATGCCGCGGTTGGTGTCCTAAAGCGTTTCAGGATGCGCCAGCGCATGCGCCATGCGAATAGCTGCACAAAAGCTCTCGATCCGCGCCATCCCGGTGCCGGCAAGCGTATAGGCTGTGCCGTGGTCAGGAGACGTGCGGATGAAAGGAAGGCCCAACGTGACATTGACACTGTCATCGAAGCCGATGGTTTTAGCAGGCACCAGAACTTGGTCGTGATACATGCCGAGGGCACAGTCATATTTCAGACGGGCTTCCGGGTGAAACATCGTGTCTGCCGGGTGCGGGCCTGAGGCCGCAATTCCCATTGCCTTCAATCGTTCAACAGCCGGTACAATGACATTCTGATCTTCCGTACCCAAGGCACCATTCTCGCCCGCATGCGGATTGAGGCCGCACAAAGCGAGGCGCGGATTTTTAAAGCCGAACCGGCTCGTCATATCGTTTGAAACGATTTCTGCTGTCTCGACGATTAAGTCTTCTGTCAAACGCTGAGGGACATCGGAAAGCGGAATATGAATGGTGACCGGTACGACCATCAGATCCGGCCCGGCAATCATCATGACAGGTTTGGAAGGCTGGCCGGGCCAAAACTCTTCGGCCAATGAACCCAGAAACTCGGTATGGCCGGGATGTTTGAAACCAGCCTTATAAAGCGCAGCCTTGTTTATCGGATTGGTAACGACACCAATCGCAGCACCGTCAAAAACGTCTTGCACACACGCTTCAATCGAGTTGATGACGGAAGCGGCAGCCGCCGGATCCTCTTCCCCTGGCATATCGGTTAGGCTGGGGCCCGTTTGAACCACGGGCAGGGCATAAGAAAACCGATCCGAAGCCTGGTCTGGTGAGCAGCTTTCGAAGTGGACCGGAAGTTCGAGTTTTTCCGCACGCTGGCTTAAGAGTTCGACGTCGCCACGCACGTAGAAGGCTGGAAGGCCAAGCTTTTTCCGATTGAACCAAGCCTGCAGTGTCAAGTCCGGGCCAATTCCCGCTGGTTCGCCGAGCGTGATGGCAACAGGCTTTCCTGAACTTCGCATCTTGGAGAGCGGCATATTGATCAACGATATATGATCGTTGACCGGCGCTTGGCATCCATCAACAAACGACGGGCTTGGCTTTCGCCTTCCTTGGCCCGCAGTTCGTTTTCCAGCTTGGTGCGCATGGCAATGTCGGACTGGATCTCACGTTTCCCGCAAATGGCAATCATTTCAAAGCCGACTGGGGTCGGGTTTGGGTTGGTTAGTTTGCCGGGCCCCAACTTTTTCACCTGATCAATGATGTTCGGCGGAATTTCGGTTTCAAGCCGCCGTCCGATTGGCTGGACAACAACTTCCTTATATTGACCAAGGACAGAGCCCATGTCCTCGCAGCTGGAGACAGCTTTGCGGATCTGAGCGATTTCGCGGCGGCGCTGGGATTTGAAACCGTTGGAGGAGTTTTTCGGAACAACGACGATCACGCGCTGAAGGTCATATTCAATGGACGTGGCCCGGTCTTCTTCATCGGTTTTGCGAAGGGCCGCGATTATATCGGACTCGTCCACATCGACACCGCCGCTGAACCGGGCCCGGACCAGCTTGCCCCAGATGAGCTGCGCTCGCAGGCGTTTTTTCAGTGTTTCGGCTCGCACTCCGCCCTGTCCGAGTGCCTGAGTCAGTCTGGCAGGGGTAAGTTTCACGTTCCTGGCGATGTTTGCATAGGCGTTGTCGACTTCACTGTCGCTGACGCTCATGCCCATGCGGGTCGCCTCACCGACCTTGACTTGGTCGTCGATCAGTTCCTGCACGGCTTCACGCCGGGCAACAGAGGCACTTTTCCGCTGAGTGAGCGTAATGAGCCGGGCGCGCTGGGTGATGTCATAGTCGGTTATCGGCACATCGTTGACGATCACCTTGATTGCCGCATTGGCAGACGGTGCGATTGGCGCTGCCAAGAGTAGAGCCACGAGTGCGGACAAGATGACGAAGCGATTGCGCATGGAACTTCCGTGAGTTTTGGCCATGTTTGACGACACTGGATAACAAAGTGCACGTCAGAATAAAAGAGAAACCCGATGTTTCACAGCATCTGGTTTATTTGGGGCATTCTGGTGGCACGCCGGTGAAATAATAGCCGTTCTTAAAGCAAAATCACTAGTTGTTGATCGCGTTGCTTTGAATCTGAGTATTTCCGAGTGTTCTCAAGCCAACCCGGAAAAACAAGAGGCGATCGGTTGTGTCGCCATCGTTGCGGCTGCGGTCTTCTGAATAAGACAATGAAAGAGAGAAGCCATCGTCGTCATAGCCGACGCCGACGCCGTCCTGAACAATGTTGCTGTTCTGAAGATCGTAGCGCATGGATCCGAACACACGCCAATTCTCCTGCAGCCGCAGGCTGGCTGAGCCGAGTAACTCTTCGCGCGTATCGTCAATGCCAACATTGGGCTGGGCATCGAGGAAGGCATAGGCGACCGATGAGACCACCGGTCCGTAGATAGCACTGGCTTGAGCTTGCAAACGGTTGATCGAGAAGTCGTCCTTATCAAACCGTGCCTGCGTGCCGAGTTTCACACCGTATTTGGTATCCAGGTACAAGCTGCCGACATAGTCGGACAGATCGGACTCAAGTCCGGAATCTTGTGTCGCGCCCAGAATATCCGGGACCTTGTAGGAGTTCTCGCCAGCGAGATGATAGGACCGGCCGAAAAGGCCGGTTAGATAGTGGCCGCTGTTCAGTTGAAGCTTGTAGTTCAAGCCCACATTGAGGCGGGTGCCACCTTCAGCGCGGTCGAAACCGGAAAACTTGTCCGTATCAAACAAGGTGGTCGTGTCGAAGACGATGCTCTGTGCGTCCTCGTTCGGCAGTTCGCCGATGCGCTGTTCGTTCGGGCGGGCGATGATCTGAGCGATCGGCTCGAAAATCTGGTTGCCGCCGTTGAAGCTTGCGATGATCGGATAGCTGTATTCCAGACCGACCGCCGGCATAGCACGGCCCACAAAACTCTCACCTGCGAGAGCTGTAACATCCGCATCCGGGGAGGCCAGGAAGAACAGATCGCCCTTCATATACGCGAACGGCGTAAATGTTTGACCAAGTGGGTCGACAAAGGTACGGCGCCAGGTGCCGTCGACCGACAGACGCGAGAACGTGCCGTCCACTCCGCGGAAGCGGGCATTGGTCCCACCATCAATGGAGAACGCGTCGGTTTCTTCGCGGGTCAACGATGTGAAGTTCGCAGCGAGTGAAAGCTCGCCGTCCAACACAGGGTCTGCAAATACGAAATCGTAGTCGACGACCGGGAGCACTAAGGGCTGTTTGCTCTGCAGGTTGCTTCCAACGGGCGAGAAACCATCCGCGTTGAAGTTGCTCGACGTATAATCTGCCTGAGCGATCTGGAAGCCGTAGGTGTTGAAACTGAGAGCGTTGCGCTCAGTCAGGCCCTCGAAGTAGATCCTCGAGGTTTCGTTCCCGCCCCAGCTTGTGAAGGAATAGTCTTCAAAGAAGGCCCGGTCACTCTTGTAGGTGACATCCCAGCCGAGGTTCCAGGCACCGGTTACATTGAATGTGCCCGTCGTGCGGAAAGCACCGCGCATGTCGCTGTCGGCGCGCTGGGTTTTGAACTGGTCAGGATCAAGCTGATAGATGCCGCCAGCTGACAGCGAAAAGTCGCCCCGCCGGAACTGCTGACGGAAATCAACGTCGACAAACAGCCCTTGCCTGGTCAGCGGAGTAAATGTTGTCGTTAGATCGCGATGCGGGCTCAAGGCCCAATAGTACGGAATATTCGCTCCGAACCCGAGCTTGTCCGCAATCACCCAGTTCGGGATTAGAAAGCCGGAATGACGCTTGACGGTTGGGTCAGGCATCGACAAGAACGGTGCATAAAGGACCGGCTGTCCGTAGAATTCGAGCGACGGCTGCTCGAACCGGATCACCTTTTCCTGTTTGTCATGGATAATCGTTTTGGAACGGATGCGCCAGAGCGGTGCTTTGCCAGCCGGACGCGTCGGATTCGTGTAGACGGTGTACACACCATTTTCCACGACTGTAACGTTGCCGTCTTCACGGGTTGCCTGCTCGGCAATCAGCCGCGTTCTGTTCGGCATGTCGATCTGAAGCGAGCGGGCGAAGGCCTGCGCAAAGTCTTCCGACATCTGCAACTCTTCGGTCCGAAGAATGTTGCCTTCGGTATCTAGGAAAATGACGTTGCCTGTAGCCGTTAGCTGCTGCGTGCCACGGTTAAAAACGATCTGAGCGGCCTGAACCGTGTTGCCGTCGTAGTAGACCTGCACATCGCCGCGCGCGGTGATGATGTCACGGTCGAAATCGTAGGTGAGGTTGTTGGCCTCAAGCAGGAGGTCTTCGTCAGCGGAGGGCGCTTCGCTGTTGAAAAAATCAAGGTTCTGTGCGGATGCAGAATGCGGGGCCGTCAATATTCCAGCTGACACGGCAAGAGCGCTGACGGCTGCCAAAAGGCATGCACGTCCGGCCCAAATCTCTGTGTTCAGAAAAAACGGAAACGTCATGCGCCTTACCCGTCTTCCTGATGCAAGAGAATTGTCAAACCCATAAGTACCCCAAATATTCCTGGCGCCCACGCAGCAACCAACGGAGGCACGATTCCCGCCCCTCCGAAGTCCTTGGCCAGTTCCGTAAGAACGTAAAGCACGAACCCGGACAGGATTCCACCCAGAATCATCCGTCCCAATCCACCAAATCGCGAAACTTTAAGGGAAACCGCCGCTGCGATCAGGATCATTGCAATCAACAACAATGGCCGCGCGAGAAGCGATTGATATTGTAGATTGTAACGATAGGCTGGCAAACCCGCGTTTCTCGCCAGTTCGATAAACCGGGGCAGGTTCCAGAATGATATCGATTCGGGCGACCCGATGCTCTCTCGAACCTCTGTCGCTGTCAGGAACGTACTGATTTGATAGACGCTGTAAGACTGTGGATCGTTTTCAGTGGTGTAGACGATGGCATTGTCGAGATACCAGGTCTCGTTTCCAAGCCGTGCCTGTTCTGCTTCGATCCGCTCACGGAACGTGCCGTCTTCGTCAAAGGTGAAAACCGTGACCCTCAAAAGACGTGTCCCGTTGTCCAGAAGCTGAGAAGCGCGCAGCACAGACTCTCCATCGAGGCCGTCTTGACGGACCCAGACCTCTCCGGAGCTCTGCAACAAGAAGGTCTGATCGGCCCCGAACAATCCGGCAGCAGCTTCCTCTGATTTTTGCTGAAGGTAGACCGCAGCGGGATTGTAGACCGTGATTGAGAACACCCCGAGGAAAAGACCAACCAAAACGGCGGGAGTTGAAAACTGCCAAACCGAAATGCCAGCCGCCCGGGTTACGACCAGTTCCAAGGCGCGGCTGAGTGTGACGAAGGCTGCGATTGCACCAAACAGAACCGTAAATGGGATGACCTGCTCCAGAAGGAGAGGGACCCGTAGGAGCGATATGTAGGCGACCCGCATCACTGTGAAGCCCTCTCTGTCGCTGCCGCGCCGGACAAGTTCCAGCACATCGAACAGGAAGAGCAGCACCGCGGCGAACAGGAAAAGGCCAAGGATCGCTTTTATAAAGCGGCCGGAGAAGTAGACAGAAAGCGTTCGCCCCAGGATCATGAAGCGCTCCCGGCACGGTTCTTGGTCAATTTTGCGGTGATTGCTTCAACCCAGTCTCCGATCATGAGCTGGAACCGTTGGAGGGCTTGAGACTGTTTGCCCTGGTGCCCGCGGAGGATCGAAACAAGGGCGATGCCACCGCCCAAAACGGGAACCACATACCGCATCGCATAAAGCACAGCGGTATCATTGGAGATTGCCGTGATCCCGAAGCCGGTAGTGCGCAAAAGAACGCAGCAGGTGATCGCGCCCACAATCGCCATGCCGCGCCCCTGCCGGGTCGTCCGTGCAACGCCAAGGAATGCAAAAACTATCAGAGCGAAGGACAAGCAATAGAGCGGCAAACTGAACCGCTCATGAATTTCTGCCCGAAGCCGATCCGGGTGTGTCACAGCAAAATAATCATTTCCGGGCGGGCCAAGGAGGTTTGCAGTGCTTCTCTCGCTCGGCTTGAAGACCGGTTCGCTCGCTTCCGGGATCAGGTTGGACAAATCGAAGGCATAGGACTGAAATCGGACGATCGACATATCGCCGACCTGTTTCGGCCGCCGCTGGATCGTGCCGTTCTGCATCACCAGCAATGTCCGGCCGGCTGCCTCAATTATATTTCCGGTATCAGCCTGATAGGTAAAGGCCGTGTCTGGGTCCCGCGTGTCATGCATCAAAAGACCATCGAGTGTGCCTTTGCCAGACCGGTTTCGGATGTGGAAGGTCAACCCTTCCTCCACGTTGATGAAACGCCCCGGTTTGACGATGTTGGCAACGAGATCTGCCCGCACACGCGTGATTTCCGTTCGAAGCTGGGCAAGGCCGGCGGGCGCGACATAGAGCGAGAAGGCAGACACCAGCAGCATGATGATCGTGGCAAACACAAGTACGGGCTTGAGTACCAGAAACCTGGATCCACCGCTTGCATCAATCACGATCAGCTCGCTGTCGCCGGAGAGCGCGTTCAGTACCAGTATGAGCGCGATCATGAGCGCAAAGGGCGCGACTGTGACGATCAGAAACGGCAAGGCCAACATGGTGATGCCGATGAACTGGACGATTGTCTGTCCTTTGGACGTCACGAGGTCCAGCTGCCGGAGCGCCTGCGTTGCCCAAACAACCCCCGTCATAGCGGCGAGTGTGAGCGTGAACGCATAGGCGGTGCGCCGAATAATATAGCGTTCCAGCGTGTTCATGGCAGCTGCCGGATACTCCGTACAAATCTCATAAAATTTGACTTTATGTTCAATAACACGGGATGTGGTGAATGGCCCATGAAAGAAGATGGTTAATATACATTAATTTGCAACTGATCTTGCCGAAAACGCTTTAAAACGCCATGATTTAGCAATCTAGGGATATCTCCCGGCCAGGACACAACGTTGTCCTGTTTCACATCCTGATGACTTTGACCGACCTGCAAGGACAAACGATGACCAAGCTGAACAAGATCTCCTTTTCGAAAATCGACGCTCCGTCAAAGGGGATTGTGGTCGCTTTGGCAGGCGAGGCATTGGCAACTGGAGCTGCCACCGCAGGACTCGTCGGTGATTTGACGGGTGGCCTGGCGAATGTCGCGGAGATCGGAGGGTTCTCCGGAAAGAAAAAGACCAGCCTCGATCTCGTCGCACCCGGTGGTCTTTCTCTCGATCGGCTGATTGTCTTTGGAACCGGTGCGATGGACGGGCTCACCCGCGATGACTGGCGCGCGTTCGGCGGTGCAGTGTTTGCCGCCCTTAAGTCTGCCAAGGCAGAGGCGGCGACAGTCGTTCTTGAAGCCCCGGAAGGCGAGGAGCTGGATCCGGAGCTTGCGGCTGAATTTGCAATGGGTGCCAAACTGCGCGCTTACGAATTCGACAAGTACAAGTCCAAAAAGGATGACGACAAGGCCAAGAAAACGCTCAAATTGACCCTTCAAGTTTCAGATCCCAAAGCCGCGCGAAAAGCCTGGACAACGGCGGAAGGCATTGCCGATGGGGTGATCCTGGCACGTGATTTGGTCAACGAGCCGGCAAACGTTCTTGGGCCAGTCGAATTCGCCGCCAAGGCCTCGGAATTGGAAGCGCTTGGTATTGAGGTCGAAATCCTCGGCGAAAAGGAGATGAAAAAGCTCAAGATGGCCGCGCTCTTGGGCGTGTCTCAAGGCTCGGTCCGTCCGCCGCGCCTTGCCGTCATGCGCTGGAACGGCGGCAAAAAAGGCGCTGCTCCCGTCGCCTTGGTGGGCAAGGGCGTGGTTTTTGATACCGGCGGGATCTCCATCAAACCGGCCGGCGGTATGGAAGACATGAAGGGTGACATGGGCGGCGCAGCAGCCGTTACGGGTGCCATGCATGCAATTGCGGCCCGCAAGGCCAAGGCAAATGTGGTGGGTGTCATCGGTCTTGTCGAGAACATGCCGGACGGCAACGCACAACGGCCCGGCGACATCGTGACCGCCATGTCCGGAACGACCATCGAAATCCTGAATACGGACGCCGAGGGCCGTCTCGTTCTGGCCGATGCCATGTGGTACACGCAGGAAAAATACAAGCCGGCAATCATGATCGACCTGGCAACACTGACCGGTGCGGTCCTGGTTGCACTCGGCAATTTGAACGCGGGTCTGTTTTCAAACAATGATGAACTGGCCGAGAAGCTGTTGGATGCCGCCAAGGCCAGCGGAGAGCCGCTCTGGCGCCTACCGTTGTCGAAGGATTACGACAAGCTCATCGACACACCGAATGCTGACGTGAAAAACACCGGAGGGCGGTGGGCCGGATCTATCACCGCCGCGCAGTTCCTGCAGCGCTTTTCCAACGATGTGCCATGGGCGCATCTGGACATTGCCGGCACAGCATTTGGAGCGCCTAAGGATGACACGTGCCAGAGCTGGGCGTCTGGCTACGGCGTTCGCCTGCTCAACCAGTTGGTGGCGGACCACTACGAGAGCTGATTGAAAAGAGCTGAAAACAAAGAAAAACCCGCCGAATTGGCGGGTTTTTCATGGACTGAGAAGTCCGGAAAATCAGCAGGTTTTATAGGCCTGACATGCGGTCGCAGGTTCGACCAGGAAACCCATGCCGACAGTGGCTCCAGCTACACAGGCCACCAATCCGCAAAACACAACTACTCGTGCAAGCATACACAATCCCCATCTCGGCCGGGTCGGGAAACCGCACCCCAGCCATAACGCCAGATCTTGAAAGATCGTCCCCGGCGGTAAGCCTAACGAACGGTTATTTTCGGAAGGTTAATGCAACGACTCGGCTAAGGTGTCCACGGTCGGATTTGTGTGGATGCAATTTGCCGTCCCTCCTGTGGCTGAGCTGCATCACTTATGACCGCCAGCGCATGATAGTGCTGTGCATGGTGACTGATTTGGGTCTTCAAAGAGGTGTTGTTGAAACCTTATGAGCGTTGAAGTTGTCTTTTATCATCTCTTGCACAAGCCGCTGGAGTTGGCCCTGCCGGAACTTCTTCAAAAGTGTCTGGACCGCGACTGGAAAGTGATTGTGCAAACCGGATTACAGGAACGGTGCAATGCGCTCGATGCCCATTTGTGGACTTATCAGGACGACAGCTTCCTGCCGCATGGCACCAAGGCCGATGGATATGCGGAACATCAGCCGATCTATCTGACCTTCGAGCAGGACAATCCGAACGAGGCGGATGTGCGGTTTCTCGTGGACCGGGCCGCACCGCCGGCGCTCGACCCCTACAAACGGGCGATCTACATGTTTGACGGCAATGATCAGGGAGCGGTCGAAGAGGCGCGCATGCGCTGGAAGGAAGCCAAATCCTCCGGGTTTCAGATCGCCTATTGGCAGCAAACGGAAGCGGGCGGCTGGGAGCGCAAGGCATGAGCGACAAGACGGTTCACTCCGACAGTGCATTCATGGCCCGCCGGGATGCGGCGCGGGGCCGGATTGACGAACTGACCGGTGCCAAGGGCGGCGCGGCCGATGACCGGCTGGCCTGGTTCCATACGGTTTACCGTGAAGCTGGCGGCGATCCGGCCGCCGTTCCCTGGGCGGATTTGGCGCCCAAGCAGGCGATCGTCGAATGGCTTGCGGATAATCCGGGCGAGGGAAAACGCGCCATCGATATCGGGTGCGGCCTTGGCGATAATGCGGAAGCTCTTGCAGCGGCGGGCTACAAAACGGAAGCGTTCGATTTGTCGGAAGACGCTATTGTGTGGGCGCAGAAACGGTTTCCGGACAGTTCTGTTTCCTACCGTGCGGCAGACCTCTTTCAGTTGCCGGACGAGTGGCACGGTGCGTTTGATCTGGTTCAGGAGTGCTACACCATTCAGGCGCTTGATGGCGATTTGCGCACCAGGGCGGTTAAGGTCATGGCCGGTTTGGTCGCTCCGGCGGGACGGCTGCTTCTAATCAATCGCAGTCAGAAGGAGGACGGAGACGCGAAGGGCCCGCCGTGGCCGATGAAACCATCCGAATGGCGGCGTTTTGAAACCTTCGGTCTGAAAATGGTCCGGGAAGAGTTTTATGAAATTGAACGTCCGGGACGGATCATTCCACATGTCCGGGCAGTGTTCGAACGAAAAATCTAGGGAGGCGGTATGCCGAAAAACTTGAAAATCTCATCCGCCGAGCTTGTCGCCCAGGCGCGGGCGCAAATCGAGCAAATCGACGCGAAGGACGCCATTGCACTTGTCGAGGATCCGCGCGTGCAGTTCGTCGATCTCCGGGATATCCGTGAGCGCAAGCACTCCGGCTATATCCCGGGCAGTTTTCACTGTCCGCGCGGCATGACCGAATTCTGGGTGGATCCGGAAAGTCCTTATTTCAAGGAGATTTTCGGTGAGGACAAGAAGTTCGTCTTCCACTGCGCCGCCGGCTGGCGCTCGGCGCTGACAGTTGCGACCCTAAACTCCATGGGGTTTGAGGCCGCTCACATTACCGATGGCTTTGCCGACTGGGTCAAACAGGGCGGTCCGGTCGAAAAGGACGATTGAGCTAAAGCGAACTTGCCGTCTTCCGCGCCTGAGGCTTGGTCACTCGGCGAGTGAAGTTAAGCACTTGATGGCAAAAACTTTCTGAGGTCATCCCCGCCTTGTGCGGGGGTCCAATATACAGGTCTGCGCATACCGTTTTTTTATCCGGATGAAGAATTCCCACTCGGTTTGTACGCGTTCCCGCGGACACGGGTGCCAATGGATCCCCGCACAAGGCGGGGATGACCGCAGAGAATAGGGGACGGCTGTTTCAAAAGCCGCAGACCGTTAGGCGGCGATTTTCGCCAGCAGTTCCGGCACCTTGCCGATGTGGTCAATCTGGTAAAAACGGTCAGAGGCTTCCGGAACATCGGCTTCTTCGAGCGCCCGTGTCTGGCCAAAAGGCACATGCGTTCCAAAAGATCCTGCGGCGAGCGCCGGCAGCACATCGGATTTCAGGGAGTTGCCGATCATCATGGCCTCTTGCGCCCCGGTGCCATGACGGCGAAACAGCGTCTCGTAGGTTTCCGGCGTCTTCTCCGAGACTATCTCCAGAGCGTCAAAATAGCGGTCGAGCCCTGACCCGGTGGCCTTACGCTCCTGATCGAACAGGTCGCCCTTGGTGATCATGATCAACCTGTAGCGGCCTTTGACCGCCTTCAGCGTTTCCAGCACATAGGGCAGGGGTGTTGCCGGTTCGCTCAAGATCTCCCGTCCGGCGTCCAGGATCTGCGCCACCACGCTGGCCGGTACCCTGCGGTCGGTGACCTCAATTGCGGTCTCGATCATCGACAGGGTAAAACTCTTGATGCCGTAACCATAGTGCAGGATGTTGCGCTTTTCCGCCGCCAGAAGCCTGTCTTTCAGGCCTTGCGGATCGGTGTAATCGGCGAGCAACTCGGCAAACCGGTCTTCCGTCAGCCGGAAGAGGTGCTCGTTGTGCCAAAGCGTGTCATCGGCATCAAACCCCAGCGTGGTGATTTTTTCGCGCACGGTTGTCTCGTCTCATCCCGAAAGCTGCCTGGCAGCAGCCGTTCCCATTGCGCGACAACCATAAGGCAGCGCCGTCAAAATCACGTGTGCCGGATGAGGAGGATTTGAGGCTTTGCGGCAAGGATCTGTTAGGGATGAGGCCTAAGGACGAGAGGCCAATGCCTCTCGCCACACCCTCCGTCTTCCCCGGACCCCGATCCGGGGTGACGAAGGGCGGGAGCCGCCTATTTCTGTCTGATCAGTCGTTCCAGCAGCGCGCAGGCGTCCCCTTCACATCCGTCGGGCGTGAAGTTCAGAACAACTCGATTGGAGATTTCGTCGGTAAAGGCGCGGGAAAATTCACGCCAATAAGTCAGCAACACTTGTTTGTCCGCTATTGCGGAGATGTTCCAACCGCCAAAATCCGCAGTCAGAACGCATTCCGAATGTCCCGGCTGACAGGAGATTTCAAACAGTTGACCAGTGTCCATCCGGCCGAACATAAATTCGCTTTTGGAAGAGCAAGGCTGCTGATCAACCTTTGCGCGCCTTTGCAGGCCATTTTCAAGGGTTTCGTATCCACAAAGACGGCCGCTGACTTCGTATCTTCGTTTCATCCAATAAGGATAAAAAGTTGAGAGGACCATAATCCTGACCGGACTTGGTTGGCCCGCGATATGAAACTCTGTCCAGTATTGCAGTAGAGATGCTTCCAAATCTCCGTTTTTGCCGGAAATAATCAGCCGCAGCAGTGTTGTTTCATCGGCATCTGGAAGCTCGCAGTTCAGGTCTTTTTTGTCCTTCGGCTGGATTGCAGCCATGTCCGTGCGCAGAACGAGAACCGCATTGGCCTGCATCTCTTCGACATAATCACCGGTACAAAAATAAAACGGCTCTTCATCAGCACGCGCGGCGGAGAAGGAAAGCAGAGCCGCTGCGGCCAGCGCAAAAAATGAAAGCATAAAATACGTACGAAGCACGGCGTCTCCTAAATCCAAGAAATCTCGATGATCATACAACGTCGCATTTCGCCTAGACCCTTCCATGGCTCGACCATGGGATTCTTGCCGTTTGGTGTCCACTCGAAAAGTCGCGCGGAAGGGCAAACGCCAAGGCGTGTATGCCCGGTTCAAGTCCGGGCATGACCAAGAAAGCGGTTCCGGAACATCATTTACCACTCGAGCGAAAATAGCGGAGAACTCACCCAGCCTCTTCAAACTCTGCTGACAGTTCCAGCCAGTCTTCTTCCGTCTTGACCAGTTTCTTTTCGCAAAAGGCGCGTTCCTTGGCGAATTTGGCGGCGCGCTCCGGGTCGGTCTGGAAGAACTCCGGATCGGCAAGCATGTCGTCGATCTTGGCGATCTTTTCCTGCAAGCGCGCCATTTCCTTTTCCGCCGCATCGATCTTTTGTTTCAGCGGTTTCAACTGGCTGCGTTTTTGGGCCGCTTCCCGGCGCTTTTCCTGGGCGCTGGCCGCGTCGGCCTCGGCCGCCACCGCCTTGTCGCGGGCTTTTTGTGCCGCTTCAGGGCCTTGCAGGATCAGACGTTTGTAATCCTCCATGTCGCCGTCATAGGGCTCGACCTTGCCGCCCGCCACCAACCACAACCGATCGGCGCACGCTTCGACCAGATGCCGGTCGTGGCTGATGAGAACGACCGCGCCCTGATACCCGTTCAAGGCCATGACCAGCGCTTCGCGGCTGTCGATGTCGAGGTGGTTGGTCGGCTCATCGAGAATGAGGAGATGCGGACCGTCGAAAGTCGCAAGTCCAAGCAACAGCCGGGCCTTTTCCCCCCCCGATAGGTCCTTTGCCGGTGTTTCCTGCCTGTCGGTCGGCAGACCAAAGCGGGCAACGCGGGCGCGGACCTTGGCTTCCGGCGCGTCCGGCATCAGGGCGCGCACATGGGCCACAGCGCTTTCTTCCGGGCGCAGTTCATCGAGCTGATGCTGGGCGAAAAACGCAATCTTCAGCTTGGTTGCCTTTGTGATTTCCCCGTCCATGGCGACGAGCCGGTTGGAAATCAGCTTGGCGAAGGTCGACTTGCCGTTGCCGTTGGCTCCAAGCAGAGCGATCCGGTCATCTGTATCGATGTTCAGCGTCAGACGGGACAGGATCTTGGTGTCGCCATATCCGGTTGAGACACCTTCCAGCTTGATGATCGGCGGGGCGAGACGGCCCTCCGGATCCGGGAAATGGATCGGCTTGGAGCTTTCTTCCGTCAGGGCCGCGATCGGCTCCATCCTTTCCAGCATTTTCAGCCGGGCCTGTGCCTGGCGGGCTTTGGAGGCCTTGTAACGAAAGCGGTCAACAAACGCCTGCATGTGCTTGCGCTGGGCGTCCTGTTTCTCCTTGGCTTTTTCTTGAAGGATCATCGCTTCACGCCGTTGCCGGTCAAAGCTGTCATAGCCGCCGGAGTAATAGGTCATCTTGCCCCGGTCGAGATGCACGATGCTGTCCACGGCCTTGTTCAGAAGATCCCGGTCGTGGGAGATCAGCAGCACCTGGTGCGGATAGCGCGCGACATAGTTTTCCAGCCAAAGCGTTCCCTCCAGATCCAGATAGTTGGTCGGCTCGTCAAGCAGCAACAGATCCGGCTCGGAGAACAGAACCGCAGCGAGCGCCACCCGCATGCGCCAGCCGCCGGAAAAGGCCGAGCAGGGCCGTTGCTGGGCGGCGGCGTCAAAGCCGAGACCGGACAAAATGGCGCCGGCCCGTGCTTCGGCCGTATGCGCACCGATGTCGGCAAGCCGGGTATGGATTTCTGCGATCTTCTCCGGATCGGTCTCAGTCTCTGCCTCGGCTAACAGTTTGGTGCGTTCCGTATCGGCGGCGAGCACCACTTCCATCAAGGTGTGTTCCGTGCCTGGCGCCTCTTGGGCCACCTGGCCGATGCGGGCGCGTTTCGGGATCTGGACAGAACCGGTTTCCGACGAAAGGTCCCCGGTGATGATCTTGAAAAGCGTCGATTTGCCGGCCCCGTTCCGGCCGACAAGGCCGGTCTTGGCCTTGGCGGGCAGGGTTACGCTGGCTTTGTCGATCAGGAGACGGTCCCCGATCCGGTAGGTGAGATCCGATATTTGCAACATGGGCCGGATCAATGGCCGAGCAGCGCTGCGGATGCAAGCGGAAAGCGGATGATGCGGGTCTGCAGGCTGCAACCTGTGGCAAAGCTGCAAGACCGGCGGTGGCTGAGAGCGAATTGCTTCCTAATTGTCGTACTTCAGATCCGTGAGATAGAGCTCGGCCAGCCCGCCGAGAAACTCATGGCACAAGATCACTTCCCGCGTGTTCGGGTCCCAAAAGGCATTTTCGACCCCGCAGCTCGCCGCACGGAAGGTGACACGTTCTGGCAAATCATAAAATGTGTCGAGTTCATCGGCGACCTGTTCCAGAATTTCCGCTTCCCGAAGGAACAAGGCCACGCTTTCCAGACCCTTGGGGGCCGGGTCGTGCACAATTGTGATCCGGCCGGCCGGTGTATCGCCATCGCGGAGATAGGGATCGGTGACGGCCTCCCAGGAGGCGGCCGTTTGCTCATAATCGAAGGCGCAGGTCTCGATGCGCTCCTCCGGGAGATCAAGATCACGGGCAAGATCCAGGAATGCGTCTTCATCCGCGCCGACCATCAGGCACAAGATCCGGTAGCCGCGTTGTTCATCGAGATCATGTTCGCCGTAAAAGACAAGATCGTCGCTGCCGAGCGAGGCGACCAGAAACCAGCCGATCATCGCATTGATCAGCAGAAGATCCGTCTCGTCATCGTCAGCAGCCAGCATGGACAAGGTCGCGAGATTGTCGACGGCGTCTTCTTCCTGGCCAAGGACCGGGATGTTGAGTTCAGAGACCAGCATATGCCCGGCTTCGTGATAGGCTGCAAAGAGCGCATTGCCGCCGACAAACACCAAGAGGTCTTGCAGATCTTCTGAAGGCAGTCCTGCCAGCCGGGTGTCCTGGGTGGCAAAGCTGTTTGCTCTGGCCTCGCTGGCAGAGGCCAGAGCTCCAAACCCGCCGAGCAAAATCAGTCCTGTCACGGTCAGGTAGGTGCCAAGCAAAGGACGGATACGGGTCAGGAACAGGCGCATTCAGCGAACCTTTTGTGAGGCTGTTGGAACTGTGTCTTTTGTCAGATTAGGCGGCAACTCGGGGGATGACCAGCAGGCTAAAGACACAAGCAGACAATCATCGACATGAAAATGTCATGTCATGCCCCCCTTGCGGGCGGGGCAAGGCCCCGTTATTAAGGCCGCGAAATTTCAAAAAGATGCAGGATACGGCGGTGTTGCCGGTCCTTTCCTCAAAATCGAGAAAGACGAGACTATGGCGATTGAACGCACGTTTTCCATGATCAAGCCGGACGCAACCAAGCGCAACCTGACCGGTGCCATCATCAAGAAGTTCGAAGACGCAGGCCTGCGCGTTGTTGCCTCCAAGCGCGTTTGGATGTCCATCCGTGAAGCAGAAGCTTTCTACGCCGTTCACAAAGAGCGTCCGTTCTTCGGCGAACTGACTGAATTCATGTCTTCCGGCCCGACCGTTGTTCAGGTTCTGGAAGGTGAAAACGCCATCGCGAAGAACCGTGAAGTCATGGGCGCAACCAACCCGGCAGATGCTGACGAAGGCACCATCCGCAAGGAATTCGCTCTGTCCATCGGCGAAAACTCTGTTCACGGCTCCGATGCTCCGGAAACAGCAGCAGAAGAAATCGCCTTCTGGTTCTCCGGCACCGAGCTGGTCGGCTAATTTCTTTTTAGCTGATTGAATATGAAAGGGCTGGCCGCGAATAGTGGCCGGCCCTTTTTGTGTTTGGGAAACCTTTTGCCACTCCTTCGCGCTGCCCCGGGCTTGATCCGGGGCCATACTTGAATGCCGGTGACAGGTCCCGGCGTAAGGCCGGGACGGCGGAGGCGTAAAAAGTGCCACCGTTACATTCCGTTACACTTCCATACCGGTTTGGGACAGCATCTGCTTGACGATGCAGCCATATTGAGTGTGTCTTGGGCTTTGGGTCTGTAGACATTTGGGTTTCGGTCTTGGCGCGTGTTGAATTCCGGCCCTCGAGTAGAAGGAAAGCCTGCGGTGGTGCCCGCACACCACAAGGACTTTTCGACGCCCGCGAGGCCGAAATTCACCGCGTCCGGAGCGGATTTGGCTCAAAGGGCTCATTTCGGCGTCGCAAAGGCTTGAAAGGGGTATCCTTCCCGCGCCTTTTCTTCTTGAACTGGCGCCCCTTGAGCCAAACCAAGGCCAAATCCCAAATGTCTACAGACCCCACGACACGGGAGACTTGGAAATGCGCAAAACGGCATTTCTCATGTGTGCACTCGCTGCCTCACCAGCCGCGGCGCACGACAGTTCGGCGCCTTTGACAGGTGAAGAAGCGCTTGAACATCACCACTTCGGAGAGGATGTTTTGGAGCTTCTAGTTCCGGAAGCCGAAGCCTCAGCGAACATCACGGTGGATGGCAACACACGGCGGATCCGCGCCGATGGTTATCCGATCAAAAAACCGGGCACCTTCCCGAACCGCAACAATCCTCATTCAATTTCCAAGAAAAATTACAATCTCAAGGTTCCGCTCACTCCGCGCAAGACCGGCCGTGCGTCAAACGCCCAAGGGGCTGTGTTCGGCATTGCGATCAATGGCGTTGTCATGGATCCCGGTACGGCGGAATACTGGCAGAATGATCGCCGTTCTGGCTGGAATTATGAGGCGCTGGGCGGGGCCTGCAAGCTGGGGCTCGACAAGTACAATGCCCATGTGCAGCCGGACGGGACGTACCACTACCACGGCATTCCGACCGGGGTTCTGGCCGCTGAAGGCGGTAATTCCGTTCCCGCGCTGATCGGATGGGCAGCGGATGGATTTCCGATCTACGGGCCGTATGGCTATTCGAACTCTGAGCAGAAATCGGCGGTGAAGAAGCTGAAAAGCAGTTATCGGGTTAAGAGCGGAACCCGTCCAAACGGGCCGGGCGGGCGTTACAATGGCAAATTCACCCAAGACTGGACCTATGTGCCAGGGGCGGGGGATCTGGACCAGTGCAACGGCCGTTTCGCCGTTACCCCGGAATATCCGAACGGCACCTATCACTACGTCCTGACAGACAGTTTTCCTTACATTCCCCGCTGCTGGATGGGGGCCGCGGACAGCAGTTTCAAGCGCTTGAAACGCCGCGCGGATGGGGGAGTTGATGATGCCGAAAGCCAGTTTGCAGAGCTTGCAGCTGATCCCGAAAGCAATGTGCCAACAATCGATTTCACGGCAATGGCGGACAACAGCGGAGTGGCTCTGACACTAATCCAAGCACAGGGTGGCCACCGGCCCCGGTTCCTTCAGGGCGGTCACCGCCCGCCACCCCCGGGGGCTGGGCCGCGCCATGGTCAGCGCCGGCAAGGTGGCCGCGGCCCTTGCAGTGGCAGCTGAATAAGGAGACAAGGGTGCGTGGGCATGCGCACCCTTGTCATTTTTGAACAGTGTGCTCTGCCCACGGATTGAAACTGGGGGCTTTTATGAAATCAATTTTTTTACCGGCACTCTTTGCGGGCGTGTTGGGCGCAACGCATGTTCAGGCGGCTGATGATGCCGGGGCCAGTTTTCTTGAACGATGGGACATAAACAACGACGGCGCTGTCTCCCTCGAAGAAGCCGAAAAGCGCAGGCAAGCTCTGTTTGCAAAGCTTGACACCAACAAGGATGGATTTCTGGACAGCGACGAGTTTACCGTCAGCGCGGAAACCGGGGCAGCTTCCGGGTCCGAGGACACGTCCATGTTGATGGGGCTCGACCTGAACGACGTCGACGGCGACGGCAAAGTGTCAGCCGGTGAATTCATGTCGAATTCGGGCACCTGGGTCGACCTGATGGACGAAAACAAGGATGGTGTGGTCAGTGCCGAGGAATTTCAGACCAAATGGCACGACCGCGATGCACGCATCAAGTTGCGCTAACACATGCGGGACTGTTCTCTCGCAAATGTCACCCGAACAAAGCTGTGCTTGACGGTTGTGCGCGCGAAAAGGGATAAGGATCGCTCGTGTTCAAAGACCGGAATGATCCATGACGCAGCAGCCGCCAAAATCTGCCTTTTCCGCCTGTCCTCATGACTGTCCGTCCACCTGCGCGCTGGATGTTCATTTCTATCCCAATGGCGATGTGAAGCGGCTGAACGGTGCCAAGGACAACGCGTACACCGCGGGTGTTATCTGCGCAAAGGTCGCCCGCTACGCCGAGCGGCTTTATCACCCGGAGCGCTTGCTGAAGCCCTTGCGGCGGGTCGGCAAGAAGGGGGAAGGGCGGTTTGAGGAAATCTCCTGGGACATCGCGCTGGACCTGATTGCCCAAAAGTTCCTGGAGGCAGAAGCCGAATTCGGTGCCGAGAGCGTCTGGCCGTATCACTACGCCGGGACCATGGGGCTGGTGCAGCGCGACAGCATTCACCGCCTGCGCCACGCCAAGGGCTACTCCCGCCAGTTCGACAGCTTCTGCACCAACATGGCCTGGACTGGATATGTCGCAGGCACCGGCAAACTGGCCGGGCCTGACCCGCGCGAAATGGCCGTCTCAGACCAAATCGTGATCTGGGGCACCAACGCGGTTGCAACGCAGGTCAACGTCATGACCCACGCGATTGCGGCTCGAAAGGCGCGCGGGGCCAAGATCGTTGTCATCGACGTCTACAAGACCGAGACCATGAAACAAGCGGACGTCGGCCTGATCTTGAAGCCGGGGACCGACGCCGCACTTGCCTGTGCAATCATGCATGTACTCTTCCGGGATGGTTTTGCCGATTGGGATTATCTGAGCAAATACACGGACTTCCCGAAGGAACTGGAATCACATCTTCAAACGCGGACACCAGAATGGGCAGCCGCGATCACCGGTCTTGAGGTGGCCCGGATCGAAGAGGTTGCCCGGATGATCGGTGAGGTCAAGAAGACATTCTTCCGTCTCGGCTACGGGTTCACCCGCGCACGCAACGGCGCGGTGGCCATGCACGCGGCCGCCTCCATCGCAGCGGTCACCGGCGCCTGGCAAGTTGAGGGCGGCGGTGCGTTTCACAACAACGGGGCGATCTACCAACTGAACAAGGAGATGATCGAGGCGAACAGTCTGATCGATCCATCTGTCCGGACGCTGGATCAAAGCCTCATCGGGCGTATTCTGACGGGCGATCAGGACGCGTTGTTGGGCGGGCCTCCGGTCAAGGCTATGCTGATCCAGAACACCAACCCGATGTCGGTCGCCCCGGAACAGGAGCTTGTGCGCAAGGGCTTTGCGCGTGAGGATCTCTTCACCGTCGTCCACGAGCAGTTTATGACGGAAACCGCCGAAATGGCGGATATCGTCCTGCCGGCAACGCAATTCCTCGAGCACGACGATATCTACAAGGGCGGCGGCCATCAGTATCTACTGCTTGGTCCAAAAGTGGTCGAGCCGCCTGAAGGGCCGAAGGAAAACCTGTTTGTTTTGAACGAGATCGCAACACGCGTTGATTCAAAACCTCATGCAGGTTTTGAGAAAAGCGCGCGCGAACACATCGCCTGGATGCTGGAAAACTCCGGCTATGGCACCTTGGAAAATCTGGAAGCAAACAAGTGGATCGATCTGCAGCCCGATTTTGCCGAGGCGCATTACCTGAACGGCTTCGGTCATGCGGATCAGAAATTTCATTTTAAACCGGAATGGGGCCGCTCCGCTGCCCCCAACAAGCCCGCTGGCGATCCCTTCGGTCCGTGGCAGCAGATGCCCGAATTTCCGGATCAGTGGGATGCAATTGAAGCCGCAAACGAAGAATGTCCGCTGCGACTGGTGACGGCGCCGGCGCGCTCGTTCCTGAATTCCAGCTTCAACGAGACCGATGGCTCGCGCAAGAAGGAGGGGCGGCCGGAAGTCTGGCTGCGGCCTCAGGATGCCGAAAGGTTCGGAATAGCTGATGGTGCAAAGGTGAAGATGGGCAATGCGCGCGGCGCGGTCACGCTGCACGCGCGGTATGTCGAAACCGTTGCCCCGGGTACGGTGATTTCGGAAGGCATCTGGCCGAACGAGGCATTTGAAGATGGCCGCGGCATCAACACGCTTACCGGTGCCGACCCGGTCGCCCCTTACGGCGGCGCAGCCTATCACGACACAGCGGTGTGGGTGCGGGCGGTCTAGGGAGAGTCTCCAAAGGCTTTCGTCAAACAATCAGTGTTACGGCGGCCCACCTCGATCGCCTGATAAGACCTTTTTTGAGGTCAATGGAGACCGGATGGGTTTCTGCGCGCACATGTGGGCCGATGAGCGGGTCGTTGAACTTCAAAAGTGATCAAGGATGACCTTGATTTTCAAACTGTTAGAGTTTTTGTCTAGAAAGGCCTAGGGGCGCGCGGCTCACCGATTTCATACTGAACGTTTTTATCTGATTGGAGTGGCAATATATGAAACCAAGCCAACTCATTTGCAGGGCATTTTTACTGCTTTTTATTGCACTTCTTTCAATTCCGGCCAGGGCATCATCGTCAGATGTCGCGGGGCAGACAGTTCCATGGTGGTCAAGCCCCGGTGAGACGGACACAACAGCGTTTTCTGCGCTCGTGCTCTTGTTTCTTTTGTTGTTTGCTGTCTTCCATATGTACGCGCGGTTCGATCGGTTCGCGGAGAAGCACAATGAAGGAACACCCCTTCAGACCACAATTCCGACCCTCTTGATGATTGCGTTTGCGTACGAGATTTTCCCGCCTTTGAGCCATTTCAGTATTCTCCTGCCGCTTTCCTTGATTGCGACGGCTCTCGCACGGGATCTGATGCTCTGGTTTGAGCCGATGAAAGAACACACGCTGAAGGGGGAGCTTGAGGGAATCATGCTCGAAGAGCTGCAGCATGAGCATCTTGGTGAGCACGACCGGGACGGAAAACGGGTCCGAACCGCACCCAAACAAGCCTCCGGCCAAACGGTGACAGCAGAGGCTGATGATCTTGAATCTGAACAGTCAGATACGCCGCCCCCAACACCTGTAACACCTTCAGATAAATCCAAAGGAGGAACCGGCAATGATTGAGTTGACCGTTACCTCAATCCCGTTCGTCCTGCGGATCCTTTATTTGCGCTGGCGCGGCATTCCGATCACACTCTACAATGTTCACATTGCGCTCTTTGCCTGGCTGGCATTGGCGTTCGCAGTGTTCTTCACCGTCTTTTATTATTATCCAAAGTCCTACACGGGGTTTGTACCGTTCCGCACGGTACCCGTTGTCAGCGAGAATGGCGGTACCGTAACACAGATTGCCGTCGACAACGGAACCAGGGTGGAGCCGGGACAGGTCCTCTTTACCGTGAGCGACGAAACGGAACAGGCTGCGGTTCGGACTGCCGAACTGAAGTTGGCCGAAATCGACAAGGCTTTTGCTCTTGCCCAAGCGCAGGTCCGGTCCGCACAGGCTTCTCTGGATCGGGAAGAGGCGGTGTTGCAGCAGGCCATCGAGGTTTTTGAAGATCAGGAAGAGTTGCGAGTCCGCCAGTCTGCTGCTTATACGGCGACCCGTTATGAAGCGGCTGTTGCCGACAGGGATGCGGCTCAGGCCAAGGTTTCCCAGGCGCAGGCGATGCTCGACGAGGCCAACCTTCAGCTTGAAGAAGTTATCCCGGCTCAGCGGGCGAGTGCCGAGGCGGCGTTAAAGCAGGCGCAAGTCGAACTCGAGAAAACCGTTGTCCGCTCTCAGGTGGACGGAATGATCGATCAATTGACCCTGCATGTGGGAGCCCGCGCGTCACAGATCGCGACCAACCCGGCCATGATCATCATACCGGACCGGGATCCGGAACACCCAAGGCGTGTCCTTGCCGGCTTCTCTCAGGTGGCTCGATCGGTCCTTTATGTTGGCATGCCTGCAGAGGTTGCATGTGACACAAACTTCAATGTTGCAATGGTCGATTCCGTTCTTCCTGCGCGAATTGCCGGGATCCAGCCGGAGATCGCGGCGGGTCAGATAACAGCAACCGGCCGTTTGCTGGAACCTTCCCAGTTTTCGGTCCGGGGCGAAGTCACGGTGCTCCTTGAGATGGTTCACCCGGAACACGAGCAGCTTCTGGTCAACGGCAGTGGATGTATTGTGCAGACCTATGATCGCAATTTTGGTCATGGCCTGGCCGGCCATGTGTTGAGCGGGCTCGGGATCATCAAGGCTTGGGGGCTGCGGATTAAAGTTTGGATTGCTTTGGTCACCGGTGTCGGACTGGCCGGTGGTGGGCATTAGGGTCCACAAAGTCTGAAATCCCGTCCGGCCCCCTCCCTCGGGATTGAGGGGTGGGGCGGGGCCGGATGGGCGGTGCAGCAGGTTCAATGCCTGTGGGAAGGTATCGAACCGGCATTCCCGATCGTGATGTATTCGAAGGAAACGCTGTTACATCGGCAGCATGGCCGCCTTTGAAAGAGGGAGGCTCAGCGCCGCTGCATACCTGTTTAGCTCGCGGCTTTGCTCGTCGAGTTGGTGTCTGTTTCGATGTCGTCGGCCGTTACCAGGCGGCCTTCCTGGGCCTTGTAGAAATACTGGCTGGCGATCAGCCAGCCTTTCAGTGGGCGCAGCATCGGAATGCAGGTCAAAAGGATCAGCGGCAAGGTTGTGACGAGGTGGACCCAGTAGGGCGCGGTAAACGCGATTTCCAGCCAAATGCCGAAAGCCACCGCGGGGATACAGCCAAAGCAGATCACGAAAAAGGCCGGACCATCGGCCGGGTCGGCAAAGCTGTAATCGAGACCGCACACCTTGCAGCCCTTGGCCATGGTAAGGAAGCCGTCAAAAATCTTGCCTTCACCGCAGCGGGGGCAGCGGCCACGAATGCCGGTTTGAAGCGGGGGCAGCTTGGGCCAGTGATGCTGTGTGCTCATGTTTGAAGCCTTTCCGGTCAGGACTTCTCCTGTCCGCTATATGCAGTCAATTTTAAAATTGACGTCATTTTGTCTGCAGTCAATATCTCAAAAATGAACCTGTTTCGCAAGCAGGGCCGGTGCGGCATTTTGGTTCTGCCGCGAACTCGGCCAGTCAGAAATAGGCGGACGCCTGTTCCGGGGAGCTGTCCAGGAGGCTGGCGATCGTCTCCAGTGCCGTGTTCAGATTGGTGCGCGGAACAGGGCCGCCCAGACACAGGCGTACAGCCTCCGGCGACGAGCCGGTAACTGTGAACGCATCACTTTCCGTCACGCCGATCTCGAGACCGCGCAGCTGGCTTGCAAAACTTGAGCGGGTCCAGCCGTTGGTAAGTGAGAGCCACAGATGAAAACCGTTTGGGTCTGTGCGATGCGCTAGGTCCTGAAAATAGTGCGCGGCAAGCTTTTGCCGCTCCGCGCATTCTCTGGTGACGGCCGCGCAGATTTCTTCCGCTGTTCCATCCAGGATCCATTGCGTTGCAAGCGCAACGGTGAGCGGGGCGGGCATCACCTGGCTTGTGCGCAGCGCGCGGGAGACTTGCCAACCGGCCTTCTTTGTCGGCGCTTGCACGTAGGCAAGACGAAGCCCCGCGCCGAGGGTCTTCGACAAGGAGCCGATGTACCATGTGTTCCGGGGGGCGAGTGCCGCCAGCGGTGGTGCAGCGGAGGGCAGCAAGGGGCTGTAAGGATCATCTTCCAGGATCGGCACACCATACCGGGCCGCGATAATTGCGATTGCGCGGCGCCGCTCCTCCGGCATTGTGTATGTGGTCGGATTTTGGATCGTTGGATTGAGGTAAAGCGCTTTCAGGTAGCCTGTTTTGCATGTCTTTTCCAATGCATCCGGCACAATTCCGTCGTCATCCATGTCCAGCCCGGCCAGATGCAGACCCATTTGGGCCGCAAGAGATCTTATACCTGGATAGGTGATAGTCTCGCACGCGATATGATCGCCTGGATTTGTCAATGTCGTCAGGATCACGGCAAGTGCTGCCTGGGCTCCGGGGGCAATCAAAATGCAGTCAGTGTCTGGCGCCAGTCCAGTCTGACGCAGCCAGAGGCTGGCCGCTTCTACGTCTTGCTCTGAGCTCTCAAAGATCTGATAGCGCATCAGCCCAGGAAGATCGGCAGAGAGCACGCAAAGGCTCTTCTGCATCTTCGCCTGAAGCTCGGGGGCATTCGGCTCAGGCGGCAGGTTCATGGAAAAATCAGGAGCAGCCATTCGCATGGGGTTTTGCGAAAGCGCACCGATCGGGACCGTGTTTTTGTCACCTGAGACAAATGTGCCGCTGCCGACGAGCGAGGAGATGACGCCTCTGCGGCGCGCTTCATTATAGCCCCGGGCAACCGTGGTGAAGTCGAGCCCGAGCTGAACGGCAAGACGACGCTGTGCAGGCAGCCGGTCTCCGGTTTTCAAGACGCCCGATGCAATGTCCTCCTCAATGCTGTCTGCAAGCGCTAGGTAGCGGGGCGCTGCGCTGCGGCTGAGGTCAGGGCACCAGTCGGTCATTGTCGATCACTTTCCAAATTGACTGCATATTGACTGTATAGTGCAGTCAATCAAATTTGTCATCCCGCAGCAGTTCGGTGAATCCGAGAGTGATGTTTTTCGAACGCGGTGCGCCTTTCGGCATTTCATCAGGCCTCTATACTGAAAGGCCAGATTGATAACGCCGGGAGAAGACGTTTGGAGTTCAAATCGATTGCCACTGCCATCCTGGTGTTCGGCGCATTCTCAACGGCACATGCGGACGGACCCGATGGGCCGCCAATCGGTAAAGCGATCAAGGATGTTCCGCTGTTCGATGCGCATGTCCATTACAAGGAACCGGCATGGCAAAGGTTTCCGGTCGAAACCATCATCGAACTCATGGACGAAAACGGGGTCGGCATGGCTTTGGTGTCGTCCACCCCGGATGAAGGCACGATCATGCTTTGGGAATATGCCCCCAATCGCATCGTCCCGGAGCTTCGACCCTACCACGGCGCGGCCGGGTCCTCAAATTGGACCAAGACGGAGGGGATGGACGCCTATCTGGAGGCGCGTCTTGAGACTTATCCGCACGAGGGTATTGGTGAATTCCACATTCACCGTCTGGACACATCTGATGAGCCGCTCTTCCGCAAGATCATCAAGATGGCGAAGGACCGGGACATCTACTTGCACGTTCACTCCGGCGCGGAACCGATCCGCTGGCTCTATGGGCTGGACCCGGATGTGAAGATCATCTGGGCGCATGCTGGCCTCTCTACGCCGGCGTCAGAGGTCTACGCGCTGATGGAGGAGTTTCCGGATCTTCTTGCGGACACTTCCTTGCGGGAATGGGAGATTGCCGGACCGGGCGACAAGCTCAGCCCCGAGTGGGTGGAGATCATTCTCGATTTCCAGGACCGGCTGATGATCGGCAGCGACACCTGGGTGAACAGCCAGTGGGAGAACTATTCGGCGATCATGGACATGAACCGCCTGTGGCTCTCCCAGTTCCCGCGCGAGATCGCCGAAAAACTCGCCTACAAGAACGCCGAACAGGTTTTCGGACGCAAGATTTCGATGGAGCAAATCGGAGTGCGGTGAGGGGTTAAGGCCAGATCAGCGGTACAACGGTCTCGTCCACATCGCCGGTGGCGACTTTGGTGCCGCCCTTGATCTTGGCTTTTCCGGACGCCACCAGTTGCAGGGCTTTCGGATAGATCTTGTGTTCCACGTCCAATACCCGAGCCGCGAGGCTGTCAGGCGTATCCTGATCGAGAACCGGCACAGCGCCTTGTGTGATGATCGGTCCGTCATCCATTTCAGCAGAGACAAAATGCACGGTGGCGCCGTGCAGTTTGACGCCTTCTTCAAGCGCCCGCTCGTGGGTCGCCAGGCCCTTGAAGGAGGGAAGCAAGGCCGGGTGGATGTTGATCATCCGGCCCGCCCAGGCGTTGACGAGGTAAGGCGAGAGGATCCGCATGAAGCCGGCCAGAGCGACAAGATCGATCCTGGCGACTTTGAGGACGTCATCGACGGAGCGCTCAAAGGCTTGCCTGTCGCCGCCGAATTCCGTGTGATCGACAACCGCTGTGGCAATCCCGAACTCTTGGGCCCGCTCAAGCCCCTTGGCGTCTGGACGGTTGGAAATGACCAGCGAGATCTCTGCCGGAAAAGCCGGATCCATGGCCGCGGAAATCAAGGCGCCCATGTTTGAGCCGCGGCCGGATATCAGGATGGCGGTCTTTTTGCGGCTCATGATGGCAGGCCCCCGGTTTCGGATTATGGCTTTCGGATCAATGTTGGCGGATTAAAGCTTGAGTGCGCCGTCAAACAGGACAGGGCTGCTTCCAGCTGTTTCAATCCGGCCGATTTCGACAACGGTTTCACCGGCTGTTTCCAGCGCGGCCGAGACCGCTGCGGCTTCATCGCTTGCGACCACAACAACCATGCCGATGCCGCAGTTGAAGGTGCGTAGCATTTCAGCTTCTGCAACTCCGCCCTTTTCGGCGAGCCAGGAGAAAACCGGCGGAACGGATATCTTGGCAAGGTCAATGCGCGCAGAAGACCCTTTTGGCAGGACACGCGGCAGGTTCTCCGGCAGGCCGCCGCCGGTGATGTGCGCGAGCGCCTTGATGCCGTTGGTTTCCTTCAAGGCCGCGAGGAGCGGTTTGACGTAGATCTTGGTCGGGACCATCAGCGCTTCGCCAAGGGTCTGGCCATCTGCGAACGGTGCTGGTGCAGACCACTCAAGGCCGGACAGCTCCACGATCTTGCGCACCATCGAATAACCGTTGGAATGGACACCGGACGACGCGAGGCCGAGGAGCACATCGCCCTCAGCAACATCCTGGCGCGGCAGAATCTCGCCGCGCTCCACGGCGCCGACGGAAAAGCCCGCAAGGTCATAGTCGCCTGCAGCATACATGCCCGGCATTTCGGCGGTTTCACCGCCAATCAGGGCAGCACCCGCCATCTTGCAGCCATCAGCAATACCGGCGACCACATCGGTGGCCGTGTCGACATCCAGCGCGCCGGTTGCAAAATAGTCGAGGAAAAACAGAGGCTCAGCGCCCTGAACGATCAGATCATTGACGCACATGGCAACCAGATCGATCCCTACGGTGCGGTGCTGGCCCGTTTCAATCGCGATCTTCAGCTTGGTTCCAACGCCGTCATTGGCGGCCACCAGAACCGGATCGGCAAACCCGGCGCCCTTGAGATCGAAGAGACCGCCAAAACCGCCAATATCACTGTCTGCACCGGGGCGGGAAGTTGCCTTGACCAGCGGCTTGATCCGATCGACCAGAGCATTGCCAGCGTCGATGTCGACCCCGGCATCGGCATAGGTCAAACCGTTGGAACCGGAAGAAGACGATTGGCTCATGAGGCGCTCCAAAGCTGGCTGCGGTTGGCTTTGCCTGCTGCGCTTACAGCCTGGGGCTTCAGAAAACAAGAGCCGGGCGGGTGAAGTCACCGGCAAATGGCGGGCTCTTGACCTCTCTACCCCAGGCATCCTAACTGCACACAACGAGAGAGTGCCGGGCACAGGGATGCATATCGTGCAGTCGGCAGACCGTATTCGGAACAAGGAAACCGACACATGACACTGCGCCGTCAGATCCAGTTCTGGCTGATTTCCCTGTTCGCTTTCTGCGCGTTTCTCTATGTGTTTTCAGGGGTCTTGCTGCCGTTTGTAGCCGGCGCTGCCGTTGCTTACCTGCTCGATCCCGTGTGTGACCGGCTGGAAAAACTGGGCATGGGGCGTCTTTGGGCGACATTTACGATTCTGCTGGCGTTCGTCTTCCTGCTCATTCTGTTTTTTATCTTGCTGCTGCCGGTTCTCGGAAACCAGCTTGCATCGTTTCTTGAACGGTTCCCGGAGCTGGTGCGCCAGCTTCAGGGGCTGGTGAACGAGCAAATGGGTCAGCGTCTTGCCGAAGCTGCCGGGATAAATCTTGCAGATCTGCAAGCAAGCATGGCCGAAATGGTGGGGCAGGGCGCGGCGTTTGTCGGCAAACTCGCACAATCGGTCTGGAGCGGCGGTCAGGCGCTGTTATCGATCTTGTCTCTGTTCGTTATCACGCCTGTCGTAGCGTTTTACCTGCTGCTCGACTGGGATCACATGATCGCAAAGATCGACGGCTGGCTGCCGCGCGATCATCTTGAGGAAATTCGCGGTCTTGCCCGCGAGATGGATGGCGCTGTTGCCGGGTTCGTTCGAGGTCAACTGTCTGTCTGTCTTTTGCTTGGCGCGTTTTATGCCATCGCGCTCGCCGTTGCCGGGCTGAATTTCGGTCTTTTGATCGGAATGGGCGCAGGCCTCGTCAGCTTCATCCCGTTTGTCGGTGCGGGACTGGGTTTCATTGTCTCCATGGGTGTCGGGGTCGTGCAATTCTGGCCGGAATGGCCGATGATCCTTGTTATCGGTGCAATTTTTGCCGTCGGTCAGTTTCTTGAAGGAAATATCCTCCAGCCGAAACTGGTTGGAAACAGCACAGGCCTTCATCCGGTGACGCTCATGTTCGCGCTGTTTGCCTTTGGATATCTCTTTGGATTCGTGGGGATGTTGATTGCAGTTCCGGCAGCGGCCATGATTGGCGTGCTTGCACGATTTGCGCTGAAGCAGTACCTAGCGAGCCCGGTTTACACCGGGAGCCGCCGATTGAGTAAAATCGGGCCTGAGGACACCGCCTCCCAAGAGGGAGCCAACGAGTAGACGAGTTAAGATGGCGGAAACACCGCGCCAGTTGCCCCTGGATTTGCCGCATGATGCTGCCCTCGGCCGCGAAGACTACCTTGTGGGCAAATCCAACCAGGCGGCGTTTGAGCTCCTGGAGCGCTGGCCGGATTGGCCGTCGCCCGTCATCATCCTCGCAGGTCCTGTCGGTTCGGGTAAAACGCACCTGGTCGAGGCTTTCCGTGATGAAACCGGTGCGGAAATTATCCAGGCGCGGGATTTGACCGAGGCTGGCGTCTCCGCGCTTGTCTCAGCACCCGCCTGTGTCGTTGAAGATGCGCATCGCGGCGTCAATAACACGGCCCTGTTTCATTTGCTAAACGCGGCGCGTCAGGCGGGCAAGACGGTTTTGATCACCAGCCGCACATGGCCGGCGTCCTGGAAGATATCCTTGCCGGATCTGATGTCACGGTTGCGCGCGGCAACACCGGTCGAAGTGCTTGAGCCGGATGACGATCTGCTGCGGCGGGTTCTGGTCAAGCTCTTTGCGGACCGGCAGATCGCCGTTGATATCGGTGTTGTGGATTATCTGGTCGTGCGCATGGAACGGTCGCTGGAGGTTGCTCTCAGGGCCGTGGACGCCATCGACAAGGAAGCCCTTGCCGGCAGGGTGAAGATCACCAAGCCGCTCGCGGGCCGGGTTCTTGAAACTGTCACAGGCTCCGATTAAAGGCCACTCGGCTTGGTTACCCGAATCTTAAGTTCGTCTCATTGTGAAGCCTGCTCGGAACGAACTTCTGATTCAAAAGGGTGACTAACAAGTTTATGTTTCTAGTGTGGTTTTCGAATTTGAAGGTCGCTACGGAGCGCGTTGCTGTGACGTGGCGAATTTCAAATTCACCACACTAGGCCATTGAGCTTTCAGATGTTATGACCAGAAGCGACCCGGCAACATGCCGAGTTGCGCTAATGCTTCGGACCGGAGGAACCCGTATGACCGAGACTGTTGACGCACCTGACACTGCATCCTCAGTGCAAAAGGTGCCCAACCACCCGGACATCAAGGCGGCGCGGGATACGGCTGAGCATCTACCGACATCGACAGCCCGGTTTATGAACCGCGAATTGTCCTGGTTGCAGTTTAACCTCCGGGTTTTGGAAGAAGCCATGAACCGCAACCATCCGCTTTTGGAGCGGGTGCGGTTCCTGTCGATTTCAGCTAACAACCTGGATGAGTTTTTCATGGTGCGCGTTGCCGGTCTGCGGGGCCAGCAACGGGCCGAAGTGACCCATCTTTCCGATGACGGGCTGACGCCGACAGAGCAGCTGGAGAAGATTAGCGAAGCGGTTCATCAGTTGCAGGCAACCCAACAGCAGATCTGGGGTGAGTTGCGTGGTGAGATCGCTGAAAGAGGTATCGAGATCCTTCATGGCGACCTCTTGGATGCCAACGAAAAAGAATGGCTGGAAGACCATTTTCTGTCCTACATTTTCCCGGTGTTGACACCGCTTGCCATCGATCCTGCTCACCCGTTCCCCTTTATTCCGAACCTCGGGTTTTCAATCGTCTTTGAGCTGGCGCCGACCAGCGGCGGGCGCAGCATGATTGCCCTGCTGCGTATTCCAAGTCAGGTCGCCCGGTTTGTTCAAATGCCCAAGACCAGTGATGGGGCCGAGCGGTTCATTGCGATCGAGAAGGTCGTCTCGCTGTTCATCGACCGTTTGTTTCCGGGTTACGAAATCCGTGGCAAAGGCGCGTTCAGGGTCATCCGTGACAGTGACCTGGAAATCGAGGAAGAAGCAGAAGATCTGGTGCGCTTGTTTGAAAGCGCCCTGAAACGCCGCCGGCGCGGATCGGTGATCCGTCTGGAAATTCAGGAGACGACACCGCCCGCCTTACAGGAGTTCGTGGCTGATGCCTTGGATGTGGACGGGGAGGAGATCTTCCTCGCCAAAGGGCTGTTGGCGCTGAACAACTTGTCCCAGATCGTGGATCTGGAGCGGCCGGATCTGAAGTTTGAGCCCTACACGGCCCGTTTTCCGGAACGCATCCGGGAGCACGGCGGTGATTGCCTCGCAGCAATTCATCAGAAGGACATCATTGTCCATCATCCGTATGAGTCGTTTGACGTCGTCGTCCAGTATTTGCGCCAGGCCGCCAGAGATCCAGATGTTGTGGCGATCAAGCAGACGCTCTACCGGACATCCAACAATTCGCCGATCGTGAAGGCTCTGGCGGAGGCGGCCGAGGCCGGAAAGTCGGTCACCGCTCTGGTCGAGCTGAAGGCCCGGTTTGACGAAGAGGCCAACATCAAATGGGCGCGGGATTTGGAACGTGCCGGTGTCCAGGTTGTCTTCGGATTTATCGAGCTGAAAACCCATTCGAAGCTCTCCATGGTGATCCGGCGGGAGCACGGGCAGCTGAAGACGTACTGCCACATCGGGACCGGTAACTATCATCCGATCACGGCGCGGATTTACGAGGATCTGTCCTTCTTCACTGACGATCCGGGCGTTGCCGAGGATGCTGCGCGGGTCTTCAACTACATCACCGGTTATGCAGAGCCGGCAGAGCTTAATCACCTGGCTGTTTCGCCGGTCAATCTGCGCAGCCGCATGATCGAGTTGACCGAAGCGGAAATCGAACATGCCCGTGCGGGCCGTCCGGCACAGATCTGGATGAAGATGAACAGCCTGGTCGATCCGGAAATCATCGATACGCTCTATAAGGCGAGCCAGGCGGGTGTTCAGGTCGATCTGGTCATCCGTGGTATTTGCTGCCTCCGGCCGGGGATTACCGGGTTGTCCGACAACATACGGGTGAAATCCATTGTTGGCCGGTTTCTGGAACACTCAAGGATTTTCTGTTTCGGCAACGGTCATGGCCTGCCGTCCCCTGAAGCGCATGTCTATATCGGCTCCGCCGACCTCATGCCGCGCAACATCGACCGCCGTGTGGAAGTGTTGGTGCCGCTCACAACACCGACAGTGCATGAGCAGGTTCTTGATCAGATCATGGTGGCCAATTTGAAGGACAATCAGCAAAGCTGGCGGATCCTTTCAAACGGCAGTCACGAGCGTATTGAACCCGGCGCCACTGACGAGCCGTTCAATGCCCATCGCTATTTCATGACGAACCCGTCTTTGTCCGGCCGCGGAAAGTCACTAAAAAGCGACCGCCCGAAGCCTTTCGTTAAGCGAAAAAAGAGAAGATGAACTGGCCGTTTAGCTGAGCGATCAGATGCGCGGCGGAAACTGTAATTCTGGAATTGACCCTGTGATCCGATGACGTTAAGTGCAGGCACATTCAAGATCGGTGGTCAGGAAAACTGCCCGCCGACAGGCCGCAAGGGCAAGGATTGACCTTTGATGTCTTCCCAACATCATCCGGCGCGTGGCCGGCTCAACGGCACCGGCCCAATCGCTGTGGTCGACATCGGATCCAACTCCGTTCGCCTGGTGATCTATGAGCGCAAGGCGCGCACGCCGACGATGCTTTTCAATGAAAAGATGCTGGCAGGTCTTGGGCGCGGTGTTGCGGCGACGGGGCAACTTGCGGACGGATCTGTAAAGGCCGCACTTGGCGAGCTGGTCCGCTTTCGCGCGCTCATTCGTCATACAGGCTGTCAGGACATCTATATTGTAGCAACAGCTGCAACCCGCGATGCAGAGAACGGGCCGGATTTTGTCCGCGAGGTCGAGGCGATCCTCGGTGCACCGGTGCGGATATTGGACGGCAACGAAGAGGCCTATTTTTCGGCCCTTGGCGTTACGGCAGGGTTCTGGCAGCCGCGAGGACTTGTCGGCGATATGGGCGGGGGCAGTCTGGAACTCGTCGAAGTCGATGACAAAGGCCCGGGCCTTGGCATGACATTCCCACTCGGCGGTCTGCGCCTTGCGGAAATGGCCGAGGGGAGTATCGAAAAGGCTTCTGAGATTGCAGAGGAAACACTGAAGGACTTCCATTGGCCGGATTTACCGCCGGGCGAGCGGACGTTCTATGCGGTCGGTGGAACGTGGCGGTCTTTGGGCCGTCTTCATCTGATGCAGAAAAACTATCCGCTGCACGTGATGCACAACTATCAAATCAACGCAGATGAAGCGATTGAGTTCTGTCGAAAGATTGCGGTTCCGGATTTGGAAGACGTGGAACTTGCCGAAGTTGTTTCCAAGCAACGCCGTCCGCTCGTTCCGATCGGGGCCGTTGTTCTGGAGCGTGTGCTCACCGCCATGAAGGCGGAACGGCTGGTGTTTTCAGCAACCGGCGTTCGTGAAGGACTTCTGCATTCCAAATTGTCACCGGAAATGCAGGCGCAGGATCCGGTTATTGAGGCCGCCCGAGAGCTCTGTGTGTTGCGGGCGCGATCACCACAATTCGCCGAGGAACTGATTGCCTGGTCCGACGCCTTGTTCCAAATGCTTTCGATCGAAGAGACCGCCAACGAAACCCGGCTGCGTCATGCGGCCTGCCTCTTGTCTGATATTGGCTGGCGGGCTCATCCGGACTATCGCGGGGAGCAGAGTCTCAACATCATTTCCAACGCATCGTTCGTAGGTCTTGATCACGCAAGCCGGGCGTATTTGTCTGCGGCCGTCTTCTACCGCCATGAGGGGCTCAGGGAAGGCGCACTGTCGACCGTTATCCGGGAGCTGTTCACCGACCGGCTTCGTATCCGCGCCAAGGTTCTGGGCGCGACGTTGCGTGTTGCCTCGCTCTTGAGTGCCTCCATGGGCGGCATGCTGCCGAAAGTCGGCATCAGCAAGGAAGGCGAGGAGCTTGTGCTTGATCTTGGCACCGAGCTGGCTGATCTCGATGGAGAACGCCTGCGCAAGCGTGTCGGTCAGCTGTCCAAGGTCATTGATGCACCGGTGAGTGTGCGCGTTAGCGCATAGTTGTTCACTTCGACTTTCGATTGGTCTACTGGTCTAAAAAAGAAAAAAGGTGCCTGAAACAGCACCTTTTTGTCAGATCTCTATATTGAGTTTGTAATCACTCTGCTGCCTGTGTGGCCTGCTGAGGTGTTTGCTCCAGAACGGTGATCTGCCGGTTCTGGAACGCCAAGGCCACTTCGCCGCGCTTGAGCTTGAGTGCCGTTTCTCCAAACAGCTCACGCCGCCAGCCTTTCATCGCCGCAACATCCGCATTGTCATCAGCCGCGATCTTCTCCAGATCGTCGACAGTGGCAATCACCTTGGCCGCAACGCCATGGGCTTCGCTGACGAGCTTCAAAAGAACCTTCAGCAAATCGACCGCCGCGGCAGATCCATCAGGAGCTTGCCGGCCTTTCGGCAATTTCGGGAGCTCGGATTTCGGGATATCGAGTGCCCGGCGGACCGCTTTCAGGATTTCGTCTGCGTTGCGGGATCGCTCGAAGCCGCGCGGAATGGTCCGCAAGCGGCCAAGCGCTTCCGCCGTCACCGGCTGTTGCGCGGCCAGTTCATAGATGGCGTCGTCCTTGATCACGCGGCTGCGGGGGACATCCCGGTTTTGGGCCTCGGTTTCGCGCCAAGCGGCGACTTCCATCATGACCGCGAGCTCAACCGGCTTGCGCACGCGAAGCTTCAAGCGTTTCCAGGCTTGGTCTGGATCCGTGCGGTAGGTCGCAACCGACGTCAGGACTGTCATTTCGTCCTGCACCCAGTGGGTCCGGTTTTGTTCGGCCAGATTTGCTTTCAGGAACTGATAGGCATCGCGCAAGTGGGTGACGTCGGCGAGGGCGTAATCCAGCTGCTTGGCGGTCAGCGGCCGACGTGCCCAATCGGTAAACCGGGACGACTTGTCGATCCGTGCACCCGTGACCTTGTAGACAAGTTGGTCGTAGGAGATGGAATCCCCAAATCCGCAGACCATGGCTGCGACTTGCGTGTCGAACAGCGGGGCCGGGATCAGGCCACCCAAATGGTAGATGATTTCGATATCCTGCCGGGCAGCGTGAAACACCTTTGTCACACTGTCGTCGCGCATCAGGTCGAAAAAGGGATCTAGATCAAGGCCTTCAGCCAGAGCGTCAACGATAAAGGCCATGTCGGTTCCGGCCATCTGGATAACGCAGAGCTTCGGCCAAAATGTCGTTTCGCGGAGAAATTCCGTGTCGACGGTGACATAGTCGTTGGTGGCAAGACGCTGACAGGCAGCGGCGAGGTCTTCAGTTTTTGTAATCACTTCCATGGTGATCGAAAGCTATACCCGAGTTCTGCCAGCTTGTCGCCACGAAATGGTGCCGATTGGCGATGTAGATCTTGAAAAGGCGCAATATGTGCGCCTAGTGTGGGCGCAAGCAGATAAGACGTTTGAATGGGGAGCGGGAATGCGCAAGATCTTGGTGGTCAATTCCAAAGGCGGATGCGGCAAGACAACAATTGCAACCAATCTGGCGGTCGCTTTGGCGGTGCGCGGTGAGGACGTGGCGTTGGCCGATGCGGACCGGCAAAAATCGAGCCTTTCCTGGGTCAAGCGCCGGCCGGGCAAGTTCGCCACAATTGACGGGCTGAACTGGACCAAGGAAAGCAGCATCGGTGACAAGACCAAGGGGCTGGACGCGATTGTTATTGACGGCCCGGGTGGTCTGCGCTCCGAACTCGCAAAGACACTGATCGCGGAAGCTTCCGATATTCTGGTCCCCGTTCTGGCCTCCGCATTCGACTGGGATGCGACCTTGAAATTTCTCGACGGTATTTCGGAAATCAAACGCGTGCGGAAGGGCAAAGCGGATATTCACTTGGTGGCCAACCGGATCAATCGCAGATCTGCCCAAGTGGCTGAACTGGAACAGACTTTGGCCCAGAAGGGATATCCGGTTCTCTGCCGCATTTCCGACCGGGTTGCCTATGCAAAGCATGCGGCAGCCGGAACCGGGGTTTTTGATTTTTCGGATGCGCAGTCCCATGAAGTGCGCGGTCAATGGCATCCTTTGTTGCAGGCAGTTGATACCTGAGGGCAGACAGAAGAACTGCGCAAATGATCGCCGATGAGCGCAGCTTAACTCATCGGTCCGGCCAATTCGGATGGAGGCCGTCGATAACGAAATCATGCCCGTGCCGGTTGCCATGGGCATTGACAAGATGCGGGTGATCGGGCGGCAGGTCCGGGTGATCGTGGATGAGGTATCTCGGATCGTCTTTCGGCCAGAGCCACGCTGCTGCAAGGGCAGCGGGTGCAGCAACCAGCGTAAGGGCGGTCAAGGTTTGCGGTGTCGAGGCGGTACTGCCGAGCCAGCCCGCCAGCGGATAGGTGATCAGCCAGCCCGCATGGGACAGCGCAAATTGTGCGGCAAAGACAAGCGGCCGGTCTTCAGCGTGCGCGGAATTCCGCAACAGGCGGCCAGAAGGGACCAGCACGGCGGACATGCCGGCACCCATGATCGCCCAGGAGACAAGAAGCGCGGGCCAGATCGCCTGTTCAGGCAGGTTTGAATAAAGCGCTGCAAATACAAGAAGCAGAACTGGCAGCACCGCGCCACCAGAGAGCATCACGGAACGCTCCGCAAACCGTTTCAAGAGCTTGGGGACCAGAAACGCGGCAGCCATGGAACCGCCGCCATAGGCCGCCATGGAAAGCGCGAGATCGGTATCACTGAAGCTGAGTTCGGATTTGACTAGAACAACGCCGTTGACAATCACCATGGCGCCGGAGGCCGCGACCGTGAGATTGAGCGCCATCAGCGCGCGCAAGCGCGGGGTCTTGAGATAAATTTCCACCCCATTTTTGATCCGTTCTAACGGGGAAACGCTTTGTGCCGCCTTCATCGCTGGCAGCACGGTGCTGAACAAAAGAGCAGCCGATACCAGGAAGCCTGCAGAGGTCCAGGTGAAGAGCCAATGAAAACCGATCGCACTGACGAGAAGCGCGGCGGCCATCGGGCTCAGAAGGTTTTCAAGATCATAGGCGAGTCTGGAGAGTGACAGGGCGTTTGTGTAGTCGTCTTCGTCGGTCAGGATGTCCGGAATGGTCGCCTGAAACGTCGGTGTGAAGGCGGCGGATGCTGACTGGAGAAGGGCGATCAAAACATAGATCTGCCAGACCGCGTCAACGAAGGGTAGAGCCAGAGCGACCGATGCTCTGACCAGATCCAGGAAGATCAGAAACCCGCGTCTTGGAAACCGGGCTGCAAATCCGGCAGCGACCGGGCTCAAGGTCACATAGACGATCATCTTGATGGCGAGTGCAGTGCCGAGCACAACGCCAGCATCCGCGCCCGCAAGGTCGTAGGCAAGCAGAGCCAGCGCGACGGTCATCAGACCCGTGCCGAAAAGCGCTACCACCTGAGCAAAGAACAGAAGCCGGTATGTTCGGTTTGAAAGAACGGAAAACAATTGCGGAAGCTCCGGGGCCAGAATCTAGACCCGTTCTATAGGGTGTCGCACTTAATTGAATACAAGATGCTTCAGGTTTCGCATACGAGGCAAAGCCGAGTGGCAGCGAAACTTGTATACACATAAGCGCGATTTGCTTTAGCAACCGCGTTTCATCCGAAAAAGAGGAGATGTTTGTTGGACATCACCAATGGCTCGGAAGCAGCCTGACATGGTCAGCCGGTCAGGAGCCGCCGGATGTCCCGAACGGCTCCTGAATATTGCACCTCACTCAACCAATTCGATCTCTCCCGGACGCCAGGTCTGGTCGAACCACGGCTCCAGAGGGCCGTAAAGGCGCATGATCGTGTTCCAGCCCTTGCCGGGCACCGTTTGCAGCCAATTGCTCTCTTTGCCTTCCGGCGCTTCCGGGCCGAAGTAGATATCGGTCGACCCGTCGGCGTTTTGCACCAGGCCTGCGTCATTGCTGCCAAGGGCTGGGAACTGCTTGTCGGTCTGCAGCATCGAGCGGGTTTGGTTGTCATAGAGCGTGAACGACCAGAAATCCTTGGCCGGTACATTTGCCGGAACGTTCAGCTTGTAGGTCTTGGCGCCATCCAACGCGTTTCCGTCCGCATCCCGGTAGGTGAAGGCATATTGCGAGCCCTTGCCCGGTGATTTGAACGCCATCGCCGGTGTTATACCTGTCGCGTAGAAATGAAACGCTGAGCGGAAGTCATGCTTCATCGCACCGTCGATGGTGAACGTGTAGGCGCCACCCGGGAACGCGTTTTGCCAATTGCTTTCGCCCGGATACCAGTAGGCTTCAGTCGCGCGCGGTTTGGAAATCAGCGTCTTGACCGTGACGGCTCCAGCCGCCGCTGCCCGTTCCAGGATCGATTGCATGCGCGCATCAGGCGCAAAGTCCTGGCCCTTGATAATGCCGACCGCCGCCAGATAGCCGAGCAGTTCCGGACTTTCGCCATATGTCGGCTCGGCTTGCACGACGTTGTTGATCTCTTGGAACATGCGCGCATCCATCAAGTGGATGGTGTTGAATTCCTTGCCCGACACATCGACGAAGGTCATCTCTGGCGGATTGTCTGCTTGTGAGAGCGGATAGATCCGAAACTGCTCCTGCGTCTGCGAGACAGCGGTTTCCGGAGATCCGTTTTCATCCAGATAACCGCGCCATAGCACCCAATGGGCATAGGTGTCGGTTTGCACAACATCGGTATAACCGTCCGTGGACACGCCACCCTCGAAACCGGGTGGAAGGATCAGAAACTTGCCGCCTTTGCCCTGGTCCGGTCCGAGATTGCCGAAGTCCATCACATATTTGAACCAGGCGTTGTTGATGAAGCCGAGCACGTTTGGCGGTGTCTCGATCACCATCGGTTCATCGCCCATGCGCAATACGGCCGTCTGATACACACTGGTCGTGTTCGGCGTTAGGAAAAGCGCGGTCGAATCCATCAAGTCCGCAAACTGAACAACAGTTGTGTTGGCCGGGCCCCATTCCTCAATACCGCGCAGCATCGCATCCATGGAGGCGATTTTCAGGCCATTGAGATAGGCTTGGTAGGCCTGTGAAAAATCGTAAAGATTGTAGATCTTCTCTGTCGTTTCTGCATCCGGAACCCCGTCAAAGAAGGTCAAATCGCCAAGCTGAGTCTCGATGTTGTCCGGCGTGGTGATGCCATCCGGAATTTCGGTGGTCATCTTCATTTTGGGCGGCTCTTGCGCGGACAAGGGCACGAAGCTGATGCTGGTTGCAAATGCACCAGCAACTGCGGCTGCGATCCATTGGGGGAGATGGGGCATCAGAAGGGGTCCTTGATGGGTTTTGGCGTTGGATACCATCATCGCGGGACACGGGCAGTTTTTCAACTTAAGGCGGGGCGAAAAGCAGATTGGGGTCTTTGACCGACAAACAAAAAAGGCGGCCACATGGGCCGCCTTGGATTTGTGCCTTGTCAGGTTTTAGCCTGCGTTTTCGACGATGATCGCAATGCCCTGACCGCCGCCGATACACATGGTGGCAGCACCAAGAGAGCCGCCGGTCCGCTTCAGCTCATAAATGAGCTTGGTCATGATGATTGCGCCCGTTGCTCCGATCGGGTGGCCAAGCGCAATCGCACCGCCATTCGGGTTGACCTTTTCGCCCGGCAATCCGAGTAGATCGTTGACAGCGCAGGCCTGGGCGGCGAAAGCCTCGTTGGATTCCACCACATCCAGATCGGCCGCTGTGATGCCAGCGCGTTTCATCGCGATCTGCATTGCCGGGACCGGACCAATGCCCATGACTGCCGGATCGACACCTGCAACACCATAAGCGCGGATTTTCACCATTGGTGTGGCACCCAGTTCAGCGGCTTTTTCAGATGTCATGAGGGTAATCGCGGCAGCCCCGTCATTGAGCCCGGAGGCATTGCCGGCGGTCACCAGGCCGTCCTTTTTGAAGACCGGGCGCAGCTTGGCGATGTCTTCGATCTTGGCATCGTGGCGGACATGTTCGTCCGTATCAAAAACGGTCTCCTTGCCGCGGCGGCCAACAGTCAGCGGGATGACCTGATCTTTGAAGTGACCATTCCTGATCGCTTCGCTGGCACGCCGGTGGCTTTCCAGCGCGAACGCGTCCTGACGCTCGCGGGAAATGTTATTCTGCTCTGCAACGTTTTCTGCCGTAACGCCCATATGTCCAATGCCAAACGGATCGTGCAGGGCGCCGGTCATCATGTCATGCGCTGTCGTGTCGCCCATCTTCTGGCCCCAGCGGGCCGCAGGCATCAGATATCCGGATCGGCTCATGCTTTCCGCACCGCCCGCGAGAGTGACATCGCCGTCGCCCATGGAGATCGCCTGGACCGAGGAGACAATTGCCTGAAGACCGGACCCGCATAGACGGTTCATGGTCAGCGCGGGCGCATGGTCTGGCACACCAGCCTGACGGGAGGCCACACGCGAGATGTACATATCCCGCGGCTCTGTGTGGATGACATTGCCGAAGAAAGCCTGTTCGACCTGGTCGGCCTGAATGCCGGCGCGCTCAATTGCAGCCTTTGCAGCCGCCGTGCCGAGGTCAATCGGTGCCATGTCTTTCAGGGACCCGCCGAAGCTGCCGACAGCCGTCCGGGCTGCGCTGGTGATGACAATGTCTTTCATTTGAGTATCTCCAAATCTGACGTTGCCTCTTTTTGGCAGTCCGATCTTGCTACCGCAAGCGTCAACGTCGTCAGCTACACCTTTCAGGGTAAGTCTGAGGCTAGTTTCCGCATTCGCAACCAAATCATCTTAAGCTTGGCCAGCAGGAATGCCGGATTGCGTTTACGGGATCTGCAAAAACGTGTTGACCGGAGTGCCGGTCAAATTACGCTGCGGGAGAAAGTTCTGCAGCTGGTCAAAGAGACTCGAAGCATTCGGGTGAGGGGCGACAGAGATGCTTGGCGTGGTGTTCACCGAATTCATGGAGATGGTCGAAGACGAGTTCTCCTTTGATGTGGCCGACGAGATCATGGAAATTTCCGGGGTCGGTGTCGAAACCGGGTTCACAGCGGTCCAGGAATACTCCCACACAGACATGGTCAAACTGGTCGCAGCCTTGCACAAGGTGACGGGAATGGAAATCGATGCTCTGATCACCGCATTCGGTCAGCATCTTTTTCAGCGCTTCACCGTGACCCATTCTCAGTTTTTCAGCGGGGCAACATGCAGTCTCGACTTTCTGGAAAACATTGAAGGCTACATTCATGTCGAGGTGAAAAAGCTCTATCCGAATGCGGAGCTTCCCACCTTCCGCTGCATCCGGCATGCACCTGACAAGTTGGAAATGAATTACAAATCGAAGCGGCCTTTTGGAGACCTCGCCCATGGGCTCATACGTGGATGTGGCGCGCATTTTAAGGACGATCTGGAGATCGAACGCACCGATCAAAACGGCCCGCACGAAGTACAGTTCATGATCAGCCGGGAGAGGCCGGTGTGAGCGATCATCCCGATGCGATAAAATGGAAACGGCGCTTTGAACGCGAACGCATGGCGCGCAAGGAAGCGGAGCGGCTCCTGGAAGACAAGAGCAGTGAGCTTTATGAGATCAATCAGAAACTGATCTCCACGCTCGGCGATTTGGAAGCGCAGGTTGAAGAACGCACTGCAGCGCTCAAGACAGCAATGTCGGATGCTGTGAAGGCAAACGAAGCCAAGTCCCAGTTCCTCGCAAACATCAGCCACGAGATCCGGACACCGATGAACGGCGTCATTGGCATGGCAACCTTGCTGCTCGACACTTCTTTGTCAGACAACCAACGGCATTACGCGACCACGATCCGGGAATCCAGCGATGCACTGCTGACGATCATCAACGACATTCTGGATCTCTCGAAACTCGAAGCCGGACGTCTGGAACTCTCCAACGAGGAGTTTCAATTGGCGGACGTGATTGATGGCGTCCTGGAGATCCTGGCTCCGGCGGCAATTTCCAGATCATTGGACCTTGTCAGTTTTTTGCCCATGGAGCTGCAAACCAGTGTGGTTGGCGATGCTGGCCGCCTGCGCCAAATCCTGCTCAATCTCGCTGGGAACGCCCTGAAGTTTACAGACACGGGCACTGTTGCCGTTCGGGTCTCAAAAGCCAAGTCTTCCGGTAAGGTTCGGTTTGAGATCGAAGATACGGGGATCGGAATTCCGCAGGACCAGCTTCCAACACTTTTCGATAAGTTTGTTCAGGTCGATCCAAGTTCCTCCCGGCAACATGGCGGCACAGGCCTTGGCCTCGCGATCACCCGCCAATTGATCAGTCTGATGGGCGGGCGGATTGGCGTCCAAAGCGAAGAGCGCGAAGGCAGTCTCTTCTGGTTTGAACTGCCACTGCTCAAAGACGATCAACAGCTCGGACAGACTGCAAAAACGATGTCTCAGGACCAGGCACCGAAGACCGTGCTGGTTCTGGTTGGAGAGCCTCTTGCAAGAACAACACTCGTTGCGCTGGTTGATGATCTGGGTCACACAGTTGTCAGCGCATCAACATCTGCCGATGCATTGCAGAAACTCTCTGCAAATCGGACAGACACCATTCTGATCAGCGCAGTCTCAGAGGCTGAAGCGTATGAGTTCTTAAGACAGGCACGTATGGTGCCAGATTACAGCACTGCAGAGGTCATTCTGGCGTCAAATCTTGTGTTCGACGCGGCGGATTTGGAGCCAGCGATTGCGCAAAACACGATTGTACTCCCAAAGCCTTTGACCCGCGGCGCAATCCAGAACACGCTTCTTGGAAACCCTTTGCCGACATCTCACCGGGTGCAAGACACGAAACCCGAATTTCCGCATCAAGTCTCAGAAGCTGAGCCCGGGTCTCTTCCGCGCTTGCTTGTTGTTGAAGACATCGTGACGAACCAGCTGGTTATCACTGGGTTTCTTCAAAAACTCGGATATGAAGCAGATATCGCGGACAATGGGCAGGAAGCCATTGATCGTGTGCAGTCAGCCGACTACGGCATGATCTTCATGGATATGCAGATGCCGGTGATGGACGGCCTAGAGGCAACGCGCCGAATTCGGCAGCTGCCAGGTCCTGCCGGCCTTGTGCCCATTTTCGCGATGACCGCAAACGCCATGCAGCAGGATATGGACCTTTGCCTCCAAAGCGGCATGAATGGTTTTCTCACAAAGCCGATCAGTCTGGACAAGCTGAAAACTGTCCTTCAAACAGAACTTGCGTCGTGACAGATCGCTCTAGCGGCGACACTCCGCAATAAGCCATCGTAGAGACAGCTATTCCGCACTTCGCGGTAGCCTGCCAATTACCTAGTAAATGCAAGGATTTCAACATGCTGAGCGGTGTTTGCATCGGGACAAACGACATGGCGAAAGCAGCCGGATTTTACGACGCGGTATTTGCAACGATCGGAATGACGCCAGCATTTAAAGGCGAACATGAAAGAGGCTATGCGGAAGCAGACGGACGGGTAACCGTGTTCATCGTAACGCCTTACAACAACAAGCCAGCGACGTTTGGAAACGGCACCCAGTTCATCTTTCATGCTGCAGACAAGGACGGAGTGCACGCGTTTCATTCCGCGGCACTTAACAACGGTGGAACGGATGAAGGGGCGCCCGGCCCACGCGATTATCATCCGGACTATTATGGCGCTTATGTCCGGGATCCGGACGGCAACAAGCTCCACATCTCAATCAGTCTGACCGACACCTAGGCAGTCGTAGTCCCAGGATACCGTAATGGATCAGCCTCTTGGCAAGGGTGGTTTGCTCGGTGGCACGATTTCGACGGTGGATCCGCTTGCCGGTGGTGTAGCGATGAGCTCAACCGCTTGCACGGGCTTTGCGCTGGGCACGGGAACAAACTCTGGCTGGGGCACGAACCATGTCTGGAAGCTGTAGGTCGGGGCGGAAACAGGATCCATGAGATAGCTCGGCGCTCCGGGGAGGCCCATCGGATAGCGCCGGTTTTGTCCGGCCTCATAGTCAGCGGTTTCATTGCTGCAAAGCCGCATGCGCATATCCTCCGGCCGTGTCTCCAAAGCGTTGGAAAGTTCGGCGAGGGCTTGACCATTTGCGGTGAGGTTTCCGGCAAAGCCGTCATTGAACAATTTGGCTGTGCGTTCTGAGCGTTCCCGGCCTGTTGTCGCGCCCAGAACAACCACCAGCAAGCGTTTGCCATCCCGCTCTGCAATCGCCACGATGTTGCGGCCTGCCGAACAGACAAAACCGGTCTTGAGACCCAGCGTTCCGGGGTAACGCGTGATCAGTTCGTTGTACGAGATCAGTTCCTTGTCATCGATGGTCACAGCAGCGGTTCGAAACATCTCGTGGTATTGCGGATACTTTTGAAAAAGGTGGCGGCCGAGAACCGCAAGATCGCGCGCGGATACGGTTTGTTTGCGATCGAAAAGGCCATTCGGGTTGGTGAAATGGGTTGCCGTCATCCCCAGACGGTTCGCCTCCAAGTTCATGAGGTCGACAAACGCAGCTTCCGTCCCCGCAACGGTTTCCGCAAGTGCGACGGCCACTTCATTTGCCGAACCGACCAATACCGCATAGAGCGCATCTTTCAGCGTCATCGCATTGCCGACCTTCAATCCGGCATATGCAGCGGACTGGTCGATTGCGTTATGGGATAGGATAACCGGCGTTGAGAGGTCGACGTCCCCGCGCTCAAGCGCTTGGAACGTAATGAGAGCGGTCATCAACTTCGCTGTCGATGCCGGATACCAGGGATCTCCAGCCGCTTCTGCATGCAAGACAGCGCCGGTGTCGAGATCCACAACAAGGGACGGCGTCGTGAGTGTCTGATGTTCCTGCGCAACACCTGCACCGATGCCGCCAATTGCTCCTGACAGGAGGCTAACTAAGAGGGTCGTGATGGCGGCAAAGCGAAGCATTGAGGGCCTTCTCATCATTGCATATCGCGGTTCTGGTGACTGCTGTTGTGAGTATTGAGCGCGCAATCGTCCGTTACAAAAACAATACGACCTGTTTAAGTCGTTTAAAGGTGTTCGCTAAAATTTGCCTCACCCCAATCGTCTGGGAAAACGAGATCTTTCAAACCGGAATAATCCGGATTGGTCGCAAGTTTTGTCTGAACTTCAAAAAGAAACTGGGTTGCGACCAGAAGATGTTGATCAGAAGTCAAATGGCATTGTGACTGTAGCCGTTGTCTCTCTGCGGTTTTCTCCCTGGGAAAGCCTGGGCCGTAAAAGTCGGTCATTGGCAAGGCCTGGCCAGGGTTGGATACATCGGCGCGTCCGGTGAACCTCAACTGCCACTACACTACCTCGGGGGCCGAGTTTCAAGTCGGAGAGAACCAACAGACTGGGGATGCTTGTAAGACTGCGCAATGCGTTTGATCTTGGACAAACATGTTGAACCGGTGGAGCAACAAGGTCTGTTCGCAACAAGGAGATGAGCCTTTGCGGTTGACCACTGCTGTGTATCCACACCGTAGAGTCATTTGACGTGATTGTGCTTGGAACAACTTGAGCGGATAGAATATCTAATTGATTTAAAGAGTTAGCCCATCACAGCAAGCCGCAGTCAGCGGCGGTCATCCCAAATTGCGAGAAGATGGCTAAGATTTATGGGTGACCTGACGCCCGGAATGCAATAGGAGGCTTCCGCAACGGGAGGTCAGGAATAGCTCTGCAGATACTGCAGGCCACTGGGTAGAGAGCGGTAATGCATTCGCTATACAGAAATTCCAAGCGTCTAGTTGCTATTGTCTTTTTGGCGATGGGCTTGAATCTGGCGGGCCCTGTGGCGGCTGCTGATGCCGAAACGGATCTTCATTTGATCTACCTGCCGCACCGGCTGACGGAAACCAGCAACAAGCAGTATGACCGCCTGTTGGACGAGATTTTCGCCGACACCGAGCTAACTGTTGCCCGCGAAGCGTCCCCTATGAAGCGCGCGTTGACACTGTTCTTGTCTGACCGTGATAGCTGCCTCTTTCCGATCAGCGTCAAGGCACTTCACGCAGTCGCCGAGCCGGACGCAATTGTATCTTCAGAACTGATCGACATTGTTTCCCTGCGGCTTTACACACCGACCGGAGATACGGAAAAAGCCTTCACATCTGTAGATGACTTTGACCCAAGACGGGTCGGCTACATCGCGGGGTCCGGGACTGTACAGGGTCTTGGCCCCAAGCATGAGCTTTTCGTTCCCATTCCTTCGGAGGAACAGCTTATCCGGATGTTGGAGCTCGGACGTCTTGATGCGTTCCTGGGTCATCACCCGGACACAGCTTTGGCTCTAGAAGATCTGAACCGACCGGGCCTGTTGCGGGTTAGTCCCATCACGGTGAGCAATGTGCGTTTTCCAATTTCTTTCGTCTGCCACGACACGGCAGACGGGAGGCACTTCATCGAAGAGGTGAACGCGCGGATCCTGCAGCTCCACCAGGATGGAGACATTCGCCGGGTCCTTGGTCCACACGCCAATCTCCCGACTGATGCTGAAGATGCCATTGGCGCCCAAGTCTCTCAGTGAGAATGACGTTTTAACGGTCCGTTCTGACGGAGAACGGTCATCACGGGGTGTTTGATGAGGGTTAGGCTTGATCCCGGTGCATTGCAAAGACAGAATACATCATGACCTGCAAGAAACTTAGACTTGGCCATGTCGGATTTTTGTTCCTTGCGTCGGTTATTCTGTCGCCGGCCTCTGCAGGCGCGCAACAGCCAGATACCGTTAAGCTCTATCTGAACTATCTTCCGCACAGGCTGACCGAAACCAGCGGCAAGCAATATGACCTTTTGCTGGACGTGGCGCTGTCTGGCCTACTTGCGAAGGTGCCGAGGGGAGCTGCCCCGCTCAACCGTGCAAGGGCCCTGTTCCTCGGTGATACCGGCAGCTGTCTCTTTCCGACGAACATCATGGGGCTTGATGCCGGTGATCAAACGGCAACTTTGATCGCCTCTCAGCCTGTCGATATTGTGTCGCTCCGTGTCTACACCACGACCGACGGGGCATCTTTCACATCTCTATCTGATTTCGACCCGTATCGGGTGGGCTACATCGAAGGCTCTGGCAGCATTCACGGCCTTGCAAACGCGGAGAAGTTCTATCCGATCCCGTCGGAAGAGCAGCTTATTGAAATGCTCAGTCTCGGGCGCCTGGATGCATTCCTGGGGCACCATCCGGATACGGCACTGGCGTTGGAGGAATTGGGCAAGCCGGATGCCCTGCGTGTCAGTCCGATAACGCTCCACAACATTCGCCTGCCTATATCCTTTGTCTGCCACGATACTGAGCCGGGGCGGGCGTTTGTCGCTGCCATCAACACCCGGATCACCGACCTTCAAAAGAGTGGTCAAATCCGCAGCATCCTCGGGCCTCACGCCGAGCTGGCGGCCGAGGCGGTGGATCATGAGGAGAAACCGGAAGACATGATCCGGTAGACCGGTTGGGGTTCCATCCGGTTTTCCAGCTCTTCGTTTTGATGATTGCTTCCCGTTCCCTTGACATTCCGCGCTGGGCATGGCTTGTGCAGCGCGCACGGCCGGCGTTCTGCGGGCCGTAATGGTTTTCTGTGTCTCGACATTGCGACTGGCTGTTTGAGGCGCTCTGCACATCTGAACAAGAATTGAGGAACGAGAATGCATCCCTACCGTAGCCATACTTGCGGTGATCTGCGTCTGTCCGACGAAGGCCAGACCATCCGTCTTTCCGGCTGGGTCCACCGGGTCCGAGATCATGGCGGGGTGCTGTTTATCGATCTGCGCGATCACTACGGCATGACACAATGCGTGGTCGATCCTGATTCTGCGGCCTTTGGTCTGGCTGAAACCGTGCGCTCCGAATGGTGTATCCGCATCGACGCGACCGTGAAGAAGCGGACCGAAGAGACCATCAATCCTGACCTTCCAACCGGTGAGATCGAAGTCTTTATCCGGGACATGGAAGTTCTTGGCTCCGCCAAAGAATTGCCGCTACCTGTTTTCGGTGAACAGGAGTACCCGGAAGAGGTGCGCCTGAAATATCGCTTCCTGGATCTGCGCCGCGAAAAGCTGCACAACAACATGATCCTGCGCTCCAATGTCGTGCGCGATATCCGCGACCGTATGTGGGCGATTGGTTTCAACGAGTTCCAGACGCCAATCATCACAGCCTCATCCCCGGAAGGCGCGCGCGACTTCCTGGTGCCGTCCCGTCTGCATCCGGGCAAGTTTTACGCGCTGCCGCAAGCACCGCAGCAGTTCAAGCAGCTGCTGATGGTCTCAGGGTTTGACAAGTACTTCCAGATCGCGCCGTGTTTCCGCGATGAAGATCCGCGTGCCGACCGTTCGCCGACCGACTTCTACCAGCTGGACATGGAAATGTCCTTCGTGACCCAGCAGGAAGTTTTCGACACAATCGAGCCGGTGATTGCAGGCGTCTTCGAGAAGTTCGGCAACGACCGTCCGGTCAACCGCAACTGGCCGCAGATCTCCTATAAGGACAGCGCGCTGTGGTATGGCACTGACAAGCCGGACTTGCGCAACCCGATCAAGATGCAGATCGTCTCCGAACATTTCGCCGGATCCGGCTTTGCGATCTTTGCAAACCTTCTGGAACAGCCGGGCACGGAAATCCGCGCCATTCCAGCCCCGAAAGGTGGCAGCCGCAAGTTCTGCGACCGCATGAACAAGTTCGCCCAGGGCGAAGGCTTGCCGGGCATGGGTTACATCTTCTGGCGCAAGGCGGAAGACGGGTCCATGGAAGCGGCCGGTCCGCTTGCGAAGAACATCGGTCCGGAGCGCACCGAGGCCATCCGCCAGCAGCTCGGTCTTGAGGTCGGCGATGCGGCCTTCTTCCTTGGTGGCAAGCCGAAGCAGTTCCAGGCTGTTGCCGCAAAAGCCCGTGTCACCATCGGTGAAGAGCTCGGCCACACCGACAAGGACCGGTTCGAATTTGCCTGGATCGTCGACTTCCCGATCTACGAGAAGGACGAGGAAACCGGCGAGATCGATTTTGAACACAACCCGTTCTCCATGCCGCAGGGTGGGATGGAAGCGCTGGAAGGTGATCCGCTCGAGGTCCTCGGTTACCAGTACGATCTGTCCTGTAACGGTCACGAGCTGGTGTCCGGTGCGATCCGGAACCACAAGCCGGAAATCATGTACAAGGCTTTCGAGATCGCCGGATATCCGAATGAGGAAGTCAACAAGCGCTTTGGCGGCATGGTCAATGCGTTCCAGTACGGAGCACCTCCGCACGGTGGCTGCGCAGCCGGTATCGACCGGATCGTGATGCTGCTGGCGGACGAGGCCAACATCCGTGAGGTCATGCTGTTCCCGATGAACCAGAAAGCTGAAGACCTGATGATGGGCGCGCCGAATGAGCCGGATACCGCCCAGCTGCGCGAACTTCATTTGCGGCTTAACCTCCCGGAAGAGTGATCTTACCGGGAAAGGGTGCAAAAGCCTGATAGAAGGCTCCAGTTCACTTCCGCACAAAGGCCGGCTCTGCTGGCCTTTGTCGCATCAGAGGGTTAGAAAGCTCCGGTCGGTGAATTGCCGCTGATCGACTCGCAACAACGCAGTTCGCGAAATGGCTGTATCACCCATCGCAACATGAAATCACAGATTTCAATGCAACAGGCGATGCTTCTGGTTTTAAGAATGCAGCGAAACGCGATAGATAGTGCGGGCAGGGTGGCGCAGGGAAGGACACAGGGTCCGGTTGCGCCGAAGAAAGGCATGAGTGCGTGCTCAATTTTCGGAAAGTGAACGCTGAGACGGATCCAAATGAAACCATTCCCTTGATCCGGCGTCTCTTCGGGGAAAACCTGAGGACCTATCTGCCTCAGTACGCGCTCGCATTCGTGTTCATGGGGTTCGTGGCGGCGACCACAGCGGCCAGTGCCTGGATCATGCGCGACGTGGTCAACGAGGTGTTCGTCAACCGCGACCAACAGATGGTCTATGTCATTGCCGGCGTGGTGATGCTGATATTCGCGGTCAAGGGCGTGTCCACCTATGGCCAGCTGGTGGTGCTTGCCCGGGTGGGCAACGCGATCATTGCCAGCCTTCAAAAGCGCCTGTTTGACCATATTTTGCAGCTCGACCAGGCTTATTACGACCGGAAATCGCTCGCCGAGATCAATGTGATCGTCACACAAGGGGTAAACTCCGCCCGCATGACGATGGACATGGTGGTCGTCTCGCTCGGCCGTGATCTCCTGACCTTGATCGGTCTTGTCATCGTGATGGTCGTTCAGAACCCGCTGCTGAGTTTCTTTGCCTTTGTCATCATGCCGCCGGCGGTCATTGGCGTTGCGATACTGATCCGGCGGGTCAAGAAACATATGAACCGCCAGGTGGTCTCAACCGCCAAGATTACGGCAGCCCTGCAAGAGACCGTGCTTGGCGTGCGTGTTGTCAAGGCATTTGGCATGGAAGACGCCATGCGGGACCGCATGGGCGACTCGGTAGAGGACGTCCAGCGTCAGGCGAACAAAATCGCAACCTTGAGCGCCCGGACATCGCCCATGATGGACACGCTCGGCGGTTTCGCCATTGCGATGGTGATCTTCTATGGCGGGTATTCCGTGGTGGAGCTGGGTCAGGACCCGGGCGCTTTGTTCTCCTTCATCACGGCGCTTTTGCTCGCTTACGATCCGGCACGCCGCCTGGCGCGGCTCAATGTCAATCTTGGCCGTGAAATGGTCGGTCTGCGCTTGATGTACGAGTTGATCGATGAGAAAGCCGATCTTAAGGACCGTGACGGAGCCAAATCCCTTGCTGTTTCAAGCGGTGAAATCGTTTTCGACAACGTCCAGTTTTCCTATGGCGAGGGAGCAGCACTCAGCGGTGCGTCTTTCAAGGCCGAGCCGGGGAAAATGACTGCGTTGGTCGGTGCCTCGGGTGCCGGCAAATCGACCGTGTTCTCGCTGATCGAGCGGTTCTATGATCCCCAATCCGGCGAAATCCGGATTGATGGTCAGCCGGTTCAGGAGGTTCAGGTCGCGACCTTGCGCCGGTCCATCGCCTACGTCGGGCAGGATGCATATCTCTTCAACATGAGCCTTCGCGACAACATCGGCGTTGGTGTGCCTGGTGCAACCGAAGCGGACATCATCGAAGCGGCGAAAGCGGCGAATGCGCATGACTTCATCACCGCTCTACCGGACGGATACAACACCAGTGCCGGGGAGGGCGGCAACAATCTATCCGGTGGTCAGCGCCAACGGATCGCCATAGCCCGTGCGATGCTCCGGGACGCACCGATCCTTTTGCTGGACGAAGCAACATCGGCATTGGATGCAGAATCTGAAGCCAAGATCCAGTCCGCGCTGGAAACCTTGATGACCGGCCGGACGACACTCGTTATTGCACACCGGCTTTCAACGGTTCGCCATGCTCACCAGATCCATGTCATGGATCAGGGCAAGGTAGTGGAGAGCGGAACGCACGACAAGCTCTACGATCACGACGGCATCTACCGGCGGCTCTGTGATTTGCAGTTTCAGGACAAAACGGAAGCTGCGGAGTAATTCTCCTGCGACGCCGGGATTGCGGGTCGACAAAGCCTTTTTGCGACCCACTGATCAGTTTCCTCGATAGGGCGAATTCTAAAAAATTTGCAATCTTTGCGTTCATGAAAGAGCCGCAATTGGTTCAGATGTTTGCTGAGCGAAACCAGGGACATCGCTGAGTGATCAGCGAGCGGCCTTGGCGTCATCGAAAACCTTGACCGATTTTGCAAAGGACTTTTCAAATGTCAGCACGTCCCCTCATTTTGACCATTGCGGCCGCCGCGCTGTCGGTGTTCGCTTTTTCTGGTGCCGCCTCGGCGATGTCCGAGCCAACCTTTGAGGAAGCCTTCGCAGCCGCCGAAACAGTGTCCTATAAAGCGCAGGTCGTCACGACCAACCCGGCCCGCAACGAGATCATCGTCAAGGCGAAGGACCGCAATGAATTCGCTGTTCCGGTTCAGGCCGGATTTGACATCGCATCGGTGCGGGAAAACCAGTTCCTGAACGTGACGTATCTTGCCGGTGTCGTCATCGACATCGAAAAAAGCAAAAACACCAAGCCTGAGATCGATGCCTCAAAAACGGTCGTTCTTGCCGATGAGGACCGCTTGCCCGCGGGCCTGACAGCCCGTCAGATGACCGTCACGGTCAAGATCCTTACCGCGGACACTGAAACCGGAAAGATCCGTTTCACTGGCCCGGATGGTGAGGAACGCACCTACACAGTTCAAAACCCGGAAATCTTGAGTGATCTTAAGATCAAGGGTGGTGAGCTGTTTGATGTCACCTTCTTCGACGCCATCGGCTTCGAAATCACCAATACCTGATCAAGCCTGATGAAAACAGAAAAACGCGGCGGTACGTTCCGCCGCGTTTTGGGTTTCGGAGTATGGATTACTGATTGGCAGTAATCGACACACCCAACAACTGCGGAACCATTTGCGGGGCCAACATCGCCGCCCCCATGATCTGGGCAAACGGGACCGGGTTTTCCGGAGACGCGGTGATTTCCAGGGAACCCGGATTGGTCAGGTATTGTGTCACGGCTTCAGCAACCTGGCCTTCGAGATCCTTGTTCTGAAGCATGCCCAGCATCAGCGGCAAGCTGCCGGTTAGGCCAGCAACATACTGCTGGGTGTCGACGCCAGCTTTTTGGGCTTCCTGATCTAGCACCCGGCCGGTCAGAGATGCATCATCCAAACGGACGCGCACATTGGACACGGAGATGTTCTGAAGAAGGGCCATGGACTCTTCCGGATTGTCGGAAGCCTTGTTCAGCTCCTCCACAACTTCGCGCGTTACACCGCCAAGTGAGAGCGACAGTGTCAGCGCGGCAGCGTCCTGGCCATCGATCTTAAGGTCCGGGATATTGATGGTAGCCGCATCCGGATCCCACTTGCCTGAGCCGGAAATGTTCATGTTGAGGGATTCGTAGCCAAGGTCCTGCAGGGATTTGGCTTCTTCGGCCTGGATCTCTTTCACATCTACGACGATGTTTGAGATTGCAAAGCTGCCGCTTGTTGGCTGATCGCCGTCCATTTCGTCGATGGTCGAGGTGATCGTGTCGATTGTGGCGATCTTGCCGTCTTCGTCATTAATCTGAATGGTCGAAGCTTCAAAGGTCTTGTAGCTCGGATCAACGGTCGGGGCGCCGTTTTGAACTTCTTCAGCCGCTGGCAAGACAAGATCCGTTGCGGTCATGTTTGCCATGGTGAGGCCGCCATCGTCGGCAGCAAGTTCCAGGTTTTGAAGCTGAAGGCCACTCAGTTTCAAACGGCCATTGTCCAGAACAGAACCGCCGGAGAGGGTCGTGGTGCCGATGGTGACAGTGCCATCGTCATCTTCGCTTTTGAGAACGAGGTCGGCGATTGTTACGTCACCGCCCGTTTCGTTGACGCTGCCATAGCTTTCCACGTCGCCGCTGTCTGAATCGAGGAGTTTCAAGAACGCATCGGCAACCGGTACGCCGCTTGGGTCGAATGCTATGGCCGGTGCAGCCTGAGCCAAAAACAGACCAACTGCGGTTGAAAGGCCGAGGCCGATCCGGGACTTCTTGGAAATCATGATGTGTACTCCAAACGTGAAGTGTCAGGGCTGACGCGAGCCTGCGTCGTAGCTTAATACCAACGGCGACAGATAGGGACCCATTTATTGCAGCTGGTGCGAATTGAAAAAGAGACCGGTTTCTTGACCTGCCTCGAAGGTTTTGTCACCCGATTGGTGCAGCGATAATGTGACGGCGATCACGCTCTTGGCGGATTTCCGCACTTGGGCCGGTAAATGTGCGCCGAAAGGTTGTGGAAAATGAAAACAGCGGTGGGCGCAGCCTCAGCATATGCAGTCGCAGTTTGGGTTCATCATAAGCTGCCAATTAGCCTGCTGGCTTAGTGAAATCGTCTTGTCAGGGTTAAGAAATGCTTCTGCATTCAGGGCTTGTTTACCCATTTCGCGGCATGGTTTGCGGGAGATGGTACTCAACGGGCTTGCGCATTGTCCTTTCGTTATTTCGGTTTTGCTAAGACGGTTCTGATCGCATTGGTGCTTGCGACAACGCCGTTGTTTGCGATCAATATTATCCTCAATCAATATGCCGAGAGCCGCGCCGTCAGCGAGATGGAAGCGATGGGGCAGGTGTCCATCCGCCGTGCGGAAGAGGCCATAACCACCACTGTTTCTTTCTTGCAAAGACTGGATCGAGACGACGTTGAAACCTGCGATGCAGCCGACCGGATTATCTACGAGCAGCAGATCATCGACCACGGCATGATCGACGCCATTGGGCTGGTAGATGCTGCCGGACAGCGCATGTGCATCATCCCTGATCGGGAACTGTCTGCAGAAGTGGTCCTGCCGCCCCTGCGTCCAGACGGCCCGCTGGTGGGCATTGGTATGCTGGAGCGCAGTTACCTTGGCGCCAGAGCCGCCGTGGTTAGTTGGGATCTGAAAAACGAGACACGGTTGTTTGCCGAGATCACCCCGGCGGTGATCGCAATGGATCCTGGCCCTGAGTATCTGAGATCCTACAGGCGGACAGAATTGCGCCTCGGCGACAATCTTCTCTGGTATCAGGTCGGTGGCTACAATTCGGAAGGCAACGATCCGAGTGAAATGCTGTCGGTTGAAGTTGCATCTGAGCTTTATCCGCTGATTGCCATCGTCAATGCGCCTGCGTCGGCGGCCTTGCAGGTCGTGCAGCAGTTGAAGGTCATTGCCGCGGCGGCCTGCGCAGCCATTGCTGTTCTGTTTGTCGCTATCGGTATCTGGTACTCTTGGCGGCCGGAGAGCGAGGCGAACGACGAGTTCGTGGCCGCGATCCGAAACGGCGAATTCATTCCGTATTACCAGCCGGTCATGGATATCGAGACCAAGCGTGTTCGTGGCTGCGAGGTTCTCATGCGCTGGCGCCGCCCGAACGGCATGATTGTCTCACCTGGCCAATTTATGGCCTATGCCGAAGCCAATGGGCATATCTTTGACATGACCCGCCACATGATGCGGGTGGCAAGCGACGAGGTCGGTGCGCTCTACGGCGAGCATCCGGACTTCAAGCTGTCGATCAACCTCTTTGCCGGGCATTTCCTCGACCGTGAGATCGTGTCCGACATCAAGAATACGTTCGAGAACTCCGAGATCTCCTATCAACAAATTGTTGTTGAGGTCACCGAACGTTATCCGCTTGAGGATATGGAGTTAGCGCGCAAGATCATGGCCGAATTGCAGGCTCTCGGCGTCCGCATTGCGCTTGATGACGTGGGCACAGGCCATGGCGGTATGGCCTATCTGCAGAAGCTGGGCGTGGATATCATCAAGATCGACAAGATGTTCATCGACAGCATCAGTTCCGACGACAACTCCACGACCATTGTGGATTCCATGGTCGAGCTTGCAGACAATCTCGGGATGGGCATCATCGCCGAAGGCGTTGAGGAAGAAGAGCAGATTGACCGCCTGATGGAACTCGGCGTGACAGCAGCGCAAGGCTATTACTTCGCAGCACCCATGCCGGCCAAAGAGTTTATCGAGTTCGCCGAGCGTGTTGAAGATGAAGCCCGTGAACGCGCACGGATCGCCGCGGAAGCGGCCGCTGCGGAACAGGCCGCAGCCGAAGCGTCCATGGAAGACGAAGCGGCCTGATCCGGGGCTTGGACCACTCACAGACTACTTCGAGCGGTTTTTTCACCATGCATTCCTGGGATTCGCGGGTCGCTCAGTGATCTGCCAATCCTTTAGTTTTCGGTTCTTTTTTTCGCGGTTCCTCTGCCTTCTGAATAAACGCTTTAAAGAATAATCGCCTCACGGCTGCTATGAACTCCTTGTCTGTACCGGCTGGACGGTTTATATGCATTTGAACTGTACTGACCAGACGGTTCAGAATCCAAGATGTCGAAGACCACCAAAAACACAAAATGCCAGATCTTGACCGCTGCGCTTGAGGTCGTCCGCCGCGCAGGCACGCCAGCGTTGACGCTTGATGCTGTCGCAGAAGAAGCGGGGCTGTCCAAGGGCGGTCTGCTTTACAACTTCCCCAGCAAGGATGCGCTCATTCGGGGTATGGTGGAGTTTCTGGCCGGGAAATTTGAAGCCGAAATTGCCGCCGCGCGTGAAAATGCGACCGATGCAGATTCTCCGACGTTGGCCGCCATGGTGGATGTCACAGAAGGCTGGTTAAGTGAGCAGCGCGATGTTGCCCGGGCGATTTTGCCGGCGACCGCCGACAAACCAGACCTTCGGCAGCCATTCATCGACGTCAAGCTCCGGCTGCGGGCCGCGATACTGGAAGAAACATCGCAACTTGGGGCGGCGTGGGTCATTTGGACCAGCCTCGAAGGATTGCATTTTTCCGAAGCGCACTGCGTTTCGACACTGACGGACGACGACCGGGCAGCAGTTTTCGAAGAACTGCGTGGCCGGCTCAAGGACCTCAACCAATAGGACGGAACTCTATGTTGGCATTGTTGAAGACGCCCGCCGCAAGGGTGGCAGCGATCGTTTTGTCGGCGGGTTTATTGGCCGCATGCCAGGACGATGCAATAGATCCGATCGCCGAGGCGGAGGCAAAACTTCACGCTGCCCCAAGGCCAGCCAAAATCTTTACCGTTTCCGATCAGCTCGGTCTTTTGGAGCGCCGGTTTGCCGGTCGGGTGGCTGCGGTGCAAACCGTCGATCTTTCCTTCCAGGTTGCTGGCCGGATCGTTGAGCTGCCGGTCCTGGAAAGTCAGCAGGTGAAGAAAGGCGATCTGATCGCACGGCTCGATACCGCCGACTATGATCGCGCACTGCGTGAGGCGACAATCAACGTCGAGCAAGCCAAACGCGAGTTGGACCGCCTTGCGACCCTGCGCGATCGGAATGTGATTGCGGTCTCCGCCTTCGACGCACAGCAGGACAAGCATGACCTGGCCGTTGAAGCGCTGAAAGAAGCCAAGCTGGATCTTCAGTACTCCGAGCTTCGTGCGCCATTTGACGGCATTGTTTCCCTGCGCCTCATCGACAACTTTACCACGGTAAGCGTTGGAACACCTGTTGTGCGGATGCACGATGTGTCGGAAATCCAAGTCGATATCAATGTGGCCGAGGCCCTCTTCGGGCGGGTGAGGGACACGGAAGTCGTCTCGATCGAAGCCAAGTTTCCAGCCTACGGCGACAAGTATTTCCCACTGATCTATCGCGAGCACTCTTCCCAGGTCGACGATGTGACCCAGACCTACCGTGTCACGCTTGCAATGCCTCGTAAGGGAGCAGACCAGCTGTACCCGGGAATGACAGCATCCGTCCGGGTCAAGTTTCTCCCGGAGGGGCTGTCCCTTGGGGAGATGTTCCTCATTCCGACCGGATCGATCGCCGTTGACGGCGATGGTCAGTCATATGTCTGGATCTATGATGATGGAAGCGATGCCGTCTCCAAACGCAAGGTCGAAGTCGGCACTGTCATGGGCGACTACATCCCGGTGAGTTCGGGCCTTGGGGCTGGTGAAGACATTATTGCTGCCGGAGCCGCATTCTTGAGTGATGGCCAGGTCGTGCGACCGCTGCGCTGATCTGACAGATAATACCGAACAAGGATCTGATCCCTTGGATATTGCACGTTATTCGATCCAGAAACCGGTCAACACCTGGATGATCGTCATCCTGTCTTTGCTCGGCGGTTTGTGGGCACTCAGCACCGTTGGCCGCCTCGAAGACCCGGCCTTCACCATCAAGGAAGCCCAGGTCATCACCAGCTACCCGGGCGCAACGGCTGCCGAAGTGGAGAACGAGGTCACCGAGATCCTCGAGACCGCGATCCAGCAACTGCCGCAGCTGAAGGAAATCACATCTGTTTCCGAACCGGGTCTTTCGCGGATTCGTGTCGAAATCAAAGATACCTATGACGGCACCGAATTGCCGCAGGTGTGGGACGAGCTTCGCCGAAAGGTCGGTGATGAACAGCGCGCACTGCCTGCCGGTGCTGGAACACCGTTGGTCTATGACGATTTCGGCGATGTGTTCGGTCTTTTCTATGCCTTCACTGCAGATGGATATACCAACCGCGATATCCGCACGACGGTTAAGCGGATCCGGCGCGAGTTGCTCACGGTTCCGGGCGTTGGCAAGGTCGATGTCTCCGGCGAACCGGAGGATGTCATTTACCTGAATGTCGACCACGACAAGATGGTCGGCCTTGGTATTTCCATGACCGATATCACCAGCGTGCTCGATGCGGAAAACCGGATCCAGACCAACGGCTCCGGCATATCAGGAGACAAGCGCATCCGGTTGATGACGGCATCCGCTTTTGACGACTTTACGGGCATTCAGGATCTGGTGATCGGCCGTCCGGGCACCACGGCGATGATCCGCCTGTCGGACATTGCGACGCTGGAACTTGGTGAACCCGAAAGGCCCTCCCGGCTGATCAGGCACAACGGACAAGAAGCGGTCACCATAGGTGTCTCGCAGATCGACGGTACGAACATCGTTGAGGTTGGTGGACGTGTCATTGAAAAACTCGCAGAGGTCGAAGCCCAACTGCCGGTCGGGATGCGGATTCACCCTATCTACGAGCAGAACATCGTTGTCGATGAATCTGTGAACGGCTTCATCATCAATCTTGCGGCCTCGGTGGTCATCGTGATCACGGTCCTGGCGCTGTTCATGGGTTGGCGCGCGGCCCTCGTTGTTGGAACCGTGCTTTTGCTCACGGTGATGGCCACGGTTCTGTTCATGCGGCTGTTTGCCATCGAGATGGAGCGGATTTCGCTTGGCGCCCTGATTATCGCGATGGGCATGCTTGTGGACAACGCCATCGTTGTCGCAGAAGGCATGATGATCAACATGCAACGCGGCATGCGGGCCATTGACGCCGCCAGCAAGGTTGTCAAACAAACCATGTGGCCACTGCTCGGTGCGACCGTGATCGGCATCATGGCGTTCTCGGGCATCGGTCTGTCCCCAGATGCAACAGGTGAGTTCCTGTTCTCGCTCTTTGCGGTTATCGGGATATCGCTGCTGCTTTCCTGGATATTTGCGATCACCGTGACACCTTTGTTCGGAAAATACTTTTTCCGAACAGCTGAAGGCGTTGGCGATGATCATGATCCTTACAAGGGCATCCTTTATACGATCTACAGGAAGTTCCTGATTGGAGCGCTGCATGCCCGTCTGCTGACAATCGCGGTGCTGATTGGTGTGACAGTTGCTTGTGTGATGGCTTTCGGCAACGTGAAACAGGCGTTTTTTCCGGATAGCAACACGCCGCTTTTTTATGTCCATTACTGGAAACCTCAAGGCACCGACATCCGGTCGACCGAGGCAGATCTGAAGGACATGGAGACCGTCGTCCTTGCAGATGAACGGGTCAAAACGGTCACCAGTTTTGCCGGCGGCGGGGCTACCCGTTTCATGCTTACCTACGCACCGGAAGATGCCAATCCGGCCTACGGTCACATGATCATCCGGACCCACAGCCGGGATGACATTGATGCTTTGGCGTTGGATCTGCGGGAGCAATTCGGTGAACGGTTCCCGTCAGCCCAAATCATCACGAAACGCCTGGTCTTTGGTCCTGGCGGCGGAGCGAAGATCGAGGCACGGTTCTCCGGACCGGATGAGGACATCCTGAAGCGTCTCGGGGAGGAAGCCCGGGCCGTCTTCCAGCTGCCGGACAATCGCCTGGCTGACGTTAATACCGATTGGCGCCAGCGCGAACTTGTGGTCCGGCCGATCTTTGACGAAGACCGCGCCCGCATCTCCGGCATTACACGCGAAGAACTGTCACTCGCTTTGCAGTTTGCCACTGAGGGTGTTCAGGTGGGAGCGTACCGCGACATTGACGAGAGCATTCCGATCGTCGCGCGAAAGGCCGGAACCGATGGAATTTCTGTGAACGAAAGCGTGTCCGACTCCGTTGTCTGGAGCACAAGCCAGCGCCGTTACGTGCCGGTTGACCAGGTCGTGCAAGAGTTCGTCATGGAGCCGCAGGACACGTTGATCCAGCGCCGCGACCGTGTGCGGACCATCACAGTGGCTGCGGAAACCACGGGCGGCGAAACGGCAGCTGCAGCGCTTGCGCGTGTCCGGCCTCAGATTGAAGCCATTGCACTGCCGCAAGGCTACGCGCTGGAGTGGGGCGGCGAATACGAGAGCACCAACGATGCGCAAGCTTCTCTCGGTGCGCAGCTTCCACTCGGTTTCCTGGTCATGCTGATCATCTCGATCCTGCTGTTTGGCTCGATCCGGCAACCGCTGATCATCTGGTTGATGGTGCCAATGTCGATCAATGGGGTCGCGATTGCCCTTCTTGCGACAGACACGGCGTTTGGGTTCATGTCGCTCCTCGGCTTCTTGTCGCTCTCAGGCATGCTGATCAAGAATGCGATCGTTCTGCTCGAAGAAATCGATCTGATGATCCGGGAGGGCAAAGAAAAGTACCAAGCCATCGTTGAGGCGAGTGTATCGCGTATGCGGCCCGTGATGCTGGCGGCGATCACAACCATCCTTGGCATGGCACCGTTGTTGTCGGATGCTTTCTTCCGCGGCATGGCGGTCACCATCATGGGCGGTCTGGCCTTCGCGACAATCCTGACATTGATTGCAGCGCCGGTCCTCTATGCGCTGTTCTTCCGTGTCCGGCCAACGAAAACAATGAATATACCGACCCCCAAAGAAGAAAACGTCCCAACCGCTGCGGCACCCGTGCCGGGTGAATAAAAAACGCCGCCTGCCGGGCGGCGGCAGGCGGCGTGACCAGAGCTGATCGCGCTCCGGCGGGCAACATCCCGGCCCTGGGGAGGGAGAGGGCCAAGATGCGCCGGGGTCTAGCTTAGATGGGCCAGTTCGCCGCGCAGGCGGGTCTTGCACTCCTTCACGTTGCCGAGCACGCGGGTGCAGACTTCCTGTTTGTTTTCTTTCTCAACCAGGAAAGACTCCATGCGCGCTTCAAGATCCCGCAGGCGGGCGCGGCGGGCGCGGTGGGAGTTTGAACCGGACGGCAAAGCGCCAATACCGTAGTAAGGCCAGAAAAGGGTCATATCGGGGGCTCCTCTGTTTCGGCGGGTCAGTTGGCGGATCAGGCGGTTTGGGCCGGATTGAGCTTGCGCTCGACGCGCTGAATTTCGTCACGCAAACGCAGCTTGAATTTCTTGAGAGATCGGATGTGTTCAACGTCTGGGTAAGGGTGCAGTTCTTCCCGCTGGATCAAGTTGTCCAGAGTGCCGTGCTGGCTGCGAAGTGATTTCAGACGTGCGTACATCTCCTAGGCTCCTCTCAATTTTAAAACATCGTTGCACTTCCGATATGGGGAGTGGATCGAAATAGCGGAAATACATTGTTTCGATAAAATCGATAGAATATATCTATGGAAGAAGCTAAGAGGAAAAGCGGCCATGGGGTATCGACCTTCGGCGCGGCAACTGGAGTATTTTATTGCTCTGGCGGAGGAAGGGCATTTCGGCAAAGCCGCCAAGAAGTGCCATGTATCCCAGCCGACATTATCCAATCAGTTCAAGCTGTTGGAAGACAGTGTTCATACAACACTTGTGGAGCGCGGTACGACCGGCGTCCGCTTGACCGCAGCGGGAGAACGGCTGTTGCCGCTGGCGCGCCATGCGTTGGAAGTGTTGGACGATTTTGTGACGGCAGCTGAAGCCGGGCGCGAAAATCTCGGCGGCTTGATCCGGTTGGGGGTGCCGTCCACATTCGGGCCATATTTCATGCCGTATCTCCTGCCGATTCTGAAGTCGAAATACCCGGAACTTGAGCTTTATATCCGGGAAGACCGGCCGATGGTTTTGGAGCAGCAAATCCTTGATGGCACTCTTGATTGCATCATATCCCCAGACTTGGCGGGTTCAGAACGGCTTCAGGTTTTGAAACTGTGCCTGGAAGACTTGTCGCTTGCCGTGCCGCGGTCCCATCCGCTCTCAGGCCTTGATGTCATACCGGTTGAACTGCTTAAGGGCGAAAGGCTTCTCACGCTGAGCCAAGGGTTTCGGCTTCACGACGATGTTCAGTCCCTGGCGCGGGCGAGCGGCGCTGATTTCCGTCAGGACTATGAAGGGACGAGCCTTGATGCCCTGCGCCAAATGGTGTCGATCGGTATGGGTCTGTGTCTGTTTCCTGCGGCCTATATTGCATCCGAGTTCGGAAAAGAACCGGATATCGTCTTGAAACAGGTCGCGGAAATGAAAACTAGACGGACGATTTGCATAGCCTGGCGGCGCGACAGTGCCCGGCACAATCATTTTCAAACACTTTATGATCTTTCTCTCGAAGCTGTTGAGAACATGAATGTTCCCGGAGTGGAACCAACTTCGGGATGAATGCTGCTACACTGTCCAATGCCGTTGCCCAAGCGGGTGCTTTTTGCCAGCTTTCAAAAACGTGTTGGAGCAAGCCATGCCAAAGATATCTGAAGCAAGCGACTACCAAACCGTCATAACAACCTTTGAAATGACACCGGGAACGTGCCTGGATCTTTTGGAGGAGCTGAAAGACGCGTATCGCGAGTTCATTCAGCACCAGCCCGGATTTATCGGTGCCGGTCTGCACGTCAATGATGCGCAGACACGGATCGCCAATTACTCCCAGTGGCGGCGGCGGGAAGACTTCCTGGCCATGTTGCGGTCCGACGAGATGCGCGAGCGCAACCGCCGGATCCATGCCCTGTGCAAGAGCTTCGAGCCGGTCATGTATGATGTGGCGGAGAGTTTCGCCTGACACTCATGCTGCTGGGGGCTAAAGAGCAAGCCGCCGTGCCTTTGATAACAAGTGGTCCGGACAGTTCCAGTGTCGCGACAAGATCCGACAGGCGTTCAGGATTGCATCCACCGGTAGTTTTGCCGTAAGGTCATGCACCATGAGGATGTTTTTCGTTCAGCTGTTCATTATTCTGTTTGCGGCAACCGCTGTTGCGGATGAAAAGCCCACAAAGATACGACTTACCAATGGCGAATGGGCTCCTTATCAGTCCAAAGACCTGCCGGGATACGGTGTTTCGTCTCAACTTGTGACGAAGGCGTTCGAAGCGGTCGGCATAGAAGTCGAGTATGGTTTCTTTCCCTGGAATAGGGCGATGCTGCTCGTGGAGCAGGGCGCTTGGGATGGAACCTTCATGTGGGTGCTGACGCCGGAGCGGGAGCGCCTCTATCTTGCGAGTGACCCGCTGTTTGTCTTGCGGGAGGTGATCTTCTACTCCAAGGACAATCCTGTTGAAGCAACGGAATTGGAGGACTTGAACGGCAAGGTCATGGGGGCGCTGGATTCCAGCGCGTTTGGCCAACAGTTCGCTCCCTTGATCGATGATGGATCGATCATCGTCGCGAGAGTGCCGAACAATCAGCAACTGTTTCAGATGCTCGCCATGGGGCGGGTCGATTTCGTCCCTGAGTTGGAAACCAGCGGGTACGAGGCTGCCCTGGAACATCTGACGGAAGAGCAGCAGAAACGGATCGGTCATCTGGAGAGGCTGACCTATCCATGGTCCTACCACTTGTTGATTTCACGGCAAACGGAGCATGGCCCGTATTTCGTAGATGCCTTCAACCGCGGTATGGAGATCATCCGAGCCAACGGCGAATTTGACCGCATTATCGGCCCGTACATCCGACCCAGATCGCTGAATTAAAAGGAAGTTGGGTCGTCGGTGCAAATCACAACAAAAAGAAAACGGCCCGTGCATCACTGTGCAAGGGCCGCTTTTCTTATTCGGTTCAGATGACGCGTTTGCTTACTGATATTTCGCCAGGATCTTGGCTTGGGTGCCGTCATCGATCATGGACTTCAGCGCGTCCTGCATCTTTTTGACATTGCCGGCATTCGTGCCCGGATTACATGCCATCGACAGGACTGTCTCAGACAAGACAACCGCTTCTTCGACCGCGACACCGTCTTTCTTGAGGCTGTTGAAGAACGCTTCGGATACGGCGACCATGTCGATCCGGCCCGCTGCCAGCTTCTTGAGGGTTGTTTGCATATCCTTGGCGGCATCGATTTTCGGGAAACCTTTGTCTTTCAACAGAGCTTCCGTGTAGTCTTGGGACTGCGTGCCGACAGAGTAAGCCATGGCTTCGTCGATTGTTGTGGCGTTGACATCAGATCCGGCTTTTTTGATCAGCAGCGTCCGGTCAACATTCAGCGGCTCCACCCAGACGAACAATGGATCACGCGCCTCTGTGTGCGATGCTGTAAACACACAGTAATCTGCTTGTTTTTCAGCCAGGCCGATCGCGCGCGACCATTGCGCCATTTCGACGTCATAGGTCAGGCCTGCGCGGTTCATGATTTCAAAAACCTGCTCAGCACCAAAGCCGACGATCTTGTCGCCTTCCATGTAGTTGAACGGTTTGTATTCCTCGGTGGTGAGGTTGATGTCTGCTGCGTGAGCAGGGGTGAGCACCGCAGCAGCGGCAAGGGCGATGAGGCCAGCAGCAAATTTCATGTCGGTTCCTTTCTGGAGCGATAGGACTGCTTATCGTTGTTTTGCAGCCGTCATTAGAAAGGGGAGGGACTTACTCTTGGTTATGAGTGAGGTGATTTTTGAGTGAAAGTAAGAATAAGGTTATCAAAGTATTTGAGAGAAGTAGTTCTATTAAAATTATCCATGTAAAATATTTCAGTTAGCTGCAAATCAGAGCGCGAAGTGTATTGTTCTTCGGTTTATAGTTGTTGATTTTTAAATGAAGACGGTAAGTAAATTAGGTCATCTGATAAGTTATCCGAACCTGTAAACCGCTCAGCGTTGAGCAGAACGGCTTCCAGTCCAGCTTCAAAATTAACGACGCTGCCGATGAGACTCAGGTCCCACAGAATGTTTGGTAAGGTCCAAAATCCTGTGGTGCCGGCTTTGCGTAAGCCTCCAATCCTTCACGTTCCGCATAAGGATCTTTCAAGACATCGAGCAGGTCTTCAACCAGACTATAATCTCCGGTCTCTGCGGCGGCCAATCCCTCTTCGACCTTGTGATTGCGCGGAATGTAGACCGGGTTCACACGGTTCATCTCGCGGCTGATTTCTTCGGCTGGGCGCCCTTCTGCGGAGAGCCGTTGATCCCAGCGATTTACCCAGGCAGATATATCGGCCTTGTCTTCGAAGAGATCAAAAAGGGAAGCGGTGTTTCCGGAGACAGCATCGGACAGACGCCGGAAAACCAGAGTGTAGTCAGCTTTGGATGCCTCCATCGCGCTGAGAAGGTCCTCAAACAGAGTGACGTCATCATCTTGCAGGTCAGTCAGGCCAAGTTTTTTGCACATGCCATTGAGCCAGGCGGTTCGATAGCGATCCGGAAATTTGTTCAGTTCCTGAGTTGCAAGTTCTACGGCTCTGTCGAGGTCCGCTGAATCGAACAAGGGGAGCAGGGCTTCTGCCAAGCGTGCCAGGTTCCACTGCATGATGGTGGGCTGACGGCCGAAGGCATAGCGCCCACCGTGGTCAATCGAGCTGAAAACAGCGGCCGGGTCATAACCGTCCAAAAACGCGCAGGGACCATAGTCGATCGTTTCACCAGAGATCGTGGTGTTGTCTGTGTTCATCACACCATGGACGAAGCCGATCAGCATCCATTCGGAAACCAGCCGGGCCTGGCGGTCCACAACACGGGCAAGGAACTGAAGATATCGATCGTCCGCGTCCGGGTGGTCCGGGTCATGCCGCGCGATGGCGTAGTCCGCCAGTTGCCGCACCTTGTCCGTATCACTTCGGGCCGCAAAGAATTGGAAGGTGCCGACCCGCAAATGGCTGGATGCTATACGGGTAAGGACGGCGCCAGGTTTCAGGCCTTCGCGTTGGATCATTTCGCCGGTTGTCACGGCCGCAAGCGCACGTGTTGTTGGCACACCGAGCGCGTGCATCGCTTCGCCGAGGATGTATTCCCTCAGGACCGGGCCAATCACTGCCTTACCGTCGCCACCGCGTGAGAACGGTGTCCGGCCGGAGCCCTTGAGTTGAATGTCGCGGCGATGGCCTTTCTGATCGATCACCTCGCCAATCAAGAGGGCCCGGCCATCGCCGAGCTGAGGCGAAAACCCGCCGAACTGATGACCGGCATAGACCTGTGCGAGGGGAGAAGCCCCTTCAGGACTTGCCGAGCCAGCAAAGACAGCCGCCATTTCGGGAGCAGCAAGCGCCGCGCTATCAAGACCGAGTTCACCGGCGAGCGAGGAGTTTAGAAGGACCAGCTTCGGGTCCGGCACGGCCGCGCCCTGCCACTCGACGTAGAACCCGGGAAGTTCGCGGGCATACGTATTGTCGAACTGAAAGGCAGGTGGCTGTGTTGTCATGGCGGCGAGATCCGGTCGGTCACTGTCTACTGTCGCTATATAGTTTTTATCCCGCTTGCTTTCGACCCCACAGCGCCAATTACCAAGGTTCCAATTTTTTTTGAAGGAGATTCGCAGTCTGCTTCAGACGGACATGCGGACAGGGTTGTTCCTCCCTCCGAAGCGAACCTATCGGCGAAGAAACAGGAAATTGAAAACCATTTACTGAGCAAAAAGACGCATTCGTTGCCGTCTGCATTGACCCAGCACGCTCAGTCTGTCACCACGCACGTAAGGGAATACTCCCGAAAAGAAGAAAACGGGATATCCCAGTGCATCCGAGCCAGATCCAGGACCTTGTCGAACACTGCGAGCAGTATCGAACTCCTAACAATGCAACTGCTCTTTTCCAGGTTCTCACGACCGTGCCATTGTTCGTTGCTCTGGTTGCCGCCATGTATGCTGCGGTGGACATCAGCTATTGGATCACCCTGGCCCTATCTGTGCCGACCGCCGGATTGATTGTCCGCTTGTTCATCATTCAGCATGACTGCGGCCACGGATCATTCTTCTCGTCCAAAACGGCCAATGATACGACCGGACGGCTGATGAGCATCCTGACGCTCACACCCTATGCGTATTGGCAGCGGGCACATGCGCTTCACCATGCGACATCATCCAACCTCGACCGGCGCGGCTTCGGAGATATTGATACGCTAACAGTTGAGGAATTCCGGTCTCTGCCACTTCACAAACGCGTCTGGTACCGGATCTATCGGAATCCGTTTTTCATGACATTCGTCGGCGGTGTTCTGCACTTTCTGATTATCCAGAGGCTCCCGTTCACCGTTCAGCGTCCGTCCTGGAAGATGACCGCCAGCGTGCTCTTGTTGGATCTTGCCATTGTTGCCGTCTACGGCACGCTCGCGTTCTTCATGGGGTGGGTACACTTCGTGCTCGTTTTTGCACCGATCGTGGTGCTGTCAGCCGCAGCCGGCGTCTGGCTCTTTTACATCCAGCATCAGTTCGAAGAGACACATTGGTCCCGCGATGGCGTTTGGGATCGGAAGACGGCGGCAATCCTCGGCTCGTCTTATTATGAGTTGCCAGCGATCCTCAATTGGTTCACAGGCAACATCGGGCTGCATCACATCCACCATCTTTGCAGTCACATTCCGAATTACCGTTTGCAGGAATGCATGGCGGGGAAGCCGGAGCTGGCCTCCATCAATAAGCTCACCATTTGGGAAAGCCTGAAAAGCGCGCATCTGGCGCTATGGGATGAAGAGGCCAAACGGCTGGTGCCGTTCTCGGCTGCTTGAACTCTGCCGAGCAGAACCCCGATGCGCCAGCGTCGTTGAGTGACCGCTCGGATGAAGAAATCCGGGCGCACTGCTAACGGTCGGTGTATGAGTTACGGGAGCACATTTGAAGGAAATCTCCCGTGACTGACACTTTCTGCCGCTTGTCTCAAGATGCCGCCGCTCCAGAAATTGATGCCCCAGCGCCGGACCGGTTGATATCAGGATCACCTGAATTCACCACCTGGAACGTCGAAGAGCGCGATGGTCTTTTTTGTGGCATTTGGCGCTCCACGCCGGGAAAATGGCGGATCCAGTATGACGAATGGGAATACTGCCGCATCCTCGATGGCCACTCTGTCCTGACAGACACGGACGGGCAGGAGCATCACGTGAAAGCTGGAGACAGTTTTATCCTGCGCCCAGGGTTTTCCGGCACCTGGGAAGTTCTGGAAACCACCAACAAGGAATACGTCATTCGTTTGTAAGACGGCTGGGATCGATCGACTGCGTGCAGTCGGCCGACAAAACTCTGCAGCGGTTGTCTAGAAACGGAAGGCGACGCCGGCCATCGGCCCGTGTGTGACGGTGTCATAGGTAAATGCCTCTGTGCCGGATTTTCCGTTGTCATAGTCCACGCCGGTCGCCTTGTAGTGCAGATGCATCGCCCAACGCTCGTTGAAGTGATAGCCGACGCCGGCCTGCGCGCCCCATGTGAAGTCAGAGACCAACCCGAACCCGCCAACGTTGGCACTTCCGAATAGAGACCATTTGTCGTTCAGGAAATGCTGCCCGCGCAGCCCGATGACCGGATCGATCCATTGTTCGGTGATCGTCCTGGAGAAGGAATTGCGCGGCACGTTCGCGGTGACATCAATCTGATTGTACCACCAGCGTCCGCCCGCATAAGCCTCCAGCCAGCTTGAACCCTGTCTCCAGAACCGGTAGCCGAAAAAAGCTTCGCTCACCAGCTGTTTGACCCCGGCACTGACAGTGCCTCCGACGCGCGGGAATGTTCGGCCAGACCCGAGATCCATATACGCAACGTCGAGCGTTGCACCGAACCGGCCGTCATACAGCGCTTCGAAATGCCCCATCGCGCCGAACTGCAAGTTCTCAAAGATGGTTCCCGGCGACACGTCAAGCGACGTATTCGGCAAGCGGCCAATCGTCGTATCGCCCTGAATGGTCGGCGCAAGCAGATAAGGCGCAATCACGAACTCCCAGCTGCGTTCAACGCGAAGTTCTGGTGTGTTTGTAGCAGGGGGCGGCGAGGGCAGATCAGCAGCGGCGCTTGGAGTGGCCAGCGAAACCGCAGCAACAAATGAATAGCTCAGCAAAGCCTTGGAACTCAGGTTCGTTTGGAACACTCGGTGTATCGTTGTTGACCCACTCATTTGAGCTGACCCTCTTTTGAAGCTTCTACATCTTTCACGATGCGAAACCCGATGTGGTTTGTGCCAAGGCTGCGTTCTGCATTCTGGCGGGCGGCGGGTCGGTATCTCAGGCAATAGGACGGAGCGCAAAGCCAGGATCCGCCTTTGACGACATTCATTGCGCCGACACTCGGATGAGAGAAACTGGCTGCCAGGATCTCAGGTGGCCCGTCCGGGTCGGTTGCGGCAATTTCCGGGTGTCCAGGCACCCACCAGTCGGACACATGCTCCCAAACGTTTCCGGCCATGTCGTAAAGGCCGTAGGCATTTGGCGGAAAGGAGCCGACGGGAGCTGTTCCGTGATGGCCGTCTTCCTTGGTGTCGACACTTGGAAAGAGGCCTTGCCATGTGTTGGCTTTCCAGCCTTGCCCCGGATCATAGCCGTCGCCCCAGGTGTATTCTGCGCCCTCGATGCCGCCCCGAGCGGCAAATTCCCATTCCGCCTCCGTCGGCAATCGGCCGCCGGCCCACTTGGCATAGGCGCGGGCGTCTTCCGGTGAGATCTGAACCACCGGGTGGTCGTCCATGTTCTCGATTGAGCTGTCGGGGCCTTCCGGGTGTTGCCAGTCTGCGCCTGGGACATAGCGCCACCAAACGCGGAAGTCTGTCAGGTCCACTTTGCCGGGTGGCTGGGCGAAAACCATCGATCCAGCGCGCAGCAGGTCTTTTGGAAGGCTGGGGTTTTCTGCGGGGTCCAGGTCCCGCTCGGCGGTGGTGACATAGCCGGTCGCCTCGACAAAGGCGCGGAATTCGCCATTGGTGACTTCGGTTTTCTTGATTTGGAAGGGACTGACCGTGACTTGCCGCTCAATTGCCTCCTCACGGTAGTGCTCATTCGAGCCCATCGTGAAGGTCCCGCCGTCCAGCAAAACAAAATCACCGTTTGCCTGAGAAGCCGAGCTGATTGCCAGAGCAAGAGCGATCAGTCCGAGAAAACTGGAAATTACCAGCCTCAAATTATTGCCTTTTTTCAGTTGCCTGGCTCCCATGGAAACACTGATCCCCAATCCTCATCCATTTTGGCCGATGATCTATCGCCGGTTGTAGGTCCTTACGTCTCGGATAACTGGCAGTGATGTTGTCATCGAGCAGTACGCGTTTGATCAAAAGTTACTGAGAGTGGACGACCTTATCCAAGATCTTACCACGAGTGCCACTGGGTGCCTTGATCCTCAAATAGGCGGCAACCGTCGGCGCGAGGTCGACTGTTTCAACCCGCGCCGGGATGCGGCTTGCTTTCATCCCCGGCCGGGAAAAGATGATCGGGACATGCGTATCATAGGTCCAGGGGGATCCATGGTGGGAGGCAACGTGAAGCCCATCAAAATCACCTACAAACCAGTGCGGTTCAAATACGACATAAACGTCGCCCGACCGTGAGGCATGAAAATTCGCCAGCACTGCATCGCTGACACTCGTCTTGGCAATCGCAGCACTTGCGAGATCCTCGCTGGATATGGCGTAGGCAATGGCCGGCATCTTTTGCAGTTCTCTGGCGAGAGTTCTGGCAACGTCCGCCTTTTCTAGTCCTTTGTCCGAAATCAGTTGTTCGTTGAGATAGACGTAAGGCTGGGAAAAAGAGGAAATGAGCTCCTGAGCGACCCCAAACTCAGCAATGAGAGCTTTCGCGGCAGGTTCCTTGTCTATGTCATCGAAAGAGAAATAGCCCGCCGGAATACCGAGATATTCCAGGTAACCCGGGACTTCCGCGCCGCCGTGGTCTGCGGACAAAACGACCAGGGTATGTTCCAAACCGATCTTTTGATCCACATGGTCCAGCAGCTGGCCAATGGTTTTATCAAGACGGCGCAGATTGTCTTCGGCTTCCAAGCTGGATGGGCCGAAAATGTGGCCGACATAATCTGTCGATGAAAAGCTGACCGAGAGATAATCGGTCACATCATCTGAACCGATAGCCTCCTTATCGATCAGTGTTTCTGCAAACGATGCCGTCAACTCATCGCCTGCCGGGCTGAGCGTCAAAAACGTCGTGTAGTACTTGCTGTCCCAAGCTCCGAATGGATGCGGAAATGTGCGGCCAAATCCCGGGAAATCGGTTTCCCATTCCGCATTATCGAAGGCAGCAAACCGATAGGTGTGTTCAGGGTCAATCAGCTCCCAATCTGTATAGGCGTAGGCCAGAACATGCCCGGCGTCGTTCCAGGCATCGACCCATTCTGGATAGGTGTCCATGTAGTAGCTCGACGTGACAAACCGGCCGTCGCTCTTTGAGAACCAGTAGGCCGTTCCGGCGTGGCCGGCCATCGAGATGGCACCGCGATCTTTGACGGACACCCCGAATATTTTCGAAACGCCAGCATTCGCGATCGCAATTTCATCAGACAAGGTAGATGACAAGATCGACGAAGGAGAGCGTCCATCAGATGTCGCAGCCCGCTGTGTCGGATCGATTTCGGTAGCCTGATCGACACCGGACTTCGCCAGCAGCGGATAATCAGGATCCTGAACGTTGTAAAACGGCTTCCCGGTAGCCCGGTCGAACCAGAGGTTGGCAACCATTCCGTGAACGGCGGGATCGGTGCCTGTTGCCAGTGTGGTGTGGCCGACAATTGTCTCTGTGTTGGCGTGTCTGTGATGGGCGTTTGTATAATAGATGCCGTTTTGAAGAAGGCGTTTGAACCCAGTGTCGCCAAAGTGCGCAATGTTTCGGTCGATCAAGTCACCACGCAGCTGATCAACGGTAATCTGCAAGACCAGCTTGGGCTGCTCCTGGGCTTCGGCTTGAGCCGATGTGGCAGCACTCAGCGCCAAGATCCCAACAACCAACCAACGCATTTGCATGATCAAAGCGCGGACCGGATTTTCTTAAAGGCTTTGGACAACTCATCGCCAAGCAAGGAGGTGGCTTCGCTGATGTTCTGCGCGGATTCGCCGAGTTTTGCCTCAGATTCGAAACTGTCCCACTTCTTTTCCAGCTCGTCCCATTCTTCCTGCAGCTCCTTGCTGCCCAAATGGATTTTCAGCTTCACCTCGTCGCGGGTTTGCTTGAGTTCATCCACGATGGCTTTGATATCTGGCATTTCTTGGCTCCGGAGACTGAGAATGGGGCATCCTATGACGCCCCATTTTGTCTATCTAGTTGTTATTGAGCGCCACTTGGCGTCGAGAGTTTATCCATGACCTGATCCAGCGAGAAGCTGGCCGCTTTCTGGCGTGGCGGGAATTCCTGGAAAGTGGCCAGGAAATTCGCAACGTACTGCTGCGCAGGTACAAGCAGGTACACCCGGTCGATCAACCAGTCGTAGTACGTGTTTGACGTTCTGTAAGAGCGCTCATAGGGGTCGCGGCGCAGGTTGAAGATCAGCGGGACACGCAACGGGGTGAACGGCTCGATCCAGGCCCGCAGCGTCGTGAAGGCCTTCTGCTCCATGAAGATCATCTTCCAGTCGGCATACCGCAGAGCGGTCAGATCCCCATCGTCGGAGAAATAGAAGATCTCCTGACGCGGTCCCTTGGCTTCTTCGCCAAGCAGGTGGGGCAAGAAGTTGTAACCGTCCAGATGGACCTTGTACTCGCGTCCGATCGCTTGCACACCGCCGTCCTTGAGTTGTTCCTTGATGTCAGGAACACCGGCTGCGGCCAGATAAGTCGGCAACCAGTCCATGTGGTGCATGATCTCGTTGGACACGGAACCCGCTTCGATCTTGCCCGGCCAGCGGACCATGGACGGAACACGCCAACCACCTTCCCAGTTGGTGTTCTTCTCGCCGAAGAACGGCGTCGCTGCGGCATCCGGCCAGGTGTTATAGTGCGGGCCGTTGTCGGTGGAATAGTGAACGATGGTGTTGTCGGCGATGCCAAGTTCATCGATCAAGTCCAGAAGCTGTCCGACATGCATGTCATGCTCGATCATGCCAGCTGTGTATTCATCGACGGTCCGGCCGGCAATGTCGCTCGCCTGATCCATCATTTCCGGCTTCACATGGGTGCGGAAATGCATCCGTGTCCCGTTCCACCAGACGTAAAACGGCTGACCTTGCTCATGTGCCCGCTTTATGAAGTCCACGGCTGCGGCAAGTGTTTCCTCATCCACCGTTTCCATACGCTTCTTGGTGAGTGGGCCGGTGTCTTCGATTGTCCCGTCTGCCGATGATTTGATGACACCGCGGGGACCGAAGGTTTCCCGGAAGGTGCGCCCGTCCGGCATGATGACATCGCCCGGATAATCGGCGTTTTCAGGCTCTTCCTCGGCGTTCAGGTGATAAAGGTTGCCAAAGAATTCATCGAAGCCGTGATTGGTTGGCAGATGTTCGTCCTTGTCACCCAAGTGGTTTTTGCCGAACTGCCCGGTCACGTAGCCTTCGGCCTTCAAAAGACCAGCGATGGTCGGATCTTCTTCCTGCATGCCGAGATCCGCGCCGGGCAGACCGACCTTCGACAGACCAGTGCGGAACACGCTTTGACCCATGATGTAGGACGAGCGGCCTGCCGTGCACGATTGCTCGCCGTAATAGTCGGTGAATATCATTCCTTCGTTGGCGACGCGGTCGATATTCGGGGTGCGGTAACCCATCAAGCCCATTGTGTAGGCAGAGATGTTGGACTGACCCACATCATCGCCCCAAATGACGAGGATGTTGGGTTTGGTTTCCTGAGCCGATATCGGGGCAATCCCTGCCACCGCTAAGGAGGCGATTGAAAGTGCAATCACTTTTAACCGTCTGGAGATAAATGAATAACGCATGAAGCCTCGCAATCTGTGAGGTGATGGGTACGTGCGGTTGTATCGCGGAAGAAATTTTCAGCATACTTGATCAGTCTATGCGCAATATCTGTTCACGGGAAAGTTAAAAATAACGCCGCGTTATTTGTTTTGGCTTTGCGCAGGTTTTGGTTGCGCATCATCTGAAGGGGCGACGGCAGCGTTGAAAAATCGCATGTGACCGGCTGCCGCATGGCGTGTCGCCGCACTTCGCCGGTTTCACATTGAGTAAGTGAAATCCCTCATCCATATGTCGGCTTAGCAATCAACCACAACCAGGCCTTCGGGCCGGGAAAGAGCCATGGAAGAACTTCTTCTCAGCCGAATTCAGTTTGCGGCCAACATTTCGTTCCACATCCTGTTCCCAACGATCACCATCGCGCTGGGATGGGTGCTCCTGTTCTTCAAACTGAGGTTTAATGCGACGGGCGATGACCGCTGGATGGCGGCATATATGTTCTGGGTGAAGATTTTCGCCCTGTCCTTTGGCCTCGGCGTTGTAAGCGGCATCACGATGAGCTTCCAGTTCGGCACCAATTGGCCGGGCTTTATGGAAACCGTCGGCAATGTCGCTGGTCCGCTGCTGGCATACGAAGTTCTGACAGCCTTCTTTCTTGAGGCAGCTTTCCTTGGGATCATGCTGTTCGGTGCGTCGCGTGTTCCGAACTGGCTGCACACGCTTGCGACCTTCCTCGTCGCGTTCGGAACCACAGTCAGCGCGTTCTGGATCCTTGTCCTGAATTCCTGGATGCACACACCTGCCGGTTTTGAGCTGCGCGACGGGATCGTGCATGCCACTGACTGGTGGGCCATCATCTTCAACCCGTCCATGCCCTACCGTTTGGTGCATATGCTGCTCGCCAGCGGCTTGACCGTTGCATTCCTTATTCTCGGCATCTCGGCCTTCCGCCGTCTGATCGGCGATCAGTCCAAGGGCGTTCGCGTCACCTTCAAAACCGGCGCGTGGATGGCAGCCATTCTCATCCCGGTGCAGATCTATGCGGGTGACCTGCACGGCCTCAACACCTTGGAGCACCAGCCGCAAAAGGTTGCCGCCATGGAAGGCAACTGGGAAACCTCGTCCCATGTTCCGCTGTTGCTCTTCGCCCTGCCGGATGAGGAGAAGCGACAGAACGATTTTGAGATCGGCATTCCGAGCGGCGCGTCGCTCATTCTGAAACACGATCCGGCTGGTGTGGTCCCGGGTTTGAACGATTTTTATGCCGAAGATGGGACCGCGCTTCATCCGCCGGTCGCGCCGGTCTTCTGGTCTTTCCGCGTGATGGTCGGGACAGGCGTGCTGATGCTCGTCATGAGCTGGGCGACTGTCATCATGATGCGCCGGAACCGCGGTGTGGACGGCTTGAACCCGTGGCTGCTGCGCGGCCTTGTGGCCATGACCTTCTCCGGTTGGCTGGCGACACTTGCCGGCTGGTACACAACGGAAATCGGCCGTCAGCCTTGGCTGGTCCAAGGCATCCTGACAACCGAGGCGGCTGTTGCGGATGTTCCGGCGCCCATGGTTGCAACAACGCTTGGAGCTTACCTGATCGTTTATGCGGTTCTGCTGGTGGCCTACATTACGGTCATCTTCCGGCTGGCCCGCAAGGCGAGCAACCCCGAAGACACCAGGCCGCATTCCGGTGCTGCCCAAGTGGCCCTGGTCCCGGCGGAGTAAGTTAACATGACCTTTTTTGGTGATCCGACCGTCTGGCTTCCGCTGGCCTTCGCTGCTCTCATGGGTATCTCGATCCTCGTCTATGTTGTGCTCGACGGCTTTGACCTTGGGGTGGGCATCCTTTTGCCCCTCGGGGATGAGGAAGAAAAAGATCGCATGATCGCGGCGATCGGCCCCTTTTGGGATGCCAATGAGACATGGCTGGTGCTCGCGGTGGGGCTGTTGCTCGTAGCCTTTCCGGTGGCCCATGGGGTCATCCTGACCGCGCTTTATCTCCCGGTTGCTGTCATGCTGATCGGGCTCATTCTGCGCGGCGTTGCGTTCGAATTCCGCGCAAAGACCTCCGGCAAACAGAAGCATCGCTGGAATCAGGCGTTCTTTTTTGGTTCTGTATCAGCCTCGCTCGCACAGGGGTATATGCTCGGCCTCTACATCATGGGCCTGGAACACACACCTGCCACAGTTGCCTTTGGGGTCTTGACCGCGCTCTGTCTGACGGCCGGCTACGGCTTTATCGGTGCGACCTGGCTGATCATCAAATCCGAAGGCACCTCACAGATGAAGGCGATCCGTTGGGCCCGGACCCGGCTTTGGGGTGTGGTCTTGGGCTTTGGTGCGATCTCGCTGGCAAGCCCGTTGGTCAGCGACCGGATCTTCGAAAAATGGTTTTCCTTTCCTTCGATGATCCTGTTGGCGCCCCTGCCATTGATGTCGGCTCTTTTGGTCTTCATCCTGTACACAGCGCTGCAGCACCTGCCGGCCAAAGACGACAAGTGGGCGTGGGTACCATTTGCGGCAACGGCCAGCCTGTTCCTTCTGGCATTCGCAGGACTGGCCTATTCCTTCTACCCCTACGTGGTACCGGAGCAGCTCACCCTTTATGAAAGTGCAAGTGCGCCGGAAAGCCTGTTTATCATCCTGCTTGGGGCCTTGTTCGTACTGCCGGTGATCATCGGCTACACAATCCTCGCCTACACCGTCTTCCGCGGCAAGGCGACCGAGCTGCGCTACGACTAGATCTTGGTTAGAAGGGGACTAGGCCGGTGCTGCTTTCTCTCCCTCTGCCGAGTTTTCGGAACCGGTTGTTTCAAGGGCATGGATGGCAAGGCTTTGCCCGGCTTCCTGCATGGTCAGAAATGTTTGGTCCGCCCCGGCTTCGGTGATTTGAGCCACGTGATCGGCATGCAGGGCATGGCTTACGATCGTGCCGGAAAAGCCACTGGCCCGCAGCATGCGTGCTGCGATCAGTTTGGCCTCAAGATCATCCATTGCCAAAACCGCTGCGGTGATTTTGCTGAGGTCGACGCTATTCCAGAAATTGCTGTCTTCTGCGTCCGCAAAGATGACATTGCGCCCAGCTTCCGCATGGCCCTGGACCTTATAGATGTCTGCATCCAAGCCAATGGGGCGGTGCCCTTTTTCAATCAGAGCATTGTAGGCGGCGGTCCCGGTGCGCCCCATCCCGAATACCAAGATATCCGTGTCTCCAAGGTCCTTTGGTTGTTCGTCCGGGTGGCGCGTCGACAGTTCAAACCGTTGCAATTGAGGTTCGAACCGTTCGAAGATCTGGTGCGCAAAGCGATTAAGGGGGGCGGCTATCAGGAAAGACACGGACACAGCAATTGCAAGAGGGACGAGATAGTCCTGAGCAGCCGGGATCCCGGCCGCGACGATCAAGCCGAATTCACTATAAGCTGTCAGCGATAAGGCCGTGACGAAGGAGGTTCTTGCCCGGAGTTTGAAAGCGATCAGGACAGCAAAAAACAGGACGCCTTTCAAGGGCAACAGTGCTGCCAGAACCAACGCAAAGACGATCGCATTCCAGTCCGGAAGCCCGGACATTCCGATCGATAGAAAAAAGCCGATCAGGAAGACTTCCTTGAGCGCCCAAAGTGAGCTGGACAATTCACCTGCCCGAGGGTGACCGGAGAGCAGAAGCCCCATAACGAGCGCACCGATCTCGCCTTTCAATCCGATGATCTCGAAACCGACACCACCGATCACAAGGCTGAGCATCATGCCCGTCAACAACAAGACTTCGTCGTGCCCTGCTAGATCCAGCAACTTGAACAGGACCGGCCTCAGCAAAGGTGTTGCGAAAATCAAAAGAGCCCAGGGACCTGGCAGCTTGCCTGCAAAGATTGCCAAAACCACCAGCGCGATAATGTCTTGCACGATCAGGATGCCGATGGCGGTCCGCCCATGAAATGTGCCGAGCTCGCGCTTGGCCTCAAGGATCTTTGCCGAGAGCACAGTGGAGGAAAAGGCGAGGGCGATGCCAACAAGCAGCGCACCCATCCATTCGGATGTGAAGAGCAGCCAGATGATCGGTGTGAACACGCCAATGGACACGATAAAATGGATCAGCGCGCCGCCAACCACTTGCGGTTCGGTTATCTGCCTGAGTTTCAGCTTCAAACCGATGGTGAACAACAGCATCAAAACGCCGAGTTCGGCGACGTAATCAAGAATTGGGCCCGTTTCGCCCGGCATTCCAAAGCGCGGTCCGATCAGGTTGATGAAAAAGCCTGCAGCCAGAAAGCCAACAAGCGGCGGCAGGCCTACCTGCCGGACAGCGAGCCCGAACACGAACGCTGTTCCGATCGCAAAGACTTCAAAGTGCATGCCGGTCTCACCTGTTGGTTCGTGCCCTAACGGTAGTCGTCAATTCTTGGGCGATTCCCTGCGCACATCAATCGTCTTGGGTCGATTCAATCACTGGGTCCGGGGGCGTGACTTCGAACCGATAACTTGGTCTTTCAAATTGAAAAACATCAGGCCCCTCGATTTGCCTTCACTGAGGAGAAGGCAATGGGCATAAAGACGCGTCACACCGTAAGGGATAGCAAACCCGTCAGTTCACTTCGCGTGTGGGCGTCTCACCTTTGGCCTGTTCTTGAAGCCCAAGAACCTCTTCGAGTGCTGTCTGAAATTGGTCAACAACGCCATCGGCCGTCTTCAGATTGAAGGCGAAGTTCAGACTTACAGTATCTGCCAGAAACACCGGTTCGAACTCGGCGGGATCTATTCCTGCCTTGGCTGCGAGCCTTGCAAAGTTTTTCCACTGGATCGGGATGAAATCGATCCGGTCGGCGGCCAGCATTTTGACATTAAAAATGCCTTGGCTGTTGAACGTGGTGTTTTCTTCCGGAATACCGTGCCGCTTTGCAAAAACCGCACTGGCCCCATCAATTACGACGCCGACCTTGTATTGATGGAGGTCTTCTGACCTTTCGATTTGAAAGTTCCGTTCCTTTTTGCCGATGAAATAGGAATCGAATTTGAGGATCGGGCCTGCCCATTTGAAAAGGCGTTCCCGTTCGGGCGTGCGGCCCGTGGAGAACAGAACCGTATTTGCATCAATCTGTGCTTGGTGAAAAGCTCGTGCCCAGGGAAGGAATACAATATCCTCTCGAGTTTGGGTCGACCCGGCTTTTTGAAGGATCTTGTCCAAGAGATCGGCTGTTTGACCTTTGACCACGCCATCTTCGACATAGTGGTAGGGTTTCCAGTCTTCGGAAAGAAGCTTGAGCTCTGGAAATGTGGTCTCGGCTTGAACAGGCTCCCCATAGGACGCTGCCGCTGTGAGAAGCAAACCGGCGGCAACAACCGCTCGCCATCGACGGGACAAACCCCTCGCAAACCGCTTCACTGCTTTTGGATCTGACATCTACTGCTTTATCCAACCACGCTATGGAAGCATTACCCGGTAACACCTGTAGAAGTTAAAAGTCTGAGATTTAAAAAGTAAATAATATCGGCGTCACAAAGTCGTTTAATTTGAAGAAATCATCGGGGAAGATATTTGAAAAGCTGCGTGCATTTTAAAAATACATTACTCAGGGTGTTAAAAGCATCAATTTTAGGCAAAGTGATTTGCTAAAATCGCAAGCAAATGATGGCAGGTTTCGTCCGGGAAACTTCACGGGTCTGTCACTTCTAAGACTTCCCCAGTGTCCAGGCGTTTAACGAAATCAACCCGGTCACCATTCCAGTGATAGCTGAAGTGCGAGGATTGGACAGGGATCGAAACCACGTCCGGCCAGAACGCCCCCAAACATTCACCGCTCGTACAACGGACGCTGTTCCAGACGAGGCCGGCGCTGCCTGAGGCTCGGATTTCGGCGCCTGCCTTCTGGGAGATGCCATAATCGGAGGCATGAAGGACACCTGGTACATCATTGACGTCTGTCAGGTCCGCGTCGACAGACCCGACCAAAAGCCGGAACTGGGATGTCCATCCGGCGTCCTCGCGTGTTGAGGCCATGAACCTTGCATGGTGATAAATTGTCTCCGCGAGAGCCACGTTCTCTGAATTGCCCGCGTAGTAGATCCCGTAGCTGCCATCGGAAAACCGACCGGGCCTCAGCGGAGAGCAATGGACAAACGGTGCCATGACATAGCTGGCGCCGGGACCGGAAACGCGTCGATGAACCGGGACTTTGCCAAGGTCGCCGATTTCGCCGCGCACGCGCGGGTTGGTTTTTGCCTCGACCGAAGCCAGAGCTTCCCAGTCTTTTGGGTCGGCGATGTCTTCAAACAAATCAATGGGAGGGTAGAGGGAGCGGATTATGCGAAAGGTTCGCGCCCACCTTACGCGCCGGATGTGCGGCATGGCCTACCAAACCCCACGCTCGGCGTTCAGCCAGCGGCGCAGGCTTTCAAGGTCGGACATTTCACCGCGCAGCATGACATCAAGGGCAGATTTGCCCTCAAAAGCGTCATTTTCCTTCTTCACCCAGGCGTATCCGCGCTTTGGCTCGTTGAAGAGGTGGCGGATGCCTTTGTGTATTCCCATCAGGTGCGCCATGCGCATCTTGCGGTCCCGGTCCACGCGGCCGATGTCGCCCCGTTTCCACCGGTCCCATGTGCTTTGTGACATGTCGCCCAGCAGCGTGCGGGATTGCGCATCGCTCAAGCCCCAGGCCTTGAAGAGGTTGACAGTCGCGCGCGCCAACGCGCCGGCTTCATCGTCCGTGATGACCGGGTTCTGTGCGTGGGCTGGCGTCGATGTTATCGGTTGCAAGCTCAACTCAAACTCCATCATTTGACGGTATTTTATATTATATATGTCAAATGACAACCGGCCTGTTGTTTTTCAAGGGTGTCGGTGGGATCTCAGTGTTCATTTCTCATGTGCGAACACTTGAGCCGTCAATGCAGGGCTTAGCTTTGAAGGTTCATTGCAGGGCCGATGATCGGTGTCCTTTTGAATCCCCGCCGGTCACTGTAATCGACATCGCCAAGTCGGTCAGTAGATCAGCGGCATCGTCCATATCAAGCGGCAAAGCGCGGGCTGTGATTGAATAGCCCTCAAAGTAGGGGATGAGCAGGGTCATCAACCGATCTGCAAAAGCAGCATCGGTTTTGCCCTCAAACGCAAAGTCAACAACTACCTTGGAAAAGCGTCGATAGTATTCTATCAGGCACTCATCAATGAGGCCGCTCCTGCTGGAGATCGCCCATATTTCCCGAAAAGCCCGGCACATGTCACTGATCTCCAGGCCATGGACGAGGACGGCCCGCACCAGAAATCGAATCCGGTCCCGGGTCGTTGAGGCGTTGCTCTCGTGCGCGAGTTTCTTCAGGTTTTCAGTGCATTCTTCGAAGTAGCCCGCCACCATGGCAATCAGCACATCATCCCGTGTCTTGTAATAGTATTGTACGTTGCTGAGCCGCATCTCTGTGCGCTCCGCGAGCTTGCGCATCGTCAGGCCAGCGTCTCCCGTTTCGATCAGGAGTTCCAGTGCAGCATCGAGGATTAGTCTTTCCTTTGGAGAGAGAGCCCAGCGCTCAACCTGCTGTTCCACTTTACTTTTTCCTTTTTGGTTCATGGCTGTGACCCAAGGGCCTGCCTTGTTTTTGAGTATAGAGACTTGACGAAATTGGTCAAACGACCTAATTTTTTGGTCATATGACCAAATCCTTGAAGGTGCCCTTATGATCAAAGCACTCCGTACCCCTGATACCCGGTTTGACAGTCTTTCCGACTATCCGTTTCAACCCAATTATGTCGAGGATCTGAAGGGATATGAGGGTCTTCGCGGTCATTATGTCGATGAAGGCGATCCGAACTCGGAAGAGGTTTTCCTTCTGCTTCATGGAGAGCCCAGCTGGAGCTATCTCTACCGCAAAATGATCCCGATTTTCGCCAATGCCGGTGCCCGGGTGATCGCACCCGACTGGTTGGGGTTTGGGAAATCCGACAAGCCTGTCGACGATGAGGTTTACACGTTTCATTTCCATCGAAACTACATGCTTGCCCTTATCGAACATTTGGATCTGAAGAACATCACACTGGTGGTTCAGGACTGGGGAGGCGTTCTCGGTTTGACGTTACCTATGGAGATGAAGCACAGGTTCAAGCGGCTGCTGATCATGAATACCGGTCTCATGATGGGCCCGGTGAACAGCCCCGCCTTTGATGCCTGGAAAGCAGATATCGTTTCAGATCCCGACGTGCCGATCCCGTTCATCATGCAGAAGAACGAGCCGGTCATTTCTGACATCGAAGCTGCCGCCTATGAGGCGCCATACCCGGACCAAAGCTACAAGGCGGGCGTTCGCAGGTTTCCCCTTTTGATTGCGACATCGATGGACGCTCCGGGCGTCGATGTGTCTCAAAGGGCTGCGAAGTTCTGGTCGACAGAATGGACCGGCGAAAGCTTCATGGCGATCGGAATGCGCGACAAGATGCTGGGGCCGGATGTCATGAATGTCATGCGCACGGTGATCAACGGCTGCCCGGACCCTCTGGAAATCCCAGAAGGCGGACATTTTGTTCAAGAATCCGGCGGCGAACTGATCGCCCAAAAGGCCCTTGAACACTTCGGCCTGGCCCAGGTCTGAAACACCCGAAAACATCACACAGTTATGCCCGAACACTAGGGCCAGCCGTCAACTCCTCACGCCCAGGACTGAACAATGGAACCTGAAATCCTCGTCATCGGTGCGACCGGTAAAACCGGCAAACGTGTCGCCCAACGGCTTGAGGCACGCGGCCTGGCCGTCCGGCATGGAACGCGCCGCAGCCCGATCCCCTTTGATTGGGAAAACCCGGAAACGTGGGCTGCATCGCTGAATGGCATTAAAACCGCTTATGTAGCCTATTCACCCGACCTTGCGGTCCCGTCCGCGCACGGAGTGATCGACGCTTTCGTAAAGGCGGCCGAAGCGGCAGGACTGCGCCGCATGGTCTTGTTGTCGGAACGCAACGAGGCGCGGGCGCAAGCCTGCGAAGAGCTTCTTATGGGCTCGTCCCTGGAGTGGACAATCCTGCGGCCCAGCTGGTTCATGCAAAACTTTAGCGAAGGCGGGTTTCTGGACGATGTGCTGGCAGGAGAGGTGTCGGCTTCGGATTCTGGGGCAGGAGAGCCCTGGGTTGATTTGGAAGACGTTGCGGATGTTGCTGTCGCGGCCTTGCTGGACGACGGTCACACCGGTGAAGTCTATGAAATCACAGGAAGAGAGCTGCTCACCTGGGACCAGGCAGTTCGTCTTATCGCCAGAGTGACCGGACGGGACGTGGCGTATCGCACATCCACGCCGCAAGAGTTTAAAGGCACCTTGATTGCCGCCGGGTTTCCTGCCGAAGACGCCGCCTTTGTCGCCGGTCTTGTGGCTGAGATCCTTGACGGCAAGAATGCAAGCACCGCGGATGGTCTGCAGCGCGCCCTCGGCCGGGAACCGAGAACGTTTGCGCAGTTTACTGAGGATGCCCACGCGGCGGGCTGCTGGAAGTAGCTGTCTGAAGTTCATCACCACCCAATGGAAACCGACCGTCAGAGGTTGGTGATGGGCGAGGTTTGGGTTGAACGCAAACCTTTATCCCAGTGGACGGAAAGAACGTATCACCATCCGAAACGGAAACTGTCCAACCCCATAAACAAAACCCGCCCGATCGTCAGTGATGGGCGGGCTTTTTTAGTGCTGGGCGCCGGGAGCCGCGCTGAGACCGATGGTGTTAGCTTCAGCCGTCTTTGTTGGCTCAAATTGACAACATGGGTCCAACGCAATCGGGTGTTTGTTTCAGGTTATCGACAGCTCACGTTTGGATCGACTGTCGGGGAACACCAAACTCAAAACAACAAGTCATCCGTTCTCTGCCCCGGTCAAAATGGCCATCAGAGCGCTCGGGACGCAGGCATTGGTGTGGCGGCCGGCCATCAATCCGGCACGGACAATGAAATTGTCCTGCAACGACGCAGGCACAGAAGCCAGCTCGTGCTGGACAACCATCCCCCGGATCGCACCGGCATAGGACCGTTCAGCGATGCTACCCGGTTCAATCCGGTTGCCCCGATCTGCGGCCCTGTCAAAGATCGTCTTTCCCTCTTTGATCGTCTGTGCCACGCGAAGCGTTTCCAGATTTTCGGGGTCTATGGCCAAAGGGTCGCCAGACAGGATCGCAAAATCAGCAAGTTTGCCGGGTTCGATGGACCCCTTGTCGTCTTCCTCGAAATGCTGATAGGCCGCCCAGAGTGTCATTGATTTGAGAGCGGTGATCACGTCCACGCGTTGCGCAGGCCCGATGATGTCGCCGCTGCGCGAGCGCCGGGTGACAGTGGCATCCAGCACCCGCATGGAATCTGGAAATGCCACCGGCGCATCGTGATGGCTGCCAAACATCATGCCCCGCTGTACCATCCATCCCGTTGGCGAGATGTTGTCGGCACGTGCGGGGCCGACCGTGTGATCGCGGTGCCAATCGCCCCAGTAAAACGTATGCATCGGGAACAGGGACGGGAAGACATTCAGCCGCTTGTAGGCATCCACCTGGTCCTCACGAAGGAACTGGCCATGAATTAGAACAGGCCGTCTGTCCGCCGCACCATGTTTTTGCGTGGCCGCTGCAATGGCGGCAATCAGCCTGTCGGATGCGCCTTCGCCATTTGCATGGGACAGGAGTTGAATATCGTTTTCGAAGGCCCAATCGACGATGTCGATGACAGTTTCCATGGTTTCATAGGCAATCCCCATATAGCCCGGCGGATAGTCGCCAACCGGGTCGTAATAGGGACGGTCCCTAAGCGCCGTGAACCCCTGCGGCGAGCCATCCAGCGTAAATTTGCCTCCGGCGATGCGGACCCGATTGGTGTAAGTGCGGGAATGATTGGCTGCCACAAAGTCCCGGTCCACCATGACATCCGGGTAGACTGCGACATCGATCTCAAGTTCCTTCAGATCCGCCAGCGTGTTGAGAGCATCGACCACGACGGGGACGGCGCGGCCTTCCTGAGCCGTCGTGAACCCATAACTCGCCCAGAGCTGTGTGCCTGCGCGGCCAAGTTCAAGGATCCCGTCATCACCGAGCGCCGCGAACAGCTTGCCCAGTGAGCTGAAATGGATGTTGCCCTCCAGCACGCCATCAGGTTCATTCCCGCTCATGCGCCGGATGACACCGCCCGGGACCTCTTCCGTCTCAGTGGTGATCCCGAGAACCTCCAGACCCTTGGTGTTGGTGACTCCGATATGTCCGGACTGATGCACGATATAGACCGGATACTCCGCCGACACCTGATCAAGGTCCTCCCGTGTCGGGTGGCGCTGCTCGGCGAGCTGACCGGGATCGTAGCCGAACCCGATAATCAGATTGACTGCTTCGACAGTTCGCCGGTTTTCATCCGTCCAGTCCTTGAGTTGATCAATGAGGCTGGCAATGTCCTGAACTGTCCCGTCAGGCGGGGCCAACAGGTTGGCCGACAGAGCCTGTATGCCGCCCATCACCACGTGTCCGTGCGAGTCGATGAAGCCGGGGACCATGGTCCGCCCGCCCAGATCAACGAGCTCGGTCCTGTCACCGCTATGTGCCAGGACAGTGTCCCGCGATCCGACGGCAAGAATGCGCCCGTCCTTAACGGCAACAGCATCAACGGTCATTGCCGCATCATTCATCGTGTGAATGGGGCCGCCCATCCAGATTCGGTCTGCGATTTCCTGGGCAAACGATTGCGTGGCCACCCCGCAGGTTAGCACGCACACCGCGATAAGGCGTTTTATTGGCATTTGGTCCTCCGCAGTCTAACTGCACCAACACTCTAGCACGGTAGGCCGTTTCAAGCGGCGCGTTACTGTCCGCTGCGGTCATATGCGTTTTATGTCCGTCTTTGTGCCTTTGATCAGATACCCGAAAAGCGCAAGCTTTCGATATTCCCCGGTTTAGGTTTGGCAGTCGCTTCTGCCATCGCAGTGCGGAGTTGGGGGGAGGCAGATGCCGGTTGGACGGCAGAGGCAAGAGAAAACCCGCCCAATCGTCTCCGATGGGCGGGTTTTTTAGTGCTGGGCGCCGGGAGCCGCGCTGAGACCGGCGGTGGCCGGTCTGGGCGAACTCCCGGCTGAGGTCTTAGCTGCAGCCGGAAGTACTGCCGCAGGTGTCGCATTTCAGGCAAGTGCCGTTGCGCACCATGGTGAAGTTGCCGCACTCCGCACAGCTTTCGCCTTCATAGCCCTTCATCCGGGCCTGGGCGATCTGCTGAGCCGCTGTCTTGACCTGCGGGGCCGGGGAGACTTCTACGGCAACCGCCGCTTCCGCGCCGCGGGCAAAGGCCGTTGCGACGGCAGATGTCTGTGCTGCCGGGGTGCCGGCGAGTTCTGCGGTGATCGCCTGGGTGACTTCACCTGCCGGCTCATCAGAGACCAGGCGGAACCGCTCGGTCTGACCGCGGACGAGGCCATGGGACACCATGCCGTTGTCCTTCTTGTCCTTCATGGTGCCAGCCGAAACCTTGTCACCGCTGAAGACTTCCGGCGGAACGTGGGCCAGTTCATGGCGGCCAAGATAGGACACAGCCAGCTCGCGGAAGATATAGTCGAGGATCGACGTTGCGTTCTTGATCGCATCGTTGCCCTGAACCATGCCTGCCGGCTCGAACTTGGTGAAGGTGAAGGCGTCGACATACTCTTCGAGCGGTACGCCGTATTGCAGGCCGAGCGAGACGGAGATGGCGAAGTTGTTGATGAACGCGCGAAGGGCGGAGCCTTCCTTGTTCATGTCGATGAAGATCTCACCGAGACGGCCGTCTTCATATTCGCCGGTCCGCAGGAACACGGTGTGCCCGCCGATCTTTGCCTTCTGGGTGTAGCCCTTGCGGCGGGTCGGCAGTTTTTCCTGCTCGCGCACCACGCGTTCCACGATGCGCTCGACGATGCGTTCGGCAACGACCTCTGCCTTGGCAGCTGCCGGGAGAGCTGCGATTTCTTCTGCCGCATCCTCGGCTTCATCGTCGTCGTCGCTGAGCAGCTGGGAGTTGAGCGGCTGGCTGAGTTTGGAACCATCGCGGTACAGCGCGTTGGCTTTCAGCGCCAGCTTCCAGGAGAGCATGTATGCTTCCTTACAGTCCTCAACGGTCGCATCGTTCGGCATGTTGATCGTCTTGGAGATCGCGCCGGAGATGAACGGCTGGGCTGCAGCCATCATGCGGATGTGGCTTTCGACGCTCAAGAAACGCTTGCCGATGCGCCCGCACGGGTTGGCGCAGTCGAACACCGGGTAGTGTTCTTCCTTCAGGAACGGTGCGCCTTCCAGGGTCATCGCGCCGCATACATGGGTGTTGGCAGCCTCGATGTCAGCCTTGGAGAAGCCGAGGAACGACAGAAGTTCGAATTCCGGATCTTCCAGCTGCTCGTCGGTCACGCCGAGCGCTTTCATCTGATCGTCGCCAAGCGTCCAGCGGTTGAAGACGAACTTGATGTCGAAAGCGGACTTCATGCCGTCTTTCAGCTTGGCAAGGCTTTCGTCGGTAAAGCCCTTGGTCTTCAGCGAGGCCGGGTTGATGCCCGGTGCCTGGTCGATAGAGCCATGGCCCACGGCGTAAGCTTCTATCTCGCCGATTTCGCTTTCCGAGTAGCCGAGCTTGCGCAGGGCTTCAGGAACTGCGCGGTTGATGATCTTGAAGTATCCGCCGCCCGCGAGTTTCTTGAACTTCACCAGAGCAAAGTCCGGCTCAATGCCCGTCGTGTCGCAGTCCATGACCAGACCGATGGTGCCGGTCGGGGCGATCACGGTGGACTGGGCGTTGCGGAAGCCGTTCTTCTCGCCAAGCTCCAGAGCACGGTCCCAGGCCTTCTTGGCGCGGTCGATCAGGATTGGTTCCGGGCAAGACGCATGGTCGAGCGGCACCGGATTGGTGTTCAGACCCTCATAACCGTCAGCTTCGCCGTGGGCGGCCAGGCGGTGGTTGCGAATGACGCGCAGCATGTGCTTGGCGTTTTTCTTGTAGCCCGGGAAGGAGCCGAGTTCTCCGGCCATTTCGGCAGAAGTGGCGTAGGACACACCGGTCATGACCGCGGTGAGGGCACCACAAATGGCGCGGCCTTCGTCGGAGTCGTATGGAATGCCGGAGGTCATCAGAAGGCCGCCGATGTTGGCATAGCCAAGACCCAAGGTGCGGAACTTGTAGGACAGCTCGGCAATTTCCTTGGACGGGAACTGCGCCATCAGCACCGAGATTTCAAGAACAATGGTCCACAGACGGACGCCATGCTCGTAGTTGTCGATGGCAAACGAACCGTCTTCATTGCGGAACTGCATCAGGTTCAAGGACGCCAGGTTACAGGCCGTGTCGTCCAGGAACATGTATTCCGAGCAAGGGTTCGACGCGCGGATTTCGCCATCGGCAAGGCAGGTGTGCCAGTCGTTGATGGTGGTGTGGTATTGAAGGCCCGGGTCAGCAGACGCCCAGGCTGCGTAACCGATCTGCTCCCAAAGCTCCTTCGCCTTGACCGTTTTAAGTACGGTGTCGGTCTTGCGCGCGGTCAGGTCCCACTCTTTGTCTTCAACAACAGCGTTCAGGAAGCCGTCGGTGACGCGGACGGAGTTGTTGGAGTTTTGGCCGGCAACGGTCAGGTACGCTTCGGAATCCCAGTCCGTGTTGTAGGTCGGGAATTCGATCTTGGTGAAGCCCTGCTTGGCGAACTGGATGACGCGCTGGATGTAGTTCTCCGGCACCATCATCTTCTTGGCTGCGCGGATTTCGCGCTTCAGCGCCGGGTTTTTCGCCGGATCAAAGCAATCACCGTTGTCCGCTTCGCAGTTGACGCAGGCGCGCATGATGGCGGTCAAGTGCTTCTGGCAGATCTTGGAGCCGGTCACGAGGGCTGCAACCTTCTGCTCTTCCTTGACCTTCCAGTTGATGTACTCCTCGATGTCCGGATGGTCTGCGTCGACCACGACCATCTTCGCCGCGCGGCGGGTGGTGCCGCCGGACTTGATGGCGCCTGCGGCCCGGTCACCGATCTTCAAGAAGCTCATCAGACCGGACGACTTGCCGCCGCCGGAAAGTTTTTCACCCTCAGCACGGACGTGAGAGAAGTTGGAGCCGGTGCCGGAGCCGTACTTGAAGAGGCGCGCTTCACGCACCCACAGGTCCATGATGCCGCCGTCGTTGACGAGGTCGTCGCCAACGGACTGGATAAAGCACGCATGCGGCTGCGGGTGCTCGTAAGCGGTTTTGGATTTGGTCAGCTTGCCGGTCTGGAAATCGACATAGTAGTGGCCCTGGCTCGGGCCATCGATGCCGTATGCCCAGTGAAGACCGGTGTTGAACCATTGCGGGGAGTTCGGAGCGACTTTTTGAGTCGCGAGCATGTAACGCAGCTCGTCATAGAAGGCCTGGGCGTCGGATTCGGTGTCGAAATAGCCACCTTTCCAGCCCCAGTAGGTCCAGGTGCCTGCCAGCCGGTCAAAAACCTGGCGGCCATCCATTTCAGAGCCGTAGCGCTCGTCCTCGGGGAGTTTTGCTAGAGCTTTCTCGTCTGCTTCCTGCCGCCACAGCCAGGAAGGAACCGTATTCTCTTCCACCGGCTTCAGCTTGGCCGGAACGCCTGCCTTGCGGAAATATTTTTGAGCGAGGATGTCAGATGCGACCTGAGAGAATTGTGCCGGAACCTGAATGTCCTTCAGCTGGAAAACAATCGATCCATCCGGGTTCCGGATTTCACTGGTTGCTGTCCGGAAGTCTATGCTGGCGTAAGGCGATTGGCCTTCCTTGGTGTAGCGCCGCTCGATCCGCATTTTCTCAAGTCCCCTTTAAAATCCCCGACGGTTCGCCCCGAACCGATTGATCATTTCCACATTCGCCCGGCGTGGTGTCGTAACTGGCCTCTGCCGCCGGGTCTTGAGTCTGTATGTCACAGACTGGATGTCTGTATCTAGCGTCTCTTTGTTAATGATCCACTACATATAGTATTCATCAACAGGTTTGTCACGACATGTAGCCAGAAGCAGGACGCACGAAACCGCGCTCAGGATCAAGCTTTCGAATCCTGTACGGGTACGCTTAAGACTGGTGTTTCTGGATGACCGGAGCGCCCGGGAGAGCCTCCGATTACGCACATCGCAATGATTAGGAAACTAAAGTAAATGAATCCTTAAGGTCAACCCGCTGACGACAACAGGTAGTGCTCATGTTGTGGGCAAGCGCAAAATCTTGTGTGTCTATGTGGATAGCGGGGACCTTGGCACTCCGGCACTCCGGTGGCCTCGGGAAACAGCCGAAACAGGCAAAAGAGCCGTGATTATGGGCCGTGCAAAGTCTGTGGATGAGGATAGCTCAAATTTTATGAAACTTTTAAGAAAATGGCATCAGTGCACTTCAACGCGGTTTAAGCCCGGTCTGGTTTAGTGATCCTGCACAAGGGATCGAGGACCGCCTTTATGAAACATCATGCTGCCTTTGGCTTGGCGATGGATGACATTGACGTTGTTGTTGTTGAAGACAGCAAACCGATGCAAACCATCCTGCGCTCGACCCTTTTGAGCTTCAAGGTTGCGCGGGTGCGCACATTTGATTCGGTCGACGATGCTCTGGAAGCAAGCCTTGCCGAACCGCCCAATCTGATCATTACAGATTGGCGCATGGCCCCGACCACCGGATATCAGCTGTTGCGACTAATCCGTCACAAGCACATGGAACCGCTGTGTTTCGTACCGATTCTCTTTATCACCGCCCACGGCACACGGCCGCTTGTTGACAAGGCTCTGAGGGCAGGGGCGCATCATGTGCTGGTCAAACCATTGTCGCCGTCGACGCTTTATAAGCGAATCGAGTGGGTGCTTCATGACGACCGGCCGATGGTTCTTGAGAACTCCGGTTTCTACAACATCTATGGCATCCAGAAGCTGATGGATCAGCAGGCGGAGAAGATGAAGTCGCTTGCTGCCGCCCGGGTCAACCACAGGACAGCTGTCCAAAAACGCGCCGAGGTCGACGACGTGGTTCAGGAAGCCTTCGACAAGAAGAAGCAGCAGCCCGAGGAACCAAAAATCATTGGACGCGGGTTTGCGCAGCGCGCAAAGAAACAGTCAGCCGCTTCGCGCCATATCAGGAACGGCAGATCGGCCTAGAGTTTGCCGCCGTCTCACAGACCGCCAAACCTTTCCAGCTGGAAGAGTTACAAAGACCGGCAGGGTTGATGCTCCCTGTCACGATTCGTCGAAATTCCGGGGCTTGCGGCAATGCAGCACTGGACACCAGCGGCACTTGACGCCATAGTCCGGCAAAATTCCGAAGGCGTTTATAAGCCTTTGTTGATGCGACTTGAGATCAAGGGACCTTTCAAGGGCCATGAAAAAACTTTTGCTTGAAATCTTCACCTGGTGGAACGGCCATACAATGGGCACGCGGTTCTTCACATGGCGGAAGGGTGAGTTCGTCGGCGAAGATGAGTTCGGCAACAAGTACTACAAGGAACGCGACGGCAAGAAACGCTGGGTTATTTATAATGGCCTCGCGGAAGCTTCCAGCATTCCGCCAGGCTGGCATGGCTGGATGCATCACCGTGTCGACACGGCGCCGGTCGATGAAAACTACCACGCGAAGAGCTGGCAAAAGCCGCATGAGGCCAATCATACCGGAACACCGGAAGCCTATCGCCCTCACGGCTCGATCCTGACGCCGGAAAAACGCCCCGAAGTTACCGGCGATTATCAGGCGTGGACGCCGGGCCAGTAAGCCAGGTACCTATTTGTTTTTTTAAGGGCTCGCTGACGCGAGCCCTTTTTCGTGTGGCCGTTTGGGAGCGTGCCGCCATTCGGTTGAAGCCGGTTGGTGTGGACCCGGTTTGACGAACTGGCTCACAAATCGCCGTGTCATGCGTCTTTCGGACATCTCTTCTGATTTCGAGGGCAATCCGCATGTTCATCACCTACTCCCGTTTGACAGATCCGCAAGCAAACCAGCAGGTCGAACAGGTCAATCCGGACTTTGTCGGCATACGAGAAAAACTACAGGCAGGTCTTCAGGACACGGCGGCTTTGTCGGACAACCAAGCCCATGCCCAAAACCTGACAGCACTACGCGGCCGGCCTTGCCCACGGACAATGGTTGCCCCTGAACTGGCGGCGCAGTTGCAAACAATCAGTTTCGGTTTCAAGAAAAACAAAGATCCGGCGGACGTCTATCCCCTTCGGGCGATGGAGGCGACCGGGGCGCAGAACAGCAAGTTCCTGATTGGTCTGGAAACGGAGAGTGGAGACGTCGTACTCGGCGCGCCGGCTCTCAACCTCATGCAGTTTCTGGAGATCACGGAACTGCGGACCTATTATTGCACAACGCGGAAATCGGAAGGTAAGACGCAGGACCGTTATGGGACACGGCTCGTCGCGTTTCTGGTCATCGGCCGGGACCAGCAAAACGAAGCCAAGTACGTTTATCTCGCGGCGGCATCCGGCACATTTTCATCAACGGCCCTCGCGGTTCCAGCGGTTGGGCAAGATCCGACGCAAATGATTACCGCCGTTGAGAGGGCTGTCTCAACGTTCAACGCCCCCAGAAAAAACGACTACTATATGTACTGGTCGATCAACGATACCGGTTTGCAATTGTCGGCAGCGGACGGCAAAGGCAATCACGTCATCAACATCCGGTATTCCAGTTTTGTTGGCAAAACCCGGAGTTACCTGGACAACTTCAGCCTGATTTCTGTGGTCGATATCAAAAACATGATTTCAGGAATGTTCGAAAATCTGGAAGGCCTCAGTTTTCAAATCCCGTTCAAGAAGAATCCGTCCGGGCTGCCAATGACCTGTACCTTCGGTCATGGAGAATCCCGGAAAAACGGCACCATCGATATTTTTCAGAAAACCAAGTCCAAGCAATACAGCATCCCGCAGGTGGGCATTGGAGACTTGTTCACGATCGGCTCGCCGTTTTCATACACGAAGCAAACAATGGAGAGCCACCAGACCGAATTGGCCGTCACGACCGAACAAACCGACAGTGTGCAGCTGACCGTTCCGGCAGAATGCTATGTGGCAAACAGCTTTCCGGCGACGCCGCTGGTCGATGCCGTGACGATTGTACAGTTCTCCTACTTTACCGGAGAGTACGGCATGCAGCTGACCTCCACGAAAACAAACAATGACAATGTCAGCACACTCAAAGTTCTGCGAAAAAGCGGCTATATCGAAGTAGAGCAGGTCGCCAATCCGGGAAATCCTGTGATCACCGTTGCTGGCCTAGGGAACAGGGGAAACAACGATGTCTACCCCGGTGGTGCGGATCTGGGGCAGTTTCAGGACGTACAGTTGCCTTTCCGGGTAGCAAAACGGGAGGGTGATTTGTTCGTCTTGAGGCAGGTCGCAGGTGGCAGCAGCTGCTCATACAAATTTTCCTATAGTGAGGAAAATGAGCAGCTCACTGCCAATCAAGAAGCGGCAAACGAGATGAACTGCACATGTGTTTATGTCAGCGGTAACGGCTTTGCGACCGGATCCAACTACACCATCAGCATTCCCATCAGCACGCCGGCTTTTCTGTCCAGCATGGATGGCGCGCAGGCTGAAACAAACAAGGCGCTCACTGAAACGATTATCGGGTTTGTCTAGAAGGACGCGTCTGTTTGGCCGTCCAGGATGCGGAGGACGTCAGCACCAGTTGCCTTTGGGGAAAGCGCGTAGAAGTCGGTTTCCCGTTGGAGGGCGGAGCTCAAAAGGACGTTGTATTCATCCTTCGGAACTTCGAGTGTGCCGAACTTGGCAAGGTGGCCGGTGACGAATTGCGTATCGAGAAGCGTGTATCCGCCCTTTTTAAGCCGGGCCACCAAGTGTATCAGGCAGACCTTTGATGCATCCGTCTTGAAGGAGAACATGCTTTCTCCGAAGAAAGCACCGTTGAGGCTCACACCGTAGAGCCCGCCCACAAGATCCCCGTCCTGCCAGGCCTCGACCGTGTGGCAATGGCCCATCTCAAACAGCTCGCCGTAGAGCCGGCGGATCTCCCGGTTGATCCAGGTCTTTTGCCGGCCCGGCATGGGTGCAGAACATCCGTCAATGACGCCCTGAAAATCAGTGCTGATGCGGATTTCAAAGAGGTCGTTGCGGATTGTGCGTTTTAATCGGCGCGGAACATGGACAGTATCGAGCGGCAGGATGCCGCGCTGTTCGGGCTCCAGCCAGAACAGGCCCGGATCGTCGGCAGATTCGGCCATCGGAAACAGCCCGCAAGCATAGGCTTTCAGCAGCACCTGGGGCGTGATCTCGAAGATGACGTCGTTCTGGTATCCTGCCATGGATCCTCTTGGTTCCTCGCACTGGGACTGGCTTACAGAATCCCAGTACAGACAGCGTTATGGGAAAACCGCCTCTATAACAAATTGGGGCATGATCCCCGAACTTTCAAATGTAGTGTTTTCGAGTTCAAGGGTTTTGGAAACACCGAAAATCGAGTCTTCAACCGGCAATTCTGTTTTTGGGTCCACGCACACGGTGTTCTGCATGTCGGTAAGTGGACAAAGGTGAGCACCGAACGGCGGGACTGGCGCTGACCCCTGCAAAGAATAAGGGGCGTTGCCGCCCCTTATGACTTTACTTCTTGTTGGCCAGGTACTGCTCCAGCCAGTGAATGTCATACTGGCCGTTTGCGATATCCTGGTTTTCAACCAGGTTCCGGAACAGCGGGATGGTGGACTTGATCTCATCCACGACGAACTCATCCAAGCACCGGCGTAGGCGCATCATGCACTCCACACGGTTACGGCCATGCACGATCAGCTTGCCGATCAGGCTGTCATAATAGGGCGGGATCTTGTAGCCCTGATAAACACCTGAATCGACGCGCACACCCAAACCGCCCGGTGGGTGATAGTAGGTGATCGTGCCCGGAGACGGCGCGAAAGTTTGCGGGTCTTCCGCATTGATCCGGCACTCGATTGCATGACCGTCGAACGTGATGTCGTCCTGGGTCATATCCAGCGAGCCGCCGGCGGCAATCCGGATCTGCTCGTTCACCAGATCGATGCCGGTGATCATCTCGGTCACGGGATGCTCCACCTGAAGACGGGTGTTCATTTCGATGAAATAGAACTCGCCGTTTTCATACAGGAACTCAACAGTGCCAACGCCGCGATACTTCAGCTTGCGCATCGCATTGGCAACAATCTCACCAATTTCCGCGCGCTGTTCAGGGTTGAGGGACGGGGACGGGGCTTCTTCCAAAACCTTCTGGTGGCGGCGCTGCAAAGAGCAGTCGCGCTCACCCAGATGAACCGCATTGCCCTGTCCATCACCCAAGACCTGGATTTCGATATGCCGCGGCTTGCCGAGGTACTTTTCCATATAAAGGGCGTCGTCGCCGAAGGCAGCCTTTGCCTCTGAGCGGGCTGTTGACAGAGCGGTATCGAGTTCGGCTTCGGTCTGCGCAACCTTCATGCCGCGTCCGCCGCCACCGGCTGCGGCTTTCACGAGAACCGGATATCCGATTTCCCGGGCGATCGCATGCGCATCGTCTTGCGGCGTGACTGCACCATCTGATCCGGGGACCACTGGAATACCGAGATCCTTAGCCGTTTGCTTGGCCTGGATCTTGTCGCCCATGATCTTGATATGATCAGAGGTCGGGCCAATGAAGACAATGTTGTGCGCTTCCAGGATTTCAGCGAACCGGGCGTTTTCGGACAGGAAGCCGTAACCCGGGTGAACTGCGTCCGCGCCTGTGATTTCACAGGCGGCTAAAAGCTGCGGAATGTTGAGATAACTGTCCCGCGCCGCGGGTGGTCCAATGCATACGCTTTCATCAGCGAGACGGACATGCATGGCATCGGCATCTGCCGTGGAATGGACCGCGACTGTGGAAATGCCGAGCTCTTTACAAGCGCGCAGGATGCGCAGGGCAATTTCACCGCGGTTAGCAATGAGGATTTTGGAGAACATGGCCGGACCGGCTCCTTATTCGACGATAATGAGCGGTTCGCCGAATTCCACCGGCTGGGCGTCTTCCACAAGGATCTGCTTGACGGTGCCTGCCTTTGTGGACGGAATGTGGTTCATGGTTTTCATGGCTTCGATGATCAGGATCGTCTGACCTTCGGCCACCTTGTCGCCAACTTGAACGAAAGGCGCTGCGCCCGGTTCTGCTGCCATGTAGGCTGTGCCGACCATCGGGGAAGCCACGGTGCCCTGTGCTGGTGCGGCGTCAGCAGGCGCGGCTGCCGGAGCCGCCGCCGCGGCCGGTGTTGCAGCCGGGGCAGGGGCAGCAGGCGCTGCAACGCTGACCGGGGCGCTGATGGAAATCTGGCGCGCGACGCGGATCCGCGTGTCGCCTTTTTCCAGTTCGATCTCGGACAGATTGGTTTCATCAAGCAGCACCGCAAGATCGCGGATCAGGGCCGTATCGAAACTCTTGTTATCTTTGTTCATGTCTTCTGGCTCTCGTACTCGGGCCGCAACTAGCGCAACGCTGACGGAAATCTCCCGGCGGAACCGGTCAATAAAGTTATTGCCAAACCAATCCGGGTTTTAGACTGGACCGGCTTACTATTACCTGATCAACAACACGCTCTTTGCTCCGCCGGATTGTATAGCGGATCTAGATACTTTGTCTGATTTCCTTACGAAACCGACACAGCTCCTTATAGGCATTCAAATCAGGCAGGAAAACCCCTGAAAACGGATCTCTCATAAAGAAATCCGCTTTCGGAAGCCGTTCATTAACAGGTTGTTTCGCCGCAATTCTTCAGGTCGGAAAGCTTGGAGTTCAGCTGATCGTAGCCGACAGCTCCCATCACCACTTCATCTCCGATTACATAAGACGGTGTTCCCGTCAGTCCAAGACGGTTGGCCAGTGAGTAAACCTCTTCGATCGTCTGGCCCGCCTCGTCGGTTGCCATCGCTGCTTGGAGATCTTCAGTCGATATGCCAGCGCCCGTTGCAGCTTCCATGGCGCTGGCAAGATTGGCCTGACCGCGACGGGTCATGAGCGCCTCATGGAAAGCATGATACTTTTCCGGTGCAACGGAGTTGACCGCGATCGCGACCTGAGCTGCTTCGACAGACGGCTGGCCGAGCACCGGGAACTCTTTCAGAACCACTCGCAGATCAGGGTTCTCGTCCATCAAGCGGACCATGTCGCCATAGGCGCGTTTGCAGTAGCCGCAGTTGTAATCGAAAAACTCGACCAGTGTGACTGAGCCCTGCGGGTTCCCGAGCACGACCTGGCGGGTCGAGTTATATAGAATATCCGCGCTGCTGGTGAGCACTTCGCGGCGCGCAGCTTCTTCAGCTTCCTGTTCCCGGCGTTCCAGCTCTGTCAGAGCCTCTGTGATGATTTCGGGGTTTTTCAGAATGTACTCGCGCACGATCTTTTCAATTTCGCCCCGGTCGATGTCTTGTGCGATCGCAGGCGTGCTGAAGACCGAAATGGTCAATCCGAGTGCAGCTGCAAATCGGGCCATCGGCATACGCAGCAAATTTGAGAAAGGGGTCATGTCATGCTCCTGAGGCTGATGGCAAAAGCGCATCAGCCGTGAGGTCAAAGTAATCAGCGCCGTTGTCCTGGCACGCTGGGTGGCTTGTAGGCGACAATATCATCTGCTTGCAGCCATGCAGCTGACCCGCGGTTCAAACTTTTTTGAGCGCGGGCGGCGTACCGTTTGGCAGCCTCGAATTCCCCTCGCACCATCAGGCCCTTGGCTGTCGCAAGATCGGCTTCGGCCCGTTCCCCTTGGCGCCCGTGCGCGATCGCAAGCTGTGCGTAGGCGGTGCCTGAGTTGGAATCGCGCTGTATTGCGCGCTTCAACACGCTTTCCGCTTCAGCAAGATTGGCCGGATTGTTGGATGCAACCAGGGCATAGCCAAGCCAGACCATGAATTGCGGCTCGTTTGGCCGAATCGAGAGCGCTCTGCGGAATGGGGCGATCGCGCTTTTCGGATCACCGCCTTCAAGGAGGGCTTGGCCCTTCAGCTCATGAAAATAGGGATTTGTCGGATGTTGCCGGATCAGCTTGTCGATCTCGCCCACAGCGCCCTTGCCACGGCTCTGCATGGCTGCAATGGCCCGTGCATACTGCGCTGGCAGGCTTTTGTCCTTGCGCGGATAGGTGCGCAAGGTCGCTGACGGATGGCTGGTGAAGGCAAACAGTTTTGCCTTAGCCATATCGTGCCGATGTTGCAGGACGTAATCCTCAGGCTTGTCAAAGTGCTTTGACTCCTGAGCTTCCCGCAAGAGCCCATTGAAGCGGTCCTGGGCCATTGGGTGGCTGATCGCATAAGGGTCTGCAAATTGCTTTGAAAACATTTGCTGCTCGGCCATGCGCTGGAAGTTGCGCAACAGACCGCGGGCGCTTTGACCGGTCTGATCCAGATAGCGCAGCGCCGCGCGGTCGGCTGCCGCTTCTTCGCTGCGCCGGTAGGCGAGGAACGAGCGTTGGCCGAGAGAGCCGGCGCCGACAATGGCCGCCGCACCGCCGCTTGTGGCCGAACCGGAGCCGCTGGCAGCACCAGCAGCTGCGGCGCCAGCCCCCAAGATCATGGCGATAACCGACATGATCTGGGCATTTGAAGCCGCGGCCCGCATGCGAACGAGGTGGCGGCCTGCAATGTGGCCGGTCTCATGCGCCAGAACGCCAATGACTTCGCCAGGTGTTTCCGATTCCAGGATCACGCCGATGTTGATGAACATCCGGCGGGAATCAGGAACGAAGGCGTTGAATGTCTTGTCATTGACGAGAATGATCGTGGGTTCGGAACTGCCGATACCGGCAACGCGGAAGATCGGTTTCGCATAATCGCGCAAGAGACCTTCCACTTCCGCATCGCGAACCAGCGGCAGTTTTCTTTGTGCGTGGGCAGGAGAAAGCAGAATCGGCAAGACCAAAGCGGCAGCGCAGGTCAAGGTCACCGCTTTCCGCGCGGTTGCAGCAGGCGTTTTGATCAGGCAAGCGAGACCGCGAACAGGCGCGGCAAGGACTTCTGTGAGGCCTTTTGGGCGATCGGATGACAAGGGCATTCCAGAGCGTTGAAACATGTTTGTGGCGAAGGTATGGGCCGGAACCCTTGGGGTCAAGAAATGCCGGATCCAATAAAGAAAAATTCAGCGTCATTTGTTTCTGCGGCGGCGCTGCCTTTTTCAGGGACTTGCGCAAAGGTTCATCCGCGTTTAGGGGCAGGGGTTAATTGGCCTTAAAGGCGCTTGCAGTTCAAAAGGATCAGACATGGCATCGGACCGTTTTCAGCCGTCAAAACGCAGTGATGTTGCACCGTTCATTGCCATGGATGTGTTGTCGGAAGCGGCCTCTTTGGAAGCTGCCGGACGGTCCATCATCCATATGGAGGTTGGGCAGCCATCTGCTCCGGCACCAAAAACTGCCCTTGCGGCGGCGGATGCAGCACTGAAACACGGCAAGCTGGGATACACGGAAGCTCTCGGGATCAAGCCGTTGCGGGAGGCTTTGTCCGCTCATTATCGGAAGGCGTATGGGGTGGATGCGCCGTCTGGCAGGATCATGGCAACGACCGGATCTTCCGCCGGGTTCAATCTGGCCTTCCTGGCAGCGTTTGATCCCGGCGACCGCATCGTCCTGACTGCTCCGGGGTATCCGGCCTATCGGAACATCATCAAAGCCTTGGGCCTAATACCGGTCGAAGTCGAAGTGGGAGCGGAGACCCGTTGGAGCCTGACGCCAGACCATTTGGATGATGCGCAAAAGGATGGTCCGGTGCGGGGTGTTCTTGTTGCAAGTCCGGCAAATCCGACCGGCACCATGATGACTGCGGAAGCCTTGTCCGATCTGATCGCATATTGTGATCAAGCCGGGATCTGGTTCATCTCCGACGAGATCTATCATGGGCTGGATTATACCGGAGAACAAAAAACAGCTCTCGAAACATCGCAAAACGCCATTATCATCAACAGCTTCTCGAAATATTATTGTATGACCGGCTGGCGGATTGGCTGGATGGTGCTGCCCGAACAACTTGTCAGGCCAACTGAACGCATTGCGCAGAGCCTTTACATATCACCACCGGAGCTGTCCCAGATCGCAGCCGCGTCGGCGCTGGATGCTGTTCAGGAACTGGAGGCTGTCAAAGCTGGCTATGCGGCAAACCGGGAATTGCTGGTGAAGGGATTGCCGGAGATCGGACTTGACAAACTGTTGCCGGTGGACGGCGCATTTTACATCTACGCGGACATCAGCCGTTTCAGCGATGACAGCCTCGATTTTGCAAAACGGATGCTTCATGAGGCCGGGGTCGCAGCGACGCCGGGTGTTGATTTTGATCCGGTCCATGGCAAGGAGTTCATGCGTTTCTCCTTCGCCGGCGCTCATGACGACATGAAAACCGCTTTGCAGCGTTTGAAGGACTGGATCTGATAAGCGCCAGCGAAGCCCGGTTTTCAAACAAAAAAGGCGGCCACGACGGCCGCCTTTAATTTTTTTGGCGTGATGCTGAGCGATCTTTAGAAGAACGATCGTCCGCGTTGCCACCAACCGCCGCGTTTCGGCTTGTCAGCTTTTTCTTCGCCAGACGTTTCACTCGTCACAACAGGTTCGGCTGGAGCAGAAGGCTTAATCGGCTCTTCCGGCTCTTCTGCAACCGCTTCAGCTTCGACCGGCTGCTCGGAGACTGGAGTATCGATGACGATGTCTTGCGGTTCATCCGCTTGAGCGACCCGTTCCTCAGTGCTTTCCGCAGTTTCACTCTCCGCTGCCTGTAAAGGTTCTACAGGTTCAGACGGCTCCGATGCGCTTGCATCGACGCCATTAACCGGCTGATCCGGGGTGCCGGGGGCGGCAGCCGCGACAGTTTCCGATCCCGGTGCATCGGATACCGCGGTTACTTCAGTCGGTTGAGCGTCCGAGCTGTCGTCAGAGACAGGTGCATCAGAAGAGTCACCGTCACCGTCAGCATCGTCCGCCCGGTTTTCCATCTCGTCGTCACGGCGCCCGCGGCGTCCGCCCCGGCGGCCCCGGCGCCGTTTGCGGCGCGGCTCATCGTCGTTGTCGTCGTCCGAGCCGCGCGCTTCGGCCTGTTCGCCATCAGCGTTTTCGCTGTCGGCATTTGCCTCTGAGGTCTCGTCGTTTTGAGCGTCGGAACCACTCCGGCGGCGCTTGCGGCGGCGACGGCGGCGGCGGTCGCCATTGTCATCGTCCTGCTGAGCTTGTTCTTCAACAACCGGCTGCTCGGTATCTTCGTCGATGATATCGATCATGTCCGGCTGGACAGTCGCTGTCGGCATTGGTTGACGATCGCGATCAATCAGGGCGCCGCGTTCCAGAACATACAGCTGCCCATTGACCATGTGGTCTGCCTGGACCTCGATCCCGACCAGGAACCGCACCTCAAGATCGAACAGGTTCGAGCGTTTTTGATTGAGGATATAAAGAGCGACTTCTGCCGACGTCCGGATGATCAGATCGTGCGTTGCGCCCTTCAAAAGGTTGTCTTCGATGGACCGCAGTACGTGGAGTGCTACAGATTCCACAGACCGGATCATGCCCGTGCCCTGACAATGCGGACATGGTGTTGTGGAGCTCTCCAGAACACCGGTGCGCAGCCGCTGACGCGACATTTCCAGTAGACCGAAATGGGAAATCCGTCCGACCTGGATCCGCGCGCGGTCGTTTTTCAAGCAGTCCTTCAGTTTCCGCTCGACCGCCCGATTGTTTTTCGATTCCTCCATATCGATGAAGTCGATGACAACAAGTCCGGCAAGGTCGCGCAGGCGCAACTGCCTGGTCACTTCCTCGGCGGCTTCCAAGTTGGTCTGAAGGGCGGTGTCCTCGATATTGTGTTCGCGGGTCGACTTGCCCGAGTTCACGTCGATGGAAACCAGAGCCTCGGTCTGGTTGATAACAATGTATCCGCCTGACTTTAGGGTCACGTGCGGAGAGAACATGGCATCAAGCTGCGGTTCCACGCCATAGCGGATGAACAGCGGGGAGGGGTCGCGATACGGCTGGACGTTCTTGGCATGGCTCGGCATGAGCATGCGCATGAAGTCTTTTGCTTCCCGGTAGCCTTCGTCGCCGGCGACCGAAACCTCGTCAATGTCCTTGTTGTAGAGGTCCCTGATCGATCGTTTGATCAGACTGCCTTCCTCATAAACGAGACTCGGCGCGCTCGATTTTAATGTCAGCTCGCGCACATTCTCCCAGAGCCGCATGAGATATTCAAAGTCGCGCTTGATCTCTGCCTTGGTGCGGCTTGCGCCTGCAGTGCGCAGGATAACGCCCATGCCTTCCGGCACATCCAGCTCAGTTGCGATTTTCTTGAGCCGCTTGCGGTCTGTTGGCTGTGTGATCTTGCGGGAGATCCCGCCACCACGGGCCGTGTTCGGCATCAAAACGGAATACCGGCCTGCCAAGGACAAATAGGTGGTTAGAGCCGCGCCCTTGTTGCCGCGCTCTTCTTTTACGACTTGCACCAGGATGATCTGGCGGCGCTTGATGACTTCCTGGATCTTGTACTGCTTGCGCATCGGAGCGCGGCGCTCCGGCACTTCTTCCAGGGCGTCTTCCGCGCCAACGGATTCGACTTCATCGTCGCCGTTGTCACCGGCATCGTCGCTTGATGCAGCTTCAACGTCAGACTTGCGGCGGCGCCGGCGGCGAGCACGGGCCGGTTTGGCATCATCTTCGTTTTCATCAGACGCGGTCTCTGCGTCCGCGTCTGCATCAGCAGATTGGGCATCGACGGTGTTCTCATCAGCTGTTTCGCTATCGGAGACGGCATCAGCATCGGCTTCGTCGTTGCTCTCGGCAGCTACCGATTGCGTAGCTTCTGAATCACTGTCGGCATGTGCTTCTGGATCAGACCCGTCTTCGTCTGCGGCCTTGACCTTGTCACTGGCAACAGTATCGCCATCTGACTCGTTGCGGGCTGCCCGTGACCGGCGCCGGCGTTTCGGCTTTTCTTCCTGTTCGGTTTCGTCGGGTTGGCGCTCGGCAGCTTCGGCCGCAAGCAAAGCCTCCCGGTCGGCAACCGGGATTTGATAGTAGTCCGGGTGAATTTCGCTGAATGCCAGAAAACCGTGCCGGTTTCCGCCGTATTCTACAAAAGCTGCCTGAAGGGAGGGTTCGACCCGTGTGACCTTCGCCAGATAAATGTTACCACGCAGCTGTTTGCGATTCGCTGCTTCAAAATCGAATTCTTCAACCCGATTGCCGCGGACGACGACGACCCGGGTCTCTTCCGGGTGGCCCGCGTCGATCAGCATCTTGTTTGCCATTATTGAATTTCTCCACGGCGGCGCTCATGTGCGCGCATCTGAAGCGCGCATCGCCCGAAAGGAGGATGGCCGCCGTACTTGTTTTGCTGTTGTGAGCAAGGGCGTCTGCGCCCGGCGCGTTTGGCTGATCAAAACAAGCGGCCGCACCTAAGGCGGGGGCTTGTTCGATGTTGATCAGCATTTGCATCACGCGGGTCCTTCGGGGCAACGCAAGCCCTTGAGTTAAGTCTATCAATCTGTGTTCCGGCTCAGCTGGCCTCGTGGCCATGGATCTGGTCCCGGTCGGGTCAGGCTGGTCTGGTTATCCCCTTCGACCCCGAAAGGCTGCGCGTTCAAACGTTTGCAGCGCCTAGGAGCGATGGATCATCAGCAACCGCCGATATGCTGTCCATTTGAGGTTTCGGATCGCCCGTGATACGGCAGAACGGCCTCTGTTCTATCGTTTTATGGGCCCGCAAACCGATGGCATTGTGGATATGTCCATCCTTTTGCCACATCGGACAGTATCGGTTTCAAACCTGAATCCGTAAGGTACTTTTACGATCCGCGAACAAGGTTTGCAAGCAAACTGAACAGCCTAAGGCATTTTCCCTATCGAATAGGGGGCGAATGGCATAAAACCTCGAAGGTTCAAGGCGATCTGATTTGATGAGAATGGCTGACAACATAAAAGTGCTGAAATCACCGGCGTCAAGCGGCTTTGCCGGTGTGCTGGCGATTGTTCCGGCGATCCAATGGGTTATTGCGCTCGCGGTCATTTCACTTGCGCTCCTTGTATCAGCATATGGGGCGGCGGCACTGGCGGCTGACAAACCTGTCATCTCAGCCGCGCGCGTCGCCGGTGACGAAGACCGGACACGAATCGTTTTTGAACTCAACACGCAGGTCACCCCTGTGATTTCCGCACTTGGAACACCCTACCGGCTCATTCTGGATCTGCCGGAAGTGACCTTTGCGTTTGACAAGAGAGCGCAAAATGCGGAGCAGGGGCTCGTTCGTGACTGGCGGTTTGGCCTGTTCGCCGTTGGAAAGTCCCGCGTGGTTGTGGATTTGGCTGCACCGGTCCGGGTGGACAAGACACTGTTTCTGCCCTCGATCGACGATCAGCCATCGCGCCTGGTGATCGATCTTGTCCGGGCCAGCGATGAAGAATTTGCGGAGTTTGTCTCTGAAACCCGGTCAAAGCGCACGGCCAGTCGGGAGGCCGCTGCACCTAAAACCGATCTCCTGACTGCGCAACGCGCAAACAGCAAACCGGTGATCGTGCTGGATCCGGGGCATGGCGGCATCGATTACGGAGCGATCGGTGTCGGCGGAACTTTGGAAAAGGCGATCGTTCTGGAGTTTTCCAAATTGCTTCGGGACAAGCTTTCAGAAGGCGGTCTCTATCAGATCCATCTGACCCGGGATGATGACACGTTCATCCCGCTGGGGGAGCGTGTCCAGATCGGTCATGATCTGGCGGCTGATCTCTTTATTTCGATCCATGCTGATTCGGTGGTGCGCGGTAAAAAACTTGCGCGCGGAGCGACTGTCTACACCTTGTCAGATCGGGCATCGGATGACCTTGCCGAGGAGTTGGCCGCCAGCGAAAACATGTCGGACATCATCGCGGGTGTCGAACTCGAAGAAGAGCCGACTGAAGTGACCGACATTCTGCTTGATTTGGCCCGCCGCGAGACCCGGTCGTTTTCCGTCTATTTTGCCAAGACCCTGATTGGCGAGTTGCAGAGCGCAGTCCGATTGATCCGAAACCCGCACAGATCAGCCGGTTTCCGGGTGTTGAAAGCGCATGATGTGCCCTCGGTTTTGGTCGAACTCGGCTATCTGTCGAATGCGCATGATGAGAAACTCTTGATATCTGAAGAGTGGCGGGAACGGATGGCGGACGCCATGACAGAGGCCATCCACAGTTTCTTCAGGCCCCGCCTGGCCGGACGGGACGGGGCGGTATCACAATAACCGGTGCAACCGGCGAAAATACAATCGGAAACCTTTAGCTGGTATTTGCCTCAGCATCGCCATAAATGTGCACGACTTAGGCAAACACTGCTATTGTCGCAATTGGCACGGATATGTGCCTGCCCTCAAAAGCGTGGTAAGAGACGTTAGGGCATTCTGGACGGGGAAAGACGAGCCCGCATATGAAATTCTTGGTGAAGTTCTTTGGTTATCTATTTGGGATCGGCGCGGCCTTTGCCTTGCTGATGGCCGCTGGGGTGTGGATGTATCTGCAACACCTCAACGATGGATTGCCGGACTATAGTGCGCTGAAGAACTATGAGCCGCCGGTCATGACCCGTGTTCATGCCGCAGACGGCAGCCTCATGGCGGAATATGCGACCCAGCGCCGGATGTTTCTGCCGATTCAGGCGATGCCCGACCGCTTGAAGCAGGCGTTCATCTCTGCCGAGGACAAGAACTTTTATACCCATCTGGGTGTTGATCCGGAGGGTATTGCCCGTGCGGCTGTGCGCTTCATCCAGAATTATGGATCAGGCCGCCGTCCGGAGGGCGCGTCGACGATCACGCAGCAGGTCGCGAAGAATTTCCTTCTGACCAACGAGTTGCGCGTTGAACGGAAAATCAAGGAAGCCATCCTCGCGCTGCGCATAGAGCAGGCCTACACGAAGGACGAGATCCTCGAGCTTTATCTCAACGAGATCTACTTCGGGTTTGGCGCATATGGTGTAGCTGCGGCCTCGCTCATCTACTTCGACAAGTCCGTTCATGAGCTGGCTTTGGAAGAGGCGGCCTATCTTGCAGCGCTTCCTAAGGGGCCGAGCAACTATCACCCCTACCGGAAAACCGAGGCTGCCATTGCGCGCCGCAACTATGTGATCGACCGCATGGTTGAAGACGGTCATGTGAGCTTTGAGGACGGCGAAGAAGCCAAGGCAAAGCCGATTACCGTGAAGCTCCGCGGTCACGGCTCCAAGCTTTTCGCTGCAGAATACTTCACCGAAGAAGTCCGCCGTGAAGTGGCTGATATCTTCGGCACCAAGCGGCTTTATGAAGGCGGCCTTTCTGTGCGGTCCACGCTCGACCCGGAAATGCAACAGATCGCACGCAAGACCTTGATGGACGGTCTGATCAAGTTCGATCACCAGCGCGGCAGCTGGAACGGTCCGATTGACCGCATCTCCACAGGCACAGACTGGGGCGTGGAACTTGCCAAAATCGAGGCGCTGAGCGATCTGCCGGAATGGTCACTGGCTGTTGTTCTGGAAAGCGGGACCAGCGAAGCGCGCGTTGGTATTCAGCCGAAGCGGCTCCAAAGCGGGCAGCTCGAGGAAGACCGCAAGGCGGGCCCGCTGTTCCTGGAAACCATGAAGTGGGCACGGGTCAGTGGCCGGGCACCATCCGCCGTCTCTGACGTTCTGGCGCCAGGTGATGTGGTCTATGTTCAGGAAAGCGCCGTTGCACCTGGCACTTATGAACTTCGCCAGATCCCGAAAGTGTCCGGTGCCCTTGTCGCGATGGACCCGTACACCGGCCGTGTGCTCGCCCTGGTCGGTGGCTTCAGCTTTGCCCAGAGTGAATTCAACCGGGCGACACAGGCTTGGCGTCAGCCGGGCTCGTCCTTCAAGCCGTTCTTGTATGCTGCAGCCCTCGACAATGGGTACACGCCGTCATCTGTGGTGATGGATGCGCCCCTGGAGATTTCCCAAGGCCCAGGCCTTGGGACCTGGCGGCCGCAAAACTACGGCGGCAAGTTCTACGGTCCCTCAACTTTGCGCACCGGCATTGAACGGTCTCGTAACGTGATGACCGTGCGCCTCGCGCAGGACATGGGCATGCCACTGGTGGCCGAATACGCCAAGCGGTTCGGTATCTATGACAATATGCTGCCGGTTTTGTCCATGTCGCTCGGTGCCGGGGAAACCACGGTCCTTCGGATGACAGCGGCTTACGCGACCATTGCCAATGGTGGCCGGAAGCTGCGTCCGACCCTGATCGACCGGATCCAGGACCGCTACGGCCGCACAATCTACAAGCACGACAGCCGGATTTGTGACGGCTGTACCCAAAACGCTTGGGATGGTCAGAGCGAACCGACTTTGATCGACAATCGTGAGCAAGTGCTCGACCCGATGACCGCTTATCAGATCACCTCCATGATGGAAGGTGTGGTTCAGCGCGGAACCGCGACATCCGTTCGTGCCGTCAATCGTCCTGTTGCCGGCAAGACCGGCACGACGAATGACGAAAAAGATGCCTGGTTCGTTGGTTATACCCCGGATCTTGCGGTAGGTGTTTTCGTCGGTTTCGATAATCCCAAGCCGATGGGCCGCGGCGCGACTGGTGGACAGGTGGCTGCTCCGATCTTTACCGAATTCGTAAAGCAAGCTCTCGCCGAAAAGCCGCCGGTGGAGTTCCGTGTCCCGCGCGGTCTGCAGCTGATCCCGATCAACAAGAACACCGGATTGCGGACAGCGGGTGGAACGCCAGGCGCGATCCTGGAAGCTTTCAAACCGGGCATGGCCCCGCCGGACAGCTATTCCGTTATCGGGTTCCAGGACACGATGGGTGTTCCAACATATGTCTCGCCTGAAGCCGGACAGGCTGTTTTGCAAGGCACCGGCGGACTTTACTGACGATTGCCACAAACGCCGTTTGTGGTGGTTTACAGGAAAGTTGCGGAAAGCTAATCTCCCGCTCCAAATTCAGCCCGGATCCTGAATCAAGGCTCCGGGCTTTTCACCAATAAGAGAGGTATCCGATGCGCGCCGAGATGGAAGCCATCGTTGATGAAATCAAGCAGGCCATAAGCCTGCTGAGGAGGCATCTTTGACTGGGATCAAGCCCTTGTAAGACTGGAGGAGCTGAACGCTCTTTCTGAAGATCCCGAACTTTGGAATGACCCGGCCAAAGCCCAGAAACTAATGCGCGAGCGTCAGCAGCTTGATGACGGCATCAATGGCGTGAAGGGGCTGGAACAGGATCTGGCGGACAACATCGAGCTGATCGAGCTCGGTGAAATGGAAGACGACAAGTCTGTTGTCGAGGACGCCGAAGAGGCACTGCGCGGGCTCAAGGACAAGGTCAATCAGCTTCAGCTGAATTCGCTTCTGTCAGGTGAGGCCGACGGCAACGATACCTACCTGGAAATCAACTCCGGGGCAGGGGGCACGGAGAGCCAGGATTGGGCCTCTATGCTGCTGCGCATGTACCGCCGTTGGGCGGAAAAGCGCGGCTACAAAGTTGAGCTACTGGAATACCATGATGGTGAAGAGGCCGGCATCAAATCGGCAACGCTGCTCATCAAGGGCGAGAATGCCTATGGCTGGCTGAAAACTGAATCTGGCGTTCACCGTCTGGTCCGGATTTCGCCTTATGACAGCAATGCGCGCCGTCACACCAGTTTCTCCAGCGCCTGGGTTTACCCGGTGATCGATGACAGCATCGAGATTGATGTCAACGAGAGCGATTGCCGAATCGATACCTACCGTGCATCCGGCGCTGGCGGCCAGCACGTCAACACGACTGATTCCGCTGTGCGCATCACCCACCAGCCAACCGGTATTGTCGTGCAGTGTCAGTCGGAGCGCTCCCAGCACAAGAACCGGGCAACTGCCTGGGGCATGCTGAAAGCGCGCCTTTATGAGGCGGAGCTGAAGAAGCGCGAGGAAGCGGCAAATGCGGAAGCTGCGTCCAAGACCGACATCGGCTGGGGCCACCAGATCCGTTCCTACGTTCTACAGCCCTATCAGCTGGTCAAGGATCTGCGGACCGGTGTGCAAAGCACATCGCCGGATGACGTGCTGGACGGTGACCTTGATTCCTTTATGGAAGCAGCGCTTGCACAGCGGGTCTTCGGCGGCGACGAAGTCGTTGTTGAGGATATTGAATAAGCTGATCTCTTCCGGAGACCAGATTGAAAGCGGCGCTTCGGTGCCGCTTTTTTGTTACAGCGACAGTTTCGCCAGTCTCTCGCCAGCGCGCAGGAAGGTAGCCGGATTGGTCGGCCGGTCGTTCTGGCGCACCTCATAATGAAGGTGTGGCCCGGTTGAACGCCCCGTCGATCCGATATTGCCGATCACATCTCCGGCCACAACGTGACTGCCGTCAGACGTCCGGATCTTGCTCAGGTGTGCATAGCGGGTGATGAAGCCGTTGGCGTGGCGGATCTCAACCATCTTGCCGTAGCCGCCTTTCCAGCCTGCGAAAATGACGGTGCCGGGTGCCGCGGAATAAACGCGCGCGCCATAGGGCGCTTTGAAATCAAGACCCGAATGCATTGCGAGCCGGTTCAAGAAAGGGTCCATGCGCGGACCGTAGCCGCTTGAGAGCGTCCCGTTCCGCACCGGGCGTTTGACGGGCAGACGGAGCGCTGCAAACTTTACCCGCTTCAGAGTATCGAGCGCGGTATTTGCACGGTGCAGCCGATCGGCAAAACTCGTTTCACTGAGCGGTTCGAAGGGCCCACCAAGACTGGAGGACCTGCGAACAGCCTTGTTGAGGTTGGGGACGAGCGGCTTGGTGATGCCGAGAATGTCTTCGATCCGGCTTTCTGTCGCAACAGTGATGGCGTCGACGGCAGCGGTGCTTTCCGTGCCCATTTCTGAAATGTCGGCTTTCAGGGCGTCCAGGGCTGCGCGTTTTTCAGTCTTTTTTTTTAAGGGTTCGCCGGTAGGTGCCTCAGTGCCCTGAAGAATGGACAGCGGATCAAAGGGCTTGCGCGAGGCATCCCTGAGGCCCAGCGCCTTGACCGGTTCGGAGATAACTTCGTTTTCGCCGCCCATGGCCGTGCGATCCCCTTTGGGGGCTGCTGCAATCCGGCCTTCATCGATCGCTGGCTTTTGGGCTGGAACCGGTTTGCCAGCGTTGAGGTAGATCCCGACGCTTTCTGCGCGCGCCATCAGGTCGGCGACAATCGTGTGGCGTTGATTGAGGTCTTGCTGGCGGCGCAGAACATCCATCACCTGGATTTCGACGCTTTCCCGGTCGACAAGCTGTCTGCTGTTCAGCCGCTCAATCTCGGCGCGGAGGCGCGCAATGCGGTCCTGATACTGGAGTGCGACCTCGGTGCGCTCGGCATTGACTTCCGCCACCATGCCGGATCGCATGACCTGATAACTGATGGCGCCAGTCACGATCAGGGTCGCCGCGATGCAGGTGAGCGCACCTGCAATCAGATGAACCGGGCGGAGGATATAAGTGGTCGTTCTCAAATCGCCTTTCAAAGACTCCCGGTGCGGTGCCTCTGTGTGGGGCACTTGGTAGGTCCGCGTCATTTCTGGGCGCTTTTGGGTCATCACTCGATCACTGCTGCATTCTGCATTTCATCTGTGATGATTAGAATTCCTTAAGGTTAACAATTCGTCTTCAAATACAGGTTTTCAGCCGGTTAGTCTGGCAAGAGGCTTGTAAAAACCGGGGGTTAAGCCTGCCTCGGATCGCGCGCGGTCGTTGAAGGGCGGTTTCAAAGCGCCACGAAAATGCTTGCGCACGTAACTGTGAAACGCTGGTTCTGGGCGAATCCCCTGCCGGTCACACAAGAATCGGAACCACTTGGCGCCGAACGCAACGTGGTTCTTTTCGTCGCGGTAAATCACATCCAGGCATTTGGCTGTGTCTTCATCTCCCAAGCTCCGGGCCTTCTCGATCATTGGCGGCGTGATATCGAGCCCGCGGGCTTCGAGGACGAGGGGAATGATTGCAAGCCGCGCCGCGAGATCGTGACCGGTGTCTTGCGCTGCCTGCCAAAGACCATCGTGGGCGGGCATGTCTCCGTAGGATGCGCCCAGTTGGCCGAGGCGGTCCTGCAACATAGAAAAGTGCTTGGCTTCCTCCAACCCCACCCGGACCCAGTCGTCATAATATGAGCGCGGCAGGCGGACATAGGCGAACCGGCCGATCAGATCCCAGGTCAGGTCAACCGCATTGAGTTCTATGTGGGCGAGGGAGTGGATTAGGGCCAGCCGGCCTGCGGTTCCAGACAGCTTGCGTTTGGGCATGTCGCGCGGGGCAAGCAGTTCCGGCTTGTTTGGCCGTCCGGGACGGTCCGGCATATGGCCGTCTTTTGACGCTGAGCCGAGAGCTAGGTCGCGTTTGAACCAGGCCTTGGAAACAGCATAGGCAAGCCGGACCTTTTCGGCTGTATCGGCTGCTTCGACAATGGCGCGGGCGCCGGCAACAAGGTTCACCGGCACCGGCTGAATCTGTGTGTTTGTCATCTGAGCGTCTGACTTGGTTATCAGCGCACCGGGGGATGCAAATTTAGAGGGCCTTTACAGCCTCAAGAACGGCTTCAGCATGTCCGGGCACTTTCACTTTCCGCCAGATCTGAGCGATTTTTCCGTCTACGTCCACCAGAAATGTGGCTCTTTCAACGCCCATGTACTTTTTGCCGTACATGGCCTTCTCGACCCACACGCCATAAGCCTCGGCAGTCGCGTTGTCAGTGTCGGCGCCGAGACGCACCGCAAGATTGTGTTTGGCAATGAAATTGTCGTGTTTGCGCGCACTGTCCGGTGAAATCCCGACGATTGTTGCGCCCAGTTCCTTGAAGGCGTCGATGTTGTCGGTAAAGGCAATCGCTTCTTTGGTGCAGCCTGGTGTGTTGTCCTTCGGGTAGAAATACACAACGACCGGTTTGCCCTTCAGGTCGCTCAAGGTGATACGGCTGTCGCCGTCTGCCTCAAGGTCAAAATCAGGTGCAGCATCGCCTGTGGCCAGATCGCTCATGTCGCCATCCTTCTGTCAAGTTTTGTGCGTTAATGCCGAATTCGGCAGCTGGGTGGGAAGCGGCTATCGCTTTTGGTGCTTGTTTCACATTATCATATGCATTGATACGACTCGTTCAATGCAACGGATGTGCGGGCTTCTTGGAATAGTACGCAGTTGAAAAGATATCCCGCGGGTTGCCCGAGGGACAACGGACGGAATGTAATTGTCGCAACCGGACGGAATGAAAGACGAACTGCCCAAACCGGCCCCATGGAAACGCCGCAGACTTCTGCGTTTGGCCAGTGGTCTGGTCTTTGTCGGCCTTATCGTGTTCGTGGGCGCGATCTTTGCCTCAGGTCCGGTCACCGTTCCTTTTCTTGGAAATCTTCTGGCATCGCAGGGAACGCGTGGACCAGTCACCCTTTCGGTTGAAAGCGCCAGTGTAGACTTTACAGCCGATGACGGGATCCGGATCGTCATTGAAGATGTGCGTGTTGATATCAGCGGTGGCGCACCGGTCACACTAAAGCTTCCACGGCTCGAAGCGCCGTTGACTCGATCAGCCCTGTGGTCGGGAGACATCCGGTTCGCATCCCTCAATTTAAAAGAGCCGCAAGTCACGATCGCCCTGAAAGGCGGACCGGCAGTCATTCCCGAGATCAGTCAATTGTCCGAAGCCGTCAATCGCATCGGCAATGTGGTCGATGAGCAGTTTGTCCGCCGGGGTCTTACCTCCGTCACGGTCTCCGACGGGGCTTTCGACATAACAGGGCCGGCACCGCGATCCTTCACGAACATCAATGCGGACGTGTTCCGGTCTCCTGACGGTGAAATTTCTGCGAGCGCCCGCGTTGGCGGACGGGTGACCTCTTGGCGATTGGATTTCCTGAGAGCGCCGTCCAAGACCGGGCCAGGCACCCGCATGGCGGCCGTCGTCAACGGGATTACACTTGCCGAACTTCTGGGGCCCGATGCGGCAACAGCCTATGGCAAGGGCTTGAGACTTCCAGCGTCGGCGAAGCTCGACAGCGTTTTGGATGAAAATGGGAACCTGATCTCTGCGAACGCCGTTGCGAGGGTCCAAAACGGCTGGTTCCAGATGGGTCGGACGCTGGTGGCTTTCGATGATGTCGCGTTGTCTGCAGTTTACCGCGGGCCAGACAAGCCGATTGATATCCAGACGTCCCATTTTATCCGGGGCAATACGCGGATCTTCTTTTCTGGACAGATTGATCAACCAATCGGTGATGCGCCGGTTTGGGACTTCCGCCTTGAAACCGAGCACCCTCAGGTCGGGCCGTTGGATGTGCGTGAGCCGCCGCAAATGCTGGATGGTGCCACTGTCCAGGGCAGGTTCAACTTGGCTGAGAAGCAAATTGATATCAGTCGCTTTTCGGTGCGCTCGGGCAAGGCAAGCGCAACGGGTGTTGTGAACATCCAAATCGGTTCGGATGGGCCATACTTGGCGATTGCTGTTGATGGCGAACAGATCCCGATCTCCCTTGCCAAAAAGGTTTGGCCGATCACATTGGTGCCGCCGGCACGCAAATGGATCATCGAGAGGATCAAGGCTGGTCTGATCGAAACAGTGTCCTTCACAGCCGCCATACGCCCACCTGCCTTCAATCACCTCGATCCGGACGCAGGCTGGTCTGGCGACGATATGGCAATGACCATGAGCTTCGTTGACGGTGCTGTTGCGCCTGTCGGCGATGTTGCCGTGGTGGATGGCCTGTCCGGAACCATGACCATCGAAAACGAGGTCCTGACCGTCAAGGCCAGCGGTGGCACAGCTGATCTGCCCGGGGAAGATGATGTCGTCGTTCCTGAGACGATTTTTGAGATCCACAACCTGCCTCTGCGTGTCGGAAAGATCGCAAAGGTCGAGACGCGCCTTGAAGGCGGGAACGCGGAAATCAGTGCATTGTTGAATGCAAAACCGTTTGAGGTTCTCGACCGTGCGAACTTGAAAACCGGTGGTGTGACAGGGAGCGGCGTTGTCGATATCACCGCGAGTTTCCCGATGGAACGGGTGATCGACATGGATGATGTCACCTGGAAAGCGGTTGGCCGATCGGAAGACTTTTCTGACGAGAACCCGATCATGGGTCACCAGATCCAAAATGCTGATCTGTCGATCGAGGCAGATCGCAGCCAAATCGTGATCTCCGGCAACGGTGAGTTCGACGGTCTGAACGCGGATATCAACTTGGTGGTCCCGCTATCTGGAGCAGGCGACCCACGGCGTCAGGATGTCGTGGCGTCCGTGACAGCAGAACAGCTGAAGGCCCGTGGAATTGATCTGACAGCTTTCCTGGACGGCCCGATGACGGTCAGCGCGGGCAAAGCCGAGGGCGGTCAGAACATCAGTATTGACCTTCAAGAGACGGAAGTCCGGCTTCAGGCACTTGGTTGGCGAAAGTCAAAGGGCGTACCGGCGTCCGCCTCCTTCAAGCTGATCGAAACCGACGATAAGAAAGTAGTCCAGGACTTCGAGCTGGTTTCGGAAGGCGCAGATATCTTTGGGCAAATTCACCTGTCAGCGACTGGCGAGCTTACCGAGGCATCCTTTCCGCGCTTCCAGCTGCGGCCCGGCGATGATGCCCAGATCGACATCACCCGGGCGGACAGCGGCCGGTATGACATTGTCTTTTCCGGCAAGAATTTCGACGGCCGTGGCTTGATCCAGAGCCTTAGAAGCCCCGGAGGGAGCCAAGGTGCCGGCGATTTCGCCGACGGGGCCCGAATTGCCGTGGATCTTGACCGGATGACCGGATTCAACAAACGCTGGATGGGGACCGTCAGGGGCCGGGTGGACACCGGAGCCCGCGGCTTGATGGCCGCCGACATCAGCGGGCTCGTTGGTGGCAGCTCAGACTTCCGTTTTACGTTGACGAGCAATGGCGGTGCGCAACAGGCAGACGGGCGCTTTGACGACACGGGCGCCATGCTGGCGTTTCTGGATCTTTACAAACGTATGCGCGGCGGGCGGGGAACCTTGAGTGTTGCCATGGCCGACGCCGACAGTTGGGTGGGCGATTTTAAGGTGCGTTCGCTGGTCATTACGGAAGATCCGGCCATTCAGCGCATCAGCACGACCAACTTGAACACGCGCGATGAGGCAAGCCGCGTGATCGTGCGCCAGCCCCAGGTCAACACTGCGGAAGGCGCGCGCGGCACCGCTTCATTTGAAACGCTCGACATCAATTTCACCCGGGAAGGGGATCAGATGACGATAAGCCGCGGCGCGTTGCAGGGCAACGCGCTTGGCGGCACGGTGGCCGGCACGGTGGATCTCAAACAGCAGACGCTCAATCTCACCGGAACATTCGTGCCGATCTATGCGCTGAACAACTTCTTTTCCAAGATCCCGCTCTTGGGGTTTGCACTTGGCGGAAGTACGGGGGAGGGGTTGATCGGTGTGACCTATCGCTTGTCCGGGTCCTTGTCCGACCCGGTTCTGTCGGTCAATCCGATTTCAGCTATCGCCCCCGGCATCTTCCGCCGGATGTTTGAATTCCAGCCGGAATAGCAACCTGAAAACACAAAAGCCGGGCAAGGAGCGCCCGGCTTTTCATGTCGGTCAGTTGGCCGATCAGACCGGCTTCAAGAGAACGTGTTTCTTCTTGCCGAGGGACAGCTTGATGATGCCGTCCTCGGTCACATCCGCCGGAGTGAGCTGACGGTTGGCATCCTGCTCACCCTTGTCGTTGATCTTGACCGCGCCGCCCTTGATGTTGCGGCGGACATCGCCGTTGGATGCGCACAGCCCGGCTGTGACAAAAGCGTTCAAAACACCCAGCCCGGCCTCAAGATCGGCACTTGCCACTTCGACAGTCGGTAAGCCTTCCGCGGACTGACCTTCCTCAAATGCCTTGCGCGCAGTTTCTGCGGCTGCTTCCGCCTTTTCCCGGCCGTGGATCATCGCGGTGGCTTCGGTGGCCAGCACCTTCTTGGCCTCGTTGATGCCAGCCCCATCGAGCGCTGCCAGCCGGCTGATCTCGTCAAGCGGCAGGATTGTGAAGAGCTTCAAGAATTTCTCGACATCCGCATCTTCCGTATTGCGCCAGTACTGCCAGTAGTCATAGGCCGACAGCTGTTCCTCGTTGAGCCAGACTGCGCCGGCCGCCGTCTTGCCCATCTTTGCGCCGGAGGAGGTGGTCAGAAGCGGAGCGGTGAGTGCAAAAGCTTCCTTGGATTCTTTACGGCGGATGAGATCCACACCGGACAGGATGTTGGACCACTGGTCCGAGCCGCCCATCTGCAGGCGGCAGCCGGTCTGCTGGTAGATTTCCAGGAAGTCATAGCCCTGCAGGAGCATATAGTTGAATTCCAGGAAGGATAGGTGCTGTTCCCGCTCCAGGCGCAGCTTGACGGAATCGCGCTGGATCATCTGGTTGACCGAGAAATGCCGGCCGATGTCACGTAGGAACTCCATGTAGTTCAGCTTGAGCAGCCAGTCGGCGTTGTCCATCATCAAGGCATCATTCGGACCATCACCGAAGGTAAGGAGCTTTTCAAAGACCTTGCGGATGCCGGCCTTGTTCTCTTCGATGGTTTCATCGGACAGAACCTTGCGGCTTTCATCTTTGCCGGTCGGATCGCCGACCCGTGTTGTCCCGGAGCCCATGAGCGCGATCGGCCGGTGGCCGGTCTGCTGGAACCAGTAGAGCATCATAATGGTCACAAGCGACCCGGCATGCAGGCTCGGAGCCGTGCAGTCGAAGCCAATATAGGCGGTCACGGTTTCCTTGGCACAGAGCTCGTCGAGACCTTGAGGATCAGAGATCTGGTGAACAAACCCGCGCTCGGAAAGAACTTTCAAAAACTCTGACTTGAACTCGCTCATGTGTCTGCCCGTTAGATACAACTGTCGTGTGGCCATTCGCCTGTTGGGCATGGCTCTATACCGGCAAAGCAGTGATGTAAATTGCACAGGGTCCAAAAGTTCGGTCTTCAAAGGTTTGGCGCGCTTCGTTTCCTGCGCAATTTCCATGACAAAGGATCTCAGATCGGGTCATGAAGACGGCGCGGCGAGCAATCCCCCGCAAAAAATATCAAGCGTGACCCCAATCACAGCAGAGAGGGCTGTCACATCCTAGGGTGGGGGTGTTGGCGCTGAGGAGCGCATGTTCATCTTGAGGAGGAGTTGAAATGTTTAGGAAATTCGCAATCGCAGCAGTTGCAACTGCTGCCCTCGCCACGGCCGCAGTCTCATTTTCGCCGACGGAAGCCCAAGCCGGAAACCGGGCGGGCGCTGTTGCTGCCGGGGCCATCATAGGGCTTGCTGCGGGCGCTATAATCGCCAGTCAAGTTCAGCCCCGATATGTCGCGCCCATCCGCTGCCACAACCAGGCCGTCCGCCGGTGGAGCCCTTATGAACACCGCTATGTTGTCGTTGGGTATCGCCGGGTCTGTTACTGATCAATCAGATACAAGAACTTAAAACGAAGGCCTCCAATCGAGGGCCTTTCGTTTTTTGGATAAGCTTTTGTTTCCAAACACTGCTTCCAAGTGCGCAGGTCTTGAGCGCGGCAGATTTCATCAGAATGACACCAATCCTTCACTCACGCAGTCTGCGCTTTTGTTACGACCCTCCCGGTCAAGGAGGCGTCGATGTCTGCGATTACGGTAAAACGATTGTCCAAAACGTTCCGGGGTGGCATCCGCGCCTTGGATGGCGTCGATCTGACGGTCGCCGATGGTGAGTTCGTTGCGCTGATCGGCGCGTCCGGCTCGGGAAAATCCACCTTGATACGCCATATTTCGGGTCTGGTGGCTGGAGACAAGAATAGTGGCAGTTGTCAGATCTCGATCAATGGGCACCCAGTTCAAGACAGCGGCGCCATCTCCAAAAACATCTCGGCGACGCGAACCGGCATCGGTGTCGTGTTTCAGCAGTTCAATCTGGTGCCGCGGCTGAGTGTCTTGACCAACGTTCTCGCAGGTCTGCTTGGAAAAGTGCCGGTTTGGCGCGGCCTCTTTGGTTTTTTCTCATCAGAAGAAAAGCAGCTTGCAATGCGCGCCCTGCAGCGCGTCGGCATTGAGACAAAGGCGCGCCAGCGGGCGTCAACACTGTCGGGCGGCCAACAGCAGCGCGCGGCCATTGCCCGGACGATTGTTCAGGGGGCGAAAATCATCCTGGCCGACGAACCGATTGCGTCCTTGGACCCGGCCTCAGCGAAGCGCGTGATGGGGATCCTGTCCAGGATCAACGAGGAAGACGGTACGACCGTGGTCGTTTCCCTGCACCAGGTCGAATATGCCCGCAGGTACTGCAAGCGGACGATTGCCATGCGGGCTGGACAGATCGTTTACGACGGTCCGAGCCATGCACTGACGACCCAGTTTTTGCGCGAAATCTACGGTGAGGCCAGCGAAGAACTTGTGCTGCCGGATGCCGAAGACTTCGGGACCGCGCCAATCCCGGCGACGGCCTGAATCTCTCCAGGGGAGACATCGTGATGAAATTGATTACTCGCATTGCTGCGTCTGCAGCGATTATGGTTGGTTTGAGCGGCCCGGCGCTTGCCGAGCGTGAAAACCCGGAAGAACTCTACTTCGGCATTCTGTCCACTGAATCCAGCTCTGCGCAGCGTGAAAAGTGGGGCCCGTTCCTGGAAGCCATGGAAGCCTCTCTTGGCATGCCGGTGAAGCCGTTCTTTGCTGCTGACTATGCCGGTGTGATCGAAGGCATGCGCTTCGACAAGGTCGACGTTGTCTGGTACGGCAACAAGTCTGCAATGGTTGCTGTCGACCGCGCTGGAGCCGAGATTTTCGCTCAAACGACCGAAGCGACCGGAGACCGTGGTTATTGGTCGGTGATGGTGACCCACAAGGATTCCGGCCTCACTTATGAAGATGTGATGGCGTGCAACAAGGATCTGAATTTCGGCATCGGCGATCCGAATTCCACGTCCGGTTTCCTCGTCCCGTCCACCTTCGTTTTTGCCAAGGAAGGTGTGAACCCGAAGGACTGCTTTGAAACCCTTCGCAACGCCAATCACGAGACCAACCTGATTTCAGTTGCAACGAAACAGGTTGATGCAGCTGTTGCGTCCTCCACCGGAATGTATTCCCGCCTGAAAAACGCCAAGCCGGAACTGTTTGCCGAACTGAAGGAAATTTGGCGCTCTCCGCTGATCGCGTCTGATCCGATGGCCTGGCGTCCGGAGCTCGATGAAAGCATCAAGTCGAAGATCATGTATTTCTTCATGACCTATGGCCGTCAGGGTACCGACGAGGAAGTGGCCAAGGCGCGTGAGAACCTGGCCATGATCGACATGGGGCCGTTCATTCCGTCCTCCAACGCCCAGTTGTGGCCGTTCTACGAGATGGATCAGATCCGTCAGCGCATGTCCATCGAGGGTGACGACACCTATTCCGACGACGAGCGGACTGCGAAAATCTTGGAAATCAACACCAAGATCGAAGAAATCCGCGCAGCAGCTGCCGCCCGCCCGCGCAAGTAATCAGCGCAGCACATAGGCGTGAGGGGAGGCATCAGGGCATTCCCTCATGCTCTTGTTTGATCTCCGCACAGGACACTTTCCATGACCAGTAATGTAAACGTGCTCAATACGGGCGAGCCCGTTCTTGAAGTTCCGGGCAGAACCACTCAGGAGAAGGTCTTTGACGTTCTGATCTGGGGCGGTTTGATCGTCATGCTGGTCTGGAGTTTTCACCCGGCGGACATGCACCGCATGGGCCAGGTATTCACCGGCGGCGGCAACATGGCCATGCTGCTGGAGGACTTTCTAAAGCCGAACTTTCGGTATTGGCACAGCTATTTCGACTTGATGCTCGAAACCGTCCAAATGGCGGTCTGGGGGTCCTTTCTGTCGGTGATCCTTGCGATTCCATTCGGATTGCTGTCCTCGTCCAATATTGCGCCTTACTGGATCGTGTTCCCAGTGCGCAGGCTCATGGATGCCTTCCGGGCAATCAATGAGCTGGTATTTGCCCTGATCTTTGTGGCGGCCGTCGGCCTAGGGCCGCTCGCAGGGGTTCTGGCGCTGACGATCCACACGACGGGCACGCTCGCAAAACTCTTTTCAGAAGCCGTGGAGGCGATCGATCCGCGTCCGGTTGAGGGCATCAAGGCGACAGGCGCTCCGGCTATTCAAGAGATCGTCTACGGTGTCGTGCCGCAGGTTTTGCCGCTCTGGATTTCCTATTCCCTTTACCGGTTTGAGGCCAATGTTCGCTCTGCGACCGTGCTGGGCATTGTCGGCGCGGGCGGTATTGGCATGTCGCTCTCAGAAGCCCTGCGCGGCTTTGACTACTCGTCTGGCGCTGCGATCCTATTGATCATCCTCGTAACGGTTTCCTTGCTTGATATCTTCGGGTCGCTGTTGCGTAAGGTCGTGATCGATGGCACCGACCACGGCCGGTTTGCTGCCTACTTCCTGTTCTTGACCCTTCTCGTGATTGGCCTGGAGACGTTGCTGGCGCGCTGATAAAGTGCTCCAAGCATAAGCCGTCGTTGCGAATCTGCCGGTCTGGTGCCACTTTCGTGGCCTCAAATGACAAATATCCGACCGGCGGGTTCCAACAGGCTTCTCCATGACACCCGGACATCTCCATATCCTGTGCGGCAAGATCGCCTCTGGAAAGTCAACGCTTGCCGGTGAACTCTCCAGCCAACCGGCAACGGTTTTGATAAGCGAAGACATTTGGCTGGCCGAATTGTTCGGGCCTGAAATGTCGACAATCAAAGACTATGTGCGTGTCTCGGCAAGGCTACGAGCCGTCATGGAGCCCCATGTCATTGGGCTTCTGAAAACCGGCGTGTCCGTGGTTCTCGACTTTCCGGCCAACACGCCGGAGACGCGCGTCTGGATGCGGCGTGTTGCGGAAAATAGCGGCTGCGACCACACGCTCCATTACCTCAATGTTTCCAACGAGATCTGCAAGGAACGGCTGCGGGCGCGCAATGCCAGCGGTGGCCATCCGTTTTCTGTGAGTGATGAGCAATTTGAAGCAGTTACCAAACACTTCGTCCCGCCAACTCCTGATGAAGGCTTTAGCGTATTGGAACGCTAAGTTTCCGGATATTGGCCAACATGTTTTCTACCCGCTGAAGGGAGCAAAGACCTTATGAGGCCGACAAATGCATCGTCAGCACGTGCCCACGGTCTGATCTGCGGGACCATGCAACCGGGGCCCCGAAACCTGATCACGGATGTCGCGGGCATCACGGTTGGGCACAAGACTATCATCGATGGGGACCTTCGGACGGGGTTCACAGCCATCGTCCCGCATCCGGGCAATCTGTTTTTGGACAAGTTGGTCGCATCTAGCGACGTCATCAACGGCTTTGGCAAAAGCGCTGGCCTGATCCAGGTGGAGGAACTCGGAACACTGGAGACCCCAATCCTGCTTACCAACACTTTCGGGGTGGCAGAAGGCATTCACGCCTTGATCCGGAGGGAGCTGAAACAAAACCCTCAGATTGATCGGGCGAAAGGGACCGTCAATCCGGTCGTCATGGAATGTAACGACGGTTACTTAAGCGATATCAACGCGATTGCGTTGACCGAAGAGGATGCCAACGCGGCACTTTCGGTTGCGGCTACAGATTTTGAGCAAGGCAGTGTCGGGGCAGGGACCGGTATCAGCTGTTTCGGATTCAAAGGCGGGATTGGGTCGGCATCCCGCCAATTTAAATTGGATGGCAAGACCTTCACACTGGGCGCCTTGGTGCAGGCAAATTTTGGCAGGGCCGGGGATTTGGTCCTTCCGGATGGGCGCAGGCCATCGCCTGAAGGAATGGCAGCACCGGAGGAACGCGGATCTGTCATCGTTGTTCTGGCAACGGATGTGCCACTGGAAAGCCGGCAGCTGAAACGGATTGCACGGCGCGCAGGCGCCGGTCTGGCAAGGCTCGGCTCATTCTATGGCAATGGCAGTGGCGACATCGGTTTTGCGTTCTCAACAGCTCACAAGATACCGCACAATCCAGAAGGCGATCTGATCGCCCGCGATCATATGCATGAGGGTAAGATCGATCTTCTGTTTCAGGCCGCGGCGGAAACCACCCAGGAGGCGGTGCTCAATGCAATGATTGCATCTCCCGCCATGTACGGGAAGGGGACGAGCTTCCGGCCGTCCTTGAAGGACTGGCTGGATCAAAATTGAGATGATTATCCAGATCGTTTGATATCTCACTCAAGCAAATTGTAAGACTTCGCTGGATTAATAGCATCGGAAAGAACAGGACTTGATCATTCTGATGTGGACCAGTGGATTAAAACCCTTGCGGAATGCGATCAGCTCGTTCGGCTTGATCTGCGGTCTTTTAGCCGTGGTAGAGCAGACGCAAGCGACGGAAATTCATCTTGTGACGGAAAACTATCCGCCCTTCAATTTCATGCGGGACGGAGAGATCGTGGGGCTCGGCGCGGATCAGGTGCGGGAAATCATGATCCGGGAGAACATTGAATTCACAATGGAGATGCTCCCATGGTCCCGAGCCTTTTGGTTGGCTGAAAACAGGAAAAACCATTGTGTCTTCACCACCGCCTATACACCGGCAAGAGCCGAGACCTTTGCCTGGATATCACCGCTCGGTGGCGCTGAACTATTCCTGATCAAGAAGGCCGGATCGCAGATCCCGTCAGACTTGGCCGATATTGTTGGCGAATTTTCCGTCGGCACTCAGCGGAGCGACTACGCCGAATATGTCCTGAAGACCCAGGGTTTCGGCTCCATCGACTATTTTGATGATGTTGAAACGGTGATCCGACAGCTTGTTCAAGAGAGGCTGCACCTTGCCGCGATCTCCAGCATGACGTTTCACACGCTTGTGCAGCAAGGTGTTGAGATCGAGCTGGTTCATGGATTTGGCGACATCATCGGAAATGCGCTCGCGTGTAACCCTGAAACCGATGAAGCATTGCTCCAGCGCATGCAGAACGGCCTGGACAGCATCATCACAGACGGTTTTCAAGCCGACATTTTAAAGAAGTATACCGGAGCTGCTTCGCTCAGCGCTTTTAAGGACGAGAACTAGAGCAAATCGCGTTTAATTGAGTTCTGAATGTTTCAGGTTGCGCGTTCGAGGCACCACCGAGAAGCAGCGAAAACTGAATCCGTGCAAACGCGATTTGCTATAACACGCGGCCAGCGCTTCCGACTGTCAGCGAGGGGCCGGATCGGCGTCTTTCATGACTTCGACTGCTGAACAAAGAAAAACCCCGGTCGAGTGACCGGGGTTTTCCGTGTTTGACGCCGAACCTGTCTTAGACAGAGTAGTACAGGTCGAACTCGACCGGATGCGGGGTCATCTCGTAGCGCTCGACTTCTTCCATCTTCAGTTCGATGTAAGCGTCGATCTGGTCGTCGTCGAAGACGCCGCCGGCTTTAAGGAACTCGCGGTCTGCATCAACAGCTTCCAGAGCTTCACGAAGGGAACCACAAACTGTCGGGATCTCGGCCAGTTCTTCAGCCGGCAGATCGTAGAGGTTTTTGTCCATTGCATCGCCCGGGTGCAGCTTGTTCTTGATACCGTCAAGGCCGGCCATCAGCAGGGCAGAGAAGCAGAGGTACGGGTTTGCAGTCGGATCCGGGAAGCGGACCTCAACGCGTTTCGCCTTCGGAGAAGACGTGAACGGGATGCGGCAAGACGCAGACCGGTTACGCGAGGAGTAGGCGAGAAGAACCGGTGCTTCGTAACCCGGCACCAGACGCTTGTAGGAGTTGGTTGACGGGTTGGTGAAAGCGTTCAGGGCTTTCGCGTGCTTCAGGATTCCGCCGATGAAGTACAGGCAGGTCTCGGAGAGGTCTGCGTACTGGTTGCCAGCGAAAGTCGGCTCACCGTTGTTCCAGATGGACAGGTGGCAGTGCATGCCGGTGCCGTTGTCGCCGAAAACCGGCTTCGGCATAAAGGTTGCGGATTTGCCATATGCGTGTGCAACCTGGTGAACAACATACTTGTAGACCTGCATGTTGTCGGCGCAGGAAGTCAGGTTGTCGAACTTCATGCCGAGTTCGTGCTGGGCAGCCGCCACTTCGTGGTGGTGCTTTTCAGTCGGAACGCCCATTTCGCCCATCACGGACAGCATTTCGGAGCGGATGTCCTGTGCGCTATCGACCGGCGGGACCGGGAAGTAACCGCCTTTTGTGCGCGGGCGGTGGCCCATGTTGCCGGTCTCATACTCGGAGCCCATGTTGGACGGCAGTTCGGAGCTGTCCAGGATGAAGCCGGTGTTGTACGGGTCGGCGTTGAAGCGGACGTCGTCGAACATGAAGAATTCGGCTTCCGGGCCAACGTAGATGGTGTCGCCGAAGCCGCCGGACTTGACGTAGGCTTCTGCCTTCTTCGCGGTCATGCGCGGATCACGGTTGTAAGCTTCGCCGGTGATCGGGTCGATGATGTCGCAGAAGATCGCCATGGTGGACTGGGCGAAGAACGGATCGATGTGAGCCGATTCCGGATCCAGGATGAGCATCATGTCGGATTCGTTGATGGCCTTCCAGCCGGCGATGGAAGAGCCGTCAAAGGCGACGCCTTCAGCGAACATGTCTTCATCAACCAGTGCAACGTCCATGGTGACGTGCTGCATCTTGCCGCGCGGGTCAGTGAAGCGCAGATCGACGAACTTGATGTCTTTTTCCTGAATTTGCTTCAGGATATCAGCAGCGGTGGTCATTATGTCCATCCCTTTGATTTTTCGTGTGAACGTTTGGGTTTTGGTCCCGGTCCGGCAGAGTGTTTAAGGTGTTTGTCTCGGCGCGGATAGTCCGGAATTGGGTGTGCGGCGAAATGCCGGAACAGGTGAGGGTTAAATAGCGTCAGTACCGGACTCGCCGGTCCGGATGCGGACTGCCTCTTCGATGTTTGAGACAAAAATCTTGCCATCGCCGATACGACCGGTTTGAGCAGCATTGCGAATCGCCTCGACAGCCTTGTCCACCATGTCCGATCCAAGCACGATTTCGACTTTAACCTTCGGCAGGAAGTCGACAACGTATTCAGCGCCGCGGTAAAGTTCGGTGTGACCTTTCTGACGGCCGAATCCCTTGGCCTCGGTCACTGTGATGCCCTGCAGGCCGACTTCTTGAAGAGCTTCTTTGACCTCATCGAGTTTGAAAGGTTTGATGATCGCTTCGATCTTTTTCATCACCGTATGTCTCTCTCCACATGTAATGGCAGGGTCTGCCCGAACGCTCTTCTTTCGAACCATTGCCAGACTAAAACGCACTGGTTCGGGTCAGCTGAGAGCTGTTGCCATGCAAAAGCACGAAGCGTGCCAATTGTCGGTCTGATTGTCAGATTTTCCATCCCGGCAGGAATCCGCCGCTATTTTTAGCAAGTTATCGCGAAAGACGTGGTGTCAGAGTGAGGTCGCTCGACAAGTCTGCATAAAAATTAGACATTATGATTACAGAGTGTGCAGTTGAGTGGGTCCCGGTGCCTGGTCTTGCCGGATGTCGCCTCAATGCCGGGCGTCTGACTGATCTAGTTGCGGGGTGAATTGCCATTAGAGATGCGTATGATAACGCCGAACAATCTCCATTTTGTAGGGCACACAAAGGATGGTCATGACGGCAGCGCTACTCACTCCAGACGAAATGGGTCAGGCAGACCGTTTGACGATCGAGAGTGGCCTTCCGGGCTTGGATCTGATGGAGCGCGCTGGATCAGCCGTAGCCGGTATGGCCGCAAACCACGCACCGGCGGGAGGGCGCATTCATATCCTTTGCGGGCCAGGCAACAATGGCGGCGACGGATTTGTTGCCGCACGGCTCTTGGCAGAAAAGGGGTATGATGTCCGGGTCGATCTCCTCAAATCCCCGTCCGGCTTGAAGGGGGACGCTGCTGCAGCCTTTGCGGCTATGACCCTGCCATTTGAGATCCTCACATCCGGAGATCAGTTGATCGGGCATATGGCAGACCGGTTCACTGGGGCCGATGTCATTGTCGATGCCTTATTCGGAGCGGGATTGGATCGTCCGCTGTCCGGTCCAGCGGCCGAGTTGGTTGAAGCTGTAAATGGATCAAGCGCTGCAATCATAGCGGTGGACCTGCCATCCGGCATCAACGGTGCGACCGGAAAGATCATGGGGAATGCGATCAAGGCGTATGCGACCGTGACATTCTTTCTGAAAAAGCCCGGGCATCTGCTGTTCCCCGGCCGCGGATTATGCGGTTCGGTCACCGTCGCGCAGATTGGAATTGAAACTGGCGTGCTCGACACAATCGGGCCAGCGACATTTGAAAATATACCGGACCTCTGGCTTGCGAGTTGGCCGCACCCGGCAGTGGATGGTCACAAATACTCAAAAGGCCACGCGGTCGTTTTCAGTGGACCCATGGCTAGTACCGGTGCAGCGCGGCTTTCAGCCATGGCTGCGCTTCGGGCCGGGGCGGGGCTCGTCACTCTGGTATCGCCGCCGGACGCCTTGATGGTCAACGCATCGCACTTAACGGCAGTCATGCTGAAAAAGGTCTCCGGTCCTGAAGCGATCCCGGAATTTCTGTCCGACCCACGTTTGAACACCGTTTTGATCGGACCAGGATACGGGATCGGAGAGGACACACAAGCAGCTGTCGAGGCCATTATCGCGACAGGGCGGTCCTTGGTGCTGGACGCCGATGCCTTGACCAGTTTCTCAGAAAACCCGCAGAAGCTGTTTGATTTGATCAAAGAAAACGCATCGTCAGCTATCCTGACGCCGCATGACGGCGAGTTTCAGCGTCTTTTTCCGGATCTGACCGGCCTCGACAAGCTTGCACGGGCGCGGGAGGCCGCACGCCGTTCCGGTGCAATACTCATTTTAAAAGGCCCCGACACAGTCATTGCAGCACCGGACGGCCGGGCCGCGATCAACTGCAATGCGCCGCCGTTTCTGGCAACCGCCGGGTCCGGTGATGTGCTGGCAGGGATCGCGGCCGGTGTGCTGGCGCAAGGTGTTCCGGCATTTGAGGCTGCCTGCCAGGCGGTCTGGTTGCATGGAGAGGCTGGCCGGACCGTTGGCCCTGGCCTTATTGCTGAAGATTTGGCGGCGGCGTTGAGGGAGCCGATCCGGCACTTGTGGACAAGTCTTGCGTGAAAACTGGCAGACGCGTTATTTTTCCTTTGACGGAAAAAGTCGGGGTGGTATAGAGGCCCCGCTTCAAACGCGGAGCGTATTAGCTCCTGCGATGCGGATGTGGTGAAATTGGCAGACACGCCAGATTTAGGTTCTGGTGCCGCAAGGCGTGGGGGTTCAAGTCCCTCCATCCGCACCAATACTCAAACAGCAAGTAATTGAGTTTTTTATGAAACTGGCCTTTGGCCGGTTTTTTATTAGTGAAATCGCGGATTTTACCCCGCAATTTGCCCGAGTTTTTACCCCTCATGCGTGTGAGGCGAATGAGTGTGGTAGCATTGACCTGTTCATAAAACGCCTCCAAGTGATGGAACTGGTTGTTGCCAGGTCTCAAGATAGCTGCAGATATTTGGTCCAGGAGCATCTACCGTCCTGGCTTTTGCCTCTTAGTGCCGAGTTTGACCGTTTGGTATGGCTCCTGTTTGCTTGAACACCTCTAGCTTGTCAGCATCCCTCAGCCGACGAAAGCCCGCAATAGTCTGTGATGGCCTCCAAGACTTCTGTGCAGACAATTCGCAGCTCTGCCATGACTTCAGGCCCGGCATTTGATTGTGCTGCGAGCCGCGGCCGGGCCGATCGCGTCCGAAAGTCAATCACTTCAAGTGTTCCACGGGTCGCGCGTGCGTGGGAGTCGGCCGCATCAAAATCGTAGAAATATGCCGCGGGGTCTGAAGATCGTTGCGGGACCACTCTCAAATGGCCGAACAGCCGACCCGGGCCGAGTGTCTCGGCGATGTCCCTCGCGCTCGAGAGCTCATACCGGAACCGCAAGGGAAATGCCGTCGAGATCAGGGCGTTTTCGACGTCTGCCTTGAAAAGCCGTTCACAGTCCTCCGGAGATAGCCCGAGATGGTGGAGGGTGACGGATGCCGCCATCTCGGCACCATCAATGAGTGCGCGGTGGTCCTTGTCCGACGCCGGTTCGATTCGGCGCCCCAGTCGCGGCACAAAAGCGACCTTTAGCGCGTCGAGATCCGGATCGATGACATAAGTGCCGCCGGCGAAATTTTGGTCGACATGGATCTCGCCAATCCCGTCAAAGACTTTGAGTGCTTCCGCTGCAGCCTCAACATTCAAACACCGGCAGATGACGCCGCGAGACGGCTCAAACGCAATAAACGGCCCGCGGTCGAAAAGGCTCAACATATGTGTCTGGCTCCTTTCAAGGGCGGCCGAAGAAGCGTATGCGGCTCGCTAGCGGCAGGCTTGGAAAATCTCCTTGTATTTATCGTGTCGAGTACCGCATTTGGGTGCAGGTGAACCCGACCTGACACTGAGGATTATCTTTGGTCGGAGCAACAACAGGTGTCAGGGAAACCGCTCTGTCGGCGCAATAATTGACCCCGGCCTTGACCTGGGTCCAGCTGTTCGGCCCTGTAGTAAAATTGACGGTGCCTTGTTTCTGCACCAGTGCTTTTGCCTGGCTGCAGGTCATCGACCGGACATCGGGCCGTTGTGTTTGCGCGTCGGCGCGTGGGCCTTCAAAGATGATAAAACCCGCCGCGATAAACCCCAAGGCGATGATCCACGGTCCTGTCTTCAAGATTTGTATCCTTTTTGTTTGGCTCGGTGCTCTTTTGGTTCTGGCAGAGGTCTCTCATGAGCCTGACGCTGCCAGAGCGTTCCCAACCATGAGTGTAGCTAGGGCGCTCTATTTGAAGGATCCAGCCACCTGCCATGTCCCGTTGGGACTGCCAGATGCGTTCGCCTGACGCGGCTCTTCTGGTATCGAAGAAAACATCATTCAATGACCGGCCTGAGACGTTGTTGTGGCGCTTACTTGGGGTGTACAACGAACACCTGTCGTCAGATGGGCCGTGCCATATATCCGCGCGCCGACACAGTTCCCGACATCGAATAGGAGCTCCCATCCCGCTTCTCGTCAACGGGACCGCCGTTTGCAAACCTGTAGGTCTTCCTCGATGTGTCTGCAGTAATGGTTGCTCCGACCTCCAGGTTGGTATGATGCTCACCGAGGTCTTGTCCCATCAACCCGTGTTGGTATCGATCGGCAAGCGTTTCGGGCAGGTCAACCAGCCAAAAATTTGTATCCGAATGGAACGACAGCAGGATTGTGTAGGGATCAATCCCGTGTTCCTTGATCATGACTTCAAGCAAAATGGTGGGGTCGGCGGGTGAAAGACCCAGGGCCGCGCGGACGTGAGCTGGCGCAAGTGTGTATCGGTAGGCGGGCGGCGCCCGTCGCGGTAGACGGAAAAACAGCGGTGGTTTTTCAAGCAAGCTCGGACACAATGCGCCAACCCTTTCAACGAAAAGTTGACCAATACCGAATTCATCGCCGTGAAAGGCCATCATTTGCTCGGCGGTTTTGTAGGTAACGTGCTCATGCCCCGCAAAATCGGCTGATGTTTCATCTCCGATCCAGACGTCGTTCTGGTAATCGACATCCAGAAGCGCAAACACGCATCCCGTAATCCCGATGCTGAAATTCCAGGCATGCTCGATGTACCGGCCAGCATCACCGGGGTCAGACACCAGTATCTTCAGACCGATGACACCAAATGGAGCCTGGCGCGAGATCATTTTCTCAACCGCGCCATCCTTGATTTCAAGGGATGTAGACGTGTTTCGAAGGTCGATCAGATGGGACTGGAACTCCGTCGCAATTGCATCAATCAGGCGCTCAATCCGGCCCTTGCTTGGTGACACGTTCTTCTCCAGTCCTTGTTGCCGACCTTTGCTCCGTGTTGCCAATATAGGTCATGCCGGTCCGGCTCGGAACTCCCCTACAGCTTAAGAATGGCGGTATTGAAAAAGAGGCCCATAAATCACGGTGTTGTTGGAGACACTTGTTGAGCGCGCGCTCCACGGCTTTACGCACATGTTTTCGGTTACTGCTGTGAAACGTCCACGTCAATTGGGGCTGTCGAGTATGGCAAAGAGACGGATTTTACTCTCGAGAAAGGTCCAGCCAGTAGTCTTGGAAAAACCCGCCGATCGACGAGAGACAAATGTCGTTTACCAGTGCTGCCGCCCTCGAGATTCTCAGTCTCCACAAGTGCTTCAACGAACCTGCCGTTGATGATCTCTCGCTAACGGTGCGGCGTGGTGAATTCTATGCCCTGCTGGGCCCGAATGGCGCTGGCAAGACAACAACGCTGCGGATGGTTGCGGGGTTGCTCCAGGCTGATGCCGGTGCGGTCAAGATCTGCGGGATCGACGCATTTGCGGATCCGATTGCCGCCAAAAAAGTGCTGGCCTGGGTTCCAGACGATCCGATGGTTTATGACAAGCTGACACCGCTTGAATACCTGGAGTTTGTTGCAGGACTCTGGAACATGCCGCCGGATTTTGCGCGGTTCAAGGCGGACAACCTGCTCGACTCTTTTGGGCTCGGGGCCCATGCAAATGAACGCTGTGGCGGGTTCTCCAAAGGAATGCGTCAAAAGGTGGCGCTTGCCGGAGCTTTGATCCATGAGCCGCGTTTGATCATCCTTGATGAACCTCTCACGGGACTGGATGCAGGTTCTGCACGGCAAGTCAAAAGGGTGCTGTCCGGACTTGTTGCGCAAGGTGTGTCGATTGTCATGACGACACACATTTTAGAAGTCGCGGAACGCATGGCGGACCGGATCGGAATAATCGCACGCGGTCGTCTCGTTGCCGAAGGAACGCTGGAAGAGTTGCGGGAACGGGCGAGTGCTGATGGCAACAATCTGGAGGACATTTTCCTCGAAATTGTTGGTAGTGAAGCCGGCAGCGAACCACCTGCGCAGGAGGCAACAGGCTTCCACGAGAAGGTTGCATGAGACAATTCATGGCAAATTCCGAATTGATGCGATTTTCGCATCATGAATTAAGGTTGGCCTGGCGTGACTGGGCATGGATGTTTTCTGGCAGGCGCAGCAAAAGCTTGTGGCGCGCCCTAATCGGCGTCAGCATCTTTTACGCGGTTATGCATCTGATCGCGTATGCTGTTCTGGGCGCCCATTTGACCGCTGCATCTGTGCTCGATCAAACCACGCTTGCGGTGCTTTCGGTCACGGTCTTGCTAAGCTTCACAATGATGCTGTCTCAGGCGATGGAGTCGGTGACACGAGCATTCTATGCCCGTGACGATCTCGATTTGATCTTGTCTTCACCCGCGCCCTCCCATGATTTGTTTCTTGTGCGCATCACGATCATGGCTCTGACAAGCTGGGCGATGTCGGCGCTGGTCGTTTCGCCATTTATCAACGTTGCAATGGCGCTCGATGGGATTCGCTGGCTTTCAGGATATGTGGTTCTTCTGGCGGTATCTCTGACGGCAACCGGAGGCGGGATCCTCATCACGCTTGCACTCTTTCGCATGGTTGGACCGCAGCGGACGCGGCTCTATGCTCAAATTCTTGCGGCGGTCGTGGGAGCTGCCTTCTTAATTGGAATGCAGGTGGTTGCGATTCTCTCCTTCGGGTCAATGTCCCGGTTCGCCCTATTTGATCCAGCGTTTCTCGCACATCATGCGCCAGTCGCGGGGTCCATGTTTTGGTTTCCTGCCCATGCAGTCGCCGGGCAAACCAATGCTGTGGTGTTTTTCCTCGTTGCCTCAGTTGTGTTCTATTCGGCGGCGGCTTTATTTGGTGCCAGGCAGTTCCGCCGCATTGTCGTGTTGGCACTTGGTGTCACAGAAAAGACGGGGCGTGGAGGCACATCAAAGCGGGCATTTCGGGGCCATTCGCCCCTCGGCGCACTCATTCAAAAAGAACTTAAGCTCATTGTCCGCGATCCCTGGCTTATGTCCCAAACGTTGATGCAGGTTCTCTATCTCATTCCGCCGGCCGTGATGCTCTGGGTCAGTTTTGGCCAAGCGGCCGAGGCGTCCGTCATTGTCGCGCCGGTTGTCGTCATGGCCGTGGGTCAGCTTGCCGGTGGTCTTGCTTGGCTGACGATCTCCGGTGAGGATGCCCCCGATCTGATTGCAACGGCACCCATTTCGGCATTTACGCGGCTTTGGGCGAAAGTTGCCTCCGTTCTCATGCTTGTCACGGCAATAATACTGCCGGTCAGCTTGGCCGTGGCGTTCGTGTCGCTCTGGGGGGCAGCCGTTACCGCTGCTGGAGCATTTATTGCAGCAGCCAGCGCAATCCTGGTTCAACTTTGGTTTCGCGCTCAAGCCAAACGCACGACCTTCCGGCGCCGGCAGGTTGCTTCAAAGGCCTCAACGTTCGCGGAGGCGGGAGCGTCTATTTCCTGCGCAGCCGGCACAGCCCTCATCGCGGCAGGGAGCTCGCTGGCCCTTCTCCCGATTATTCTACTCGCTAGCGTGCTCGGGATCTCCTGGAGTATCCGTCCAAAACAAATCGCAGAGGTTTAGCGCCCTTGTCGCACGACCCGGCGAAAACCAGAGAAGTATTCTAAGGGATGTCGTCGCTGTTGAATACGCAAGTATACCGTGACCTACTTCAAAGCAGCCGTCAGACGCCCAATCCCGATGCGCAGGCGCGAAACTCACGGACTTCGGGGGCTGCGCCATCTAGCGGTATCTGAACGGCCTGATCGCCCAGTAATGCCATGGCGGTGAAGTTGAATTCCAATCCATCCAACACATTGCCAAAGCCCCGATCGGTGACTGTGAGCGTTCCTCCGCCGGGCGTGATGACGTGCCGGTCGGTGGCGATTGTGTTTGAAAGTGGTCCATCAAAGCGCATGGAAAAAACCGGGCCGGGTATCCAGGGGCGGTTTGGTGTGATGGCGATGAAGTACTCAGGTACTGCTGGGTCGAAGACAACCCGAACGGACGCAGTCTCATCCTTGTGAAGCAATTCGCAAACACGGCTGGCGCGGAACTCCCAAGCTAATGCCGGGGAGGTGAACAGCACGAGAGGTAGAACCAACAGAGCCCGCAACATGCATTTCCCCTTGATGTTTTAAACAGCTCTGGCTGTCGAAGATCTGAAGGGCATCTTGCTATGGAGACTGCCGGGACCGCAAATGCTTTCCTGTCGCGCGTTTCGGGCAAGTCGGTGACAGCTTTGATTTGCGGCTGACGGTCCGGGACCGAAAAGAGTGGCCGTTTAACTTCATCAAGACAAACGGCCGCTGGTACTATTTCTCTTGGTAAGGCGCTAACGGACCATGGTTAGGCGATCCCAGTCTGCGTAATCGGGCGACCCTTCTCGGCGAACGGTGCCCTCATATCCATATTCGATCATGTGGATCATGGTCGAAGTTTCCTCTGCGAGGACGACCGCATAACTTTCCGGCAAGTCCGATCCTGCGAGGTTGCCCTTATTGGCAAAATCCGGCCATCCGGCATGGTTGGTACCGCGCGGTGCACTAAAGGGAACTCCGTGCAGAGAACCGGCCAGAGGCAGATGGCAATGTCCATGGAAAATATGCCGGATCTTGGCCGCATGCCGGGAAACAACTTTGCCAAACCCGTCTGCGTCCTGGAGCATGATCTGGTCCATGGGCGCAATACCGATCGGGACAGGGTTGTGGTGCATGAACAAGAAAACCGGGGCCGTGGCGTTGGAAAGCTCCCGATCGAGCCAGTCTTGCCGTTTGGAGCAATAAAAACCGGCATGAGTATCCGGTCCCCAGGTGTCCAACAGAATTGCCGTGCCTTCACTCAACGGAACAACCGCTTGAACAAAGCCGTTTTCGTCCGCGCCTTCCGGAAAAACAGACAAAAAAACGTCCCGCTCGTCGTGATTGCCAATGCATAGATGAATAGGAAGCGGGCATTCGGCGATTTCTGCTTTCAGGCGCAGATAATCGTCTTTGTCGCCCCAGTCAGAGAGGTCGCCGGTGATGAAAATGGCTTCCGCGTCGGGATGATGGGTTATGCCGTGACGAAGGGCTTTTCGGAAATTCTCATTCGGATCCCGTCCGGCAATCGTGTCCCCCGGTTTGGTCAAATGAATGTCCGTCAGTTGGAGAAGTTTCATGTCTTCCTCCTAAGATTATTTTTGTGATGAAAAACGCCGCCCGGTAGACCGGGCGGCGCAAGAACGAAAGTTGATCAGTTGGACGGCAGAAGATCTGTAACTTCTTCGTCCAGCTGTTCTTGCAGTTCGGCCATGTCGTCGAACTCGCCGGTCACAATGCCTTCGATCCCGTCGTAGATGACCTGAGTGATCGCCAAGCCATTGTCACCCGGGTAGGCCTGCCAGTCGCGCAGCAGTGGCAGCTGGCGAACAGCGGTCTCTTTGTTCGGGTTCTGTTGGTAGAAATCCGCCAGGATGACTTCGTTGGCAGCCTTGTTCGGCGGCATGTAGCCTGTTGTACGGGCAACGTCGGCAGCACCTTCACCGGAAGTGATGAACTTGAGCCATTCCCAGGCAGCGTTCAAGACCTTCGGATCTTCAGAAGAAGACACCAGCATGGCCGCGTTGCCGCCGGCTGGCAGACCTTTCGGGCCAGATGCTTCGATGCCCGGATATTCGTTGGTCTTCAGTTCAAAATCGCCTTTGGCACGCTCAACGGCACCGAGCGCAGATGTCGACCAGAACATCATGCCGATTTCACCAGCTGAGAAGGAGGCAAGGGCCGCTTTCCACTCAATGTTCTGCATGTCGCAGCCGCGGAAGATGCCTTTCATGGTTTCCAGGGACTTCAGACCTTCGTCGGAAGAAATCTGGAACGCGTTGCCCTCCATTGTGGCTTTGTCCTGCGACCACATCAGAGCCTGCAGGAACCAGTTGCCGGTGATGTTCCAGCCCCAGAACATCGGGTTTTTGACGCCGGCCTCATGGAGCTTGCCGCAAACCTCAACAACTTCATCCCAGGACTTCGGCAGGTCGGTAACAGATGTGATGCCAGCTTTCGCCATAACGTCCATGTTGTAGTAACCGACGGGCAGGGAGACAGAAAACGGAAGGCCGTAGATGTCGTCGTTGAACGAGCCGAGCTTGAGCATGGCATCGTGGTAGCCGTCTTTTTCGAACGTCTCTTCCTTCAGGATGAAAGGCTCGAGCGACTTGGCAATTCCTTTTTCAACAAGGATCGCCTGACGGTTCAGACCCTGCATGGTGACGTCCGGGAGCGTGCCGGCAACAGCTTCACGCAAGATGGTGTTGGTGCCGTCTTCGTAAGATTCGTAAGTTGCCCGGATCTTCACTTCGATGTTCGGAAACTGTTCGTTGAACTTCGGCAGGATTTTCTCGTAGGTCACATCAAAAAGATGGGAATACGGGTAAGCGAATTCGATCGTTACTTTGTCGTCTGCATGCGCAGCGGAGGCTGCCAGCAGTAGTGCTATTGCGGTGAGGGTCTTTTTCATGGAACTCTCCGTCTGTTGCCGTGGGAGTGGCTGGTCGCCAAACTCGTCCGCTCCCGGTTGATCCCCTCGCGGGATTTCGGTGATGGGGCCGCCCTTGGGCGGCCCCGCATGTTTCTGAGCTCTTGGGTCTATTTCATCCCGCTGAGCGTGATGCCTTCGATGAAACGGCGCTGAGCAATCAGGAAGGCCACGATCAGCGGCGCCACGATGATCGTGGCGGTCGCCATCATCGGGCCGAAGTTGTCACCATCCGCGTCGCCCTTGAATTCGCGCAAGCCAAGCGGTGGGGTGAACAGAGATCTGTCGCCGGTGATCACGATCCGTGGCCAGAAGTAATCGTTCCAATGCGCAACGACCGAGAAGATCGCAAATGCCAAGAGCGCAGGGATCGCGGTTGGCAACATGACGTTCCAGATGATCGAGAACTCGTTCATTCCGTCCATCCTGGCGGCGTCGATGAGATCATCGGGAACGGTCATGAAGAACTGACGCATCAGGAAAATGCCGAACACGGAGATGGTCCATGGAATGATCAGCGCGGCATAGGTGTTGGTAAGCCCCACCTTGGCCAGCATGATGTACAGCGGCAGCGCGATGGCATGGACTGGAATAAGCAGGCAGAATAGAACCAGTCCGAAGACAGCTTCACGCCCCCAGAACCTGAGTTTTGCCAGCGCATAGGCGCAGGGTAGTGCGACAAGAACCTGAATGAAGAAGATGGACGCCGTAACGATCACGCCGTTGAGGAGGTACCGGATGAGCGGCGCTTTCTCAAAAGCCGTGGTGTAGTTATAGATGACCGGTGTCACCATACAGTCGGCCACGTCCTTGCCGAGCTTGATGCAATAGTCGTCGCGGAATGCTTCCTGCGCGCCGAAGAACCCACCGATGTTCTGCATGATTTCAGCCGGGCTTTTGAGACTGTAACTGACCATCACGTAGAACGGCAGCAGCACGATCAGGCTGCCGAAGATCAGGACCACATGCTTCAGGGTTTCTGCAGCTGAAAACCGGAAGGCCGGCAGGCCAACCGCGTTGGAAGAGGAAAGAGTTGTGTCGCTCATGTGTAATGAACCCTTCTCTCCACCAGCCAGCGCTGGACGAGCGTGAGAAACATGACGAAAGCCAGGAAGACGACGGTAATGGCGGCGCCAATTCCCATGAGGTTTTGCTGGATCGCTTTTTCGTAGATGGCAAACATCATGACGTAGACCGATTTCGACGGTCCGCCGCCTTGCGGGTAGAACGCCTCGACTGTGTCGAAGACCTGGAATGAGCGGATAAACGAAATGGTGACGACGAAGACCGTGGTCGGGCCCAGCATCGGCCAGGTGACAAGCCGGAACCGGTCCCAGGCCGACTTTGCGCCATCCATTTCGGCCGCTTGGTAAAGCTCACGCGGCACAGAGGTCAGACCCGCGAGGTAGAGCACCATATTGAAGCCAAAGCCTTGCCAGACCCCAATGAAGGCGACTGTCCAGATGGCATAGTCGCGGTCTGTCAGCCAGAGCGGGAAGCCACGCTCACACCCGTGTGCGTACCAACCCCAGACTTCCAGAACAGTTCCGCAACCGCGCTCCAATGTGGAATTGACGATCCCGATGGTTGGGTGAAATGCGAACTCCCAAACGATGGCCATCGCAATCAGCGCAGCCATCACGGGCAAGAAGTAGATGGTCTTGTAAAGATCACCGAACCGCTTGGTCGAATTTATGAGGAGCGCGGCGCCGAGCCCCAGTCCAACGGAAAGCGGAACAACCACAAAGACATAGCGGAAGGTCGCGCCAAACATCTTTTCATAGGTGGAACGGGTGAAGATCTTCTCGTAATTTTCAAGCCCAACAAATTCAGCGCCGGAATTGCCAAGGCTGTAATTCGTAAAGCTCATGATGGATGCGATGCCAATCGGCAGAAGCAAAATGACAAACATCAGGAACAGGGCCGGGCCGACAAACCAATAGTGCGCCTTGGAGCGGGGCATTACGCCACCTCCGCAACGGCGGTGCCGGCGTTATTTTCAAGGCCGACCCGTTTGCCGCCTGCTTCAAAGACCATGGCGGCACCGTGATGCCGTTTGAAGGCAACGTCCTGACCAATGGACACGGCAACACCGTCTACGGGCGCAGCGCGGACCACGAGACGATGCGCGCCATCTTTCATGCTTATATGCAGGTAGATATCAGCACCGAGGTTTTCCTTGTGAACCACCCGGCCTTTCAAAGCCTCTGGATCCTTGCCATCACAAAGCGTCAAATGTTCTGGGCGCAGACCGATTGTAATTGTGTCTGAAGAGGTGGCTGAGACTCTCGTCAAGACAACATCGCCGCAGCGGGCGTGGCCATTGCTGTCCAGGTGCCCGGGCAAGAGGTTGATCTTCGGCGCTCCAACAAACTCTGCAACCCGGATGTCCTTCGGATTGTTGTAAATCTCGTCTGGCGTGCCGAGCTGCAGGATGTTGCCATCCATCATAACTGCCATCCGATCTGACATCGTCAGAGCTTCGGCCTGGTCATGCGTGACGTAAACGAAGGTCGTTGCAAGGGATCGATGAAGTTCGGCCAGTTCTGAGCGCATGTGAATGCGCAGCGCCGCGTCCAGATTGGATAGAGGTTCGTCCATTAGGAAGCCGGCCGGTTTGCGAACCATCGCCCGGCCCAGAGCTGCACGTTGTCTTTGACCGCCTGAGAGTTGGCCGGGTTTGCGATCGAGAAGATGATCGATCTGCAAGATTTTCGCCGTCTCGGCCACTTGCGCCCAAAGCGCCTTGTACTTGGATTTTGCGAGCAGTGGGCCGGCAAAAGGAAACCGTTCGGCAAACGACAAGTCCCGGAGCCGCAACGGCGTCATCATGTTCTGGCCGACCGTCAAATGCGGATAGAGCGCATAGGACTGAAAGACCATCGCGAGGTTCCTGTCAGCGGGGCGTATCTGGTTGACTTTCCGGCCGTCGATCAGAACGTCACCAGAACTTGGTGCTTCCAGTCCGGCCAAAATCCGGAGCAAAGTCGACTTCCCGCATCCAGAAGGTCCGACAAGCGTCAGGAACTCTCCCGGTGCGATGTCGAGATTGATCCCTTCAAGAACCGACGTGTCGCCGAAACTCTTTTCGATCGCTTTTAAGGAAATGGCCGCCATATGATCGCCCCTCTAGTTGCGATCACCGTAGCGAGCGTGATTGAACCATCTGTGACGTAATATTAGCGTTGCTAATGGGCACTATCGTGTTTCATGCAGACAACATGGAACTGTCATGAACGCTTCGCCCAGTCCCTACCAAATCAAGGCTTTTACTTATGTTGCGCGGGAACGCAGTTTCTCCCGCGCTGCGCGCGCGCTCAATGTGACGCAGTCGTCTGTAACCCAGCATGTGGCCAAACTGGAAAACCTGATGGGGACCCAGCTATTTATTCGGCGCCGCGACGGTCTGGAGCTGACACGTGCGGGAATAGAGCTGTTTTCAATCACCGACCGATTGGCGACGCTGGACCAACTGGTGACGGAAAAAGTGAACGACTACAGCGCTCTAACGGACGGCAGTATTCGATTGATCGCCAACGCACCCCGCCCGGCGATGCCCATTATCGCCCGGTATGGAGAGCTCTATCCCAAGGTTCAGATCGATTTCACGCTCTATGACTGGACCACGGCCATGACGCTTTTGAACGAGCGTCAGGTGGATATGGCGATCGTGACGGAACCTCAGGAAAATCCGGCGCTTGTGACCCATGAGCTTAGGCGATCCAAATACATGGTACACATGCGGGCTGATCACCGGCTGGCGAAAAAGCAGGTTCTTTCGCTTGTTGACCTTCAAACGGAAACACTTGTCTTGCCCGAGGACGGATCGCTGACACAGCGAATTGCCAATCGAAAGATCAAAAAGCACGGTCTGACGTTCCAGCGCATCCTGAAAACCACGACTTTTCCCATGGTCAAGGAAGCTTTGCTGCATTGTCTTGGCGTCGGACTCCTTCTGGAAAACAGCCTCTATCCATCAGACAATCTGGTCGCCATACCAGTGCATGAAATGCCGGAAGAATACCGGGATTGTGTCGTTATCCCCCGAGACAAAAAAGACCTGCGGCTTATTCAAAGCTTTTTAGGTGTCTGTATAGACGGGACGGTTGCCTAGCCTCAGAAATCAGCCTTAGATCAATATGGACGAAACGACAGAACTCATGCGCTGAACGAAGTTCAAAGCGAGAACTGATGACCACGTAACCCGTTTTTAGCCGAACGCTTTATGGCTACCGCTATTTCGCGAAAACCATGTATCTGCTTCTACCTTGCTGAATAACCCTCTGCTTGGGCTGTTCAGCGTCCAGCACGCTCGCCGGATGCGTCCGCTTCGCTGTAAAGGCTCGCATAGATCGCAAGTGCCATTGTCGGATTGCAGACGGTTTTCGGAAATTGACGTGGTGACGGCTTTTGCTCCGTTTCCAGTTCATTCGCAGTCATTGCCAAGCAAAGTGTTGGGTTTAATGCTTCGGCTGTACTGTCTTCTGCGGCCATGAGATCATCTCCTGTGCTCATTGGGTTGCGTTACAGATGATTACGCAAGATGGATGCCAGAAATAGAGACGTCTCAGGTGTGTATTCGAGGCTCGGCAAGGCCAATCTGACTATGAATTGTGCAGTGTGGCGCAATCATAGGCGAGGTCGGGCTAAAAACGACCGAAAGTTCTGACTGTCTACAGACGCCTATGGCAATTCAAACCGGGGTCATCCTTTGGCTCGGTGGGGCGGTTTGCGAATACCTGTCTGCCGAAAGGTTTCAAGGCAAATGAGTGCAGAGGTCCCATCGGGTGTTGGAACCTGTGGTGACCGGTCCACACCAGACAAAGCCTTCGGCGCAGGCGTTTGGGCAGAGGAAAGCATAATAGTTTGTTTTTGCCGGAACTGATCGTACATCCACGCATCAAGAACAATATGCGGCCGTCCGGCCTGATCAATGATCGAGCCGCACCAATGGCTGATGAGGTTCTCAAGATCTTCGATTGACGTGCCAAATCGCGTGGAATGGGCCGGATAGCTGCTGATATCGATGAGCCAGGCAAGCGGATGCTGCCCATGAACGATCAAGTCTTCAAACCGGCTTTCTGACAGAATAAAAAGGCGGCTGCCGGACAAATCAACGGCGACGTCGCGGAACTGGGCCATGTCCAGATATCGTTGAACGCGGCCTAAGAAACTGGCTGCTTCTACAATCGGTCCGTCGAACGCCGGCGGTTGATCTACAAAAACGTCACGTGACACCATCGATCTCCCTGATCTACGCGGCAAGTTTACACTGGAAAGTGCCAAGAAATACGCACAGTTAGGGTGGAAAATTCAACGATTGCGGTAACTGATTGTTCAGAGAGATTTCCAGGTAGTAAGCGTTCTGATAGACGAACTCTCGGCAATTAAATCGGATACCAATTCAGAGCATAAAGATCCAAACTGTGTGTTCCTTTGACGGCCTTTGGAACCGCATATGTGCGAAAGTCGAATGGTTCCAGCAAGCCTGATCCAAGAATATACCGTTACGTAAAACGGGGGAGTGTCGGCTACTCCAAAGGATCCTCATGCAGAAATCAGAGCGCGTCAGGCAGGCTGTTATATTATTTGTGATTGGTCTTGCGTGCCTGAGCGCAGTCCTGGTGCTTAGCGCTCGATTTGTTTTTGCTTCTTAGGCTGATTTCCAGTCACTGACCCACACGTTTTAAAGTTTAAGTTTTGTGTTTCGTCAGCAAGTTCAGCGGTCAGACCCAGCTTAAGACGCCGCGGCGGATCTGTTTCCGGGGGTGATCGCGTCGCCATTGAGATAGGTTTTCAGGTCCTTCAAGGGCATCGGTTTCGAAAAATGATAACCCTGAACCGTGTCGCAACCGAGAGCCGCGAGGCGATGGGCGTGTTGCGCTGTTTCCACGCCTTCCGCAATCACCTGCAGACCAAGGCTTTGGCCCATTGTGATCGTTGCCGCGACCAAGCCTTCTGCAGCCGGATCTTCGCCGAGCGGGAGAATGATGCTCCGGTCGATTTTCAATGCGTGCGGGCGAACCTGCATGACGCTCTTGATGGACGCATGCCCAGACCCGAAGTCGTCAATGTCCAGTTCGAACCCAAGTTCACGGAGCGTGTCCAGGGCGAATGGAATGGTGTCGTCACCATCTTCCAAAGAGACGGACTCCAGGATCTCGAAGGCAACCGGTGCCTGCCACCGCTTGAACAGGTGTTGTGCGAACTCCGGAAAGTCCGGATCGATCAAGGTTGAGGATGTTACATTGAAGGCAAGACGGGGCAGGGCACCTGTCTTGGCAAATAGGGGGCCGAGGTCTTCGGCCGCGCGTGTCATGATTGCAAGGTCAAGGTCGCCGTCGAGGCCCAGTTGATGGGCAATCGGGAAAAACAAGGCTGGTGGGAGAAGGCCAAACTCCGGGTGCTGCCAACGGGCCAGCACTTCAATTCCGGTGACTGCGTGGGTGCGGGCATCGTGCTGGGTTTGATAAAACGGCACAAGTTCCCGGCCTGCAAAGGCCTCGACCAGGTCATCAGCCAGCCGCCGGTCGCGTGAAATGCGTTGTTCAAGCGGTCCGGTAAACACTCTCAAGCTTGCCCGGCCAGCCGCCTTAGCTTCATATAGTGCGGCATCGGCATTCCGAAGGATTTCAGACGGATCATCGCGTGAAATTTCAGCAACCGCGAGCCCGAGGCTTGCGCTGAACACGCATTGTTTGTTGCGATAGAGGATGGGCTCCAGGGTGCGTTCCAACAGACGTTGGCCAATGTCTTCTGCGCGTTCCAATTCCGTGCCTGGAGCACACAGGACAACAAATTCGTCGCCGCCGACGCGGGCCACCAGATCGTCTTCCCGGGTTGCGGTCAAAAGCTTGCGGGCAACTGTCTTCAGAACGTGGTCGCCGGCATCATGCCCCAAGACGTCATTGACTTGCTTGAAGCGGTCGAGATCGATCCGGATCACGGCCCGTTCGCCGCGTCCGCCGGCAGCTTTCAATGCATGGTCGAGCTTGCGCCGGTTGGAAAGACCCGTCAGCGCGTCTTCAAGGGACCGGCGCCGGTAATGGGCCTTCGCCGTCTCAAGGTTTTCGGTCAGGTTTTGCAGTTTGCGGTTGGACTGTACGAAGTCACTGACATCGGACCGGATGACGACCTTGTCGCCATGCGCGCTTTCCGTCAGTTTCACCTGGATGTACCGCTCGCCTTGTACAACAAGGCTGACCTGCGAGCCGTCCTGTTCCAACTTGTTCCGGAAATCGAGAATGAACTTGTTCCGGTCTTCCTCTGAGATGTCGGGATAGTGTCCATGTTCCATGGCATCTTGCAGAATTTCCGCGCCGGTCATACCGAGTTTAACCCGTTCAGGGACTGGATGAGCGAGCTGGCGATACATTTCGTTGCAGGTGATGAGGCGGCGCTTTGAATCAAAGACCGCAAAGCCGTCCGGGATTGCTTCCACGGCTGTGGCAAAGCGTTCATTGACCTCATTCACGTGCCGTGCGGAGGCTGTGAGCGTGGACCACACCTCGCGCATCGTCCGGGTCAAGAACATCATGATCATGAGCAAAGCGAAGCTGACGAGTAACGTGCCCCCGATGACCAGGTTGACGATCCGATCCTCAATCGTCTGAACCTGAGCATGAAAACTGGCGCTGTCTGCCATCATTTTTTCAAGCGCCGCCTTGATTTCAAGACCTTGGGCAAAGCGGCTGCTTTGTTCTGAGTGGCGTGCAAGAGGAGCCGCGCGCATGAGTTCCAGCTGCGCGATGAGATCGTCGGTCCTGGCCACCTCAGCCCTGCACATGGCGAACGCGGCGCCTGCACCAAGCCGTTTGACCACTTCATATTCAGGAACAGTCAGATTCTGTGTACACCAAAGCGCTTCTGCTCGCGCACTTGAGAGTGAATCAATAAGTTGGCCGATGTCCGAATCCCGAAGAATCGGCGATTGGACAACAAGGTCGTGGGCTTGTTTGATGTGCAGAAAATGCTGGAAGTTGCGTGCGCGATATTCGCCAGCCAGATAGAGATAATTGTAGCCCAGAAATGAGACGACCATGGACATCATCAACAGTCCTATAGCGATCGCTGGCGCAGCCCGTTTGGTCTCGCTTGGAGCACCCTCAGAGGCTGGTCCCCTCAGGAAATCTCCGGTCTGGTCATCGGTACTTAAACTGTCTCGCATTCGTAGTCTGGCGCGCCCCCGATTGCCTTGTTGGACGTTTTCTCGCCCTTCCGCAAAGTCAGAGATATCGCGTAAAGATATAAAAAAGCGTTTCCTTCCAGTGATGTGCGGGAAAATGTCAAAATACTTCTCACCGAAACCGCAAGTATTTTTTGGTCAAAATCACTGACGACTGGTCCAGCACTGAGTATGATCTGGCGCAAGCCGATCGGTTGCAGGAACAGAGCCTTAGGCAAGCAATGCAATCACCGGCAGATAACAAGAACTCTTAGTGGGGCACCATGTCTGACATCCCAGTGGTACTTTTGCATGGCACGAATGCTGGGCCCTGGACGATGGCGCCCCTCAAAAAGTTCTTTGAAGAAGCTGGCTTTGCATGTCATGCGCCGACATACCGGTTCCATGACCTTGCGGACGGCGAAGAGCGCCGGAAAGCACTGATTGGAACGAGTATTCAAGACTACGTCTCGGATACCGTTGAATTCATCCGAACTCTCGACAGGCCGCCCATCGTCATCGGGCACTCCCTTGGCGGGCTGATCGCGCAAATTCTGTCCGGACGCGGTCTGATCGAGGCAGGTGTTCTGATCAACAGCAGCATCATGGCAGGCACAACACCGACCACGGACATGGAACGTGCCCTCGGCAAGATGTTTATGTCGGCCGGTGCCTTTTGGCAGGAGGCTCCAGGTCAGGACTTTGAATTGCTTGCGGCCTATGGTTTGAACACCATGCCGGAAATTCAGCAGCACGAAATATGTGACTGTTTGAGCACTGAATCGGGAGAGGTTTTGTTTGAGCTGTTTTTCTGGATGTATGATCAGAAACAGGCAACGCAGGTGGTGTTTGATGGGCGAAATGCACCAATGCTCTTCCTGACAGGGGGAGAAGACAAGGTCGTCCCGCCATCAACGGCCCGTCAGATGGCGGCGCGGTATGGCGATTTGGCCACTGTTCAAGAGTATCCTGGTAAATGCCACTACATGCAGCTCGAAGACGGATGGCAGGAGCTCGCGTCAAACAGTCTGGTGTGGATCCGGGAAACAGTTTCCCGCAAGAATATCTAGATCCGGACCCGGTTCGCTTTTTGGTGCGAACCTTGCGCTTTAGACCCAATTTCCCGGCTCCACCCTTGACACTTTCACCCCCAACCTTTATCGCGCTCCCATCGTGCGTCTTGGGTTCCGCCCAAGGCGAGCGCTGCTATTTGCAATGCTCCTGCAAAAAGGGGAGTGGGCGGCGCGGCACACGGAAATTTTGATAATCAACACCTCCGGGGCGGATTGCCGCTCAGGACCGAGGACGAAGCAAAACCCATGCAGGTAACCGAAACCCTCGCTGAGGGCCTCAAGCGCGAGCTGAAGATTGACATTCCGGCCGGCGATCTGGCTGTGAAGCTCGATGACTATCTGAACGACATGAAGTCCAAGGCCAACATCAAGGGCTTCCGTCCGGGCAAGGTGCCGGTCGCGCACCTGAAGAAGATGTATGGCCGTCAAGCCATGGCCGAAATCCTGTCGAACACCATCCAGGAAACCACGCAAAAGGCTGTTGAAGAGCGTTCCGAGCGCCCGGCGCTGACACCGGAAATCGATCTTCCGGAAGAAGACGCTGAGAAGATCCTGGCCGGCGATGCCGATCTGTCCTTCAAGATGACCTACGACGTACTGCCGGACTTTGAAATCGTCGATTTCGGCGGTTTTGAAATCGAGCGTCCGGTTGTCGAGATCGCGGAAGAAGAAGTCGACACTCAGGTCTCTGACATCGCCAAGAATAATACCCCGTTCGAAGCCAAGGATGGCGCTGCTGAAGACGGCGACCGCGTCACCATGTCTTACCTCGGCAAAATCGACGGCGAGCCGTTTGAAGGCGGTGCGGACGAAAACGGCCAGCTGGTTCTGGGCTCCGGTCAGTTCATCCCGGGTTTTGAAGAGCAGCTGATCGGCACGAAGGCCGGCGACGAGAAAGTCGTTGAAGTGACCTTCCCGGAAGAGTACCCGGCAGCACATCTGGCCGGCAAAGCCGCGGCGTTTGACGTCGTTGTCAAAGAGGTCGGCGCACCGGGTGAAGCCGCGATCGATGATGAGTTTGCAAAAGGCCTTGGCCTTGAGTCGCTCGACAAGCTGAAAGAAATCGTTCGTGGCCAGATCGAAGGCCAGTTCGGTCAGATGACCCGTCAGCGCGTCAAGCGTCAGCTTCTCGACAAACTGGACGAGCATTACTCCTTCGAACTGCCGGAAAAACTGCTGGAATCTGAGTTCCAGATCGTTTGGCAGCAAGTCGAAGAAGACATGAAGCGCAACGAAAAGACCTTCGAAGACGAAGAAACAACGGAAGAAGAGGCGAAAGCGGAATACCGCAAGATCGCCGAGCGCCGTGTTCGTTTGGGTCTGGTGCTGTCCGAAATCGGTGAAAAGAACAACATTCAGGTCACCGACGAGGAAATGCAGCGGGCGCTGTACGACCGTGTCCGCCAGTTCCCGGGCCAAGAGCAGCAGGTGTTTGAGTTCTACAAGAACAACCAGCAGGCCCTGGCGTCTCTGCGCGCTCCGATCTACGAGGAAAAAGTCGTCGACTTCATGCTGGAGCTTGCCAAGGTGACCGACAAGACGGTGACCAAAGAAGAGCTGGAGAAGCTTGTGGCCGAGGACGAAGACGCCGCTTGACGGTGAGTTTTTCCCGGATAATCAACAGATGCGGCGGCAACTTTAACTTTGCTTTCATGCCGCATCTGCGATGACTTTGCGTTGAGGGCGGCATCCCTATATATGGGGGTGTCGCTTTTTTCGAGTCAGGCCTTGGAACGATGCGCTTGCAAGGCCTGTTTCCAGCCCAAATCCTGGGTAACATCTCAAGCATATGGATGAGGTATGAAGGATCCTGTCGATATCTACATGAACACTCTCGTGCCGATGGTTGTCGAGCAGACAAACCGGGGCGAGCGGGCCTTCGATATCTACTCGCGCTTGCTGAAGGAGCGCATCATCTTCCTGACCGGTCCGGTCGAAGATCACATGGCAACCTTGGTCAGTGCGCAGCTGCTTTATCTGGAAGCTGACAATCCCTCCAAGGAAATCGCAATTTACATCAATTCGCCCGGCGGATTGGTCACATCCGGCCTGGCGATTTACGACACGATGCAGTTCATTCGTCCGGCCGTGTCGACCCTCTGCATTGGTCAGGCAGCTTCCATGGGCTCACTGCTTCTGGCTGCTGGCGAGAAAGACATGCGCTTCATTTTGCCGAATGCGCGGGTGATGGTTCACCAGCCATCCGGTGGTTTCCGTGGTCAAGCAGCCGACATCATGCTGCACGCCCAGGAAATCCTTGCGATGAAACGCCGGCTCAATGAAATTTACGTGAAGCACACCGGACGGAGCCTTGATCAGGTGGAAGAAGCGCTGGAGCGCGATAACTTCATGACCGCTGAAAAGGCCAAGGAATTCGGGATCGTCGACAATGTCATCACGGATCGGTCCAGCCTTGGTGGTGAAGCCGAGTCGAAAGGCTAAGGATTTCTGCGGAGAGCCACGGGTTGAAAATCCGTGGCTTTACCGTGAAAATCCCAAGGTATTCCAAGGTTTCCACCTTCGCCTTAAACCTATATTGATTTTTACCGGCGAAGCATGGTGACATCCTATAGGAAAGTGCGGCACCTTAGGCGCCTAAAACTTTCAAACCGGGAGCCTCAATTTGGCCTCACCCGGAGAGATAAGGGGTTAAGCACCCCAAAAACGCGAGGTTGACTACATGACCAAGGCCAGCGGCAGCGATTCAAAGAATACGCTCTACTGCTCCTTCTGCGGCAAAAGCCAGCACGAAGTCCGCAAGCTGATCGCCGGCCCGACTGTTTTCATTTGCGATGAATGTGTCGAGCTGTGCATGGATATCATCCGCGAGGAGAATAAATCCTCGCTGGTTAAGTCCCGGGACGGGATCCCGACTCCTCAGGAAATTCGCGATGTTCTCGATGATTATGTCATCGGGCAGGGCAGTGCGAAAAAGGTCCTGTCGGTCGCCGTTCACAACCACTACAAGCGTCTGAACCACGCCTCCAAGAACAACGATGTTGAGCTTGCAAAGTCCAACATCCTGCTGGTCGGACCGACCGGTTGCGGAAAGACACTGCTCGCGCAGACGCTTGCCCGGATTCTGGATGTGCCGTTCACAATGGCAGACGCAACGACCCTGACTGAAGCCGGTTACGTCGGTGAAGACGTCGAGAACATCATCCTCAAGCTGCTGCAGTCCGCGGACTACAACGTGGAACGCGCTCAGCGCGGCATCGTTTATATCGATGAGATCGACAAGATCAGCCGGAAGGCGGATAACCCGTCGATTACCCGCGATGTCTCCGGGGAGGGCGTGCAGCAGGCGCTGTTGAAGATTATGGAAGGCACTGTGGCTTCCGTGCCGCCGCAGGGCGGCCGCAAGCATCCGCAGCAGGAGTTCCTGCAGGTGGACACCACCAACATGCTCTTCATCTGTGGTGGTGCGTTTGCCGGGTTGGATAAGATCATCTCTGATCGTGGTACCCAGACTTCCATCGGTTTCCAGGCACAGGTTCATGCGCCGGAAGACCGCCGGATTGGCGAGCTGTTCTCCGAACTGGAGCCGGAAGACCTGTTGAAGTTCGGCCTCATTCCGGAATTCGTTGGCCGTCTGCCCGTCATCGCAACTCTGGAAGATCTCGACGAAGATGCCCTGATCACCATCCTGACCGAGCCGAAAAACGCGCTCGTCAAGCAGTATCAGCGTCTCTTTGAGATGGAGCAGGTTGAACTATCGTTCCATGAAGATGCACTGCGGGCGATTGCCAACAAGGCTATCGAGCGGAAAACCGGTGCACGTGGCCTTCGGTCCATCCTTGAGTCGATCCTTCTCGACACGATGTACGAACTGCCTGGCCTGAAGGGCGTCAAGGAAGTCGTCATTTCTCCGGAAGTGGTCAAGGGCGAAGCGCGTCCCCTCTACATCTACGAGGACCGCGAAGAGACGTCAGCGACAAGTGCGTAAGCTAGCGGCAGGCGCATAACGTTATCGTCAGACAAATGCCGCTCTGGAGTGAGCGGCATTTTGCTTTTTGCACACCTGATTTTATTCGAGGTGCGTTATCCACCGTGCTGGTGAGTCGTCAACAGACAAGTCCCTTTGTTAATGTTTGATCGCCTTGACACCGGCCTGACAGGTAGCCACCTAATAGGACGTAAGGACGGCTTGTGCGGATCGTCAACGCGCCCATCCGGGGTGTTGCGATCCGGCCCTCGGCAGACGATCGCCGAAAGCCGTTTTCCAGTGTCTCTGGCTGCCTTTATTTGTGAGTGGGGCCGGAACACGCCGAGAAAGGAAAAAGAATGAGCGACGCAGAAATCCGCGCCACTGATCCGGACAGTACGTCTGTGTATCCTGTATTGCCCCTGCGCGATATTGTCGTCTTCCCGCACATGATCGTTCCGCTGTTCGTGGGTCGTGAAAAGTCGATCAAGGCGCTTGAAGAGGTGATGACCACCGACAAGCATATTCTTCTGGCAACCCAGATGAACGCTGCCGACGACGATCCGAACCCGGACCAGATCTACAACGTTGGTACGCTGGCAACCGTGTTGCAGCTGCTTAAACTGCCGGATAACACTGTGAAGGTGCTTGTCGAGGGCGGTGCACGCGCGCAAATCGGCAACTATTCCGACCGGACCGACTATTTCGAAGCAACCGCAACCGTTTTGCCGGAAAAAGACGGCGAGAACATTGAGGTCGAGGCGCTGGCCCGCTCCGTGGTTGCCGAGTTTGAAAACTATGTGAAGCTGAACAAGAAAGTGTCGCCGGAAGTGCTCGGTGCGGTCAATCAGATCGACGATTACTCCAAACTGGCTGACACGATCGCTTCTCACCTGGCGATTAAAATCCCTGAAAAGCAGGAAATTCTTGGCGTCGTCTCTGTCGCTGAGCGTCTTGAGCGTGTCCTCGGCATGATGGAAAGTGAGATTTCCGTCCTGCAGGTGGAAAAACGCATCCGCTCCCGCGTCAAGCGTCAGATGGAGAAGACCCAGCGCGAGTACTACTTGAATGAGCAAATGAAGGCCATTCAAAAAGAACTCGGGGACAGCGAGGACGGCAAGGACGAAGTTGCCGAACTCGAAGAGAAGATCAAAAAGACCAAGCTGACCAAGGAGGCGCGCGAACGCGCTGCTGCCGAGATCAAGAAGCTGAAACAGATGAGCCCGATGTCCGCGGAAGCGACCGTCGTGCGCAATTATCTGGACTGGCTGATCGGCATTCCGTGGTCGAAGAAGTCCAAGGTCAAGCACGATTTGAGCTTTGCCGAGAAGGTTCTCGATACCGATCACTATGGCCTTGAAAAGGTCAAGGAGCGGATCGTGGAGTATCTTGCTGTTCAGAGCCGGGCGAACAAGTTGCGTGGTCCCATCCTCTGCCTTGTTGGACCTCCAGGTGTTGGTAAGACCTCGCTCGGAAAGTCGATTGCGAAGGCAACGGGACGTGAATTCGTCCGCATGTCGCTGGGCGGCGTGCGCGATGAAGCGGAAATCCGCGGCCACCGGCGGACCTATATCGGCTCCATGCCGGGCAAGGTCATTCAGTCAATGAAAAAGGCGAAGAAATCCAACCCGCTCTTCCTGCTCGACGAGATCGACAAAATGGGCATGGATTTCCGGGGTGACCCGTCATCTGCGCTGCTTGAGGTGCTGGATCCGGAACAGAACTCGTCCTTCATGGACCACTATCTGGAGGTTGAATACGACCTGTCAGACGTGATGTTCGTGACCACGGCGAACACGCTGAATATTCCAGGTCCGTTGATGGACCGTATGGAGATCATCCGGATCGCCGGTTACACGGAAGAAGAAAAAGTGGAAATCTGCCGCCGTCACCTCATTCCGAAAGCCGAGAAGGATCACGGTCTGAAAGACGGTGAGTTCTCTATCGAAGACGATGCACTTCAGTTTGTAGTGCGCCGCTACACCCGTGAAGCCGGTGTACGGAACCTTGAGCGTGAAATGGCGACCCTGGCCCGGAAAGCGGTCAAGGACATCCTGATGAGCGACAAGGAAAGCATCACGGTGACCCAGAAGATCGTTGAGGAATACCTTGGTGTTCCGCGGTACCGCTATGGGGAAGCCGAGCTGGAGGACCAGGTTGGTGTGGTTACCGGTCTCGCTTGGACGGAAGTTGGCGGCGAGCTCCTGACCATTGAAGGCCTCATGATGCCTGGTAAGGGCAAAATGACTGTCACCGGCAACCTGAAGGATGTGATGAAGGAGTCTATTTCGGCTGCGGCGTCTTATGTTCGCTCCCGTTCAATCGACTTCGGCATCGAACCGCCGCTCTTTGAGAAGAAGGACATTCACGTCCACGTTCCAGAAGGCGCAACCCCGAAGGACGGGCCATCTGCGGGTATTGCCATGGCCACGGCCGTGATCTCGACCATGACCGGTATTCCGGTGCGCAGGGATGTCGCCATGACGGGCGAAATCACCCTGCGTGGCCGCGTCTTGCCGATCGGTGGCCTGAAGGAGAAACTTCTTGCGGCTCTGCGCGGCGGCATCAAGCTTGTGATGATCCCGGAAGACAACGCCAAGGACCTGGCGGACATTCCGGACAGCGTGAAAAACTCGCTCGAGATCATTCCGGTTTCCGGCATGGATGAGGTGCTCAAGCATGCTCTGACACGCCAGCCGGAGGCCATCGAGTGGGATGAAAGCGCTGCGGAAAATGCAACCAAGGCGAGTGCTTCGGATGATGACACAACAGGTGTCGTCGCCCACTAATCCGCCCTTGACATTTGCGAAACAGTCAAGCCCCGGGAAAACCGGGGCTTTTCTTTTGAATAATTGGTCAAAACGGCTGTTTTCTGCGAAAAAACCACTTGCGTTTCAGCTCAAATCTCGCGAGTTTCGCGCAACGGCGCTGACAGGAATCGTCGGCATACGTCCGTTTCTTAGAAAGGTATCTGCTATGAATAAGAACGATCTGATCGCAGCTGTCGCAGAAAAGACCGGCCTGACAAAGGCACAGGCAGGCGAAGCAGTTGACGCAAGCTTTGAAGCTGTCACTGAGACGCTGAAAGGCGGCGGCGAAGTCCGTATCATCGGTTTTGGTAACTTCACCGTTTCCGAACGGGCTGCGACCGAAGGCCGGAACCCGCGGACTGGCGAAACGATCCAGATCCCGGCTTCTAAGACGCCGAAATTCAAGGCTGGTAAAGGCCTGAAGGACGCTGTGAACTCCTAATTGCGAGTTTGCATCGGTCCATGGACTGAAAAAACCCCGTTCTCGAATAATCGAGGATGGGGTTTTTTTCTATGCGCACTTGGCGGCCATAGAGAAGGCTAAGTTACTCGTAGCAACTGACTTTGGCTGGAAAAGGCGAGAGAACGGGTGCCGTATGAAACGGTCATCCACAGGCAGAAACGCCGATGGCATTTTTTTAGAAAATAGGTCTTGCCAAGGAGAGAGGGAGCCCATAAAAGGCATCTCACCTCGTTGAGGGCGATTAGCTCAGTTGGTAGAGCGCTTCGTTTACACCGAAGATGTCGGGAGTTCGAGTCTCTCATCGCCCACCATTACTTTTCAATGACTTAGCTCTAGTATTGCATCTTTCGCGCACATTCAGTGCTCGTTTATTGCCCGTTTACTCAGCAAATAAAGAGCCAGGTCGTCTGGAAATCGCATTTGTCGCGGCGTTGTGATGGATCGGGTTCAAGTGCCCATATGTGCTCAGCAGAATATCAAGAGTCATGCCGAGGTAGTCTGCCAGAGCATTTAGGTCCTGGACATTTTGCACGTTTTGAATCCCCCATGATGCCGCGGTGTGGCGAAGCGTATGAGGACTAACGTCAGACCCGAGTGGGTGTTTCGCTTCACCTGTTGCGGGGTCTATCTCAGTCACATCATTTCTGCTGTTAACCCAAGCTTTGCGGATGTTTTCGATTGGTTCTCCGAACCGGTTGATGACATGGGTGCATTTGCCATCAATTTTTCTCCAACGGGCTAAGTGAGGCATCAGACGTGCGGGGATGCCTATCGATGGTCGTCTCTTCTTTGTTGCGCGTTCCTTGTAGCCCTTTCGGAAAATTACCCCTTGGTCGAGATCGATGTATCCAGAACTCGAACTTGCCGTCCAACGCAAGCTGCAAATTGCCCCGACTCTTGTGCCGGTGTAGATGCCAATCAAGATTATCCGGGCAATATGATGATTACCCCGGCGCCGGGCGGCATGAAGCAACTGGGCTGCTTCTGTTCGTGTTAGCCAGCGCAGTCGGGCATCGCTTTTTTCGGGCAACTCGTACGAAGGATGATAAACCACCTTTCTTTCCTCAAGATACAAGTTGACCGCTGCTCGAAGCGTCTCCAGCTCCCGGCGAGCAGTGGCGCCAGAAACGCCTTCAGTCAGTCGCTGAGAGGTGTAAGCGCGGCAATTCGGCCGATCTACGTCAATTAGATGTTTCTCGCTCCAGAAGCGCTCCAAAGCCTTAAGGAGGTAGACTTCGTTTTTGGCATTTGCGATCCTGGGTAAACGGTGCCGTGTGTAATACCTCAATATTTCCGCGCACGAGATTGTGCCCGGTTTCTTCCCGGTTAGAGGTTCGAGTTTATCAGTGAGGTATTCCTTTAGTTTCTCCTCGGCCCCTTTGAGGTTGTCCTCGTAGCAGCCCGTTCTGAGGTTCTTTTTTCCGTCCTTGATTACCCAGACACGGGCGCCTCTGTATTCTCTCAGCCTTAGTCGAGGTGGAAGTGTGGGGCGCGGCATTCAGTTTTCCCGTTATCAAAAAGTGCCTTGGAAATCCCGATAGCAGGATCTCGGTCATTCGAACGTTCACGCTATCTATGCTGTTCGGTCTTGCCCAGAGGAAAAGATGAGAGACTATGCACCAGGTCTCGAGACCGGGCAGAAGGTTTGTCAATAGTTGTGGTTGGGCGATTTGCAATCTAGATATGGTTCAAGCTATCTTAGATGTCGTTCAAAAAAGTTATTTATAAATTGTTGTTGGAGCTACAGGTGGCTGACAAAGACCCACTGGACAAACCAGTTTCAGTATCGGGAAAATTGACCAAAACAGGCTTGCAAGCCAGCGCACATAGCCGGGCGGTTTCCGCCGGGGATCGGCTTTTGGGAAACCTGGTCGATTTGCTAAATCTACCAATTGAATCACGAAATAGAATAAAACGAGCGAAGGTTGATGCGGAAGTTCAGCTCATCAACGCTGCCACAGAGGCCTTGATCGAGGCTGCTTCTCAGAACCCCGCTGGCGCCAATGTGGTAATAAAGCAAGTACTGTCCCGAGAAGAGCGGCGAGCGGAAAATAAGCTAAGCGTTGTAGAAGAGGCTCTTCAACAACTAACGCAAAATCCTCCTACCGACGAAGAGGCAAACAGTGGTCCGGACCGCTTGGCGGATGAGTTTATCGATCGTTTTGAACGGTATGCTGAGGATGCTTCGACCGAAGAGTTGAGGCAGAAATGGGCGAATGTTCTCGCTTCAGAAGTTCGCGTACCTGGTACGTTTGGCCGAAAGGTAATGCGTATATTAGATGAAATTGACAATGAGACCGCGCAGAAATTCTCCGATTTCTGCCGCCACCGAATAGGTGGTGTTGTTCCCTTGGCATTGCATCAGCCAAAGTACAATGATGCGATGGCTTTTGAGGACAATGGACTGATTGCCACGATGGCTGCCGGGCCAGTAAGAAACTGGCAAGAGTGCACCGATGATTCTGGAAAGTTGTTAATGCTGCTTGGGCTGGACGATCATTCTGTGGCTGTCGAAAAGGGTGCCTTCATTGAAAACGTAAAGAACTTAAAAAATTCGAACTTGTTGAGGCAGCCATTTGGATCGGAAAAATACCAAACCGGGGTTGTTGTTTTGTCAGATACTGGATGCGCACTTCTGAACTTGTTTGAAAATCCAAGCCAAAAAAACGTGGTTACATTTGCTAAAATGTTCCAAGAATTGGGAGTTGAGGCAGTAGCGTTTGAGCGTACCACAGGTGACATTCTTGAGCCTATTGGTCGAAATAAAAGTGATCCCGCTACAAGCGCTGATCAGCCTATGAAAGCGCAGGTAGTCCAGGATGAGCCGAAAAACCTAAAGATCGAGCCCGCACGCGAGGCGCCGAAAGAGGTTAAGTAGCTAATTGTTGACGTTTTAAATTGGAATCCAAGGATCATGAGCGGTTCTGCTCGTTACGAAATACTGATTTTCACAGATATAGCCGCTCAGAAACCGCTCAGTAACGAATGAAAATAAAATGAAATAGATGGATCTAGTTGGATCTAAAATGGCTGAAAACGGCCGTTTTTGAGGTTGTGAGAGCCGTTTACACCGAAGATGTCGGGAGTTCGAGTCTCTCATCGCCCACCATTCCTCCTAATTAAAATCGATGACTGGCGCAGCTGTTTTTGAACCGAATGCTATACATTCGGCGATCTATCGTGAGCGTTTCTAAATCGTTGTTGCCGCTGCCTTATTGGGGGCGGCCTTTTTGTGTTTTTCATTCAACTTTTTAAGAAAAGTGCACTGTGTGCATAAATTGCTGGCGTTTGGCGGAGGAATGTGTGTATCAGAAACTTAGACGGCAAAATATAAAGTCACGATAAGTCAGAAGATTACGCCATGCTTGCAATCGGAATCCTCAAGCTCCTTGGAGCAGTTATGCTGCTCCTTTACGCCGTCCGCATGGTGCGGACCGGGTTTGAGAGAGTGTCGGGCCCAAGTATCCGGCGCACGATTGGTCGCGCGTCTGCCAATCCGTTGATTGGTATTGCCTCCGGTGGGGTGGTTGCAATCCTACTTCAAAGCGCGACAGCCGTTGCAATGCTTACGGCCGGCTTTGCCAGTTCAGGCTTCATGTCGACATCGGCGGGTCTGGCAATCCTTCTGGGTGCGGATCTCGGCTCCGCGCTGGTGGTCCAGTTTCTGTCGTTTGATTTAGGTTGGTTGATCCCCTTGTTGCTCGCAGTCGGTGCTTGGACCTTCCTGAAGCTTCCGTCGCGAACCGCGAAGCAAATTGGCCGGATCCTGATTGGGATCGCCCTGGTTTTGATTTCGCTGCAAATGATTGCAGAGGCGACCGAGCCACTCAAACAAGCATCCTTTATGCCGGCGGTCGCAGCGCATCTTGCTGCGGATCCTGTGACGGCGTTGCTGGTCGGGGCGCTGCTGGCCTTTTTGGTTCACTCCAGTGTGGCTGCCATCTTGATGATTGCGACGGTTGCGGATCAGGCCGGATTGCCCATGATGGCCGCTGTTCCGCTGGTCCTCGGCGCCAATATCGGGGCTGGCGTGGTGGCCATTTGGCTGACCCGTGGTCTGGACCAAAAGGCGCGCCTGCTTCCAATTGGCAACTTCTTGTTCCGGACAACCGGTGCGCTGGCAGCGCTGGTCGTCTTCATCGCGCTCGACGAGCTGCCGCTGGTTCTTTTGTTTGGCAGCAGCCCGGGCGCGCAATTGGTTGCTCTGCATGTGCTCTTCAACATAGCGCTTGTGATCGTCTGTTTGCCGCTTCTCAAGCCGGTCGCATGGGTGCTCGATACGTTTGCAGCCAGTGCAGCGGAGCGCGAGACGGAAGGCTTTGCCGAGCAGAGCAGCGCCCTGGATAAAAACGTCTTGTCGTCGCCGCGCCTGGCGCTGGCCAGTGCGACACGCGAGCTGTTGCGCATGGGGGAGGTGGTGGAAGCCATGGCGGCTCCGGTCATGCTGATGCTGGAGCGCGGTGATCCGGAGGCCATTGAACGCCTTCAAAAACGCGACGCTGTGGTGAACAAGATCCATGGCGACATCAAACTCTATATCGCAGAGATGAGCCGGAACGAGCTGAAACAGGAAGATGCCGAGCGGAGTATGGAGCTCGTCAGTTTTTCAGTGAACCTGGAACGGGCAGGGGATTTGGTGTCAAAGAACCTCTATGCGCTTGCCTTGGAAATGCGCGAACGGGATTTGCGGTTTTCTGCAGAAGGGCTCCGGGAGCTGTCGGATATGCATGGCCGCGTCATGGCAAACATGCAACTTTCCATGAACGTGCTTGTGTCCGGCGATGCGGAATCCGCGCGGGAGCTGATTGCAGAAAAAGACCGGATGCGGGGCCTGGAAAAAATCAGCCACGCCCGGCACTTGGAGCGTTTGACATCCGGGACGCCTGACAGTCTCGGGTCCAGCAATGCGCATCTAGAGGTCATTCGGAGCCTGAAGGACATCAACGCGCTTTTTGCGGCGGTGGCTGTGCCGATCCTTGCGGAAAAAGGGCAGCTGCGGAATACGCGCCTTGTTCCGGCAGAATAGATCTCGATCAGTCCGGGGGGCGGGCGCGCCAATTGATTGTGCACCTGACCAAATTGGAAGACCCTCAAGCCTTATTCGCCGGGTCGTTGGATTTCGAATTCTCAACCAAATCGACTTCCTGTTCGATCTGCAAAAGCGCGCGGGCGAATTGCGCAAACAACGCCACAAACACCCCGACGCCGACAAATGGATAAAGCACCGTGAACAGCCTTCCGGCAACGCTCTGCGGCGCAAGATCGCTAACGCCAACGGTCGCCAGCGTCATGGCGCTGAAATAGAGCGCATCCACCCAGCTCCAGCCTTCCACTGTCTTGTAAAAAACGGTGCCGGAGAAAAGGATAAGCCCCGCGAGGAGAAACCCGGAGCGGAAATGCGGCCGGTTCCACGATCGCAATATGGCTTTCAGCAAGCGAACCAGTGTGAGAATGGTCGACAGCATTTCAATGTCCTTTCCTGAGCCGGGGCGGAGTGCAATCAATATGCATCAATGTTTCGATGGATTGTTTTTCGCTTTGAGTGCTGAAGGGCTTTTACTTACCCACCGCACCTTAAAGTATTGAATCACTGATAAAAAAATCACATCGTCTTCGGGATTTCAGGTGGCGAGTTCCGATCTGGTAAATTGAGTTGTCCACAACCTGAACGCTTTTGGTGCGTTGGCAAAATGGCTCAAACAGAAGGCTTTTAAAAAAACGACATAATTGTCCGGCCAGAGCGCTTGACTTCATGTCTCAGCCGCCGTACATCAGCGCCACTTCGCGACGACATCACGTCGCCGCGCGAAGCGGGTGTAGCTCAGTTGGTTAGAGTGCCGGCCTGTCACGCCGGAGGTCGCGGGTTCGAGCCCCGTCACTCGCGCCACTTTCCCAAATTGGGTTTGTGGCGCATATATACCGTGAATGTGCGGGTGTAGCTCAGTTGGTTAGAGTGCCGGCCTGTCACGCCGGAGGTCGCGGGTTCGAGCCCCGTCACTCGCGCCACTCACGGTTCCCGATTTTTTCCGAGAATTTAGCAATTCAAGTTCAACCGGCCGACGTCGGTGCGCGTTGCGGCGTCCAGGTGCGTTTAAATCTCGTGCCTGATGAGCCGGGTTTCCGCTAGATCGATGCCAAATGCAGGCGATTCTAGTGATTGGCTTGATTGGTCATGGCGTGCGGCCAATTTGCCGCGCCGGTTGTGCAGAGAAAATCCTGCCTTTCAAACCCGCCGAATTATGCGCTTTGTAGCGTTCTGTTATGGATTTGGTTTAAATGTGGCAATAGCTTGACCGGGTTAGGGTCTTGCGTTGCAGCAATACGTGGGCTAGGTGTGCGCTCGCATGTTGGATTAGTGAAAAAACCGACGGGCCACGCATGACCTGATGGTACTATCCGGTGCAGGACAGGGCAGGGCTGCGGTACGGATCGCCTCCCGGTCCGCCTCCAAATGCAAGGACGCGAAAACATGGAAGAACTTCTGCGGGAATATGTCCCGATCGTCGTGTTTATCGGCATTGCGCTGGTCATTGGCCTTGCGCTGCTGATCTCGCCCTTCCTGCTTGCTTACAAGAACCCGGATCCAGAAAAGCTGTCTGCCTACGAGTGCGGCTTCAACGCTTTTGACGACGCCCGGATGAAATTCGATATTCGCTTTTATCTGGTTGCGATCCTATTCATCATCTTTGACCTGGAAGTGGCCTTTCTGTTTCCGTGGGCGGTCTCCTTCGGTGAGCTCGGCTGGTACGGCTACGGCTCGATGATGGTGTTCCTGGGCGTCCTGACGGTCGGATTTATCTACGAATGGAAAAAAGGAGCGCTGGAATGGGATTGACCACTGCCAAGCCGCTCATCGCGGAGCAGCCGAAGGGCATTATCGACCCGAATACCGGAAAGCCGGTTGGCGCGGACGACCCGTTTTTCCTGGAAGTCAATGACGAGCTTGCCGACAAGGGCTTTCTTGTCACTTCCACCGACAACCTGATTCAGTGGGCCCGCACAGGCTCCTTGATGTGGATGACGTTTGGTCTGGCCTGTTGCGCCGTTGAGATGATGCAAATGTCCATGCCGCGCTATGACGCTGAGCGCTTTGGCTTTGCCCCGCGCGCATCCCCGCGTCAGTCGGATGTGATGATTGTTGCTGGGACGCTGACCAACAAGATGGCGCCTGCGCTGCGCAAGGTTTACGACCAGATGCCGGAACCGCGGTATGTCATCTCCATGGGATCCTGCGCCAATGGTGGTGGCTACTACCACTATTCTTATTCAGTAGTACGCGGATGTGATCGCGTCGTCCCGGTCGATATATACGTCCCGGGATGTCCTCCGACAGCCGAGGCGCTGCTTTATGGGGTCTTGATGCTGCAGAAAAAGATCCGCCGCACAGGCACGATTGAACGTTGATTGCATTCGCCGCTTTGAATGGCGGCGGATTTGAGGGAAGAGGGCCAAAGCGGCCCAAATGAGAGCTCCGAAGGAGTGAGGTCGAACATGGACGAAACGTTGAAGGAACTCGCCGAGCATATCGAGCTCGGTTTGTCAGAGTCCCTCGTGTCCTGGAAGGTCGAATACGGCGAGCTCACACTGGTCGTGAATGCGTCCGACATTCTTGATGTGGTGCGGTATCTTCGCGACAACGCCTCCTGCAAGTTCGTCAACCTGACGGACATTTGCGGCGTTGACTATCCGGCGCGCGAGAAACGTTTCGACGTTGTGTACCACTTCCTGTCCCCCTTCCAGAACCAGCGTATTCGCGTGAAGCTCGAAACAGATGATGTGACGCCGGTCGCGTCTTTGACGTCTCTGTTTCCGGGAGCAGAATGGTTTGAACGGGAAGCCTACGACATGTACGGCATCTTGTTTTCCGGCCATCCGGACTTGCGCCGGATCCTGACGGATTACGGCTTCGACGGTCATCCGCTGCGCAAGGATTTCCCTGTGACCGGGTTTGTCGAAGTCCGCTATGACGACGAAAAGAAACGCGTTGTTTATGAGCCGGTTCGCCTGAACCAGGAAATGCGCACCTTTGATTTCCTCTCGCCATGGGAAGGCACGGATTACGTGCTGCCGGGCGATGAAAAAACAACGACGAATTAAGGCGGGTCCCGATGGCTGAGGCTCAGGTTCGTAACTTCAACATCAACTTTGGTCCGCAGCACCCGGCGGCGCACGGCGTGTTGCGTCTGGTGCTGGAGCTGGACGGCGAGGTGGTCACTCGCGTCGATCCGCATATCGGCCTTTTGCACCGCGGCACGGAAAAGCTGATCGAGCAGAAGACCTATCTTCAGGCTGTTCCGTACTTCGATCGACTGGATTATGTTGCGCCGATGAACCAGGAGCACGCGTTTGCTCTGGCCGTTGAGCGTATGCTCGGTATCGAAGTGCCGAAGCGCGGACAGCTGGTGCGTGTGCTTTATTCGGAAATTGGCCGGATCCTGTCGCACCTTTTGAATGTCACCACTCAGGCGATGGACGTTGGCGCGTTGACGCCGCCGCTGTGGGGCTTTGAGCCGCGTGAAGAGCTGATGGTCTTCTATGAGCGCGCCTGCGGCGCGCGGATGCACGCTGCCTATGTGCGTCCGGGTGGTGTTCACCAGGACCTGCCACGGGACCTTATGGATGATATCTGGGATTTCTGTGACCCGTTCCTGCAGACGCTGGACGATATCGAAGGTCTTTTGACAGACAACCGCATCTTCAAGCAGCGGAATGTTGACATTGGTGTTGTCGATCTGGACGACGCCTGGGCTTGGGGTTTCTCCGGCGTCATGGTCCGGGGATCCGGGGCGCCTTGGGATCTGCGCAAGTCGCAGCCGTATGAGTGCTATTCCGAACTCGACTTCGACATTCCGATCGGTAAGAACGGCGACTGTTATGACCGGTATTTGATCCGTATGGATGAAATGCGTCAGTCGATCCGGATCATGAAGCAGTGCCTGGAGAAGCTGACGGTGGAAACCGGTCCGGTATCGTCTGCTGACGGTAAGATCGTTCCACCCAAGCGTGGTGAAATGAAACGCTCGATGGAGTCGTTGATCCACCACTTCAAGCTCTACACGGAAGGCTATCACGTACCGCCGGGTGAAGTTTATGCGGCCGTTGAAGCGCCGAAAGGCGAATTCGGTGTGTATCTCGTGGCTGACGGCACCAACAAGCCGTACCGCTGCAAGATCAAGGCACCGGGCTACGCCCACCTTTCGGCGATGGATTTCGTCTGCCGTGGCCACCAGCTCGCCGACGTTTCAGCGGTGCTTGGATCCATGGACATCGTTTTCGGCGAGGTTGACCGCTAATGCGGGGCATCCTCCACACAATTTCGACCCAGGCAGCCGCTGTAGCGGCGGCGGGCAGCTGATAACAACGGGAATTACCTCATGGCAGTTCGCAGGCTTGCGGCGGAACAACCTGATAGCTTTGAGTTCACCGAGGAAAACCTCGGCTGGGCGAAGAAGTTGATCGACCGCTATCCCGCCGGCCGTCAGGCGTCAGCGGTCATCCCGCTTCTGTGGCGTGCGCAGGAACAGAACGATGGCTGGGTCAGCGAACCGGCGATACGCTATATTGCTGATCTCTTGGAAATGCCGAACATCCGCGTTTTGGAAGTTGCGACCTTCTACACCATGTTCCAGCTTCAGCCGGTTGGAAAGAAAGCCCACATTCAGGTGTGCGGCACGACACCGTGCCAGCTGCGCGGCTCGGAAGATCTTATCAAGATCTGTAAATCCCGCATCGCGAAGCATATGCACGAGATCTCCGAGGACGGCATGTTCTCCTGGGAAGAGGTTGAGTGCCTGGGTGCTTGCGTGAACGCGCCAATGGTGCAGATTTTCAAGGACACCTATGAAGATCTGACCGAAGAGAGCTTCAACAAGCTTCTGGACGATATCGAAGCCGGGAACGAAGTGACGCCAGGCCCTCAGAATGGCCGCCGTTTCTCCATGGCTGAGGGCGGGCAAACCAGCCTGACCGAGATTGAAGACAACACCACGGGCACCCTGCCTGTCCCGCAAGTGGTCGATGGGTCTGAAAAGGCGTCTCATCATTTTGCAGGCGCTGCCATCAACACCGGCGGAAATGACTACGACGGCGTGCCGACACCGGCCGAAGATGCTGTTGCCAAGGTAAAGGCAGCTTTCGCGGCAAAAGCCGAAACGCCAGCCGACGCTCCGGCTGAGAAAAAAGCTGAGGCGCCGAAAAAGGCTGCACCGAAAAAGACGGCTGCCAAAACAGCTGACAAGGTTGAAAAAGCGGCTGGAAAGGCCAGCGAGCCGGCACCTGTATCCAAGGCCAAGCCGGAAGCGAAGGTCGAAGCTGCTGAAACGGTTTCTGAAAAGGCACCGGAAACCTTGAAGCAAGCCCGCGACGGCAAACCCGATGACCTGAAAAAGCTTAAGGGTGTTGGGCCGAAGCTGGAAGCGACGTTGCACGAACTCGGCTTCTTCCACTTTGATCAAGTTGCGAGCTGGGGACCGGAAGAGGTGGCCTGGGTCGATAGCCGGCTGAAGTTTAAGGGGCGCATCGAGCGTGACGGCTGGATTGAGCAGGCCAAACTGCTCGCGTCCGGCGGAGAGACCGAATTTTCCAAGCGTGTGGAAGCAGGCGAAGTCGCTTCCTCCAAGAGCGAAGACTAAGGGGAAGAGATGCTTCAGGATAAGGATCGTATCTTCACCAACATCTACGGCCTTCACGACTGGGGTCTGGAAGGCGCGAAGAAACGTGGTCAGTGGGACAACACCAAGGGGTTGCTCGACAAGGGCCGCGACTGGATCATCCAGGAAATGAAGGACAGCGGTCTCAGAGGCCGTGGCGGGGCGGGGTTCCCGACCGGCCTGAAATGGTCCTTCATGCCCAAAGAATCAGATGGCCGTCCGGCGTATCTCGTCGTCAATGCCGACGAATCCGAACCGGGCACCTGTAAAGACCGTGAAATCCTTCGCCACGATCCGCACACGCTGGTCGAGGGCTGCCTGGTTGCCGGTTTCGCCATGGGGGCGATCGCGGCCTACATTTACGTGCGCGGTGAGTTCATCCGTGAGCGCGAGCGCCTGCAGGCAGCGATTGACCAAGCTTATGACGCCGGTCTGATCGGAAAGAACAACAAGAACGGCTACGATTTCGACATCTACGTTCACCATGGCGCAGGTGCTTACATCTGCGGTGAAGAAACAGCCTTGCTGGAGAGTCTGGAAGGCAAGAAGGGCCAGCCGCGCCTGAAGCCGCCGTTCCCGGCAAACGTTGGTCTGTACGGTTGCCCGACGACTGTGAACAACGTGGAATCGATCGCAGTTGCGCCGACCATCCTGCGCCGCGGCGGCGGTTGGTTCGCGAGCCTTGGCCGTCCGAACAACACCGGTACGAAACTCTTCTGCGTCTCTGGTCACGTCAATCAGCCGGCGACTTTCGAAGAAGAGCTCGGCGTTCCATTCTCCGAGATGATCGACAAGCATTGCGGTGGCATTCGCGGTGGTTGGGACAATCTCCTGGCGGTTATTCCCGGCGGATCTTCGGTCCCGTGCTGTACGGCTGAGGAGATCAAAGACGCGCCGATGGATTTCGACACACTGCGCGGCATGGGCTCCGGCCTTGGCACAGCGGCGGTGATCGTCATGGACAAGTCGACCGATATCATCAAGGCGATTGCCCGCCTCAGCTACTTCTATAAGCACGAGAGCTGCGGCCAGTGCACGCCCTGCCGGGAAGGCACAGGCTGGATGTGGCGTGTGATGGAACGCATGGTGAAGGGCGAGAGCTCCTATGAAGAGATCGACATGCTCTTCAAGGTCACCAAGCAGGTCGAAGGCCATACAATTTGTGCTCTTGGAGATGCGGCTGCATGGCCGATCCAGGGCTTGATCAAGAATTTCCGGCCGGTCATCGAGCAACGCATCGATGACTATGTCGCCAAGTCGAGAACGTCTTCGACCATGGTGGCGGCTGAGTAAGCGGAACGGAATTTGGAGAGCAGCGGATGACGAAGCTCATCATCGACGGCAATGAGGTAGACGTCCCGGCGGACTACACCCTGCTTCAGGCCTGTGAAGAGGCAGGCGCCGAGGTTCCGCGGTTTTGTTACCACGACCGCCTGTCGATTGCCGGCAACTGCCGCATGTGCCTGGTGGAAGTAAAGGGCGGACCGCCCAAGCCGACCGCGTCTTGCGCGATGGGCGTGAAGGACCTGCGTCCGGGACCGAACGGCGAGCCGCCGGTCGTTGAGACCAAATCCGAAATGGTCAAGAAGGCCCGCGAAGGGGTGATGGAGTTCCTGCTCATCAACCACCCGCTGGACTGCCCAATCTGCGATCAGGGCGGGGAGTGCGACCTTCAAGACCAGGCAATGGCCTACGGTGTCGACACCACGCGTTTCGACGAAAACAAGCGCGCGGTTGAGAACAAGGAAATCGGCCCGCTCATCAAGACGATCATGACCCGCTGCATTCACTGCACGCGCTGTGTCCGTTTCACAACGGAAGTTGCAGGTGTGTCGGATATGGGCCTGATTGGCCGCGGGGAAGATGCGGAAATCACCACCTATCTGGAAGCGGCGCTGTCCTCAGAAATGCAGGGCAACGTGGCCGATCTCTGCCCGGTTGGTGCGCTGACGCACAAGCCTTACGAGTTCCACGCCCGTCCTTGGGAGTTGACCAAGACCGAAAGCATCGACGTCATGGATGCGCTGGGTTCAGCTATTCGCGTTGACACACGCGGCAAGGAAGTCATGCGTGTGATGCCGCGGCTCAATGAAGAGATCAACGAAGAGTGGATCTCCGACAAGTCCCGTTACATCTGGGATGGGTTGAAGACACAGCGTCTTGATCGCCCGTATGCGAAGATCGATGGGAAACTACAGCCGGTTTCCTGGTCTCAGGCGTTCCAGATCATTGCCGACAAAGTCAAAGCGACATCCGCTGAAAAGGTCGGTGCGCTCGCCGGACAGCTCGCCAGTGTTGAAGACATGTTTGCACTTAAGAGCCTGATGGAAAAGATCGGCTCCGCCAACATCGATAGTCGGTTCCCGGGTTCACCGTTGCATCCGTCGAATGGCCGCGCGAGCTATCTCTTCAACTCCACAATTCAGGGAATTGAAGAAGCAGATGCCATCTTGCTGATCGGCACCAACCCGCGCGTTGAAGCACCTGTTCTGAACGCCCGGATCCGCAAGCGTTGGGCACAGGGCGATCTAACCGTTGGTGTGATCGGCGAAAATGCTGATCTGACTTACCCGGTGACTTACCTCGGGGCTGGTCCGGACAGCATCAAGGAATTCGTCAAACACGCACCGGCCAAGGCCAAAAAGCCGATGTTCATCATCGGGCAGGGCGCTTTGAACCGGGCCGATGGCGCAGCTGTCCTGGCGAACCTTGCGGCAGCCGCAAAATCCCTGGGTGTGATCAAGGACGGTTGGAACGGCTTCAATATCCTCCACACCGAAGCTTCCCAGGTCGGGGCGCTCGACATCGGGTTTGTCCCGGGCGATGGCGGCAAGGACACGGGCGGCATGCTGGAAAGCGGCGCGCTGGATGTTCTCTTCCTGCTCGGTGTTGATGAGATTAAGGTTCCGGAAGGCGCGTTTGTGGTCTATCAGGGTACACATGGCGACCGCGGGGCGCACCGCGCCGACGTGATCTTGCCGGGCGCAGCTTACACCGAGAAATCCGCCATCTACGTGAATACGGAAGGCCGGGTTCAAATGGCGGACCGCGCGGGCTTCCCTCCAGGTGATGCGCGCGAGGACTGGGCAATCCTTCGGGCATTGTCCGCGGTTCTCGGTCAGGCCTTGGAATTTGATTCCCTGTCGCAACTGCGCTCCAAGCTCTTTGAAGCGGTGCCGCATATGGCGGCGATCGATTCCATCGAGGCCGGCGATGCTGCCGATATTCAGAAGCTGGCCAATGGCAAAGCCAAAATGGACGGCGCCGGGTTTGCAAACGTGATCCGGGACTTTTATTTGACCAACCCGATCGCACGCGCCTCCAAGGTGATGGCCGAGTGTTCGGCGCTCGCGAAAACGCGTGCCGCAGAAGCTGCGGAATAAGGGGTAGGGGACCGAAATGGCTGAGTTCATGACCACCTACGGCTGGCCGTTCCTCTGGATGGTATTCCAGAGCGTACTGTTGCTTGTCGTGCTTTTGGTGATCGTCGCCTACGTGCTTTATGCGGACCGCAAGATCTGGGCGGCTGTTCAGATCCGCCGTGGCCCGAACGTTGTCGGGCCCTGGGGGCTTCTCCAGAGTTTTGCCGATCTTTTGAAGTTTGTTTTGAAAGAGCCGGTGATCCCGTCGGGGTCTAACAAGGTTCTGTTCCTGCTGGCGCCCCTCGTTTCCGTGCTGCTTGCCCTGGTGGCGTGGTCAGTCATTCCGGTGGACTATGGCTGGGTGATTGCGAACATCAACGTCGGTGTGCTGTTTGTCTTCGCCGTATCTTCCTTGGAAGTCTATGGTGTGATCATCGGCGGTTGGGCGTCCAACTCCAAGTATCCGTTCCTGTCAGCCCTTCGGTCCGCAGCTCAGATGGTGTCTTACGAAGTCTCCATCGGTTTCGTCATCGTCACGGTTCTGTTGTGCGCAGGCACCTTGAACCTGACCGGTATCGTTCTGGCGCAAGAAACCGGCCTTGCAGACATGCTGGGCGTGCCGTGGCTGAATATTCTGAACTGGTACTGGCTGCCGCTGTTCCCGATGTTCGTCGTGTTCTTCGTATCGGCATTGGCTGAGACCAACCGTCCGCCGTTCGATTTGGCCGAAGCGGAATCAGAACTGGTCGCCGGCTTCATGGTGGAATATGGCTCCACACCGTACATGATGTTCATGCTCGGCGAGTATGTCGCGATCTGCCTGATGTGCGCGCTGATGACCATCTTCTTCATGGGTGGTTGGCTGCCGCCGTTTGACTTCGCACCGTTCACCTGGGTGCCGGGCGTCATTTGGTTCATCCTGAAGTGTCTGCTCTGCTTCTTCATGTTCGCCATGGTCAAGGCGATGGTCCCGCGCTACCGGTATGACCAACTGATGCGTCTTGGCTGGAAGGTGTTCCTGCCGCTGTCGCTCGCCATGGTGTTTGTGGTCGCAACAGTCCTGATGATCACAGGCTGGGCGCCGGGCGCGGCGTAAGGGGACGGTTTATGGAAGTGTCGCTCCCCGGAGTGATCGGAGTTGCCGTTGGGCTTTATGTCGGCTGGCTCGATTGGAAGATCCTGAAGGGCATCCTTCAGGCGGCGGAGACGAAAAACAGACAAGCTGGCGGCGACGGTGGTGTCGTTGCCAGATACCGGGCACCAATCGGTGCACTGATTTTTGGTATTCCGGTGATCGGTTTTCCGATTGTCGGCTATTGGGCCGCCAGCCTGCTGGCTGGCTGAGGTAAAGAGAGGCTAACGCGATGGTTGGACAAACCGTCAAATCGCTGTTTCTGCAAGAGTTCGTATCGGCATTTTTCTTGGCGATGCGCTACTTCTTCAAACCGAAGCCAACGGTCAATTATCCGTTCGAGAAGGGCCCCGTAAGCCCGCGGTTCCGTGGTGAGCACGCGTTGCGCCGCTATCCGAACGGGGAAGAACGCTGCATTGCCTGCAAGCTGTGCGAAGCGATCTGTCCGGCTCAGGCGATCACCATTGAAGCCGGCCCGCGCCGCAACGATGGCACCCGCCGCACGACCCGTTACGACATCGATATGGTGAAATGCATCTATTGCGGCTTTTGCCAGGAAGCGTGCCCTGTGGATGCAATCGTTGAGGGGCCAAACTTCGAATTCGCCACCGAAACCCGTGAAGAGCTTTACTACGACAAGGAAAAGCTGCTCGCGAATGGGGATCGTTGGGAGCGTGAAATCGCTCGAAACATTGAAATGGATGCTCCTTACCGTTAGGAGCTAACCGCACACTCCAAGTTCAGCCTGGCAATCCGGCCGGGCCCCGCATTTTCTGGCCGAACGGCCACACGACAGGCAGGTCTTTGAAATGATCCTGAAAGCCCTCTTTTTCTACCTGTTTGCAGGCGTCACAGTCGCGTCCGCATTCATGGTGATCGCGGCCCGGAACCCGGTGACCTCGGTCTTGTTTCTGATCCTGGCCTTCGTGAATTCCGCGGGACTGTTCATTCTGCTTGGTGCTGAGTATCTGGCGCTTTTGCTGGTGGTTGTCTATGTCGGCGCGGTCGCCGTTCTGTTCCTGTTCGTCGTCATGATGCTGGACGTGGACTTTGTGGAACTGCGCCAGGGCTTCTTGCAGTATCTGCCGGTAGGTGGCCTGGTTGGGCTGATTCTTCTTGTCGAGTTGCTGATGGGTCTCGGCGCTTGGGTCATTCTGCCGGAGTTGACCGCGAACACTGTGGAGCCGACACCGCCGCTGACCGAGATGACCAACATCGAGGCGCTCGGTTCGGTGCTCTACACCAAGTACATCTATTTCTTCCAGGTCGCTGGTTTGATCCTGCTGGTGGCCATGATTGGCGCGATCGTTCTGACACTGCGCCACAAGCCGAATGTCAAACGGCAGGACATTCCGACCCAGGTTGGCCGCACGCGCGAAGCCGCTGTCGAGGTCCGGAAGGTCGAAACGGGCAAGGGTATCTGACGCGAAACGTTCGCGTCGTTCGATAAGTCCTGCAACCGGCACGCTCCTCCGTGCGGTTCAGGGTTGGGGTAAATGAGGGGAGCACGGCGAGGCGCCCATGGAAATCGGTCTGTCGCACTATCTGTCGGTCGCGGCGATCCTGTTCGTGATCGGGATCTTCGGGATCTTTCTGAACAGGAAAAATGTGATTGTCATCTTGATGTCGGTTGAGCTGTTGCTGCTCGCCGTGAACATCAACTTCGTCGCCTTTTCGTCGTTCCTCGGCGATCTGATCGGGCAGGTCTTCACCATGCTCATTTTGACCGTCGCGGCCGCAGAAGCTGCGATCGGACTTGCAATCCTGGTGGTCTTCCACCGGAACCGCGGCTCCATCGCCGTGGAAGACGTCAACGTGATGAAAGGGTAGGGGCTGATGTACTACGCTACGATCCTGTTCCTGCCATTGATCGGATTTTTGATTGCCGGTCTTTTCGGCCGGTCAATCGGTGCCAAGGCATCCGAGTACATTGCAAGTGGCCTGTTGATCCTGGCAGCGCTTCTGTCTTGGGGGGCATTTATCGGGTTCTGGCTCGGTGGTTCCGAAGCCCAGGTTGTTCACCTGTTCCGCTGGATGAGTGCCGGCGATCTCAATGTCGCCTGGTCAATCCGCGTCGATACGCTGACAGCGGTCATGCTGGTCGTCGTCAACACGGTGTCCGCACTGGTGCATGTCTATTCCATTGGCTACATGCATCACGATCCGCACCGCCCGCGCTTCTTTGCGTATCTGTCGCTCTTTACTTTCGCCATGCTGACGCTGGTGACCGCTGACAACCTGCTGCAAATGTTCTTCGGCTGGGAAGGCGTGGGTCTTGCGTCCTACCTGTTGATTGGCTTCTGGTACAAGAAACCGTCCGCCAATGCGGCGGCGATGAAGGCGTTTGTCGTCAACCGTGTCGGTGACTTCGGGTTTGCGCTCGGCATCTTTGGTGTCTTCTACCTGTTCGGCAGCATCGACTTCACAACTATCTTCAACGACGCCCCGTCCTTCATTGAAGAGCAGGGCGAAGTCATGAACTTCATGGGCTATCACCTTGATGCACAGGCAGCGATGACAGTCATCTGTCTTCTCCTGTTCATGGGGGCAATGGGCAAGTCGGCGCAGTTCCTCCTGCACACCTGGCTGCCGGATGCGATGGAAGGCCCGACTCCGGTGTCTGCGCTCATCCACGCTGCGACCATGGTCACCGCGGGTGTCTTCATGGTGGCGCGCTTGTCGCCGCTGTTCGAGCTGTCCGACTTCGCCCTCGCCGTGATCGTGTTCTTCGGTGCGACCACTGCGTTCTTTGCCGCAACGGTTGGTCTCGTTCAAAACGACATCAAGCGTGTGATCGCGTACTCCACCTGTTCGCAGTTGGGATACATGTTCGTGGCACTCGGCATTGGAGCTTACTCCATCGCGGTGTTCCACCTTTTCACGCACGCGTTCTTCAAGGCGCTGTTGTTCCTGTGTGCAGGTTCGGTGATCCACGCCGTGTCCGACGAACAGGACATGCGTAAAATGGGCGGTCTTCGCAAACACATTCCGATCACCTATTGGACGATGATGCTGGGCACGCTTGCGCTGACCGGTGTCGGCATTCCGCTGACCCACATCGGGTTTGCCGGTTTCGTCTCAAAGGACGGCATCATTGAGGCCGCGTTTGCAGCCGGCGGCGGAGATCATCCGAACCCAATGGCGCTTTACGGCTTCTGGCTGACGGTGATCGCGGCTGGCCTGACGTCCTTCTACTCGTGGCGTCTAACCTTCATGACCTTCCACGGAAAACCACGCGCTTCTGTTGATGTGATGAAACACGTTCATGAATCGCCACTGGTGATGACGGTGCCGCTGTTCGTCCTGTCCGTCGGCGCGGTTCTGGCCGGCGTGGTCTTCTACGGCCCGTTCTTCTATGACGAGGCGGCTTATGAAGCTTTCTGGGCGGGTTCCTTGCCGGCGTTTGCCGACAGCCATGTCCTGCATGACATGCACTACGTTCCGACTTGGGTGCGTCTGTCGCCATTCGTCATGATGGCAGCTGGTCTATTGGTGGCCTACCAGTTCTACATCCGCTCGCCGGAAATGCCGAAGCAGTTGGCCGAACGCCATTCGGCGCTGTACCAGTTCCTGTTGAACAAGTGGTATTTCGACGAGCTCTACAATTTCATCTTTGTCCGTCCCGCAATGTGGCTTGGCCGTGTTCTTTGGAAGAAGGGCGATGGCACCGTGATCGACGGCTATGGGCCGAACGGGATCGCCGCGCGGGTGCAGGGTGTCACGACCTGGGTCGTTAAACTGCAAACCGGATATCTCTACCACTATGCATTTGCGATGCTGATCGGTGTGGCGGCCTTGATCACCTGGTCGATGTTCACCGGTGCGGGCACCGGCGGGGGTGCACACTAATGATTGACTGGCCAATTCTGTCACTCACGACATTCCTGCCTCTGCTGGGTGTTGTGTTCGTCCTGCTGGTGCCAGGCAATGACGACCACGCAAAGCGTCAGATGCGTATGGTGGCGCTTGTCACCACATCGATGACGTTTGTCCTCTCCCTGATGATCTGGGCCTATTTCGACTACTCGAACCCCGGGTTCCAGTTTGTCGAAGAGCGGGACTGGCTTGGCTCGAACATCACTTACAAGATGGGTGTCGACGGCATTTCGGTTCTCTTCGTCATCCTGACGACGTTCCTGATGCCGTTCTGTATCCTGGCGTCCTGGGAGAGCGTTCAAAAGCGCGTGCGCGAATACATGGTCGCGTTCCTGATCCTGGAAACGCTCATGATCGGCGTGTTCTGCGCACTCGACATCGTCGTTTTCTACGTCTTCTTCGAAGCTGGCCTTATCCCGATGTTCCTGATCATCGGCGTCTGGGGTGGGGCCCGGCGCGTCTACGCGTCTTACAAGTTCTTCCTCTACACGCTGCTCGGATCGGTTTTGATGCTGGTCGCGATCATGGCGATGTACTGGACGGCCGGCACGACGGACATCCAGGAACTTCTGGCCTATCCGTTCCCGGCTGAAATGCAGACCTGGCTTTGGATCGCGTTCTTTGCAAGCTTTGCAGTGAAAATGCCAATGTGGCCGGTGCATACTTGGTTGCCGGATGCCCACGTTGAGGCGCCGACAGCCGGATCGGTGATCCTGGCGGGTGTTCTTCTGAAACTCGGCGGGTACGGGTTCCTGAGATTCTCCCTGCCGATGTTCCCGCTTGCCTCCGATATGTTTGCACCACTGGTGTTCACATTGTCGGTCGTTGCGATCATTTACACCTCCTTGGTTGCGCTGGCTCAGGAAGACATCAAGAAGCTCATTGCCTATTCCTCGGTTGCCCATATGGGTTACGTGACCATGGGGATCTTCACCATGACGCCGCAGGGAGTGCAGGGTGGTATTTTCCAGATGCTCTCCCACGGCATCGTTTCCGGTGCGCTCTTCCTATGCGTTGGGGTCATCTATGACCGGATGCACACCCGGGAGATCTCGGCCTATGGCGGCCTCGTTAACCGGATGCCGAAATATGCGGTCGCGTTCCTCATCTTCACGATGGCCAATGTCGGTTTGCCTGGCACTTCTGGCTTCGTTGGAGAGATTCTCGTTCTAATGGGAGCGTTCCAGGTCAACACATGGGTTGCTGTGTTCGCGACAACGGGCGTGATCCTGTCGGCGTGTTATGCGCTGTATCTCTACCGCCGGGTCGTGTTCGGCTCCCTGGACAAGGAAAGCCTCAAGTCGATCCTCGATCTGGATCTTCGCGAAAAGGTCATCCTGGTCCCGATGATCATCCTGACGATCTTCTTCGGTTTCTATCCGATGGCCATCCTGGATGTGACCCAGGGATCCGTCGATAACCTGATCAATCAATATACCGCGGCCCTTGAAGCTGCTGGGGTCACCCAGCATGCGGCCACGGCGCACTAAGAGTTTCGAGGGCGAGACAGAGCTATGTCAGACGTGACCCAACTGCCAGATCTCATGCCGGCCTTGCCGGAAATCATTCTGGCGATCGGAGCGATGGTGCTGTTGATGGTCGGTGCCTTCGGTGGCCGGAACATCAGCTACGCGGTCTTTGGTGGAGCGATGGGGCTTCTTGGCGGTACGTTTCTCGTGCTGCTGCTGGTCCCAAGTTTCGGTGAAACCTTCGGCGGTTCCTTCATCCTCGATGACTACGCCTACTTCTTGAAGCTGGTGGTCCTTGTCGGATCGTTCTTTGCGATCGCCATGTCGTGGGCCTATGCGAAGAGCCAGTCGTTTGACCATTTTGAGTATCCGATCCTGATCGTCCTTGCGACGCTCGGCATGATGCTGATGCTGTCGGCAAACGATATGATTGCGCTCTACATGGGTCTCGAACTCCAGAGTTTGTCGCTCTACGTTGTGGCTGCGATCAACCGCGACAGTGTCCGGTCAACAGAAGCGGGCTTGAAGTACTTCGTTCTCGGCGCGCTGTCCTCCGGCATGCTGCTTTACGGCATGTCGCTGGTTTACGGCTTCTCCGGTCAGATCTCCTTCGCCGCAATTGCCGATTTGATTTCGCAAGAAGGCGCGTCCATCGGTCTGATCATTGGTTTGACCTTCATTCTTGCAGGCCTTGCCTTCAAGATCTCCGCCGTTCCGTTCCACATGTGGACACCGGACGTTTATGAAGGTGCGCCAACGCCTGTCACCGCATTCTTCGCAGCAGCTCCGAAGGTTGCCGCCATGGGGATGCTGGTGCGGATTGTCATTGATGCGTTTCATCCGGTCACCAGCGATTGGCAGCAGATCATCGTCTTCGTATCGATTGCCTCAATGGCGCTCGGTGCGTTCGCCGCAATTGGTCAGACCAACCTGAAGCGCCTGATGGCGTATTCGTCCATCGGCCATATGGGCTACGCGCTGGTCGGTCTTGCGGCCGGTACGCAGACCGGTGTTGAAGGCGTGATCTTCTATATGGTCGCCTATCTCGGCATGACGCTTGGTGTGTTTGCCTGCATCTTGTCCATGCGGCGTAAGGATGGCATGGTTGAAGAGATCTCCGATCTTTCCGGCCTTTCTCAAACCAACCTGCCGATGGCGGTGATCCTTGGTTTGCTGATGTTCTCGCTTGCAGGCATTCCGCCGCTGATTGGTTTCTTCGGAAAGTGGTTCGTGTTTGCAGCCGCTGTCGAGGCAGGCCTCTATCCGCTAGCCGTTATCGGCGTGCTGGCATCCGTGGTCGGCTGTTACTACTACCTGCGCATCGTCAAGGTGATGTTCTTTGACGAACCGGCGGAGGCCTTCCAGCCGATGCCGACCGAACTGAAGGTCGTCCTCGGCCTGTCCGGTGTGTTCGTGGTCTTTTTCTGGGTCATGCCTGGTCCGGTCGTAACGGCTGCAACCGCTGCGGCACAGTCGTTGTTTTGATAAGCGGTTTGGCGATTGAACAGTCCCGCACCACATCTTGAGACAAAAGGTCCGGCGCCCGGAGCGCCGGATTTTCTCTATGAGGCCTATGAGACGGTCGGCTCGACCAACGCTCTGTGTCTAGAGCGGGCCGTTTCGGGGCATCCTGGAAACCTTTGGATCCGGGCTGGCATTCAGACTGCTGGCCGGGGCCGACGGGGGCGGGCCTGGACCTCTCCGCAGGGAAATCTCTTCGCAAGTGTGCTGCTGATCGACCCGTCTCCATTGGCTCGGATCGGCGAATTGCCGCTTTTGTCGGCTGTTGCGCTCGCCGAAGCCGTTGACAAGGCTGCCGGTACGCTCCAATTGGTGTCGTTGAAGTGGCCGAACGACCTGCTGGTCGACGGAGCGAAACTCTCGGGCATCTTGCTGGAAGCCGAGACACTCAAAGACGGAAGGCTGGTTGCGGTCATGGGGTTTGGGGTCAATTGTGTGTCCCATCCCGATCCGGCGTTGTATCGGGCAACCGATCTGCGCAGCCTTGGCTATCAAGTATCGGCCGACAGCTTGTTCGCGGCGTTGGCGGAAGCTCTGGCAAAGTATTTGGCAATCTGGCACCAACCGGACGGCTTTGATCGTATCCGGCGCCAATGGTTGAAGCGGGCGGCGCATTTGGGACAAATGATCACTGTCCGGGCCGCTCAAGAAGAAATAACCGGCATTTTTGACGATCTGGATGCGTCCGGCCATTTGGTCCTAAGACTGGATAACGGCCAAAAACGCACTGTCTACGCCGGTGACGTATTTTTATCCGGCGGATGACGGCCGGACAGTTCCCTCGAAAAATGTGAGGGGTAGGAGAATTTGATGGCTTCGGCCAAGGATAAAGAAAACGACATTGTGTTCCTGCCGCTTGGCGGTGTTGGCGAAATCGGCATGAACCTCGGGCTTTACGGCTTCGGGCCGGAAGGAAATCGGAAATGGCTGATCGTCGATTGCGGGGTCAGCTTTGCAGGTCCGGAACTTCCTGGCATCGATCTGGTGATGCCGGACATCAAGTTTCTGGAAGACGAGGTCAACAACATTGTCGGCATGGTCATCACCCATGCCCATGAAGATCACTATGGCGCGATCCTGCACCTGTGGCCCTTCCTGAAGGTACCGGTCTACGCAACGGCATTTACCGCCGGTCTGCTGGCGGCCAAGACCGAGAGTGAGCCGGGTGCTGAAGAAGTTCCCGTGACGGTGGTCCGCCAGGGCGAACGCCACAAGATTGGTCCGTTCGACGTGGAATTCGTCGCCATGGCCCACTCGATCCCTGAGCCTTGTGCGCTTGCGATCCGCACTCCGGCGGGTTTGGTGCTGCACACCGGTGACTGGAAAATCGACACATCCCCTGGCATTGGCCAACCAATCGACCTCGACCGGCTGGCAGAGCTTGGCCGCGAAGGGGTGATGGCGCTGGTCTGTGACAGCACCAATGCGGTTCGTGACGGTGTCAGCCCGAGTGAGGCCGACGTCGCTGCTGAACTAACCAAGGTGATTGGCCGTGCCAAGCACCGCGTTGCCGTGACAACCTTTGCTTCCAACGTGGCCCGCATCCGGGCAATTGCGCGTGCTGCTGCTGCGAATGAGCGCGATGTTGTTGTGGTTGGCCGGTCGATGCACCGGGCCATCGAGGTGGCCAACGAGCTGGAATACATGGATGACCTCCCGGCCTTCCATGACGAAGAAGCCTATGGCTATCTGCCGCGTGACAAGGTGGTGTTGTTGTGCACCGGATCACAGGGTGAAAACCGGGCCGCACTTGCACGGATTGCTGCCGGCGACCACCGGAATATTGCGCTTGCACAAGGCGACATGGTGATCTTTTCTTCCCGGACCATTCCGGGAAATGAAAAGGAAGTCGGGGCTGTCCTCAATAACCTGGCGGACAAGGACGTTGAAATCGTCACCGACAAGGATGCCCTGGTCCATGTTTCGGGACACCCGCGCCGCGGCGAACTGGAGCAGCTCTACAAACTGGTACAGCCAAAAGTCGTGCTTCCCGTTCATGGGGAACCATTGCATCTTGCAGCTCATGCTGCGTTTGCGAAGGAGCAAGGTGTTCCGGAAGTCATTCGCGGCAAGAATGGGGACATCATCCGCCTTGTGGCCGGCCGGGCTGCAATCATCGATGAGGCGCCGTTTGGTATTCTGGTGAAGGATGGCCGGATCCTTGACGACCCGGAGGTCACCGGGGTGAAGGAACGGCGGAAGCTGTCTTTTGCGGGCGCTGCGATCATCACACTGGTGGTAAACCGGTCCGGAGAGCTGCTCGACGATCCACATGCCGTGCTGCTCGGACTGCCGGACACGGACGATGATGGCGAGCCGATGGAAGACATCGTTCAAAAGGCTGTCATTGGCGCTGTGACGAGTATTCCGAAAGCCCGGCGCAAGGACAAGGATCTGATCGCGGAAGCGGCACGCCGTGCGGCCCGTTCGGAAATCCTTGATGTCTGGGGCAAAAAGACGCTCTGCAAGGTGGTGGTGACCCGGCTATAAGTTACACCGCAAATCGTGCTCAAAGCACGGTTTGCCTGTTTGTGGAGGAATTGGAATGATCGGTCGGCTTAACCACGTGGCCATTGCAGTGTCGGATATCGAGGCGGCGACCGCCGTTTACCGGGACACGCTTGGTGCGGATGTCTCTGCCAAGGAAGCGCAGCCGGACCACGGTGTTTCGACCGTGTTCATCAACCTGCCGAACACCAAGATCGAGTTGCTCGAACCGCTTGGGGAAGATTCGCCGATCGCCAAGTTCCTGGAAAAGAACCCGTCCGGCGGTATCCACCACGTCTGTTATGAAGTCGACGACATCATCGCGGCGCGTGACAAACTGGTGGCGGATGGCGCACGTGTTCTTGGCAGCGGCGAACCGAAAATCGGTGCCCACGGCAAACCGGTGCTGTTCCTGCACCCGAAGGACTTTCTCGGCACCCTGACGGAATTGGAAGAGGCTTAATCACATGTCTTTGGCGTTCAGCCTGGCAATCTTTTTCATGATGTGGTGGATCATCTTATTTGCAATGCTTCCGTTTGGCATGCGCCGGACACAGGAGGAAGCAGGCGAGGTGATCCCGGGCTCTGAGGCCAGTGCCCCTGAACGCCCCCGAATGTTGCGCGTACTGCTGATGACGACGGGCGTCACCTGCGTGCTCTTTGCCGGGTACATGTGGCTGCGCTCCAGTGGTTTCGGCTTGGATGATATTCCTTTTTTTATGCCTCCAAGCGAGAGTTACTCCACGCCTGGCGGGTAAAGCCCGGTGTGAATGGAATGAAAAAGGGGAGCCGCTGTTGCGGCTCCCCTTTGTTTTCCCGCTCATTTTTTAGTCGTTAAAGCACGCATTCGATCCCGACCAGGCGGGCGCCGGTGCCGTGGTTTTTCAGATCCACGCTGCCGCTTTGAACGGCCAATTCCTTGCGCTTTGCTTCCAGACGTGTGGCCTCTGCTTTCAGGCCCTGCAGACCGACCATGATTTCATCCCATTCAGCCGAACAATCCGTCATTCCGAATTTGGCTGTGAGTTTTTTCATCACGATGCCCTTCAGGTCGATCTGTGTGCCTTTCCAATTTAAGGAGACCCAGTCGGACATGAAATTGAATTTGTCGAACTGCATGCGGATGCCGTAGACGGATTCCATGATGCCACCGTAAAAAGTGGTCATCGAAAACCCATAGATGCTGTTGAAGTCCCAACCAAACTTATGGCTCTCGAAGGAGTCCTTGTACTTCACCGTATGCCATTTGTGGTAGGTGTGGTCAGACTTGCCCTGAATGTTTTTTGACTCGTCTTTCGACTTTATTTCGAGCTTACCGGTGCCGTCGCCCGCGTTGATCTTGATCTGCTGGTTCCGACCGCTGGTCACGGTGATGCCGCCGTTTTCGGTCGAAACGTTGATGCTGTCCTGGATCGCGGCAGAGTAATCGCCGTCCACGTCAAGCGTGTAGTCGCCATTGACCTGCTGATGATAGTCCGCGGTCTCGAGATACATTTTTTCAGCAGCTTTGATCAGCACCCGGCCATCGCAGGCAAGAAGAATGCCTTGAGAACCGCCAGCAGCATTTGAGTAGACAGACGTATCGTCGCCTTCATCGGAAATGTGTTGAGCCGGGAAGAGCTCATCATGATGATCATTCTCGAACGCGGTGCGCTCCACCTCGGAGTATTCGCCCAGGCGGAAGAACGCACCGATATCGTCTTTCGTATCGTCGGTAGAATCTGACGGAACGAGGTAAAATACGTTCCGGTTGAGATGAACTGGCAGGCAAGGCTCTGACGGCAAAGGCGGCACTTGCTGAGGGCGGGAGAGCCGTTGTGTCGGATCCAGCGGGTGCCCCGGAAGTGACCAATCGTGCAGAGCCATTTTGTTCTCCAGTTTTGTTCTTCGTTATTAGTGTCCCGGCACGCGGGTCGTACTTAGCGCCGTCACACTTCCTGCGTAGCCCGGCACGTGACTGCTACACTGTGTTCTGTGTCACAAAAACGTAACGTTAGAAATGACTATGTTGCAAGAAGGGTTAAGGAGAGGAATATGCCGAAAGTTTATTTCTTCATGTTTCTTAGCAAGGTCCTAATCTGAAAGCCGGATTTCTGTTGTCCGAAATAAAATGGACATTGGGGCCATGTCCAATCTGCGGTGCTTCTTGGCCGAAATGGCGGCTTTCGATTCGTCATAATTCGCAAGGAGATAGGCGCGGCCAGTTATGCTCATCCGGCATGGCAGAAATGCAGGCAGCAACAATCGCAGTGGACCGCCGTCTTGTGCGAGGGATAAGGACGCTTCGAACGTCAAAGCTGGTCGAAATTCAGAGTGTTCGAATTATCGCAGACAAAGAAAAAAGGCAGAGCCTGAAGCTCTGCCTTGATAAAGTTCCGCGTCTAAATTGACTCCGTTCCCTCGCGTGCCGGTTTTCCGGTTTGACGGGGCGGCTGCTGCCGTAAGGCGCGCCTGGTGTCCTTCCTCCCAAGACTCAGACCGCGATGTCCGTAAGCTCCTGACATTTCTGCCTAGGGCTTTCTTGTTATGGGAACGGAACCTAACTGATTGTTTTCGCCTTGTCACCTATTTGTCTTGGAGAGCCTACATTTTTTGCTTGCCTATTTCCGATGCGTCAAAAAAACACGTGGAACCCGGAAAACGGCGCTGCAAACTGAGCTGGCTAAGTCCTGCAATCCAGCTGGCGAACCGCTGTCTACCTCCAAATCCTGCAAAACTCGGCCATAAAATGCGATTGCTCTTGTGTTTAGGGTCAGCTTGCGCTTTGACTGCGCACAAATCCGGCAATGCCACAGTTTTGAGAGTGCATAAATGCGTCTGTCCCGTTACTTCCTGCCCATCCTGAAAGAAACTCCGAAGGAAGCGGAAATTGTTTCCCACCGGCTCATGCTGCGGGCTGGCATGATCCGCCAACAGTCCGCCGGGATTTATTCTTGGCTGCCACTGGGATTGAAGGTGCTTCGCAAGATTGAGCGGATTGTGGAAGAAGAGCAGGCGCGGGCAGGGGCGGTTCAGTTGCTGATGCCGACCATCCAGCCTGCCGACTTGTGGCGCGAAAGCGGGCGCTATGATGCCTATGGCAAGGAGATGCTGCGCATCACCGACCGCCACGAGCGCGAAATGCTCTTCGGTCCGACCAACGAGGAGATGATCACCGACATCTTCCGCAGCTACGTGCGCTCCTATAAAGACCTGCCGCTAAACCTTTACCACATACAGTGGAAGTTCCGGGATGAAGTCCGCCCGCGGTTCGGCATCATGCGCGGGCGCGAGTTCCTGATGAAGGATGCTTATTCCTTCGATCTTGATCAGGAATCGGCGCGTCATGCTTATAACCGTATGTTCGTTGCGTATCTGCGCACTTTTGACCGGATGGGCCTGAAGGCGATCCCGATGAAGGCCGACACGGGCCCGATTGGCGGCGATCTCAGCCATGAATTCATCATCCTTGCAGAAACCGGCGAGAGCGAAGTGTTTCTGGACAAGTCGCTTCTTGAAATGCCGATCCCGGCCAAGGACACAGATTTCTGGTCGGATCTGTCACCGATCGTTGAAAGCTGGACGACCCCCTACGCTGCAACCGACGAAATGCATGATGAAGCAGCTTTCGGCGCGCTGGCAGAAGACACACGTGTATCTGCGCGCGGTATCGAAGTCGGTCACATCTTCTATTTCGGCACAAAATACTCAGATGCGATGGGCGCCAAGGTCGCCACTGCTGAAGGAACGGAAGTGCCGGTCCACATGGGCTCCTATGGTGTCGGCGTATCCCGTCTTCTTGGTGCCTTGATTGAGGCCAATCATGATGAGGATGGAATCATCTGGCCGAAATCGGTAGCACCGTTCCATGTTGGCATCATCAACATGCGCCCGGGCGATGATTTGACCGATCCGGTCTGTGAGGACCTTTACGCCAAGCTCGAAGCTGCCGGCATTGAGGTGCTTTACGACGACACGGACAGCCGGGCAGGGGCGAAATTTGCCACGATGGATCTGATCGGTTTGCCATTCCAGGTGGTGGCCGGTCCGCGCGGGCTGAAAGATGGTGTGCTGGAGGTCAAGGACCGGGCAACTGGGGAAAAGGAAATGCTCACCCCTGAGGCGACCTTGAACAAGCTCACCGCGGCATTGACGGACTGATCCAGTCCGGTGATCCTCTGGGGCGAGGATTCGGCTACGGGAAACTGCGGCCACTGGGGCATTGCTGAATTGGATGGAAGATGACAGCAGTAGACACTGCCCGCGAGGGCGCGGACCGGGAGACGGCAGAGCCGACACGCCCCTTTGCGCCCTTTGAATGGATGATCGCCGGCCGGTATCTGCGCTCGCGCCGCCGGGAAACCTTCATTTCAGTGATCGCCGGTTTCTCCTTCGCAGGCATCATGCTGGGCGTAGCAACGCTTATCATCGTCATGGCGGTGATGAACGGGTTCCGCTCTGAGCTCTTGGGCAAGATCCTCGGGATCAATGGCCACATGCTGATTCAGCCGATTGACCAGCCGCTCACCGATTATGATCCGGTGGCCAAACGCCTTGAGGGCGTACCGGAAGTCATCAGCGCCATTCCGTTCGTTGAAGGCCAGGCCCTCGTCTCCGGTCCAGCCGGAAATCTCGGAGCACTGGTGCGCGGTCTCAAGGAAAGTGACTTGCGCCGGATCCCGTTGGTTGCCAACAACTTGCGCGCCGGGACGCTGGATGGTTTTGATGCCGGTCAAGGCGTTGCGATCGGTTCGCGCATGGCGCAACAGCTCGGCATCACGCTTGGTGACAACATCACCATTATTTCACCGCGTGGCAGCGTCACCCCGATGGGCGTGACCCCGCGGGTCAAGGCCTATCCGGTGACCGCGATCTTCGAGATCGGCATGAGCGAATATGACGCGACTTTCCTGTTCATGCCACTGCCCGAATCCCAAGCCTATTTCAACATGGACGGCATCACGACCGGGATTGAGCTTTATGTGGTCGATCCGGACAATGTCGGAACCATGCTGGCTGCCGTTGAAGAAGCTGCCGGCCGTCCGGCGTTCGTAACCGACTGGCGGCAGCGGAATGTGACGTTCTTTTCCGCCCTTGAGGTTGAAAGGAACGTGATGTTCATCATCCTGACACTCATTGTGCTGGTCGCGGCGCTCAACATCATTTCAGGCCTGATCATGCTGGTGAAGGACAAGGGGCATGACATTGCGATCCTGCGGACCATGGGCGCAACGCGTGGGTCCATCATGCGGATCTTTTTGATCACCGGCGCCAGCATTGGCTGTGTCGGCACGCTGGCTGGTTTTTTCCTTGGGCTCATCGTGTGCCTCAACATTGAGAGCATCCGGCAATTCGTTTCCTGGCTGACGTCGACGCAACTGTTTGATCCGACGCTCTATTTCCTGTCGAAACTGCCGGCGGAAATCGACAGCGGCGAGACTGTAACGGTTTTGTTGATGGCGCTTGCTCTGTCTCTTCTGGCGACGCTTTATCCGGCGTGGCGGGCGGCCCGGCTCGATCCGGTCGAAGCCCTGCGGTACGAATAGGAGAGGGCAGATGAACCAGGCTGTAGATCCGCGCCGGGCTCCCGGCCTTCAACCGGCTGCCATCGAACTGTCCGGGATTTCACGTGCGTATGATGAAGGCGACCACAAGCTTCATGTGCTAAATGGTGCGAACCTGCGCATTGAAGCCGGTGAAATGGTGGCGCTCGTCGCGCCATCCGGAACCGGTAAATCGACGCTTTTGCATATTGCGGGGCTCTTGGAGCAACCCGATGGCGGCGATGTCTATCTCGGCGGCGTCAATTGCACGGATTTGTCGGATGATGAGCGGACCGCGATCCGGCGCAACGACATCGGCTTCGTCTACCAGTTTCACCATCTTCTGCCGGAGTTTACCGCGCAGGAGAACATCATGATGCCGCAGATGATCCGGGGGTTGCCGAAAAAGGTGGCGGCCGACCGCGCCAATGAGCTTCTCGCCTATATGCGCCTTGCCGATCGGGGCAGCCACCGTCCGTCTGAGCTTTCCGGCGGTGAACAGCAGCGGGTTGCCGTTGCCCGCGCGGTTGCAAATGCGCCGCGGATTCTTCTTCTCGATGAACCGACCGGCAATCTTGATCCCAACACCGCGAACTATGTCTTCGATGCGCTGTCAGCGCTCGTCCGGGCCTCTGGGGTTGCGACGCTCTTTGCGACCCACAATCTTGAACTTGCCGGACGGATGGATCGCGCCATCACGCTGGCAGACGGTCTCGTCAAACCCCGCTGAATTGGCGAACCTAGGCGTTCCGGTTTTTGACGAAAACGCTTTTGGTGAGACTGGAACAAAGCAAAAACACAAAGGTTTCTGCGGGTTTTATACAAATCAAATCAAGGAGAACAAAAAAGGCTTGCAAAGAGAACATAAATGGAACATGCTCTAGATATCGAACAAGATGTTGGAGGGTGGTATGTTTTATTTCGCTCGTGACTGTGCAGCTTTTGCATCCCTTGTTTCCTTCTGTGCGACGCTCGCTGTTTGGGGCGATGTCATTCTCTCCGCTGGTTGAGCCGCAGCGTATCCAACCTGCAGTCCGGCACGTGGCAGCCGGGCAGCATGCCCTCAAATCGATACCAGAATTGAGGTGTGGTCGGACTAGCGAAGGCAATTGGCAAGACACATGGCACAACATGGTCTGGCAGAGATGCTTTTAGCCCTTTAAAGAACAGCGGTGACAACCGCACTGGCGGCTGGACGAAACGCCCCCGAGGCGTTTCACTTTGAAGCGAAGATTCGCGCAAGCCATTGAGTATGCCGCCATGACGAATGTAGACAGCGATATGAGCTCCGTGTCTGGAGCGCCCGCTCCAATGGGGAGCGGTCCGGGCTTCGTGCACTTGCGCGTTCATTCCGCGCTCTCGCTCCTGGAAGGGGCGTTGCCCATCAAGAAGCTCTTGGATCTCGCCAAGGCAGACGAGCAGCCGGCGCTTGCGATCGCCGACACCAACAATCTTTTTGGAGCGCAGGAGTTCTCGAGCAAAGCCTGGGGCGCCGGCATCCAGCCGATCACGGCGTGCCAATTGTCCGTGTTTTTTGATGATGGTCTGGACAGCGGACGGCGCGGCGAGCCGGCACTTGCTGACCTCGTTCTGATAGCGATGACTGAAACCGGTTACGGCAACTTGATGGAACTGACGTCAAGGGCGTTTCTCGACACGGAAACGGGCCTGAGGCCGCATGTCTCGATCAGCTATCTTCTTCAAAAAGCGCACGATGTGATCGTCCTGACCGGTGGAAGTCTGGGCGCCATTGGCGCGCCGCTGTTGGCGGGCCGGAAGGATTTGGCGAAGAGCCGGCTGAAAACGTTGGCCGATGGATTTGCCGGACGGTGTTATGTCGAGCTTCAGCGCCACGGCATGGAGAGCGAGCGCAAGACCGAAGAGGCATTCCTAGATCTTGCCTACGAGATGGGATTGCCGCTTGTTGCGACCAATGAGGCTTTCTTTCCAGCGCGCGATGATTACGAGGCGCACGATGCGCTGATCTGTATCTCGGAAGGCCGGGTTCTGATCGAAAGCGATCGGCGGCGGTTAACGCCGGAGCACTATTTCAAGACGCGCGCGGAAATGTGCGCTCTTTTTGCAGATTTGCCCGAAGCACTGGCCTCCACGATTGAGATCGCGCAGCGTTGTTCGTTCCGGCCGATGAAGCGGGCACCGATCCTGCCCCGGTTTGCTGGTGCAGATGCGGACCCGGAAGAAGCCGAGCGCGCCGAATCGGAAGAACTGAAACGCCAGGCCCGCGAAGGGCTTCAGGCCCGCCTCGATGCTCATGGCCTGGCGCCGGGCCTTGAGGAGAAAGACTACTGGGAACGCCTCGATTATGAGACCGGCATCATCGAACGGATGAAGTTTCCGGGTTACTTCCTGATCGTTGCCGACTTCATCAAATGGGCGAAGAACCACGACATCCCGGTTGGACCGGGCCGTGGCTCTGGCGCGGGCTCCCTGGTGGCCTGGTCGTTGACCATCACCGATCTTGACCCAATGCGGTTCTCGCTTCTCTTTGAGCGGTTCTTGAACCCGGAACGTGTCTCGATGCCGGATTTCGATATCGACTTCTGTCAGTCCCGGCGTGAAGAAGTCATTCGCTACGTTCAGGAGAAGTACGGCCGTCAGCAGGTGGCCCAGATCATCACCTTCGGGTCCTTGCAGGCGCGCGCGGTGCTGCGCGACGTTGGCCGTGTGTTGCAGATGCCGTATGGCCAGGTCGACAGGCTGTGTAAGCTCGTGCCCGCCAACCCGGCCAATCCTGTCACTCTTGGGCAGGCGATTGAGGACGAGCCGCGCCTGCGTGAAGCAGCCCGCGAAGAAGAAATCGTCGAGCGGCTTCTCGGCATGGCTCAAAAGCTTGAAGGGCTTTACCGGCATGCGTCCACCCACGCAGCCGGTGTGGTGATCGGCGACCGGCCGCTTGAGCAGCTCGTCCCGCTCTACCGCGACCCGCGTTCCGACATGCCGGTTGCCCAATTCAACATGAAGATGGTTGAGGATGCCGGCCTTGTAAAATTCGACTTTCTCGGCCTGAAGACCCTCACGGTCATCGATACGGCGGTAAAACTGATCGAGCGGCGCGGCATCAACGTGGATGTCGCCAGCCTGCCGATTGACGACAAGAAGTCCTATGATCTTTTGACCCGCGGTGAGACGTTCGGCGTGTTCCAGCTGGAAAGCCAGGGCATGCGCCGCGCCGTAGCGGGTATGAAGCCGGACCGGTTTGAAGACATCATTGCGCTCGTTGCGCTGTACCGTCCGGGCCCGATGGAGAACATCCCGGTCTACAATGCGGTGAAGCACGGCGAACAGGAGCCGGATTGTCTGCATCCGCTGCTTGAGCCGATCCTGATGGAGACGAATGGCATCATCGTCTACCAGGAGCAGGTGATGCAGATCGCGCAGGTGCTATCCGGTTATTCGCTCGGAGAAGCGGACCTTCTGCGCCGGGCGATGGGTAAGAAGATTGCCGCGGAGATGGAAGTGCAGCGCGCCCGCTTCGTCGACGGCGCCGTTGAGCGGGGCATCAATAAAACACAGGCCGGAACGATCTTCGACCTTGTGGCGAAATTCGCGAACTACGGCTTTAACAAATCGCACGCAGCCGCCTATGCGCTGGTTTCCTATCATACGGCCTGGCTGAAGGCGAACCACCCGGTCGAATTCATGGCGGCATCCATGACACTCGATATGGGAAATACCGAAAAGCTCGGGGATTTCCGCCAGGAAGCCCGGCGGATAGGTATTGAGGTGGTGCCGCCGTCTATCAACCGCTCGCAGGTCTATTTTGACGTGTCGGACGGCAAGATCCTCTACGCAATGGGGGCCGTGAAGGGTGTTGGCGAACAGGCGGTGGAACATATTGTCGAGGTGCGCGGCGAGACGCCGTTCAAGAGCCTTGGCGATTTTGCCCGGCGTATTTCACCGAAGGCATTAAACAAGCGCACGCTCGAAAATCTGGTCGCTGCCGGTGCGTTCGATGAGCTGGAGCCGAACCGGGCTCGTGTTTTCGAAGGTCTTGACCGGATCATGGGGCTCGCGCAGCGCACGGAAGAAAACAAGACCCTCGGTCAGGATGAACTGTTTGGCGGATCTGACAGCGAAGAACCCCTGCAGCTCGATGAGGTTCATGGCTGGACGTCTGAGGAGAAGCTTCAGCGCGAGCATTCGGCGATCGGCTTTTATCTCTCCGCGCACCCGATCGATGAATATGCCTCTGTCCTTGAAAAGATGCGCGCTCAGCCGTGGGCGCAGTTTGCCGAAGCGGTGAAAAAAGGGGCATCGGCCGGCCGTCTTGCAGGGACCGTGATTTCCATGCAGGAGCGCAAGACAAAGTCTGGAACCCGGATGGGCATAGCGCGCTTGTCGGATGCCACTGGCCAGTATGAAGCGCTGCTCTTCCGCGAAAAGCTGGAGCAATTCCGCGATGTGCTTCAAACCGGGCGTTCGGTGGTCGTGCTCGTTGGGGCCGACATGCGCGACGATGAACCCTCACTCCGGATCGAACAGGTTGACCCGATCGACAAGGTTGCCGCGCGCCTTCAAAAGAGCATGCGGGTGTTTGTGCGCGACGAGCGGCCGATTGCAAGTCTTGCCAAGCAGCTGACAGCGCGCGGGGAGGGGGATGTTACGGTGATTGTGCTTCTGGAAAACGGCGCCCGCGAGGTCGAAGTGAAACTCCCGGGCCGATTCCGCTTGTCTCCGGAAATCGCCGGGGCGCTCAAGGCAGTTCCCGGTGTCACTGACGTTCAGATGGCTTAACGTTTCGTCTGGCTTGATCAGCTCGCTGGCCAGATGATTTCCAGGCGGATGCCGCCCGGTTCTGAAAACATTGCGTGCATCCGCGGACCGGCGCCCATGGGTTCCGGGGTGAATTCCATCTGAACGCCGGGCCAATTGCCGACTTTTGCCGCCAATTCGTCGAGCGCATCCCGGCTCGGAACTTCCAATGCGAGGTGATGCAGGCCGATGTTGGTTTTGCGGTCAAAGTTTGAGATCGCTTTGGTTTTGTCCGCTTGCCACAGGGTCAAACGGCAGGTGCCGTCAGAAACGGTGGTGCGCGGGTAACTGTCATCGCGGGCCAAAAGTGCCCAGCCGAGGCAATCTGTGAAAAAGCCCGTCGTCTGGTCCAGATCGCGGACGGTGAGGCCGAGGTGATTGATGCCGATTGTGGCCAAAAAGGTCTCCTTGGAAAAAGAGGCAGTCCGGCGGAAGTGGCGCCTTATAAGCAATAATGAGATAGATGCAGGTTGGCAGCGCCGTGGAGGGCGCCGATAGTGCCGCAGGATAACGGCTGATAGAAGTACTTTCTGCGCATAAAACCGTCTCCCGGCTCTTGAAATAAAATTTCTCTCCCACTATAAGGCGCCCATTCCACACGCAAGGGGCGGAAACCGAGCTTATCGGGGTCCATCCGGTGGCCGACAGGAGATCTTCCTCCGGCCCACACCCTCTTGCGGAGGTAAAACCGGAAAACTCAGGAGTTATAGGCATGGCATTGCCTGATTTCACGATGCGTCAGCTGCTGGAAGCTGGCGTTCACTTTGGTCACCAGAAACACCGTTGGAACCCGCGCATGGGTCAGTACATCTTTGGTGTGCGCAACGATGTTCACATCATGGACCTCTCCCAGACCGTTCCGCTTCTTCACCAGGCACTGAAGGCTGTCTCTGACACCGTCGCCGGTGGTGGCCGCGTTCTGCTTGTCGGCACCAAGCGTCAGGCTCAGGAAGCCGTTGCAACGTCTGCCCGCAATTCTGCGCAGTACTTTGTCAACGCCCGCTGGCTCGGCGGCATGCTGACCAACTGGAAAACCATTTCCCAGTCCATTCAGCGCCTGCGCAAGCTGGAAGAGACCCTGAACTCTGACGCTGCAAACGCTCTGACCAAGAAAGAGCGTCTGTTCATGGACCGCGAGCGCGAAAAGCTTGAGCGGAACCTCGGCGGTATCAAGGACATGGGCGGTATCCCGGACCTGATTTTCGTCATCGACACCAACCGCGAAGCAATCGCCATCCAGGAAGCCCGCCGTCTGGGTATTCCGGTTGCAGCGATTCTGGATTCCAATTCCAGCCCGGAAGGCATCACTTACCCGGTTCCTGGCAACGATGACGCTGGCCGCGCGATTTCTCTCTATTGCGACCTCATCGCACGCGCTGCTATCGATGGCATCTCCCGTGCACAAGGCGCATCTGGCATGGACGTCGGCGCTTCTGAAGAAGCTCCGGTCGAAGAAGCGCTGGTCGAAGCGGCTGCAGAAGAAGCTCCGGCTGAAGCTGAAGCAGCGGCTGCCCAAGCTTAAACTGATCTGATTTCTACCGCGCGGGATTTCGCGCGGTAGAAACATGTTGAATTCGCAAGGCGGGGTGCAAATTGTTGCAGGCCCGTCATAAAGGCGCGGAAAGCCATCGGCTAAACCGTGTCTCATCTGAAACCCCCCATCTACGAGGCAATCGATGAGCATTACCGCCGCGATGGTAAAAGAGCTCCGTGAGAAATCCGGCGCTGGCATGATGGACTGCAAGACCGCCCTGACTGAAAACGGCGGTGACATGGAAGCAGCTGTTGATTGGCTGCGCACCAAAGGCCTGGCAAAGGCTGCCAAGAAGGCTGGCCGTGTAGCCGCTGAGGGCCTGGTTGGTGTTGCTGCTGAAGGCACCAAGGCTGCTGTGATCGAGCTGAACTCCGAAACCGACTTCGTTGCGCGCAACGAAGGGTTCCAGGAACTGGTCGGCAAGGTTGCAACTGTTGCCGTTGGCACCGACGGTTCTGTCGACGCAGTGACTGAAGCTAATCTGGACGGCAAGTCTGTTGCTGATTCCATCACCGATGCGATCGCTACAATCGGCGAGAACATGACCCTCCGCCGGACCGCGATCCTGTCCGTTGGAGATGGTGTTGTGTCCACCTATGTCCACGGCGCTGTCGCCGATGGCCTCGGCAAGATCGGTGTTCTGGTGGCACTGGAATCCTCCGGTGACAAGGACAAGCTGAACGCGCTTGGCCGTCAGATCGCCATGCACGTTGCTGCAACCAGCCCGCTGGCTTTGAACACTGAAGAGCTGGACCCGGAAGTGGTCGAGCGTGAAAAATCCGTGTTCTCCGAACAGGCTCGTGAATCCGGCAAGCCGGAAAACATCATTGAGAAAATGGTGGAAGGCCGTCTGCGCAAGTTCTACGAGGAAGTTACACTCGTGAAACAGGCATTCGTGATCAATCCTGATCAGACGGTAGAGCAGGCCGTTGAGGCGCTTGCCAAAGACCTCGGCACCGAGGTCAAGCTTTCCGGTTTCGTCCGCTTCGCACTCGGCGAAGGGATCGAGAAAGAAGAGCAGGATTTCGCCGCGGAAGTGGCGGCAGCCTCCGGGCAGTAAGGTCCCAAGAAAAGCGCCGGTTAGTCCGGCGCTTTTTTTTTGAAGGCTTAATTTTACCCAAGGTGCACAGATGACATCTCCTTTGCGTTGGAAACGGATCCTCCTCAAGCTCTCCGGCGAGGCCCTCATGGGGTCGCAGGCTTTCGGAATTGACCCGGCGATTGTGCAAAGGATTGCAAAGGAAATTGCAGACGCTGTTGCGCTTGGCGCGCAGGTCGGCGTGGTTGTTGGCGGCGGCAATATCTTCCGCGGCGTGGCGGTGGCTGCCAAGGGCGGCAACCGGGTGACCGGCGACCACATGGGCATGCTCGCAACCATCATGAACAGCCTGACACTTGCCGATGCCTTGCGTCGTCTCAAGGTCAACGCGCGTGTCTTGTCCGCCGTTGCGGTTCCATCCATCTGCGAGACCTTCTCTCAGCGTGTGGCGGATCGCTACATGGAAGACGGTGATGTGATCATTTTCGCTGGCGGCACTGGAAACCCGTTTTTCACCACCGACAGCGGAGCGGCCTTGCGTGCTGCCGAAATGAAATGCGATGCCTTTTTGAAGGGCACGCAAGTGGACGGCGTTTATTCCGAGGACCCCAAGGTCAACCCGGAGGCCGAGCGCTATGAAACTCTCGGCTATGACGAGGTCATCAGCCGGAACCTGAAGGTCATGGACACCACCGCGATCGCCTTGGCCCGGGACAATTCCATCCCGGTCATTGTCTTCTCGATCCATTCGCCAGGCGCGCTGGTCAGTGTGTTGCAGGAAACCGGAACCTACACAGTCGTGGGTGACGAGTAGTTTTTCGGCGCCTAACAGGCTGCAGCACTTGTGTTTCGGTGCGGTTGTGCCATGTTGGCGCGCCGGATCTGATTTGGCTTAAGCAACAAGAACAGTGAGGACAAAATGTCTGTAGAAGGTGTCGACCTGGATGACTTGAAGCGGCGCATGCAAGGCGCGCTTTCTTCTCTGAAAACTGATTTCTCAGGTTTGCGGACAGGCCGCGCATCCGCAAGCATGCTCGATCCGATTTCTGTCGACGCTTATGGCCAGTCCATGCCGCTGAGCCAAGTTGGAACGGTTTCCGTACCAGAGCCGCGCATGGTTGCGATTCAGGTCTGGGACAAGTCCATGGTTGCCGCTGTAGAAAAAGCCATTCGCGAATCAAACCTCGGCTTGAACCCGGTTGTGGACGGTCAGTTGCTGCGTCTGCCGATCCCCGAGCTCAACCAGGAGCGCCGTCAGGAGCTGATCAAGGTTGCGCACAAATATGCCGAACAGGCCAAGGTGGCGATCCGTCACGTACGCCGCGACGGAATGGATGACGCCAAGAAGGCAGAAAAAGACGGTGAGATCTCTCAGGACGACAGCCGTGTTGCATCTGACGAAGTGCAAAAACTCACCGATGGGATGATCGGCGAAGTGGATGCGATGCTTGCGAAGAAAGAGGCGGAGATTTCGCAGGTTTAAAGGGCGGCTTTGGGCCAGCAGTCGAGGACTAGGATGAGCAGCAACCTGGAACGACAGGCAAATGCAGAGCCGGTTTCGGCTGCGCCTTCGCATGTGCCAAACCATGTTGCGTTCATCATGGACGGAAATGGCCGTTGGGCGTCTTCCCGCGGCCTGCCGCGTACCGAAGGCCACCGTCAGGGGCTGGAGGCACTCCGCAAAATCATCCGTCATGCCGCTTTGCGGGGCGTCGGAATAGTAACGATCTACAGCTTCTCGACCGAAAATTGGAGCCGTCCGGAGCCTGAAGTCAGATTTCTGATGGGGCTGCTGCGTCGGTTCGTGCAGCGTGACTTGAGCGAGTTGCATCGGGAAAACATCCGCATCCGCATTATCGGTGAGCGCGATAATCTCGACGCTGGGATCCTCAAGCTTTTGCTCGATGCCGAGGAGCTGACCCGCAACAATACGGGCATGGAGCTGGTCGTTGCCTTCAACTACGGCGCACGGCAGGAGCTGACCGCTGCAGTGAAGAAGTTGTGTGAGAAGGTTGCGCGCGGCGAAATCGAACCAAGCGCCATCACGGAAGCCCATATTTCCGCCGAGCTCGACACAGCGGGTCTACCTGATCCGGATCTGATCGTGCGTACAAGTGGCGAACTCCGCCTCTCAAATTTCCTCTTATGGCAGGCGGCTTATACAGAATTCTACTTCTCGGATCTCATGTGGCCCGATTTCGATGAAGCTGCGCTGGACCAAGCGTTGGAGTGCTTCGGCAACCGGGATCGGCGGTACGGTGGTGTCACCGCGCAGGCACTTTGAGGCCGTTAAAAGGTAATGCCTGATCAAGACCTTCCAGCCAAAACGAAAAGCAATCTGCAGCTGCGGGTTCTGTCTGCAGTGGTTTTGGGGCCTCTCGTTCTTGGGATGATTTATCTAGGCGGATGGGCCTATGCGGTCCTTGTGTTGGCGGCTGCCATCCTTTTCCTGTCAGAGTGGTTTACGATCACCGGGACCAAGCAGACATCGGTTCCCGCGATTGTTGGGCAGATAGCCCTCATCGGTGCATGTGGTCTGAAGCTTTTCGGTTTTCACGTTGAGGGACTGTTGGTCGTGGCTGCTGGCGCGGCTGCGACGCTGGTTTTGTCCGGTTTTTCCAGGGAAGGGCGCTGGGGAGCGGAAGGTATCGTCTACAGCGGCCTGGCCCTGACAGCGCTCTTGTCCTTGCGGGCAGGCACCGACGGTCTGGTCTTCACTTTCTTTTTGTTCTTTGTGGTTTGGGCGACAGATATCTTTGCTTATTTCACCGGCCGGGCAATTGGCGGCCCCAAACTCTGGGCAAGAGTATCACCGAAGAAAACCTGGTCTGGTGCAATAGGTGGCCTTACTGTCGCAATCGTTTTCGGTGTCGGGGTGGCGGCAGTCAGTGGAGCCAGCCAACTTGTGACCTGGGCCGTGCTTGCGGCGATCCTGTCAATTGTCTCACAAGCCGGTGATTTGTTGGAATCTGCGATCAAACGCCGATTTGATGTTAAAGATTCCAGCCAGCTGATACCCGGACATGGCGGTATCATGGATCGGATTGATGGCTTGGTCGCCGCTGCTATCTTTGCGGTGCTGATCGGCCTGGTCGCCGGTGGCACGTTTGCAGATCCTTTAAACAGCTTGGCTCTATTCTGAGTGGGAGAGTGCCGTTGACGGCGGAACAAGAGCAAGACTATCCGGCAAAAACGGTTCGCGTTACGGTTCTTGGTGCGACCGGATCAATCGGCCAGAGCGTCGCGGATTTGATCGCCCGCAATCCCGACCGTTTTGAAGTTGTTGCCTTGGTTGCCAATTCAAGCGCTGACGCCTTGGCGGAGATGGCGCTCCGTTTGAAGGCCAAATCCGCTGTTTTGTGCGATCCAGGCAATTATGAGGATCTGAAAAACCGGCTTTCTGGAAGCGGGATCGAAAGTGCGTCCGGTGATCAAGCTGTGCTTGAGGCGGTCGACCGGGATACAGATCTTGTCATCGGTGCGATCGTGGGCGCCGCCGGTCTTGTGCCAACCATGGCAGCTATTAAACCCGGGCGGCGGATTGCACTGGCCAACAAGGAGTGCCTGGTGTGCGCAGGGGACCTGTTCATGGGCAAGATTGCGGCAGAGGGCGCCGAAATCCTGCCGGTCGACAGTGAGCACAACGCAATATTCCAGGTCTTTGAGGCCTCTCAGCCGGATAGCATAGAAAAGGTCATCCTGACTGCGTCTGGCGGCCCGTTCCGAACGATGGCTTTTGAAGATATGGTGCGGGTGACACCACAGCAAGCGCTCAAACACCCGAATTGGGATATGGGGGCGCGGATCTCCATCGACAGCGCAACGATGATGAACAAGGGTCTTGAAGTTATTGAGGCTCATCACCTTTTTCCGGTGAGTGCTGATCAGCTTGATGTGCTAGTCCATCCGCAATCTGCCGTTCACGGGCTTGTCCAATACCGCGACGGCTCGCTTCTTGCGCAGCTCGGCAGTCCCGATATGCGCACACCGATTGCGCATTGCATGGCCTATCCGCGCCGGATGAAAGCACCTGTCGAGCGCCTGGATTTGGCGAAACTTGGATCACTTACGTTTGAGGCACCGGACATGAAGCGGTTCCCGGCACTGCGGATCGCGCTGGAGGCGCTCCGGTCCGGCGGTACAGCGCCAGCGGTTCTAAATGCCGCCGACGAAACAGCTGTTGCGGCCTTTCTGAAGGGCGCGATCGGGTTTATGGACATCCCGGCAGCCGTCGAAGAGGCGCTATCGGCGTTTTCTGCCAAAGGAAAGCTTGCACCAGCTGCGACGGTAGAAGACGTTTTGGCGCTGGATCAGGAAGCCCGTGTTTGGACAGGGCATTGGATTTCAAGCCGCGCCGCCTAATTTATCCGGTGCGAAACGAATGCTGGATCATTAACGTGCCGTAATTCCATTGCTATTAAGGTAGCGCTTAAGGACTGTGCGGGAACAATCGGAAATCTCATGGAAATATTTGGCTCTGCCTACGACCTTCTGATCGGCTATATGGTGCCGTTCCTGTTTGTTCTGACGATCGTCGTCTTCTTTCATGAGCTCGGTCACTTTGCCGTTGCGCGGTGGTGCAATGTGAAGGTGGATGCATTTTCCGTTGGTTTTGGGCGGGAATTGTTTGGCTGGTACGACAAACACGGCACGCGCTGGAAAGTGTCGCTTATTCCCCTTGGCGGCTATGTGAAATTTGCCGGTGACGAGAATGCCGCGAGTGTTCCGGACCGGGAATACATTGCCAGCATGAGCGAGGAAGAGCGCAGAACAGCTTTCATCGCAAAACCCGTGTGGCAGCGTGCAGCGATCGTGGCTGCCGGTCCGATCGCCAATTTTATCCTAGCGGTCATCATTTTTGCCGGGATCTTCATGGCTTACGGAAAGCCGCAGCTCTTGCCGGTCGTCTCCACGGTTATCGAGGGTTCAGCTGCCGAAACAGCCGGCATTCAGACAGGTGATCGAATCCTGTCGATCAATGACAAGCCATTGTCTTATTTTGAAGATTTGAAATGGACAGTGCGCCATAATCCGGACCAGCCGCTGGTCCTCGGGATCGAGCGGGACGGGGCCGAACTCACTGCTACAGTGGTGCCCGTTTACGTCACCGACGTCAATCAGTTCGGTGTTGAGTACCGGGAGCCGCGCATTGGCGTGGCAATCGCAAGTGACGAAAATACCCGTATCTTGAAGCAGCTCGGTGTTGGCGGCGCGCTTTGGGAAGGTGTGCTGCGTACCTATAAGATCATCTACGATACCGTGAATTTCATCGGCGAGATCTTTGCCGGGGAGCAATCGGCAAAACAATTAGGTGGGCCGATACAAATTGCGCAGGTGTCCGGAACGGTCGCTCAGTTCGGCTTGATTGAGCTCATCAGTCTCGCTGGTTTTCTGTCTGTTTCGATCGGTTTCATCAACCTGCTTCCAATCCCGATTCTCGACGGTGGCCATCTGGTGTTCTACGCGGCTGAAGCTATCCGTGGAAAACCACTCAACGAGAAGGTGCAGGAAGTCGGATTTCGCATTGGTTTAGGCCTCGTGCTAATGCTGATGGTGTTCGCGACTTGGAACGATATCTGGCGATTAATGAGCCTTTAAGCGGGGAGCCGTGACATTGACGCAACGTCCTCTGACTAAATCGATTTCGGCGGCCAACTGCTGTTGCGTTATCGGTAAAAACCTATAAAACATGGGTCGATTTTTGGGATTCTCCGGGGGTGATCGGATGAATTCCGAGACGGGGTTTTAAAAAACAAAGGCATAGCGCACTGATGCAGCGATTGCAGAAACACTTGAGAGCCGCAATTTTGGCGACCGCGGTTCTCTCAGCCGGATCGTTTGTTCCGGGCAACTTTGGTCCGTTCGCGGGGGCAACGCAGGCGGAAGCTGCTGTTGCGCGCAACATCGAAGTTCGCGGCACGAGCCGGATCGAGGAAGATACGGTCATCAGCTACATGACCATCGTTCCAGGCCGCTCCTATGGCGCGGCTGACGTCGATGAGTCTTTGAAGGCGCTCTATGCAACCGGTTTGTTTGCCACGGTAGAAATCACCCCGCGTGGCAGCACCGTCATTGTGACCGTGACCGAGAACCCGATGATCAACCGGGTCTCCTTTGAAGGGAACCGCAAGATCAAGGACGATGCGCTGTCTACAGCCGTACGTTCACAGTCACGGTCCATGCTCTCTCGCGCTAAAGTCCAGTCCGACGTCCAAAGCATTCTTGAAGCTTATCGCCGCAGCGGCCGTTATGGCGCTGCCGTTGAGCCGAAGATCATTGATCGCGGTCAGAACCGGGTCGACTTGGTCTTCGAAATTAATGAAGGTGCGAAGACCGGCGTGGAGCGCATCAGCTTCATCGGCAACAACTCGTTCAGCGACGGCCGTCTTCGGGACGTGATCCGCACACGCGAAAGTGGGCTGCTGAGCTGGTTGCGCAGCACCGACACATACGATCCTGATCGTCTGGCTGCGGACGAAGAGCTGCTGCGCCAATACTACAACAACAAAGGCTATGCGGATTTCCGTATCGTTTCTGTAAGTGCTGATCTCGACCGCGAGAATAACATCTTCTACGTGACCTTCACGGTTGATGAGGGCGATCGCTACGATGTCGGCAACGTTGAGGTGGTTTCCACGATCGCCGAAGTTGACCCGGAAGATCTGCGCCGGCTGGTTCGGACCCGCAGCGGCCGGACATTCAACGCCCTGCGCGTCGAGCAGTCCGTTGAAGACATTACGCTCCGTGTTTCTGAAGAAGGTTACGCGTTTGCCCGTGTTCGTCCGCGTGGTTCACGGAACTACGAAAACAACACGATCGACCTGATCTACTACATCGAAGAAGGCCCGCGGGCGTATGTTGAGCGCATCAACATCATCGGCAACGACCGGACCCGTGAGTATGTCATCCGCCGCGAGTTTGACGTTGCTGAAGGCGATGCGTTCAACCGCGCCCTGATCGACAAGGCTGAGCGCCGTTTGCGCAACTTGAACTTCTTCGAGCGTGTATCCATCACGACCCAGCAGGGCAGTGCACCGGATCGCGTGATTGTGAACGTGCAGGTTGAAGAAAAGCCGACAGGTGAAATCTCCTTCGGTATCGGTTACTCCACGACCGATGGCGTGGTCGGTGACATCTCCCTGACCGAGCGCAACTTCCTGGGCCGTGGCCAGTACGTTAAAATCGGTGTTGGTGGTGGTTCCGATACCCAGACCTACGAGTTCCGGTTCATCGAGCCGTTCTTCATGGGCCGCCGGGTCGCGCTGGACCTCGATGTCTACCGTCAGGTTAATGATGCCAACAGCTACCGGTCTTTTGACGAAGAGCGGACAGGCGGTGGCTTCGGCTTTACCCTGCCACTGCGCGAAGATGAGACAACACTCCGTCTGTTCTATGCAATCTACGAGGAGAAGAACACCGACGGCAAATACGGCTCGACCGGGATCAATAACTGTAGCACTGCCAACCTCTCGCTGGCTGTCTGTGACTCTCTTGGAACATACCTGACCTCGCTGGTTGGTTATGAGCTGCGCTACAACACTCTTGACCGCAACCTAAACCCGACGGACGGCATCTATGCCTCCTTCAGGCAGGAGTTTGCCGGTGTTGGTGGCGATAGCCAGTACATCAAGAGTGAAATCCAGGCACGTGCCTACAAGGAAATCCTCGCTGACTATGGCCTCGTCGGCAGCGTTCAGTTCCGTGGTGGTAACATCATCGGCCTCAATGAGCGTCTTCGGGTGTCAGAGCAGTTCATGCTTGGTGGCAACCTGATCCGCGGCTTTGAAAACCGGGGTATCGGCCCTCGTGATGCGACGTCTGATGACGCGATCGGCGGCCGTTGGTATTTTGCAGCGACAACTGAAGCACAGTTCCCGATCCCGGGCATTCCGAAAGAACTGGGTCTTGGTGGTGCACTGTTTGCCGATGCCGGCTCTCTGTGGGATGCCGACAACGAATTGGTTGATATCGTTGAAGCTGGCGGCGGCCGGATCCTTTCCAATGGATTTGACCTGCGTGCTTCAGTCGGCTTCGGTATCCGGTGGCAGTCGCCATTCGGTCCGCTCAAGGCAGACTTTGCTTACCCGCTCCTGAAAGAAGACTCTGACCGCACCCAGGTGTTCCGCCTGAGTGGTGGCACCACCTTCTAAGACGCGGTTTCTACCCAAAAACCGACGGCCGCCGCATCAAACGGCGGCCGTTTTTGTTACGGTCAAACCGGACCGCAGGTGTTCAAAAGAGGATATGCCGATGTCCGAGCCGAAATTCTTTCACTTTCCAGAAGGTGTACGCCTCGGCGATATCGCCGGTTGGGCAGAGGCCGAGCTGGTGAACGGCGCACCGGAAACCGAAATCACCGGAGTTGCTCCGCTTGAAGACGCCGGTCCGGGCATGCTGGTGTTTTTCGACAATACGGCCTACCTCGACGCGCTGACCACCACTGCGGCAGCCGGCTGCCTGGTCAGCACACGCCACAAGGACAAGGTTCCCGAAGGCGTTGCCGCGCTTGTGTGCAAGGATGCCTACCGGTCTTGGGCCAAAGTGCTGGCTCATCTCTTTCCCGAGGCAATGGTCCCGCGTGACCATGGTGTCGGAGGCGTATCCGAGCGCGCATCGGTTGATGAGACAGCAAGTCTTGAAGACGGTGTGTGCGTTGAACCTGGGGCGGTTATCGGGGCAGGCGCAGAAATTGGTGCTGGGACTGTCATTCGCGGCAATGCAGTGATTGGGGCAGGCGTGCGTATCGGCCGTGACAGTGTCATTGGCGCCAATTGTTCCGTCCAGCATTCAATCTTGGGCAATCGCGTTTATCTTCACCCTGGTGTGTGCTGCGGGCAAGACGGTTTTGGCTACGCCATGGGTCCGGGCGGACACTTGAAAGTGCCACAAGTCGGGCGGGTTGTTATACAGGATGACGTGGAGATTGGCGCCAACACCACCATTGACCGCGGGGCCAACCGCGACACCGTGATTGGTGAAGGCACGAAGATCGATAACCAGGTCCAGATTGGCCACAATGTCGTCATTGGCCGTCATTGCGTCATCGTCTCCCAAGTCGGGATTTCCGGCAGCGCAACGCTTGAAGATTATGTGGCGATTGGCGGACAGAGCGGTGTGGGCGGGCATGTCACCATCGGCATGGGTGCTCAGGTTGCGGCGGTCAGCGTTGTCAGCGAAAGCTTGGAAGCCGGCGGACGCTACGGCGGAACGCCCGCAAAACCTGTGAAACAATGGTTCCGCGAAGTTGCTGCAGTCAGAAAACTTGCAGAACGCGGCGGCAAATCGTAAACGGACAGCAGTTCACACATCTAATTACTTGAAGAGTTTTGGCGGACCTCCGCCAAGGGGCGAAGAATGGACGAAACAGAAAAAACAACGCTCGCAACAGCGGACATCATGAAAGTCATGAAGCTGTTGCCGCACAGGTATCCGTTTTTGCTGATTGACCGGATCATCGAGATGGACGGCGACAACAGCTGCATCGGCATCAAGAATGTCACCATCAACGAGCCGCAGTTTCAGGGCCACTTCCCGGAACGGCCAATTTTCCCGGGTGTACTGTTGATCGAAGCCATGGCGCAAACGGCAGGTGCCTTGTGTGTTCATGCACGCGGTGCCGATGCCCCGCCGCAACTGGTCTATTTCATGACCATCGATAGGGCGAAGTTCCGCAAACCTGTGGAGCCGGGCGATCAGGTCCATTTTCACGTCAAGAAAATCAAGCAACGTGCCAACATCTGGAAGTTCGATGCGGTTGCCATGGTTGACGGCGCAAAAGTCGCCGAAGCCGAGGTCAGCGCGATGCTGGTAGACGCGTGAGGAATTATGGCTGATATCCATCCAACAGCGATCATTGAAGACGGTGCAACAATCGGCGTCGGCGTGCGCATTGGCCCTTATTGTGTCATTGGGTCTCAGGTGACACTTGGCGACAACGTTGAGCTGAAGTCTCATGTTGCGCTTGCCGGTGACACAACCATTGGAGCTGGCACTGCCATCTTCCCGTTCGCATCGGTTGGTCATCAGGCACAGGACCTGAAGTTCCGTGGCGAGGCCGCCACACTTAAGATCGGCGAAGGCTGCATCATCCGCGAAGGCGTGACTATCAATCCGGGCACCGAGGGCGGCGGACTGAGCACGACCATCGGCAACAATTGTGCGTTTCTTGCAAATTCCCATGTCGGACATGACAGTCACCTTGGTGACCGGGTCATCTTGTCCAACAATGTAATGATCGCAGGTCACGTAACCGTCGGCAGCAACGTGATTTTCGGTGGTGGGTCCGCTGTTATTCAATTCACACGGATTGGCGACAATGCCTTTGTCGGCGGCATGGCCGGCCTTGAGAACGACCTCATTCCGTTTGGCATGGTGACCGGTAACCGGGCGAATCTTGGCGGACTGAACCTGATCGGATTGAAACGCGCGAATTTTCCGCGTGAGCAAATTCACGCCTTGCGGGCTGCCTATAAGGCGCTGTTCGAGAGCAACGAAGGCACTTTGCGCACGCGCGCCGAGGCAATTGCTGAAACCACTCAAGATCAGCCGCTGGTAAAGAAAGTGACCGACTTCATCCTTGAAGAGGAAGACCGGCGCTTCTGCACACCTGCATAAGCGGGTATTGGACATGACATTGGCCGAAACCGCCTCCCATGCTCCGGTCGCATTGATTGCCGGCAATGGCCGAATCCCGCTGCAGGTTGCCAATGCCCTGGCGGCTGCAGGCCGGGAGTGCAAGGTGGTCGCGATCCGCGGTGAGGCCGATGCGGCAACACGGTCGCTCGCCTCTGCCGAGCTCGGCTGGGGAGAAATCGGCCGGCTCTATGCCTTTTTGAACAAGAGTGGCTGCCGGGATGTGATGTTGATTGGCGGTGTGTCGAAACGCCCGGATTTCGCGTCTATTCTGGGTGATCTTGGCACGCTCCGCCGGTTGCCGACCATTATTCGCGCGCTTGCCGGCGGTGATGACAGCCTACTGACCAAGGTTATTGGTCTTTTCGAGGTAGAGGGATTTCGCGTGGTGGGGATCAAGGATGTTGCACCCGGGCTTCTCGCAGCCAGCGGCGTTTTAGGACAGACCCAGCCGCGCGACACCGATTGGCACGACATTCAGCTTGCCTTGACCGCGACCCAGAAACTGGGTGAACTCGACATTGGACAGGCGGCTGTGGCCATTGGTGGCCGGGTTGTCGCTTTGGAGGGCGCGGAAGGCACCGATGCAATGCTGCAGCGTTGCGCAGATTTGCGCGGCAGCGGCCGGATCCGGGCAAAGAACAAGACCGGTGTTCTGGTAAAGACCGCCAAACCCAATCAGGATCTGCGGGTTGATCTGCCCACCATCGGTCCACGGACGATTGAGCGGGCCGAAGCCGCGGGGCTGGCAGGCATAGCGGTTGAAGCAGGCGGTGCCTTGATTTCTGATCGTGAGGAAACACTGGCGCAGGCAGATCGGGCAGGTCTGTTTGTCATCGGCATTGATCAGTCTGCCTTGTCTCAAGGTCCGGTCGAATGACGACGCCTGAGGCCAACGCCATGCCCACCGTTTGCATCGTTGCCGGTGAGGAATCTGGCGACCTACTCGGGTCGGAACTGATCAAGGCGCTGAACGAAAAACTCGGCCCCGGCGTGCGGTATTGCGGTGTCGGCGGTGAGCGCATGACCGCTCTTGGGCTCACCAGCTTTTTTAACATGTCCGATGTCTCGGTCATGGGACTGTCTGCGGTGCTGGCGCGCTTGCCCTTGATCGTGAAGCGCGTCTATCAGACCGTCGACGCTGCCATCGCTGCCAAGCCGGATGTACTGGTCATCATCGACAGTCCGGACTTCACCCACAACGTAGCAAAACGCGTGCGCAAACGGGCGCCGCACATTCCTGTGGTTGGCTATGTGTCGCCGTCGGTTTGGGCCTGGCGGCCGGGTCGGGCAAAAAAAATGAGCGTCTATGTCGACGAGTTGCTGGCGCTTCTTCCGTTCGAACCGGGCGTTCACAAAAGGCTCGGCGGTCCGCGCACCCATTATGTCGGCCACCCGCTCAGTGAGAACGCCGATCTCTTGCGCCCGTCTGAAGGGGAACGCGCACCGCTGGAGGCTGACGAGAAAGTCCTGTTGGTGTTGCCGGGCAGCCGGGGAAGCGAAATCACCCGGCTTCTCGACGTTTTTGGCGAGACGGTCACTCGGGTGAAGGCGGATATGCCGGAGGTGAGGGTGGTCTTGCCTGCAGTGGCCCATTTGGAAAACCGGATTCGGGAGGGTGTTTCCAACTGGCAGGTCCAGCCGGAAATCGTAACCGGCCTTGACGCAAAACGGGCGGCCTTTCGGAGTGCGCATGCCGCTCTGGCAGCATCCGGCACTGTGTCACTGGAACTGGCGCTTGCCGGTGTGCCGATGGTCGTGGCCTACAAGGTCGACTGGTTCTTCCGCAGGCTCAATGACCTTAACAAGATCTTCAAATTCGCCAGCGTCGACTCTTTTGTACTCCCAAACATCATCCTGGGGACAAAGGCGATTCCCGAATTTCTTGATGATGAGGTTCAGCCGGATGTGCTTGCACCTCTTCTGACGAGATATCTCACCGACAGTCCTGAACGGGCAACACAGGTCGCCGAACTCAGCCGCCTTGATGACGTCATGCGTTTGCCGGATGGATACAGCCAAAGCGCGGCCGCAGCGGACGTCGTGATCCGGTGTTTGAGCAAAAACAACTAAGAAACATGGGGCCCAGTCTTTAAGACTGGGTTGAGAAGGCCGCAAACGGATCCATCATGACGCTTTAGGGCTCGCGAACAGGTGGGGCGTCCAACATGTCTTCGAAAAACCAGGCCGTCAGCTCATTGCGGCTGTTCACGCCAGCCTTTCGATAAACTGATGTCGCTTGTTGGCGGACGGTTTTTTCCCGCGTCTGCCGCAGTTCTGCGATTTCTCGGAAGGACAATCCTTTCAACATTCCGATTACAACGTCCTGCTCGCTTGCCGTCAAACTCCAGGCATCGAACTGCTTCTGCATGACCGCGCGATACTGTCCGGCAAGCTGAGGAGACCGGGCATCGAGCTTCGCGAGTTGCCCGCGGGCGCTTTCCAGTTTGCCCCGGAGGTCTTTCAACGCTTTGTGTTGGGCATGCCGCTCATAGGCAAAGCCCATGAGCACAAGCGCGCTGACCGCCACACCTGACATGTCGTCGACCATCGTGGTCAACGTTTCTCCATTCATGAACTCCGTGACAATCTCGACGACGCTGGTGCCAAAAACGATCAGCACGAACACAACAAAGATGGTTTGCCGGTAACGGAATTGCCCCGAGGCATCTATCATTTGAATTTCCTTGATCGATGGGGCGTCCAACATACCAAAACCGGGTTTGTTCCCAAAATTGACCCTTTGCCGGATATCTGAATTCTTTGATCCGGCATTTGTCCGATGGATTCCTCGCGTCGGTATCATCACACATTTCAGGCATCACGGCGGTGATCCTGCTTGTCTCCTGGATGGCCGCAAACAGTCTTGGTCGTATCTTTGATTTGGGGACCTGAATGTCACTTCGCCTATCTCGCCGACAGCTTCTTGCCGGTTCCGCGTCCCTGTTCGGGGCATCCCTGATCAGCCCTGCCTGGTCGACAACAGCTCCGACCATTCTTCCGATACCGCCCCTGGCTGACGGCACCAATGAAGAGCCGGTTGATCTCAAAATCCGGGCTGGCGAACACACCTTTCTGGCTGGTGTGAAGACACCAACGCTCGGCATCAACCAGGATTTTCTTGGACCGACTTTGCGGACACGCCGGAACACCGAACTCAACTTGAACTACCTGAACACGCTGGAGGAGGGCGTTTCCATTCATGGCCACGGCCTCCATGTCCCAGGAGATGTCGATGGCGGGCCCCAACTGGAAATGGCGCCGGGTGAAGGATGGCAACCTTCCTTGTCCATTGTCCAACCGGCAGCCACCTGCTGGTATCACTCACACACCCATGGCAAGACAGGGGATCAAGTCTACCGCGGCCTGGCTGGCATGATCATCATCGACGATGACGACAGCGACGCAATGGACCTGCCGAACCGGTATGGTGTGGATGATTTGCCGATAATCATTCAAGATCGGACGTTCGATGTTGAGGGCCGGTTCGTCTATTCCCTCTATGATGCGGATGAAGACGGTTGGTTTGGGGACACTGTGGTCATCAACGGCGCCATCGGGCCGCTTGTGGCAGATGTCCCGGCAGGCAAGGTTCGTATGCGGCTGCTCAACGGCGCAAATGCACGGTTCTATGTGATCGCTTTTTCCGACAATCGCGTCTTTCACAAGATTGCGACGGATGGCGGTCTTCTGCCCACACCTGTCCCCATGACAACAATGGAAATGTCGCCTGGCGAACGGTGTGAGATTGTCGTTGATTTGGCTGACGCCAACTCCTTGGAACTGTTGACCTTCTTTGAAGATGAGGTCGATGACGAGGGAGAAGGCATTATCGGCAGCTTGAGCAACTTGGTTGGCGGGGACAATGCCGCGCCACCAAGGGCATCCTTGACCTTGCGTCCGGATGCCCGTTTGGTTGCCAACAAGGCGCCGTTGCCTGATAAGCTCGCCCATATCAGGCATCCTGAGGAACATGAGATCAAGAACGTTCGGGAATTTGTTCTCGAAATGGATCACAGCGGTGATCACGTGGGCCATGACGGTCACGGCAAGATGGACATGACCATCAACGGCGCTGTCATGGACATGTCGGTGATCAACGAGCGCGTTGGACTTGGTGTCTGGGAGCGCTGGCGCATCCGGTCAGACCAGGGCGCTCACCCCTTTCACATTCATGGGTGTTCGTTCCTGATCGAGCAGATGGAAGGAGAGGCGGTTCCAGCAGACCAGCTAGGCTGGAAAGATACAGTGGTGCTGGATGACGACGACTGGTCTGAAATTGTAGTGCGGTTTGATCACGTCGCGACAGAACAGTATCCATACATGTATCACTGCCACATCCTCGAACATGAGGATCGCGGAATGATGGGACAGTTCACAGTCACCTAGTTTTGGCATTTTGAACCGTGAAACAGGCTGTTTTCTAGAACGGACTGAGGTTCAGTTGGTCTGAAAAGCCTGTTTTGTGAAATCGAGCAAGAGGCGAAGATTGCCCGACATGGCAGCGCCGGGTGGAAAGACGCCGTAGATGGCGATTTCCGGCAGCCGTGTTCCCGGAAGAACCTCCTCCAAGAGGCCTGCCCGGATTTTCGGATCGGCATCATAGCGCGGGATGCGTCCGATGCCGTGGCCTGCCTCCACAAAGGCTGTCCGGGCAACGGCATTGTTGGTGGTGATGCTTCCCTCCGGTTCGAAGACTTTCGAGGCGCCTCCGGGGATGAGAATCTCCACCTTCTGCTTGTTCATGTGCAGCACCCATTGATGGTCACTCAGATCATCGATGGTTTTGGGCCGGGACCGGGCTAGAAAATAGCTGGGGGCCGCACACAGGCAGGTCGTGATCGTTGCGAGGCGTGTGGCCTTCAGGTCTGAATCGGGCAGGGGGGCGCCGCGAATTGCAAGATCAAAGCCCTCTTCCAGAATGTCGACAACCGTGTCTGAGAAACTGACATTGAGCTTGATCTTCGGATAGAGTTTGTGAAAGGCACCGAGAACCGGAACCATGTGATTAAGGCCAACGCTCACAGGGCAAGAAATGCGCAAAACGCCCTCCGGCTCCTGCTTATAGCGCTCAATGGCTCGCTGAGCGGCCACGGTCTCATCCATGATGATCCGGCAATGGCCGAGCAGCTTCGCTCCGGCTTCGGTGATCTTCAGACTGCGCGGTGCCCTGTGAAAAAGGCTGAGCCCGTAGGCGTCTTCCAGTTTGTTCACGTGATAGCTGACAACGGCGCGGGTGAGGCCGAGATGCCGGCCGGCTGCGCTGAACGACCCGCTGTCTGCCACCTGCGCAAAAACCATTAGGCTCTTGAGGTGTTCGATTGACGCCTCCATGCGACCCACGCTCCCAAGTTTGTATTAATAATTGTGACATTAGGGCCAATTAATTTGCCATTGGTATTACTGGGTGAGCGAATTAAATCAAGGTCACGCCGGACAGATTGTCCGTCCATTTTTGACAAGGGAGTATTTTAATGCCGCAGGTATCTGACAAAAAAGTTCTGATTGTTCTGACCAGCCATGAAGATCTTGGCGACACTGGTCAGAAAACCGGCTTCTGGGTCGAAGAATTTGCCGCCCCTTACTATGCCTTTAAAGATGCTGGTGCGGATATCACGCTTGCTTCGCCGGAGGGCGGTCAGCCGCCGATCGATCCAAAGAGTTCCGATCCGTCTGCGGCAACCGACGCAACCCGCCGGTTTGATGCCGACCCGGAAACCCAGAAGGCTTTGGCAAACACCCTGAAACTGGATGACGTAAACGCTGCGGACTATGACGCGATCTTTTACCCGGGCGGCCATGGCCCTTTGTGGGATCTAACCAATTACACGACGTCCATTGGTCTGATCGAGACCTTCTTCAACGCCGGCAAACCCGTTGGCGCGGTCTGTCACGCACCCGCAGTGCTTCTCAATGCCAAAACACCAGACGGAGCACCGCTTGTGAACGGCCGAAAGGTTGCCGGGTTCACAAATGCCGAGGAAGACGCCGTTGGCCTGACAAATGTGGTTCCATTCCTTCTTGAAGATGAGTTGAAGGCAAAGGGCGGGGTATATGAAAGCGTGGCCAGCTGGTCTTCATTTGCGGTCGAAGACGGCAATTTGATCACCGGCCAGAACCCGGCAAGTTCTGAGGCTGTTGCAGAAAAAGTGCTCGCACAGCTCGGATAAGCACACAAGACCGAAATGAAAAAGGGCGCCGCTTGGCGCCCTTTTGTTTTGCTCTAGGGAAACGGTGTCAGCCGACGAGGCCACCATCTTCCCGGCTCACTGCGATGATCGCGGACCGCGGAACAGATGTGCCGCCAGCTGGCCAGTGGCTGTTGCCGCGCTCGCCCGGGTGCTGGATGCCGACAAACATGGTCCGGCGATCCGGGCTCCAGGTCAGACCGGTGATTTCACACTCGTTCGGACCAACCATGAAGCGGCGGATTTCACCGGTAACCGGGTCGCCGGCAAGCATCTGATTGTTGCCTTGACCGGCAAAGTCGCCTTCGTTCTTGTAGTTGCCGTCCGTCTGGATCCAGACCAGGCCGTTGGAGTCGAAAGCCAGGCCGTCCGGCGAGTTGAACATGTTCTCTTCGTTGACGTTCGCGGAGCCGGCATAGGCATCGGAATGAACGGTTGGGTTGCCCGCAAGAACATAAAGATCCCAGGTGAAACCCGGAGCCGTATGGTCGCCGCCATCCGGGCGCCAGCGCACGATCTGCCCGTAGTTGTTCTTCTCGCGCGGGTTCGGACCGTTGACGGATGTGTCGTCGCCGCCGGCATTCGGCTTGACCCCACGGTTCTTGTTGTTGGTCAGGCAGCAGTAGACTTCCGGTGCCTTTGGATTGGCCGAGATCCACTCCGGACGGTCCATGGTGGTTGCGCCGACTTTGGATCCTGCCTGGCGGGTATGGATATGGATTTCAGCCTGATCCATGCCGGTTGTTTCCGGGGTCAGGGCCACCCATGCGCCGGTGCCGTTGTCGCTGAACTTCGCAACATAAAGAATGCCGTCGTCCAACAGTGCGTCAGTCGGAGCACCCGGTGCGTAAACACCGTTGGAAACGTAGCGGTAGACGAATTCACCGCGCTCATCATCGCCCATATATACGACAATGCGGCCGTCATTGTTGACCACGGCTTCGGCGTTTTCGTGTTTGAAACGACCAAGGGCGGTTCGTTTTTTCGGTGTGGAGGTCGGGTCGGTCGGATCGATCTCGACAACATAACCGGCGCGGTTCGGCTCGTTCGGATGTTTGGAGACATCATAACGATCTTCAATTACAGCCCAGTTGTAGCCCCAGTCCGTTGCAGACACGCCATACCGAGCAAGTTCCGGAGTTACTTCGTGGTCCGGATTTTCCGGAGCGGAAAAATAGCCGTTGAAGTTTTCTTCACAGGTCAGGTACGTGCCCCATGGGGTGACGCCGTTGCCGCAGTTGTTCCAGGTCCCAAGAGACTTGGTGCCGGTTGGATCGGCTTCGGTCTTCATCAAGTCATGGCCTGCGGCCGGTCCGGTCAGCTCCATCTCGCTTTGCGGCGTGATCCGGCGGTTGTACGGGCTGTCCTTGACGATTTTCCAGGCGCCACCGTCATTGGCGATTTCAACAACTGAAATGCCGTGGGCCATCATGCCTTTGGCAATGTCGTCTTCGGCCATGATGCGCTTGTCTTCAGCGCTCAGCGCGATGATGTCGCGGTTGGTGTATTCGTTGTTCACGACGAGAAGCGTCTTGCCGTCATGGGAGAACACGTCCATGCCGTCCGTATTGTCGCCGAACGCGCGGGCCTGGCTATCCGCCGTGCCGCGGGTCGCATCATCAAACTCGGGAACATCGGACCACAATGGATCGCCCCATTGCACCAGGATTTCCGACTTGTAGCCTTCCGGAACAATCACTGCATCCGCTGTCGAAGTCGGGATCTGGGTAAAGGCAAAGCGGCCATCCGAGGCTTTTGCACCGGTCGGTACCAGGCTCGTGCCAAGGGCGGTAAAGCTGCCAAATGCCAAAACGCCGCCCAGAAAGCCGCGGCGGCTGATGGCCGATTCAACGATACGGTCAAAATCATTCTCTTCGGGACGGGGATTTACGACCTCGTCAAATTCATCGAACGACAAATCTTTGGTGTCGATGTTGGCCATTGAAGGCTCCTCCAGGCTAGCGACCGTTCTCGGTCTTGGCTAAGAATTTTTGGTTGGCACCCGCCAGGGTCGCATTGACTATAGCTGCAACTATTTAGCTGTCAAAGCGATGATCTGAACGACCGTTTCATCGCTTCGATTGAAACGCCCGTACCCATCGGATCTATGCAAATTTTGATTTCAAATGGATGACGCTTCCCGCCGTCATTCATTCCAAAAGATATGAAATTTGTCCGGGTTTGTTCCGGTATCGTGGCCCCGTTTGAGTTCATCTTGATCAAGCCGAACAGTGGGAGGCATGGGTTGGAAAACACGTTGGGAGGCTGTGGCGTACTGCCAACGCCTCCCAAAGAGTTACAGGGTCCTTTGCAGCTCTCAGCTCGGCGAAAAAGGAACAGATGAGTGGTGCAGCACGATCTTCAGATCGCCATCTTCCATCCGCTCAACACCAAAGGTGTATTCAACCTTCACTTCTGTGCCGTCAGTGGTCATGAAGTAGTAGTTGCCCATGGTCATGGCGGTTTCGCCGCTGATCACCATGCCCTCCGGTTCCCAGCGGACATTGCTATAAGGCGCGATCGCAAAGCCATTGTCCTCGGAGATATCGCCGCCCACAAAGTAGGAGAGGGCCGCGTCAAAGTCTCCCCGGAACTGATCTTCACTGGCGAGCGTTGGTTTAAAAAGGACAGGGCGGTCGCCGTAAGCATAAAACTGCTCGATATGGTTTGTTGCCGCCGCTCTATAGTCTCCACCGTCCGAATGCACCTTGCCGATGTTGACGATGCCTTCGCCCCAGGCGGTTTTCAGGGCAGTGACCTCCTTCTCCGTCAGTTCAGCAGAGGACTGTGTCGCCGCGGTGGCGGACACGGCGGTCGCTGCGAGCGCGGCAGCAATTGCAAAAGCGGCAGGTCTCAACATACTTCTCTCCTCCAGGAAATGGCAAGTTCATCCAAAGACAACCTGGAGATGGGAAGTCGACAATCACGTTACCAATTAAAAGAATTTAATGTTTGAGCCGGGCTGCATGCCATCTACTGGCCTGCCAATTGATCTTTTCTCTTGGCATGTGAGCCGACCTGATGTCGTTTGAGCGTTTTTGAAAATAGTTGAGAGTGTTTGACGAGGATCAATGGCTGTTGAGCTGCCCGCAGATACGGTGAGCACACATCGGAGCTGAAGATGCTGAGCAAACCTTTTCTGACAACGCATGAAATCGCTGAACTCCTGAAGGTGGGGGAACCAACGGTACGGACCTGGATCCATCAAGAGGAACTGCGGGCCGTAAAGCTCGGCCGGGAGTTTCGCGTGGCGGTCAAAGACCTGGAGGCCTTTGTGAACGAACACGCGACCAGAGCTCCCAGTTGGAAATAAGCCAGTCGGCCCATGCTTTTAGTTACTGCTGCACAGTCTGTTTAATCGGCGAACGCCGAAAATTGCCCGCTGATTAATTGGCGCAAACAGTCATACGAACAAACAAAACGCGCGAACCGAAGGCACACGCATTTGAGAGCTTGTGCACCGAAGGCACGCAAAAACTTCCACTCAAAATCACGAGGACAAGCAATGCCCAAAATGAAAGCTGCAGTGGTCACGGGATTTGGCAAGCCACTGGAAATCAGAGAGGTCGAAAAACCAGGCGCTCGAGAAGGCCACATCGTGGTCAAGATCGAAGCCAGCGGTGTGTGCCATACCGATCTCCATGCCGCCAAAGGCGATTGGCCTGTCAAGCCTGAACCGCCTTTCATCCCGGGCCATGAAGGTGTCGGCTACGTTGCCGAGGTCGGACGCGGTGTGACGTCTGTGAAGGAGGGTGACCGTGTTGGGGTGCCCTGGCTTCATCATGCTTGCGGCCACTGCAGCTCATGCATAACCGGATGGGAAACCCTTTGCCGGACCGATCCGCAATACACCGGATACACCGTCAATGGCGGGTTTGCCGAGTATGTCGAGGCTGATCCGGTCTATGTCGGGCATATTCCGGACGGGGTAGACTTCGCGCCGGCCGCGCCTATCCTGTGTGCGGGCGTCACTGTCTATAAAGGCCTGAAGGAATGTGAGCTCCGCCCGGGAAAAAGTGTCGTGATATCCGGTGTCGGTGGATTGGGGCACCTCGCGGTGCAGTACGCCAAGGCAATGGGTCTGCATGTCATCGCCGTGGACGTGGCTGATGACAAGCTGAAGCTCGCGTCCGATTTGGGCGCCGAAGTCACGATCAATGCCAAGACGCAAGACCCAGTGGCTGAGCTGACCCGATTGGGCGGCGCAGACGGCGTTTTGGTAACCGCCGTCTCGAATTCAGCTTTTTCTCAAGCGGTCGGCATGCTGGCTCCCGGCGGGACCATGAGTCTTGTCGGTCTGCCGCCCGGTGATTTCCCGCTGAACATCTTTGACGTTGTTCTCAACCGGAAAACCATCCGGGGCTCGATCGTTGGAACACGGGCGGATCTCGCTGAGAGCTTGGCATTTGCCGCAGAGGGAAAAGTTGCGTCGCACTACGCCACAGAGTCGATCAACAACATCAACGACATCTTTGGCCGGATGGAGCAGGGCAAAATTGACGGCCGCATTGTGATGACGTTGTAACCGGTGGCTAACAGAGAGGATTTCAATCATGGCAGCGGCGATTGAGGGCTATATCTTTTACGAGATCGCAGCTCTGCTCGTTCTTGCAGCAAGTGTCGGTTTTGTTGGTCTGTTGCTGCGGCAGCCCCTGATCGTTAGCTTTATCGCCGTTGGCATCCTTGCCGGTCCTTCGGTCCTGGGAATAGCGCAGTCAGACGCCCAGATCGATCTGCTGGCGGAGCTTGGAATTGCGGTCCTCTTGTTTCTCGTCGGACTGAAACTTGACTACAATCTTGTCCGAACCCTCGGCCCGGTCGCACTGGTGACCGGACTGGGGCAGGTGCTGTTTACGACCGTCTTCGGCTTCCTGATCGCGCTTGCGCTTGGCATGACACCAACCACCGCGATCTATGTCGCCATCGCGCTGACCTTTTCGTCAACAATCATCATTGTGAAGCTTTTGTCGGACAAGCGTGAGATCGATGCGCTGCACGGCCGGATCGCCCTTGGTTTCCTGATCGTTCAGGATGTCGTTGTCGTTGTTGCCATGATCACGCTTTCCGCGATTGGTGTCGGCAGTGCGAGCGGCAGCGACAGCGCCTTTGCCGATGTTTTGCGGGTCTTCGGCTATGGATTGGCGACGCTGGCGTTCGTTGCGTTCTTCATCCGCTTTGTAGCCAATCCGCTGGTCGAAAAATTGTCCACTGCGCCGGAGTTGCTGGTGTCGTTTGCCATAGGCTGGGCAGCATTGCTCGCAGCCGTTGGCCATTACCTTGGATTTGGCAAGGAGCTGGGCGGTTTGCTGGCCGGTGTGTCACTGGCATCGACCCCCTTTCGCGAGGCAATTTCAGCGCGTCTTGCTAGCCTTCGTGACTTCTTGTTGCTGTTCTTTTTCATCGCGCTCGGTGCATCGCTGGACCTGTCGGTCCTAGGCGCGAGTGTGGGACCTGCCATCGTGCTCTCCTTGTTCGTTCTGATTGGCAACCCTTTGATTGTTTTAGCGATCATGGGGGCCATGGGATACCGCAAGCGAACCGGGTTTCTTGCCGGCTTGACCGTTGCCCAAATCAGCGAGTTTTCTCTGATCTTCATGGCAATGGGTTTGACGATAGGCCACGTGGATGAGCGCGCGCTTGGTCTGGTGACACTTGTCGGGTTGGTCACAATCGCAGCATCGACCTACATGATCACGTTCTCGCATCAGCTCTATGCCGCGCTGGAACCGTTCCTTGGGGTTTTCGAACGGCGCAACACGGCTGCCGAACCCGAGGGCAGCAGCATGTCTGCAAAGTCTTATGACGTGATCCTGTTTGGCCTCGGACGGTATGGCCTCGGGATTGCCAACGCTTTGAAAGAGGATGGCAAACGGATCCTGGGGGTGGATTTCAGTCCAGGTGCTGTCAGGAATGCCCGGGCGCTTGGCTATGACGTGTTGTTTGGAGACGCCACGGATCCGGAGTTTCTTGCTCATCTTCCACTTGGCAATGCGGAATGGCTCGTGATGGCTGTTCCGGAACACGACACCGGTGTGACACATGATGACCCGCGCTTTGCTTTGCTGAAAGCTGCCCGTGATCTTGGGTTTGAGGGACGTGTTGCGGTTGCCGCACACCGCGAGGTCACCGCTGAGGCTCTCTCAAGGATAAACGCTGATATCGTCATGATGCCGTACCGTGACGCAGCTTATGCCGCCGCAAACATGATAGCCGGGCGTGCGGCTCCCTCTTTGCCCGGTCTGCAAGATCCTGAAGGTCAAAAGGAGCTGCCGGCATGATTGGGGAGCTCGGACGTCCAAAAAAAGTACTCGCCGTAATCGATGACACCGATACGCAAATAGCACTCAAGAGTGCAGCCGAGTTGGCAAAAGCGTATGAGGCCGGGTTAGAGGTGATCGCTTGCGTGGAGCCACCGCAGGACATCGCAATTATCGCCCGGCTGGCCGGACGCGACAAAGACGCGATCATTGAAGAGATGGTGACCCGTGCGCAAAGGGCTGCGATTGTGAACCTCAAAAGGGTTCTGCCGGATCAAGCGATCGAACCTCAAGTAGTTGTCGGAAAAGCTTATCTGAACATCATCAGGCATGTTTCTGAAACGGGCTGCGATTTTGTGGTGAAAGCAGCCGAGCCGTTGACCGGCGTCAGTGGTTTCCTGCATGCAAGCAACGACCAGCATCTTTTGCGAAAATGTCCCTGTCCGGTCTGGCTGCAGTCCGCAACCGCTGAGCCGTCGCCGCGCCGGGTCATTGCGGCGGTGGATTTGGACAACTGGGATGCGGCGGAACCGGACACTCTGGACATACTGAACCAGCGCGTTGTCGAAGCTGCGGCGCGTGTTGCATATGCGCCCGGGTCAGAAATCATCATACTTCATGCCTGGGACGCGGTAGGCGAGGGCATGGTCTGGGCTTTTTCCGACACCGGGGATGCGCGCAAGGCAGCCAATGACTATGTGCGGGAGACGTTGAAAATCCGCGAAGAAGCAATGCACCGGTTGCTTGAAACAATGCGTGAGCGATTGGCGAGTTCGAACGTGGTATTACAGCCAATTCTTGCCCGCGGCGCAGTAGAACGCGTGATAGAAATTCAGAGCAACATTCAAAACGCGGATCTCGTGGTTATGGGAACAGTCGCGCGGACCGGGCTCAGCGGCGTTTTCATTGGCAACACGGCTGAGAACATCGTCAATAGCCTTCAATGTCCGGTCCTTGCCGTCAAACCTGAAGGGTTTGTCAGCCCATTGCTGGCGCCCTGACATCGAAAGAGTGTTGCCGCCGGGTCTCAAGCTGGCCGGTAGAAGGCCTAGCGAATGCCTGTCGGCGGCGCGGCGGTCCCGTGATGCAAGTTGAACGGCAGCGGAGCACGCTGATACCGTTCGCAGGTGTCGCAAGGGCTTGTGAACTGGGTATGGACCGGAAGGCGGCGGCGTGCCCGATCACTTCGGAGGCGCGGTACATCTTCAAATCGCGATTTGGAGTTACTCAAGGGCTCCGGTTTTTCGGAAAGCCTGGCCGCAAAGCGTTTGTGCAGCTCCTGGGCGACGCGCGGGATTAGATCATTGACCAGCACGTCTTCGTGCGGCGATTGCAGTCTTTTCGACTTGTGACGTTGGTCATGCATTGATGCTCCTCCATCCCAGAAAATTACAACATGTGGGTCTTGCACGTACAAGCTGTGGCGACTGCGTAAGTGCTTTTAGGTAGATGAGACCGGTGATGCGAGAACCAGATATTTTTTGGTAGGCGGCATTTCCCCCCAGAAACAAAAAAGCCCCGGATCTGCGATCCGGGGCTTTGGTCTGGTCATTTCGTCAACCAATCAGCGGCGCTGATCGATCGGCACGTAGTCGCGCTTGGTAGCACCTGTGTAGAGCTGGCGCGGGCGGCCGATACGCTGAGACGGATCTTCCACCATTTCCTTCCACTGGGCGATCCAGCCGACGGTCCGCGCAAGCGCGAACAGCACTGTGAACATGGTTGTCGGGAAACCGAGCGCACGCAGCGTGATGCCGGAGTAGAAGTCGATGTTCGGATAGAGCTTCTTCTCGACGAAATACGGATCGTTGAGGGCGATTTTTTCCAACTCCATCGCAATGTCGAGGAGCGGGTCGTCCTTGATGCCGAGTTCGCCGAGCACCTCGTGGCAGGTTTTCTGCATGATCTTGGCGCGCGGATCGTAGTTCTTGTAGACCCGGTGACCGAAGCCCATGAGACGGAACGGATCGTTCTTGTCCTTCGCGCGGGCAACAAACTCCGGAATGCGGTCGACGGAGCCGATTTCGGACAGCATGTTGAGCGCGGCTTCGTTGGCACCGCCGTGTGCCGGGCCCCAGAGACAGGCAATACCAGCTGCAATACATGCGAACGGGTTCGCACCGGAAGAACCGGCAAGACGCACGGTCGATGTGGAGGCGTTCTGCTCGTGGTCCGCGTGCAGTATGAAGATGCGGTCCATTGCGCGCGCCAGAACCGGGTTCACCTTGTATTCTTCACACGGAACGGCAAAGCACATGTGCAGGAAGTTCGCCGCGTAACCGAGGTCGTTGCGCGGATAAACGAACGGCTGACCAACGTGGTACTTATAGGCCATTGCAGCCATGGTCGGCAGTTTTGCGATCATGCGCAGGGACGCGACCATCCGCTGATGCGGATCGGAGATGTCGGTGCTGTCATGGTAGAACGCTGACAGGGCGCCAACGGTGCCGCAGAGGATCGCCATCGGGTGGGCGTCGCGGCGGAAACCGGAATAGAACCGGTTCATCTGTTCGTGGATCATCGTGTGATAGGTCACACGGGTGACGAAATCGTCTTTCTGCGCCTTGGTCGGCAGTTCGCCGTAAAGCAGCAGATAGCAGGATTCCAGGAAGTCACCATGGTCGGCGAGCTGTTCGATCGGATACCCGCGATACAGCAGCGTGCCTTCGTCACCATCGATGTAGGTGATTTTGGATTCGCACGATGCGGTTGAGGTAAAGCCCGGGTCGTAGGTGAACATGCCCGTGTCCTTGTAAAGGGACGAGATGTTCACAACCGACGGTCCGATGGATCCGTCAAGGACGTCGAAATCGTGGTCGTTGCCACTGACGTTGAGCTTGGCGTTGTTGTCGGCCATTCAGAAAACCCCCTATTTGTTACCCTTGCACTGCCGAGCCACGGGCCTTGGATGCAAGACCCAAATGAGGCGGCCAGACTGTGCTGGAGGAATGGTCGCGTCTTGCCTAGCCCATTTGCCGCACTGCCGCAAGCAGCAGCGTATAACGCTTTGGTCAAAGGCCGACATGTTGATGTTTGCCAATGTTCCGGCGCGCTGCAGCAAAACGCGCCGGTCCTTTGCGCTCCCTTACGTCAGGCAGCCTGATCGGCAATCCGGGCGAGGGATTCGTCGCGGCCGAGTGCAACCAGCACGTCATAAATGCCAGGGGAGGTGCCCCGGCCGGTGAGCGCTGCACGCAGTGGCTGGGCGACTTTGCCGAGTTTCAGATCCTTGTCTTCCGCATAGGCTTTGACAGCCGCCTCCAGCGGTTCCGCTTGCCAGTCAGCAACGCCAGAAAGCACGCCGTTCAGATCGCCCAGAATCGCCCGGGCGTCGTCTGTGAGGATCTTGATCGCTTTCTCGTCATTTTCGAGCGGGCGCTGGCGCCACAGGTAGGAGGCGCTGTCGGTCAACTCGACAAGTGTCTTTGCGCGTTCCTTCAGGCCGGGAAGGGCGGTCAAAGCCGTTTGGGCATTGGCCGCGTCCGACATCCATTCCAAAACCGCTGCCCCATTATCCGCATGGGCAAGATAAACCTTCCAATGCTCCAGCAGCTCAGCGTCGTCTGTTGCGCGCATGTAATGGCCATTGAGATTTTCCAGCTTCTTGAAATCGAAGCGCGCTGCTGACTGACCAACGGCATCCATGCCGAACCATTTGATCATGTCCTCAAGCGACATGATCTCTTCATCACCATGGCTCCAGCCGAGGCGCGCGAGGTAGTTGCGCATGGCTTGCGGCAGATAGCCAAGGGCCCGATAGGCCTCTGCGCCGGTCGCGCCGTGGCGTTTGGAAAGTTTGGCACCGTCCGGCCCGTGGATCAGCGGGATATGCGCCATTTTCGGCACGTCCCAGCCGTTGGCATTGAAAATCAGCGTCTGACGGGCGGCGTTGGTCAGATGGTCGACACCGCGGATGATATGCGTGATGCCCATGTCGTGATCATCGACAACCACGGCCAGCATGTAAGTCGGCGTGCCGTCAGATCGCAGGAGAACAAAGTCATCAAGATCCTTGTTCGGGATCACCACACGGCCTTGAACCATGTCGTCCACGACCGTTTCGCCGTTTTGCGGAGCTTTCAGCCGGATGACCGGATCAATACCTTCGGGCGCTTCGGACGCATCCTTGTCGCGCCAAGTGCCGTCATAGCGCGGCGGGCGTCCTTCTGCGCGGGCCTTTTCGCGCATGGCATCGACCTCTTCCGGGGTCGAATAACAGCGGTAGGCCGTGCCGTTTTCCAGCATCTGGTCAACAACTTCCTTGTGCCGGTCGACCCGGGAGAACTGGGAGATAGGATCCCCGTCCCAGTCTAGGCCAAGCCACGAAAGGCCATCCATCAGCGCATCGACCGCTTCCTGTGTGGAGCGGGCCCGGTCTGTGTCTTCAATGCGCAGCAGCATTTTGCCGCCGTGATGCTTGGCGAAGAGCCAGTTGAAGAGGGCGGTGCGGGCGCCGCCAATATGGAGAAATCCGGTCGGGGATGGGGCGAAACGCGTGACGATATCTTGTTCCATGGTACTTTTTGAAAGTCTCTGTCAGAATGAGGCGCGGATCTGCGCCTGACGGATAGTGGCGCGGTCTTAGCATAGGCAAGCCTGAGGCAAAATAGGCTTTGCTGCGATCGTTAAACCCGGCAGAAGGAGCGCGGGTGGCACGGGAGGCGAAACCAGACGCCGATGATGACAACCGGGCTGGCCCCGGCGCTCCTGTCAGTGACGCTTCAGTTATATCGTCAAACACGGATAGCAGGCATCGGCCCACCGAGGCGTCGCCCTGGATCGCGTTTCTGAGAACCCGGAGAGAACGGAAAGACCCGCCAACTGATCAGTACGCCGGTTGGGCAGGAACGGCGGACGATTGGGAGCAGTTTTGGCAAAAGCAGGGTCTTTTGTGGACCGGATTTTCCTTCAGCGCCGGTATTTTTTTCTACAGCTTGTTGCCTGAAGAGCCGAGTTGGCTCGTGCTTGGCGTGTTATTCGTTTTATCAGGTGGTTTCGCTGGCTCCCACGCTATCCGAACCGGTCTGCCGCGAATTTTGATCCTTTTGCTCGCCCTTTTTGCAGGGCTCAGCATTGCAACACTCCGAACAGCTGCAGTGGGCGCACCCCGGCTGGCGGAGCCGATGACTGTTCTGTTGCGCGGTGACGTCTTGAAGGTGCAGGAAACCCGGTCTGGCAAGCGGCTTGTGCTCCGCGTCAGAGAAGTTGATGCCAGAGAAAATACTGTTGGGCGGTTTGCAAACCGGGTCCGGCTGCGCATTCCGGCCGATGCGCGCATTGCACCCGGCAACTCGATCAAAGTCCGGGCCCGGTTGTTTCCGCCTATGGGTCCTGTGGTGCCCGGCGGATATGACTTTTCCTTCCGCGCCTATTTTGACGGCATAGGTGCAAGCGGCTTCAGTTACGGCGCGCCAGAGATCGTGCAAGGGCCTGCGGCGTCTCAAGTCCTTCTGCTCGTTCGCAAGGTGAATGAACTCCGCCAGCGCTTGGCAGAGCGGATTTCAGCACTTTTGCCGGAAGGCCCGGAAACAGCCCTTGCGGTTGCACTCTTGGTGGGCGATCGCAGCGGTATTGATGAAAAGACCGAAGAGAGCCTTCGGGCCGCGGGCCTGGCACACATTCTGGCAATTTCAGGCCTGCATATGGCGCTCTTTGCAGGCGGTGCTTATGCTGTATGTCTTGGCGCCCTAGCACTTATCCCGGGCCTTGCGCTGCGCTGGCCGATCCACAAGGTTTCAGCCGTTCTCGCCCTTGTCGCGGCAGTTTTTTATCTTCTCCTGTCCGGGGCTTCAGTCGCCACGCAAAGATCCTTCATTATGATTGCGTTGGTTTTTTTGGGGATCATGACCGGACGCCGGGGTTTGACGCTGCGATCGGTCGCAATCGCCGGACTGTTCTTGCTTCTACTCGCGCCGGAGCGCCTGTTTTATCCAGGTTTTCAGATGTCGTTTGCGGCCGTGATCGCACTGGTCGCCGTTTATGATCTTTGGCGGTCGCATCAAAAGAGAAGCAGGTTTCTTGTCTCATCAACAAGCGGGCTCTCTTGGTTCTTGTCCGGCGCACTAAAATGGGCCACCGGTTTGTTCGTGACGGCTCTCGTCGCCGGGATCGCTACCGGCATTGTCGGTGGGTACCACTTTTCCCGGATCGCGCCCTTCGGACTGGTCGGCAACATGCTGGGCATGCCGGTTTTTTCTATCATCGTGATGCCAATGGGCGTGGTGGCACTGGTCCTGATGCCGTTCGGTTTGGCGGCAATCCCGCTCAAGATCATGAGCGCCGGTCTGGCGGCGCTGATCCAGATAGCGGAGTTCACAGAACAGATTGCGCCTGACTTTGGCCGAATGGGAAGTCTGACCGGCCTGTCTGCCGCTGTTTTATTGGCCGGTTTCTTTGGCTTGCTGCTCGCCCCGGGCCGTTTCCGGATGATCGGTTTGGGTCTCGCACCTGCCGGAATCGCTCTCGCGATAATATCGCGTCCGCCAGATATTTACATTCCGGCAAAAGGGGCTCAATTGGCTGCCCGGGATATCGAGGGCAAGTTAGCGTTATCCAGCGCCAGAAGTTCTTTTGCTGTAGAGACTTGGTTTGAAGCGGAAGGAGTGTCAGAAGAGGCGATTAAATCGCGCAAGATGAAATCCGATCAGCGCGCTTGCGACCCTGCGGGCTGTGTGGTCCAGACGTTTGCAGCAAGGGCAGAAGTTGGTGAGGAGCAGATTCCGGTCACCATCGCCCTACCGAAGACCCGGAATGCCCTTTTTTATGACTGTCAAAAGGCAGATATGATCGTGACCGATATGATCGCGCCAGAAGCATGCTCCGCAGTCGTTTTCGACCAGGACATCAGAGTGGCGCGCGGTGCCATTTCTATTTGGTTGGGCCAGGTCTGTCGAACACGCACTCCAACAAAGGACCAGATGATCGAAAACGGGCAGAGAGTAGAGGCTGCGGTTCAAAGAAAGAATGTTGCCCCAGCCCCAATAATGCCGCCGCAAACCACTCGCGCAGCGGCAAAAACTCCCAGCGCTGTTGTTTGCCAAACGCAAATAAATTCAGTCAAATACGCCAAGCCAACGCCTCCGCGGCCGTGGCACAAGCAAGGCAAAGTTACACGCGCAAGCTTGCGCGCATCTGCTGACTAGAACTGATGGTAGTACCTACAAACCCGCAGTGGCGGGAAACTCTCGAAAATGCCTGCCGGTCTCGAAGCTTCAGTACCGGCGGAACAGGGAAACGAGTTTCCCTTGCACACGGACACGGCCCGGTCCGAAAATACGTGTCTCGTAGGCGGGGTTGGCAGCCTCAAGCGCGATCGATGCGCCTTTTTTGCGCAGGCGTTTGAGTGTCGCTTCCTCATCGTCCACAAGGGCCACAACGATGTCGCCACTATCGGCGCTTTCCGTTCGGCGGATCAGGACGGTGTCGCCGTCCAAAATCCCGGCTTCAATCATTGAATCCCCGCGCACTTCCAGAGCGTAATGCTCGCCTTTGCCTAAAAGCTCTGGCGGAACGCTGATCGAGTGGCTGTGGGTCTGGATTGCCTCGATCGGAACACCGGCCGCAATCCGACCCATGACCGGGATTTCCGTCGATGCTGCGACAGGTTCTGGCGCGGGCGCAGAGGCTGGCGCCGGTTTGCCGAGTGATCCTTCAATCACCTCTGGTGAGAAACTGCCTCTTGGTCGCGGCGCACCCAGGCCCGGCGCGATCGAATCCGGCAAGCGGACCACTTCCATGGCGCGGGCTCTGTTGGGAAGCCGGCGTATGAAACCGCGCTCTTCCAGGGCGGTGATCAGTCGGTGAATGCCGGATTTGGAGCGGAGATCCAGAGCATCTTTCATTTCGTCGAAAGACGGCGGAACGCCCGTTTCCTTTAGTCTTTCGTGAATGAACATGAGCAGTTCGTACTGCTTGCGCGTCAGCATACTGCGGTTCCTCGCCCTGAGTTTGGTTTTGCCTGAGAATCGCTCAGTACAAATCGAGAACATCTTACCTGTTCTCATTGTGTTCTGCAAGGGTAAACGTTCTCTTACTGTTCTGCCGATGGTTCTGAGATCGAAACCTGCAGATGCTTTAAGGCGCTGAGAAAAAGATTGTTTTATACGTGATGCGGGAGAACGACCAATATACGCCGGACGGCACAAGATCGGGACCTGCACAAATGTTGTAAGCCGGCCTTTCTGATCCGCTAACAGGCTCTAGCTATCTTCTGAGTTGTTGCGGAGGAAGCAGACTATGCGAATGATTGTGATCGTTGCTGTTTTGTTGCAGGGCTTGCTTGTTTCTGCGGCCTCATCCGAGGAACTTGATCTGGAACTCGTGCTTCTGGCAGATGCCACTGGTTCAATTGATGACGCGGAAATCAGGTTCCAGCGCCGGGGCTATGCCGAAGCGATCACCGATCCACAGGTCCTGAACGCAATTGCGGACAACGCGTATGGCAAAATCGCCGTGACCTATGTCGAATGGGCGGACATGTTTTCCCAGGACGTCGTGGTCGACTGGATGGTGATCGACGGACCGCAGTCGGCGCAGCTCTTTGCAGAGCGTTTGATGGCACCGCCCCGTCAGGCCTTTGGCCGCAACGCGATTGGCGCTGCTCTTCTAAAGGGCAAGGAGCTGATCGACACCAACGAATACAAGGGGTTGCGGCGGGTGATCGATTTGTCGGCGGACAGCGCCAACAATTGGAATGGGCCAAGCATCACCGAGGCAAGAGACGCTGTGGTGAATTCCGGCATCGTCATCAATGGTCTTGCGGTCCTGTGCCGTCACTGTTCCGGCCGTCCGGTGTCTTACAATCTGGAGGACCGGTTTTTTTCCGAGATCATCGGTGGTCCGGGATCCTTTGTCGTGACGGCCGACAGCGCCGACACCTTCGCAGCGGCTGTGCGCAAGAAACTCATTCTGGAAATCGCGGACAAGCGGTCTGCGCCGGATGCCCGTGTGAGGTTTGCAGCGATTGAAGGCACGGGAGTTGCGAACTGATCGGGTAGATCCAGTCCGGGACTACATAATCTTAGATATTGAACTCAAACCGGCAGGCATCCGCCCCGCAAGCTCCGCATTCCGTCTCTGTGACACGGACATGCGGGCCGATCAGTTCCTGGAACAACCTCTCGAAAACAGCCACATGCCAATGGCAAATTGGATGATCAGCGTGTTCCCCTGCGATTAGCGGATTGTCTTTCAGGATAAAGATCAGGGGCGCGCGTCTTGCGACTTCGAACTGGCCGGAGCCTGCAAAGGTCCAGGCGTTTTTTGAAATGGCGTTTGCCAAGAGATGTTTTGAGAGGCTTGCGGGAAGGACTTTCAAAAGCGTTTGCGCCAGACCAGGGATCCGGTGTTTTATGACATAATCGGCCGTGCCAACACCGGCGGCCCTGGATATCTCCGCTGAAAGATCGGGTAGGGTGGCCCGCACCGTCTTGTGAAACCGCGCGACGGGGCCCTCCGGGATCAGGCCGCTCATATCCGGAAGGCTCGCAATGCGGGCGTCGTGCAAGAGCGTTTCGAAAAGGTCCTGACCACCCTGTTCTTCCAAAGGGGAGCGGAATTGGGTCAAGGCATTCGGGCCGATCATGCCATCGGCCTGAAGGCTCTGCCGGTCCATGTCAGGCGTTCTCCGCCAATTGTTCCGTGCTGCCACCGCAAGCAAGCGCTGCCGCTGCTGAAGCTTTTTTTCGCTCTGCCGCCCTTTCCTTGCCCTGCAGTCGCAGGGCTTCGCGGCGCTCGGCTGCCCGCGCGGCACGATCGGCCGCCGATTCCCAGTCCGCCACTTGGGCTTCTGCCAAGGTGCGGTTCTCATCGAAGTCGAAATGCACCTTGTCCTTGGATTGCGGGCCCCAGTAACCGGCCTTGCCAAGGTCATAGAAGGTGCGTGCAAAACCGGCCTTCAGGAAGGCTTTCAGGCAGCCCAGCAGATAGCGCCGGCGAAAGCCGGTGCCGCGCCACGGGTAATGGAACAGAGCCTTCTGCATGTAGAAGCGCCGATAGTTCTTCATGACACCGTTCAAAAGTTCGCCGCGTGTCATGGCCTCTGGCTTCATGATCGGTGTGACGAAGTTGTATTTCGAAAAATCAAACACCTCGACCTGATCCCGGATTTCCTGGAAGAGCGGTGTGAACGGCCAAGGCGTATACATGGCCCAGTTGGCAAGGTCGGGCTGCCAATCCCACGCCATCCGATATGTTTCTTCCAGGGTTTCCTCGGTTTCATTGTCGAGCCCGACAATGAACTGAGCTTCCACGAAGATGTCGGCCTCCCGCAGAAGCCGGATGGCTTCCTTGTTATCGTTGACCTTGGTTTCTTTGTTGAACTGGTCGAGTTTGAGCTGCGCCGCCGCTTCCGTTCCAAGGCTCACGTGAACCAGGCCGGCCTCGCGGTAGAGCGGCAAGAGGTCCTTGTCGCGCATGATGTCGGTCACACGGGTGTTGATGCCCCACTTGATTTTGTCCGGCAGCCCGCGTGCGATCAGCTCGTTGCAGAATTCAACGAACTTCTTGCGGTTGATGGTGGGCTCTTCGTCAGCAAGGATGAAAAAGCCGACATTGTGCTCGGTGACCAGCTTTTCGATTTCATCGACAACCTTTTTGGGATCGCGCACCCGGTAATCGCGCCAGAATTTCCACTGCGAACAAAAGGAGCAAGTGAACGGGCATCCCCGGGCAAAGTTCGGGATGGCGACGCGGGTACCGAGCGGAACATAGGTGTATTTGTTCCATTCCAGAATGTTCCAGTCCGGCTCGATCGCGTCGAGATCCTTCACGGTGGCAGCCGCATGGGTCGCAACGATCTGGTTGTCTTCCTTGAAAGCAATGCCCTTGATCGTTCTGCGGTCTTCCGGCCACCGCTCCTCGTCGATTGCCCGCATCAGCTCAATGACGATTTCTTCGCCTTCGCCGCGCACAATGACGTCCACCCAGGGCGCCTCGCTCAAGACCTGCTTGTACATAAAGGTGGCGTGGACACCGCCGAGAACCCGAACCGCATGCGGATGCTCGTCTCGCGCAATTTCCAATATCCGTTCGGCTGCGTAAATCGACGGCGTGATGGAAGTAACACCAATGACATCCGGTGAGATCCGGCGGATCTCTGAAGCAATTTCGTCGTCAGACAGGTCATTGGTCATGGCATCGACGAAATGTATGTCGTCAAAGCCTGCCTTTTTGAGACTTCCCGAGAGGTAGGCGACCCAGGCCGGAGGCCAGCTCCCGGCGATTTCCGCGCCACCAGAGTGGTAGTTTGGATGAACGAACAGGATGCGCATGGGATCACCTCTCATATGTGTCAATTAAAGTTGACACATGCATCGTCTCAGAAAAATGACGCAGATCAATCGGGCGAATTGCGTATTTTTGGCAAGTTGAGCGGCGGCGTCGTTCGCAGCTCAATTATCTTCCCTTGCGGTATTTCACGATTGCCACACAGCACTGTCATCTGCTTATGATTTGAGACTGCAGGGCTTTCCAGACCTAATCCTGCAAGCAAACCATCTATTGCACGCCCATTTTTCAAGGCGCGCCTTCAGCACATGCTGATCATGGAGACAGGAGATTTAAGAACGACAGTCCGCAATCAATTGCCGACTGTTTTGAAGCAATCAGAAAATGCCAAGGCCCAGTAAAACAAACGCTGTGCCACTAGCTGGGGAAGACAAAATGAAAGCACACGCCGTCGCCAAGTGGAGCGAGTTGCCAGATCGAGATCCGCAATATGCTCTCGTGGAAGATGTCGATCTGGTGGTTGTTCGCTTTGATGAAACGGTGTCGGTGATGTACGGGCGATGTCTTCACCGTGGGGCGCTGATGTCCGACGGCTATGTGGATGGAGATAACCTTATTTGCGGCGTTCACTATTGGGACTACCGCATTGATACAGGCGTTTCTGAGTACAACAACTCGGAAGTCCTGAAGAAATTCAGCAGCTGGGTCGAAGACGACGAAGTGCGGGTGGATGCGGAGGAGATCGCGGCCTGGGCCAAAGACAACCCGCAACCCTTCCAGCGCGATGACTACCTCGGTCTTTATGCGGACACGTCCCACGGCACTGAGGAAGAGCCTTATACCAAACTCATTCAGGGGTATGCCAAACACGGTCTTTCCAAGACCGGTCACCACGGCGTGGTGGATGCCATGGGGGTGCCGCGTGTTGACTTGCCAGATTGGGACGACATCCAGATCCTGACTGCGCAGCTCCAGCGTTTTCCGTTGCTTGATGATGATCCGGTGGGGACCGATGTTGTCATCGGGCCGAATGCGCAAAAGCCGCTTCACCTGAAGATCCCGCTTTTTGTCTCGGATATGAGTTTCGGTGCCTTGTCAGAACCGGCGAAGATCGCGCTTGCGCGGGGGGCTGAACTTGCCGGAACCGGTATCTGTTCCGGAGAAGGCGGGATGTTGCCGGAAGAGCAGGAAGCCTGCTCGCGTTATTTCTATGAGCTGGCCTCAGGACGCTTCGGGTTCGACTGGGAGAAGCTGAACAAGGTTCAGGCGTTTCATTTCAAGGGTGGTCAGGGCGCCAAGACCGGAACCGGCGGCCATTTGCCGGGATCCAAAGTGCAAGGCAAAATTGCCGAAGTGCGAGGCCTGAACGAGGGCGAATCGGCGATTTCCCCGCCGCGCTTTCCCGACTGGACGCAGTGTGAGCAGGTCCGGGACTTTGCCGATGAGGTGCGCAGCCGCACAGGCGGCATTCCGATTGGCTACAAGCTGTCTGCTCAGCACATAGAAAAAGACATCGACTCGGCGCTGGAGGTTGGGGTTGATTATATCATCCTGGACGGCCGCGGCGGGGGCACTGGAGCTGCGCCGATCATTTTCCGGGACAACATTTCCGTACCGACAATCCCCGCGCTCGCCCGAGCCCGCCGGCATCTCGACACGTCTGGGCGGGGCGATGTTTCGCTGGTGATTACCGGAGGCCTTCGGAAGCCGGCGGACTTCGTCAAGGCGATGGCCCTGGGCGCCGATGCGATTGCCGTATCCAACGCGGCGATGCAGGCGATCGGCTGCATCGCCATGCGCGCCTGTTACACCAACAATTGCCCCGTCGGGATCGCGACCCAAAAACCGCATCTCGTGAACCGTCTGGTGATCGAGAAATCCGCCCGCCAGCTCGCCAACTTCTTCGAAGCGTCGGTTGGGCTGATGCAGGTAATGGCGCGCGCCTGTGGCTATTCGCATATCAACCAATTCAACCAGCACGATCTCACAACCTGGAAGCGGGAAATGGCAGACCTGTCCGGTGTTGCCTATGGTGGTGTGGCCTGATCCGGGCCGATAAGTTTTGAGGGAGGAAGTCATGGACGCTCAAAATCTCGACTGGATCAAGGTCGGTCATGTGAATGATTTACCGGAAGGACGCGTCAAAACGGTTACGGCGCGCACCACATCCATTTGCCTGTCGCACTTCGATGGTCAGTGGGCCGCGATGGACAATCACTGTCCGCATCAGCGTGGCCCCCTTGGAGAAGGCTCAATAGAGAAGGGAGTGGATGGCAAGTGCTGGATCCGCTGTCCCTGGCACGGATGGGACTTTGACCCGCTGACCGGAAAGCCGCCGGGAGGCCACGAAGACAGCGGACAGGAGCTTTATCCCCTCAAGGTCGAAAACGGCGAGATTTTCGTTGGGCTGGAACCAGAGCCTGAGCATGAACGCACCGTGACCGATGTCATGGCAGAGACCATGGTCAATTGGGGTGTGAAACGTATTTTCGGGATGGTCGGTCACTCAAACCTTGGGCTTGCCGAGGCCATCCGGCTTCAGGTGAACAAGGGCAAGCTCGGCTATGTTGGGATCAGGCACGAAGGCGCTGCAGCGTTTGCCGCCTCCGCCTACGGCAAATTGACGGGTAAACCCGCCGGCTGTCTGACAATCGCCGGACCAGGCGCGACGAACCTTGTGACGGGCTTATGGGACGCCAAGGTGGATCGTGCGCCTGTGCTCGCATTAACAGGACAGGTCCAGACGCAGGTCTTTGGGCCGGGTGCCTTTCAGGACATAGACCTGAAATCAGCCTTTGAGGCCGTGGCCCGGTTCTCCCAACCGGTACTGACGTCGTCCAATCATGCAGAACTGATGACGCTTGCGTTGAAGACCGCAATTGTCGAGCAAGACGTGTCTCACCTTATCTTCCCCGATGATGTTCAAACCCTGCCGAGCGATCAGTCAGCATCCGGCCCACAAGGAAGGGTTGGAGGCTCTACCGTTGTTCCGGCGCGCGAGGATCTTCAACGGGCTGCGCAGATGATCGGGGACGCCAAACGGCCGGTCATCATCATGGGCTACGGCGCGATAAACGCACGGGACAAGGTCATCGCACTGGCCGAACATCTGGGTGCGCCGATCATGACCACCTTCAAGGGCAAGGGGCTTATACCGGACAATCATCCGAACGCCGCCGGAGTGCTGGGTCGTTCCGGAACCCCGATCGCCAGTTGGCTCATGAACGAGGCCGACTTGATCCTGGCGCTGGGCTCGTCCTTTGCCAATCACACGGGTATCGCACCCTACAAGCCGATCATTCAAGTCGATTACGAACGCATGCAGCTTGGCAAATTCCATCCGGTGACGCTGCCGGTCTGGGGTGAAATCGGGGCTTTCTGTGATGCGGTCCATCCAATGGTCGAAAAGTCCGCCCATGCCGCGCACCAGCTTACCGAGCTGTTCGAGCGTTGGCATATGTGGCGGGAGGAGAAGGAAACCCGCTTAAGCGAAGACCAGGGACATGGAATACACGCCGCAGCGGTCTTCAAGGCGCTGACGGAGCTGTGTCCGGAAGATGCGATCATACCGGTGGATGTGGGCAACAACACCTATTCCTTCGGCCGCTATTTCGAGCCACGCGGCCAACGCATCCTGATGTCCGGGTATCTCGGGTCAATCGGGTTCAGTCTACCGGCGGCGCTCGGCGCCTGGTGTGCCACACAGGATTTCGAAGAGTATCACGGCCGCAAGGTCATCTCGATCTCCGGGGACGGTGGCTTCGGACAATACGCGATGGAGTTCACCACGGCCGTCAAATACGGCATGAACATCTCGCACATCCTTCTCAACAACTCCGAACTCGGTAAGATCTCGAAAGAACAACGGTCAGGTGAATGGCCGGTCTGGGAGACGAGCCTCACCAACCCGTCCTTCGCGGCCTTCGCAAGGCTCTGCGGTGGACATGGGCACCGGGTCACGGAAGCCGCAGAGCTCCATGCCGCCATCGCCGAAGCGATTGCGCATGACGGGCCGTCCTTGGTGGAAATCGTGACCGACGCGGATCTTGTGTAAGGCGAGATGAATTAGGTGCGGCGCTATTGGGAAGGATAGAATGCTGTGGGGTAATGGACTTGCCGGCACATGCTGTGCCGCCCCGGACTTGATCCGGGGTCTAGGGTTCAGTGCTTGGGGCGGCTTGGGGTCCCGGCTCAAGGCCGGGAAAGCGCTGATTAGCTGGCGCCAACAAGCGTTAGATACTTGTGTAGGGGGAGAAAATTGGAGACAGCTTCATTTCTGATAGAACTGGGCCGTTACTACCTTTATGCAGGCGGGATTGTTGCGGCTTTGTTCCTGGTGATTGGTATTGACCGGATAGAGCCGTCGGCCAACGGCTCCTATGCCTTTCGTCCGCTGTTGATCCCCGGCATTTGTCTCATCTGGCCGCTGGTTCTCTATCGGTGGGCTGTTCTGGAAAGGACAAAGGGGGGCAAACCATGAAACGGGCCCACCGGACCGCGCACGCCCGGATCTGGACGGTGCTTGGGATCGCACTGCCTCTGGCTTTTTTCACCATCCTTGCCTTGCGGCAAACCCCGCCTGCGGACCGGCCGGCAATCCTGATTGAAGCGCCTGCAAATGCGGCGGCAACCGGGGAGGGGAACCAATGAGCGTTCAGTACACTCCCGTCCTTTGGAACCGGAACAAGCTGGTCTATGACGGCGTGCTGCTGATCGCGGTCGCGCTCTATCTCTATGTCTTTATCCGCTATGCCCCGGCCTTTGAGGATGTGACCAAACCGATTGACGGGGCAACGTTGCGCATGCGCGCCTTCGGCAGCTGCGCGTTCTTGATGCTCACCGTTATCCTGTGTATCGGACCGCTCGCCCGGCTCGACCGGCGCTTCCTGCCGCTTTTATACAATCGGCGGCACTTCGGGGTCATGACGGCCGGGATTGCCGCTGTCCATGCCAATTATGTGCTCGGTTGGTATTTCAATTTCTCGCCAACGGACAAATACGTCGCGTTGCTGTCGTCCAATACCAGTTACGGCCAGGTCCTTGGCTTTCCTTTTGAGGCGCTGGGCATTGGCGCGCTGCTGATCTTGTTCGTGCTTGCCGCCACCAGCCATGATTTCTGGCTGAGTTTTCTTGGAGCCCCGCTCTGGAAAGCACTGCACATGTCAATTTATATCGCATACGCCTTTGTCGTGCTGCACGTGGCGCTTGGCGCGCTGCAAGGCCCCGGGGATCCGATACTGACAAGTCTGGTCACTGCGAGTGTTGTGCTGGTCTGCGGGCTCCACTTTGCGACCGGGCGGATGGAAGCAGCGCGCGAGCGCGGCGAAGCCACGGCAAAGGCTTCGCTAGAGCAGGCGGGCTGGGTCATTGCCGGCGACGTAGACGAGATCGATGAGGATTGCGCCAAGGTTGTGACGCTGGATGACGACGAGCGTGTCGCGATCTTCAAGTATGACGGCAAACTGTCCGCGATCACAAATGCCTGCGCCCACCAGAACGGGCCACTGGGAGAGGGAAAGGTCCTGTGGGGCTGCATTACCTGCCCGTGGCATGGATATCAGTACAACCTCGCTGACGGCCGGGCTCCGGAACCGTTTACTGAGAAGATTTCGACCTACCGGCTGAAATTGATTGGATCGACAGTGCTTCTGGATCCGAAAGCCTTGCCGCCCGGAACGCATGTTGAACCGGTCAAACTGGGAGAGGGCGCATGAGCTGGAAACAAACCAAGGACGCGCCGTTTTTCGTTGGCTATCTCAATGCTGTTCCAAAACCGCTCGCCGTGTTCGCACTGGTTTTCTCTCTGTGTTTTGCAGGGGGCATGGGCCTGGCCGCTATTGCGCTTTCCTCAACGCAGAACGACCCGGGCAGCGGCGGGTTTCAATGGGGCAACCGTTTTGAACAAGCCGGGCTGCTGGAGTTGAGGCCCTATCCGGTGTTCCGGGTGCCCGGCGACGAGGAGAGCGGGCCGCGGACCTATATGCTGTCCGGTCAGGGAAAACGCGGCGTATTCGGTCAAGCGGAAGCGAATGCAGGGACGCCGGTCACCTTGCGCGGTGTTCCTGTCAATCGGGGTGATCTCACCATGATCCAGGTTGGTAAGGTGGAGGCAACGGAGGGCGGCGGGAGCAACTTTGCGCCAAGCGACGCTGTGCCGCTTGGGCGCTGGAAACTCGCCGGAGAGATCTGCGATGGCAAATGCTATGCCGGTGCCATGCGGCCGGGACAAGGGCTTGCCCACAAGGCCTGTGCTGATCTCTGCATCACCGGAGGCATCCCGCCGGTCTTTGTCTCTTCCGGTCCGGTCGAGGGGCGCAATTTTTTCCTGATGGCAGACAAGGACGGTACTCTCTTGGGCGACGAGATCCGGGATCTGCTTGCGCTTTACATCGAGGTGGAAGGCGATGTCGAACGTCTGGACGATCTTCTGGTTTTCAAAGCTGATCTATCAACGGCGAGGGTCCTGAAATGAGCCGGCAACCCAAACGCCCTCCTGTGCAAACGATTGCGATTGCTCTGGTTTTGACCGGCGCTGTGACAGCTGCCGCTTATTACGCCTGGATCTACGCCAACATCGGTGCGCGCACCTATGCCAGGGGAACTCTACTCACCGACATGCGTTTCTTCGTCGGGCTTCTGGCTGTTTTCGTTGTGCTGACGTTTGCGGATCGGATTATCGGTTTCATTGCGGCCCGGATCGGGAGGCGAAAGTCGTAACTGGAATGATGTTTTTTGCTGTTTAGGATACTGCGTTACTTGGAGAGGTGGATGCCGGCAGGGCTAAAAACGTTGGTCTTTGTTCTGGGGTTATCGCACTGGCTTGTGCCGTCATCGCAAGCGCAGGACACATTGACGTTTTCCATGGCCCAGAATGCTGCACCGGTTGCGCTGGCCGTGCGCATCGTTGAAAGCGCGTATGATCAGCTGGGCATTTCAATTACCAAACTGCCCATGGCTCGGTCCCGAAATATTCTTACTGCATCTTCCAACGAGGTAGACGGCATCATTGCCGGGCCAAAACTGTTTGATCAGGAGTTTCCGTTTCTGACACGGATCGACGTGCCGATCCTGCAGATCGACATCAGGATATTTTCCTGCAATCCCGACTTGTTAGATGCCAATTCCGTCAAGCAAAAACGTTGGGGGCGGATAAACGGCGCTCGGCTACTATCGAAATACACTGAGGTGTATGACGATGTGTGGTTGGGAGACACATTTCAAGAGCTTTTCGGCATGCTCAAACTGGATCGATTGGACGCCGTGGTAGGTCCTCAGATAGCCTTGGACATCTATTCCAAACGCGAGGATCGTGGATGCATCGAAGCTGTTGGCGGTTCCTTGGGACAGGTCGATTTTTTCCATTACCTACATTCAAAAAACAGCCATTTGGTACCAAACGTCACGCGTATTTTGCGGGACATGCTGGATACCGGGAAAATCAAGGAAATAACAGAGAGCTTTCATGAGGCTGATCCGGGCAGTTAGTTCACTGTCAAACCAAATCTCAAGATGAAGATCGCTGACCTCAGAAAAACGTTTCTACCGTGCAAAAAACGTGTGACCAAAAGCTGCAGGGAATAGATAGGCTTGGCCAGTCATAGTTTTGCAAACCGGTCGAATTTTTCAGCGGCGGGGCATTTCCGGGGGTGAGGCATCCCAATGATCGGTCGGATTGGGGCGGCCGAGATAGAACCCTTGTCCGTAATCGGCTGACGTTTCCAAAACCAAGGCAAGTTGTTCCTCGGTTTCAATGCCTTCTACAACCGGTTTTGCCGCGCTGGCGCGGATGAGGTCAATCATCCGAAACAGGATATCTTTGTCTCGCGGCGATTGAATTGCGGATGCCAGAAAGTGCTTGTCTATTTTGACGTAGTCGACCGGTACGGTCTGCAGCCGGCTTAGTGTTGACTGCCCGATGCCAAAGTCATCCAGGGCGACCTTGATTCCTTTGTCGCGCAACTGGCTGACAACCCGGCTGACATCGCTGGTGTCTTGTTCGACAACCGTTTCCACAATTTCAAAGACGATACGATCTGTTGGAACGTCGCCAACAATCGTCTGAACCCAATCAAGTTTCTGATCGGCAACTTTCGACAGGAAGGCGCTGGAGATGTTGAAGGCAATGTTTTTTTGCTGTTTCAACGCCGCCCAGGCAGCAGTTGCATGGGCTGCCTCCAGCGGCGGTGTGGCTCCATAGTTGTAAGCCTCTGTCATCGTTTCAAGAAACTGTGCCGGGCCAACGATTTCGCCATTCGGCCGCCGCCATCGCAAGAGGGCTTCATAGCCCCACAACTCAGCTTGCCTTATGTCGAAAATCGGCTGAACGAAATAGCCGATTTCGCGCCTGTTTAGCCCGAGATGCACCTCCTCAACGCTTGGCATGCCTGTTGCCAATTGGAGACCGCGCTCTTTGAGCAAAACCGCTTTCTGCTTGCCCGTTCGCTTTGCCTCCATCAGCGCCTTGTCAGCCTCGATTAAGGCATTGCGCGGCTTCATGCCGTGTTTGACTTTCGCAAGACCGATTGATGCATGGCGTGAAACGAGGAGCTCTCCGACGGGGACTTGGCACCTACTGATCGCGGTCAAGACGTCCGTGCTTATGGCTTCGAGGCCCTGGTCATCTATGCCGTGAAACAAGCCGACAAATTCGTCGCCGGATACCCTTGCGACCTTCCCCTTGTCGCCAACGGCTGTTTTCAATGCGGACGCTATTTGAACCAAAAGCAGATCGCCTGTGGCGTGCCCATAGTTGTCGTTCACTGACTTAAAGTCGTCTAGATCGATAAACATGAGCGCGTCGGCGTCACGCGCGTTTTCAGCGAAATAGTCGAAGAACCATTGTTTCGTCGCAAGGCCAGTCAGATCGTCTGTGCCCAGCCGATGCTCCAGTGCCGCGATACGTTGTTTCAAGGCGGCAGGCGTGTCACCGTCGTCGGATTGATCTCCCAATTTCTGCCCCGTTTCAAATGACTTGTCTTTGATACAGTCCTCTAAACACTACCTTAAAGCGCAATGACGACCTTACAAGACCAGCGTTCAAATTGGCCTTTTTTCGCCGGCGGGCCTCGCGCCGATAGTGCCGCGAATTAGCTTAAAGACTGGGCTTTGATATCCAAGTGCCTCGGTGGACGAAAAAGCCCCCGCTCCGGAAACCGAAGCGGGGGCTTGGTCAATTTGAAAGGTGTCCGCCCCCTCCGGTTTTGTGATGGGGCCACGGGAGGAGGCGGACGGGAGTGGATGGTCCTACCAGCCGATCCCCGCATAGCGGGAGCATGCCGGCGGTTCAGCGTGCAGGCGGACCAAATCCACCACTGCCGCGTCTTCCTTTTTGGATCTCATCACACTCCGAATGGCCGGACCGTTTTGCGAAACGATGATTGCATCAGCGTCCGCGATGGCCTCTTCCGGGGTCTGTTTCAGGAAGTCGGGCAAGGCATCGACAACAGCTTTGAGATGCGGCGAAGCGTGCTGCATATATTCAAACTGTTGTGCGATATGCGGACCAGGCACGATGGCCGGGTCGTAAGCGGTGACCTCCACGCCTTCAGCGCGCAGGGCCGCAATCACTTCCAGAACCGGGCTTTCGCGCAAGTCGTCCGTGCCCGGCTTGAACGCGACGCCCAGGATGGCGGCTTTCTTGGCACCGGTCTTGCGAACCATCTCGATTGCCTCTTCGACTTGCTGGTCGTTGGTCGGGATCAGCGAGTCGATGAGCGGAACGTTGACGTTCAGCTGTTCTGCAAGATGCGAAACGGCGCGGACTTCCTTCGGCAGGCAAGAGCCGCCAAAGGCAAAACCAGGTTTCAGGTAGTAAGGCGACAAGTTCAGCTTCGTGTCCTGGACGAAGATGTCCATGACCTTGTGACTGTCGATCCCCATCGGCTTGCAAAGGCGGCCAACTTCATTGGCAAAGCTTACCTTCGTGGCATGCCAGACATTGTCGACATATTTTACCAGCTCGGCGACATCGACAGAGGTGACAATCGGGTTGTCGTCAACGGGTGCATAGATCTTTTTCAAGATGTTCGCGGTGCGCTCATCCGTAACACCGATGACTGTTTTTGGCGGTGCATGGAAATCGGCAACAGCCGTACCTTCCCGCAAGAACTCCGGATTGAAACATACGCCGAAGTCCTGTCCGGCCCGCTTGCCGGACACTTCCTCGATGATCGGGGTCATGATCTCGAGTGTCGTTCCCGGAGGAACGGAGCAGCGCAAAACGACGACGTGGAATTCGTCCTTGGCCGCGATTGCAGTGCCGATAGACCGGGCAACCGCTTTAATGGCGCGCGTGTCGCAGCCGCCGTCTTCGCTGGTCGGAGTGCCAACGGAGACGAACGTTACGTCTGAGTCCATAACCGCTTGCGCAACATCGGTGGTCGCGGTCAGCAGCTCGTCATTGACACCGGCGGTCAGCAACTCGCCGAGCTGGTCTTCAACGATCGGGCTCTGGCCCCAGGAGATGGAATCGACTTTCTTGGCATCAATGTCGGCGCCGATGACCTTGTGGCCAAGCGAGCTCAGGCAGGCGAGGGAAACGGCTCCAACATATCCCAGGCCGATGACGCTGATGGTGTCTTTGGTTTCAATGAGGCGCCAGTCAAAAGCGTCGAGAGTTTGAACGGCTTCGAATTTTCCTACATGCATTTTCATTTCACTGCTCCCAGTGTGATGGTCCTGGGACGACAGTTACAAGCGCCGTGCCAAATCGAATTGGCATGGAAAAGATAAGTAAAAACAGTAATTTAAAAAAACCTCACATAAACTCCGGGTCTGTTGATCTTTCGATTTTGAAAACAAAAATTCAAATTCGGACAAACAAAATTCGGGTTTTCGGAAATACGCAAGTGTGTGGTCAATCCCCCGAATTTCTCAAACCAAGAGCCGATGAAACACTGCCTATATAATAAAGCCTGATAGCAGGATTTTTGGACCCACCAAATTTCGTAACAAACAACAGTTCGGATTTCGCGAATTCAAAAAGAACGCTTCCGGAAATCAGAAATGATAAATGGCATATACGTTATCCGGTAGTTTGAAAATTCAGATAGGTGACTGTATTTATTCAGTAAATCACCCAACCGAACACGGCCGTTCCATTTGGCAAGCCAGTTGCAGAGCAGTCTGCAACTTAATTCTCGCAAAGGAGAGGCTGTCATGTTTCCACAAGCGGTATTCGCCCCAGTCGGACAAGTCACGGGCCCCATTGGCTGGACTGACCCGGTTCCGGTAAATGACGTCTATCTGTTCGATCTTGATGCTCTCGTGCCAAGCCCGAAAGGTCAGATGGATCTGGATTTCGCGCGGTACTTGAGCGCATTTGCGCGCAAGCGTGCATGCTACATTCTGTCCAACACCAGCATCACGGACATGATGACTCGTGTTCCGGCATCGGTCCGCTCGGCATGTGCCGGTCTGTTCGCGGCCGGAGGCACGGAACTCTGGGTCGGAGATGATCTCGTTGTGCAGCATGAGCATGAGTTCTCCGATGATCTCTATGAGTTCATGGTCAAGGTCGTTCAGAAAAGCGCGTACCCGGAAAAACAAGCGCCGATGCTGGAAAGTGGCTCTGCATCTTTGCGTCTCTGCATCGCGGGTTATCAATCAACGCTTCGCCAGATGAAGGACTATGCCGCATGGGAGGAAGAGCATTCTGAGCTCGCGACCATTACCCATGAATTCAAAGCCCGGTTTCCGGATCACGATGTTTACCGCGACACCGACACAAGCCTGATGATCGTCCCTCGGACGTTTTCATCCGCTCTCGTGGTTAGCCATCTGCTCAAGCGGCACAAGAATGCACGCCTGATCGGCTATGTGACGCCGCAAGCCGCCGGGTCCTACGCCAATCCGCTCTGCGACGCTTTTGGCAGTTCGGACGTGCTCTCAACAATCAAAGGGCCGGGCGATGTCAGTCAGCTGCTGAGCTATGAGTTCCGCCGTCTCACGCAACAAGAAGCCGCCGTGAATGAGCGGGCTGGCGAACTGGTCGAGGCGTGAGATGGGATTGCCAATCGCCCCCCTGGACCAAACGACCTGGACTCTTTTGGGAAGTGAAAAGGTGTTTGAAGCCGGAGATCGTCTGAAAGTCCTTCGACAGACCGTCGAGTTGCCTGACCACACCCGTGTGAAGGACTATTATCAGATAGACCTGCCGACCTATGCGACGGTCTATGCTGTAACGGAGAAAGACGAAGTTCTGCTTCTGGAGCAATACAAGCATGGTGTCGGGCATGTGTGTCTGACACTCCCGGGCGGGCAAATTGATCCGGGTGAGAACCCTGAGTTTGCTGCCCGACGGGAGCTTCTGGAAGAAACGGGCTATGGCGGTGGCCGCTGGACCACAGGACCGGCCCTGGTGCTTCACGGAAACCAACGGGTCGCGCTCGGACATATCTTTGTCGCCCGCCATGTCATCCAGCTCAGTGATCCATGTCCTGGCGATCTGGAGGAAATGCAACTCAGGCTGCGGTCCCGAAAACGGGTTCAACAAGACCTTTTAAACGGCGCTCTGCCAATAACGTCTCACGCAGCTGCTGTCGGGATTGCCGAGACCATGATCAGGGCGAGTGGTGCCTAACAGAAATAGCAAGTGGGCTGTCGGCAGAGGCTGTCAGGAATTGACAGCCATATCGTCCTCGTTCGGTTCGGAGCCGGCAACGCCGGTGTCGTCCCCGTCTTGGGCGGCCCAGATTTCCTTCTTGCGGTAAAGGGTTGAGGGACTGACTTGGAGAACACGTGCGGTTTTCGGCAGGCTTCCGCCGCAAGCGTCAATCGTCGCTTCGATGATGCTGCGTTCAAGCGTTTCGAAGGGTTGACCGAGAGCCAATGTAATCTGCGGCCAAACATCGCCCGTGTCGCTGACGACCGTTGCAGCCGGGCTTGCCGCCTGAGGCACACTGAGGGGAACGGCTTGTGCGGGTTTGGGCGCTGAGGGTTGACGTCCCTGAAGCGTTGCCAGCATGTCCACCTCGACAATCGGGCCTTCATTCAAAACAACCAGATTGCGGATCGTGTTTTGCATTTCCCTGACGTTGCCGGGCCAGGGATGGCGCATCAGAAGCTCTTCGGCTTCCACTGAAAAGCCTTCAAACGTCTTGCCTTCTTCGTTGCCGAACTTGGTTAGAAAATGCCGGGCAAGCTCCAAAATGTCGGCGCCGCGAGCGCGTAAGGGTGGCAGTCCGATAGGCAGGACGTGAAGACGGTAATAGAGGTCTTCACGGAAGCGGCCAGCTTCGACTTCTTCCTGCGGATCCCGGTTGGTAGCGCAGACGATGCGCACGTCGACTTTGGTCAGCTTGTCGCTGCCGACTTTCTGGACTGTGCCGCTCTGCAGAAAACGCAGCAATTTGGCCTGCAGGCTCAGTTCCAATTCACAAATTTCGTCGAGGAAAAGGGTGCCGCCGTCAGCGCGGGCGGCCGCACCATCCCGATCCCCCGTTGCCCCGGTAAAGGCGCCTTTCACGTGGCCGAAAATCTCAGATTCAATCAAGTCTTTCGGAATGGCCGCGCAATTGAGCGGCACAAAAGGCTTTTTTGCGCGGGGGCTGGACTTGTGGATGGCTTCTGCGCAGACCTCCTTGCCGGTGCCGCTTTCTCCTGTGATGAAGACAGACGCATTGGATCGGGCGACGCTTTCGATCATTTTGTAGACAGCGGTCATGGGCAGGGACGAGCCGACAAAGCCGTGATTGGCCTTGCCGCCGGACGGTTTTCTGACCTCTGCAACGACTTCCGTAAGGGTTTCACGCTCCAGTGCATTACGGGTCGTTGTGATCAGGCGCTCTTCGGCAACCGGTTTGACGATGAAGTCGTAGGCGCCGGCCTGCATGGCGTCGACCGCCGTCTTGATGGATCCGGAGCTGGTTACAACCACGACCGTCACTGGCAACTGTTCCTCCCGAACGGTTGCCAGGACTTCAAGGCCATTCATGTCGGGCAGTTGCAGATCAAGAAGTACGACGCTGATACCGCCTTTGCGGATCTTGGAAAGGGCCGCTTGACCGGTTTCTACATGGGTCGTTTCTATCCCGGCACGGGACAGATGGTGCTCATAAACGGTGGCAAGAGACAGCGTGTCTTCGACAATCAGAACTTTCAAATCAATTCCCTCAAAGTCTTGCGGAGCTATCATGGATCAGAGGTCAGGTTGATCCCCATCTCGCCCGCCAAAGCTTTCACATCTGCTAACGTATCGTCACTTATTGATTGGAGTTCGTCCACCCGTGTAAGGGCCGCGGCTGTTTTTTCTTCGCGGACCAGAGTGTTGATTTCCGCCGCAATCGTGGTCAATCGCGTTGCTCCAAAGGTGCCCGCAACACTCTTCAGGGCGTGTGTGGCGCGTTCCAACTGGGTGAAATCATGCGTTTGAGCCGCAAGGCGTGCCGCTTCGCTTTTCTCACGAGTATCGGCTTTGAATTGATTTAGGAGCTTTTCCTGTAATTCCGGTGGCATATCCGCCAGGAGAGTGCGGGCTTCGCCGAGTTCCAGAGACGCATCTTGCGGCGTGGCATGGTCCAGCTTGTGAGCATGATGTCGGACATTGCGGGCAATGCACGCCAAGAGATCCTGCTTCTCTACAGGCTTTGACAGGAAATCGGACATGCCGGCTGCAAGGAACCGTTCTCTATCGCCGCGCAAGGCATAAGCGGTGAGGGCAATGATGGGCGTTTTTGCGTTCCGCTGCCCGTTTTGAATGTGCTGGGCGGCCTCGAGGCCATCCATTTCAGGCATCGAAATATCCATCAAGATACAATCATAATCGCGGTTCTGGGCCGCGATGACCGCTTCCTTGCCGTTGTTGGCAATATCAATGTCACAGCCGGCACGTTCCAGCGCGTGCGAGACCACGATCTGATTGGTCGCGTTGTCTTCGGCAACCAAGACGGTCAAGCCGTCTGGAATGTGTTCTTCCAGCATGGCGACTTCAGGCTCGGGCAATTCGATAGCATCGTCGGCGCGCTCAAGAGGAACGCAGAAATGGAAGGTGCTGCCCGCGCCGGGCAGACTCTCCACGTGGATCTCACCGCCCATCAAATCGGAGAGCCGTTTGCTGATGGCCAGCCCAAGACCGGTGCCCCCCTGTTTTTTGGTATAGCTCGTGTCGATGGTGACGAAATCTCCGAACAGTGTCTGGTGCTTGTCCTTTGCGATGCCAATGCCGGTATCCTTGACGGTGAAGCGGAACACAGGCTGAACCGGATCGTCCTTGTCGAGGGAAACGCTGATATCGATTGACCCGATTTCGGTAAACTTGACTGCATTGGACACCAGGTTCAGCAACACTTGCCGCAACCGGCCTGAATCACCGCTTACCACCTGTGGAACGTTGTCAGGATAGTTAAGGTCAATTGTCAGCCCCTTTTCCTGGGCAATCGGCATGAACAAGTCGGCAATGCTCTTTACGACGGTCTTAAGCCGGAAGGGCGCTTTTTCGAGCTCGGTCCGTCCTGCTTCAAGTTTGGAGAAGTCCAAGATATCGTTGATGAGTTCCAGCAAGGAGCGGCCGGATTCACGGGCCGTTTTCACGTATGCTTTTTGGCCGGGGTCAAGATCGGTATCCCGGAGCAAGCTTAAGATACCCAACACCCCGTTCATTGGGGTGCGGATTTCGTGGCTCATCATGGCGAGGAATTGAGCCTTGGCCTCGTTCGCGGCTTCCGCCTTTTCCTTGGCAATCCGAAGGGCCTCTTCAGCGGCTTTGCGTTCCGTGATGTCTCGGACGTAACCGAGGAACAGTGGTCCCTTCTCACCGCGCGTGTGGCGGATTGCGAGTTCCACGATGATCTCATGTCCTTCCTTGTGAAGGCCCTCGATCTCGATCCGCTTTCCGAGAACCGGCCCTTCTCCGGTTTTCAGGAACTTCTCCAGACCGGCATCGTGCATTGCGCGGTATTTGTCGGGAATGATGTAGTCGGACATTTTTTGCCCAACGAGTTCAGTGGCAGTCCAGCCAAACACCTCTTCGGCGGCTGGACTGAAGTCGAGAACGGTTCCGCTGCCATCCATGACGATGATGCCATCGAAGGAGGCGGAGACCACATTGCGCAACAGGCCTTGGCTGCTAACCAGTTCCTGTTCGCGTTTCTTCAGTTCCGTGATGTCGACACGGAAACCGACCATGCCGCCTTCGCTTGTCCGCGATTCAATAACGCGAAGCCATCGGCCGTCATCCAGATGCTGTTCCATCGGAGCGCCCGGATTTCGATGGTTCTGCATCCGCAATTCAATCCAGTCCTCCAGGACTTGTCCTGAGACTTGATATTGGCCGCGTTGCGCGCCTTCCCGGATGATTTCTTCGAACGTTCGGCCTGGCCGGATCAGATCGGCGCTGCTGCTGTAGAACTCCTTGTACTTGCTATTGCACAGAACCAGCCGGTCTTCGGCGTCATAGAGAACAAAGCCGTCGGGTAGGGACTCAATGGCATCCACGAGGCGGGTTTCAGCTTGCTGCAGTTTCGCTGCCGCTGCTTTTTGCTCGGTGAGGTCGCGCAGGATTGCGGTGTAGGTGTCCTGACCCTCGACAATGGTTTTGGAAAGTGACAGTTCGACAGGATAGAGGCTTTCGTCAAAGCGGCGGCCTGTGACTTCAAAGCGGTTCTTGTCTGTTGCAAGAGGTGCTGACTTCCCCGAGCAACATGCGAAGGGCAGGACATGTGCATCTTCTTCTGGAAGAATGTCGCAGATCCGTTTGCCGGACAGATCCTCAAAAGATTCAACACCGAACATCTGCAGCGCTGCCGGATTGGCACTCAAGAGATCGCCGGATGGAGATAGCGTCACAACACCATCCAGCATCGTTTCCAAGACGGCATTGACTTGCGCTTCGCCAGTTTCAGCGCGGATGATGGCCGCTTCAAGGGCGGCGTTCTTTTCGCGCTCCGCATCGGCAAGATCATGTACACGTGTCAGAGCTTTCTGGCGCTGCGAAGAAAGCACAAAAGTCAAAGCAGCAGCCGCCAGAAAGGCGATGCCGAGCATCACGATCAGGCTGTTGATTGATGTCAGGCTGCCGCCGTAAAGCGCGCTCGCGGGGAGCACGACTTCCTGAATGCCACGAATGTCACCAACTTCCCAATCGGTCTTGGGTGAGTCTGGATGTGTGTTGTGGCAAGCAACACAGCTTCCCTCCATACGAACGGCGGTGGCGCTGCGGAAAACGTTACCATCTTCGCGCTGTTCAAGCCGTTGAAACGGCTGTTCCGGGTTCGCTACCAGGGCTGTCAGAGCTTCACGCTCGAAATCATCGATTTCCCGGTCATGGCGCCATGGCCAGGGATGATTGGATAACATCCGGATCCGGCTCTTCGCACCAAGAAGCGCCAGTTCATATTCCAGAGCCAACGTCATGGAGACGGGAGCAGGAATTGTCAGTTCGTTCCCATGATAGTCATGACTAACGGTGACGTCTTGGGAAGAGTAGAGTTTGTCGACCACTTCGCGCGAATAAAATGAACGCGTCGCGGTCAGCAGTTCATTTTGCGCTTGGGCGGCCGCGGAAAGATCGGCGGTACGCGCCTTTTGGCCAAAGTCGACCGCGATGACGTATGCAGAAATTGCAGATGCACATATGAATACGAGGACCAGCCAGAAAGTGGCGTCCTGCGCGACATCAGATATCCACTTCCGCATGGATTTGTCCCTGGCTGGTGCGTTTTGCGAATTCAAAACACTTCGGCTGTTTCCTGTGGGTAGTTTGGCCATAGGATGTAAAATTTCACTTTATAGAGAAAACGTAGGATTCAGGTCTTGGTTGCAGCCGGGCTTTAATCCGGCTGCAATTTGAAGAACGGATTATCCGCCATGAAGGCCTGCCAGCTTTCATAAGTGTAAGTGCGGTGCGGCTCGCAGCTGTCTGTGCAACTGTGAACTTTGAGCGTGAGCTGGAAGTCCGCGTCATGATCAAAAAGGTTTGCATAGGCAAAGACTGTGTCGGCCGACTGAACGCCGGGGACTGGTCCCGCAAATCGTTTCTTGAACGTTTCGGACGGTACAGATGACCAGCCGCCTGCCGGGAACCAGCGGGCCCCGATCGGTCCGGCGCCATCCAGATCACGCGGGGTTTCAGAACCGAATGTGAGCAGGAAGTCTTCCCGGTTTTTGAGCGCGGCCACATGGTCGGCAGTCATGAGATCAGGGAATTCGGCTGCACTCAGCAGCGATATCCCGGCATGACCTGTATCTTCGTAACGCTCGCCGGCGCGTTTTGACGGTAAACCGTCACGGTCTTCAAAAGCCGCCTTTGGCCAATAGCGGAAAAGGGCGCCATTTTCGTCCGCACTCCATTCGTCATAAAAACCTTCCATAATGGATGTGCTTCGGGCGGTGAGGGCAGGATCTGGAAGGTCCTTCAGCAATCCGGCCATTGTCACCTGCCAGTTCCAGGGAGCAATGCTGCCCTTGAACCTGAAGTCGATGTCTCCGTTGATCCGGTAGAGCCCGGCGCCCACGTCGAAATCCACTTCGTAGGTTTTGGCGAGACAAGCTTGCGTATCGGCAATCCTGTTTTCCAGAACCTCCGTGCATCCGTCGCCAAGGATTTCGCAGGCCTTTGCAAGGCTGTTGGCAATCATCGCCTGATTGATCATCAGGGTCATCCGGTCGTCGGTGTTCGTCGCGTAGATCGTTGAACTCCAGCCGCAAGAAGGGTTTTGATCTGTGGTACGTCCGTTGACGCCGTCCTGAGCGGCAAGCGTGAGGCGGATCGATTTGCGGGCAAGCGCCGCAAAGACAGGATCTCCGGTTTTTTCGTAAAGGGCGGCGAGGGCCCGAAGCCGATAGCTTTGGTTCCAGCTCTGCAGTCCTTCCGCGTCGGATGAACAAGCGCGCACTTCACCGGTCTGAGCCGCAAGCAGGCCCGTGGCTGCGTAATAGAAGTTCATACCGGCAGGCGAACCAGAGACTGTCAGAACGGCTTCCCCGTCAGGACGGTCTGCGCGTGGAAGCGTCATGAAGTCCGCGGTTTCGCTTGTCATGACGGGCGCTTCAATGGCCCCTGTCGTAAGGTCTATCCTGTAGATCCCGGCGGTGTCCGTGTTTTCACAGTCCATGCGGGCCCAGAGCACATCGCCTCGAACCACGACGCGTTCGGGCGCGCAGCCAGCGAAATCCAGGAGAACTTCCGGCTCCGCTGATATGCGGCCATCGGTGTCACGTTTGTGACGGATGAGCTGCGCCGGTTCGCCTTGCCGGGTGACCAGCAAAAGCGCCTGGTCCTCGGTAAAGCGCAACAGTTTCACGAGTGTGCCGCGCTTGAATGTGAGCCTAACCACGCCGTCCTGAAGCAGTTCGGTCTGCTTGTCGCCGGTTTTCCAGGTTCGCATGTGGACCAATGATCCATCGCGGGCGAGGCGAATGGTGCCCAGGCGCGCGCCATCCTGATCAGGACCACCGAGCTCCCGGATCATGCCATCCACCGAGACGGTCGGTTTGTCATCGCCAGGGGTCTTCGCGACCACCAGAAGGTTGGACCCGGCCTTCGATACGGTTTCAAGGCACTGGCCGGTCACGCCTTTGCGGGTCACATCTCCGCTTTTCAGATCCACTTCGAGGCCTTGAGCGGGGAGAACAAGAAGGGAGTTTTGAGCCGCACCCTCCGGTGCGGCCCAAGTTGTTGGTGTTCCGGCACAAAGGGCCGTTGAGAAGGCGAGTGTCAGAAAAAGCGAGCGCATCAGCTGTCTCCGCTTAGAAGTTGAAGTAGATGAACTCGGTCATTTCTGCGAGCCGGTAGGTCTGGATCAGCGCCAGTCCGAACAGGACCGAGACACCAAGGGCCCAGCCTGTGGTTGGCTGCCAGCGCACCGGCAGGAACCCTTCAGAACGGCGCTGTGCCACCAGCTTCTTCAAGCCAAGCACCGGGTTGTACTTCTCGGTGAACTCGATGGCGTTCGGCAGAAGGAAGACGATAGCGGCAAGAGCAACCATCATGGCCCAAACCTGCATGGTTCCGCTCAAGGCGCCTTCCCAAAGCTTCGGCTCGTAGACGGTGGAGAAGCCGGTCATGCCGTGGATGATGTTGCTTGCGCCAGTGAAGCTTTCGGCACGGAAGAACACCCAGGCAACAACAACGGCAAGGAGTGTGATGCCGCGGCTCAGAAGGTTGGCGACCGGACGGGGCAGGATGTTCGGCACGTAACCTTTTTCGGACAGTGCGGACCAGCCGTGATTGATCGCGAGATACGCACCGTGCAGACCGCCCCAGAAGACGAAGGTCCAGCTTGCTCCGTGCCACAGACCGCCAAGAAGCATGGTGATCATGAGGTTGGCATAGCGGCGGATCGGGCCACTGCGGTTACCGCCCAGCGGGATGTAGAGGTAATCCCGCAGGAAGTGCGACAGCGTGATGTGCCAGCGGCGCCAGAAGTCGGAGATGCTGGTTGCCTTGTAAGGCGAGTTGAAGTTGACGGGCAGGCGGATGCCGAACAGGCGGGCGAGCCCAAGCGCCATGTCGCAGTAGCCGGAGAAATCGAAGTAGAGCTGGAAGGTGTAGGCAAGCGCCCCGATCCAGGCAGCTTCAAGCGGAACGCCGTTAGTGGTCTCGGCAAGGGAGAAGACCTGGTTGGCATAGGGTGCGATGCCGTCCGCCAGTACGATCTTTTTGAAGAGACCGATCGCAAACAGAGTGCCGCCAATTGCCAGGTTGAGTGCCAGTTTGTTTCGGAACACCGGCAGCTTGAACTGCGGAATGGTTTCCTTCTGCATGACGATCGGACCAGCGATCAACTGCGGGAAGAACACCACGAACAGCATGTAGCGGCCGAAGTCACACTTGATGATGTCGCCCTTGTAGGTATCGATCAGGAACGAGATCTGCTGGAACGTGAAGAACGAGATCGCCAGAGGCAGGACCAGGTTCAGCATCGGGATGTCCGTACCGGCGACCAGGTTCGCATTGCCGATGAAGAAGTCGGCATACTTGAACACGGCAATCAGCGCGAGATTGAAGACGATACCCGTGATCAGGATGAACTTGTCGCGGACCTGCCGGAGCACCCGGTGAAAGCCGTAGTTGATCACGACGGAGCCCAAGAGAAGGGGCAGATAAACCGGGGTCCACCAGGCGTAGAACACCAGCGACGCAATGGTCAGCCACCAGATGATGCCGTTTTCCCAGCCCCAATGACGGAGCACGAGGTAACCGATGAGGACCGGCGGCAGGAACAGGTAGATGAATTCCAGGGAACTGAAAACCATGACTCAGCCCTCCTTGTTGCTGGTGTCTTGCGGAGCGGTCCGCAGAAGAATGGTGAGATTTGCTTCGTCTGTTTTCTGAAGCTCTTCGAGCAAAGTGGCGCTGCCCTGGTGGCCACGGTCGGCGCCTTTCCGGGCCAGTTCGAACGCCTTGGTCCGGTCCTGCTCCACGAGCTTGCCTTTCGCATAAAGACGGCCAAGCTCTTCCATGGCACCCGGGTGGCCAGCAGCTACTCCGCGCTCCAGAAGTTCGACAGCGGCATCGGCATCGAGGCCGTGTTTTTCCTTCAAATGCAGGCGGGCAAGGCCGGTGAGGGCGCCGCCATGTTCGGCCTTGGCGGCAAGGCGGAGCCATTTCAGCGCTTCTTGAACGGTGTCCTTGTCGTCAGAGGTTGCCAGCATCATCAGCGCCAGATCATGCATGGCGCCGGCATCGCCGAGATCGGCAGAGCGCAGGAACCAGTCACGGGCAAGTGCCCGGTCGGCTGTCATGAATTCACCGTCCCGGTAGAGCCGGCCCAGCGTCTTGGCAGAGCTTGCGGATCCGTCGCGGGCCTTCTTTTCCAAGCCGGCAATGGCGCGCTCAGCCCAGAACAGAGCCTGTTCCGGGTTGGGGGTGGAGCCGTAACGGCCGTTCAAAAGGATCCGGGCGTAGTTGATGGTTGAAGACGGATATCCGGCAATCGCTGCTTTCTCGTAATGATGAAAGGCGAGGGTCAGATCTCTCTCTGTGCCGATGCCGCGCTCATAGTGCTTTGCGAGTTGAACGTGCGCTTTCGGATAATCCCAGCCCAGGGCTTTTTGGAACCACTGCAAGGCGATTTCCGCACACCGTTCGCCGGATGAGCGCTGGAACAGGCGGCCGAGCTCATAAGCTGTTTCGCCGCGATAGGCGAAGGAGTAGCGCACGGCTTCCATGAAGATCAGGCGTGCCTGGTCAAGGTCCGCGTCAACGCCCCAGCCGTTCTTGTAAGCCCGGCCCAGGTGATAAAGGGCAACCGGATGACCATCACTGGCAAGCTGGGTCAGGAGATCGGCGGCAGCTTCCCAGCGGCCGACCTTTTGCAGGCCGCGGGCCTGCTTGATCATCTCCTCGATCGTAGGATCGATCCGCTCAGCCTTTGCTGCCGGGCGAACTGCATCGCCGGAGAGCGCGACAGCACCGGCTCCACCGATAATCGCGGCAACAAAGGCTGCTTTTAGAATGTTTCGGTTCAATGGCTTGCGGGTCATTTCAGCAACTCCATTTCAAAGACCGGCTGTTCTCCTTCGGTCGACGTTTGCCGGTACATGGGCTCAGCATGATCAAACAGCCAATCAATGCGGTTCGGTTCCACTGCAGTGGTTTCAGGCATCGGGGTGAAGCTTGAGGCGGCGATGGCACCAATCACGAAACCGGTTACGCAGATCAGGGCTTCTTCCAGGGTCTTGTTCGACTTAGCCATTGATTTGCCTCCAGATTCTGCAGGATGTGCCTTCGATCAGTTGAAGGGTGCCTTCGTTGTGGGTTTGGGTGATGTCGTCCGCACGCACCGGGCAGGCGAGATCAGCCCGGCGGTCCATCGCCGTCTTGACCCGTGCCTTATCGCCATCGATGACTTGCAGGAGTTCGCCGACAATTTTGCGGGCCGGGTTGGACCCGAAGTGATAGGCGTCGGTGAAATTCTTCAGATCCCGGGTGAACCTCGTGTCGAAATCCATGTCCACGATGGGCGCAAGTCTTGAGAGCCGATCACGGAATTTGTGGTTTGCCGCAGCAAGTCCGAAGTCATTGATGCGCTGCTGCATCTCGGAGATCGTCGGCGGAATGAAGAAGATGAGTTCGACTTCGTTTTCATCACACCAGGCGGCGATCTCTTCGACCATCGCCCACAGGTCTTCTGATTGCTTGAACCGCCGCCAGTCGGCCGCACCATTGGTGCCAACCTGCTTGGCGAATAGGGACGGCAGATCGCGATCAATTGCAATGTCCGGCCAGTAGCGCGCCCAGTGGCCCAGACCGAGCCCCCGGCCGTGATAAACTGCCGGCAGGATCAATGCGCCGTTCGGTGTCTGCAAGATGCACTCGTCGCATAAGGCAGGGTCTAATAGTGCATCGACGGAGAGCGTTTCAAGACCGCTGAGTTCAGCAGCCTTTGCTTCCGAAATGGGGGACAGTGCCAGCTTCTCGAATGCGTCGAAGACCTGCGGGTAGCGGTCCTGCAAAAGCGCCCAACCGATCTTGGCAACAAACCAGTTCGTGTAATAGCCGAACGGATCATTTGCGAGCGAGATCGCTTCGGGTACGCGGTTCATGCCGCCCTTGAACCGGGCATCCATGGACCGAAGCGGAAGGCTGACGATCAACGTTTCCAGTTCCGCGTTGTCCTTCAGATACTGGAACGTGTCGTAGATCTCGAAAACGGTCGCGCCGCCATAGGCGAAATTGTAGACGTCGTCGCGGCCGAGCTCCTGCCAGTACTTGTCCTGAAGCGCACGCGCGCGGCTGTCTCCCAGGACAACCGTCGGTGCCTTGATGCGCGGATACTCGATCATCTTGTAGAGCGGATAATGAGCCTTGACGCTGATTTCCGTTTTGTCGAGACCGAGATCGACGATTTGGTTGTGGTTGTAAGCGTCAACCACACCGTTGAACGCAACCGGAGCCAGAGCGAGGCACGCGGTCAGGGTCAATGCAGCAGTGTAGAGTTTCGGTTTCAGCTTCATAGCTGTGGCCCTCGTTTGATCCATTTGGCTGGATCCTTTCAAGAGCTGGGCCAATTCAGTTTGTGAGTTATAAATTAAACAAAAACAGATACTTGTGAGGATTTTGCATTTTTGGAAACAGGTAGGGCTTAGCAATTGTGCAAGACCGGTTTTGCAAATTGAAAAGGTCTCTGAGTGCGTTGGAGTTCCGGGGTCCACTCGCAGTGCTGCGTGGCAAAGCCGGAGTTCCCTATCAGTCGATCGGCATCCGCTAGTTATTGCGCGCTAGGCTCTGCAAATGAGTGGGCCCCGGGTCTCACCTCGTTCGCCCGGGGTGACCGCAGTGCCGGGAACAGTTTCTCCACCCGTATTTCTGCCTCGGAGAGTGGAACATTTCTTGTCCCCCCGAAAACAGTTGCATTGTCCGGGCACAGCCGGCCACTCAGGCCGGCAGTCCGAGAACGTTGGCGATCATAAGGCCACTCGGTGGTTCGATCAGACCAGCCATCAAGCACACACCGACGAACAGCATCGTCACATAAAGAAGGGTGAGGTAACTCGCCATGAGGTTCTGAAGAGTGGCGATTAACCCGTCGCCTTCACCCGCACGTTGGTCGCCGCGGTTGGACCAGCGCTGTTTCGACAGACGGAAGATGCAGTAGACCTTCACCGACGCATTGATCAGCTGATTGAAATAAAGAATGAACGGATAGCTGAGGTCGACTTTCCGGGCGTACTGGTAGAGAAACAGCGACAGCAGCATCCGGGTTATGCAGATGAAGACCACATATCCAAAGATGTAGTAGGGGTCATAGAGAAACGTGGTACAGACCGCGAGAACCGGGCTCACCAGCATGGTCCACATGGAAACGCGCTGGTCCAGAAGGCACCACCAGATAAAGAACGGCATACGGCCAGGCCCCAATGCCAGGGCGCGAGAACCATTGCGCAGCATGTTGCCAGACCAGCGGCGGAAGTTCTGAACCATCCGGTCCATGCCCGAACCTTCAATGACTTCAACCGTGTAGCCCATGGCATCGGGCACATAGAGCATGCGGCAGCCGGATTGGAGCATGTAGTACCAGGTGCTCTTGTCATCTCCGGACAGGAAGCGAAATTTGCCCCACAGCCAGTGTTCCAGATGGTCTGCTTCCAGAAGGCGGATGAACTTGAGTTTGGTCAGGTGGTTCGCCCGGAAAACGGACATCCGTCCCGTCAGGGTCAGAACCCGGCCGGAAAGGGAGTGGGATTGCATGGCCAGCCGGCGCTGCGCAAAGCGCATGGTCAGCCAGTTGGCAATCCAGCGCGGGCCGATGCAAAGCACTTCCTCATCTGTCGTACAGGCCTGCAGGTCCGGGTAGAGTTTGAAAAGCGGCAGGCATGCACCAACAGCGTTTTTGGCCAGGATGAAGTCGCCATCCATGAAGATGATCAGGTCGTCGTCTTCCACGTCGCCCCGGCTCATCGCACGCAAAACGAGACCAATCGCCAAACGCTTGCCTGGCTGGTTCTGCCGGACGACATGAAGGGTCACATCGAGGTCGGACCATTCCCGGGCCAGAAGATTGGAAATGAGGTCTTCGTCATACCGGTCGCCAGAGCCGAGCCAGATCGTGCCCGGAACACCGGCGTCCCGGATTTCGCGGCAGATCGACCGGATCACCTTTTCCGTGATGTCCCGGTGTTCCTTATAGGTCGTCATCATAAAGTGGAGGTGGCGGGGTCGCCAGCCGTCATCCCATACCTTCTTCCCGGCATCCCGCATGGAGGGGTAAACAAACTTGCCATAGATCCACGCCCGTACAGCGTGAGTGAACCACCAGCCATAGCGCCAGATGCCAAGGATCCCGATGACAAAGGTGATCTGTTTCGTCGCCGGGCTGAAGAAGACGTTTTCAAAGGTGGTCAACCCGACAAAGCAAAGGCCGAAGTAAAGGCTGATCTGGAACAGCGCAAATGGTGTCCATTTGGCCAAACCCTTCGGTTGATGCGTGATTTCATCGACGTTGAAATCCTGTTGCAGGGACCGGCTCATGTCGCGTCTCCGATGTAGCCTGAAATCAGCCGCAAGACCTTGTTTGCGCGGTACCGCTCAAAGTAGACGGTGACGGGTGTTCCGGATTGTGGAAGGGCGCCCTCTTTTGCGACCAGGTTAACCTTTGCAGAGCGCGCATCTGGTGCCCTGAACCGGTGCATTTGTGTGGTCTCATCGATGAAACCGTCTGTGCGGCTGATCATGTCCACTGTTGCTTCGATCCAGCGGTCTTCAGCCGGCACATAAATGCGAGCTGGGCTGCCCTTACGGACCTGAGTGATTTCTTCCTGGGTCAGGAAGGCTGTGATGACCCGGTGATCGCTTTCTTCCAGAACCATAAGCGGGGCACCGGCTTTGAGCGTTTGACCATCGGCTGCAATCACATCCACAACAGCGGCATTGGAGCCGACCGTCACCGGCATCATTTCCGGTTGAGCGCGCAGCTCTTCCAAAAGCTTGGTGCGGAAGTCGACTTCCTGCTGCCAGCGGGCCACTTCGGCAATGCGTTCGGCCTTGAGGCCGCTGAACTTGTCGCCGTTCAGGATACCAATGTTCCCGCCTTCCGTGCCCAGTTTTTCCAACTCGGCAACGTGAATGATGTGCTTTTCAAGCGCGCTCTTGGCTGTGGCCAGCTCAAGCTGTGCCGTGGCGAGTACATCCCGCTTTAGATAGCCCTGTTCAAACAGGGTTTCATATCTGTCTAAACGGTCACGCGCGGTCTCAACCGCAAGGTCCAGTGTGACCGTTTCAGCGCGGGCCTGCCGCAGATCATTGGCTGCAACGAGGCTGTAGCCATTTTCGCGATCGGCTTCGACTTGCAAATAAAGCTTGTGCTCCGAGAGTTCCACTTGCGCCTGCATAAGCGCGGTTTCGGCTTTCCGGATTTCGGAAATCAGAGCATCGTTCTCGATAAAGGCGATCGGAACTCCAGAAGCTGCAATATCACCGGTGCGCAGGTTCAGACCTTTCAGCCGCCCGGTTGCCGGTGCCGTGACTTCATAGCGTTCGGCACTGACAACTGCGGTCGAAATTTCCAGGCGGAAGAGCGTTGCGAAAATGTAGATCCCGACATACCCGAAGACTGCAATGCCAAGGACGAAATAGAAGAGCGTCATGGCGATCTGCTTGATCGGCCAGCGGCGGACAGGGATTTCCTGTGCCGGATTTGGGTCCGGTTTGGTCGGCACCGGCGTGACCGGTGTGTCGATGCGAACAATTGTGTCGGTGACGTCTGTCATCTTGCCGCGGACGAGATCCTCGACAAAGTGTTGCATCAAAGCGGTTTCCCGCTCGCCAAGTTCCACGAAGCGGAAAGCGACTTCTTTGGTGTCTTCACTCGAACGGACGACTTCGGCACTTGCCTTCAAGGTGATGTTGAAGCCCTGGAACGGCAGGGTGCACAAGAGAGTGTGGTCCGATCCGACCTCAGGAAGCGGCGCCGAAAGGCCGGAGATCCGGCAACCGCCGAGCCCCCAATCCGCAGCGTCAAAAGTCTGATCACCAAGGGTGACGCGCATCGGCGCGGTTACCCTGTAGTGCAGCCTTTGGCTGGGCCTTTCATGAATGATGTCCACTTTTGCAACCTTTGATCTCAACGACACCCATCTGTACGCAAGGACGATGCCAAACTGTTGGGTGGACGATCGGAGGCGATGTTTGTTTTGGAGAACTGAAATAACTAATTGAAAAATATACGGAAAAATTACAGTTCACTTTGGGCGGAAAGCCGAGATTTGCAAAATGGGAACCTTGCAGACTTGAGTGCGGTCCTTTGGCGCTTCCGAATTTGCAAAAACCGTACTGGACCAAAAACAATAAGGGCCGCGTTTTTCTCAAAACGCGACCCGGTCTTTTGAGTTGCTTAGAGGATGAAGCAGTCGTTGTCGTGCAGGGCCGACACTGTCTGATTGCCGACACCGATCAGCGTGCAGACCTCCTGATAGGCATCGTTGCCCTGGCGGTCGATCAGGAGGGTCAAGTCTTCGCCAGCCACATCGACGTCCAGGCGCGCAAGCGCGGCTGAATAGTCGATGGTCGTCGTGCCTGGCTCGCTTGAACCGCCGCTGCCTTCACCATTCTCGCTATTCACGGCTTCGGTGACATAGGAGATCAAAGAGTGGAGCATTTGGCTCAGGTCGATCTTGTCAGTGCCGATCAGGAAATCCGTGATCGTGTCTGTGCCACCTGACAGGTCATAAGACCGGTAGACAAACGTATCGCTGCCTTCACCTCCTGTGAGTGTGTCAGCGCCCTGGAGGGAGCGGATGGTGTCGTCACCGGCACCGGCTTCGATCACGTTGGCGTCTCTCGAGCCCTTCAGGATGTCATCCCCGCCGCCGGACACAATGTTGTCGATGAACTTGATGGTATCGGTGCCGATCTCAAGACCATGAGCCTTTTTGTTGTGAAGGGATATGGAGAGATCCACATCAAAGGCGGAGTAATCAACGGTGTCGTTGCCCCGGCCGCCATGCATCATGTCGTTCCCGGCATCGCCATAGAACGTATCGTCCCCATGACCGCCATACAGTTCGTCGTTATGGCTGCCACCACTCAGTTCGTCGTTGCCGGAGCCGCCTTTCAGTACATCCGCGCCAGCACCTCCGGCCATAATGTCATCACCTGAGCCACCAATAAGACTGTCATCTCCATGGCCACCATCCATGGTGTCGTTGTCTGCACCACCTTTCAGATCATCATTGCCGTAGCCGCCGATCATCGTGTCAGCACCGGAGCCGCCAACCAGAACGTCGTCATCGTTGCCGCCATCGAGCGTGTCGTCGCCAGCACCACCTTTGAGTTCGTCATTGCCGTAGCCGCCACTGAGGTTGTCGACGCCCGAACCGCCAATGAGGCTGTCATCGCCGTTACCACCGTCAAGCATGTCGTCACCGGTGCCGCCGATCATCTCATCGTTGCCGGCTTCCCCGTACAGGGCATCGTTACCGTTGTTGCCGTTTAATTTGTCGTTGTGGTTGCCTCCGTTCAAAGTGTCGTTGCCGGAGTTGCCATAAAGGTCATCCTCTCCGGAGTTGCCCTTTAGATTATCGTCCCCGGACCCGCCATGCAGATCGTCGTGGCCATTGTTGCCGGACAGATCGTCGTTGCCGGACCGGCCGTGCAACTCGTCGGAACCGTCGCCGCCGACAAGGATGTCGTTGTCAGACCGTTCGATTTCGACAACTTGGCTGCCGATACCTTCATGGCTTGGGTCCGGATCGGTGCCGCTGTCGTCTTGCTGATAATGCGCGTTGAGGACCAGCGCGTTTTGCACCCCGATATCCACGGTGAAGACGCTGTCGTCAAAGTCGCGGTCGCCTCCGTTGTAAAGGTCTTCAAACCCGAGCGTGATTGTTCCGGCATCGGCTTTCAGGACGCCGGTGGTGTGCAGTATGCCATCCGGGTTCAGATCAACGGTCTCGCCGAAAGCCGCTGTATGATACGGGTTGGTCCGGATCATCGTCTCCGTGCCGTCCGCCGCGATATGATACAGCCGTGGACCGTCACTGTGGATGGTGGCTTGGTTGCCATCCGCATCCTTGAACATCAACTGCGGGGCGTTTTCACCGTCCTGCCGAACGTCCAGGTCCAAGCCCTGATAGCCATTGTTCAGGCTGTAGCCATTGGAGATAATGAAGAAACCGAGCGTGTCACCGGCCTGGACATCCAGGTATTCCCGGCTTTCACCTTGGATTAAGTTGCCGCCGCTTCCTTGCAACGAGGCATTGGGCCACAAGATCTCGACGTCTGTGATCAGTCCATCTTCCTGGATCTTGTAGTCGCCGAAAGTGTTTCGATAGCCGGCTGTTTCACCTTCGAACACGACAGACACCGGATGATCATCTACGATCTCAATGCCGGTAACTTCAACCAGATCCGGTCCACCGGAGCCGTAGAGGATGTCGTTGCCGTTGTTGCCGTAGAGGATATCGTCCCCGGTGCCACCCCAGACTTCGTCATTTCCGTTGTTGCCGGACATCACGTCATCCCCAAAGCGACCGGACATGACGTCCGAATGCCGGGTGCCGACAAGTGTATCGTCTTCATCCGTCCCGATCATGGGACGCGTTGCGGGCAAACTTGCCATTTCCTGTCTCCTTATTTCTTACGAAGGACGCAATCGAAGGAGGCAGTTGCAGGGGATGGGCCACTAACCTTACAGAATGTTCATGTAAGAAATTAGTTATTTCAATGAGATAGCGGCGGTGTAGATTTGGACGCGAGCGGTTTTACAGTTTTGCATGAGCCCGTTTTCGATTTTGAGAAAGCCGCTCCGGAAAATGCAAAACTTGATTTCTGGGCCAGTAAGCGTTGCCGTTAGCGTATAACAGCGGGGATTTTTGACCTCCCTAGAGACCCAGCCGGTCACGGATCCGGTAGACCATGACCGAGGGTGCCAGAAACCAGGGATTGCCGGTGTAGAACGGGCGTGTCGGGTTGGGGATCATCTCAAAGGCCGACGGTGCAGTCTCCCGCCCGGCTGCCTTGCGGCCAATGCGCATGCCCAGATAACTCGCCATGCCGACACCCGACCCACAGTAGCCATTTGCGAAGAACAGGCCCTTGTCTTCGCCGCAGTGGGCGAGCGTGTCGAACGTATAGCCGACAAATCCCATCCAGCCGTGACTGACCTTGAACGGCCGCAGTTCCGGGAAGAGGGCGCACATGTCCTGGTGCAGCTTAACCGCGCTGCTGCGGGGATCGGTCTCGCTCAAGGAGACGCGGCCGCCAAACAGAACGCGCTTCCGGTCCGGCGACAGCCGGTAATAATAGACCAGCTTCCGTGTATCAGAGAGGATCCTGTCCGTTGGAAACAGACGATCCACGAGATCTGTCGGCAGCTCTTCGGTCGCAATGACATAAGACCCGATCGGAATGACCCGGCGTTGATGCCATGGCGACAGGGGGCCGGAATAGCCGTTAGTGGCCAGTATGACCTTCCCGGCGCGGATCTCCCCGCGTTCGGTCAGTACCTTGAAACCAGATCCGGTCCGATCCAAAGACAAAGCCCGGCAATTGCCAATGACGTGAGCGCCGGTTTCCAGGACCCGCTTCAGGAGTGCCGGATGATATTTTGAGACATCAACGCTGCAATGATGCGGGAAGACGATGCCGCCGTAATAGGCCTCCGTGCGAAGCTCAGAGGCCATGTCTTCCTTTGAAACCATGAAGGCGTCTGGCTTCCAAACCGGATGCCCCGTTGCAGCTTCCTTTGCGAGCTTGTCGTAAAGATGCGGCTTGTGGGCCCCGTGAAACCGGCCGACCTCCTTCAACCCCATATCCAGACCGTCCGCTGAAAGCTGGTGCATGTAATCGAGAGACGCTTGGCCTTCCTGGCAAAGCGCGGTTGCCAGTTCCTTTCCGTAGCGTCCCGACAATGCGCTAAATGAGGGCTTCAGGCTCGTTGAGAGCTGGCCGCCGTTTCTGAGACTGCAGCCCCAACCGGGGTGTTCGGCATCGATCACCAGCGTGCCCAGCTTCTCGGAGGCGGTCTGTAGTGCTGCGTTCAAGCCGGTGTAGCCAGCCCCGATAATCAGGACATCAATTTCGCTTGGGAGCTCCTGTTCGGGCAGAGAAACCTTGGGCGCAATGTCTTGCCAATAGGGCGTTGTCTTGTAGTCCGCCGCAAACACATCGCTTCCCATGCTGCTCGTTCCTTATGCTGACCTGGCGTCTTCCAGAATAAGATCTGCGCCTTTTTCGCCGACCATGATCGCCGGGGCATTCGTGTTGCCGGATGTGACTGTCGGAAAAATAGAGGCATCGACAACACGCAAGCCCTCGACACCGTAAACCCTCAAACGCGGATCCACGACATTGTCCGACCTGTCCGGCCCCATCCGGCACGTGCTGACTGGGTGGAAAACTGTCGAGCAGCGGTTGCGGACATCATCCAGCATCTGTTCGTCTGTTTGAACCTCCGGGCCGGGTGTCATTTCCGTCTCGATGACTTCCTGAAGTGCCGGGCTCGCCGCGATCTTCCGCAGCAAGCGGCATCCCTCGATCATCTCCTTGCAATCATGATTTGTGCTCAAGGAGTTCGGATGGATGGCCAATCCCTGGTATGGATCTGAAGACTTCAGCTCAACATGCCCGCGGCTGGTTGGCCGTGTCGGCTGCATTCCGAACAGGAAACCAGCGAAAGGATCCGGGTTCATCAGCGGCCGTTGTCCCTTCGGCGCCTTGGTGTAGCTGACCGGGGAGAAGTAGAGCTGCATGTTCGGCCGCTCGCACTCCGGATTGCTCTTCACAAACCCGCCGCCCTGATTGAGGCTGATGGAGAGCGGGCCGCCACGGGTCAGAACATACCGGATGCCCTGGGCCAGCTTGCCCCACCATGGGTAAAGCTGCTGGTTCAGGGTCGGCACCTTGGACTTGTAGAGATAGTCAAGGCCGAGGTGGTCCTGCATGTTCTTGCCGACGGCTGCGCTCTGGACCTTGGGCTCTATACCCTTAGCTTGAAGGTCTGCACCGTCTCCGATGCCGGAGAGCATCAGGATCTGCGGTGAGTTGATGGCTCCCGCGCTCAGGATAACCTCGCGGCGCGCAGTGACTGTCTGCTCGCCGCCATTCCTGTCGTAGACCACACCGGTCGCCCGGTCGCCATCCAGAAGGACACGCTTGGTGTGCGCTTTCGTCAGGATGGTGACATTCGGCCGCTTTTTCGCACGTGACAGGTACGCCCGGGCCGTCGACATGCGAAAGCCGCCACGGGTCGTGATCTGGTAGTGACCGACGCCTTCCTGGTCCGCGCCGTTGAAATCCGGGTTGGACTTGAAACCGGCCTGTTCGCTGGCCCGGAAGAAATTCTGGCACAGCGGATGCGCATGCTTGTCCACGCTGGAAACATGCAGCGGGCCGTCACCGCCGCGGAAGTCATCGGCGCCAGCGTCGTTGGTTTCTGAGCGTTTGAAGTAGGGCAGGACATCATCCCAACCCCAGCCCGGATTGCCCATGGCTTTCCAGTCTTCGAAATCCGCGTGCTGGCCGCGGATATAGACCATGGCATTGATTGAGCTGGACCCGCCAAGCACCTTGCCGCGCGGCCAATACCCTTCGCGGTTGTTTAAGCCCTGATCCGGCTGGGTGTAGTACATCCAGTTGATGTGCTTGTTGTAGAACGCCTTGCCGTAGCCGACTGGCACCCAGATCCAGAAATTTAGATCCGAGCCGCCAGCCTCCAGCACGCAGACCGAATACTTGCCGCTTTCAGACAAGCGGTCTGCGACGGCGGCACCGGCAGAACCGGCACCGACGATGACAAAGTCAAACTCAGCCATGGTGTCTCCGCTCTAAGCGTTCTTGTCACGCTGGACTAGGATGGACAGGAGCGCCAGCAGGCCAGAGCCAACCATCAGGAAGAACGACACGGCATTCAAAACCGGCGTCGAGCCGACTTTAGCCATGCGGTCATACATGGTGATGGTGAGCGGAGCCTCGGAGCCGACCAGGAACAGCGTCGTGTTGAAGTTTTCAAACGACACCAGAAAGGCAACGATGCCCGCAGCAATCATTGCCGGTCGCAGGAAGGGCAGGGTGACCGTGCGAAGGACGCGCGCCCGGCTGGCACCGAGATTGAATGCAGCCTCTTCCATGGTTTCGTCGAACTTCTTCAACCGGGCGGTAATCACCAGCGAGGTGATGGTCGCAATGAAGGAGAACTGGCCCAAAACCACCAAGAGCATGCCCGGCCGCAGGAACTCCAGTTCCAGGTCGAACTGGTTCTCCATGTAGTTCGCCGTGTCGCTGGCAAGAACCAGGATGGATATGCCGAGGATAACGCCCGGGATAACCAGCGGAACGACCATGAGAATGTAGAAGAAGTTCTTGGCCGGAAAATCTCCGCGTACAAAGAGGAACGCATTGGTTGTGCCAACGAACACCGAAAGTGCGGCCACAAAGATCGCTATCACAAATGAGTAGTAGAGACCTTGAAGAAGCCGCCGGTCATGGAACATGCCAAGCTTCGGCTCCGTGTCGGAGAAGAACCAGTCCAGTGTGAAGCCTTGCCACGGCAACGCCGGGAACAAGCTGTCGTTGAAGGCAAAGGCACCAGCTGAAATCAGCGGAGCAGCCAGAAAGATGAAGAAGGCCAGTACATAGAGCCGGTATCCGAAGAGGAACGGCGTTGTCTTGTTTGTCGCAAGCATGATCGTCCTCCTCAGCTCTTGGCAACGGTGTTGGCCAGCGTCTGACCACTCAGCTTCAAGCCGAGCCAGATGACGATGGAGGTGAACAAAAGGAGCAACATGCCGAAGGCCGCGCCGCCTTCCCAGTTAAACCGGGTGATGAACTGATTGTAGATCTGCTCCGTGAACCAGCTGGAATTCTTGCCGCCAAGCAGGATCGGTGTGAGGTACGACCCGGCCGTCAGCATGAACGTTACTATGCAGCCGGCAACGATGCCTGGCATCGCATAGGGCACAATGATCTTGCGCAGCACGGTAAAGCCGTTACCGCCGAGATTGTAGCCTGCCTCGATCATGGAGTTGTCCATCCCGTCGAGGGTGGAAACGAGCGGTACAATCATAAACAAGATGACGGTGTAGACGAGACCGATAATCACCGCGACGTCGTTGTAAAGTAACTCCACTGGGCTTCCAATAACGCCGGTCCAGACAAGAAAGCTGGAGATCACGCCGGTTTCCCGCAGTAAAAGAATCCAGCCAAACGAGCGGATCAGGTCACTCACCCAAAGCGGGATCAGGCAGAGCAGAAAGAGCCCGCCGCGCGCCCGTGGACCAGCGATTTTCGCGATATAATAAGCGATCGGAAAACCGATCAGCAGTGCCAGAGCCGTAACCAGAAGGGACATCGATCCAGTGCGCAGAAGCGTGTTCCAGTAGATCGGTTCGTTGATGAACTCCAGGTAATTGGCGAAGCTGTACTCGTAGACCCGCGGCGCAACTTTTTCTTTGAGAGACAGGATCACCATGCCAATGTGCGGCAGAATGATCAAAAGTATGATCCAGAGCGCAAAGGGCGCAAACAAGAGGATCAAAGAGAGGCGTTTGATGTCCTTTTGCATCAGGCACGCTCCTCGTGTGCAAAGCACATGGCCTGCTTGGAGGACCAGATCAAGCGGACCTCTTCACCCGGTTTGATGTCATTGTGGCCGGTTAGCGTGACATCAGATTCAATCAACTCACCATTGCCGGATCGGACCAGAACCCGGCTGTTGGCTCCATTGAAAAGAAGGCTGTCGACGACACCGTCCATTTGGTTGTCGCCATCAACTCCACCGGTACCGCTTTCCGATGCCCGGACCGTGTGGATGAATTCCGGCCGCACGAAAATGTCGACCTTGGACCCTTCCGCGACCGTGTTCTGGCCAGCTGCGGAAAAGCTCATCGGCAAGCCTTGGGAGGTTTCGACCTTTCCGCCGGTGCCGTCGCTCGATTTGACAGTGCCTGACCAGCGGTTGCTGTCGCCGACAAAGCCCGCGACGAAAGCCGTCTTTGGCTTGTGATAAAGCTCTTGCGGGGTGCCGATCTGTTCGAATTCGCCCTGGTTCATGATGGCGACGTTGTCGGACATGACCAAGGCTTCGGACTGGTCGTGCGTGATGTAGATAAACGTGGTGTTGAACTGGTGCTGCAGCAGCTTTAACTCGATTTTCATGGCTTCGCGCAGCTTCAGATCGAGCGCGCCGAGCGGTTCATCGAGGAGCAAAACGTCCGGGTCGAGCACCATGCAGCGGGCAATCGCGATCCGCTGCTTTTGACCACCAGACAATTGATGGATTTCGCGTTCCGCGACATCGGGAAGCGCAATCCGCTCCAGGACATCGTGAACTTTCGTTTTGATGTCCGCGTTGTTCATGCCGGTGCAGCGCAAACCGTAAGCGATGTTTTCATAGACGTTCATCATCGGGAACAGGGCCAGATGCTGGAACACCATCTTGACGTTCCGCTTGTTTGGCGGCGTTCCCAGAACAGACCTGCCCTTGATCTTGATGTCGCCTGATGTGGGCTCCTCAAATCCGGCAATCATGCGCATCAAAGTGGTCTTGCCACAGCCGGATGGACCAAGAATGGAGAAGAACGAACCGCTCGGGATGTCGAAGGAGACGCCTTTGACAGCCTGGAAGGACCCGAAGTTCTTGGTCACACCGGCGCATTCAAGGTCGTAATGGGGAGTATTTGTCATTGTTTTGGACGCTTCTGGAGAAGTGAAGAAAGGTGGGGGGACACCGTATTGCGGCATCCCCCGAGAAATAGGCCTAGGCTCTACGGCAAATTGGCCAATTGGCGGCAGCTTTTGTTCTGTTGCCGCCAATATTTGGAGTGGCCGGTCGCTTAGCCGCCTGTAGCTGCCTTGATTTTCTCCAAGGTTTTACCTTCCATGTCTTCCACGCCCGGAGGAATGTTGGCGAAGAACTTCAGGTTGTCGATGTCGGCATCGGTGAAGGCCGCATTTACAGCTGCTTTCTTGTCTTCAGGCAGGAGGTCCTTGCCGCCCTTCACAGCTGCAATCGCACCGGTGCTCGCGGACATCAGGGTCACGTTCTCCGGGCGCAGGACGAAATTGATCCACTTATAAGCTGCATCATCGGCCTTGCTCTTGCGCGGCAATGCGAACGTGTCGATCCAGGCCAAAGCACCTGTTTCCGGCGGAATGAAGGTGATGTTCGGGTTCTGGTCGAACAGCTTGTAGGCCGTTGAATCCCAGGTTTCCGAGGCCACGATTTCGCCAGACAGCATCATAGCGCTAAGGTCGTCGCCGCCCTTCCAATAGGCTTTGATGTTGGCCTTACACTCGATGAGCTTGTCGGCAACCTTGTCGAGAATGCCCTGGTACTTCTCAAGATCGGAGTAAGCGTCGAACGGGTTTTCGCCCATTGAGAACGCCGTGCCGAGCAGGATCGTGCGCTTCAGGCGCATGGAAGTTTTGCCCTTGTAAGCCGGGTCACAAAGATCGCCCCAGCCCTTAAAATCCGGTGCTTTGGTCTTGTCAGCCATCAGACCGGATGTGCCCCACTGGTGCGGAACAGCATACACTTCGCCGTCAATGGTCGTGTTTTCCTTAACGCCATCCAGAAGCTTGGCTTCCATCACGTCCGTGTCGATTTTGGAAAGATCAAGCGGCTTGTAGATGTCGTATTCCAGCTGTGCCGCGTAGATGCGGTCATGGCTCGGCTGAGCGAGGTCAAAACCAGCACCGCCGGTGGCGCGCAGTTTGGCGATCATTTCCTCGTTGTTGGAGAAAGTCACCTCGACCTTGATATCAGGATATTCGGCTTCGAATTTCTGGATGAGTTCATCCGGAGCATAGGATCCCCAGGTTAGAAGCCGGAGTGTTTCAGCTTGTGCCGCGCCCGCACTGGCAAGCATTGTTGCCGCCAACAGGCCGGTTAGAGTCGATTTGAATTTCATTACATCCTCCCTGGATTGGTGATGGTTCCGTTTGAGGCATCAGGCCTCTGTGGGATCCTGGAATATGCAGCCAGCGCATGGGCTTACCGACAAGATTGCGGCGGAGCATGGATAATACCCGCCACCCTTCATATTGCTAAATATACTTATTCACCAGTGACCCCTCGGGTTTTCTTCAAAGCTTTGGCCTAAGTGTTGTCCAACCGGAAAAGCCTCTGGTGCGGTATATTTCACTATTCAATTCAGCACGAATTTGGGTTGTCCTGGCATGACCTGTTCGCTCTTTAGACGCAGGTTCTTGCTGGCTGTCCCCTCTGCGAAGATCCCGCACTCAAGCAGATCAAGACCTGCCGGAAGTGCCGGAACTGCAGATTTCAGCCGCGCCTGACGTTCCTTCACCGCGCTGAAGTTCCTAGGGAGAGACGGTAAGTATCAATTGGACTGCAAAATATATCCATTGCAGATAATTTTTCAGACCAATTGATAAAAGCGGTCTGCTATGCGAGGCGGCATTTCGGCAAGACGTCCTTAAGTGCCTGAATACCCTTTCGGATGTCGTCCGGGCTTGCACTGCCAAATCCGAGAACCAGGCCACGCTGTTGAATATCCGCCAGAGCATAGCGGGACAGCGGGGCCGTTGTGATCCCGAGTGCAGCAGTTTCAGAGACGATCCGCTGTTCATCCAGATTGGCGTTGGTCAGGCCAACGGCGTGAAAGCCGCTGCTTGTCGGTTGCAGGTCGATGTCGCCTGCAAGGCTGGAAGCTGCACCCATCAACGTGTCGTGCCGCTCTTTATAGACCGGGCGCATTGTGCGGATGTGAGTGGCAAACATGCCTTCGTCCATGAATTCGGCAACCATGGCCTGCGTCACGGTCGGGACACCGCTGAGCCAGGTAAGAAAGATTCGTTCAAAACTTTCTACAAGTCCTTCAGGCGCCAAGAGGAACCCAAGTCGAAGGGCAGGGAACAACGACTTTGAGAACGTCCCGACGTAGATCACACGATCGTGGGTATCGATGCTTTTCAAGGTCGGCGGCGGCTGGTCGCCGTAATAAAACTCCCCGTCATAATCATCTTCAACGATCATGGCGTCCGCTTCACTGGCAGCTTTCATAAGGGCGAGTCGCCGCGAAAGGCTCATGACGTTGCCGAGCGGCTGCTGATGCGAGGGGGTCACAAAAGCCAAGCGAAAGTGGGGGGCTTTTTTCAAGCCGTCCTCTACGCACAATCCTTCTGCATCGACATCAACGGGGATGGGCTGAGCCCCGATGGCAACAAAGGCATTGCGCGCCCCGATCGCACCAGGGTTTTCGAACCAGATCGGTTCGCCTGGATTGACCAGCATGCCGCCGATTAGGGAAAACGCGCGTTGTGCGCCGTTTGTTATGAAGATCTGTTCCGGGGCGCATTTGATTCCACGTGAGGCGTTCAGCTGACGTGCAATTGCCTCCCGCAACGGCGTAAATCCGAAAGGTTCGCCATAGCCCGCAATATCGTCCCGGTCTTTTCGCCAATGCCGCGCAGACAGCTTCGCCCATTGCGCCATTGGAAACGCGTCTAGAGCGGGGAGGGCCGTGACAAAGGCTTGGGATTTGTGCGGCAGCCGTGTGCGGACCTTGAAGTCGGGTATCGCATGTTTGGAGGCATGGGACAGGCGCGGGATGGCCTTGATGTTGTCGTTCGACGACGGCTTCGGCCTCGGCTCAAGCCGGGCGTGCAACGCATCGCTCACGAAAGTGCCGGCGCCTACACGTGCCTCGAGGAGGCCTTCTGAAATCAGCCGGTCGATTGCATCAATCACCGTTGTCCGCGAAACGCCGATCTCCTGGGCAAGGGTTCGTGTCGCCGGCAACCGGTCACCAGGCGTCAATGCGCCAGTCAGCAACAGATCCCGCAAAGCCATGTAGAGTTGGATCGAGATTTTCTTATCAGCGTGCTTGTCAATCTTGATAGATGACAGAACCGCACCGGCATGCCGTTTCATCACAATTCTCCAATTGGTCTGGGAGATTGCGCAAAACGGACCTTCTATCAAGTCCAATTCTGAATAACTTGATAGTCCAATTACAAGAAAACTGCGCTCAGGGAGCCTCGTTCAAGGACCGCAAGCCCCATGAAAATACAATCAATCGAGACATTTACCAATGAATTTGTCTGCTTCACCCGTGTCACGACTGACAGCGGTGAAACGGGCTGGGGACAGGTCGCACCTTACTACGCCGACATCACGGCCGAAGTCGTGCACAGGCAAGTGGCGCCTTACGCGCTTGGAGAAGACGCGCTTAATATCGATCATTTGATGGACATTATCCCGGATCGCGAGCACAAGTTTCCCGGATCCTATCTGCGCCGCGCCATGGGCGGTCTCGACACAGCGCTATTTGACCTGCGCGGCAAGCTTGAGGACAAGCCGGTGTGCGAACTGCTGGGGGGGACGCCGGGCAAAGTTCGCGCTTACGGGTCTTCCATGAAACGGGACATTACCGCTCAAGATGAAGCGGATCGATTGAAACGCCATCAGGATGAACGCGGCTTTCCAGCGTTCAAGTTTCGCATTGGCGCCGAGTGCGGCCGGGATCAGGATGAGTGGCCGGGTCGAACAGAAGAAATTGTGCCGCTGATGCGCAAAAGCTTCGGCGATGACACCGCGCTGCTGGTCGATGCGAATTCCTGTTATTCACCGGCGAAAGCGATCGAGGTCGGTCGGTTCCTGGAAGCCAACGGCATTTCCCACTACGAGGAGCCGTGCCCGTACTGGCATTATGACCAGACAAAGCAGGTAACAGACTTGCTCGACATTGACGTTACCGGCGGTGAGCAGGACTGCTCGCTGGTCGACTGGAAGCGCATGATCGATGAAAAAGTCGTCGACATTATTCAGCCGGACATTTGTTATCTCGGCGGCATGGTGCGCACCATGAAGGTTGCTCAGATGGCCCATGAAGCCGGTATTCCGTGTACACCGCATGCGGCCAACCTGTCCTTGGTGACGCTGTTCACCATGCACTTGCTGCGCTCCATTCCGAATGCCGGAAAGTATCTGGAATTCTCCATCGAGGAGGAAGATTACTATCCGTGGCAGTACGATCTCTTCGTCAAATCTCCGTTCGATATCGTCGACGGCAACGCGATTGTAACGGACGCACCCGGTTGGGGCGTTGAGGTCAATCCGGAATGGCTCGCCAAATCCACATACAAAATCAGCTCTCTGGAAGGCTAATCATGGCGTCTCAACAAGACCTGATCGCCGAATACGAAACGACCGGCACCCTTTCCGCGTTGCCGCTCGGCCATTTCATCGACGGCGTGTTTTCGCAGCCCTCGCACAACCGCACCATGGAAAGCTTCGACCCGGGCAAGGGCGCAGCCTTTGCGCGGTTCACGGCTGGAACGTCCGAGGATGTAGACGCAGCTGTTGTGTCCTCCCGGAAAGCATTTGAAACGGTCTGGCGCGATAAGGCGCCGGTAGAGCGTGCGCGCATTCTGACAAAGACGTCCGAGCTTATCCTCGCCAATCTCGATCTGCTGGCGGTGGTGGAAAGCCTCGACAGCGGCAAGCCTTTGCTGGAGGCGCAAGGGGATGTCCGGGGTGCCGCGCGAACCTTCGAATATTACGCGGGCGCCTGTGATAAACTGCAGGGCGACAGTTTCCCTCTGGCGGGCGACTATATCGGCTATTCGATCCATGAGCCGGTTGGCGTGACAGCTCACATCATCCCGTGGAACTTCCCGATTTCAACCGCAGCCCGTGGTTTCGCACCAGCGCTGGCCGCAGGATGCACGGTTGTCGCAAAACCGGCCGAGCAAACGCCGTTCACAGCATTGCTGTTGGCCAAGATCTTGTCGGACGCCGGTTTGCCGGACGGCGTGTGCAACGTGGTGACAGGGACGGGTGTCGAGACGGGCGCACCACTCACACAGCATCCGGGTGTCGATCACATCACCTTCACCGGATCGGTTCAGACCGGCAAGGCCGTGATGAAGGCGGCAGCCGATGATGTCACCCGCGTCGTTCTGGAGCTGGGCGGCAAATCGCCTGTAGTTGTGCTTGCCGATTGCGACAAGGAACAGGCCTTGAACGGGGTCATGGGTGCGATCTTCGAAAATGCCGGTCAGATTTGCTCCGCGGGGTCGCGCCTTGTGATCGAAAAATCGATCCACGAGGAGTTTGTCTCTGAACTGGTCAAGCGCACAAAGGCGCTGAAGATTGGTCATGGTCTTAGACAGCCGGAGCTTGGACCTGTGAACTCCGCCGAACACCTTGAAAAGATCGCCGGCTTCATTGACCGGGCAAAGGACCGGGGTGCAAAGATCGCTGTTGGCGGTAACGTCACAACGGACCCGGCCACGGGCAAAGGCTGGTTCTTTGAGCCGACCATCGTCGATGCAGTTCCGGCCAAGGATGAGCTTTCCCAGGAGGAGATCTTCGGCCCGGTTCTGACCGTGCAGGTGGCAGACGATGTAGACCATGCGCTGGAACTGGCCAATGATTGCCAATACGGCCTGGTTGCCGGCATCTACACATCGAACTTTGCCAAGGCGCATCAGCTCGCGCGCAAGATCGATGCGGGCCAGATCTACATCAACGAGTATTTCGCGGGCGGTATCGAAGTGCCGTTCGGCGGCAACAAGAAATCCGGTTTTGGCCGGGAGAAGGGCATCGAAGGTCTGAAGAGCTACTGCAAGACCAAGAGCATTGCGGCAAAGATCAGCTAATCCGTCACTTTAGCGATCGCGGTTCCGCGAAGGCCGGTTTTCCGTTCCCCGGATCCGGCCTTTTCTTTTTTAACTCTCAGTCTTTTGAGACCAGCAGCAGCTCGTTGGTCACCAGGGTCGGACACGTTCCGGGCTTTGCATGCCCCTGAAACAGGTTCTTGTTGAGATCGACAGTCCGCAAGGGCAGGGACAACTTCCCGTTCTGCGGCATCCCGGCACCTTTCTGCAGCAAGATCTCTGAGATCAGCCCGGTCATCGGTGGACCGTCTTCGAAGTGTGCGCCTGCAAGGCTACCGAGGCCATGAACCGAGTAGCCAGTTCCAGAAAGCTGATTGCCGAGTTCGGTGATCCCTTTATGAAGATCTGTAAACGGCGCAAGAGTGGTGATGAGCGCGTTGGCAGTCTTCCCGGACATGGCGTCTCGGTCTGACGTTACACGGAACAGCGTGAATTCTGTTTCCCGGTCTAACGCTGCTTCGAAAGACGCGCCAACGATCCCGTAACCGGAAATGTTTGTATTTTGGGCAATCGTGAGAGTGTCAGGCAGGAGATGCCCGAGGTGCCAGGTGTAATTTTCCCGCCAGTAGGCGTGAATATGCGCAAACCAGGCACCATCGCGCCAGCCGAGGATGGCAACAGCCTCCTCAAGTTCAGTACCTTTCGAGGAATGCGTATCGCTATACCAGGCCGCGTGGCGGTCATCGACGGCGCGGTCGGGCATGACATAATCAAAGGCAGCCAACTGAACGCCGGAAAGATCGAGGACGGCGGAGGAAAACCCGGCGCCATCCGCCCAGCGCCCCAGGGCTTCGAGCAAAGGCTCGCCAGCAGAAACCTGACACTCAATTTTGATGGCGTGGCACAGCGCATGGGGGAGACGATCCCGTGCTTGCGGGCCGGGATGCCGGATATCATCCAGTTTCTCCGGAGCCGGGCGCCTCACAGCAGGCCCTTTTCAGTCAGGAATTCGCGCACGAGTTTCTTCGTGATTTTGCCATATGCACTCGTCGGCATTTCCTCGATGAACAGATAGCGGGCCGGCATCTTGTAGCGGGTAATTTTGTCCTTGAGGAACGCGCTGAGCTCGGCAGGGTCCGTTTGTTGGCCAGTCTCCGTTACACAGACGGCAAGGCCAACCTCTCCCCATTGCGGATCCGGGATGCCCAAAATTGCGACCTCGGAGACCGCCGGATGGGTCAGCAGGATCTCCTCGACCTCCTTAGGGTAAACGTTCGAGCCGCCAGAGATGTACATGTCTGACGCCCGCCCGGTCAGATAGAGATAGCGCTGGTCGTCCATGTGGCCGATGTCGCCGGTGCGGAACCAGCCATCCCGGAAGGATTTGGCATTTGCGCCGTCATCATCCAGATACCCGGCGCAGACGGCTGATCCGACGACGCAGACCTCGCCAGTCTCATTCGGCCCGAGGATCTTGCCTGTCTCGTCCTGAATGCTGACTTCGATGCCCGTTCGCTCCACGCCGCAGGTCCCGGCCCTGGCGTTGGGCCCATCATCAACGCTGTGTTCGTCCGGCCGCAGCACCGTGATGTTTCCCGTGACTTCTCCGAGGCCGTAATACTGGACAAGAACCGGCCCAAGTGCTTCCAGTGCCCGCTTCTGGTCTTCGCGGTACATCGGCGCCCCGGCGTAAATGACGTGACGGAGGCTGGAGTGATCGAATTGGTCAACACAAGGGTCTTCAACCAGCCGCTTCACGATGGTCGGCACGGTGAACATGTTGGACACCTTGTGGCGTTCAATCAGCTGAAACGCGTCATGTGGCCGGAAGCCGCCCTTCGGCATCAGGATGTGCGCCGACCCGCAAGAGAGCTGGGCAATCAATTGAAGGCCGGCTCCGTGTGAGAGCGGCGCAATGACCAGTGAAGCATCGGTTTCGCTGGTTCCGGGCAAAAGATCGGCCATGTAGTTGACGACAACGAAACCGATTTGCCCGTGTGTGAGAACGACCGCTTTTGGCCGTCCCGTCGAACCGGATGTGAAGAAGAACCAGCACGGGTCATTGTGATCGACCTCCGCATTGGCTATCCGCGCGTCAGCGTGCTTTTCAAGCAAGGCCTCATAAGACACGCCGAACGCGCTTTCACCAATCGTGACGATGCCTGAAAGATCCGGACATACGGCTGCAACAGCCTCAGCTTGGGCCGCATACTCCGCATCACAGAGGAAGATGGTCGCCTTGGATTTTTCAGCCGCATAAGCGGTTTCGCCAGGCGCCTGCCGGAAATTACACGGCACCCAAACAGCCCCGAGCCGGAAGGCCGCCAGCATGATCTCGATCATCTGATGCGAGTTTTGCGCCTGGACCAGCATCCGGTCGCCCTTGGCGATTCCGAAATCCGATGAAAGCGCGCTGGATAGGGCCGAAACACGGCGATCAAGGTCCTGCCACGACCAGGTTTGATCTTCCCAGACAATCGCGGGACGGTCTGGCCACCGCTTGGCGTTGCGTGTCAAAAAGTGCGCAAGGTTCGCCACGCGATTGGAACAGCGCTCAATCATCAGATGAGGTCCTCCCTGGAAATCTGTGCTGACAACCTAGGGCGCAGTGGTCTGATTTGACAAGCAATATGAATGGTCTATCGGCCATTTCAATTCCCGCCCAAATCATGCAAGGATGCGCGCCGGTTTAATTTCGCATGCAGTTGCAGGACGGTTTTATGACGACTTCGCCCGACTTTGATTGGAATGATGCTTACGAAAACGGCGCCTATATTGAGGACGCTCAAAGCTATCCGGCGCGGTGGGCCGATGAAGCCCTCAAATTTCGGTCGGGCTGGATCAAAAAAGACATCGACATCATCTATGGCGATACGGACCGTCAGCGTCTGGACCTTTTTCACTCTGAGGACAAAAGCAAGGGTCTGGTGGTCTTTGTACACGGAGGCTACTGGCGCCGCTTTGACAAATCCTACTGGTCGCATTTGGCGCGGGGCGCGCTTCGAAGCGGTTGGTCTGTCTGTTTGCCTAGCTATGAATTGGCGCCAGACGTTCGTATCCCGCAGATTACGGCGCAGATCGGCACGGCACTCAACAAGGCCGCGCGGCGGGTCGAAGGACCAATCCGTCTATCAGGCCACTCTGCTGGCGGCCATCTTGTCAGCCGCATGATTTGTGAAGATACACCGCTCAATCCGGAAGTGCTGGAGCGCATCGAAAAGGTTGTCTCCATCAGCGGCCTGCATGATCTTCGGCCTTTGATGAAGACGTCGATGAATGACGACTTTTTGCTCACTGAGGCTGACGCGGTGAAAGAAAGCGCTGCCTTGCAGAAACCTGCTAAAGACTGCCCTGTGACGGCTTGGGTTGGTGGTGATGAGCGGCCTGAATTTATTCGCCAGTCACAGATGCTGGCGGAAGCCTGGGACAACGCCAAGGTGTTTGTGGACGAAGGCAAGCATCATTTCGATGTCATCGAAGGGCTGATCGACCCGGCAAGTCCGCTGACAAGTGAGCTGCTTTCGTAATTGCATCTAGTCTTCAACGGCATAAAACCGTTGTGCGAGGCGGCGGACACCGGTGTTTTCGTAGAAGCTGATCGAGGCTGGGGGAACCAGATAGGCAACCCCGGCCTCCAGTCCGTCGCGCCAGCTTAGGCGGACTTCCGCAATCGTCCGCTCGTTCACATCAAAAACATAGAACTCCTTCGGCAGGGGTATGTCTTCATTCAGCAGGATCCGAAGGCCGCCCGCTGAGATGTCTCGCGTGGTGCAGTCGCAGATGTATTCGTTGGTCAAGCTGGCGAGTTTTGCGGGCCGCAGGCGAGTGCGCCGGCGCGGAAACAACCGCTTTTGAACGGCATCCAGTGTTGCTTGCCGGTTCAAGCATAATCCTTTGAACATCTGAGACCTCAGCGGCGGGGAGATGCCGCAGGCGGCATGGGCGGGGGCGGTGCGAGTTCAGGCCGTGGCTCCAAGGCCGCCGGCGGTTCCGGACCCCGGATGAGGGGCCGGCCATAATAGTTGGGATCGCCGAGCGTGGTCGGCCGGTGGGTAACGCCCGACTGTTCGTTGGCGCAGCGTTGATAGGCAAGGTCATAAAGGCTTTGCCAGCCCGCCGGGTAACTTCCCAGATTATCGAGAACGCTGAGCGCTCCGCCAATGGCCGCACCCCGGCGTGCGCCGCTTGGACCATCCCAAATTCCTCCGGCTACAGCTCCGCGTGCGCCGTTCTCATAGATGTTCAGATCAGCTGGATCGGGATTGACGTGGGCATTCGCGTAAGAGCGCGCATAGGCATCACAATTGACCGGTTGGGCATTTGCTGACGACACCAAACCTGTGCTGGCAAGTGCTGCCAACCCCACAATAGCTGGCTTCAGGACACGCTTTTGAAGGCGATAACGAAAAGGGCTTGCTGTCAATGAGGTGCCGATCAGGCGCCAGCGTTGGGTCATTGGGATCTCCGGTCATTCCAATCCGGGTGCATGTAAGTGTGCCGGTTTCAAATATTGAAGCACCATCGGTTACCCATGAAGGTTGTGCGGGCCTTGCGGCGCGGATTGGCAAAGGGCCAGCCTCAGACAAGCTTGGACTTTTAGAACTGGCACCAATCCCGGCTGAATGGAGGTATTCGATGGAACCGGTGTTCCTGAACAAACTGGTCTCGCAAAACAACGAATGGCTGTCTGTCCGTCAGGCTGCGATTGCTGAGAACATCGCCAATGCCAACACCCCTGGTTTTGGTGCCAAAGATGTTGAGCCTTTTGTTTCGGTGATTAGCAAAACTCATCTTGCCATGACCGCGACCCATGGAAGCCATCTGGGCCAGACCATGGAGGCAGCCAAAGCCTCAGATATGGAAAAAGCTGACAGCTGGAACGTCACCCATTCCGGCAACTCCGTGAGCTTGGAACAGGAGCTGATGAAAGCCGGTGAGGTCGCGCGCGACCATTCGCTGAATGCCAGCATCGCCAAGTCGTTTCACAAAATGTACCTCGCAGCCGTTCGTCCCTAAGCCAAAGTGATCTGAACTCATGTCCGACCCCCTTTCTGCCACACTGCAAATTGCCGCCTCCGGCCTGAAGGCTCAGTCCGACCGGATGCGGATTGTTTCCGAAAACCTCGCCAACGCCCGCTCCACCGGTGAGGCTTCCGGCGATGATCCCTATCGGCGCAAGACGATCACCTTTGAAAGCGAATTCAATCGCGCAACCCAGGCCAATCTGGTCGCAGTTAAGGGGATTGGAACTGACAAGGCGCCATTCACCGTTGAATACGATCCGGGCCACCCTGCGGCGGACGTTGATGGCTATGTGAAAATGCCAAACGTCAACACGCTGATGGAGCTCGCGGACATGCGCGAAACCAATCGGTCCTACGAAGCCAATTTGAAAGTCATGACGCAGGCCCGCGAAATGGTCATGCGCCACATCGACCTGTTGAGGAACTGATCATGATCAACGAAATCTCCGCGCTGACATCTGCTGCCTCGAGCGACGGTATTCTAAAGTCCTCGTCGACCACCCGTTACATGAACTCGACGCCTGAGCTGGGTGGCACGGAAGCTGTCTCCGGCCCGTCCTTTTCGGACGCTATGGCCGAGGTCTCGCAATCAGCCATCGATAAAGTGAAAAACGGTGAAGCAGCCGCAATCGCCGGTGTCGATGGTCAAGCTTCCGTTCAACAAGTTGTTGAGGCAGTCATGCAGGCGGAATCCACGCTGCAGACCGCCATTGCCATTCGCGACAAGGTCGTGAACGCCTATCAGGAAATCAGCCGGATGACGATCTAGGCGAGCGCGCTTCTATCGAGAGCGTTTTAATCGTCAGTCAGATTTGGCGAATTCAGGAGACGTAAAAATGAAAGCCCTTGCCATCGCTGCAACCGGCATGAGCGCCCAACAGCTCAATGTTGAAGTTGTTGCCAACAACATTGCCAATATGAACACGACGTCGTTCAAACGGGCGCAGGCGGAATTCTCAGACCTTCTTTATCAGGCAGAGCGTCTTCAAGGCGTGCCAAACCGCGGCGGCGAAGATCCGGTTCCTGAAGGAGCGCAGCTGGGTCTTGGAGTAAAGACAGCGGGCATCCGGAAACTGCATATGCAGGGACCGCTGACCAACACGGGCAACCAGTTCGATATCGCGCTGGACGGCCGAGGTTGGTTTGAAATTACCGGCCCGGACGATGAAACCCTTTACACCCGGGCTGGCTCTTTCAACAAGAACGCGGATGGCCGCCTGGTGACCATCGACGGCTACACAGTTGAACCGGCAATTATCGTTCCGGAAGAAACCATCGAAGTGGTGATCAACGAAACCGGGCAGGTCTATGCCAAGATCGATGGCGAGATCCAGCCACGTGAAATTGGTCAGCTGTCTCTTGCAAATTTTGCAAATGATGTCGGTCTCGAACCGGTTGGTGGAAATCTCTTCCGGGAGACGCCGGCCTCGGGTGCTCCGGTTGCCGGTGTTCCTGGTGATCCTGGCTTCGGTGTTGTCCGCCAGGGGTATCTGGAATCGTCCAATGTCGATCCTGTGAAGGAAATTACGGCGCTCATTTCCGCTCAGCGCGGGTATGAGATGAACTCAAAGGTCATGAAAGCGGCGGATGAAATGGCCAATACCGTGACCAATGGCATCCGCTAGAAAAGGCGGTTCACGAAATGACCAAAGCCCTGAAACGCGTCGCCTTCTTTTTGTTTGTGCTAACCGCAGCTCCTTCGGCATACGCGGCGAGCATTGAATTGCCGGTTGCCCGCCAAACGATCCCAGCTGGTAGTGAAATCGGCCATCGGGACTTGGTGGAGCGCAAGTTCCCCAGCCGCACAGCAACACAGTTCGCGGTCGCCTCACATCGGAGCCAGCTGGTCGGACAGGTGACCCGGCGCACACTGTTGCCCGGCCAGCCGATCCCGATCAATTCGGTCGAAAAACCGTTGCTCGTCAAACGGGGTGAACCGGCCCGGCTGGTGTTTCAGGAACAAGGTCTGGTCATCATCATGCAGGTTGAGGCGCTGCAAAACGGGGGCGCGGGCAGTTTCGTGCGTGTTCGAAACGTCGACAGCGGTTTGGTCGTGTCCGGAAGAGTTCAGCAGGACGGCACGATCCGCGTGGAGAATTGATTTATGTTCCGTATTTTCATTTGCCTGTTGGCGGTTTTGACCGCTGTACCGGCGACCGCGATGGTGCGGATCAAGGATATTGCCACGTTGCAAGGTGTGCGTGACAACCAGTTGGTCGGTTACGGCCTGGTTATTGGTCTTAAGGGGTCTGGCGATACACTACGCAACTCTCCTTTCACCGAGCAGTCTCTTCAATCCATGCTCGACAGTCTTGGTGTGAATGTTCGCGAAACGCGGCTCAGGACGAGGAATGTCGCCGCTGTCGTTGTGACGGCCGAAATGCCGTCCTTTATCGGCAAGGGATCGACCATCGATATCAGCGTTTCTTCCTTAGGCGATGCCACATCATTGGCAGGCGGTACGCTGGTTGCCACACCATTGCTTGGGGCGGATGGTCAGATTTACGCTGTAGGTCAAGGACCGGTTGCAGTGTCCGGGTTCGCAGAACTCGGTGCTGCGGAAAGCTTGACCCAGGGAATTCCAACCGTCGGCCGTATCCCGAATGGCGGGCTTATCGAGCGGAACCTGCCGGCGAAGTTCTCGCAAATTCCCGATCTTGTGCTGGAACTTTCCAATCCGGATTTCAAGACGGCTGTCCGCATCGCCGACGCAATCAACCGGTACACCCGGGAGCGCTATGGAGTGCGGGTCGCTAAGGAACGCGATTACCGGTCCGTAGATTTGACGCCACCACCAAAGGTCAGCTTGACCCGATTCATAGCGGAAATTGAATCCATCCGCGTCCGTCCGGACCAGAGCGCCAAGGTGGTGATCGATGAGCGCACGGGAACAGTCGTGATCGGCAAGGACGTTCAGATTTCTACGGTTGCCATCACCCATGGAAATCTGACAGTCCGGATTTCCGAAGCACCGGAAGTTTCCCAGCCGGCACCGTTCTCTCAAGGGGAGACTGTTGTGGTCCCACGGACTTATGTGGATGCGCAGGAAACCGGCGGGCGGCTTGCGGTTGTCGGTGGAACGGATCTTCCGACATTGGTGCGGGGGCTCAACCGGATTGGCCTACGCCCGACCGGGATCATCGCAATCCTGCAGGCGATCAAGACCGCCGGCGCTCTGCAGGCGGAGTTGGTTGTCCAATAAACCAGTTGGCCAAAAGGGCCAGCAATCTTGACCAAGGCGCCGCAGTTTGCGGCGCCTTTTGTTTTCAGGGCACCAACAGCCTCGCGCAAGCTCGATCGGCGAATGTCCAATCAAACGGGTCACTCGCAAAGGACAATGTGTTCATGTCTAAATTCGTGGATGAATGCCGAAAAGCCGGTGTTCTGACATGCCTGGCTCTTCAATTGATCTGCGCGGGGAGCGCGGCGCAGGCACAAACACCGCCGCAAAAGCCGCAAGAGGCTGCAGCAGTCCCGGCGCAACCTGCCATCCCGTATCGTGACAGCCAGCTTTACTGCAAGAACATCGCCGAAGCGGCGAGCGACGCCCGGATCCAGTGGCAGACTTGGAAGATGATTGCCCTGGAAGGGCGCCTCCAGGCACGGATTGCCGAGTTGCAACGCAAGGAGCGCGAGTTCGAGGCCTGGGTTGAACGCCGGGAACAGCTTCTGGAGCAGGTCGAGGACCAGGTCGTCAGCATCATTGGCCGGATGCGTCCGACCGCCGCCGCAGAACAGCTTTCCACCACCGAAGAAGAAGCTGCGGTTGGTGTTCTTTTGAAGCTGAAAGCACGTGTTGCCAGCGCGATCCTGGATGAAATGGAGCCTGCAAGGGCAGCGCAGCTGACGCAGACCATGATGGGCTTCACCGACCCCGAAATACAACGGAGATTTTGATGCGCCTGATGCTTGTTTCTTTAGGGGCCGTATTGCTCTCCGGCTGTGCCGGGCAACTGGAAGATATCGGCCGTGCCCCGGAAATGACCCCGGTTGGGTACGGGTTGGCCAACCGGCCTGCAACCGTTTACCCGCTTGGCACGTTTAACAAGGGCGGGATCAAGGACTACAATTCGCTGTGGCGCAATGATCGTGAGAATTTCTTTGCTGATCCAAGGGCCAAGAAAATCGGCGACGTCCTGACTGTTGTAATCCAGATCGACGACCGTGCAGAACTCGACAACACGTCTGAGCGCGGCCGGTCTGCCGACATTGGTATTGGCGGCTCGTATTCAGCCGGCAGCAATAACAGCACATCGGGCGGCCAGGCAGAGCTGAACGGAAACTCCGGGTCTTCGTCCGCTGGATCCGGGTCCATTGACAGGTCTGAAGAGATTGAACTCTCTGTTGCTGCCATCGTGATCGACCGGCTTCCCAATGGGAACATGGTGATCTCCGGCTCACAGGAAGTCCGTGTGAACTACGAGATGCGGATCCTCAATGTCGGTGGGATTGTCAGACCGCGTGACATCGAGAGCAACAACACCATCCCGTACGACAAGATCGCAGAGGCCCGTATTTCCTACGGTGGCCGCGGCCGGATCTCCGAGGTCCAACAGCCGGGTTGGGGCCAGCAGATCTACGACATCGTCACACCATTCTAGGCTGGAAGGGATCGAATATGTCGAACAGTCTTGTGCCCTATGAAGGGCCGGAAACCGGTGACGGAAAATCCAACTTCATGGCAGCGCTTATCCTGATCAGTTTGATTGGTGCAGGCGCCGGTGCCGGACTTGCGAAAATCGTCTCCGACATGACCGAAACTGCGGTTCATGGCCGGATCCGGGATGCGCAGAGCTTCAGTCAGACCTTGCCGTTTTCACCTTCCACACGACTGCAGCGTCTTGAGCCCTTAGTGACCAACCTGGCAACACCGCCCAGCACCTGGATCCGGGTTCAGGCAACGCTTTTGCTGGAAGACGAGCCCGATACGGACGTGTCTGTTCTGCGCAAGCGGATCGAGGACGATTTTCTGAGTTTCCTGCGCACATTGACCCTAGCGCATCTGGAAGGCGGGGTTGGCCTGCAACACCTGCGGGAAGACCTAAATGAGCGCGCCAAAGTGCGCAGCAAGGGCAAGGTTCGCGAAGTAATCCTGGAGTCTGTGGTTATCCAATGATGAGGTTGTTTATAACCGTTGCCGCTTTGTTTGCTCTGACCGGAGCCGCAGTGGCGCAGGTGCCGGACCTGTCTGCCTTACTGCCGGAAGGCGAGGGCAGTGCGTCGGGCCGCATCATCCAGATGATCATCTTGCTCACGGTGCTGTCTTTGGCACCGGGTATCTTGATCATGGTCACCAGTTTCATCCGGTTCGTGATTGCCTTTTCGTTTCTCCGGTCCGGTATTGGCCTGCAGACGACACCCGGCAATCTCATCCTGATTTCGCTTGCGCTTTTCATGACGTTTTACGTCATGGCGCCAACCTTCGACCGGGCCTGGGAAGATGGTGTCCGGCCATTGATGAACAACGAAATCACCGAAGAAGAGGCCTATGTGAAGATCACCGAGCCGTTTCGCGAGTTCATGCTGAGCCAGGTTCGCGAAAAGGATCTGGTGCTTTTTGACGATCTCGCGGCCGGCCGAGTGACCGACGGATCGGCGGCCTCAGCCGAAGAGGTGGAGCTGCGCGTCCTCATTCCGGCCTTTATGATCTCCGAGTTGCGGCGGGGATTTGAGATCGGGTTTTTGATCGCGCTGCCGTTTCTCGTGATCGATATGATCGTGGCTACCATTACCATGTCGATGGGCATGATGATGCTCCCGCCGACCGTGATCTCCCTGCCATTCAAGGCCTTGTTCTTCATCCTGATCGACGGATGGAACCTGCTGGTTGGCAGTCTTGTGCGGTCGTTTTTCTAGGCGGAACTAATACTTGAGAATTTTTTTGGGCGGGGCCTTCGGCTCCGCCTTTGTCGTTTCGCCGAGGGACTAAACCGCAAAAGGAATTACCCTTGGCAGTTCAACCGACGCTGCTCGTACATCGGTGGTCCAAAGGACGGAAGTAGGTTTTTCGATTGCAGAAACACCTCCAAAAATCTGCATAGTGTCATTTGCCAGTTTGAAATACGGATAAGAATCAACTTGAAATGATCGGCGTAAGCTTCGCGCAAGGTTTGTGCTCTAGCTTGCAAATCACACGACGGGTTGAGCAAATCCTACCAACGCTCAAAAGCATGATGCTGCCCCGCCGTCCCGGTGTAACTCCGGAATGTCCCATCCTCAAAACTTATGATTTGAAAGGGACATATCATGTCTAGCTTGCTTACCAACGCATCTGCAATGACCGCTCTGCAAACGCTGAGCATGACCAACAAAGACCTGGCAACCACCCAAAACCGGATTTCTACCGGTCAGCGTGTTGCTACAGCGTCTGACAACGCTGCTTATTGGTCCATTGCAACGACCATGCGCTCTGACAACAAGTCTCTCTCGGCTGTTGAAGATGCTCTTGGTCTTGGTGCAGCGACGGTTGACACCATGTACACCGCATTGGAATCAACCGTTGATAAGCTGTCCGAAATGCGGGCGCTTCTGGTCACTGCATCTACACCGGGTACTGACCCGTCCAAGACGCAGGAAAACATCACAGCTCTTCAGAACACACTGACACAGTCTGTCGACTCTGCTGTTTTCAACGGCCAGAACTGGCTGAAAACTGACTCAACAGTAGCAACAACTGCTGCTGAAATCGTCAGCTCCTTCACCCGTGACTCTTCTGGTGCGATCTCTATCCTGAAGACAGATGTTACTCTTGCTAACATCCGCCTTGTGGACTCGAGCACTGCCCGGAGTGGTGTGCTTGATCAGGACCGCTCGACATTGGTGGCCACCGCGGTAACCGGTACGCTCACCGGTGACAGCATTCTGACCTGGGACGTGTCTGGGCTTGACGCAGTAGACGATACTGCGACTTTCGAAAGCCTGATTGCGCAAGTCGATGATGCTCTGCAGTCTGTGACTTCGTCTGCTGCGTTCCTGGGTGCGATCAAGACCCGCGTTGACCTTCAGAAGGACTTCGTGTCCAACCTGACAGACGCTATTGATCGCGGTATCGGTCAGCTTGTTGATGCAGATATGAATGCGGAATCCACCCGCCTTCAGGCCCTGCAGACCCAGCAGCAGCTCGGTATTCAGGCTCTGTCCATCGCAAACCAGGGTTCTCAGAACATTCTGTCCCTGTTCCGTTAATCTTCACCGATTTCCGGATGAGAGGCCGCGCCCTTTTGGGCGCGGTCTTTTTTTGTTTTGGAATCAGCCCCTTCACCAAAACATGACAGGCTCGCACAAGCTCCGGATCCGATATTGCAGGGAACTTGAGACGAACGTGCATGAAGGGGTTATGCATGCCGGGCCGTGAACACGCCGAAAAACTTTGGGCCAATTTGATGGAATTGGGCATGCGCCGATTGATTGCGCTTGCTCTGATTGGCCTTGCGACCATCGCCACAGTTGGGGCTGGCGCATTTTATTTGAGCCGGCCGGAAACGACGCCGCTTTACACAGGCCTGACCGGCGAAGACGTGTCGCGGATCGGTTCCGCCTTGCGCGACGCAGGAATTCCGTTTGACGTCAATTCTGAAGGCGATGCGGTCATGGTCAGTCATGGCCAGACGGCCAAAGCAAGGATGCTGCTTGCCGAAAAGGGGCTGCCGCGCGGCGCGAACTCAGGCTACGAGCTGTTTGATGATCTCGGGTCCCTGGGTCTGACATCCTTCATGCAGGAAGTGACGCGGGTTCGGGCGCTGGAAGGCGAACTCGCCCGCACAATCCAGCTGATGAAAGGTATCCGTGCCGCGCGGGTTCATATCGTTCTGCCAGAAAAAGGCTCTTTCCGGCGCGACCAGCAGCCACCATCGGCCTCTGTCGTTATCCGGTCCGATATCCCGGATGATGTGCGCACCGCCGACGCAATTCGGCACCTTGTCGCGGCCGGCGTTCCGGGTATGGAAGCTGCAAAGGTTACAGTGCTGGATACGACCGGCGGCATACTCGCGGCCGGAAAGGACCCGACCAAAGCGTCCGCGGGCCAAATGGCAACCCTTGAAACGGCCGTCAGCAACCGGATCCAGGAAAACGTCCGCAAGACGCTGACGCCCTATCTTGGTCTCGACAACTTTCAGGTCAGCGTTGCGGCAAAGCTCAATACCGACCGGAAGATGATTGCCGAGACCATCTTTGACCCGGATTCGCGGATCGAACGGTCTGTCCGTACAATTCGTGAAAACGAAAATGCGGAAAATTCTAGCGCGGCAACGCCAGTGACTGCGGAACAAAACCTGCCAGATGAAAATGTCGAAGCGGATGGCGGAGAACGGTCTCTGGAGGAAGCGGAACGGCGCGAAGAGACCGTCAATTATGAAATCTCGTCCAAACGGATCGAAACTTCCCAGGACGGTTACCGCGTTGATCGCTTGTCCATTGCCGTCCTTGTCGACCGTGCGCGCTTGGCGGCTTCTCTTGGCGGATCACCCACACAATCCCAGATCGAAGAACAGGTTCGTGAGATCGAAGCGTTGGTGGCATCTTCTGCAGGTGTCGCTGAAGAGCGGGGCGATCTCGTAAAAGTCTCCGTTGTTGACTTCGTCGATGGCGGCCGGGATCTGGAGCCGATCCCGCCGATCGGTGTCACCGAGTATCTGCTCCGTCAATCCGGCAACATCATCAACGCACTGGCGATCCTGACGGTGTCCATGCTGGTGATCTGGTTCGGGTTGCGTCCGGCTGTTGCTGCCCTCGTGCCGCAAGTGAACAGCGAGCAGGCCGAAATGGCAGAAATCGGTCTCTTGCCGGAAGGCGCAGAAGATGCCGCAGATCCGATGGATGGCGAGACCGGTTTCCTGATGCCGCCGGACCATTCCGATCTGCTTCAGGACCTCAACAGCAAGCGGAACAAATCCGCCCTGAAGAAGCTGGAATCCCTATTGGAGTTCAACGAAGAGCAGTCTGCCGCGATCCTGCGCCAGTGGCTCTATGACACGGAGCGCACCTGATGACCGCATCTGCAGCCGCCCATATTCCGGTTTTTTCGGCCCCGACTTTCAAGTCTTTTGATCCTGAAGACGCCCTGATGGTTGACGTGATCCTGCCGGATCACGAACCGGAACCCATCTTGAGCGAGGAAGAGCTCCGGCGCGCGGAATATGAGCGTGGATTGAGTGAGGGAGACGAGCGTACCCGTAATCACTACGAGGCCCTCCTTGAACAGGAGCGCGAGAAACATGCAAGGGATCTGGAGGAAGAGCAGATCCGCTTTGAGATGAGGGAATCTGCAAACGTCGCAGCCGCGATCGATGGCTTTCTCGAGATCACGGAAAAACGTCTGTCCTATTCGGTTTCCAAGCTACTGATGCCTTTTCTAAAGCAAAACGTCGTCGACCAGCTGGTCAGGGCCTTCGCCGAGCAACTGACACAACTGGCAGAGGTACCTGGTGGAACATCTATCCGGATGCGTGGACCGGAAACACTTGTCGCTCAGGTGCTCCAGCAACTGCCGGACTTGAAAGACCGTATTCAGGTTCAGCCGGCCGACCAGGTCGAGTTGGAAGCGATTTTCGATGAGACCGTTATCGAAACCAGGCTGGAATACTGGTTGGGCCAGCTCGACGCGTTGCAGCTTGAGGAGACGGTCTGATGGACAATATGCCGAATGAAATTGTGATTGTCCGACGCCGCAACAACTGGGACGATGACGAAAAGCCCCATGGCGTTTGGAAAATTGCCTATGCGGACTTCATGACGGCATTGATGGCGTTTTTCCTGGTCATGTGGCTGATCAACGTGACCGACGAAAGCGTCCGCCGCGGTGTCGCGCAATATTTTAATCCGGTCAAACTGGCCTCGACAGCTCCCAACCGGAAGGGTCTCAATGACCCGATCGTCAATGGTGATACGAACGAAAACGGCACTAAACTGTTTACCGGAAAGCTCGGTGGAACGGATGAGCAGGAAAGCACCCAGGAACGGTCCGGAGAAGCGGACGTGGAAACGGAAGGGGTGAGTGCATCGGATACTGATGAGATAAAAGCAACGGCGGGCGCTCAGGCGACCTCTGGGGAATTCACCCAATCTCATCCAGAGTCGATTTTGTTTACTGATCCATACGCAGTGCTCGATACGCTCGCCCAGAAAATTAATGTCGCCCGGACGAGGGAATCCAATCCGGAGGGCATTGGTTCAGGCTTGGAGAAGGAACAAGGCGCCCTCGGTGGTGAGGCCTACCGGGATCCATTCGACCCGCAGTTCTGGCAATTCCGGCCGGGCCGCGGTGTTGACGGCGCAGCTGCCGAAACAGCTGGTTTGCCGACGCGGCCGGGCACCGGAAACGGCGCAGGTCAAAGCGGCGATCAATCAGACGGTGACAAGTCCTGGAGTGCGCCCTTCGAAACCGATGGCACCACAGAGCAGGCCCAAACTGAAAGCGGAACCGGACCAACCAGCGAAGCCGGAACTGCATCGGGCGATGGTCCTTCCGAACTTAACGGAACTGCACAGAACCAGATCGTTGCGCATGTAAGTCGCAGAGATCAGGAAAACGCTGTTCCGGCCGAGACCGAAGGTGGAGCAACTGAAGCCGAGCCTGTACCCGGAGCTCGTTTGGTCGCCGAACTATTGACAGTCCTGGAGGCTGCGGAAGGTACACTATTGGAAAACACCGCCGCGCAGATCACAGTCGTCCGGCAAGACGATGGGGCGCTTATCAGTCTGACCGACGATCAGAACTTCGGCATGTTTGCCATAGGCTCCGCTGAGCCGCGTCCGGAACTGGTGAGCTTGCTTGAACGCCTTGGCAAGGTGATTTCCAAAACCGAAGCGCAGATTGTCATAACCGGCCATACAGATGCCCGTCCGTTCAAAAGCGCGACCTATGACAATTGGCGGCTGTCTTCGGCGCGAGCCCATATGGCGCTGTATATGCTGTCGCGCGGCGGTGTTGGATCGGACCGGTTCGTGCGCATTGAAGGCGCCGCCGATCGGCACTTGAAAAACGTGGAAGATCCGTTTGCGGCGAGCAACCGGCGGGTGGAGATCTACTTGCTGGAGGAGGTTGCAGAATGAACGGATGCATCGGGCAAAATTGGATAAGGCGCTTGACGCGTATTGCAAGCACCGTCGCCGCGATCCTTGGAGCTGTCGTGGTCTTCGCGGGCCAGGCACCAGCAAACCCAATTGCCAAGGAGCCATTTGAGATGGTGCGCGCGCTTCAAAGCGCACAGGAGCAGGTTGCTTCAGGCAGTGATTCAGCTGCGGCCATGCAGCGGGCCTTGCTCGAAAAGATGGATGAGGCATTTCTGCAGTTACCACCGGAAGCCTGGCAGGATCCGCGCAATGCCCGGGCATCGGTCATTCATCTTCTGAGCGGCGGTAATCCGGAGGTTGTACGTCATTTGCTGACGTTGACCCCGGCGCCAGTCATAGACTTGAACTTGATGGAAGCGTCCTTGGCCTATGTTGAAGGCCGCGAAGAGGACATGCTGACCCGCCTTGCCGATGTGGACCCGCTGAATCTTCCGCCGAGCCTTGGTGGGCACATAGCTTTGGTAAAAGCGGTTCCCTACATACAGACCGATCCGGTCCGGGCGATGGAGCTTTTGCAGATCGCGAGCCTCTTGATGCCAGGAACGCTGGTTGAGGAAGCTGCGCTTAGGCGGGAAGTTTTGGTCGCCGGTCTGGTCGGGGACATTGAACGCTTCCGGACGCTTTCGATCCGCTATCTGCGCCGGTATCGGGCTTCGGTCTATTCAGGTGATTTCCGGCGCCGGTTCGCCATTGCCCTCGACACGCTCGGTTTCGTTGAAGACCAGGACAAGTTTGATCTGCTTTACGGCGTGCTTGAAGAGTTCGAGGACGACAGCCGCCGGGGGCTGTACATGCGGCTTGCGCGCTCGGCCTTGTTGGGTGGAAACCTTCAGATCGCTTCTAAGGCGACCGATCAGGCTCAAATGCTGGCCGTTGCAGGAACCGCGGAATACGAACTTTTGAAAATCTACCAGGTTGCGACCCGACTGAACCGGGAAGCGGTCAAGCCAAACCGGGATCTCTTGTGGACGGTGAACAAGGCTGCTCTAACGCCTGAGGATTTGGATTTTTTGTATGCGGTGAACACCGTTCTGAATTCGATCCGCCATTTCCCGGATCCTCCCGACAACTTCATTGGAGCCTTCAATTCCGGTGGAACACTTGGAACGCCCACGGAACGTGAATGGCTCACGGCCGACATGGAACTTGCGGAGTTGTTGTTGCGCCGCACCGAAACAATGCTGGTGCAGGCTGGAGACGTAAAGAAATGACTGTAACAACCCAAGCGATGATCCGCACGCCCTCCAAGGCTCCTGTCGGCGGAGACGGGAACCAGGGGGAGGGCGGCAAGAACACAGGAAAAGATGTCGCGGATCAGTTTCGGGCCATGATGTCGGATTTGAAGGCTGTCGATGGCAACGCAAAGGATGGCGACCGGAAAGCGGCAACCTCTGAGGGTGCGGAGCAGACAGACACTGCGACAGGCGAAGAAACTGGAAACACCGTCAAATCAGATGTCGCTGGAAAGCCGGAACCATCATCGTTCAGCGTGGCCAATTTGACGGATGCCATCCGAAAGGCGTCCCAGACAGTCTTGGGTGCCCAACCCGCCGGAAAAGAAAGCGCTCAAGGGCAAGACGCTGCTGAAACCCAGTCTACTCAGCACTCCATGCCGGCTGCTGCCGCATTGCCTCTTGGAACCGTCCTTGCCACGCGTGCCGGGCAGGGGACGCCACAACCAGCGCAGGGCAATTTTCCAGGAACGGCATCGCAGAATATGGCAGGTCAGCAAACTATGTTGGCTCAAAATGTAGCGAACGGCGCACAGGTTGCTGCTGGTGAGGCCGCAAAGACCGGGACTTCATCGCTTTTCGCTCAGTTCGGTATCGAACCCGAACGTGTTGGCGAGGGGGCAACAGGTACGGCCGCAGCCCGCAATGTCTTGCCGGAAGAGGCCGCGGGAACGGTCAAGGTCCTGCGCCAGGAAACGCATTTTGCGCCGAACATGCGGCTTTCACCTGCACAACAGGTGGGTGAGCAGATCGCAACTGCGCTCAAGGACATGCCGGTCGATACCGGACGTACTCAAGGTGGGCTGACCCACAAAGCCGAAGGGCCAGTTCTGAAGACGTTGGAAATCCAGCTGACCCCGCATGAGCTTGGCACAGTCAAAGTCTCGCTTCGTATGGTCGGCGAGAATGTTGAAGTAACCTTGGCAACCAGCAAGGCACAGACAGCCGAGCTCTTGAAACAAGATAGGCAACTGCTGGATCAGATGCTTCGGACCACAGGGTTTAAAGCCGACACGATCACGATCCAGGCCGCCGATGACCGTGCCACGGTGACCACCAACGTCTCCAACTCCAACTCCAGCTCCACTCAAGGTCAGCAAGGCACAAACGGTGGCGCGTTCGGGGACCAGCAGAACCAGAACGCACCCGGGAATGGCACCGGCGGCCGCGGCGAACAGACTGGTGGCCATGATGAAAGCAGTGCCTTCCCCGGTTTTGAATCGGCACGGGAGCAAAGCGATGAAGACGGCTCTAGCAACCGCCTTTCTGACGGCATCTATATGTAGTGTCGCAGTCCTCCAACCGATCCCGGCGTTCGCGGAAATTCAAAACGTCTGCGAACGCGAGATGGTGGCTGCATCACGCAAATATCAGGTCCCGCTCGGGATCCTCTACGCGGTGGGTCTGACCGAGACCGGCCGGCGCAACTCCCTTTATCCGCATGCCTTGAATATTGAAGGCAAATCGGTGTTTCCGCCGAGCCGGACAGCTGCGCGCCGGGATATTGAGGCTGCGCGCAAGAAGGGCAAGAAGCTGATCGATATCGGCTGCATGCAGATCAATCATCATTACCATTCGGATCAGTTCCGTTCCGTGGATCACATGCTCGATCCGCGGGCAAACGTGCAATATGCCGCCCGATTTTTGAAGGAGCTGCGTGGCCGCCAGGGCTCATGGACCATGGCGGTAGCCCGCTATCATGCCGGTCCAAACAACGATCCCGCCCAGAAGCGCTATGTCTGCACGGTGATCCGCAACATGGTTGCATCGGGTTTCGGCAACTGGACCAAAAACTCCAAAGCATTCTGCGGCGCTTGAACGTCAAAAACCGTCGCCGCGTGCGCCCTGTGGTCCGGTTCGCAATCTCGATATTTAAAGTTTAAGATAAATAAGTTTCTGTAATGATTGATAAAACAGATCTTGGGCTACAGCTTCGCGCAAGCTGGATCGGTTTGACTGTCACCAGTTGAATTGGAAACTGGAGACATTCCATGGGTCTTTCTGGGATTATGCGCACCGGTGTGTCCGGCATGAACGCGCAATCGAGCAAGCTCGGCGCAGTCGCCGACAACATCGCGAACTCAAGCACCACCGGTTATAAGCGGGCGGAAACCGAATTCGCGTCCCAGGTTCTCGCTCAAGGCGGTGGATCGTACAATTCCGGCGGCGTTCAAGCGCATACCAAATACGCCATTTCCGATCAGGGCTCCATGAGCTTCACAACCTCGAAGCTTGATCTGGCAGTTGACGGAAATGGGTTTTTCATTGTGTCCGACAGCACCGGAGCAGGCGCATCTCAAGCCCTGACGCGTGCAGGGTCCTTCGTTCCGGATGGCCAGGGGTATCTCGTCAACACAGCTGGCATGTATCTACAGGGCTATCCGATTACCAACGGCAATGCACCGTCTGTGGTCGCAAATGGTCTGGGCGGCCTGGAGCCGGTCAACATCACACAAAATCAGCTCGAAGCGACACCTACGAGCACGGCGACTTTGCATGCCAACGTTGATGAAGATTCTGCGATTGTTGCGGCTGCCAACTTGCCGTCCGCGAACGCTGCGACAGCCGAGTATTCTCACAAGACATCCTTGGTCGTGTACGACAATCTCGGCAATGAAGTAACGTTGGATGTCTATTACACGAAGACGACGGACACGCCGCCGACAACCGATTGGGAAGTGACCGTCTACAACGCGGCTGACAGGGATCCGGCCACGGGAGGTTTCCCCTATGGTGCCGGCAACATCGGGACAAGTACCATTCAGTTTGACACAACGACCGGTCAACGGACCGGCGCGGTGACTGCGGTCAACATTACGGTTCCGAATGGTGGCACCTATGACATTGACCTGACCAACTCCACCTACACCGATGCAGGGTTCACGGTGACCAATGTGGATGCTGACGGGAACGCACCGAGCTCCGTTGAGAAGGTGGAATTCGGTGAAGACGGGACCTTGTACTCGATCTACACAAACGGCGACCGCCGGCCGATTTACAAGATCCCGCTCGCCGATGTGCCGAGCCCGGACAAGTTGGATCCGGTGTCCGGCAACATCTACCGCCCGTCGATTGACTCAGGCGATGTCCGGGTGGGTTTCCCGGGTGACGGCGGTCTTGGTGAGCTGGCTGTTGGCGCGCTCGAAGGCTCCAACGTGGACCTCGCCAACGAACTCACATCGATGATCGAATCCCAGCGCACCTACACGGCCAATTCCCAGGTCTTCAAGGCCGGCTCCGACCTGATGCAGGAACTGGTGAACCTGGTCCGTTGATGCCGTTCAGCATTGAAACTTGAAAGTATTAAGTCATGAGTTTGTCCGTCGCCCTGCAGGTGGCCCAGTCAGCGCTGGCTGCCCGTCAGACAGAATCCTCGGTGATCGCCCGTAACATTGCGGGCGCTCAGGAGCCGGGATTTTCGAAAAAATCCGTGCAATTGAGCACGATGTACACCTCATCCGGCCAAGCCGGTGGGTTGAAGGTCAACGGAATTGCTCGCCTTTCCGACAGTGCTTTGTATTCGTCACTTCTTTCATCAACGTCGGTTGGAACGTCTCAGCAAACAGTCCTGGACGGAATGACGCGGCTTGCCGAAACAATTGGTGATACCGAGCTGGAAACGTCTCCTGCGGCAAAGCTCGGGCAGTTGAAACTGTCTTTGCAGAACTACGCGTCCGATCCGAACAACGTTGTCATGGCTCAAGATGCGCTGCTGAACGCCAAAAATATGGCGGACAGCCTCCACTCGAGCACAGAACTGGTTCAAGATGTCCGGGCAACGGCGGACGCTGACATGGCGACGTCCGTACGCGAAATAAACTCTCTGCTCGGAAAGCTTGAAGACCTCAACTCTGTGATCGTGAAGGGCACACAAAGCGGAGCAGATGTTACCGATGCCCTGGATAGCCGGGACCAGGTTCTGTTGTCGTTGTCGGAAGAGATCGGCATCAGCACGCTCAGCCGGGCGAATGGGGATGTTGTGGTCTACACAGACAGTGGCGTTACGCTGTTTGAGACGACCGCGCGGACGGTGACTTTCGCGCCTACCATCACCTATGATGCCAACACATCGGGAAATGCTGTCATCGTTGACGGCGTCCCGGTTGCAGGACCGGGCGCGGTCATGCCGATTTCTTCAGGTCGCCTGCATGGTTTGGCTGAACTTCGAGACGACACAGCTGTAACCTATCAAGACCAACTGGATGAAATCGCCCGAGGGCTGATTGAAGCTTTCCAGGAAGAAGATCAAACAACTCCTGGTGTTTTCCAGCAAGGGCTGTTTCTGGGGACCGGGACACCGATCCCCCCAAGCACTGTGCCCAGCGGAATTGCAGCTGATATCAGAGTGAATCCAAACGCAGATCCGGATCAGGGCGGCAGCCTTGATGCCATCCGCGATGGCGGGTTGGCGGGCGCGGCCTTCAACTACAACCCGGCAGGCAATGCTGGGTTCTCCGACCGCCTACAGGAACTTGTAACGGCGTTCGACACACCGCGGACTTTCGCGTCCTCCGTCGAGCTTGATCCGGATGCCAGCCTATCCTCTTTCGCCGCATCGTCAGTGAGTTGGCTGGAGAGTGGCCGCAAGACCATGACCAGCAATGTTGAAATCCAGTCCGTCATTGTCGGGCGGACAGCGGAAAACCTCAACAACACCACAGGTGTCAACATTGATGAAGAGATGACGCTGCTGCTCGAGATCGAGCGGGCTTATTCGGCGGCATCCCGCCTGATCACTGCAGTTGATTCCATGCTCGACGATCTCTTGATGGCCACGAGGTAACAGCCATGAAAACCACCTTTATCTCTACCTTCACACTGGCAGATTCGTCGCGGCGCAACATCCTGAGCCAGTCTAATTTGGTCAACAAGCTTGGGGTCGAATTGTCGTCTGGCCGCAAATTTGATGTGGGCTTGGATCTCGGAACGCGAACGGGTGAGAGCGTCACGCTGCGTTCTCAATTCCAGTTCTTGCATGGGATCATGGATACCAACGCGCTGACGAAGTCCCGTCTGGACGTCAGTCAAGCGGCGATGGACGATATCCTCACCACAGCGCAAGACTTTCAAGCGACCCTTGTTGCGCTGAAGGAGAACCCGCAAAGCGCGGATATCATCAAGGCCGACGCCGAAGGCAAATTGGGATTGATGGTTTCACGCCTAAACACCCAGCTAAATGGTAGCTTTGTCTTTGCTGGGATCAACGCGGATGAATTGCCGTTTGCAGATTATTCTGATCCCGCTTCTCCGAACAAGATTGCCGCAGATGCTGCCTTTTTGGCGGAGTTCGGTTTCAATCAGGCTGATCCAAGTGTCGCGACGATTACGCCGGCTTCAATGTCTGCATATCTCAGCGGAAACTTCGACACCATGTTCCAAGATCCGGCCTGGGGCACCACTTGGTCGACAGCATCGGATACGCCGCTGGCAAGCCGGATTTCGGCAAGTGAAACGGTAGGTTCCTCCACCAGCGCCAATGAGCAGGCTTTTCGGGATTTGGCCAAGGCCTACACCATGATGTCCGATATCGGCAATGAGACCCTGTCCGATGAAACTTTCAAGGTCGTGGTCGATGCGGCGATCGAAGCACTGAGCAAGGGCATTGGCGGTCTGACAACGGAGATGGGCAAGCTCGGCACCGTTCAGCAGCAGGTCGCTCAGGCAAATGAGCGTCTCACCGTTCAAACGAGCATTTTGAACACCCGCATCAACGACCTGGAGCTCGTTGACAAGGAAGAGACGGCGGTTCGCCTCAACACGGCGCTGACGCAGCTTGAAACGACTTACTCCGTGACCGCGCGGATGCAGGGCTTGAGCCTCCTGAACTACATCTGATCCAGCAAGTGGCTCGCCACCTATTTCAACTGAGCACCAGAGAGGGGCCATGTACAATTTGTCTTACGCTGAGGTGATGGATGACCTTTGCAGTGATGAACGGCTGAACGAACATGAGGCGATGTGCATCATCATCGGTAAGCTGACCACCGCACAGGAAAAAGGCATCCGTTCCCCGGAAGCCATCGATGCGCTGTTCTACACGCGCAGGGTCTGGGGGTTCTTCATGGAAAACCTCGCGGATGACGCCAATCAGCTGCCGGAAGAAATGCGGGCCAACCTGATATCGGTCGGTATCTGGGTGCTGAAAGAGGCGGAGGCTTTGCGTCAATGGGAGAAGGAAGACTTCTCCGACATCATCGAGATCAATTCCATCATCCGGGACAGTCTGGCGGGGTAAGCTCATGAAGATTGCGCTCAAATCAGGGGAACGCCTCTTTATCAACGGCGCGGTGATCCGCGCTGAACGCAAGACATCGATCGAGTTGATGAACGATGCCGTGTTCTTGTTGGAGTCTCATGTGCTTCAGCCAGAAGAGGCCACGACGCCGCTGAAGCAACTCTATTTCATCCTGCAGACGATGATTATGGATCCCGCGGCAGCGCCTGCGGCCAAGGATATGTTTCACGTCGTGCTGGCCTCAGTCTCAGGCGCTTTCTCAAGCACAGAAGTCCTGGATAAGCTGGATGAAGTCGGTCAACTGGCCCGCAAGGACCGTTGGTTTGAAGCCATGAAAACAGTGCGTGCACTGTACCCCCTGGAAGCCCGTCTCATGGCTGCAGACCATCGGGCCAGGCAGGAGGAAGAAAAAGCCTCAGGGTTTTCTGCTAGGCAACCTGCGTACTCTGAACCCCACCTTGAACTGGTATAAGGACACCTGCCATGACAAGCGTAAATCCGGTCGCATCGGCGGCCGCCGCGAACGAAGCCGGCGGCGCTAGAGCTGCTCAGGAGCAGTTGACCGTTGATTACAATGCGTTTCTTCAATTGATGATGACGCAAATGAAGAACCAGGACCCAACCAAGCCGATGGACGCGTCAGAGCAGCTGTCGCAATTGGCGACCTTCTCGCAAGTCGAGCAGGCGATCCAGACCAACACCAAGCTGGAGACAATGCTGACCAACATGTCCTTTGGCCAGGTTGATGATCTGATCGGCCGGACGGTCACGGACAGCAACGGAACAACCGGAGTGGTTGAGAAAGTCGAAATCTATTCCGACGGAACCATTCTCGGCCTTGATAACGGCAAAGGCGTGCTGCTTGGACCTGGTATTTCCATCTCCTAGAGGCTGTAGGTTGCCATGAATGAAGTTGACGCCCTGGATTTGGTCCGGACCGCGATCTGGACGATTCTCATTGGATCGGCACCTGCGATCATTCCTGCAATGATCGTTGGGATCGTAATTGCGCTCTTGCAAGCCCTTACACAAGTACAGGAAATCACTCTGACCTTCATTCCAAAGATTGTCGCCATTCTGGTGATGATCGTTATTGCAGGGCCGTTCATTGGCGGCCAGATGTATGCCTTGACCACGGTGATTTACAGCCGGATTGAAAACGGTTTCTGATCGCTAGCACCTGCGGAAACCTAGAGACGTCATCAGCGCATCCAAACATGAGGCGGTGAGCAGGTCATTCGACCGGCCGCCGCCTTCTGCTTTTTCGGTGCCTGACCGCGTGATCGCTGGCCGAAAAAAGCCTCGCGCAAGTTTGAGCGGCGATTTTGCCATCAGCTGACACGCGCAAGAGAGCAGGCATGACAGACACATCCATCACTTCCAGCGTCAACGGGGCTCCGGAAAGCCGCCGCGATGTTGGGTTCGCGTTCGGGATCGTGGTGATCCTCGCGGTTCTGTTTCTTCCCATCCCGACCTTTTTGATCGACGTTGGCCTCGCCATGTCGATCGCCTTGTCTGTTTTGATCCTCATGGTTGCCCTGTGGATCCAGAAACCCCTCGATTTTTCGTCCTTCCCGACGATCCTTCTGATCGCCACGATGCTGCGCCTGTCGTTGAACATCGCGACAACCCGCGTGATTCTCGCAAATGGCCACGAGGGTGTTAACGCGGCTGGCTTTGTTATTAGTGGCTTCTCGCAGTTCGTTATGAGCGGCGATTTTGTGATCGGTCTGATTGTCTTTGCGATCCTGATCACGGTGAACTTCATGGTGATCACCAAAGGCGCAACAAGGATCGCGGAAGTGGGAGCCCGCTTCACCCTGGATGCGATCCCGGGCAAGCAGATGGCGATCGACGCTGATCTGTCCGCCGGTCTCATTGACGACAAAGAAGCCCAGCGCCGCCGGAAGGAGCTGGAGGAGGAAAGCTCGTTCTTCGGATCAATGGATGGTGCTTCGAAGTTCGTCCGCGGCGATGCCATCGCCGGCTTGATAATTACGGCCGTCAACATTCTCGGCGGCATCGTCATCGGTGTTACCCGCTATGACATGTCGGTGTCTGATGCGGCTGATGTCTTTACCAAACTGTCCGTCGGGGATGGCCTTGTCTCCCAAATTCCTGCACTGATTGTCTCGCTCGCTGCTGGTCTCTTGGTGTCCAAGGGCGGAACACGTGGGTCAGCCGACAAGGCGGTTCTTGACCAGCTGAGCGGCTATCCTCGGGCCTTGTTCGTGGCCGCTGTGCTGATGGGTGTTTTCGCGCTCATGCCGGGCTTGCCGATGCTGCCGTTCTTCATGCTTGCGGCGATCCTCGGCTTTATCGGCTACTCGATCCCGAAACGCCAGGCCGCGCGGCAGGCAACGGAAGACAAAAAACGTGCAGATGCCGAGCGCCAGGCGAAGGAAGAGGCGAAGGATTCGGTCAAGGAGTCGCTGAAGACCGCCGAGATCGAGCTGGTGCTTGGCAAGCAGCTCTCGGCCGAGCTGGTGGTCAATCATGGCGAGTTGTCCCGCCGGGTTGCCAAAATGCGCCGCAAGTTTGCCGAACAGTATGGTTTCGTAGTCCCAGAGATCCGTGTATCGGACAGCCTGACGATTGATCCGAAAAGCTATCAAATCAAGATCCACGGCACGATCGTGGCGTCCCAGCAAATCAAGGTCGGTGAGCTTCTGGTCATCCCAAATGGTGACGAGCGATTGCCGGTGCCGGGCGATGAGACCCGCGAGCCCGCATTTGGCATGCCCGCCATCTGGGTGCCCAACGCCTACCGGGATGAAGTGCGGCGTCACGGTCTGGAACCGGCTGAAAACAACACGGTGGTGCTGACACACCTCAGTGAGGTGATCCGCAACAACCTGCCGCAACTCTTGTCCTACAAGGACATGCGCAACCTCTTCAACCGGCTGGATCCTGAGTACCAGAAACTGCTGGATGACATCTGCCCGGCCCACACGTCCTTCTCCGGCTTGCAAGCCGTGATGAAGCTGCTCCTGGCTGAGCGGATTTCCATCCGGAATCTCAACCTCATTCTGGAAGCGGTTGCCGAAATCGTGCCGCATGTCAGACGGTCTGAGCAGGTTGTGGAGCACGTGCGCATGCGCATCGCCCAGCAGATTTGCGGCGATCTCGCTGAAGGCGGCCCTCTGCAAGTGTTGCGGCTCGGCAATCGTTGGGATCTTGCCTTCCACAACGCGCTCAAGCGCGATGCCAAGGGCGAAGTGGTGGAGTTCGATATCGAACCTCAATTGGTGGAAGATTTCGGCACGCAAATGTCCGAGGCCGTCAAGAAACACATGAAGAGCGGTCAGAGGTTTGCCATTGTCGCCGCGCCGGATGCCCGTCCTTACGTGCGCATGATCGTGGAACGCATGTTCCCGACTCTTCCGGTGCTCTCACATCTCGAGATTGCCCGCGGTGTTGATGTGACCGCGCTAGGGACGGTGTCGTGATCTCCGGAGGTCTGCTGTTCAGCACCTACGGCTCATCTCTGGTCCTGGCAACGTTTCTTCTGTTTTGCCGGATCGGAGCCTGTCTGATGGTCATTCCGGGTTTCGGCAGCAACCGGATCCCGATGCGGGTCCGGCTGTTTATCGCACTTGCCATCTCCCTGGCATTGTCGCCGCTGCTGGTGCCTGACATTCAGGAGGCGTTGCCGGATGAAGCCCTTGGCACTGTCTCCTTCTTCATTGGGGCGGAGCTTCTGACCGGCTTGTTTATTGGGTTTCTCGGGCGGATCTTCATTGCAGCCCTCGAAACACTGACAACATTGGTCTCCATGGCGATCGGCATGTCCAACATGCCCGGCATGCCGATCGATGGTGTCGACGCGCTTCCGCCGGTCGCAAACCTCTTCACGCTGACCGCAACAGCCATGATTTTCATTGCCGATCAGCATTGGGAAATCCTGCGCGGTCTTGTGCAGTCTTACGAAGTCATTCCGCCTGGGCGGCCCTTGGCGGCGATGGCAAGCCTGGAGCAGTTTGCAGAGCAGCTGGCGCGAACATTTGTCCTGGCGCTTCGGGTGGTCAGCCCGTTTGTCGTCTACACGATCGTCGTGAACCTCGCCGTCGGGCTGATCAACAAACTGACACCGCAAATCCCGGTCTACTTCATTTCACTGCCGTTCGTGATCGCGGGCGGTCTCTACTTCCTTTACCTCGTCGCGGCCGAAGCAATCATGATCTTCCTCGACGGGTATTTCACCTGGCTTCAATTGGGTTAGCGCACATGGCACGAAACAGTCGTGAAATCGAACGCATGTTCAAGATGCAAGAGCAAATCCTGAAACTGTCGTCCTGGATCCTTCAGGATCTTGATACACAGGCCCACAAACTGAACGAAAAGGAACGCCGGATCCTGCTGGCGCTTTCAAACGGTGATCTCGCGCAACATGACAGGTTCATCGCCAACGCTGCAGAGCGCCTGCGCCGCATCATTGAAGAAATGGCCCGCATCACTGCTGCCAGGGAAAAGGTAAGCGCCGAATTCGAGCGCCAGCGTCACATGCTCAAAACCATGTCGGAACGACTGGCTGTCATGCGCGGTGAAGAACAGCGTGCAAACGACGAACGGGAGCTGCAGGACTATCTGGACCGCCGGTATGGCTGAAGTGGAGCCAACCCGGAAGGGCGCAAGCCTGCCGCAAGCTCGGCCAATTACACCTGATCACACGATTTATGGCGGGGTTTCCGCATAACAGGGAGATCGGCGATGGCCATTTCGCCTCCTTCAGATCTGATCCTAGACGTCGCCAAGGCGGCAGACCCGACGGAAATTCGCGAGGCGTCGAACCGTTTGAAGTCCATTGCGGCTTCCGGCGACGGTTCCGGCTTCAGTCTCGCCTTTGATAGCGCACGCTCCGGTGCCCCAGCGGGGACAAGCTTCGACATGTTCCGCTCTGGCAGTGCCGACGCCGGTGCATCGCAAAAATCACCGGCGGAAAAATTCGAGGCGATGATCCTTACCCAATTCGTCGAAACCATGTTGCCCAAGGATGCGGAGATGGTTTTCGGCAAAGGCACAACCGGCGAGATCTGGAAGTCGATGCTGGCTGAGCAAGTCGCCGGGCAGCTGGCGGCAAGCGGCGGCATTGGTGTCGCCGATCTGATCTCCGATACATTGAAACAAGGAGCAAAAGTCTGATGGATGCCGGACAGGATCTTGTCGTGCAAAGCCCGGTGGTGAACCCGGCCGTATCCGGACCCCTGGTCATTGCGATTGACCGCGCCATAGAGGTCGTGGAAGCGGAGACCCAGGCGTTGCGCGCCAATCCGACCACCGATCTCAAACCGTTTGAGTATCGCAAGAGCCAGGCACTTCTGGATCTTACCCGCGCGCGGTCCCTTGTTCCGCCGTCAGCTTACACTGAAGACGTCAAGGACCGTCTGGTGGACTTCAAGGACGTGCTCAAGGAAAACGTCGACCTACTGACACTGCACATGAATGCCGTCTCCGAGGTCGTGAAAATGATGTCGCGCACCATGCTCGACCAGGAATCCGACGGGACCTATGCTGCACCGTTCCCGGAGCCCGCGCGATGATCAAGATGCTCGTGGCCGGTGTATGGATGTCGATTGCGATGCTGATCTCGGGATACGGAACTGCCAAGTTCATCGCAGCCCAAAACCAGACCAGCAATCAGGAAGAAACCGCGTATGTCGGCCTCGACTATGAGACGTTGAAACCGGTCAATGTGCCGATCCTGTTTGAAGGCGCCTTGCAGGGCTATGTGGTGGCCAAATTGGTGTTCACCGCCGACGGTGACACCTTGCGCAAGCTGCCAGTTCCGCCGCATCCGTTTCTTGTCGATGAGGCGTTCCGGGCACTTTATGCCGATGAGACCCTCGATTTCCGGAACCTGGAACGATACGACCTCGACGGTCTCACGGAGCATCTGAAAACGGTGACCAACCAGCGCATTGGCCAAAAGGTCGTGCAGGATGTTCTCGTTGAGGAGTTCAACTATTTCGACAAGGCGGATGTCTTAAGCCACTAACAGCTGAGCGTCCGGCTTACCGCCCCATCTCTATGCCGCCTCCCTGGCAGCCTCACCGGTGCTTGTTTTGAACAGGCACCGGTTTTTTTGTCCCTAATCCAGTGACTTTCCAAGACGGCCGGCAAGATCCTGAATGAACTGGTACGCAACGCGGCCGGAGCGGCTGCCGCGGGTTGTGGACCACTCCAACGCTTCTGCGCGCAGGGTCTCTTCAACGACATCAAGGCTATAGTGGTCTGCATAGCCGCGGACCATGTCCAGGTAATCGTCCTGGCTGCATTTGTGGAAGCCAAGCCACAGGCCGAAACGGTCGGACAGCGATACCTTTTCCTCAACCGCCTCAGACGGATTGATGGCGGTCGACCGTTCGTTTTCCATCATGTCGCGCGGTAGGAGATGCCGGCGGTTCGAGGTCGCATAAAAGAGGACGTTTTCGGGCCGTCCTTCAATGCCGCCTTCAAGAACCGCTTTCAGCGATTTGTAGGACGTATCGTCATGGTCAAAGCTGAGATCATCGCAAAAGACGATGAACCGGTAAGGCGCCGGCCGGATCTGGGCCATCAGCTTGGGCAGCGATTCGATGTCTTCACGGTGGATTTCGATCAGTTTGAGCGTGCTGGAGCCAAGTTCTGTGTTTACGGCAGCTTGGGCGGCTTTCACGAGAGAAGATTTCCCCATGCCGCGTGCGCCCCAGAGCAACGCATTGTTTGCCGGCAGGCCCTTGGCAAAGCGGCGTGTGTTGTCGAGCAGAAGATCGCGAACATGTGAAACCGCGCAAAGCAAGGTGATATCCACCCGGTTGACCTTGGCGACGGGTATCAGTTCGCCGGGATTGGGCGACCAGACAAAGGCATCGGCTGCTGCGAAATCGGCCGGTGTGGGCGCGGCCGGGACCGCCCGGGAAATTAGATCGATCAGGGAATCGAGCTTTTCATTCAATGCGGCAATGTCACTCGGCGCGCTCATGATGTCTTGCAACCCTTACAAAAAAGGCCCACGTGGGGGCCGGAAACCATGCGGCGGAGCAGTATCATGACGGGCAGGGAGCGCAAATGGCACTTATTCCCATTCCGGTACGCAGCTATTTGCCGGTTATGCTTGAAAAGAAGCGCGCCAACGTTATAGTCCGCGCCACCAGAATTGAGCGTTTTGCCGAGGGCCGGAAGACTGCCTGCAGCAAAGAAAAAGCGCCCCTTAGGAGAGTTGAATGTTGATCACCCCAGCCTACGCGCAAGGTGCCGGAGCCGCCGGACCTGATTTTCTTATGTCCATGCTGCCATTCGTGGCAATCTTTGCGATCATGTACTTCCTGATCATCCGTCCGCAGCGCCAGCGCATGAAGCAGCATCAGGAAATGGTATCCAACCTGCGCCGCGGTGACACAGTCGTGACAACCGGCGGTTTGATCGGCAAAGTCTCCAAGGTCGTTGATGATGGGGAAATCCAGGTGGAGCTGTCAGAAGGCGTGAAGGTCCGCGTCGTCCGCTCCATGGTTCAGGAAGTCCGTTCCAAGACCGAACCGGTTAAAGAAGGCGCTTAAGCCTAACACTGCCAAGACCAGTATTGATGGGCCGAAGGTGTTTCGGCCCGTCCGCTTTTAAGGCTAGACCATGCTCTATTTCGCACGCTGGAAAATTGCGCTGATCGTCCTCGTCGTTGCCGCTGGCATCGTGACGACTCTGCCGAATTTCTTTTCTGCAAAAACTCTCGAAAGCTGGCCGGATTTCCTGCCGAAGAACCAGATGGTTCTGGGTCTCGATCTCCAGGGCGGTGCTTATCTGCTCTATGAAATCGATCAGCAGGATTACATCGAAAAGCGCATGAAGGCGCTTGTCGGCGATATCCGTGCGGCGCTCCGTGAAAACCCGCGCATCGGGTACACCGGCCTAGGTGTTCAGGGCGATGCCGCGCAGGTTCGGATTCGCGACCTGACCCGCCTGGCTGAAGCCGAGGAACGATTGGAACCGCTGGTCAATCCGCTTGTGTCCAACGTTTTCAGCGGCCAGCAGGTGGATGAGTTTGAGTTGTCTGTCAGCGACGACGGTCTGGTGCGCTTTACGTATTCAGAGCAAGGCCTTGCCGACCGGATGACGAACATCGTTCAACAGTCGATCGAGGTTATCCGCCGCCGTGTTGACGAACTCGGCACGACCGAGCCGAACATCCAGCGTCAGGGGACGGACCGTATTCTTGTCGAAGCACCGGGTGAAGACGATCCGGAGCGCCTCAAGGATCTCGTCGGTCAGACGGCCCAGCTGACGTTCCACATGGTCGATACATCCATGACCGGCGATCAGGCCATGCAGAGCCGCCCGCCGGTTGGAACCGTGGTCATGATGTCGGTTGACGATCCGCCACTTCCGTACCTTCTGGAAGAAACGCCGCTTCTTGCTGGTGAAGATCTCGTGGATGCGCAGGTCAGCTTTGATCAGCGGTCCAATGAGCCGGTCGTGAACTTCCGCTTCAACACCTCCGGTGCCCGGAAATTCGCAACCGTGACCCAGCAAAATGTCGGTCGTCCGTTTGCCATCGTGCTCGACGAGGAAGTCATTTCCGCACCGGTCATCCGCGAGCCGATCACAGGCGGTTCCGGTCAGATTTCCGGAAACTTCACCGTTGAAGGCGCAAACGACCTTGCGGTGCTGCTGCGCGCAGGTGCGCTTCCGGCAAAACTGACCGTGATCGAAGAACGGTCGATCGGTCCGGGCCTTGGCGCAGATTCAATTGAAGCTGGTAAAATGGCTTCGATCATCGCCGGCGCGCTTGTGATCATCTTCATGATCCTTGCCTACGGCCGCTTCGGGGTAATTGCGGATGTTGCGCTTGTTGGGAATATGTTCCTAATTTTCGGCGCGCTCACGTTCCTGCAAGCAACGCTTACGTTGCCGGGGATTGCGGGTATCGTGTTGACGATCGGTATGGCGGTCGATGCCAACGTGCTGATCTTTGAGCGCATTCGCGAAGAAGCCAGGGCAGGGCGGTCGGCCATTACGGCAATCGACGCCGGTTACAAGCGGGCGCTTGGAACCATTTTGGACGCCAACATCACGACTCTGATCGCAGCTGTCATCCTGTTCCAGCTTGGCTCTGGGCCGGTGCGCGGTTTCGCGGTGACCCTGGCGATCGGGATTTTCACCACGGTCTTCTCCGCCTTCACGTTCAGCCGGTTGATGGTGGCCCTCTGGGTCCGCTACCGCCGTCCGTCCGTCTTGCCGATTTGATCCGGGAGTAAACAAAAATGTTGCTGAGACTCGTTCCGGACAACACGAAATTCAAGTTCATGTGGCTGCGGAAGATCAGTTTTCCGCTGTCCATCGTCCTTGTCGTTGCATCGCTTGCCGGTTTCTTCACTGTCGGCATGAACTACGGCATTGACTTCAAGGGCGGTACGATCATCGAGATCAAGACCGATGGTCCTGCCGATATCGGCTTTATCCGGTCTGAGTTGTCCAGCTTGCAGCTGGGTGATGTTCAGGTGCAGGAATTCGGTGCGCCGGATGACATCCTGATCCGGATCGAAGAACAGCCAGGCGGCGAACTGGCGCAGCAGGCCGTTGTTTCAAAAGTGCGCACGATCTTTGCAGATGACAATGTCGACTTCCGCCGGGTGGAAGTGGTCGGACCGCGGGTGTCTAGTGAACTGGCGCGAGCCGGGGCGATTGCGGTGGCAGCGTCCCTTCTGGCGATCATGTTCTACATCTGGTTCCGCTTCGAGTGGCACTTTGCCGTCGGCGCGATCCTGACAACTGCCAACGACGTTGTGGTCACCATTGGCTTGTTTGTGCTGCTGCAGCTCGACTTCTCGCTTTCGAGTATTGCAGCGGTCTTGACGATCATCGGTTACTCGCTCAACGATACCGTGGTGGTCTACGACCGGATCCGGGAGAACTTGCGCAAATACAAGAAACGCCCGCTGACCGAGATCCTCGACCAGTCGATCAACGAGACTTTGTCGCGGACGACTATGACCTCTGTCACGACATTGTTGGCGCTTCTCGCGCTCTACATCTTCGGCGGGGAAGTGATCCAGTCGTTTACGTTGGCGATGATCTTCGGCATTGTGATCGGTACCTATTCGTCGATCTTCCTGGCCGCGCCGTTCCTGATCCTGTTGAACCTGCGTCCGGACGCCCTGTCGTCCAAGGACGACGATGGCGGGAAAGGTGAAGGCACGGAGGCGACAGCCTGATCGTGAAGGGTCTCGAAATCCGCGATGCCTATTTTCCGGGCCGGGCCCCGCTGGACGCCTATGGCGGCGGCGGGTTCCGGTTTGCGGAAATGTCGCACCGCGGCTCTCTCTTGTGCGTGCCCAGTGGGATCTACGGCTGGAACCTGACAACGCCGTCTGAGTTCAGCCTCGAGGCTTTCGAGCGGGTCTTCGAAGAACAGCCCGACATCGAGGTTCTGCTGGTCGGGACCGGACCTGATCTGATGCCGCTCACTGCGGATCTCAAGGCCGCGTTCCGCGAAGCCGGTATTCTCGCCGATCCGATGTCGACCGGCGCAGCCGTTCGGACATTCAATGTTCTCCTGTCCGAAGGACGCGCTGTTGCTGCTGCTCTTTTGGCAGTGGACTAAACCCCCTCTCAATTCCATATGAGCCCTTATGGCCGAGGACTTTGAACACGCTGCGGATGTCGTGCGCCAATACGACAAGGACCGCTATCTGAGCGCATTGCTTGCACCGGAAGACCATCGCCCGGGGCTGATGGCGCTTTATGCTTTCAATGCAGAGATAGCCCGGATCCGGGAAATCGTCTCTGAACCTTTGCCGGGGGAAGTTCGGCTCCAATGGTGGCGGGACTTTCTGGAGGGTACATCCCATGGCGCTGTCGGCGCCAATCCGGTTGCCTCCGCACTCGCTCAGACTATTGATCGCTACAAACTTCCGAAAAACGGCCTGATCGCCATGACGGAAGCGCGGATTTTTGATCTCTACAATGATCCGATGCCGAACCTTAACGATTTGGAGGGCTATACCGGCGAGACGGTGTCCGGCCTATTCCATCTGGCATGTTGGGTGCTCAACAACGGCGAAGACCCGGGAACAGCTACAGTTGCGGGCTACGCGGGGGTGGCGTACGGCGTGACCGGCCTCATGCGTGCGCTGCCCTGGCATGCTTCCCGCCAACAAATGTACCTGCCGAAAGACGTTTTGGATCGCCACGGCGTTGACCTGCGGACCGTATTCAAAGGCGAAGCAACCCCGGAGCTTGCCGCAGCTCTGTCCGAGATGCGGGCGCATGCGCGCCATCACATGTCCCGGGTCAAACAAGCTGCGAGCGATGTTCCCGATACCTGCCGGGCGGCGTTCCTCCCGCTGTCGTTGGTTGAACCTTTCTTGGAAAAGATGGAAGCTGCCGACTTCAATCCGTTGAAGGACGTTGCGGAACTCTCGCAGCTGCGCCGTCAGTGGATCTTGTGGCGCGCAAGCGGCAAATCGGTCGCCAGCCTTTAGGCGCCGAAACGCGCGAGGTTGGTGAGGGACATGGTCGAGCTGACGGAGCATGCGCCGGAATGGGCGGATCAGTTTGAGGACGAGGCGCTTCGGATCTCGCGTGTCCTCGGAGACAATCTCACCAGCATCCATCATATCGGCAGTACGGCTGTACCGGGATTGGTCGCAAAACCCATCATTGATCTCATGGCGGAAGTGGCAAGCCTTGAGGCCTGCGATCAGGCGCAGCCGGCGATGCAATTGCTCGGCTATGAGGCCATGGGCGCTTACGGTATTCCGGGACGGCGCTATTTCCGCAAATTCAACGCGGACAGGCGCCGGACCCATCACCTTCATGTGTTTTTGAATGGGTCGGATCACGCGATCCGGCACCTGGCTTTCCGGGATTATCTGATCGCGCATCCCGAAACAGCCGATGAATACGGTAACCTGAAACGAAAGCTCTCAAAGATCGATGACGGAGACTGGGACAGTTATGTCTCCGGCAAGGACCGCTTTGTTCAACGAACCGAGCAATTGGCTCTGGACTGGTATGCGGGAAGGGGCGCCTGAAGCACCCCCCACACAGTTATTCAGCTGCTTCGCGGACGGGGCCGATCTGCGCTTGCCAGACGGCGAAGTCCGTCTTGGCACGCTGTGTCATCGCCAGTTTTTTGGCTTTCGACTTTTCCTTGCCCTTGATGCGCTTGCCGTCAGCGTCTTTTGTTGGCGCTTCGACCAACGGGAACAGGCCGAAATTGACGTTCATCGGCTGGAATGAGCGTGGTTTTCCAGCCCCGTCATCCCGGCTGATATGGCCACCAGTGATGTGACCGAGCAAAGCGCCCATGGCTGTTGTTTGCGGCGGCGTGATGATGTCCTGCCCTTTGGCTTCCATAACCGCAAACAGTCCGGCCATGCAGCCGACGGAGGCGGATTCCACATAGCCTTCACAACCTGTAATCTGTCCGGCAAAACGCAGACGCGGATCCGCCTTCAAACGCAGGGTGCCATCCAGAACTTTCGGTGAGTTTAGGAAGGTGTTGCGATGGAGGCCACCGAGACGGGCAAACTGCGCGTTTTCCAGCCCCGGGATCATTTTGAAGATGTCGCCCTGCGCGCCGTATTTCAGCTTCGTTTGAAACCCGACCATGTTGTAGAGCGTGCCGAGGGCATTGTCCTGCCGCAGCTGGACAACCGCATAGGGTTTGACGTCCGGGTTATGGGCGTTGGTGAGGCCCATCGGCTTCATCGGTCCGTGCCGTAGTGTTTCCCGGCCGCGCGCCGCCATCACCTCGATCGGCAGGCAGCCGTCAAAGTACGGGGTGTTTTCTTCCCATTCCTTGAAGTCGGCCGTGTCGCCCTCGATCAGGGCGTCGATAAAGGCTTCGTACTGCTCCTTGTCCATCGGGCAGTTGAGATAGTCCTTGCCGGTGCCGCCCGGGCCAACCTTGTCGTAACGCGACTGGAACCAGGCCTTGTCGAGATCGATGGAGTCAAAGTGAACGATCGGCGCAATGGCGTCGAAAAAGGCCAGAGCATCTTCGCCGCTTTTCGCAAGCACGGCTTCCGACAGTGCAGGTGAGGTTAGAGGGCCGGTTGCGATGATGACTTTTTCCCAGTCTTCCGGCGGCAAGCCAGCGACTTCATCGCGCGAGATCGTGATCCGGGGGTGCTCTTCCAACGTTTTGGTCACGGCATCAGAAAAACCGTGCCTGTCAACGGCAAGTGCGCTGCCGGCGGGAACCTGATTGGCATCGGCAGAGGCCATGATGAGCGAACCAAGCTGACGCAGCTCATGGTGGATCAGACCCACAGCGTTTTGTTCAGAATCATCTGAGCGGAAGGAGTTGGAACAAACAAGTTCTGCCAGTCCGTCTGTCTGATGGGCTTCTGTTTTGCGAACCGGCCGCATTTCATGCAGCACAACGTCAAATCCGGCTTGGGCGATTTGCCAGGCAGCTTCAGACCCGGCAAGGCCGCCGCCAATCACATGGATGGGGGGCATGGCGATTTCCTTCGGAATTGTGTGCCTTTGAGTGTTCTGCCGAGCCCGATTCGTATTTTCGGATCTCCCAGCTTCTGCAAGGCAACTCTCTCGCGCCCTGATTACAGGCAAAACAAATCCATCGCAACGGTCCGGGTAAAGTGGTTCGCAAACACTGTTGAACAGCCGAATGCGATCTTGAAGTCGGCAGGTCCTTGATAGGTAACCGCGATTTTCGATAGCTAGCCGGCTGATCTTTTAAGCGGTGTGACAAGACGTTAAATACTTTTCTGGCAAAGGAAAAATATACGCAACAATAACACTTGCAGCCTCCCGGCTAACAATGACAGCTTTGTGAAAAGGCGCAAAAAGTGCGCCTCAGCTGTGCGCGGAGGTATCCCTATGTGGAAGGCATCTCGAACCGGAATTGAATCAAATACACCGGCAACGTGTCACGCCATAACCAGCCGTATTCCTATGGAACGATGGTCCGTGTTTGGGTTTGGGCTGATGATGGCGTCGTTGGTCTTCTTTTTCATGCCTGGACAAGCAAAGGCTGTCGAAATTGAACGCTTTGCCAACCATCTTGTTCTAAGCGGCGAGATTGCGGATTACAGCCCGGGCGCCTTGAACCGGAATTTGGTGGAAGCTCTGCTGGATTTGGCATTGGCCGGTGATCGCAAATCGCCAGTGTATCTGCATCTCAATCTTCCCAAAGGCGGTGATGCTGCAGCTTCTTTTCGTCTGGTGAACATCATAAAATCGGCGCAGGACCAGGGCACCCGCGTTGTCGCACAAGTGTCGGCCGGAGACACCTGCATGTCAGGCTGCACCTTTTTGTTCCTTGCCGCAGACGAACGCTGGATGGCCCCTGAGGGTCGGCTGGTGTTCCATGGATTCACCCAAAGGAACGCTGCGCGGCCAGTCCCGGTTCCAGAGCGGTACATTCAGACCTATTACAAGCTTCTTGCCGCCGCCAATCAGACATTCTTCGAGTTCTTCAAAGCCGCCAGAATCATTGAGGATGACCGCAAAGTCGGTTTTACCGGACAGACACTGTTTGACGAGCGCGCATTTGCTGGTTTGGTCACTCGGCTGCTTATGCATTGATTGCTGCAGAAGAATCACCGCAACATCCAAATGAATAAAGTCGCCAGCGTATCCGGCAAGTGAATCATTCTCGTCCGAGGAACGCTGATGACCTCTCCGCTGTCGCCAGTCGGAATCACTGCGGTTGCCGCACTGTTGATAGTCACTGCGTGTGCCAGCCAGTCGACCAGCGAGGCGACCGGCTGGTTTGGTACACATGATGGTGTCCCGCCCAAAGCCAGCAAGGTTTACATCTGTCATGGATTTGGTTGTGCCTACAAAACGCCTGTGGAGTATTCCCGTCGGGATCTTGCTCGGCTGCGTGCGATCCTGACATCCGGCCGTGCGTCGCCAGATGCTGAACGGCAGGCAATTGCAAAGGCGGTTGTCTGGCAAGAGCGCCGCGTTGCCTCAACTGTCGGGTCTCAAGACGATATCGGTGGTTTTGATATCGAGAATGCTGGCGTATCCGGTCAAATGGACTGCATTGATGAGAGCACGAACACAACGTCTCTTTTGTTAGTTGCCCAAAGACACAAGATGCTGAGGCATCACCGTGTGAGCTCTCCTGTTGCGCGCGGTTTTTTTCTTGATGGCCGCTATCCTCATGCGACTGCGACAGTCACCGAAAAGAAAACCGGTACGGTCTATGCCGTTGACTCCTGGGTGCATGCAAACGGCAAACGGCCAGATATCATGCCAATCGAGCGTTGGCTGGCCGAGGGTGACCGCTGGTTCCAGAGCTCATAAAAAAACGCCTGCCGGTGGGAGGAGGATCCGGCAAGCGCTTTTTGAGGTCTGCGGGAAACCCGCAGAGCATCACGGTCATTGGCTGGGAGGAGGATGCCTTTGACCGCGAAACTGAATTACTTGATGGCGGCGCGGGCGTAGCGCGCGATGTCCGCACGGGCAATGCCCAGGTCGTCCAGCTCACGGTTGGACAGGTTGGACAGTTCGTCGTAGGTCCGGCGGTAGCTTTTCCAGTTGTTGAATTTGCGTACAACGTTATCGATCATGGCTCTGGCCTTTTTTTATCTAGTGGCCATGACACCGCGGATCGGCGACTGGCCCGTTCATCTCGTTACATCGGGGAAATAGGTGTTTTGTGCGCTGCGAGGTAGAGGGGCAAACGCGAAGCTGATATGCAAAAAATGCAGGTTTATGAAGGGTTAACACCCTTTGCGGTGGCGTTCAGCGCATAGCGGTGCTGAGCGCTGCGTCACGGCAGTTTCCTGAGCAGCTTTTGGTCATGGCAAGTTGTATCGGGGCTAAGATTCCTGCCGCCAAACAAAAGAGCCAGATCTCTTTCGGCTCTCCTCAGCAAGGTCTTATCGAAAACGTGGAAGACATGGCTCAAGGGCATGGAAGCCACAGGACGACCGATCACGCGCAACAAATCGGGCATGAGCCACAACGCCTGAGGTTGGGAGAACGGAATGTGTTTGGGAAAACCGGCCGCCAGACAAACAAACACCCGCCAGTGGGAGGAGGTACTGGCGGGCGTTGTTTCGACGTGACAGGGCTGGGAGGAGGATGCCCTGCGTGTCACACGTCCGTTGGCTGGGAGGAGGAGTGCCTCGGGACGCGATCTCTAAATTTTCAATCAGCCTTCCAGGCTGCGGCGGGCAACAAACTTGATGTCGCCCCGGCTGATGCCGAGATCCTGCAGCTCGCGGCTGGACAGGCTGGAAAGTTCGTCAACCGCGCGGCGGTAGGATTTCCAGTTGTTGTATTTGCGTACAACGGTATCAAACATTTTGTTTTTCCTTATTGGCAGAGGTGTTGTCGCCAACCCGCTGCGTCTTTGTTGGAATCATATATATTTCACCAGCCGAATTTAAAGAAGTGCCGCGTCTGCATGCCTGACATGCGTTTTGTGCATTGCAAAAAATATAATCAAACTAATCGATTTAATCTATCGGAATAGTGAGACAAAACAATCGCTTGAGATTTTATGTTGCGGAGCAATGCAGCTCCGCAACTCAGATTGCTGATTTATTCAGCAGCATCCGGGGCGCGATGCGGTCTGCGGTGTAATAATTCTGCAAGAAATTGGCCTGTGTAGCTCTCTTTGACAGACGCCACATCTTCTGGCCGGCCGGTTGCAACGATCGTACCGCCGCCATCGCCACCTTCCGGTCCAAGGTCAATGATCCAGTCTGCTGTCTTGATGACTTCCAGATTGTGTTCGATCACCAGAACGGTGTTCCCCTGATCGACCAGTTCGTGAAGCACATCCAGAAGTTTGGCAACATCATGGAAGTGCAAACCGGTGGTCGGTTCATCCAGAATATAGAGTGTTCTGCCCGTGGAGCGTTTCGACAATTCCTTGGCAAGCTTCACCCGCTGCGCTTCACCGCCGGAGAGCGTTGTGGCCTGTTGACCCACCTTGATGTAGCCCAGCCCGACGCGCGCCAGAGTTTCCATCTTGTCGCGCACGGCAGGGACGGCGGAGAAAAAGCTGGCGGCTTCTTCAACGGTCATATCAAGGACATCGGCAATGGATTTGCCCTTGAATTCCACTTCCAGGGTTTCCCGATTGTAGCGTTTCCCCTTGCAGACGTCGCACGTAACGTAAACGTCCGGAAGGAAGTGCATTTCAATCTTGATGACACCATCGCCCTGGCAGGCCTCGCATCGGCCGCCCTTGACGTTGAACGAGAACCGGCCAGGCTGATAACCACGGGCCTTGGCCTCCGGCATTCCGGCAAACCACTCCCGGATCGGGGTGAAGGCACCGGTATAGGTCGCCGGGTTAGATCGCGGCGTCCGGCCAATCGGCGACTGGTCGATATCGATCACCTTGTCCAGAACTTCAAGGCCCTCGATGCGGTCATGCGGTGCCGGATTGTCCCGTGCGCCATTCAAACGGCGAGCAGCTGACTTATAGAGCGTATCAATCAGGAACGTAGATTTGCCGCCACCGGACACTCCTGTGACACATGTAAATGTGCTGAGCGGCACGTCGACATCGACGTCCTTCAGGTTGTTGCCACGCGCACCTTTTACGGAAATCTTGCGCTTCTTGTTGATCTTGCGCCGTTCTGCGGGCAGCGGAATCATTTTTGCGCCGGACAGATACTGACCTGTCAGCGAGTTGCCATTGGTCATGACCTCTTGGGGCGTGCCCTTCGCAACGACCTGGCCGCCATGAACCCCGGCGCCGGGGCCGACATCAACCACATAGTCGGCGGTCAACACGGCATCCTCGTCATGCTCGACCACAATGACTGTATTGCCAAGATCCCGGAGATGACGGAGCGTCTCCAGCAGACGGGCGTTGTCGCGCTGATGGAGGCCGATGGATGGCTCATCGAGGACGTAAAGGACGCCGGTCAAGCCGGAGCCGATCTGCGAGGCGAGACGAATGCGCTGGCTTTCACCACCGGACAAGGTGCCGGAGGACCGGGCCATTGAGAGGTATTCCAAGCCGACATCGTTCAGGAACTTCAGCCGTTCGCGGATCTCTTTCAGGATACGCCCGGCGATCTCGGTCTGCTTGTCGTTGAGTTTTTCAGGCAGCGCGTCGAACCACAGTGCGGCTTCGCGGATCGAGAGTTCGGTGATGTTGCCGATGTGCCGGTTTGCGATCTTGACGGCCAAGGCCTCCGGTTTCAGACGGAAACCCTGACACGAGGGGCAAGCGTGATCCGATTGAAAGCGAGCCAGTTCTTCGCGCACCCAGGTCGATTCCGTCTCCCGCCAGCGGCGTTCAATGTTGCCGATAACGCCCTCGAACGGTTTTTCGGTCCGGTAGCTGCGCACACCATCGTCATAGACGAACTCAATCGCTGTTTTCCCCGTGCCGTGCAAAACGGCATCTTGAACTTCAGGTCCAAGATCCTTCCAGGGCGTTGCCATCGACACATCATAGTTCCGGCAAAGGGCCTCCAGGGTCTGCGTGTAATAGGGAGATGTTGATCCGGTTTTCGCCCAGGGCAAAACCGCGCCTTCCCGCAAAGACAAGGTGTGATCCGGGACAACGAGGTCTTCTTCAAAGGCAAGCGTTGTGCCGAGGCCGTCGCAGGTGGGGCAGGCACCAAACGGGTTGTTGAACGAAAAGAGGCGCGGCTCGATTTCCGGGATTGTGAAGCCGGAAACCGGGCATGCGAATTTTTCGGAAAAGATCATCCGCTTCGGATCACCGTTTTCTTCCGTTTCGCCCGCAAACTCTGCAATGGCAATGCCGTCGGCAAGTTTCAGCGCAGTTTCAAGGGAATCGGCCAAACGGCCCGCGATATCATCGCGCACGACAATCCGATCCACGACAACGTCGATGTCGTGCTTGAATTTCTTGTCCAGCGCAGGAGCCTCGGAAATCTCGTAGAAGGTTCCGTCAATCTTAACCCGCTGGAAGCCTTTTTTCATCAGCTCCGCAAGTTCCTTGCGGTATTCCCCCTTGCGGCCGCGAACCATCGGCGCGAGCAGATAGAGACGGCTGCCTTCGTCCAGATCCATGATCCGGTCCACCATCTGACTGACGGTCTGGCTTTCGATCGGCAGTCCGGTCGCCGGTGAGTAGGGGATCCCGACACGGGCGAACAGGAGACGCATGTAGTCGTAGATCTCGGTGACCGTGCCGACGGTGGAGCGTGGATTTCGGGAGGTTGTCTTCTGTTCAATGGAGATCGCCGGGGACAGACCATCAATCTGGTCAACGTCCGGCTTTTGCATCATTTCCAGAAACTGACGGGCGTAAGCGCTCAAGCTTTCCACATAACGCCTCTGGCCTTCTGCGTAGATCGTATCGAAGGCAAGGGAAGACTTGCCCGAGCCCGACAATCCGGTCATCACAATCAACTTGTTGCGTGGCAGATCGAGATCGACGTTCTTCAGATTGTGTTCACGGGCACCGCGGACGCTGAGCACCTTTGTTGGGTCGCTCTTCCAGCTGTCGGTGTCAGGGGCCTTCGGCGTCGTCATATTGCGTGTCTTTCTGGTCTTGTGCAGGCCGCCCAATCTGGGCTCATGAATGAATTCGGTCCGGCTAAGCGGGCAGGGCGGGCCACTCGGACCCGATATAGCAGTTTCCAGTTGGGCTTCCAGATGGGCATTTGCGGAAAATGCTCTTCAGGGTCACCAGGAGACCAAAAAGGGGCCTGCGGAAATTGCGCTTAGGATACGAAACTGATAAGAACAAAACAAGTACATATATGCCGAAGGCAGACCAGTTTACGAAATGAGATCTGGCGGGGCTGGGTTGCCCCGGGTCTATCGAAGCTTTGCCAAGCGTGCTGATGCGGTGCATACGGGAACCGATAAGTGCTCAACATTGTGGAAAATGGGGGGCATGCGGAAAAAGTGGCGGCGATCAAGCGAGGAGATCGTTAGGGTGTTGCCCAATAAAGCTGCGCCTCTTCAGGGCGTCAGGCCGTGCTGCTGCCAAAAAAGCTGGGCCGGAAGCAAAAAGACAAACAGGAGCTGAGTATGGCGGGAAGTGTCAACAAAGTCATTTTGGTTGGGAACCTTGGAGCGGATCCGGAAATCCGGCGCACACAGGATGGCCGGCCGATTGCCAATCTGCGGATTGCAACGTCCGAATCTTGGCGGGACCGCAATTCCGGCGAGCGCCGCGAAAAAACCGAATGGCACCGTGTGGTCATCTTCAATGAAGGCCTATGCAAGGTGGCGGAAAACTATCTCCGCAAAGGCTCCAAGGTCTACCTCGAAGGCCAGCTGCAAACGCGTAAGTGGCAGGACCAATCCGGGCAGGACCGGTATTCGACCGAAGTCGTGCTGCAAGGGTTCAACTCCAATTTGACGATGCTTGACGGACGCGGCGAAGGCGGCGGTCAGCCCGGCGGATTGCCGGATTACGGCAATGACCAGGGCGGCGGCGGATTTGGCGGCGGGTCTTCCGGTGGCGGTGGCGGCAGCTTCGGCGGCGGCGGCGGTTACGGCGGTGGATCTTCGGGCGGCGGATTCGGTGGACCGTCCGGCGGTGGCTCCGGCCCAATGGATGATGAAATTCCGTTTTAATTCATGAAATTTCGCGTTTGGCGTGTGTCGGGATGCCGGCACGCCAGGCGGAGACATGCAAATACGTCACACTGACGTGATTTGGAAACCTACACCGTACCTACGCACTTAACCTTACGTATGGGCTTGGTGTAGTATTCTCCTCTAAAATGACACGAAATAGCGATCCACGCCGGTTTCCCAAAAGGGGCGGCTGGTAGACCGTGCGGGTAATCAAGGACTGCTCATATTTCCAAGAGCAGCGGCCGGATGACCATGAGGCAGGAACAATGACCAGGGTCTTGGGCGCTCCTGGTTTGTGTTGGACAATTTGAAATACAGGTTTTGACAATGCGAACGAGCATGATGGCACACGGCAAACCGGCCTCCGGCTACAAACTGTCTTTTGGACAAAAAATTGGCGCCGGCCTGAAGGCAGGCTTGATGGCAAGCGTTCTGGCAACGGGTTTCACCGCGCTGCCGGTTGCTGATGCCGAAGCCCAAGGCTTTTTCCAGCGCCTATTCAATCCTGAAGCCCAGCAACGCCAGCGTGAGCGGGAGCTTCAGGAGCAGCGCCGCAAGAAAGCGACCAAGGTTCGTGTGTCTGCTCCGCGGTACCTGACCTACAAGCCGGACACCTTTAAAGCCGTCTCGCTTGCGCCTTTGTCGGAAAAGAAAACCGCGGAAGTCACGCCGTCCACGGCCGACGGCAACGCAGCGTCCATCAATGATGCTGACATCAGTACGTCCACACCTGTTGTTTTGACTCATTTTGATGAAGCCCGCCCGGCCCTCAAAGACATCAAGCTGACGGTGTTGCCGGAAGTCGGCGATGCGCTAATCGCGTTTTACCGGGAGTACCCTGATTTTCTTTGGGTCAAAGATGGCAAGCCGACGGCCAAGGCTGCTCAAATGCGCCGTGCTTTGAGAAACGCTGCCGCTTATGGCCTCAACCCGGCAGATTATGTCGTGGCTCTGCCGGCAACCGCCTCGCTGGACGGGGATGACCTTGATGCGGCGGTCATGCAGTTTGAAATGGAGCTGAGTGCAGCCGCGCTAACCTATGTGCTTGACGCGACCCGCGGCCGGGTCGATCCGAACCGGATTTCGCAATATCACGATCTGCCACGGCATGATGTTGATCTTGTCGGTGCGCTGGAAGAGTTCACGGCATCTGGCAATGTGGCGACCGCGCTTGAAGCCCATCAGCCGCAAAGTGATCACTTCAAGAAATTGACCGCTGAGCTGGCTCGTCTCAAGGCCGAAGATGAAGAAGCCGACCAGATCGTGATCGCGCCTGGGACGTTCCTCAAGTCGGGCAAATCCAGCCCGGAAATGAAGAATATCGTTGCTGCAATCTCCAAACATGGCTCGGAGACGCTGAAAACGGACCATGCAGCGACGCTTGCAGCCTATGACGGCTCCGATCTCTACACGCCTGAGCTTGTAGCTCTTGTAAAGAGCTTTCAGAAGGATTCGAAGCTCACGGCAGATGGGATTGTCGGCAAGAACACGATCAAGGCCATGGTCGGTGAGACCAATGCGGCCAAGATCGCCAAGGTCGAACTTGCGATGGAGCGGAGCCGCTGGCTGCCGGAAGAGCTTGGAACGCGCAAAGTGTTCATCAACCAGCCGGCATTCACCGCAACATACTATGAGCCGGGCACTGACCCGATGTCGATGCGCGTTGTCGTCGGCAAGAAGTCCAACCAGACCAACTTCTTCTACGACAAAATCGAGATCGTTGAATACAACCCGTACTGGGGCGTGCCATATTCGATCATCGTCAATGAGATGATTCCGAAGCTTGCTGCCAATCCGTCCTATCTGGATCAGGCGGGCTATGAAGTGACGACGCCGGGTGGCCGCAAAGTGTCCTCAGCGTCAGTCGACTGGTATGCGGTCGCCAACAAACAGAAGTCGATCAATGTGCGCCAGTATCCGGGTCGCTCCAACGCGCTTGGCGAGGTGAAAATCCTGTTCCCGAACAGGCATCACATTTACATGCATGACACGCCGTCAAAGAGCTTGTTCAACAAAGATACGCGCGCATTCAGCCACGGCTGCATCCGTTTGCATGATCCAAAAGGCATGGCAGCGGCAGTTCTTGGAAAATCGACGGATTATGTGTCTTCCCGGATTGCTGCGGGTCAGAACGCCCAGGAAAAGGTGACCGGTGATATCCCGGTCTACGTGTCTTACTTCACGGCATGGCCGGAAGCTGACGGCTCGATCGGGTTCTACACGGACGTTTATGACCGCGACCGTTACCTGCTCAAGGCGCTGGAGAAAACCGAAGAGGTTCGTGCCAAGGCCCGCGCTTCTTGAGACTGGTTCCCGTAATAAATGAAAAGCCCGCCGAGTGTATCGGCGGGCTTTTTGCTGGACGAGTGCAGTTGGCTGAGGTCGTCGTTTCAGCTGTGCCACCCGGGCTCTAATCGGGCAAGAAAAAGCGCCCGGTCTTCATAGCCGAACGGCTGCCGGCCTCATTTGTCGATCCAGCTGGCTGAGCCCGCCTGGTGGGCAAAAGCGGGCCCAGAATTGTCAATCAAGACTTGAGGCAATCCGCCAGAGAGTCTGCCAGGCTTGTCAGCAGAGCCGGGTAAAGGTCCGGGCCGTTCGCAAGCTCAGTGCCAAGCGGATCCAAAACGCCGACTTTCGCATCGCTGCCCTCGATCACGACATTGACCAGCTTGGAATCGAATTGCGGTTCCTGGAAAACGCAGACAACGTTCTGGTCACGAACACGGGATTGAATTTCCGCGACTTGTTCTGCGCTTGCCAAAGCCTCTGGCGTCACTGTGATCGCACCGCTAGCTTCGATGCCGTAGTGGTGTTCAAAGTGATGATAGGCGTCATGGAACACGATGAATTTCTGACCTTTCACCGGTTCCAGCTTGGCGGAAATCTCTGCTTCCAGGCCAGAAACCTTCTCAGCAAAAGCCTTGGCGTTTGCCTTGTAGGTATCGGTGTTGGCTGGATCAACTTCTGACAATGTGGTGGCCATCGCATTGGCAATCGCAATGCCGTTTTCCGGGTTCAGCCAGATATGCGGGTCGTTGCCGCCGGCATGATCGTGCCCATGGTCATGCCCGTGATCATCATGTTTGGCATGCTCTTCTTCATGCGCGTGTTCGTCATGATCATGTGCATGTTCTTTGTCGTGATCATGGTCATGCCCATGATCATCGTGCGCAGCATGCTCTTCTTCATGTTCATGCTTGTCATGATCGTGTGCGTGATCTTTGTCATGGTCATGATCATCGTGGCCGTGATCATGCTTTTCAGCCGTCTTGTCATGATCGTGGTCATGATCATCGTGTGCGTGGTCGTCGTGCCCGTGATCCGCGTGATCGTCATGACCATGATCGTCGTGGTCGCCATGATCATGGCTGTCGAATTGGTCACCCTCACGCCATTTCAGCTGTTCAATACCCTCAACATCAAGAAGTTCGACGCGGGCAGCTTTGTCCGCCATCGATGAGATGGGCTTTTCCAGCGAAGAAGTTAATTCAGGACCAACCCAGAACACGACATCGGCCCCTTCAAGGAGAAAGGCCTGGGAAGGTTTCAGAGCAAACCCGTGGGGAGAGGCTGCACCGTCAATCAGGATGTGCGGTGTGCCTACACCTTCCATAACAGCGGCTGCGATAGAATGAACCGGCTTGATCGTGGTCACGACATTTGGTCCATCCGCAAACGCAGGAGCCGACAAGGCAGACCCGGCAAGCACGGTCGAGGCAGCAAGAGCAAGGCGAAGTTTTCGGGCGTTTTGCATGGCGGTTTATTCGGTCATCCAGAGGAACAGGGAAATTGATCTCATGTTACTTTGTAACATGTAACGGTATAACGTTCATGGATTTGGCGTGCAAGCGATGACTTTCGCTGGTTCAGGCTGATTGCTTGGAATGCTGCGCTGTCAGGTCTATGGTGGCGCCTCTCAGACAAACGACCAATCAATGACTTCACAAGCGCCAACTTTTCTCCCGAAACTCCTAACATCCTATCCGCCCAAAGCCGGGCCTTTGATCGTCACCATCTATGGTGACATCGTGGAACCGCGCGGTGGCACATTGTGGATGGGTGATCTGATCACGCTGTGCGTACAATTTGGCGTCAATGAGTCGTTGGTGCGGACGGCCGTATCCCGCCTGGTCGCAAGGGGGCAGCTTGAAGGCGAGCGCAATGGACGGCGCAGCTACTACCGGCTCACCGATGCCGCGGGAATAGAGTTCCAGTCAGCTTCGGAACAGATTTTCGGTCCGCCGGACACCGACTGCGGTTTGTTGTTCATCGTCCAACCGGACCGAACGGATCACCAATGTCTCGTCGATCAAGGTTTTGGAGCCGTTTCAGAAACAGTGTTTGTTGGAGCAGATCGACCAAGCAGGGTTCCATCAGGCGCCTGTTTTAAGGCGTTTCCTGATCAACGAAGCACTAAAGAAGTCGCCGAGATGCTCAATAAAGTATTCGACCTGGAGCAATTGGCCTGCAGGTACCAATCATTTTTCACGAAATTTGAGGCACTGGACTGCATTGGTTTGTCGGGTTTGGAGGCCGTCACCATAAGGCTCGCCATGGTCCATGAATTCAGAGCCATCCGGCTGAAGGACCCTCGGCTTCCGCCATCCGTTTTGCCGGATGATTGGGATGGACTTGCGGCGCGCCGATTGTTCGCCAACAGGTATCTTGAACTGTCGGAAACGGCAGATCCTTTCATTGGAGCAAGCCTGACAGGGCAGGGCGGAGCTCTTGAGGGTAAAACCGGGCCGGTCCTCAAACGGATTTCTGATCTACAGTCTTCTGGCTGAGTGTTTCCGCACACAGTCCTAATTGCAAAGTGGGCTATTTGATTGGGTTGACCGTAGAGATCTCATTGGAATTCAAGGAACTCATTGAAACTGAGAAAAAGTCATCAATAGCCCGTTTGATGTCTCCGCGATCCCGCAAGCGCTGTGTGGCCTCCTTCAAGAGCTTGACGTATCCATCTGACGGAAGGGATTTTGTGCACATCAGCTTGAAGGGGTACCGTTGCGTTACCAGAGGCTGGCCAAAGATTTCCGCCATTATGCCAGCTTTTGCGAATGCACTGTAGCGGACACTTTCGATCGCTCCCATAATCGCGTCGATCCGATCAAATGACAGCATCAGCGAGCTTTTTTCGTAATCTGGTGTTTCGATTTTGTTCAAGCTCGTATCGCTGTCGAATGGATCTCCGATGCTCATCCCGGCAGGTACTCCAATCCGCAAACCGGAGAGGTCCTCATAGGAACGCAGGTCAATGCCCTTTTTTGGCAAGATGCCGACTTCAAGCGTGTAGCCGATATCCTCGACCATCGTGAAAGTCTTCTGCGCAAAGGGAGAACTGGCCGCAATGGTGCAGTCCGCATCCCCGTGAGCGACGTCATTGATCATCCGCTTGATCGGAACAACTTGAGCCTTGTGGTCAAACCCGGCCTCGGCCAAAATCATGTTCGCAATTATGAAGTGATAGCCGTCGATGTCGCCGGTTATGTTGTAGAAACTGTAAGGCTCCTGCTGCATCGTCTGGATGATCGGCCGCGGGTCCTGCGCCTGAGCCCAAATCGGAAAAAGTGCGACCAAGATTGCGGCTATGAGCGGTCTTGCGGCCAAGTGGCGCCTCAATGGGTTTTTACAATTGCGCGTTCACAGCAAGTGTACCCTGTCGAGGATTGGCTAGATAGCTGGCACTTTTCGCCAGAAAGCCACAGAGCCTATCTGCGCTAGATTACTCCCGCAGGCCTGTCTTTGCGGGCAAACGGAAGCTCAGTGTTGAACATGCCTGACTTCTGATAGCCGCATTACATTTGAATGACGAGGCGGTCTCTTCCGGCCTGTTTGGCCTTGTAAAGGAGCCGGTCCACACGCTCCAGAGCCGTGTCGAAATCATCGTCCGGCTCCACAAGGGCCAGACCTGCGGACAGAGTCACGGATCCGATCGTTTGACCCTGCTTGCGGTTGACCAGCTTGTGTTTGGTTACGCCCAAGCGGACCCGCTCAACGACATCCGCGCATTCTGTTTCATCCGCACTGTCGAAGAGGATCGCGAATTCTTCACCGCCATAACGGCAAAGCACATCCTGACTGCGGATGAGGCTTTTGATTGCGGTCGCTACCAGTTTCAGGACTTGGTCGCCGATAATGTGCCCGTAGGTATCGTTAACGTTCTTGAAGTGATCGATGTCCAGCAGCGCCAGGAAGTATTTTGGACTGGGGCGTGCTTGTCTTGCGGCAAATTCAGCTTCCAAGTAGCGTCGGTTGTAAATGCCGGTGAGCGAATCCGTGAAGATCTCGCTCTGGCTGGCCGCAAGTTCCTGCTCTAACTTCGCGGTGCGGGAGAGTATTTCGGCCATGTTGTCGGACAAGGCCTTAATGACATCGTCTTTTGTGCTTTTGCGTTTCGCATCCTTGCACAACTCAGCGGATGTTTCGGCGGACGACCGGATCGCATCAAGGTGTCCTTGTGAGCGTTTCATCGACTCGAATTGTTTTTCCGAGCTGACATTTGGCTGCACGAAGTTTTCGTAGACGAAAAGCAACGCTTTGGCCGTCAATCCCTCTTCGCTCGCGATGAGACGCTGAACTTCCCGTGCAACCGGAGAGCCCGGTTCTGTCAGAAAGAGATGCAGGACATGAAAAATACGCGGGTCGCAATTCAGGTCGTGACGATCTATCTCCGACACAACCTGTTCGCACAAAAACGTCATGAGCACGCACACCAGGACAATGATTCTTTTTCTAAAGCGAGAGTAGTGAGAATAGGGCAGGATCTCTAGGCGAAATCGAATTAGCTGCGGAATTACGTGAATAAAATCGTTGTAAAAACAATTCAAAGACGTGGCGTTGAGATCTGCATAATTCAGGTTGTTGCGATTGGTTGAAAATTACGGGAGCGTTGTCCAATCCCGATCGGGCTTGCGTCCGTATGCAGTCCGAACTGATGACATAGACGGCTAATTTATCGGAGGGGGAAGTGGCCCGTTTCATCTCGTGTCTCCTTGCAGCAATCGCAGCGGCCCTTCTTGCGGGGACGCCAGCGAAGGCCTCTCCCGCTGTTGCGCTTGAACATGTGGTCTCCGTTCTGCCTGTTTGGCCTGGCCATCAACAAGGTGGTTCGGGAGCCCGGCCGGGGCGGGCTCCGGAGGGCAGCGGAGTGGTTATCCGCGAAGGCATAATCGCAACTGCTTGGCACGTGATCGAACCCGCAACACGCATTGATGTCCGGCTCTCAGATGGCCGTGTTCTGCCGGCGCGGTTGCTGGCGCAAGATACGTCCACCGATATCGCGCTTTTGAGGATCGAAGAACCGGTCGAGCCGATCTCGATCGCCGAAACAACAGCGATTGCTCAACCTGTGTGCGCAATCGGAAATGCCTTTGGTCTCGGTATGTCCGTAACCTGCGGTGTGGTTTCGGCCTTGAATGTCAGCAATGCCGGGTTCAACACTGTTGAAGACTTTGTCCAGACGGATGCTGCCGCAAATCCAGGGTCGTCAGGCGGGGCGCTGGTTGACCAAGATGGTCGGTTGGTCGGCATGGTCTCTGCCATTTTTGCCTCCGATGCCGATGCCAACATAGGCGTCAATTTCGCGGTTTCATCGCAGCTCCTTCTGCGGGTGACCGATGCTTTGATGGCAGATGGGAGCGTCACCTATCTGGAGGCCGGCTGGCGCCTCAATAGAGCGCGCCGGTCGCAACTCGCCGAAATCGCAGCGCCCGCAGTTGTGTCCGTTGACAGCGGCAGCCCGGCAGACAGAGCGGGGATAAAAGCTGGAGATCAAATTGTATCCATTGGCGCGCGGCGCGTCTTGAGCCCACGAGATGCCGCATCTGCCATCGCAGTTCTGCCGGAGACAATAGATCAGGTCAGCCTGACGCTACAAAGGTCTGGCGAGACAAAAACCGTTTCATTGTCTTTTGCGGAAGAGACAACGCAGGTCGCCTCTCAACTGGAAACGGCTAAAGATCCTGACTGCCCGCATCCTGAAGACGTCTGTCAAATGCGTCAGATTGTTTTTCCGGTATCCAGTTTTGATCCCGTGGGAAGCGCGACACGCATCGCAGACGATTTGTTGGTCACCAACCGGCATGTAGTCGGCAATTCGAAGACCGCGACGGTGCACACACCCTCTGGACCAAAGACGGCGACAGTGCTTCCATCAGCCTATCAGGGAGATCTTGTCTTGTTGCAGGTGGACGGATTGCCCGACGGGAGTGTGATCCCGGCTCTGAACGCTTCGCCAGTAGATCCGCCTCAAGGCAATGGTGCCTATTACGCGATTGGTGCAGACATTGCGCGTAAACAAGTCCGGGTGTTTGATCCAGGCGAATTGCTGTCTCCTCCGGCAAGAGATGGCGTGTTTGGCCGTCTCCACGTCACGGCTCAAATGCAACCGGGCGTTAGCGGCGGGGGACTTGTCGACACAGCCGGCCGCCTGGTTGGCATTGCCGTTGGTGGTGGTGATGGACGGTTTGAAGCGATCCCCTTGGATGACGTGGCCAAACTTCTCGATCTGCGCAGCGACCCGCAAGCGGACCTAGTGACCGAAGAACTTGGGAGCGGGTATGAAGCCTGCGCGGCATTGCTCGACACGTCTGGGGGAGGGCTGCCCGGTACGACTGGAACCACCGATCTAACATCGATTTGTAGTAAAGCTGCGAACCATGGTCAGTTGCTCAAAGCGGGGCGCATCTTGGCCCAGGCAGGTCAGTTCGACGACGCAATCAGGATGCATGGGCAGGCTGTGGAGCAGGTTCCGAACTCCATCAATTCCCGCATGTCATTGCTGGTATCACTTCAGCTCGGCGGCCGGTTTGCGGAAATGACCGGACATGCGCGCAAGCTCATGGAGCTTGCCCCCAACGACCCGCAAGCGCTTCGGTTCTCGATCCAGTCCGGTGTCTGGGGCGGTGATCTAGAACTCGCTGAAGACGGCTATGTCGCGCTCCTAGAAGCCGATCCACGCCAAGCACAAGCCGCCAGACGCTTCATCGACGCTGCCCCACCAGCCCCACCACGCCGGTAAAACGTTAGAGTGAAGCTAAGTGCCATTTTGCTTGTAAAAACAGTAAACAGGAGTTTTGGCTTTTTTCCGTTTCCATATGGCCTGACAATTCTACGATTTCGTTCGTGAGGGGTGATGTTGGATTGATGCTCTTCTGTCAGAGCTGTCTTCAAGAATCTCAGCCGACCTTATCCGCGCCTGTCACCAAACCTCATGAGCTGCAGCGTTTGTGATGAAAATAAAAGAACGGCTGTCTCATCAAGCGGTTAGGGGCGGAACACAGATCTGCGTTGAGGCGAAGTCTGTTCACCCGTTCACGCTTAAAACCAAACACCAATGTAGCTGCTATTGATGTGAGATTTATCAAAGTCTGCAAATGATAGTCTGTTCTCGGCCCAATGAACCGATCCAACTTTTGGCTTTGAACCGAAGCACTGCCCGCCAGGTGCGTATATCCATGCCCAAAAAAATCAAAGCGCGGGGCCAAGAAGCTTCGATTGCAACTGATACAAACATCCAGGACACGCTGAAGCAGGGATACCGGCTGGTTCGACAGTGAAGTTCTAATGGTCCGAAGGAATATGCGCAGCAGGCCAGCGTATGGGTAGTGTTCAAACTCGCCTTTTCTCTGTTGGCACGCCCGCAGGCAGCCCATCGGTCTCCGCTTCCAGATCGGAGGTGCCGTCCCATGCGAGCAGACAAACAAGAAGGCTCCATCAGCGCCGGTCTTTCCAGAGTGGTGCCAGGCCGGCCTCACACCGGTGTCTTGTGCTCCTTCGACCGCGCAGCAGCGAAACCGCCTCGGGGGCGGCGGTCGCCGCCCGAATACTCAAACGGTGTGCTGGTCAATTTGCCAGAGGTTTTTGTTCTGGCAATCCCACAGGGCCGGAGGTGTATTGAACCTTGATTTTGATCAGTGGCTTTAGGTCAGAGGTCAGGTGACGTTTTTCGGGATGACGACACGGCCTCGCGTTTGAGGTGATCGTGCTATTCACGCCGAAAACAAACAAAGGGCTTTGATCAACGACAGGTCGAAGCCCTTTTAGAATCTTGCCGTCTCACCATTGCGTAAATGCAAATCTGAAGTCGATAGCCAGAAGAGTTTCATCTACGCAATTTTTTGGCGTGTTTTTTGCCGGAACAATTTTGGCGGATCGCTCTGTCGGCTCTTGAGCTCACTACCAGTGAAAGCAAAAACCATGAATATTCCGAAACTTCACATGCGATTGAATGAAATAAGGAGTCAAACCGGAGGTCCACTTGCAAAGGAGGTTTTCAAATCACAGCCTCACGTATCCTCCCCTGACCACAGTACGGTTGGCGTTGCACCCGAAAAAGGATCGAGTGCTGCTCCCGCTGTTGGCAAAACACGTGAACAGTCCATGGCGATGACGACACCGAGCCAGGAAAACAACACCCTTAATCTGGGCAACATCACAACGTTGAACTACAAGGCAGCGTTTGATCAGTATAATTTCGTCGACAGCCTGGTCGAAAGCGGCCAGTTCGATGCGGACAGTTTCAGAGGGTTCAATGGTGCCGAGCAGGCAGAAACTGCCGAGCAATATTTGTTCTGGCTGCAGGCCCGGATGCAGGAAATCGGTCCGGAGAGCGGTTGACCGTCACGCCGTGACCTTACCCTCATGATTGCTTTCACCGCGACAGGCCGTCCGAACCCTCCTGACAGCGCAGAGACGGCCGTTGGGGTACAAGATTGCGGTTGACGATTTTGGGACCGGCTAATCCAATCTCGCCTACAACTCCAAGTTTCCGATATCCTGCATCAAGATCGACAAGTCGTTCATCGATACGATGCCGGCATCAGTACCGGTGATCCGTCTGATCCAGAGACTGGCGGAAGAGGTCGGGGCGCAAACGGTTGCGGAAGGCATCGAGGATCTTGCCGCGCTCAAAACGATTTCCGATATCGGATGCTGCCGCATTCAGGGGAATTACTTTTCTGCGCCGGTGGCGATCGAAGCATTTCAATCAGCTGTCGACCGCATTGAAACGCAGATTGCAGCTGACTGTCGCGGCGTGTGACGCCTATGTTCGCTTGAAAGCCGCGTACAGACCTAAGGTGCGATCCCCTATCTTCGAGGCTGACCTTAATTCGACGGTTGCGGACAGAGCCGGGAACAGGCGCTCATTCGCTCGCCGCACTCGACCCCTGAGTGACAGGGGCAGGGCGCATGGTAACAGGGGGCCGCAAAAAAGAGCGGCAAGGGCCGTCAAGATCCTGCTTTGCACACGGTTTGATTGCGCCAAAAAACCGTTCCGGATTCGATTTTTCATGCGCACTGGGCAGGGCCTGAGGCCTTCTGGCGCCAAGCGGCTCAGTACTAAAGCGGGCTGGTGACAAAACCCGCGGTCCTTCGGCAAGGACACGGATCCCTGACGTCATCTTTCAGGCGCTTCCGCTTCGGTTTTCCCAATATTGCTTTGCCGTTGTGCCTCCCAGGGCGCCCGCGATCGCGCTTCGGAAGTCGCCGACCGTCACAGAGGCTTTTTCGAAGGCCCCGACGGCTCCATTCTCAATCAGCTGGTTCTCGTACTCCTTGTCGAGATCACCGGTCACGACCAGGACCTTCTGGGCCGGAAATCTCCCGACCAGCCGTTGCAGCGTTTCAAGCCCGCGACTGTCCGGCAGGTTCAAGTCCAGAATCACAAGATCCGGCCGTTTCTCGAACACCACCCGCATGCAGGTGCTCAAGAGCGGGCAGGTAAACACGCTCAAAACAAAATCATCATGGGGTGCCAACAGATTGTGGAAGATCCGGCGATCGTCCTCATCATCTTCAGCCATCACAATCGTCTTAATCATGGCGAGACCCCTGGGGAGATGGGTGAAGTTGTTGCGGACGGCTCCGGATCGAACACTATTGAAAAACAGGATCCCTGACCCGGATTGCCGTCTGCCCTGATCGACCAGCCGTGGCGCTTGCAAACCGTTGCACATGTTGCAAGGCCGATGCCGGATCCTGGGAATTCCTTTTGTGTGTGAAGCCGGATGAAGGGGTCGAAGATTTTCTGCAGCTCATCCTTGTCCAACCCAATTCCATTGTCTTCTATGTGCAGACAGGTGCGGCCGGTCTCATCCGTCCCGGTCCAGGCTCTAATGTGGCTTTGTCTGTCTTTTGAGCGGTACTTTGCCGCGTTCGAGAACAGATTGACCAGGAGGATGTCGAACAAAATGGGATCGCAGGTCAGCTTGATCGCTTCCGCCTCATTCCTGAAGACCGGTGCTTCCGTTGCCCCGCCATATGAAACAGATTGCCAAGCTTGATCCAGGGCGTCCGACAGGTCGACTGATGTGGTGTCCAGGGTGCGGTCCTGAGACTTTGAGAAATTGAGAAGGGCGGTGATCAACGCATTTGCGCGGCCGAGGGCACGCTCTATGACTTCATTGGCATAGGCGGCCGTTTGCGCGTCATCTTCGTCTCTTGCCTTTAGCAGCATCGGCAGGAACGTTTCGATCTTTCGAAGCGGCTCCTTCAAGTCATGGGAGGCCGCATGAGAGAACTTTTCAAGACGGGATTTGACGTCGCGGAGGGTGTCAATCGTCTGTTCCAGCTCGCGGCGCGACTGGTTGCGTTCGCTGACTTCCTCAATGACAGCAAAACTGACCTGATCTTCCGGAGCGTTGCCTGCATGGCCAAAGGTGACAGCAGACAGTTCACCCTCGAATGTCGAGCCGTCCTGGCGCTTGAACGTGTAGGGCACCCGGTCGCAGTGGCCATCGCGCCAAAAGGCCGGCAGCACTACGTCCCGGGCATAGTCGATGCTCTCGTCCGTCAACACATCGGTGGACCGCATGCAGGAGGTGTCGTTTCGGCTGTAGCCAAACGCGTCACACCAAGCATCGCTCACCTGGACCAGTTCGCCCTTGCCGTTGATCGAGTGCATGATTGCCGGGGTTCTAAAATAGAGCTCTTCGAATTTCTTCTTTTCCTGTTCCAGCTCCCGCTCCACCAGTTTGAAGGCGGTGATGTCGTTGAAGCTGATGACAAGCAGATCGGAAAAATGCGGGGTCGCGACAATGTCGTACCAATTGTCGAGACCGTCATGCTGATAATGCCGGGTGAGCTTGACCGGTTCGCCGTTGTTCAAGGCGTCGCGATAGGCGTCAAACAAACCGTCTTCAAAGTTACCGGGAAACGTCTCGCTCAAGTAACGCCCGATCAAGCTGTCCCTTGACCGGTCTACCAATTTGCAGGCCGCTGAATTGGCCTCGATCATCTCCAGATCGATGATCCTGCCTTCGCCGTTGCGAATAGCTTCGAACATCAACAAGCCATGCTGGACCGTGTCCAAGAGGGTCTTCTGGACCGAATTCAGATAATCAAGCTGTGTTTCCCGCGACTTCAATGCCGTAATATCGGTGTGCGCCCCAATCATTCGGATTGGTTTGCCAGCCTTGTCGCGGATGATTTTGCCCCGGCACCGCACCCAAATCAGATGCCCATCCTTGTGGCGATACCGCACTTCCACATCATAGGGGATTGTTGGATTGCTCTCATGCGCCTGAAACGCATGTAACGCCTTCTGCAAATCCTCGGGCAAGATGTTTTCCTGCCACCAAGCGCTGGTGTGCGGGATCTCTGTCTGCTCGTACCCAAAGAGCGTTTTGAAGCGTGGGCTCAGCCATTCGTGTTCGGGATACTCCAAATCCCAATACCAGAGGCCGTCAAGCGAGCCTTCTTCCAGGAAGTTGATGATCTCGGGATCGGACTGAATGCGCGTAAAAAACTCGGTTTCGAGGTAGTGCTCCGATGGTTCTAAATCTGGTTGCATCGACGGCTCCGCACTCGTGTTTGGATCAAGGGTACAATTTTGAGAATTGACGTAACGTTAAATTTAGAGATTCAATACGAGCATAATCGCAGCAACAAGGGCTTCTTGCATGCAACGTATGAATGTACTGATTGTCGATGACGACGAGGATGATGTTTTCCTCATGTGCAGTGCGATTGATTCCAGGGTGGGCAACTACCCTTTTCCAATCTCCCGCAAGGTCGCGCATGACGGTATCGCCGGCATCGAAATAGCCAAATCGCTTGTCGGTACCGATGCTGCACCAGACCTGATGCTGCTTGATCTGAACATGCCCCGGCTTGATGGGCTCGGTGTGTTGTCGAAAGTCAGAGAGACGCCCGAATTGCGGCACCTTCCCATCGTCGTGATTACAACGGCGTCGGATCCCGACACCCACGAGCGGGCGACAGCTCTCGGGGCCAATGCGGTGGTCACCAAACCGCGGTCGGCCGCAGCCTTCGACCGGATCATCGATGAGGTCTTCGATACCTGGCTTGTTTGACGAACAGGATGCGTGTTGCGGTTCCAAAACCGCGGCCTATTGCTGATCAATCCAAAACGGCGCAGGGTAGCCCGGTTTCAACCTGCATCCACGTTTCACACAAAGCCGGGTGATCACCCGCCCTCCAGCACTTTTTGGCACCTATGCGAGGCTGGATTCCTTGGCCTCAAGCTGCACGATCTCGGTTTGAGGGGCGCCTGAAACATTGCAGCTCATCTTCGCCGAATGCCCCATCGGGAAGGACTTGGCAGGTTTCTTGCCGGGCCGCATCTGTCTGCCGTCCGGCGTGGTCCGCATCCAACACACCAGCCAGCTTCTAATTCCCAACGGCCAGGAGGCTGGTTGGTTCCCCAAATCTCAAAATCGGCGGGGCGGCGGACTGGACAAGACCATGGGCGCAGCGGTGCCCCTGGCGAGGCGGCGGAAGGGGCGCCTTTCAAGCGGCACAGGCGGTCTTGCGCGCCGGAGGTGGTGCAGAAATCCCAGGGTATGGGGCGCAAAGGTCCGGTGCGGTTATAAACCGGTTCATCGGGATCCGGTGACGGTGGCGCCAGAGACCGGGATTGCTGTGGTCTCCTTGCAGTATCTGGAAATTGGAGCGTAGGAAAAGGGGACTGAGTGGGATTGCCCGGGACGGCCTATCCGAACAGCAATTGCCGGTAGGACCCGGTTTCTTCCTGTTGATGGGTGAGGTCGAGGTCGTCGACCACGTCTTGAATACCTAGCCGCAAGCCGGGCAGCTGGTTTTCATCGTCCGTCATGGCAGCGACTTCAACGAAAGACCCGAGACCGTCGACAACATCCAGCGTCACGTGAAAATCGCCAAGGAAGTAGATGTCGCGTTTCTTGCTGATATTCCATTTTTCTTCAAACCCGAGGGACTTGAGCATCGATCGCGCCTTGCCGATGTCCGGGAGGTCCATCGCCACACATTCGTCCTTTTTCGGACCCTTGGAAATCCAGAGTACGCGCCCGGACGGTTGCATGTGCCTGAGCGTGTGGACCTGATTGTTCCTCTCCAGCCGACAGTCAGCCAGGTCGAGGAAGATATCGACTTCGGCATTTCCAAGGGTGAAAGCCACTGCGTTCCGCATCTCCAGCTCTTGCCGCACGGCTTCGAGATCCGCTACGCGAAATTTTCGCTCCACCTCGAAGCGCCCGACAAAATGGGTGCCCGGATCGGCAAGCATCCCCTTGGTCTCAAGATCGCGGGTTTCCTGAGGCATGGCTTGCTCCTTTCGTGCGGTGACCGGGCTCCGGTTTTTTTGCACCGGTGGGGTTCCAGCAGCAACTTTGCCCGGTAATTTTCCACCGGTAGATTTGGGCCGGCTGCCTTGCGCAGGCGCTTTTGCGCAGGCGCTTTTGCCCAGGCGCCTATGCCGACAAGTCGCGCCTTTGCCCGCAAAGCCCCCCCGCTGTGCGTGACCTCGCGTCCCAGCGTCCTTTCAGTCCTATCATTGTCAGAACCGGTGAGAAGTAAATCCTCGGCTCGGACCGCCGGGGTAATTAATCAAGATACAATTTAAAATTGCATTTGACGGCACATGACATTATTAAACTTACCTGTGGATGCTGAGAAAAATTAGCTATTTTTAACAATCACCTACTGGAAAATATCGACTCTCTTCAACAACCCTGACCGCTGTTTTAGGAATGGTCCATTATGCAAAAAATCTTTTCTAACCCGGGTCGCCAAAGCAATGTTGTCTATGTCTTTGACACGTTTGTCGATCAAATTGAAACCCTTGTTTCCGGGATCAATAAGACTGCAAAAATCATCCTGATTGACGGGTCCAGCGATGGTCTTCAGCAGCTGGCCAGCCATCTTTCCGGACAAGCGGATATCGAAGAGCTGCATATTGTCTCCCACGGCCGCGATGGCACAATGGTGCTGGGCAATACGGTCCTCTCCAAAGAGACGCTGGGCACCTACGCCTCCGAGCTGATGATCCTCAACCGGGCCCTGAGCAGCTCCGCAGACATTCTTCTTTATGGCTGTGAGATAGCCAAAACGGAAAAAGGCGAAGCGTTTGTTGCGGACCTTGCGGAGGCAACAGGCGCCAACATTGCCGCGTCACGTACACTCACGGGTGCCGCAGACCTCGGCGGCGACTGGGATCTTGACGTCCATGTTGGGGCGCTCACGGCGGGTATCGGGTTTTCTGACACTGCACGCGCGCGCTTCAAAGAGGTCCTTGCCCCGACAACCCTGACCTTTAGCTCCAATAGCGGCGGTAGTATTGGGTCTGACGATATAGCAAGCGATGGCGAGGGTGGCAGTACCGACATTACCGGTATCGAAATTCAGATTATCAACATCTCCGATACAAACGGCACTCAGATCAGTTCCCTCAACTGGTACAGCGACGGCGATCTAGGCTCCAGCGATGGATTTACCGGAGTGACAACAGACTTCGGTTTCGGCGGCGAATGGAAGGGAATGTCCATCAAGAGCGCAGATGGCTCGGAATTCCAACTGGAGTCTTTTGATTTTTATGACTGGGGGACTTCGCCGCGAAGCCCAGAGACTATGAATATTATCGGTTACCGGGATAATGTACAGGTTGCGACAGGTAGCTTCAATTCAAATGGAAACAACAATCGCGTTTCAGTTGATATCGCCTCGAATACGTCTTTCGATTCTGTCGATGAAGTCAGGATAACCTTTAATTCTGGCACCGGATACCTTTCCCTTAACGATATAGTTATTGACGACAATGTTCCGGCCAATGCCGCCCCTGAACTGGGCGGGACCCCTGCGGACGATACGGCGAGCGAAGATGATGCGACGGCGATCGACCTGTCCGCCTACAATGTGTCCGATGCAGATGGCGATACGATCACGCTGACGCTGGCCGTCGACCGGGGCACAGTTGCCTCGACAGATGGCAACGGGACCACAGCCGGTGTCACAGTTGCCAATTCCGGCACCGGATCCATGACCCTTCAGGGCACGGCTGCCAATCTCAACACGTATCTCAACGATACGTCCAAGATTACCTACACCACAGCCTCCAACGATACGACCACAGCTGTTCTGACGGTCACGCCGAATGATGGCACCGTGAACGGCACGGCGGATACGGTCAACATCACGATTTCGGCGGTCAACGACGCGCCGGTTCTGGACGCCACGCAGTCGCCTGTTCTGACGGCCATCGACGAAGATGCGGGCGACGATGACGGGTCGGGCGCGGACGGCGATGACGATGGCGCGAACAATGCCAACAATGGCGGTACCTCCGTGGCTGCGCTCGTGGTCGACGGGTCGATTACGGATGCGGACGGCGGCGCGGTGGAGGCCATTGCCATCACCACCGTCGACAACACCAACGGCGTCTGGCAGTACTCGACCGACAACGGCAGCACCTGGAATGCTTTTTCCGGGACAACCGGATCTTCTGTCGACATTACATCGATGGCGCGGCTCCTTGATGGCAGCTTGAGTGGGGCCATCACACAACTCGTCCGGTTCGTTCCGGATGCGGGTTACAATGGCACGGCCACCCTCACGTTCCATGCATGGGACAAATCCTCCGGAACTGCAGGCGGGACCGCCGATGCATCCACGACCGGCAATGCAACAGCGTTTTCCACCGCCTCGGACACCGCTTCGGTCACGGTCAATGCAGTGAATGATGCGCCAGTGTTCACGGGCCTCGACGGCACGCCGGCCTTCACGGAAGGCGGGTCAGCCGTGGTGCTGGACGCCAATGTCACGATTGCAGATGCCGAACTTGATGCGCTGAACAGCGGCAACGGCAACTATTCGGGTGCCCGCCTGACCATTGCCCGCAATGGCGGGGCTGATGTATCGGACGTCTTTGCCGTTGCCACTGGCGGCAATCTGACCGTCGCCGGCGGGCCGGACGGCGGCGGCACGATCACGGCGGGGGGCAATGCCATTGCCACCATTGCCAATACGGGCAATGGCCAGATCCAGCTGACCTTCGCCGACAATGGCACCACCCCGACAACCGCGCTGGTCAACGAGGTGCTGCAGGCCATCACCTACACCAACACCAGCAACGATCAGACCTCCAACCCGCAGCTCGACTGGTCCTTCTCCGATGGCACCACCAACGGCACCGGGTCGATCACGGTGACCCTCACCGATGTCAACGATGCCCCGGCCCTGACCGCGACGGGGGGCAACCCGACCTTCACCGAAGGCGGTGGCGCCCAGGATCTTTATAACACCGTCACCGCCGACACGGTCGAGACAGGCCAGACGTTCACCGCACTAACGCTCACCGTGACCAATGTGGCGGACGGGGCCTCGGAGATCCTGTCCTTCGACGGCTCGGACGTGGCGCTGACCAACAACAATACGGTCACGCCCACGGCAACGAATGGCTTGACGGTCGGCGTGTCGGTCACCGGATCGACGGCGACGGTCTCCTTCTCGGGGGCAACCCTGTCCGAAGCGCAATTGCAGACGCTGGTGGACGGACTGACCTACCGCAATGAATCGCAGGACCCGACGACAGCGGGCAACCGGGTGGTCACCATCACCTCGGTCACCGACGGTGGCGGCGGCACCAACTCGGCCACACCCAACCTGACCTCGACCGTGTCGCTGACGGCCGTCAACGATCCTCCCGTGATCGGCAACCTGAACGGCGACAATACGGGCCTTCAGCCGGGCGCGACCGCCACTATCGACACGGATGGGAACGCGACGGTCGCGAACCCGGATGCGGCCGATTACAATGGGGGGGTCCTGACCATCACCCAAACGGGCGGGGCGGCAAGCGGCGATTTCTCGGTCGACGGTACCGCGGTCACATCGGGCGGAGATGCAACGGTTTCAACCGGTGAGGCCGTTCAGGTCGGCGGGATCGATATCGGAACGGTCAATGTGTTGGATGATGGTCAAGGCGGCAATGACCTGACCATTAACTTCGGCGCGAACGCAACAAGCGCCCGCATTGAGACCCTGATCCAGAACCTGTCGTGGAGTGCGGCCGCCGGATCCGGCGCCCAGACCTTCACGCTGACGCTGAACGATGCCGATGGCATTGCCAACAGCGGTGACGCGGACACGACCGCCAATTTCACCATGACGCTCGGCAATGCTCCAGTGCTGGATCTGGACGGCAACGACAGCGCGGGCACAGGCTCCGGCGGCTATGCCGCCGCTTTCACAGAGAGCACCCCGGTCGCGATCGCCGATACAGACGTTGCGCTGACCGACAGTGATGGCGGGGCGACAATTTCCGCAATCACCATCTCTCTGACCAACGACCAGAACGGGGCCGATGAAGGTTTGTCCGTCAGCGCCGCGGCCCAGAACGCGCTCACGGGCATTGCGGGAGCTGCCGACATCACCCGCCAGGATACCATTTCGATCACCGGCGCAACGGCGAGCCTCGCGGAAGTGCAGACCTTCCTGCAGACCGTCTTTTACGACAACGTCTCGGACGCGCCGGATCTCACTGCCCGAACCATCACCGTGACGGTGACCGACAACGACGGCCTGACATCCTCAAGCGTCACCAGCACGGTCTCGGTGGCGAATGTCAACGATGTCCCTGTATTCGCAGGCGTGGACAACGCGGCCGCTTTCACCGAGGACGGCGCTGCCGTGGTGCTGGATGCCAATGCCACCGTTGCCGATGCCGAACTCGATGCTCTGAACAGCGGCAACGGCAACTACAATGGGGCCACGTTGACACTGGCGCGCAATGGCGGCGCAAACGCGGAAGACACATTCGCAAACAACGGATTGCTGGCGCCACTCACCGAAGGCGGCAATCTGACCTACAACGGCACGACTGTTGGTACGGTGACGACCAATTCGAGTGGCACTCTGGTGCTCACGTTCAACGCAAGTGCAACCTCGGCGCTGGTCGACAGTGTGTTGCAAAACATCACATATTCGAACAGCAACGACACTCCGCCGGCGAATGTCCAGATCAACTACACGTTCAATGACGGCAATAGCGGGACGCAAGGATCGGGCGGCGCCGGATCCGATGCCGACGATTCGATCACGGTCACCATCACCGCAGCGAATGATGCCCCCGTATTCACCAACCTTGATGGCGACGCTCCCTCCGGGGCTCCAAGTGCTGTCATTGCCTTTGATACAGGCGGCAACGTTACGGTGACGGATGCCGACTCGACCGATTTCAACACCGGGATTCTAACGATCACCCGCACCGGCGCGCTGGAAGGCAACTTTGCTCTTAACGATGCCAACGCCACATCGGGCGGCGACGGCACGATCGCGGCCGGCCAGACCATCGCGGTCGGCGCAACCAGCATCGGCACGGTGACCACCGATGGTCAGGGCGCGAACAATCTCGTGATTACCCTGAATGCCAATGCGACGCCAGCGAACGTACAGGCCCTTATCCAGGCGCTTACCTATTCGAGTGCGGAAACCGGATCGCACGGCTTTAGCGTTACCCTTACCGACGGCGATGGTGGAACTTCCTCGGCTGCCACCGTCACGCTGAGCGTTGCCAATCCCTCGACTGGCGGGGGAGGAGGCGGCTCGACCGGACCGGTTACGGTCGTGACCGAAGACAATGACGACGGCAGCGGACCTCCGACCACCACAACAACTGTGACGACGGGATCGGGGGGATCGGGATCGGCCGCCATCGTTCAAAACACGAACAACAACGGAAATGTTGTCACCGCAACCTTGCCGGCCAATACGAGCATCTCCTCAACGGGTCCGAAAACGGCTCAAACTCCCACGCAGGCCGTCAACACATTGGTGGCTGCCGTTGATGCACGCAACGCGTCATCGGAAACAGAGCTTATCGGCGGAGCTCAGGCATATTTGAACACTCTGGCGGAAACGACGACCTTGGACGTGCGGACAATCGCCCCAACGACAACCCAATCCGGTTTGTCAGAACCGATTGTGATTACAGGCACATCGCCCGAAGACGGGTCAACTCAGTCCGAAGCCTTCGTCATTGATCTCCGGTCCTTGCCATCAGGCACGGTGATTCAACTTGAGAACATTGAGTTCGCCACGATCATTGGTGAAGCCACAATCAATGGCGGATCCGGCCAGAATTATGTCATGGGTGATGACAGCGCTCAGATCATTGTCCTGGGCGAGGGGGACGACCAGCTGTTTGGCGGGGCAGGCGATGACACCGTCGGCAGCACCACCGGGAATGATCAGATTTTCGGTGAGGCCGGGGATGATCTTCTGTTCGGCGGTGCTGGCAACGACCTTTTGAACGGCGGTGCCAATCGGGATGCCGCGCTCTATGGCGTAACCCGCGACGGCGTCACACTGGCTGGAACCCGCGGCACGGTGACGGCTGTCGATGCAGGCGGGACCGACACTTTGATAGGTGTCGAACTTCTGGTCTTTACCGGTGAAAACACGACCGGTAAGGACCGGGTGACGGTGCTGCTGCAAGACGAGGCACCCGTTGCCGGGCAATACGGTTTCAGTGAAGCGGCTTATCTGAATGCACATCCGGACGTCGCAGCGGCGGTCGCTGCCGGTATTTTCGCCAGCGGTGCGGAGCACTATGCTCTGTACGGCGACGGTGAAGGCCGCATTGTCGATCTTGTGTTCGATGCACAGTTCTATCTGGCCGACAATCCCGATGTCGCCGCTGCGGTAACAGAAGGTATTTTTGCCTCGGCGTCAGAGCATTACCAGCTCCACGGCTCTGCAGAAAACAGATCGCTAAATCCGCTGTTTGATGGTGCGTATTATCTCACGCAAAACGAGGATGTTGCCAATGCCGTGACTTCAGGGGCTTTTGAAAGCGCCTACCATCATTTCATTCTGTACGGCGACCAGGAGGGACGGGCGGCGTCGCGTTTCTTCGATACAGCGGCCTACCGCACAGAACAGGGGCTCAGCAACGATGTGAGTGCCCTGGAGCATTTCCTGCTCATCGGCCTGCCGCAGGGCGTTACGGCACCAACTGCAGCGGATTTTACCTCTGAAGGGCTCGCATAAGACCCTCACAGCCCGGCCGGTGTCACCGGCCGGGCGTAGGTTGTAGGATCTTCCGGTTCAACGCAGACCAAGTCGGTGACCTCCAAACTACCGATCGTCTGCGCCGCTTCGAAAATCCTGAAGGCGGACGATCTGCCGCCCCTGCGCGTCAAAGTTTTCGGGGTTCAGCCATTTTTCGAAGGCATCTCTGCACAGCGGCCATTCGTCCCGCAATATGGAAAACCAGGCAACGTCCCGTTGCCAGTTTTTGATGATCATTGCGCGCCGCCAAGTGCCTTCGTGCGTAAAGCCAAGGTTGAGAGCTGCACGAAACGACTTGGCGTTTTGCGCCTGGCATCGCCACACAAGCCGCTCATACTGCAAATCATCCATGCCCAGGCACATCAGAAGGAAGATGGCTTCCCGCGACTCCCGCGACCCTTGCAGAGCGGGCGAAAACCAGATGCTTCCGATCTCGAACGCACCATCATCTTGATACACGTCGCATATCGAAAGCCAGCCTTCCGCGCGGCCTGACGTTCCAATGACAGCCCAGAACGGCTGGGTATCGCGAGAGCTCAAGTCCGCGATCAGGGATTTCAGGTGTTCGCGGTCGTCGAAGGGGCCATAGCGCAAATAGGTAAAGCTGTCCGGCGCATCCTTGGCACACATCCAGAGATCATCCAGATGCTTTGCCGACAGTGGCTGCAACTCGATGTACCGCCCGGAGAGGGGCGTTCTTTCGGGGAAACTCCATTCCTCACGATCCATTGCCTTACCCAATGACACAGCAGCGCACCTTCTTGCGGATTTCTGACCCCTTCGGATGCCAAAAATCACAGGACTTCGCAATGACATCGACGTTCGCAAGTCAGTCTTTGGCGTGACAGGCTCCCGACGAACGCTGTCCGCTCCATGCTGCCTGTCGCTTTTGCAGATATCACCGATTTCAGCGAGCTTGGTTCCGAGCTGCGTCTGCTTTTCTAGTGCGGCCAACGGGATCCCTCGTGTTAACTGTTTTCCAAAACCTTTTCACCCGCGCGCGGGCGGTCTACCTAGCTTCGATATAGGCGAAATCGGTTTTGAGGCGCATGGACGGACAGGGGGCTTCACAGCCTGACGTTTGAAGTCCCATTAGTGCAGGCCCGGCTCACTCCTGGACACCGCTTCGCGCGGGACGGTCTCTTGCGCTGTCGATTAGAGCTCTTCATGGTGTCGAGACGGGTGGGTTCGAGAAACTGCCGCCAACTGGTGGTTCTTTCTCGGAAAAACGATATAAACCTTCACTTGGCAGCGGGAATTCAGATACAGGTTCAATATGGCATTTTGTCCGACACCGGTGCGGGCCTATTCCACACGCCGTTGCGGATGGATTCATAAAGACGACCGAATAACGCGGCTGGAGGCCGTGCAATGCATTTGACGGCTCTCAGTCCTGCCGGTTCCCCGCCACGCCAGATCTCCCTGATCCTTCTGTCGGCGATCTCGGTTGTATCCCTGAACATGCATATTCCGTCCTTGACCGCGATGAGCGCTGATTTCGGTGTGTCTTATGCCTACGTCAGTCTGTCTATCTCGCTGTATATGCTCTTGACGGCCTTTCTTCAGATCGTGGTTGGACCGCTTTCCGACCGCTATGGCCGCCGGCCAATCTTGCTGGCAGCCGTTACAGTTTTTCTTGCCGCTTCGGTTGGGTGTGCAATCGCTGAGGACTTTTGGGTGTTCATGGTGTTCCGCCTTGTTCAAGGGGCCATTGCAACCGCGGCGGTGATCTCCCGGGCCATTGTCAGGGACAACGCCGCACCGCAAGACGCTGCCGTCCGTCTGGGTGAAATCGGCATGGCCATGGCTCTTGCGCCCATGCTTGCGCCGATGCTTGGCGGGCTTCTGGAAAGCGGCTTTGGATGGAGATCGACCTTCTGGGCCTTTGCCCTTGCCGCCGCCGCTTTGTGGCTGTTGTCCTGGAAAGACGTTGGTGAGACCAACGCCAGCCGCCACAGCAGTTTTGGCGACCAATTGAAGGGGTATCCCGCTCTCGCCGCCGACCCGGCGTTCTGGAGCTACACGCTTTGCATGGCGTTTTCCGTCGGCGTGTTCTTTGTCTACATCACCGGGATCCCGCTGGTCGCGACCGGGTATTTCGGCATGTCTCCCGTTGGGACCGGTGTCGTGATGGGACTGCCGCCCGTTGGCTTCATGCTGGGCAACTGGATTGTCATCCGCTTGGGCCAGAAGGTTCCCCTGTCGTTGCTGATGATGACCGGACGGCTCGTCACGCTGGTTGCCCTCCTGATCGCGGCGCTGCTCCTTTCCCTTGGACGCGCGGATGCACTGTCGTTCTTTCCCTGGATGATTGCGATCGGCATCGGCAACGGCCTTACAATGCCGTCGGCCAATGCGGGTGTCATGTCGGTGAACCCCAAACTGGCCGGGACGGCGTCGGGTCTGTCGGGGGCCATCACCATCCTGATGGGCGCAGGCGCCGCCGCGGCCACGGGCGTGGCGCTGGACGCGATCCCCGGGCCCGCGACATTGCTCGCCATCCTGATCGGCTTTTCGGGCGTTGCACTCGTGCTGGCCCATGCGGCGAAAGGCGCTGAACAGCGCGTGTCAAACGCCATCTGACCGGGTCATGCCATTACGGGCTGAACAAGTCTTACTTTTTTGGCGGACCGCGGCGGCGGCGCTCGCCTGGGACGGATGCGTGGCGCTTCCGGTTTTTGTGACACACTGACAGTGTGGTATGCTCGGGCCAGCGCCGACTTCAAAAATTTCCTTGGTGAGTATCAGCTTTCAGGTTTTCCTTCACTCTGAAGTGGCTTGATGCTCTTGCGCCGTACTTGTGCAAGGCCATGGTCCCGGCTTGCGGGTGCACGTGCTTTTGTAATCTGGCTGAATGCCGCCGTTCAGTTTGCTTCTACAGTTCAAACCCTGGACAGCTCGGTCACCCGGCGCGGGTCGTCGGCATTGCCGGTGTTCACTGTGGTTGCGGGTTCCAAAAGAAGAACCTCGCAGGTTCCGTCCAGAGCCACGGGACAATGTTCCACGCCATGGGGCACGATAATGAACTCGCCCGCGTTGATCACCTCATCCCGGTCGCGGAACTTTATCAGCAACCGGCCTTTGTGCACCAGAAACATCTCGTCTTCGGTCTCGTGATGGTGCCAGACAAATTCGCCTTCGAACTTGGCCAGTTTGATCATCATGTTGTTCACCTGACCCGCCACGCGGGGGCTCCAGGTCTCGGTGAACGAAGCAAAGGCTTGGTCGAGGTTCTTGGGCGCGTGCGGCGACAAATGGTTATTGACACCGGCCACATCCCGTTGGATCGACTGCAACTGGGTTTCCAGTTCAGGGCTGTCGGCCGGATAGTCGCCGTCCAAAGCCGCTGTGCCGATTGTGAAGCCCGCAGCGCCCGAGCGCCGTACGATCTCGATCCGCGCTCGCGACCCGATCGAACCCGCCATGATAACCGGTTTGTCCACCGCCGCGCAGACAGCCGCCATCAATCCGGTGACATTCTCGGTCGAGCGATACGCCAGGAGATCAAGCCCGTGCACCCCGTCGCGTGCCGCCAGTTTGACAGCGCTTTCAACCACTTCGTCAATGTTGCCTGTCAGCACACTGGGGTGGCCTTCGATGCGGCCCGGAAAGGGGAAATACTGAATGCCGGACCCGGCCAAAACCGGCAATACGGCGTCCACATTCGTGCCGCCCAACAGGATGTCGACGCCGATCTCCACTGCTGCCCTGGCCGATGCTACTTCGCTTTCGCGGTCCAGCGAGACAACCTCGAGGTAACTGGTGGCGCCACCAGCCTGGATCGCCGCATTCAACTCTTTCAACCGCTCAAAGGGCAGGCCCACGTCCTTGAAGCCTATGTGGTGTACCCCGGCGGCCAGCGCCGTTTTTAGATGCTGTTCGGCGTCTTCAACTGTCATGTCATTGCGGGTGAGCATGAAGATAAAACGAAGTCCCATCAGGCGATTCCTTTACCTTGGGATGCCACGAGTTTGCCCGCATAACTTATCGCGGTCAGAAGGCTGGCGGCATCGGCCTTGCCGGTTCCGGCAATGTCGAATGCAGTGCCGTGATCAGGGCTGGTGCGCACGAAGGGCAGACCAAGGGTGATGTTTACGCCTTTCTCTAGTCCCATGTATTTGATGGGGATCAGCCCCTGATCGTGGTATTGCGCCACGACAATATCGAACTGACCCTGGCGCGCCATCATAAACACCGTGTCGCCCGGCCAAGGTCCGGAGGCGTTGATGCCTTCGGCCTGAGCGGCCTTGATTGCAGGCGTGATGACCTCGATCTCTTCGCCGCCAAACATTCCACCTTCCCCGGCATGGGGGTTCAGGCCTGCAACAGCCACGCGCGGATTGTCGTATCCCAAGGCTGTGGCACCCTCATGCGCCAGCCTTATTGCCGCCTTCTGCGCCTCGAAATTCCCGCCTGTGATGGCGTCCGATAACGAGCAGTGAATGGTGACGAGGACGGTTCGAATCTCGTCATTTCCAAGCAGCATTGCGACGCGGTCTGCACCGCCTAGGTCGGCGAGCATTTCGGTGTGACCAGGATAGGCAATCCCGGCTTGAGACAATGCCTCTTTATGGATCGGGGCTGTGACGATCCCGCATACTTCTCCCTCCAGCGCGCTAACAACGGCCTGCCGGATAGCGCAATAAGCGGCTCGCCCACTTGTTGCCCGGATTTGTCCCAATGCGGGAAGCTCGGTCAGCTTGCCACAACGCACGACCTCGATCTCCCCCTGTGCGAAACAAGCGTCTTGCACGCAACGCAACCCCCGTACATTATGTACGGCCCCAACAATTCCGACAGCTCGTTCCATCACGCTCGGACAGCCGAACACCAAGGCGCGCACCTCGGGCCGTGCGATCAACGCCTTCGCGATAATCTCTGGCCCGATCCCGGATGGGTCGCCCATTGTGATGGCCAAGGGTTTTTCTTGATCAGTCATCTAATTGCCTTCTGTTTCCCGGCGCTCAGCCCATCGACCGCGCGCAGCAATGTAGCGTCATCGCCAAAACCACCAGCCTTTATTCCAAGCGTAAACGCGCGCCCATCTGGCAGCGTGGCGGTGGCAAGGGGAAAGCCACGCTGCAATTCGCCGATCAAGGTAAACTGGCAAATACAAAGCCGGTTCAACAGGGCATCCATCGTGTCCCCGCCGGTTGCGATCAGCGTGTCACATTCTCTGATATGACCCATGGCTTGCTCCACAAGGTCGGAAAGGACCTGGGCAGGCGTATTGGCCCGATCGCTTGGCACCTGAAGGCACTTGGTCTGGGGATCGTGCTGCGCAACCCGTGTCAATTGCCGATGGCTAACCGGATTTGCGCTGCCGACCACGATCAGAATCGAGGCGCAGTCGGGGAGTGCAAATTCATATGAACGCACCTTCGCAAACCGATTGGCCAATGCAATTGCCATTCCCGGGGAGCCAACCCAAAGTGTATCTTCAGTGTCTTCTATCTCGGCCACCTTCCGGTTCAGTTCCTCCTGTGTAATCGCATCCAGAATGGTTACATCCGGGATCGCGGATGGCAGGAGATCTGAGATGCGCGATGTTGTGGCAGGATGGGCAGGATCGTCGGCATAGGACGATTGGCACACGGGAACGCCGTTCACATATTGAATGCCACCAGTGGTAACGCGCCCGGCGTCCGGAAAGGCCGGCGTCACCACGAGGTGCTTTCGCCCGCTGGCGCGAAAAGCTGCTCCAATTTCCGCTCTAATGTGCCCCCGCAAGGTGCTGTCGATTGTTTTGTAAAGAACCGGAGCGCTGCCAATCGTCTGCGTTGCTTGAGCTGTCATTTTGGTCGCCGCATCCGCACTCCGTGACCGGGTGGCGCAATCAACGGACCATACTTCCGAAGGTGTTGGCACAACGCCTAAGGCTCCACGCGTTACGGTTACAGAAAGACCAGTTCGCCGGAAGGGCGCGCCGCCATAAGCTGCGCTGGTCAAGTCATCTGCCAGAATGCCAATCTGAGGGATAGGTCGTTGCATTTGCTTCATATGGTGAGCATAACAAACGGATAATCTCCATAAATCTATTTCTTTTGACCAGTATCGGTGATAATTTATCACAAATGAAAAGATCCGAAATTCCCTCCCTCGATGACCTGCGTGCGTTTGAAGCCGTTGCAAGGCTTGGCTCTGTGCGGGCTGCCGCCGACGATTTGGCCTTAACACACGGGGCGGTAAGTAGGCGCATCACCAAGCTATCTCGCGATCTGCAAATTCCCTTGGTCACCCCTGAAGGGCGCGGCATTGCCATGACCCCGGAGGGCAAGGTTCTCTCCGAGGCTGTCGGCCAGGCTCTCGCTTTGATCTCCAAAACGTTGACCTCGATCCGCGTTAAGGAAACGCATGCGCCGATCGTGCTTTCCTGTGAGCGATCTGTCGCTATGCGATGGCTCATCCCCAGACTGAGCCAGTTTCAGGAGGCACACCCCGATATCCCGGTCCACTTGTCTGTTGGTGGTGGGACACTTAATTTCGCTCGGGATGGTGTGACACTGGCCGTGCGCCGTCTGGATTTTCCAGTTGATCCCGACTGGCGGATTATCCCGTTGTTTGGTGAGAGGGTGGGGGTCGTGATGGTTCCGGAAATGCTTGGTGCTTTCCAAGCCGGCGGCTTTATCGGTCTGGGCAGCAAAACCAGGCCGGATGCATGGTCGGCCTGGTTGGATCAGAACCCGGAGGCACCCAAACCTGCGGAAATCAGATTGTTTGATCACCATTTCCTGCTGGCTGAAGCAGCCGCCAGCGGGCTTGGCGTCGCGGTTTGCCCACATATCGTGGCCTGCGATGATATCGAAAGAAGGCGCCTGATCGCGCCGCTCGGGTTTGTTAAAGACGGATCAAACTATGGGTTGATCGATCCAGGACGTTCGGAGTTGAGTGAGGCGGCACGACGCCTGGCGCACTGGATTGGTGATGCCTTTGCCCCCCTCAGATCGTAGTTGGTGTTTCCAATACGTTCTGGCTGAGGCAAACGCCCTTGACCGGCAGAGGTATGTTGCCGGACCGTTTTTCGGCGGTTTAGAGCAGGTGCCGCCGCAGCCGCGGGATTGGCGCCGGACGTGGATACCAGATCCTAGACCCCGGAAACTCGCCGCTGCTCGCCGTCCTGATCGGTTTTCATGACTTGCGCTTGTTTGAGCCACATAGCCTTGCGCGCAAGCTGATTATCGGAGGCAATTCCGACATCGCGTATCAGTCCGCTCAAACATGTTCCGAAGGCGGCATGGCCTGTCTTTGGCGGACATTGGGTTTTCATAAGCGGGAAAACTGTGCGTTACAATTCAAGGAATAGTTGGAAATTTCCAGAAATATTCGCCCGTTTCCAAAAAACTTCAAGCAAACTCTTTCCAATTATCGATCGTTATTGTTCTATCAGGGTCTCGAAGCCAAACCGCATACTGAAGATATCAATGTTTTATTGCCCGTCTTTTCAAAAGTACATTTTGGACAAAGTATGATCACAACTTCTCAACAGCGTGCGTGCCTATTGTCGGCAACCGTTTTTCGTTCCTCAGTATTGGCGGTGGATCAAAAAAACGAGATTGGAGACGGGCATTTCTTCGCTCGACCATTCTCCAACTCAATTTCATTTGTTTCGGAGTAGACCATTGAGCCTTTCAAGCCCCCTGAAAAGAGTGCTTCTTGCAACCCTGTGTTCTTTCGGTCTTTCAGCGCTCCCTGGGCCGCTGAATGCACAAGAATTGGCAAGTGACCCGGAAAAACGAACTGTCATGATGGTTCTGGATGGGTCCAATTCCATGTGGGGACAGATTGACGGCGAGGCGAAAATATCGATCGCCAAAACCACGATGACGGACTTGATCCGGGATTGGGATTTCTCAACGCCCATGGGTTTGATGATGTATGGGCATCGCCGCAAGGATGATTGCAACGACATTGAGATCATCTCGACACCAGGTTTTGGAGACCGTCAGGCTTTCATCCAGAAAGTGCAAAGTGTCAGCCCTCGAGGAAAAACGCCAATTGCGGCTTCCCTTGGTTTGGCGGCCGTTTCGACGGGTGCGTTTACGGGCAAAAAAGTCGACATCGTACTCGTGTCGGATGGATTAGAAACTTGCCAAAGAAACCCTTGCCAGGAAGTCCAGGTCATCAAACAACTCAATGTGAACTTTAGGGCTCACGTGATCGGATTTGATGTGAACGATGTGGAATTCGAGCAGTTGCAATGCATTGCGACGTCCACAGGCGGCCAGTTCTTCCGAGCCAATAATGCCCAAGAGTTGAAGGAAGCGATCACGAATACGGTCGCCGTCGTCACTGACGATGGCGCGGGCAATACCAGTGCGGGCCAGGGCAATGACAGTTTGCCCGTTCCAACACAAGAAGATCCCTCAACGCTGCTCTATGGAAAACTGTGCGAGACCTGTGACAGACTAAAGCCCCTGGACGTGAACTGGAATGTACTCAAGGACGGCGTTCAACATCACGCGGGCCTCGGCGTCATCTATCCTGAGGACACACACCAATTTGCTTCCGGCTCATATGACGTCACCGCGCGCTTGTTCAATTCCACTGCCGTTGCTAAGGGGAAGATTGAAATTGGTGAAGACGGTCAGCAGATCGGCGCGCTCAACCTGAACGCAGGTAGCATCACAACATTTGCTCTTGTTAGTGAGGAAGACAAACAAGTCGCACAAACAGCGCTCTACAAGTTCTACCCGGTGGTGAACGGTGAAGTTGGCAGTGAAATTGCCTCAGCTTTCAACAACCAGGGTGCGCCGGCCGAAACATGGCTCAATGCAGGAAAATACAAGGTCACGGTCAACGTGGGCGGCAACGTTACGGATTCGACCGAAATCGAACTGGTTGCGGGCGAACAGGTCGAACACACCTTTGACCTGCGCAGTGGCACTGTCGCGCCAAAGGTCTTTCTCAATGCGGGTGCACAGCAGGAGGTAAATTTCGGTTTTCTGACGCTGTTCCCGGAAGGCTCTGGCAGCAAGGTTATCATCGGATACTATGGCACCAAAAAAACTGTAAAGCCCGGCAAGTATGATCTTGAGGTTGTGATGGATCGTCAATTGGGGCGCGTTGAAAAACGGTTTCCAATCGAAGTCAAGCCTGGGGATCAGCTGACGGGTCCATTCACAATGGACGCTGTCTTGTTCAGCTACAACGTCACCAAACAAGATGGCGGAGCTGTCAAAGGGGTAACACTATTGTCAGAGCGTGACGACAAATCAGGATTTGTTAAAACAGGTTTTGCCTGGGGAACTCCGAAGGGAACTGGGATTGGCAAACCCGGCCGGCACAAATTGCAAATCGGCAATGACGCCACCTCGGAAGTTTTTGAGTTAGTTCTTGGCGAACAGCCGAACATCACTATTGAAGTTCAATGATTGGGTGCATTGATGGTCGCGCGAGGACCATGGGTTTATGGGGTCGCAGGGTCCCTGACCGGCCTTTTCGGTTTGGCGTTTGATACTGTCTGTTGGGTGGCGTGATCGGTCTTTCGCGAGCCTCTGGAATCGAGTGGATCACCGATCAAGTCGTGGATGACATCAGAGGGGGGTGTCGGGGCTTTTCTTGCCTGAATGTGCGGGTGTGTGGCGTAAAAACGGGCCGTGAACATGGGCCGTGCTCTTTGCCGATCCTCACCCATCCTCCAGAACCTTTTGCACCCGCGCGCGGGCGGCTTCCTTGGATTCGTGCTGTGCGAGCTCGGTTTCCAGACGCATGAAAAACGGCTGGTAGTCGTCGCCGAGTTTCTGAACCAGGAGGGCCGTCACCTTCTGGGCGGACTTCAGCCGGGCTGTGTCGATGGGCCGGCCGGACGCTGCCGATGCAAGTGCGTCTAAGCAAAAAATGATTAAGACTGGAGAAGCGGATTACACTTGGCAGATCGTTCTACAAGACAACATGACCCAAGAAGAGTTCAATGCCTCGAGCATTCCGATGTCAGACGATACCTACAAGGATAGCGTTGCAGGCCCCGGAAAGGTCAAGAACTTCACCGCAGCACATTTCGGCGATCAGCCAATGCAATCGTTGATCTACATTGCCGAGCACTACGCAGATAAAATCACGCAACCAACGATGGTGATCTATGGGCCGAGCGCCGCGACGTCGATCTGTTCCACAAATTTCATTGATCGGCTGACAAACACCCTCGAAGTCCGCGCATTCGCGGAATTCAGCCACGTCGACCTCTATTGGGAGCCTGACGCCATGACGGCGTCCTGTGACGTAAAGGCAGATTCCCTTAGCAGGTGAGTTGAAGTCTAAGCCTGACAAAAAGACCGGTTCCCTTCCGAAACTCGGCACCGGGCTTTCGCCAGCTGGCACAGCGTTGGACAGCGTCGCCGGCAACACGTTAGGTTTTTTAAGAGTTAGAGGCGGGTAAGTGCCTTTCTCCACCCCCAACCCTAGGTGACCTGTTTCAGCTGAAGTCACGTGCCTGCGCTTTCGCGGGAAACGCCATTCAGGCTTAACTTCTATCGCGCAGAAACCTTCTTTTGAGGTGGCTTGGATCAGTTTAGCGCGAGTTCCTCGATCTTGGCGGCTGCCTCCCGCAAAGCTGGCAACACCGATACAAGGTTTTCGAAGGACAAACGTTGTACGGGTGCGTGTATGGAGAGCGTCGTAAGCAATCGGCCTTCGCTATCCTTCAGGGGCACTGCAATCGCTGCCATGCCTTCCAGCAATTCTTCATTGTCGGTTGAATAGCCCCTGGCCCGGGTCGTTGCGAGCTCCTCACGCAAAAGATTTTTATCGGTGATTGTCTTTGGCGTGTGTTTCTCGAACTCCATCCAGGACAGCAAGCGGTCCAGCTTCTCCGTTCGCAATGACGACAAGTACATCTTACCGCTTGCCGTGCAATGGAACGGGACATGAGACCCAATGCGCAGCTGAATGCGCAACGGCCAATGCGTTTCGACTCGGTCAAGATAAACCATTCCAAACCGGCCGGGCGCAGCGAGATTACACGTCTCGCCCACCTCCTCGGCCAGGGCTTTCATCACGATCAATCGCTCGGTCCTCATCCGTTGCGATGACAGCGTGTTGCCTGCAAGGTGGCGGAGCCTGCGCCCCGGCCCAAAGGATTTACCGTCGACGTCGCGCTGTAGAAACCCTTCTTCTTCTGCTGTGGTCAAAAGCCTGTAAACAGTGGGTTTGGGCAGGTTCAGTGTCTCGGCCAATGTGGCGCCAGTAACCGGAACCCCGGAGCGTGCGACCTCTTCGAAGATCAGCAAAAGCCTCAGGTTCGTCGGAATTTGTCCCTTTGCATCCGCTTCTGCGTCTACCGACATTCAGTTTCCCTATCTGTCTGGAAGCAAGAATAGCGCGACCTCGGGCGTAAGAGAAACAAATATCCATACTCCGATCAGCGCTACCAGATAAGGCACCGTATAGCGCAAGAGCCGGAAATATGGCACTCCCGTTACGCCAGATGCCACATAAAGGTTTAGTCCGTAAGGCGGTGTAATAAACCCGATAGAAGCGCCAACGAGAAAGATTACCGAGAAGTGGATCGGATCGACACCCACACTTGCAGCGATCGGGGCAAGGATAGGCGCAAGAATGATCGTGACCGGAAGGGATTCCAACACCATGCCGGAGAAAAACACGATAATCATCGCGGTAAACAAAACGGCATAGTAACCGCCCATGGAGGTTACGAAATCGCCGATAACCTGCTGCGCTCCGAGTAGCGATAGGATCTGTTGCATCACCACAGAAATTGCGATCAACGGAGCAAGGATGCCGGTGATCTCGGCCGAACGCATCGTGATCCCCGGCACCTGCCAGAGCGTGAAGCCCTCGACGACCAGCATTTCCGCATAGTTCTTTTCCTGCCACGTGCGATCGCGGTTCTGGCGCGTAAGGCGGCTGACGAGCCAGGATAGAAGCCCTGCGATAATACAGAAACCAACTGTGACACCTGCTGCTTCGGTCGGCGAAAACTTCCCGGTGTAGATGCCCCAAAGGACAAGACCAATTGCGAAGAAGCCAAGCCATGCACCGAAAGCGGTTTTAAGCACCCGGTTCAACTGGAGTGGGATCAAAAAGCCCCATCCGTTGAGGCGGCAAATGATCCAGCAGGCGAATTGCATTCCGATGACCATGAGCGCGCCAGGCACGATACCCGCAACGAACAGGTCCGAAATCGGCAAATTCATGAGAAACCCATAGACGATGAAAATAATCGACGGCGGTATGATGATACCGACAGTTCCACCTGCTGCTGCTGTTGCGGCGGAGAAGCGCTCATCATAGCCGCCCTTGACCATCTCGGGATGCAACATCGAACCGATCGTTGCGGTGGTGGCGGAGTTTGAACCTGAAATCGCGGCAAACAGACCGCAAGCGCCGAGCGAGGCCATGGCCAGCCCGCCTCGGAGCCACCCAAGACAAGCATAAGCGAAGTCCGACAACCGCCGGGCAATTCCGGACTTGTTGATCAGATCCCCAGTTAGAATGAAAAGCGGCATCGCGAGAAGCGCGAAGCCCTTGTTGAAGACGTTAAGGATCTCGGCGCCCATGTTGTCGAGGGTCAGCCCAAGAACGAATGAGCAGCCAACCACCCAATAGGCAATCACCAAAAACACCGGGACGCCCAGCATGAAAAGTATCGTAACTCCGACGGAGATCAGCGTGACAAGTGTTCCATCGGTCATCAGGTATCTCCTCCAATAACCGCCTGCCGGAGGAGGGGTTTGCCAGCGCGCATGTTTTTTATGTCATCTTCGATGTTTTCAACCGCACGCGCCGCCATGAGGGTCGCGGCGATGGGAGCCGACAACAGGAACCACCATTGCATGGTGTTGTCTGTTCCCAGAACGATTTGAAAGTTCGAAGCGGACAGCGCAACAACGCGCAGGGTCGTCACGAGAAGAATAAGCGCGAAGCCAAACCAAAGAACGAAATCGAGAAGCAGACAGGCGAACTGTGCCGTCCGCGGCATGATCATTCGGAATTCAGAGAAGCTGAGATGCGTCCGCATCCGAATGTTGTAGGCTCCCCCGAAGAGCGCCATGATCATGAAAAGAAACGGGGGAATGGTGGTTGACCAAGGTTGCTGATTTGAGAAGACGAAACGGTCAATGACGCCCCAGAAGATGATGGCTGCCGTCAAAAGATAGCAGGTCACCATAACGGTCCGTTCAAAGTAGCGTTCAATGACGGGGACATGGTGGTAGATCCAAGCAAGTAGCATACCTGAGATCGCGAGGAACACAGCACCGAAAATGTAGACCGTATTAGGTGAAAGCGCCTGCCGGATCGTCCAAGAATCTTGACTTCCAAGCGCGCTGATGAGCGCTGCCAAATCGGACCAGAGCTCCATCGGCCGTCCTCCCTGTTTCCTATTGTCGCCGGGATTATCCGGTCATTTGTTCTTTGCCGGAGGCCCTCACACACTCTTTGCGGAGGCCCTCCGGCGATAGGCATTGGGACTTTATCAGCCTTTCCACCAACGGCGTGGTTCAACATTTTCAGCGAGGGTGTGCGGGTTGTTGCGCACCTCGTTGTAAATATCCTGGTAGGTGTCGATGCCACCGGCCCAGCCGTTGATCCGTTCGCGCCACTGCTCCCAGAGCTGCGGTTGGAACTCCGGCGAGCACATCTCTTCGGCCTTGCGAATTTCAGCATCCGACAGAGACGCAACCCGAACATTGTTCTGGGCGAAAATCGTGTCCGGCAACTGCGGGTTGGAGAAACCGACGGTATTGACGAGAGCGGCCTCGTTTGCTGCCTGAACGTGAACTTGGGTGAGGTATGAGGATTCCATAACGGCATCCTGCAACTCGCCACTCAGGCTGTCGAAGGTTGATACGGTCATCGCCGTGTGTTCGGTGCCGCAGAAGAACCGCAGGTCAACACATTGGCTCACAACCGGCGACATGTTGGCATAGGCCACGGCCGAAGCCCATGTCTCAGCGCCATCGATCAACCCTTGCTTGAGGCCGTCAAGTGTCTCTTCCCACGCGACAGGCACGGGGTTCAGGTTGAGTGCATTCATTGCGATCCGGCCAAGCTGCGTTCCCGTAACGCGGTTCTTGGTGCCTGCCAGTTGGTCAATCGATGTGACCGTTTCCTTGTCTTGCCAGGAAAGACCGAGCTGGATGCCCCGAAGTTCAGCGTGTGTGAACAGGAACTTCAGTCCGTGACGCTTCTCGAACGGTTCGCGCAGTATCCGCTGCGATTCCGGTGAGTACATGAAGTAGTACTGGTCAGCGCGGCTGCGGAACATATACGCATAGTCAAGGACGTTAAGGTAGGGCGCGCCACCGGCTGAATTCTGGGTCGACGCGGCATAGAGATCGATGATCCCCTGCTGTGCTTTCTCGACGCACGAGAGCTGGCCGCAAATCTGGTTATTGCCGATGAATTCGATGCGGATTTCTCCGTCCGTACGCTCCTCCAGGTCACGGGCAAACTCAAGACAACCGGCCCGCTCGATCAAAAGGTTTTGCGGGTTAAATCCGGCCGCGCCGAACTTCAGAGTGTGCTTAGCGTCCTTTGCGAAGCGCTTGTTGTAGGTGGACTCCGCCGCTTTGGCGAGGTTCGCCGCCGTCATCACACCACCGAACGCGCCTGCGGCAAAGAGCGTCGAGCTCATGCCGTAAGTTCCTGCAATTTTGAAGAAATCTCGGCGTGAGACACCCTTTATGCGATCATAAATTCCCATCTATTCCTCCCATTTTGTGAATTAATGATACTGAATTTATCAAAAAAAGCTAGATTAGTATTGGTAACTTGCATAGAGATAATTGCATCTGATGGAGGGTTTTTTGAAAATGGAAGCAGATTTTGTGGTCGTCGGCGCCGGTTCGGCGGGATGCGTGATCGCAAATCGGCTGAGTGCGAATCCGAACACCAAGGTCCTCCTTCTGGAAGCGGGTGGCGCGGATCGAAACCCGTGGATCCATATTCCGGTCGGTTACTTCAAGACCATGCATAACCCCAGTGTCGACTGGTGTTACAAGACAGAGCCAGATCCAGGATTGAATGGCCGGCAACTTGACTGGCCGCGTGGGAAAGTGCTCGGAGGGTCTTCGTCTCTCAACGGCCTTCTCTATGTTCGCGGGCAACCGCAAGATTATGACCGCTGGCGTCAAATGGGGAATACAGGCTGGGGCTGGGACGATGTCCTACCGCTTTTCAAGCGCTCGGAAGATCAAGAGCGTGGCGCTGATGCATACCACGGGCAGGGCGGTCCGTTGTCGGTATCGGACATGCGCCTGCGAAGGCCTATCTGCGATGCCTGGGTGGAGGCAGCCCAGGCTGCGGGTTATCCTCTAAATCCCGATTACAATGGCGCTGAACAGGAAGGCGTCGGGTATTTTCAACTCACGACGCGCAACGGACGGCGATGCTCCTCTGCCGTTGCGTTCCTGAAACCGGTTCGGTCGCGTTCGAACCTTAAGATTGTGACCCGGGCAGCAACGACACGCATCCTTTTTGAAGGGCGCCGCGCAACAGGTGTCGTCTATCGCGACACTGAAGGGCGCGAGCACACTGTGAAAGCACGCGCGGAAGTCATTCTTTCGGCCGGCGCAATCGGCTCACCGCAGCTTATGATGGTGTCGGGAATCGGGGAGGCCCAACACCTGAAAGAGCACGGTATTGATATTGTTGCTGACCTGCCGGGCGTCGGTAAGAACTTGCAGGACCATCTACAGGCGCGCCTCGTCTTCAAGTGTAATGAGCCTACACTGAACGACGAAGTTCGCAGTTTACTCAACCAGGCACGTATCGCATTGAAATACGCGCTGTTCCGGGCCGGACCGATGACGATGGCCGCAAGCTTGGCGACGGGGTTCCTGCGCACAGGTGATCACGTTGATACGCCGGACATCCAGTTCCACGTCCAGCCTTGGTCAGCCGACAGTCCTGGAGAAGGCGTTCATCCGTTTTCGGCATTTACGATGTCGGTTTGCCAACTTCGCCCGGAAAGCCGCGGTGAAATCCGTCTTGCGTCGCCGGATGCCAGCGTTTATCCGAAAATACATCCAAACTATTTAGCGACCGAGACCGATCGCCGGACGATCGTGGCCGGTATCAACATTGCCCGGCGCATCGCTCAGCATGCTCCGCTGAAGCATAAGATTTCAGAAGAATTCCGGCCGGACGCCTCGCTTGATATAGACGACTACGAAGCCACGCTCGACTGGGCGCGGAGTAATTCGACGACAATCTATCATCCAACCGGCACCTGCAAGATGGGCAAAGGCGAAGGCGCCATTGTCGACGAGCGACTGCGCGTTCACGGCATTGAGGGACTGCGTGTCGCTGACTGCTCGATCATGCCCGAAATCGTCTCGGGCAATACCAACGCTCCAGCAATCATGATCGGTGAGAAAGTGTCCGACATGATCCTGGAAGACCAGAAAGTTGGCGCAATGTAGCGCCCCGAATTCCAGTTCCAATGTTCATCTCCAAGGGAGTAACGGCATGAAAATGACGACTGAAGAAGCCTTCGTCAAAGTTCTCCAACGCCACGGAATCAAAAATGCATTCGGCATAATCGGATCCGCCATGATGCCGATCTCTGATCTGTTTCCGACTGCGGGCATTACCTTCTGGGACTGCGCGCATGAAGGCAGCGCTGGGATGATGGCTGACGGCTACACGCGCGCTACCGGTAAAATGTCGATGATGATCGCGCAAAACGGCCCGGGCATTACCAACTTCGTAACTGCAGTAAAAACCGCCTACTGGAACCACACACCGCTCTTGCTGGTTACTCCGCAAGCAGCGAACAAGACCATAGGACAAGGCGGCTTCCAGGAAGTCGAGCAGATGAAGCTTTTCGAAGATATGGTGGCATATCAAGAAGAGGTTCGTGACCCGACGCGTGTCGCCGAGGTTCTGACGCGTGTGATCTCGCAAGCCCGCCGCCTGAGTGGCCCGGCCCAGATCAATCTGCCGCGGGATTTCTGGACACAGGTCGTCGACATTGAGATCCCCGACCCGATCGTTTTCGAAGCTTCGCCGGGCGGTGAAAACTCTGTTGCCGCGGCTGCCGAGCTTCTGAGTTCCGCCAAGAATCCTGTCATCCTGAATGGTGCGGGAGTGGTCCTCTCGGGCGCAATTCCTGCATCTGTTGCGCTGGCTGAGCGTCTTTCGGCGCCCGTTTGTGTGGGGTATCAGCACAACGACGCCTTCCCGGGTTCGCACCCGCTTTTTGCCGGGCCTCTGGGATACAACGGGTCGAAGGCCGGTATGGAACTGATCAAGGAGGCCGACGTCGTTCTCTGTCTCGGTACGCGATTGAACCCGTTCTCAACGCTCCCCGGTTACGGCATGGAGTATTGGCCAACGGATGCGAAAATCATTCAGGTTGATATCAATCCAGACCGGATCGGTCTGACCAAGAAGGTCACGGTCGGTATTGTCGGTGACGCGAAAAAGGTCGCGGAGGGTATCCTGGCGAACCTGTCGGATACTGCGGGCAATGATGGACGCGATGAACGGTTGGCGCGTGTTTCGCTCGTCAAGTCCCGTTGGGCGCAGCAATTGTCTTCGATGGATCATGAAGATGACGATCCAGGAACAACATGGAATGAACGCGCACGTGCGGCTAAGCCGGATTGGATGAGCCCGCGTATGGCATGGCGCGCAATCCAGGCAGCGCTGCCGAAAGAGGCGATTATCTCATCCGACATTGGCAACAACTGCGCAATTGGCAATGCCTATCCGTCCTTCGAAGAGGGCCGCAAATACCTCGCACCAGGGCTCTTTGGCCCGTGCGGCTACGGCTTGCCATCAATTGTCGGGGCAAAGATCGGCTGCCCGGATGTGCCCGTGGTGGGCTTTGCAGGTGATGGTGCTTTTGGCATCGCTGTCAACGAACTGACCGCGATCGGACGCGGCGAATGGCCGGCAATTACTCAGATCGTTTTCCGCAATTACCAGTGGGGCGCGGAAAAACGCAACTCGACGCTCTGGTTTGACGACAACTTCGTCGGCACGGAACTTGATGAAGGGGTCTCTTACGCAGGGATCGCCCAGTCCTGCGGGTTGAAGGGCGTTGTTGCCCGCACCATGCAAGAACTGACCGACGCTCTGAACCAGGCGCTTGAAGATCAAAAGGCCGGAAAGACCACGTTGATCGAGGCGATGATCAATCAGGAATTGGGAGAACCCTTCCGCCGTGACGCAATGAAAAAACCGGTTGGCGTCGCCGGCATCGATCCTGCGGATATGATGGAGCAGGCGGTCTAACCCGTCGCGAACAAGTGGCAGAAAAGGCGCGCGCTCACAGAAAGTCTGCGCGCGCCGCCATTTTAAGGTTCACAGCTCCCAGCTCGGGTTTTGAAAGCGCGCAAACCGCTTTGTCTGGGTGTTTGTACCCCAATCAAATCAACGGGTCTGGTCCGGTGGCGGTGGAACAGCTGTCTGGAACCAAGAGGTTGAAGACAGGACAGGGAGCCTTTTCGTGGAAGTGAGTCACGCACTGGACGCATTCTTTTTGGCAAATTGCGCCGTCGTGATCGCCGCTTTGGTCCAGACTTCCACCGGCATGGGGTTCGCGATGATTGCCGCGCCGTTGCTGGCGCTTGTGAGCATCAGTTTCGTGCCGGGGCCGATGTTGTTCATCAATCTCTTTTTGTCTGTCGTCATGCTTGGGGATGGGAGATCTCATGTCGTTCGCCGCGAGATCTTGGCGCTTGGTCCGGCCATTCTGTTCGGCACACTCATCGGTGCTGCCATCCTGAGCCGCATTCCTGGGGACAGCATGGCTGTCGTGTTTGCGAGCTTGATACTGCTGGCCGTTGCAATTTCGATCTTTGCAAAGGCGCCGCCATTCACACCTCGAAACCTCTCCATATGCGGCGTGGCCGTCGGCATCATGGGATCAACATCAGGCATTCCAGGTGCCCCGCTTGTTATCATGTACCAAAACGAGCCATTGGAAAAAACGCGCCCGACCATGGCTTTGGTTTTCACGTTTTCCTACATAACCTCTCTTTGTGCGCTTGCTTATGTGGGGGTGTTCAATGTCCGTCTGGCATTGGATGGCCTGTTGCTATTTCCGGGGCTGCTGATCGGGTACGGTTTTGGGCGTTGGGCACGAAGGTTCATGACGCAGGCGGCGGGGCGCATCCTGATGCTCTCCATCGCCTCCACCGGATCGGTGCTGCTAATAGCTAAGTCGGTGTCTGGCTGATCTTGGAAGAACAGTTTTTGCTGCGGACATGACCGGTAACTGGCGTGCACTTCGGGTCCTTCTGAAGGGCACATGTCTCCACCTAACTGCGTGCTTTGCGTACTGAAATTAAAGAGCACGACGGTTTAATGCTCAATGGAAGCGTGTGGTTTGGATCTTAGTTCAAAAGTGAATCATGAAAGTGTGGTCGCCGGTAACAAGCCTTGCCAACACGCATGAGGTTCTGAGAGTTTGCCGACGGGACCTTTGCCCAATTCCCCAACAGTGATGCTATGACAAGACGCAAAACTTCTGGGGTCTGGTTTTGTGTGCCAGTTGAATAAATTGCCGAAATTCGATCCGGAACAGGATAGAATAACGCAAAATCAATGACTTACAGAATAATTGGCTGGGGAACCTGGATTCGAACCAGGACTAACAGAGTCAGAGTCTGCGGGTCTACCGTTAACCTATTCCCCAATCCGGGCCACGCATGTTGGTGCGGGCGGAGGCGCACGGTGGCATCCCGAATGGTGAGGGGCGTATACATCCAACCGCCCCTCAAATGCAAGAGCAAGTTTTAGCTTTTTTGATCACAAAAGTCCGCGGACCTTGCACACCTGCAGAACAGCCTGCCGTCTCTTAGAGAATTTGCCAAGCGGGGTTCTTTTCGAGCGGCGGTCAACCTGATACAGTTTTCCCAACTAAAGGACTTGCTCCGGGTACGTGGCGCGCTGAAACGCCCATATACCTGAGGCATCGAAAGGCAAAAACGTGACTCATTCAGGTCAGGAACCGCCCGAATCCGGGCGACGTGCCCCTGATGTGTCCGGACAAAACGCAGCGCTCAACGAGCGCAAGGGACGAAACCGACGGCGCCGGAAAAACCGGTCCGGTCAGGGTTCAGGAGCACAGGGTCGGGAGGGCAACAGGCCCGACGGCCAAGCTTCTTCAAGTGGATCTGACGCCACAAGTGTCTCTCAAGCGGCCGGGCAGACCAGACAAGCTGACGCCAACACGGCGAACGGCATTAAAGATGCTGGGACGGTGACCCCGTCCCATCGGAAGAAAAAGCGGCGCGGCCGACGGCGGCCGGGGCAAAGTGGGACTGCGAATCCGGAACCGCAAACAAACGCACATATGGATCCAGCCATCGCTGGGAAAGATGCGCCGCTGTCCGAGGGGTCTCCCTCTGCGAAGGGCAAAAAAGCTGCCAACCGGCGGGGCCGCAAACGTTGGCAAGCCAAAAAGAATCGTGGTCAAGCTGCGCACACCAACCAGGAAACACCGGCTGTTGCAACTGAGACCGGAGCGGATCCGCAGCTTTCCAGACCTTTGAATGGCATACCTAAACCGGACGGAGGACCGCGTCCGCCAGAACCGTCAGGACGTGAGCAGCAACCTATTCGCCGCCCTCGCACGCGCGGTCCGGAAGGCCTTCGGACCGGACATCGCCGTCATCCAGTGCACGCATCCGGCAATGCGCCTCTTTATGCTGCGCTCGATCTTGGAACGAACAATTGCCGGTTGCTAATCGCGCGTCCCGAAGAACGTGGTTTTCGCGTCGTCGATGCCTATTCTCGGATCGTGCGGCTCGGGGAAGGGGTCGGCGCGCACCGGCGGCTTGGCGATGCGGCCATGGACCGCGCCATTGATGCGTTGGCCCAGTGCCATCGCAAGCTGGCGGAACGCGGCGTCGAACGGTCCCGTCTGATCGCAACGGAGGCCTGCCGGGCGGCCGAAAACGGGGCAGACTTCATTTCGCGTGTTCAGGCTGAGACCGGCCTCGCCTTGGAAATCGTCAATCGGGAAACCGAAGCACGGCTGGCCGTGGCAGGATGTGCATCCCTGGTTGATCATGATGCCGACGGTGTCATTTTGTTTGATATCGGCGGTGGCTCTTCTGAAATCGTCTGGCTCGATCTGCGCAACAGATGCGGCGCGCGCGGATATGCACTGACGCGGTTCATCCGGTCCTGGATCTCCTTGCCGGTTGGTGTTGTCAATCTGGCCGAGCGGCACGGCGGCGTTCATGTCACACCGGACATCTTTGAAGCGATGGTGGACGATGCGGCCGATCATCTGGCCGAGTTCAACCTTGCAGATGATCTTTCCGAAGCGATCTCCAGCGGCAAGGTTCATATGCTTGGAACCTCGGGCACGGTAACAACTCTGGCCGGGGTTCATCTTGGGCTCCGGCGCTACGATCGCCGGCGCGTCGACGGCACCTGGCTGGAAGACACACAAGTCGGCGGTATGATTGATCAGCTGCGCGACATGCCGTATGAGGCGCGCGTCAACAATCCTTGCATCGGCGAAGACCGGGCCGACCTGGTGCTGGCCGGTTGTGCGATTTTGGAGGCCATCCGGCGGCGCTGGAGTTGCCCGAGATTGAGGGTTGCGGACCGCGGGTTGCGCGAGGGCATCTTGACCGAGTTGATGGCGGCCGATGGTGTATGGGCGCGCAGGAAAAACGGGCCGCGGCAAGGACGTGGCCGTCCGAGGAACAGATAATGAGTGGATCGAAAAAACGGGGATCTGGTGACCGCGGTATGCACGTCAAGGTCAAGACGGCGGCCGGGCGGCGGGAATCGTCGACCCGCTGGCTCTCGCGGCAATTGAACGATCCGTATGTCCGGCGTGCCAAAATTGATGGCTACCGGTCCCGCGCCGCTTACAAGCTGATCGAGATTGACGACAAGCACAAGCTCTTGAAACCCGGCTACCGGGTGGTGGACTTGGGCTGTGCGCCGGGCGGCTGGTGTCAGATTGCAGTCGACCGGGTCAAGTCGACGGTCGATTCTCCAAAGGTCGTCGGGATCGACTATCTGGATATGGATCACGTGCGCGGCGCGGTGTTCCTCAAAAAAGACTTTCTGGATGACGATGCACCGGCAGCGTTGATGGAAGCGCTCGGCGGACACAAACCGGATGTTGTCCTGTCGGATATGGCGGCGCCGACAACGGGGCATAAACAGACTGACCATTTGCGCACCACGCATCTCTTTGAGATCGCGATTGACTTTGCGCGCCGAAATCTCGTCCCCGGCGGGTCTTTCTTGGCCAAAGTGTTCCGTGGTGGGACCGAGAATGCCATGCTTCAGGAGTTGAAGCGGGAGTTCAAATCCGTTGCGCACCTGAAACCTCCGGCAAGCCGGAAAGAAAGCCCGGAGCTCTATGTGATTGCCAAGGGTTTTCGCGGCAGCGACCTGCCTGAAGACTAAACTCAAAGGCAGTGTTTGGAAACAACGGCGATGGAAAGTGCAGGGCCTGTTCGAACAGGCCCTTTTCATTCTGTCACCTGCATGTTATTCACCCGCGCCAACTTCTCCGGCACAGCCGAAGCGACTCGACAAGATGCAAGCTCTCCTAAAAGCGTGCGTCTCAATTTGTATTTATAGGGGAATTGGCAATGGCATCTTTCTTTGTCCCATCGACCGGGCAACAAGCCCTGACCTTCGACGATGTGCTGCTGATCCCCGGCCACTCGGAAGTTATGCCGGGTGAGGTCGATCTGCGCACGAAAGTCACGCGTGAGCTTGAGCTGAACATTCCTATCCTATCGTCGGCCATGGATACGGTCACCGAAGGCCGTCTGGCGATTGCCATGGCTCAGGCCGGTGGCATCGGGGTCATTCACCGAAACCTCTCCCTTGATCAACAGGCCGAAGAGGTCCGCATGGTCAAGAAGTTCGAATCCGGCATGGTTGTGAACCCGCTGGTGATCGGACCGGATGCCAGCCTGCAAGATGCGCTTGATCTAATGAAGCGGTTTGGGATTTCCGGCGTACCAGTCGTTGAGAATGGCGGGACCGGCGGCCAGGTGACTGGCAAACTCGTAGGCATTTTGACAAACCGTGACGTCCGCTTTGCATCCAATCCGGACCAGAAAATCCGCGAGCTGATGACCAGCTCCAATCTGGTTACGGTCAATGACAACGTCAAACAAGACGAAGCAAAGCGCCTGCTCCACCAAAACCGCATTGAAAAATTGCTGGTGGTTGATGATGCCGGCAATTGTACCGGCCTGATCACAGTCAAGGATATGGAGAAGGCCCAACTCAACCCGAACGCGTCCAAGGATGCCCAAGGGCGTTTGCGCGTCGCTGCGGCGACCAGCGTTGGTGAAGAGGGATTTGCCCGCGCCGAGCGGCTGATCGACGCCGGGGTCGACATGGTGGTGGTCGACACGGCCCATGGTCATTCCCAAAAGGTTCTTGACCAAGTGAACCGCGTCAAAAAGCTTTCCAACTCGGTGCAGGTTTTGGCCGGTAACGTGGCCACAGCTGAAGCAACAAAAGCCCTCATTGATGCCGGGGCGGATGCCGTGAAGGTCGGAATTGGTCCAGGTTCCATCTGCACAACGCGGATCGTGGCGGGTGTGGGCGTCCCGCAGCTGACAGCGATCATTGAGTCGGTCAACGAAGCCAGCAAACAAGGTGTTCCGGTCGTCGCCGATGGCGGTATCAAGTTTTCTGGCGACCTTGCGAAGGCAATTGCAGCCGGTGCTGCTTCCGTGATGGTTGGCTCACTGCTTGCCGGCACCGAAGAAAGCCCGGGCGAGGTCTACCTGCACCAGGGACGGTCTTATAAATCTTATCGCGGCATGGGTTCCGTTGGCGCCATGGCACGCGGTTCGGCCGACCGTTACTTCCAGGCCGAAGTCCGCGACAGTCTGAAGCTGGTTCCTGAAGGCATTGAAGGGCAGGTTCCCTACAAGGGCATGCTTGGCAGTGTCCTGCACCAATTGGCGGGCGGTCTGCGTGCAGCCATGGGCTACGTCGGTGGCAAGACCATTGAAGACTTCCAGGAAAAAGCGCGCTTTGTCCAAATTTCCGGCGCGGGTTTGCGGGAAAGTCATGCGCATGACGTGACCATCACGCGCGAGAGCCCGAATTATCCATCAAACGTTTGATCGACTGTACATATCGAAGGAGCCGATCTGATATCGGCTCTTTTCAAAGGGTAAGCAATGAAAGACGGCGGACGCCTCGCGGCGGCAATTGAAGTCCTGGACGAAGTGGAACGCCGTCATCGGCCGGTCCAGGTTGCCTTGAAAGAGTGGGGATCTGCGCACCGGTTTGCCGGGTCGGGAGATCGCACCGTCATTGGCAATCTCGTCTTTGACGCTCTTCGCAACCGGGCCTCTTTGTCAGCTCAAATGCAGGACGACAGTCCGCGCGCACTGGCGCTTGCGACCTATGTGCTGACCTGGGACAAAGGTCTTGAGGCGCTTACCACCGTCTTGAGTGAAGACCGGCATGCGCCCGAGCCATTGACCGACGCTGAGGCAGACCGCCTTGCCGCGCCTGTGCCGAACGATTTACAGCCGTGGCAGGCGGCCGATGTGCCCGAATGGCTGTGGCCCACATTCTCCGCGGTTTTTGGCGACAATGCGGTCGCCGAGGGCCGGGCCCTTGCGCACCGCGCACCCGTCGACATGCGGGTGAACACCCTGAAGTCGGATCGGGCAAAACTCTTGAAAAAACTCAGCTATGCAGGTGCCCAAGAGACCGGTTTGTCGCCATTTGGAATGCGGATTGAAGCAAAACCGGGTCTTGGCCGGATGCCGCATGTTCAAGCCGAAGAGGGCTACCGCAAAGGCTGGTTCGACCTTCAGGATGAGGCCAGTCAGCTGGCAGCCTTGCTGGCAGGGGCACAGCCGGGACAACAGGTTTTGGATTATTGTGCAGGCGGTGGTGGCAAGACGTTAGCGCTGGCTGCTGCAATGGAGAACAAGGGTCAGCTCTACGCCTATGACGCAGATCGTTTGCGTTTGGCTCCGATCCATGAACGGCTGCAGCGGGCCGGTGTCCGCAACATACAGGTTCGTGATCCCGCGAGCTCCACGTTGGACGATCTGAAAAGCCAGATGGATCTTGTCTTCATTGATGCGCCATGCACGGGCACCGGTGTCTGGCGCCGCCGGCCGGATTCAAAATGGAAATTGACAGAAAAGGCGCTCAACGATCGCATGAACGATCAGGTGCATGTTCTTGATAACGCGAAAGAGTATGTAAAGGTCGGTGGGCGTTTGGTCTACGCAACTTGTTCGTTGCTCCCAGAAGAAAATGCCGACCAAATCAGCCGGTTTCTCTCCGAAAATCCGGACTTTGCGTCTGTCTCTGCACTGGATGTCTGGACTGCAATGCTGCCGGGCAAGCCAGTTCCAGCCTATATCACCGAGCGCGGTGACCTGACCTTGACGCCTGCATCCACCAAGACGGATGGCTTCTTCATCGCGATCCTGGAGCGGACCGCGTAAAGACCTTTAGGACACGTCTCTTCGGCTGAGCCCGAGCACATTCGGCAAAGGTTCGTCCGGGCCTGCGCCGAATTTCGGTTTTTCACCGTCTCCGGAAGACTGAATTGCTTCGGTCTTGTCTCCGGCTTCCGTTTGTTTTGCTTCCGTACCATCGACGGAAACGCTGTTCGCGGCCGTCTCTGTTGCGTTGTCGATTTCTGCTGTTTCGTGATCTGATTCCGAGCCCTGCGCTGCATTGTTGCCGGAATTGTCGACACCAATCGAAGTGCTCTTGGGTGTTTTTGCGGCACCCTCTGACGCCTTGATCAGCTTTTCAACCAGGATGCGAATTTTCGGATCCAGGTCTTTGCCGTTGCCCGAAGTCAGAACCACGCGGGCTTGGTTCGGGAACTTCATCGCGGCAAGCGCGGCGCCAAGCGCATTTGCTGGGCCGCGGCTTTCCGGATTTGCGTCAACCGCCTGCAGGGCGTAACGAAGCGCTGCGCCGAATTTGCCGAGCTTGCGGCAAATGACGCTGAGACGGGTCAGTAGATCTGTATTGTTTGGTGCGAGGCGAAGTGCTTCTGAGGCGGCCTCAAGAGCATCTTCCAAATCGCCGCGTCCTTCCAAGGCCTGGCTCAGCATGTCAAACGCATCGGAGTTGTCTGCGTCTTGCTCGGCAGCCCGGACCGCCAAAGATATGACGTCATCGTAGCGCTTCGATTTTAACAACGTTCGGGCAAGGCCAAGCAGCGCGGGAATATGATTTGGTGCACTCTTTAGGAGTTTCCGATACGCAGCCACTGCCTGCGGTGCCTGTCCGCCCTTCTCCAAAACCTCAGCCACAACGGTCTGCGCTGCGGGGCTGTTGGGCAACAGTGCTGACAACCGCTGCGCATAGGGCGCTGCAAGCCGCGCCTGTTCACGTTGTAAAAGAAGATTGGACAGTCCGAACAACGCGTTCTTATGGTCCGGATCCCGATCCAGAACCTCCCGAAAATTGCTTTCGGCCAGCTCCAAATCGTTCATAAGCAACTGGCAATTGGCAAGGCTGGACCGGGCATTGATATGGCTGGGGTCGGCAAATATGAGCCGGCGCAAACGGGATTGCGCTTCTTCAAGCTCGCCGGTCCGCAGCAATGCCGAGGCCGCCCGATAGGCTATATCGGTGTCATGCGGCAGCATCTCACTGGCGCGCAAATAGCCGGTCTTGGCTCTTAGCAGATCACCATTTGCTTCAAAGCCAAGGGCCTGATCGTAAATTTCGCGGGCAGCTGCGGTCATGATGCTCGGTTGGGCTGGTTATTGATTCATTAACCTAGGGCAGGCGGGGAGTCCGGAGCAAACGCCAAATCCAACCGTACACAGCTTCTCCCGGATCGGTGCGCAGTACAGCCAGAGGCAAAATGTTGTGCGAGAGCGTTTGCGGCGCAAGAATCCGGTTCAATTTCGGCAAAAAGACGGGTAGAAGCGCGCCATGACACATCATCACGACCGCCTCCTTATCATCGACTTCGGTTCGCAGGTGACCCAGCTGATCGCCCGCCGCTTGCGCGAGCTGAATGTCTACTGCGAAATCCACCCGTATCAAAAGGTCACCGACGAGTTTTTGGCCGAGTTCGCGCCAAAGGCGGTGATCTTCTCCGGCGGGCCGGATTCCGTGACGCGGCAAGGCTCACCGCGGCCGCCGGAGAGCGTATACAGCATCGGTGTTCCAATCCTCGGCATCTGCTACGGCCAGCAAGTGATGATGCAGCAGCTGGGCGGTGAAGTGCATGGCGGCAAGATTTCCGGCGGTGGCGGCACCGCAGAATTCGGCCGCGCATTCGTGACACCCGCCGGTACCGATCTGTCGATCCTGAACGGCTGGTTCGCGGGTGGCAGGGAGCAGGTCTGGATGAGCCATGGTGATCATGTCGCCAAGCTCGCGCCAGGTTTCGAGGTATTCGGCACCTCGCCGAACGCGCCTTACGCGATCACCGCGGACACGGACCGGAACTTTTACGCCGTTCAGTTTCACCCCGAGGTGCACCACACGCCGAACGGTAAGACGCTTTATGAGAATTTCGTCAAGCTCGCCGGGTTCACCGGTGACTGGACCATGGGCGCCTACAAGGACGATGCGATCGAAAAGATCCGTCAGCAGGTCGGCGACAAGAAAGTCATCTGTGGTCTGTCGGGCGGCGTCGACAGCTCCGTTGCCGCTGTCCTGATCCATGAAGCGATCGGCGACCAATTGACGTGTGTTTTTGTTGATCATGGTTTGTTGCGGCTGAATGAGGCGGAAGAAGTCGTCTCGATGTTCCGGGACAACTATAACATTCCGCTGATCCACGCCGACGAGAGCGATCTGTTCCTTGGCGAACTGGACGGCCAGTCCGATCCGGAAACAAAACGCAAGATCATTGGCAAGCTGTTCATCGACGTGTTCCAGAAACACGCCAATGAGATTGAAGGCGCGGAGTTCTTGGCTCAGGGCACGCTATACCCGGATGTGATTGAAAGCGTCAGCTTCTCAGGCGGGCCTTCGGTGACGATCAAATCTCACCACAATGTGGGCGGCCTGCCGGAAAAGATGGGTTTGAAACTGGTCGAACCTCTGCGCGAATTGTTCAAGGACGAGGTGAGGGCACTCGGCCGTGAGCTTGGGTTGCCGGAGAGTTTCATCGGTCGTCACCCGTTTCCAGGACCGGGCCTTGCCATTCGCTGTCCGGGGGAAATCACCCGTAATAAACTGGAAATCCTGCGCAAGGCGGACGCGGTTTACATCGACCAAATCCGCAAGCACGGCCTGTATGACGAGATCTGGCAAGCTTTTGTAGCAATCCTGCCGGTCCGCACGGTCGGCGTGATGGGTGATGGCCGGACTTACGATTACGCCTGTGCGCTCCGTGCTGTAACCTCCGTCGACGGCATGACCGCGGACTATTATCCGTTCAGCCACGAGTTTCTCGGTGAAACCGCGACCCGGATCATCAACGAGGTCGAAGGCATCAACCGCGTGACCTACGACATCACGTCAAAACCTCCGGGCACGATCGAGTGGGAATAGTTTTGGCAGGCCGCGGTTTGGAAACAAGCTGCGGTCTCTTTGTTTTAGGTGAAGTAAAAGGCTTTCGTGCCCGTGGCGCTCATCGATCTAGAACCGAATTGCTCAAAATGCGCTGCGCTGTGCTGCGTCGTGTTTGCGTTCGACAAATCTGAGTCGTTTGGTCTTGACAAGGCGGCGGGTGAGGAATGCCCGAACCTCAACACCGACAATACTTGCAAGATTTTTGGAGAACGGGTTGAACGTGGATTTCCGGGCTGTGTCAGCTACACCTGTTTTGGAGCCGGCCAACGGGTTACTCAAGAGGTCTTTGGTGGCGCGAGTTGGCGGGAAGAACCAGCGCTAAAAGCCAGGATGGGCGCGGCACTATCTGTACTGCGGCGGATCCATGAACAATTGGTTCTCTTGAATGCCGCGCGAGGGTTGCCGCTGACACCGGAACAACTTGCGCAAATACAATCCTTCGAAGCCATACTGTGTTCTAACGACACTTGGAGCGAAGAGACACTTTCTCGGTTCCCAATCGATAAAATCGCCGGTGACATCAGCAATTGGATGCAGCAACTGCGCGGACTGGTGTCATAAAGGCCTATTTCGCACAGCGGATACAAAAGGCCGCTGCCGGATCAACCTCAAGACGTTTTGCAGCAATGTCTTCGCCGCATTGGGCGCAATAGCCGTATTCTCCCTCATTCAGGCGCTTGAGCGCCGCTTCAATCCGTTGAATATCGGCGCGGCGCTGACGCTCGGAGGCTTGTGCCATGGCTTGTCCCTGGAGAGCGTCCATGCGCGAGAGCCGGCCAACGGCCTGTTGGTCCAGCATGACGGTCGCCCGCGCGTCCTCGGAAATCTCGCTGAAGCTCTCGAGCTCTGCCTTCAGCTTGACCAGCGTTTCTCGAACCGCCGCATCGTTCATAGAGGCCCCTCCTGTCCTGGCGTTCAGTTTGACAGATCAGAGCACGACATCACAAGGCAGAGTGAAATTAGGGAGCTGTTGCCAAGCGGGCTTTGTATTACCGGAATAGCGAATTAGGCTGCGTGCGGTTTTTGCGCGACGACAAAAATGTTTTTGCCCAGCAAGTGCCGCGCTCCAACAGCGTCGATTTTCTTGCTGAGGGGAAAGACGTACTTGTTGTAAAACTCATAGGAAGATGCTGAGCCGAGACCGCCTTCGACATCATAACCGACAAGCTTCACCACAAGGCTGGCAAAGAACCCCAAGCTTTCAACATAGTGGCAATCTTTGAGGGCGAAGCCGGAAGATTGGAGTTTGTGGATGAGGTCCCGCTTCGAATAACGGCGATAATGTCCGACAGACCTATCCAACCCAGAAAACAGCAACTGAAACGCTGGAAGGTAGAGGACCAAGGTTCCGCCTGGCTGCAAAGCCTCAAAACAGTCACTGATAGCTCCACGGTCATCTTCGATATGTTCGAGAACGTTGGAACTGTAAATGCCGCCAACCTGTTCCGGAAGATCGAGAAGACTATTTGAGACCTGATACCCTCGATGGCGAAGAATTGACTGTGCGGTTTCGTCGATTTCGACGCACCGCGGCCGCACAGCTGTCTGCTTGTGTACAACGTCCGCCAATGTTCCGATTCCGGCACCGAAGTCTACGATAGATTCGCAGTCATAAAGCGCTCCGGAAATGAGTTTCACGATATGCTCATTGTATTCCGGCATGGATTCTTCGACAAACGAGAGTTCTTGAAGACCAGAATATGTCGTGTTGGCAACGGACTGCATGGCATGCTCGCAAGAATAAATCATCTTTAGCTCAGTAGAGCGCGAGAGTTCTAAATAAATACTAAAGTCTGGGCTGTTCGGCGGGATCCAAAAATGAACCCGAACGGTTACACAAGGGTTTCGTGGTTCCAGCAGTAAGATTGCGTTTTCACAACGTGCTGAAGAGCCAGACGGGGTTTGTAAATCCTTGAAATTAGCCCCTCCGCAACACGCGCGTATCCTTAAATTAACTCCCAGTGACGCAAGTTTGACTGTTTGTGCTCTCGATTTCCCGGCAAACTGGCCGCATTGAAAAGAATGTTTGGAGCATTTGAATGCTGGGAAAAAGGGTTATCTCCATCGCCGCAATCATCAGCGCGCTCGTCTCTGGCGCAGGCGTCGCTGGTGACGTTGAGATTGTTGATGCAACGGCGAAAGAGGGTGCCGGCGGGTGGACGTTTTCTGTCACGCTCAAGCACGGCGATACAGGCTGGGACCACTATTCGGATCTTTGGGAGGTCTACACGCCGGAGGGCGAACTTCTCGGCAAAAGGGTCCTGGCGCACCCGCATGTCAACGAGCAACCATTTACCCGGTCCTTGTCCGGCGTTCAGGTTCCGGACGATATCACCTCCGTGATAATCCGCGCGCGGGACAGCGTTCACGGTGTTTCGCCGCAGGAATTCCGTTTGGAGCTTCCGTAACCGGTTACGCGAGGAACGCCAGGATCCCGTCGGCGACAAATTGTACCGAAAGGGCTGCAAGTAGGACGCCCAGCAGGCGCGTGATGACCAGCTGAGCCGTATCCCCCAGCGCGCGCTCAATGCGTTCTGCCAGCAAGAAGGCGCCGAGACAACTGACCAGGATGATCAAGATCACGCCGCCAAGACCGGCATATGTCAGGGTGTCCGGGGCCTGGCTGGACAGGAGAATGATTGCAGATATGGCAGCCGGGCCAGAAATCAGTGGAATGGCCAGGGGAAAGATGGCGAGTTCGTTGATGGTCGCATGATGGGCCTCAGCGGATTCCATCGCTTTTTCGGCCGTTTCACTTTTGCGTTCCTGGCGTTTGCCGAAAATCATCTCGATAGCGATCAGGAACAACAAAATGCCACCCGCGACCCGGAAGGCGGAAACCGAGATCCCCAAAACATTTAGCACCGTCTGACCAGTGAAATAAAACAGGCCCAAAATACCGGCTGCAGTGATGGTCGCCCGGATGGCAACCCGGCGCCGGTCGGCGGAGCTCATGCCGGCCGTTATCGCCAGAAACATCGGCGCTAATCCGACGGGATCGATGGTCACAAAAAGCGTGGCGAAGGCATTGATGTAAAAGTCGATCATCGCGTGTCTCCGACAGGCTGATTGGGCGTTTGACGTGCGTTTTACAGGGCTTTTGCCCCTTGCGCGACCAAGCCTTGTGAAATGTTTCTGTGTGCCTGTGTATATGATTTATAAGGCATTGAAATTACGAGATTATTAGCAAGCTCAAAAACGCCCACAAATTTGGTCCCGCGAATTGAATCGGATATAAAGACACCAGCAATAACAAACAAATGAGTGTCTCCTTGGCTGACCAGGACAACAGCACCCCTTCAGGCGGGCTTCCGTCGGACATCAAGCCGGTCTCCATCGTCGATGAAATGAAGCGCAGCTATCTCGATTACGCCATGAGCGTGATCGTGTCCCGTGCGCTACCGGACGTCCGGGACGGCTTGAAGCCGGTGCACCGGCGCATTCTCTATTCGATGCATGAAAACGGCTATGAGTGGAACAAGCCTTACCGCAAGTCGGCCCGTGTGGTCGGCGATGTTATGGGTAAGTACCACCCGCATGGTGACAGCGCGATCTATGATGCCCTTGTCCGCATGGCGCAGGATTTCTCCCTACGCTTGCCGTTGATCGACGGCCAGGGCAACTTCGGCTCCATCGATGGCGATCCGGCCGCGGCGATGCGGTACACCGAGTGCCGTCTGGAAAAGGTTGCGCACCGGCTTCTCGATGACATCGACAAGGAAACGGTCGATTTTCAGGAGAACTACGACAACTCTGAATCCGAGCCGGTCGTCCTTCCTGCAAAATTCCCGAACCTTCTGGTCAACGGTGCTGGCGGTATCGCGGTCGGTATGGCGACAAACATCCCACCGCACAATTTGGGCGAAGTGATCGACGCCTCCATCGCGCTCATGGAAAACCCGGCGATGACGCTGGAAGAGCTCATGCAAATCGTGCCCGGACCGGACTTCCCGACCGGCGGCATGATCCTCGGCCGCTCCGGTATCCGCAGCGCTTATGAGACGGGCCGTGGGTCCGTGCCGATGCGGGCCAAGGTCGACACGGAAGAAATCCGCAAGGATCGCTGGGCCCTGATCGTTTCGGAAATTCCGTATCAGGTCAACAAGTCCACGATGATCGAAAAGATCGCCGAGATGGTGCGGGACAAGCGCGTCGAAGGCATCTCCGACATTCGCGATGAAAGTGACCGCTCCGGTATGCGGGTCGTGATTGAGCTTAAACGCGACGCCGTGCCGGATGTGGTTTTGAACCAGCTTTACCGGTTCAGCCAGCTTCAAACGTCCTTTGGGGCGAACATGGTGGCGCTGAACGGCGGCAAGCCCGAACAGATGAACCTGACCGACATGCTGAAGGCTTTCGTCGCCTTCCGCGAAGAGGTCATCCAGCGCCGGACGCGGTACCTGCTGAAAAAGTGCCGTGACCGGGCGCATATCTTGGTCGGTCTCGGAATTGCCGTAGCCAATATTGATGAGGTGATCAAACTCATTCGGGCCGCCCCGGATCCGGCGACTGCGCGCGCGCAATTGATGGAACGCAACTGGCCGGCCAGGGACGTGGAAGATCTGATCCGTTTGATCGACGATCCGCGCCACATGGTTCAAGAGGACGGCACTTACAAGCTGTCCGAAGAACAGGCTCGTGCGATCCTCGATCTCCGGCTGCAGCGCCTGACGGCCATGGGCCGGGACGAGATTGAAGAAGAGCTCAACAAGATCGGCGCCGAAATCAGCGACTATCTCGACATTCTTCGCTCTCGGGCGCGGATCCAGGAGATCGTCCGCAACGAGATGCTGGAGATCAAGGAAGAATTCGCAACCCCGCGCCGGACCGAGATCATCGAGGGCGGAGCGGACTTTGACGAAGAAGACCTGATCCAGCGCGAAGACATGGTCGTGACCGTGTCTCATGGCGGCTACATCAAGCGTGTTCCGCTTGCGACTTACCGCGCACAACGCCGCGGCGGCAAGGGCCGGTCGGGCATGGCGACCAAGGATGAGGATTTCGTCACCCGTCTCTTTGTTGCCAACACGCATACGCCGGTTCTGTTCTTCTCCTCCCGAGGTATTTGCTACAAGATGAAGGTCTGGCGTCTGCCTCTCGGCGGCCCGACCTCGCGCGGCAAAGCCCTGGTCAATATGCTGCCGTTGGAGCAAGGCGAACAGATCACCTCAATTCTGCCGTTGCCGGAAGACGAGGACACCTGGGCAAACCTCGACGTGATGTTTGCAACGGTGCGCGGCACCGTGCGCCGGAATAAGCTCTCCGATTTTGTCAACATCAACCGGAACGGCAAGATTGCCATGAAGCTGGAAGATGGCGACGGCATTGTGGGGGTCGACACATGTTCCGAACATTCGGATGTCATGCTGACCACGAATTCCGGCCAGTGTATCCGTTTCCCTGTGACAGACGTTCGCGTTTTTGCCGGACGGAACTCAGTAGGTGTTCGCGGCATCCGTCTTGCGGACGGCGATCGTGTCATCTCCATGCAAATCCTGCATCACATCGATGTCGATGCCGAGGAGCGCGCCGCATATCTGAAGCTTTCCCGGGCCATGCGCGGCGAAGCGGATGAAAACGGCGGGGCTGCAGACGAGGATGGTGTTGTTGCTGGCGAGTTGTCTCAGGAACGCTATGCGGAAATGAGCGCTGCTGAACAGATCATCCTGACCATTTCTGAAAACGGATATGGCAAACGGACGTCGTCTTTCGAGTACCGTGTCACCGGCCGCGGCGGTAAGGGCATTACGGCAATGGCCGTCAACAACCGGAATGGCGGCTTGATAGCCTCGTTCCCGGTTGAAGACAGTCATCAGATCATGCTGGTGACGGATGGCGGTCAGTTGATCCGCTGTCCGGTCGATGGAATCCGTATTGCTGGCCGCGCGACCCAAGGGGTGATCATATTCAAGACGGCCGAAGACGAGAAGGTCGTCGCCGTTGAAGGGATCTCGGAGGTTGATGAGGATGAAGAGCTCGTCGAAGGTGAACTGCCAGAAGGTGGCGCAGCCGAGGGCGACGCTGGATCACGCGAGGGGGGCGATGGTGATGCACCGGACAGCTCCTCAGGTTCAGATGAGTAACACTTAGAATTCGGGCGGCATTTCAGAGATGGATTTGCCGCCCTTTTCTTTGTCAGATTCAGGTTATTCTGTTGCCAGCTCAACTCTCTGCAACGCCTGCAAGAATACCGGACATGTTCGGGGCGCCATGCCAAGTCGAGGCTAGTTTGGCTGCTGCTGCCGGTGAACGAAAATTTTTGCATACCAGCGCCGCATGCAACGCGGCGATACCAAGATCCTCATAGTTTTTGATCTGTGCAGTTTGGGCCCATGTAGTGGCACGAGGGCGGCGTGTTGCGTGGGTCTTCGTCATCATTCTGCTCCCTGTGATGGTGCGCCGAAGCGCTGATATGCCTAAAGGAGCAAACTCTTTGCCAAACCTTCTTGACCTGAAAAAAGCCAATTAAAACAGACGCTATGATGAATTTGTTGCTGATCCTAGTTGGTCAGGATTTGCCGGATTTGGAGAGTTTCTTCGCGATTTGGGAAACCGAAAACGACAACAGCGGCCAGGGTGGAACCTGAGCCGCTGTTTGCCGTTAGGGATATTGGGTTTGGAGGTTTTATATCAGTTGGTCGATGGGTAGCGGGCCAAAATGGTCTGGTTGACGGTGTTCGGCTGTTTTTCGATCGTGACGTAGGAAACGGTGCGAACCTTGGAGGCGCCGGTCAGCTCTGCGGCACATTCAGCGCTCCAAGCGCCCCATGTCTGGCTTTCACAGTTGGCAGCCTGAGCCGGGATGACAGCGCGGTCAGTCTTGGTCGCCATCATGCCCTGCGGTGTTGTCTGACCAACTTCCTGTGCCTGTGAAGCGTTGCTCGCGTTCATGCTGATGATGCCTGCGATCAAGACAGTCAGCAGGGCCAGGATGAAGATCGAGGCCAGTTTGAAATTTGCAATCGGGTCCATGGCTTTGGTTTTCGCTGTAAAGGGACGGGCAACCTGGTGATGACCGGTTGTTTTGTAAAAACTGCTGCTCCTCATCGTCTTGGCTCCTGCTCACGCCGTTTGTTGATGAGGCCACCTTGGCCCATGTCCGGCAAGAAACCTGTGACCGCCATCACACAATGTCGCATGGCGGAAATTGTCTTTCACGGGCTCGGATGCCTTGTGATGCGGCGAGCGCCAGAGTAAGGATGAGCCCATGACACGTATCGCGCTTTACCCGGGCTCTTTTGACCCGGTAACAAACGGCCATATGGACATCTTGAGACAGTCGCTTGCACTGGCGGACAAGGTCGTCGTGGCCATCGGCATTCATCCGGGAAAGAAACCGCTGTTTTCGTTCGAAGAACGGGTTGAGCTGATTCACACATCCGCGGTTGCCGAATTCTCCGAGGCTGAAGCCAGCCGGATCGAGGTAATCGCGTTCTCCGATCTCGTAATCAACACAGCACGCACCCAAAAGGCCGATTATCTGGTGCGCGGGTTGCGGGATGGAACTGATCTTGATTACGAGATGCAAATGGCCGGAATGAACGGAACTTTGGAGCCGGACATAAAAACCGTGTTCCTTCCGGCATCACCGGCAGTGCGGCACATTACGGCCACTTTGGTGCGCCAAATCGCGCAAATGGGCGGGGAAATCTCCGCTTTTGTTCCTGAGCCGGTTGCAGCCCCCCTGCGCCGGCGTGCAAGACCGGACTGACACATTTTAAGTCGATCCCAATTCACCCCATGTCAACGACGTGAACTGCGGGAGTAACCAATGTCACGAATTCTCACAGCCCTGGCTGTTTTGGCGGCCCTGATCTTCATGCCGGCTATGGCCGCTGCACAGCAGGATCTGGAAAACACGCTTTATCTGGATTTGAAAGATGGCCGTGTGGTCATCGAGCTGCGCCCGGATCTCGCGCCGAACCACGTTGCGCGCATCAAGGAACTGACGCGCGACGGGTTTTATGACGGCATCGTCTTTCACCGTGTGATTGATGGGTTCATGGCGCAAACAGGCGATCCGACCGGAACCGGCCGCGGCGGATCTGACAAGCCGGACGTGAACGCTGAATTTTCGTCCGAGCCGTTCCAGCGTGGGACGCTTGGCATGGCCCGGGCCCAGAATCCGAACAGTGCCAATTCCCAATTTTTCATCATGTTCAATGATGGTGACTGGCTGAACGGTCAATACACCGTGTTTGGCAAGGTCGTCGAAGGTATGGACCTCGTCGACAACATCACAAAGGGTGAGCCACCTGCAAACCCGGATAAAATCATCAAGATGCAAGTTGCTGCAGACGCCGGCTAACCGGTGCTGCACCGACTGGCCCCTGAATACCCAAGGAGAAAACCATGGCTGACATCAAAGACGCCGAAAACACATTGATCATGGACACCACTCAAGGCGAGGTAGTGATCGAAATGCGCCCGGACCTTGCGCCCAACCACGTTGCGCGCATCAAGGAATTGGTCCGTGAGGGTTTTTATGACGGAATCGTCTTTCACCGCGTAATCGAAGGATTCATGGCCCAGACCGGGTGCCCGAATGGCACAGGCACCGGCGGTTCCGGAACTAAGTTGAAGGCGGAATTCAACGCCGAACCGCATGTGCGCGGCGTTTGTTCCATGGCGCGTGCTCAGGATCCGAATTCCGGTGACAGCCAGTTCTTCATCTGCTTCGACGATGCCACCTTCCTTGACCGCCAATACACGGCCTGGGGCAAGGTGATTGAAGGCATGGAAAATGTCGACAAGATCAAACGCGGTGAGCCTGTCCAAAATCCGGACAAGATCAATTCAATGAAGGTTGCCGCAGACGCTTAAGTCTCGACTTCAGCTCTGACTTTTGCAGCGCGGGTGGCAACATCCGCGCTGTGTTTGTTTTCACCTCCGGTTGACCTGATGCCAAACCGGCATTATCAGCCCCAACCGAACACCCCGAAAACCGGATCAGTTAGCCTTCACCATGCGTGTCGATCAGTTTGACTTTGAGCTTCCCAATGAACGAATTGCCTTGCGGCCTGCGCGGCCACGCGATGCCGCGCGCATGCTTGTTGTGCGCCCGGTTGAAACACCTGAGCTGAGCGACAAGGGCGTGCGCGATCTTCCTGCTCTTTTGGAGCCGGGCGACGCGCTTGTGTTCAACGATACAAAGGTCATTCCGGCGCAGCTGGAGGGTAAACGGCGGCGCGGCGACATTGAAGCAGGGATCAGTGTCACCCTGCACCTGAGATCTGCGGCTGACCGGTGGAAGGCCTTTGTCCGCCCGGCCAAAAAACTCCAGGTCGATGATCTTGTTGTATTCGAAGGCAACGGCGCCCGGTTGACGGCGACGGTAACGGAAAAAACCGACGGCGGCGAGGTTCTGCTGGTGTTCGACTGTTCCGGACCGGAGCTGGATGTTGCCATTGCACAGGTCGGTCACATTCCGCTGCCACCTTACATCGCGCAAAAGCGCGGCGAAGACGAGCAGGATCGGCAAGACTATCAGACGATCTTTGCGGAAAAGGACGGCGCGGTCGCAGCACCGACTGCCGGACTCCATTTTACTCCTGAGCTGCTCGCGGCCATCAAGGACCGCGGGATTGAGATGCACCGGGTGACGTTACATGTCGGGGCAGGGACGTTCCTCCCCGTCAAAGCCGACGATACAGATGATCACAAGATGCATGCCGAATGGGGGGAAGTGTCGGAGGAAACCGCTGCAGCCCTTCAAGCCGTCAAGGCGCGGGGCAACAAGGTGGTCAGCATTGGAACCACGTCCTTGCGTATTCTTGAAAGCGCGGCCCAGGAAACCGGGACAATTGTGCCGTTTGCAGATGAGACGTCAATCTTCATCACGCCTGGATACAAATTCAAGGCCATCGATGCGTTGATGACCAATTTCCATCTGCCGCGGTCGACACTTTTCATGCTGGTCTCAGCGCTTTCAGGCCTTGAGACCATGCGGGCTGCTTATCAGCATGCCATCGATACCGAGTACAGATTTTACAGCTATGGCGATGCTTCGCTGCTGTTCCCAGACGCGAACCAGGACGCATCGTCATGACCGAAAACAAGAAATTCGGCTTTAAACTGATCACCACGGACGGTATGGCCCGCCGCGGTGAAATCACGACACCGCATGGTGTTGTTCGCACGCCGGCCTTCATGCCTGTCGGGACACAGGCAACGGTGAAAGCCATGTTCACCGACCATGTGCGCGCAACCGGCGCGGATGTGGTTTTGGGAAACACCTATCACTTGATGCTGCGCCCGACCGCCGAACGGGTCGACCGGCTCGGCGGCTTGCACAAATTCATGAACTGGCCGCATACGATCCTGACTGACAGTGGCGGATTTCAGGTGATGTCTCTGGCTCAACTGCGCAAGCTGGATGAGGATGGGGTCCGTTTTCAAAGCCATATCGACGGCAGCAAGCATCATCTGACACCGGAGCGGTCTGTCGAAATACAAGGGCTGCTCGGCTCCGATATTCAAATGCAGCTTGATGAGTGCATCAAGTTGCCAAGCCCGCGCGAGGAAGTTCAGCGGGCTATGGAATTGTCCCTTCGCTGGGCAGAACGCTCGCGGACCCAATTTGAAAAAATGGGCGGCCCGGGCAAGGGGCAGGGGCTCTACGGTATTGTTCAGGGCGGTGATGTTCCCGAACTCCGCATTCGCTCAGCCGAGGAGCTCGGCAAACTGCCGATGGAAGGCTATTCCGTCGGCGGCCTTGCGGTTGGAGAGCCGCAAGAAGTGATGTTGAAGATGCTAGACATCACCACCCCTGTCATGCCGGTCGACAAGCCGCGTTATCTAATGGGTGTTGGCACACCAGACGATCTTTTGGAGAGCGTGAAACGCGGGATCGATCAGTTTGATTGTGTCATGCCAACCCGTGCCGGACGGCATGGATTGGCTTACACTCGGTTCGGCAAGGTCAACTTGAAGAACGCCCGGCATCAGGACGATCCGCGCCCCTTGGACGAAGAGAGCGCATGTCCAGCGACAAGCACGTACAGCCGCGCTTACCTTCACCACCTGTTTCGCGCAGGAGAAGCTCTCTCCGGAATGCTGCTGACCTGGAACAACATCGCCTACTATCAAACGCTCATGCAGGGCATGCGGGACGCGATTGAAGAGAGCCGGTTCGAGGATTTCTACGCCAAAACCAAGGACGACTGGGCGCGCGGCGACATCGCCGCGCTGTGATGTCCTTGAAACTTGCCCAGGTCTTCTAAGCTGCGAACCCGTCCGACTTTGTCAGATAGCATCCGGAGATCCGCCACGACCCATCTTCTTGCTCTTCAAAACTGTAGAGGGCGAGCCAATTCTGGCCTTTGGGGCCAGTAACGTAGACTTCCTGGGTCGGGCCGAACTTGGTCATTTTGGACTGCCCGAATGTCACGTTTTTCGGCCGGTAGACCGGCTGATACCCGCTTTTGACCATCTGCATAAAGAACTCAGGGGTCTGGAACCGCTGCTGCAGAGACCTTGTTGCAAAGGAGAATGCAGTTTTGGCATCGTCCGCAGCAAATGCGCTCATCTGGTTCTTGATGATGGACTGAAACACGCTGGTATCTGCGGCAAAGCTTGGTGAAACCGTGCCAATAGCCAGGGCTGCGCCGAGGACGGCGCCGGCCGCGTATTTCCGGAAATAAGAGGCTGCCATAGTCGGTGTCTCCTTTCTCGAACACTCCAACTATACGCCGGTATTTCCTTTTCAGTTCTTAAATAGCTAAGAATCCCCTGCGGAATGCACCCGGTGGGGATAAGTCAGCTTCTTGCCGCCACTTCGGAACGGTCGCTACGCCGTGAAATAAAAAACCCGCCACGGTTCGTGACGGGTTTTGATCAGACTGCAGTTTTGAACAGTTACTCAGCTGCCGCCGGTTGGTCGATAATCTCACGCATGAACGGCAGGATTTCGCTGGCGAGTTTCGGATCATCAAGACCGAACGCAATGTTGGCGCTCAAGAACCCCGCCTTGGAGCCGCAGTCGAAACTCCGGCCTTCGAACTTGATCGACGAGAACGGCTGAGTTTCCATCAGCTTCAACATGCTGTCCGTCAGCTGGATCTCGCCGCCCGCACCGGTATCTTGTTTTGACAACAGCTCGAAAATCTGGGGCTGCAGAATATAGCGTCCCGTGATCATCAAATTGGACGGGGCGGTTCCAGGGGCCGGCTTTTCGACCATGTTGGAAATGTGCGCTGCGTTTTCTTTTATCTTTTCAGCAAGCTCCACAATACCGTAGTTCTGGGTCTGGTCTTCCGGCACTTCCTCGACCGCAATGACGTTGCCGCCGGTCCCGTCATAAAGGTCGACCATCTGTTTCAGGCAGCTGACTTTCGACTTGATAATCACGTCCGGCAAAAGAATGGCAAATGGTTCGTCGCCGATGATGTCGCGTGCGCACCAGATGGCATGGCCAAGCCCTAGCGGGGCTTGCTGGCGCGTAAAGCTGGTTGATCCGGGTGTTGGGCGATGCTTATCAAGAAGATCCAGAGCCGCTGTTTTGTTGCGGGTTTTCAAGGTGTCTTCAAGCTCATAAGCCACGTCGAAGTGGTCCTCGATCACCTGTTTGTTGCGGCCGGTAACGAAAACGATGTGTTCAATGCCAGCAGCCCGCGCTTCGTCCACCACGTACTGGATGATCGGCCGATCGACGATCGTCAGCATTTCCTTCGGCACAGCTTTTGTTGCCGGCAAAAAGCGGGTTCCGAGACCGGCAACGGGAAGGATGGCTTTGCGGATCGGTTTGGTCATGCCTGAAATTCCAACTCTTGCAAATTCCGCCACGCAGGTGGCTCTTATCAACGTGTGCTCACATCCAACCGCGCGTTACCGCAACACGCTTCAGGACGTAACGTTTCTTTTGTATTGGCAATACCCCGGAGAGTATTAACACTGAATGTATCTCTTATCTGCGTGAAACGGATGTGGCGTAAATCACACGTCTGGAGCTGCTTGCATTTTAAATCGATTAAAATGAATTCTGCGTTCCGAGCCGCCTGATATTGCAGGTTCTGGAAAAGAAGGTTATTGAACACGCGAATTCACATCACCCCCATTTACTCGCTCAATTGAGCGGGCCGCTGTTTCCAAGTAGACAAAGGATCCTTGATGACTGAAGCCAACCGCACTGTGAACGTGGGGAGCGTTTCCTTCAACAATTCCGCGCCCTTCAGCTTGATTGCCGGGCCATGCCAATTGGAAAGCCGCGACCATGCGCTGGAATGTGCTGCAGCGGTGAAGGAAATTGCGGGCGGTCTTGGAATTCCGGTTGTCTACAAGAGTTCGTTCGACAAGGCGAACCGGACGTCCCTGTCAGCAACCCGCGGCATCGGTTTGAACGAAGCCTTGCCGATTTTCGCTGAAATCAAAGAGACATTTGGACTTCCGGTCCTGACTGACATTCATAACGCAGAGCAATGTGCTCCAGTCGCTGACGTGGTCGACGTCCTCCAGATCCCGGCCTTTTTGTGCCGCCAAACAGACCTTCTGGTCGCAGCTGCTGAAACGGGTGCTGTGATCAACGTAAAGAAAGGGCAGTTTCTGGCTCCTTGGGACATGAAGAACGTCCTCCGGAAAATAACGGATTCCGGCAATCCGAATGTTCTCCTGACCGAGCGTGGCGCGAGCTTTGGCTACAACACGCTGGTAAGCGATATGCGCGCGTTGCCGATCATGGCGCAAACCGGAGCACCGGTGGTCTTTGATGCAACCCACTCCGTCCAACAGCCAGGCGGTCTTGGCGGATCTTCCGGCGGTGACCGTGAAATGGTTGCTGTGCTGGCGCGCGCAGCCGTTGCTGTCGGTGTTGGCGGGGTCTTTATTGAAACCCATCCAGATCCTGAGAACACGACGTCATCAGATGGCCCGAACATGATCGCGCTGCGGAACCTTGGAGCTCTTCTGGCTGAGCTGAAAGCCATTGATGCTGTTGTAAAGAAATCCGCCGGTTCGCCGGCTTGATCGATTGGGCCGCGAGTTTGCGGCCCGTTTTGCTTGGGGGAGGCGGTGTTTGAAATCGCTGCCCCGGACTTATCGCGGCGGTTCTTCCAAATGCTGGGAACCGATGAGCGCAAACGAGGAGTAATTCATGACCGCCATTATCGACATCACCGGCCGTCAGATTTTTGACAGCCGTGGCAACCCGACCGTGGAAGTCGACGTCTTTCTTGAAGACGGATCTTTCGGCCGCGCAGCTGTACCGTCCGGCGCATCCACCGGCGCTCACGAAGCTGTCGAGCTGCGGGACGGCGGCGACCGCTACATGGGCAAGGGTGTCCAGAACGCCGTTGATGCCGTGAATGGCGAAATTTTTGAAACGATCGGTGGCCTGGAAGCCGAAGACCAGCTCCAAATCGACCGCGCAATGATCGATCTGGATGGAACCCCGAACAAGGCACGCCTTGGTGCAAACGCAATCCTCGGTGTTTCACTTGCTGTCTCGCGCGCTGCAGCGCAGGCAACCGGTTTGCCGCTCTACCGCTATGTCGGTGGAACTTCGGCCCGCACCCTGCCTGTTCCGATGATGAACATCATCAACGGCGGTGAACACGCCGACAACCCGATCGATTTCCAGGAATTCATGATCATGCCGGTTGGCGCGGAAAGCCTCAGCGAAGCTGTCCGCATGGGTTCAGAAGTCTTCCATACACTGAAAAAAGCTTTGTCTGCCGCCGGTTACAACACGAATGTCGGCGATGAAGGCGGCTTTGCCCCGAACCTTGCATCAACCGATGACGCCATCGGGTTCGTCATGAAGGCGATCGAGAGCGCGGGCTACAAGCCGGGTGAAGACATGTTCCTGGCACTCGATGCGGCGTCGACCGAGTTTTTCAAGGACGGAAAATACGTTCTGGAAGGCGAGGGCAAGACCCTGAATCCTGAGGAAATGGCGAAGTATCTGGAAGACTTGGTCAACCGCTACCCGATTATTTCCATCGAAGATGGTCTTGCGGAAGATGACTGGGATGGCTGGAAGGCTGCGACCGATCTTTTCGGCAGCAAATGTCAGCTGGTTGGTGATGATCTCTTCGTGACCAACTCAGCGCGTCTGCGTCAGGGTATTGAGAAGGGCGTAGCCAACTCCATCCTGGTGAAAGTCAACCAGATTGGAACATTGTCTGAAACACTCGATGCTGTTGAGACGGCACACAAGGCGTCTTACACAGCCGTGATGTCGCACCGTTCTGGCGAGACCGAAGATGCAACAATTGCAGATCTTGCGGTCGCAACCAATTGCGGTCAGATCAAAACCGGTTCCTTGGCGCGCTCTGACCGGCTTGCCAAGTACAATCAATTGATCCGCATCGAGGAAGAACTCGGTCCGCAAGCTTTCTACGCCGGCCGGTCCATTCTCAAAGGCTGATCGTTGTATTCACGCTATTCGATACCCCGCAAAATTCTGCGGGGTATTTTTTTACCATTCGGATAACGGTGTTTTGTTGTTCCAATTGGCAAATTACCGGACTAATGGTTAATGCATTAACCACGAGTACAGCGTCAATATTTACAATATATTGAAGTTGTTCTTATACATATGCAGCGTTCAACTCTGGATGATTGGCTGCGTTATGAATGCGATTTCCCAAACCCAAGATGTCATTGCCAATTGGCAAGATCAACACAGTGCGCTGTTTGACCGTCAGAACATCAAGCTTAAGCATCGGCTCGCGGAAACTGGATTGTTTTCCGAGGAAGCTCTTGGAAAGCTGATCGACAAGCTTGAGCCGCATCAATACACCTTGAACACGATGGGCCACGACAAGAATGTCAAGGAGTGGCGCCATGGGGAAATCGGCAGCACCAGCGGGACCGAAGTGATCAATTGCATTCGCAACGGCCGTTTGTGGATGAACGTATTCCGGATCATGGACATCGATCCGCAATATGATCGCGTACTCAACCAGATTTTCTCAGAGTTCGAGGTCCGTGTTCCGCACTTGAAGACCACAATGCGCAACATGTCCCTTTTGGTGTCCTCACCCAAAATCCAAGTTTATTACCATGCTGATGTGCAGGGGCAGAGCCTCTGGCAACTGCAGGGAAAAAAACGGGTCTACGTATACCCGGTCAATCAGGCGTTCTTGACCGACGAGTCGCTTGAAAAGATCTTGATGCAGGAAACGGAAGAGGAAGTTCCGTATCAGCCGTGGTTTGACGAGTATGCCGAGGTGCACGACCTGGAGGCCGGGGAGATGATGCATTGGCCGCTCTATGGCCCGCACCGGGTCGAGAACCACGATTGCCTGAACATCTCAGTTACGACGGAACATTGGACGCGCGACATCCGCCACGAATTTGCTGTTCGCTATGGCAATGGTGTCTTGCGCCGGACACTGGGTCTTGAAAATTTGTCGACGGCACCCCGAGGCTTCCACGTTTATCCTAAGGCCGCTGCCGCGCTGGCTTGGAAACGCTTGAAGATGGAAAAGAAACGGCAGGTCCGGCGGATCGTCGACTTCCGTCTTGACCCAACGACTGAACTCGGATTCGTCGATATCGCGCCTTACGAAAAGTAAGCCAAACCAATCATGACGCGGTTTCTGCTTCCACGTCGGTGCGTGTCGCATCGGCGTGCATGATGCCGGCTGCAATTGTTTCGGCTTTTTCGGCGCCAGCCAGCACAAAACGTCCGTCGATGATAAAGCACGGAACACCGGTCACGCCTGATTCCTGGGCTTTGCCTATCTGAGTAATGATTTTGTCGAGGTCGGTCTCGGTCTCGAGCAGTTGCTCGACGAGATCCGATTGCATTCCCGCTTCTTCTGAAATGCGGACCAGAAGTTCGGACTTTGTCAGGTCCTCGCCATTGACAAAATAAGCCTTAAACAGCCGCTCCACCACATCATCCTGAACATCATCGGCTCGGGACCACAGAACGAGTCGATGACAATCCAGCGTGTTCGGTGACAGCTTGATGGCGTCAAAGTCGAACGGGATACCTTCTTCCGTACCGGCCGCTTTGATTTGGGAATAGAAGGCATTCGCCCGTTCCATTCCTCCAAACTTGTCGCTCAGATACTGTTTCCGGTCCTTACCGGTTTTGGGAAGCGTTGCATCGAGCTGAAACGGGTGCCAGCGAACTTCGACGGGAATGTTAGGCACTTGTTTGAGCGCAGCCTCCAGCCGGCGTTTGCCAATATAGCACCAGGGGCACATCACATCTGAGACGATATCAATGGTGATTGCTGGGGTGCTACTCATTCGGGAGACCTTGGGTTTGTTGCAGTTTTTGTATTCTCACCGCCAGACTAGCAGGATGAGTGCGCCGGGGAAATGCCCCGACGTCCGATCTACACTTTGTGAACCGGGTTCAGGGCGCCATCACCGTGTGAGCGAGAATGGAGTTTATCCGTTTTTGAAGGCGCAAAGTACCGGCTTCATTCTTCAAGACAGCCACAGGGCCAAGACCGCGGACCAGGCAAACCAGGTCTTCATCCCGGCTTGTGGCATCCGCAACAGACAGCAAAGTACCGTTCAGTTCCGCAAGATCCTCTGCGGTTGAAGCAGGAATATTAAAGTTTTCCGGAGACAGGCGCATTTCCCAAAGATCGAGCCCGCGGGCTGCCATCGCGTTGGCTGTCGTCTCCAGATAATGCTCATACCGATCTTGATCGAGGCCACCGACGGTAATTTGTTGCTGAAGCCACATATGACTTTCTGAGAGAACGCGGTCGGCGAGACGGCGCCGTTTGCCAAGGCGAATGGCTGACGCCAGCCTCCGGTTGAGTGTTTCGGGGCTGTTTCTTCCAAGAAGGACGTCGGAGGCTCCATTCCGGAACAAGGTAACGACATCTTCTGGATCTTCACACACAGCCAAGACCGGTAAGCTCGCAAAGCGGGCGTCCCGCCTGATTTGCTGCATGTAGTCGATGGTGTCTTCGGACGTGCTGTCGATGACAACCGCGTCAAACGCCCGCTGCGCCATGAATTCGGTGGCCATGCCCCCGTCAAACGCTCCGACGACTTCCACATTGTGGCTGCTTGCGGCCTGCCATTCCAGAAAACGTCCGCTCACCCCGACAACCATCAGGCCGCTGCCGCCGGTGTAGTGTGGTGCCGCACCAAACCCGGGGATCCTACCGAAGATGCGCCGGCGGATCCGAGCTTCTTCCGAACGAAGTAGAGCCCGTTGATGAATGCAAATCAGCATCACCAGGATGTCATCTGGAACTGACCGTTCCAGGATCGCCATTGGTCGAAGCCCGTCGACCGGCTCATCTTCGCTTCCAGTCAGAATGTAAAGCGGAACATCGCAAGGCAGAGTTCGAACCTCTTCTGCCAGCCAAAGAAAAAATGGGCGCCTTTTTTCGGTAGGGATGTCTTGAATGTCGATGATTACCGCCGCCGGCAGCTGCTGTGGTGGAGACAGTGAGCGGTCAAACAGCCCCATCAGAGAGACATCTTGATCGTTCTCAGCATGGGAAGACGCTGGACGGAGAGGGCACCGTCCCACATACCAATAAGGTCCGCGCCAAGAGAGCGAGGTTTCTACGTCCATCCCGTTTCCCACCATCGACCTGCCTTCATCAGGCCCCTCTTATATTACGCGACAGCCGCAGGCAGCCTTTGTGTGCGTAGTGTCAATCGGTCCCGGCACACCGTACCGTCGTCGTTTCGCGGCAACGATTGCAATATCAACACTCTGTGTGGGATTTTGGCAAGGTCAACTCCCTCAGCGTCAAGATAGGCGAAAAAAGCACCGGCATCGGGCACGTGGCCGGGTTCTGGAACAAGGGCCGCGTACATGCGCGCACCGAGGACCGGGTCTTCGACAATGAACGCGGCCGCTTCCCGTATCCCGGGATAAGACGAATAGATAACGTCAATCGTCTCCAGGTTACCGGTGCCCAAGGCATAAAGACCCGGCACGCCGAAACCATTCAGCCCTTCATCGGTGACAGAGACCTTGATATTTGTATTCAGATATCCGTTGCCTTCCCACCGCAGGCGGCGCTGATTGCCGTTTAGTGTCCGCCACCCGATATCGGGCACCATTGGACCACGCACCAGCAAGGTCGGCATTTGGTCTTCAAATGTCTCAGAGACGGCGATTTCGACTAGGGCTGGCCCGCTTTCACACCCCTCTGGCCCCTGATGCTTTCCCAGGGGTATGGGCCTTGATTTCGCACTCGGGCCCCGCGCGTGGGCCGTCAGCGCAAATTCGTCGGCGATATTGAGATCAACCATACGCCTGCGCGGTACGAACGTTGTTGGCTGCGGCGACGAGATGTTCCAGGCAGCCAGGAGGGTTGTGTTCACATCGCCAAGCTTACGGTCCAGTGTCTGCGCAAGTGGCCCCGGTGCGAGAACAACATCCGCTTTGACGGCTTTGGCGTGGTCGGCAAGATTAGCAAGCGACGTCGGGTGATGAAGATGAAGCGTTCCTGCCGTCATCAGCCAGGGCACAAGCCCGCCGCCAAGACCTGTCAGCCCGCTGAGGGAATAGGGGAGGACAATATTGCCCGCTTCCTTGATATGCGCTTCGTTGATCACCAAAGTGCCGCAGGACGTCCAATGATTATGGCACCGGCTGACCGGCATGTTTTCTTCGCCGCTCCGGCTCCAGCAGATGGTCGCCGCATGATCCGCGGGATCCGGGCGCGGTTCGCTCCGCTCGAACTGCAGCTCATCTCCCATTTCGGCAAGCATTGGTCCAAGTTCGATCAACCCGTCTGGGATGTCCTTTCCAAGACCGAAAACAAAGCGCAGCGAAAACAGTTCCGCCGCCACATCCCGCGCGGCTGTGCCAACATCCCGGGTTTCAATCCGGTCTGCCGCAATCAGGCCCTTTGCACCGATCGAATTAAGCGCATCCAGAACGTTCTTCTGCCGCCAATGAAGGGGCAGCGGGGAAACGATCAAATCGGCGCGCAAGGCGGCCAATATTGCAATGACGGTGTCTACGGTGTTGGGCGATTGGACTCCAACCACATGATCTTGCGTGAGCCCGACAGCGCCATAAAACGCGGCAAGCTTGTCGATCTCGCGATCCGCTTCAGCGTATGTTAGTCGGCGTGGTGCGCCACCTGTCCAGGTTGCGCGATCCGGCGCATCGACGATGGCGACACGGTCAGGGTGGGTTTCGGCGGTTTGGCGGAAAATTTCATCAAGCGGCAAATCGGACCAGGCTCCGCTTTCATGATGTTCCTGCACCAGGCTTTCAGGCGTTACTTTCATTTTTCAAGTCGTCCGTAGGTCCGATCAGTTGAGTGAGGTTGACCACCACGTGTCCAGTTCATCCCCATAAAGAGAATGGTGGCTCGGCGGCGAAACGCGTTTCCAGTGTGCGGCCCAATAGTCGGGCAAGTGATAAAGCGGTACCGAGTAGGCCCCTGAGATCAGAACCCGGTCGAAGGCGCGCACCGCATCAACAAAGTGTTCCCTGGACCGGGCACCGACGATTTCGTCGATCAGGGCATCAATCGCCGGTTCGCTGGCCCCGACGAAGTTGAAGGATCCCTCAGCTTCAGCAGCTTGTGATGACCAGCGCCCGTATTGTTCTGCGCCCGGAGACAGCGAAGACGTCCAGGTGTTGAACACCATGTCGAAATCGCGCCGTGTGCGCCTGTCTTCGAACTGGGACGGATCTACACTGCGAACTGTTGCCTCTATTCCAAGCAATTCCAGGGTCCGGATGTAGGCAAGAGCCAGTTTTTCCTCGTCTTCGTTCTTGGACAGGATTTCGAAGCTGAGTGGTTGGCCTGTTTCCTGATGGATAAGCTTGCGATCTTGAAGCGCGTATCCGGCTTTCTTGAATTCATTCAGGGCCGCACGGAGAACTTTTCGGTCCCTGCCAGAGCCATCCGCATCTGCCGGCCGCCACGTGCCCTCCAGAACGTCCGGATCAACGGCATCGGGGAAGGGGGCAAGCAACGCGCGTTCTCGTTCGCTCGCAGGCCGGCCGATCGATGACAGTTCGGAATTGTCCCAATAACCAGCTGTCCGCCTGTAGAGCCCATAGTAGAGATTGTCGTTCACCCACTTGAAGTCGAACAGCATCCTGAGTGCTTTTCGGGTCACCCGATCGGAGAATTGGTCTCGCCGGGTGTTGAACGCCATGCCTTGCGTGGGCGCTGGAACACCACGCGGGATCTCCAGCTTTATGACATCGCCATCCTTGGCGGCAGGAAAGTCAAAGCCTGTAGCCCAGCGAACGGGATCACCGAATTTCAGAAAGTCGATGAGGCCTTTTTTGAATGATTCCTGGAGCGTGGTCTCATCGCGATAGTATTCGACCCGGATCTCATCGAAATTGTCGAAACCCTTTTTGACCGGTAGGTCGTTCGCCCAATAGTCCGGATTCTTCTCGTAAACCACCAGCCGGCCCGGCTCGATAGTCTTGAATGTGTAGGGGCCTGAGGCAACAAGCGGTGTGAGGGTCGAGCGGTCGAACGTCTCGACATCTGTGTGTTTTTTGGAAAAGATCGGGGCAAGGGCAACCAGCAGGGGCAGTTCCCGGTTGTCGCCGTTTTCAAAGACCAGTTTCAGCCGGTCGGGCGCAGTGATACTCTTTTCCTTAATCTGCGCATACCAGTTACGGAACGGCGGACGTCCCTTTTCCTCTATGATTTCAAGGGAAAAGATCACGTCTTCAACTGTAACCGGCGAACCATCTGAGAATTTGGCGTCCGGATTGAGCTCAAACTCAATCCATTCGCGGCTATCTGGCATTCGAACGCGTTGTGCGAGCAGCCCGTAAAGGGAAAACGGCTCTGCATAAGACCGAACTAGCAGGCTTTCAAAGATGTTGTTGCCGAACTGACGTTCCCGCATACCTCGGGCAGACGTCCAGCCGCCTTGAACGATGAAAGAATTCAGGCTGTTGAAAGTCCCTTGAACACCCAACGTAATGGAACCGCCTTTAGGTGCATCAGGGTTTGCGTATGGAAAAGGCGTATCAGGTGGCAGGACCGGTTCGCCATGCATCGCAATGCCATGAGACCATTTGACCGAGTCGTCTGTCGAATATGCAGCGGGGGCAAAAACTGTCGAAAGCACAGTGGCCATGCCTAGAGAAACGGCAAACAGCAACGCCTGTGCGGTTTTCGCACAACTGCTTTTTTCTGAATGTCGCGGCCAGTTGAACATGACAAATACGGAAAACCGGTTGATTCTCATTTCAAAAGCGTACCACAAGGAAATAAAGGCAGCGCGCCGAACAAGCAGGAAACTGTTGGATATTCAGAATTGTTTCGCAGATCGGAAAGTGCGTTGCATATCGGTCACCCTCTTGCCCAAATTGGATGTCTTACCATGGAAAACCGACATGAAAGCGCGGCCGGGTCTTGCGGTTGTATGCGGAATGTCACAGAACAGCGCAAAGATTTGCACATCCACGATTGAGGACGTTTCGATGAAGAGTGTTTTGAAAAGAGGATTGATCGCTGGCGCCGCCGCCGCGCTCGTGACCCTGTCTTCTTTCGCAAGTGCTCCCGCAATTGCCCAGGAAGAAGAGAGCCCTTGGACAAAGGCGTGTAACAAGAACGAGCAGACCAACAACAAGGAAGTCTGCTTTATTTCTATTGAGTTGCGGACGAATACCGGTCAGTTCTTGAGCAACGTCGCCATTCAGGAAGTTGAAGGCGAAGCTCGGAAGAAGCTCCTGGTGGCCGTACCGACCGGGGTTTTGATTCAGCCGGGCGTTCGCATCCAGATCGATGACAGCAAGCCGGTGCAGGGCAAGTACAGCATCTGTGCGCCGAATGCGTGTTACGCCGAGTTGGCAATCGACAACAACTTCGTCAACGCGATGAAGCAGGGCGGTGGCATGCGGGTCATCCCGTTCAACCAGCAGGGCAAGGAAATCGCTTTCGATGTCACGCTAATTGGCTTCACCAAGGTCTATGACGGCGCGCCGATGGACATTGCTGAGCTGCAAAAGCGTCAGGAAGAACTGCAGAACGAGTTGCAGAAACGGGCTGATGAGGCACGTCAGAAGCTGATCGACGCACAAAACGCGGCCAACCAGTAAGATCTCTTCTTTGTGATAGTATCCGATCAGGCCGGAGCGAAAATGCTCCGGCCTTTTTGTTTGTGTCGGAAAAACAGGGACGTGGCCAACAAAAAAGCCGGACCTAGTGACCCGGCTTTCAATCTTCGGAGCTGTTAATCGGGAAGGTCTTCAGTGCATCTCCACCGACCGCGGCAGATAAGAGCCATCTGACTGTTCTTCGAAGATCTCAGCAACCTGCGGATGGCGCACCGGCTCACCTGTCATGTCGGGAACAAGATTTTGTTCGCTGACATAAGCGACGTACTCGGTTTCATCGTTTTCGGCGAGCAGATGATAAAACGGCTGGTCGCGTTTCGGACGAACGTCTTCTGGAATGGCATCCCACCATTCTTCGGTGTTGCTGAAGGTCGGATCGACATCAAAGATTACCCCGCGAAAGGGGTACACCCGGTGCCGAACCACCTGACCGATTTTGAATTTCGCCGTACGCATGATTACTCAATCGCCAACTGCTTGCATGTGCAGGAAGTAGCTTTCCTATTGTGCACATGCAAGGGGTCTAAGTGTCAATATTAGCTCGGCAAACTTGCCGAAATCTAAAGACCGTAAACTTCTGCAAGTTCTGCATCCTTGGATGCGACAACTTTAGCCAGGTCAACAATCACCTTGGCCTGTTTCCAGGTTGCATCATCTTGCATTTTTCCATCGATCATGACTGCGCCTGTGCCATCGGGCATGGCATCAAGGATCTTCATGGCAAACGCCACTTCGCCGGGATCTGGCGAAAAGACACGTTTTGCAATGTCGATTTGTGTCGGGTGCAGTGACCAGGCACCGAGGCAGCCCATCAGAAATGAATTGCGGAACTGGCTCTCGCACGCATCGGTATCGGAAAAATCGCCGAATGGCCCATAAAACGGCTTCAATCCATACGATAGGCAGGCATCCACCATCTTTGCCACCGTGTAATGCCAAAGATCTTGCTGGTAAGCCGTTCGTGCCGCACCTTCGGTAGGGTCTGCAAGAACTGCGTAATCTGGATGTCCGCCACCAACCCGGGTGGTTTTCATGCCACGCGAGGCTGCAAGATCAGCCGGCCCCAGGCTCATGCCGTGCATCCGCGGACTTGCAGCGGCAATCGCCTCAACATTCTTCACCCCTTCGGCGGTTTCAAGGATCGCGTGAATGAGAATCGGTTTTTGAATGCCCGCCTTCGCTTCAAGCTGCGCAAGGAGCTGGTCGAGATAGTGAATATCCCAAGGACCCTCGACTTTCGGCAGCATGATGACATCGAGTTTCTCACCAACTGCCGGAACGATTTCCATCAGATCATCCAAAAACCAGGGGCTGTTCAGGCAGTTGACCCGTGTCCAAAGCCCCGTTTGGCCGAAGTCGTTGTCTTGGGCCATCTGGATGAAGCCACGGCGTGCGTCCGTTTTGGCATCGGCGGGAATTGCGTCCTCGAGATTGCCGAGGACCACGTCCACTTTGGCAATGAGATCCGGCACCTTGGCGCGCATTTTCTCAATATGCGGCGGGACGAAATGGATCATCCGCTCCAGGGTAACGGGCAGTTCACGGAAGGGATCCGGCGCGCCAATCGCAAGGGGTTTGTAAAATGCGCTCGGGGTTTTGGTCAAAATGCTGTCCTCCACAATTGTGGCCCTAGCATATCTTTCAAATGTTGCACTGCAACTGCTCCGAAAGGCGGACAGGCGCGGCCTGCTTACGCAGCGTCCTTCGCCGGAGCGGCGCTTCCCGCTGCAGCCCATTTCTTATGGATCCACATCCATTGCTCAGGATGTTCGCGAATCCATTCTTCAAAAATCTCATGAATACGGACAGTCGCCGCTTCAATGTCTGCTTGCCGGTCTTCTGTGACGGGCACCGAGATTGCACGCCCTTCTATGCGGAAGTTCACGCCGTTCTTTCGGATAACCCGTCCAAGGACAATCGGCACACCGCAGGAGCGGGCCAGAGAGGCGGGAATTGGGTTCGCATAAGCCATCTGACCGAAAAACGGGACCTGAATTCCGCGGGTCTCACGAAGATCTCCCATGATAGCGACAATCCCGCCAGCTTTCAGGGTCGACAAAATCTTTCGCGCTGTCTGGTGGCCTTTCGACAACAAACCACCCTTGTAAAGATCCTTGCGCAACGAACGGAGCGCCTTGTCGGCCTCCGGGTTTTTCAAAGCCTGATAGACCCCGGTAATCTCAAGACCGCCAATCACCGCGGGTTGAACGCACATTTCCCAATTGCCACTGTGAAACGACACGAACAGAGCGGCCTGTTCCCCGCGGAGAACCGCCTGCGTGATCTCGTCGGCATCGGCCTCGAACCGATGATCTTGATGCAGGAGCCGGTCGATATGGAAGGTCTCGGCAGCGACCCGACCGAGATTGTCCCACATCCCCAGAACGATTTTTTCCCGCTCCTTGAGTGGCATGTCCGGATAAGCGTTTTCCAGATGCGTTAGCGCCCGTTTGTGGCGCGCATTCAAAGGAGCAATCCAGCGCCAGCAACGTCCCATCAGCCAGGACGCAAAATCCACCGGGAACAACCGGAAAAGGCCAATCGCTGTGGAAAGCAGAAGGCTTTCAAGGTGGTTTCGAAACGTCATAGAAGCTGAACTGGTCACTGATGGTGGACAGTCCCGGTCCACACGGCCTGAATTGGTCTCACCGTTCCGGCAAAAGCACACGGGACAAGCGGCATACGGAACGTTATGGCCTTGCGGTTCACCTCAAGACCTGTTTGGAATGCGATCCGGCGCGCCGTCTTGCATGTTGGGGTCCTTATCGAAGGCAGCACGATTATGCAAGCGTTCAGCCACGTATCACCGCAACCGGCCTGCCAAACGTAAGTATTTTGAACTCACTATGCAGAACGTCATCTCGCTTTCTCTACCGTTTTTCGGGCTGATTTTCCTGGGCTACGCGGCCGGCAAGATCAAACAGATCCCCGAAGCCGGTTTGAGCTGGATGAACTTCTTTGTTGTCTATCTGGCTCTGCCCGCATTGTTTTTCCGGCTGTTGTCCGGAACCCCTTTTGAAGAATTGGCAAATTTCGCATTCATCGCGGCCACGACCTTCACCACTTACATCGTGTTCGCGGTGGCTTTCTGCATCGGGGTGGTCGCCACACGCGGCAGCATCGCCGAATCAACGATTCTGGGCATTGCAGGCGCGTATTCCAACGTCGGCTACATGGGGCCGGGGCTGACGCTCGCGGTCCTTGGAGAAGAAGCGACAGTGCCAACCGCGCTTATCCTGTCGTTCGACAACGCCCTGATGTTTATTCTGGCACCGATGATGATGGCGGTTGCGGGCGCGGAAGATCAGAGCATCGCAGATACCGTCAAAAGCATTCTTTGGCGGATCTTCAGTCATCCGTTTATTCTGGCGACCATCGCAGGGGTGTTGGCCGCTGCATTTGAGTTGCAGCAGCCTCAGGCGTTTTCGACACTCCTGACCTACCTAAGCAACGCCGCAGCTCCTTGTGCGCTCTTTGCCATGGGAGTCAGCATAGCCATCCGCCCAATTGGCCGGATCCCGATCGAACTGCCGATCGTACTGGCGGTTAAACTGATCGTGCATCCATTGCTGATCTTCATGTTGTTGATGTGGCTTGGCAATATCGACCCGGTCTGGATCGCGACGGCAGTCCTGATGGCATGTTTGCCACCGGCGACAAACGTGTTCGTCATCGCCCAGCATTACGGGACTTACGTGCAGCGGGCCTCGAGCTTTGTCCTGATAGGCACGCTTGTTTCAATTGTCACTGTGACCACCTTCATTTGGGCCATCACCACAGGCGCACTCCCGACCGGATTCGCGGAAGTCATGCGGGGAGGGTGATGTGCCGGACAATGACGTACTTTCAGTCATAGAGCGCGAGCCACCTGACATCCGTGAAGGATTAATGGAGCTGCGCCGTCTGATCCTCGAGACGGCCGCTGAGACTGACGGCAGCGGCAAAGTTGTCGAAACGCTCAAATGGGGCCAGCCGAGCTACCTGACGGAAAAACCCAAATCAGGTACGACAATCCGCATTGCGAAAGATGGTTCCGAGTTGGGCGACATTGCGCTTTATGTTTCCTGCAACACCAGTCTTGTGTCGGAATGGCGCGGTCTCTTCCCAGACCTCATCTTTGGCGGTGACCGCAGCCTGCATCTTTCCCTCGCCAAACCCCTGCCACTGCCGGAGTTGCGGCAGATGATCCGGATGGCCCTGACCTACCACAGCAGAAAAAAATCGCGCTGAAACAGGCGCGCTGAGGCAGGCGTTATGGGCGCAGCTGAAACCCGGTTCCTGGCGCCATTCCTTCGCGCATGAGCAAACGCCGGAAGGGGCCAATCTTGCCCGCCAGATACATGCCTGCGCTTCGGGCTGCCTGAACCGGCAGGAAATCTGTCAAAAAGGACCGGTTCAACATATCGACCGCATTGGTCCTGGACCGGATATCGGCCATCCGCTTGTGTTCAAAAGTTATCAGGGCTTCCGGACTGCCTATGTCCTGTCCTTTGGCCTGAGCCGCGGCCACAGCTGATATTAAATCGGAGATGTCACGCATTGATAGGTTCAGGCCCTGCGCGCCAACTGGTGGAAAGACATGCGCCGTTTCCCCGACCAAAGCCAAACGATTTGAAATCACCGACTGGGCCGTCATGCCAGACAACGGGAAGGTCTGCGGTTCGGAAAATACCGTGAACTTGCCGAGAATGGAGCATGCCCGGTCTTCCAAATCCCGTGCGAGCAGCGTCTTGTCCATGGTTTTCAACCGGTCCGCGGTTTCTGCCGTCTCAACACAGACCAAAGAGGACTGCCGGCCGGGCAGCGGAACAAGCGTGAACGGTCCGGTTGGTGTGTGGAATTCGGTCGAGATACCGCTGTGTGGGAGCGTGTGCTCGAGATTGAGAACAAGGGCGGTCTGTGGATAAGACCAGCGCTTGACCTCTATTCCGGCCGAAGTCCGCAGAAGCGAGTTACGGCCATCGGCTGCAACAGCGAGATCTGCAGAAACGGTTGTCCCGGTTTTTGTGGTGATAACGGTTTTATCTTCGGAAAAAGCAGCGTTTTCAGCGAGGTCATCGACGCAAGTGAGGTTGTCCTCAGCGGAACAGGCAGCGGCCAGCACCTTGTTGAGTTCGGCGTTGATGATGTTGTAGCCAAACTCTTCAACGCCGAGTTCTGCGCTTTCAAAAAGGGTTTCGGGCGAGCGGATCAGCCGTTTGGATCCATCGATCATGCGCATCGTTTTCAAGGGTTCTGCCGTAGGCAGAATGTCGTCCCAGACGCCGAGGCCTTTGAGCAGATCGATCGATTTTTGCCAGAGGGCTGTGGTCCGAGCATCTTGAGGTGCGTCAAAAGGGGCGACCAAAGCCGTTTTGATGCCGGTCTTCCCAAGCGCCAGCGCCGTGATCCGCCCAGACGGTCCACCACCGACAACAACTGCATCACACGAGATTTCTTTCTTCGCCCGGGCCATGATCGTTTCCGCACTTAAAGACTTGTTGCAACTTGCCTTACGATGTTGGGCTATACCTCATAAAGATCAACGGGACCAAATCGCGCAGGTCGGTAATTAGATCTTTGGTGCACCGACGGTGTGGTCTGCTCCATGAGAAATATCAATTCGTTGGGCTAAAATCCGCGGTAGGTTCTGCTCGAAATTGGCAATGAGTCCGGCCCAAGACAACACATATGACTGTTTTGCATTCTCCTGATGGCCTGAAACCGCATATCGGCGAACCACAGCGTGGATGGCCGCTTGTTCTCTTGGTCGTCGCGGCACTGACAATGAGCGGCTGGTCGTATCTGATTGTTATGGTCGCAGCCATGGTTCCAAGCATGGACATGGCTGAAGCTGGCCCAGGTATGATTCTGTTCAATCAGTTCAATTTCATGCGCGGTTTGCCGGAAGAGGCCAGGGCAGCACTTGCAGCCCTTTGTTTGCCGGCCGGCGCAACGTTCGGCATGCCCAGCGTTGCGTTGACGGGTGTCGACATTGCCAAGATTTTTATGATGTGGGCCATGATGGCACTGGCCATGATGCTGCCGTCCGCGACGCCCATGGTGAAAGCCTTTCACCAGTATGTGTCTATTGAGGGCACTCAGACAAAATCAGTCTTTTCGGCAACAGTGGCAGTTGTGTTTGGATATCTCGCTGTCTGGATCGGCTACGCGGTTGTTGCGACTACCGCGCAGGTTGGTTTGTCCAAGCTAGGTGCATTGTCCGACATGATGGCGCCGGTCAGCATGGCGCTCACGACATCCATCTTGCTGGCCGCAGGTCTGTATCAATTCACGCCGGCTAAGCGCGCCTGTCTAGAACGGTGCTGGTATCCCAGATGGTCTTTTGCCCGGAACCGAGCAGATTATAGTACCCAGTCTGCTTTTCGTGAGGGACTGGCACAGGGTTGGATCTGCCTTGGTTGCTGCTGGGCCGTCATGACGGTGATGTTTGCGGTCGGGTTGATGAACATTCTTTGGATTGCATTGCTTGGCGCGGTAATGGCTTTGGAAAAAACATTTCCCAGCCGGGCTTTCCCAATCGGGATCGGGATATTTTTGCTGGTGTGGGGCGGTGCGCTTGCGCTTGGAATGGTTCTCGGCCAAGGCGCTTCTTAGAAACATTGCAGTTTGAAGTGTTTCTCTGCTTTTGCGGTTCACACTGTCATCGATTTGCAATACACATAGAAGCTGTTGACTCCTTAGCACTCTTATCAGGGCGAAGAATTGGGAGCCGCCGCGCCACGGAAAAAGAAATGCAACTCCGCGCGGATTTTATTGTTTAAACGAGGACCTAGGCCCGTGACGGACGTAACGCCTGGCAAAGTCGCGCCGGAACCCGCGCTGTTTTTGATCCACATTCTGACAGCTTCCGGAGCCCCGATTGCGTTGATTGCGCTGCTCGCTGGTGCACAGGGCAAATGGGACGAGATGTTCGCCTGGCTTGGACTGGCACTTTTCGTCGACGGCATTGATGGTCCACTTGCGCGCAAGTACAACATTGCGGAACGCCTGCCGCGCTGGTCGGGCGCGTCCCTCGATTTTGTCATCGACTATGCCACTTATGTGTTCTTGCCCGCCTTTGCACTGTCCTGGAGCCTGATGCTCTCAAGCCCGTGGAACTGGATCTGCGGCGGCCTCGTTGTGTTCACCGGTGCGCTCTATTTTGCAGACAACGGCATGAAAACGCCGGACGGCTCCTTTAAGGGCTTCCCGGCAGGCTGGAATATGGTGGTGTTCGGTCTCATGGTGCTGTCGCCATCCGAAGCCTTCACAATTGCCGCTGTCATCGTGTGCTGTGTTCTCACATTTGCGCCGATCCGGTTTGTTCACCCGGTCCGCGTCAAACGCTGGCGCTGGCTGACCCTCCCAGTCACGCTTGTTTGGATGGCGCTGGCTGCGCTCGCGATCTGGGATGGGATGGTGTTGAGCACCTGGGCAGCTGTCCTGTTTACAGGTGCCAGCCTTTACCTCTTCTCAGTGTCCGCGGTTCAGCAGCTGATCGATCGCGTGGATTGATCGGTCACTCAACCGGAACTTTTCCCGGCTCTAGCTTCTAATGCACTGTAAACAGTGTGTTCTTCGTTTCGCGCTGGCATCGTTGCGACGGGCTGGATATGGTCTTTGCAAGGATCTGCACCAGTTGTTTGCGTGCAATCATGACGAAAATCTGTGGGAGTTGATATGGTACAGGCAATCCGCGTGCATGAGACAGGCAGCGCCGATGTTTTAACCTGGGAGTATGTAGAGGTGGGCGAGCCGGGCCCCGGTGAAGCGCGCATCCGGCACACGGCGATTGGCCTCAATTTCATCGACACCTATTTCCGGTCCGGCCTTTATCCGGCACCCGATGGGGTGCCGTTCATCCCAGGAAATGAAGGCGCCGGTATTGTTCAGACAGTCGGTGAGGGCGTGTCCCACATAAAGCCGGGTGATCGTGTGGCCTATGTCGGTCCGCTTGGCGCCTATGCTCAAGAGCGGATCATTCCGGCGGACCGCCTTGTGGTCGTTCCTGACGGAATTGATGACAAGGCTGCGGCCGGCATGATGCTGAAGGGGATGACGGCCCAGTATTTGCTCCGCCAAACCTTCAATGTCGGCCCGGAGACAACCCTTCTGTTTCATGCCGCAGCCGGGGGCGTCGGCCTGATTGCCGGGCAATGGGCAGCCCATCTCGGGGCAACGGTGATTGGCACTGCAGGGTCACAGGACAAAGTCGATCTGGCCAAGGCCAACGGCTACCAGCATGTCATCAACTATAGAACCGAAAATTTCGTCGAACGCGTCAAGGAAATCACCAACGGCAAGGGCTGCGACGTTGTTTATGATTCTGTTGGCAAGGACACCTACCCGGGTTCGCTGGATTGCTTGAAGCCTCGCGGGCTGTGGGTCAGCTTCGGTCAGTCCTCCGGCCCGATCCAGGACTTCAATCTTGCACTGCTTGCGCAAAAGGGATCGCTGTTCGCAACCCGGCCTACGCTCTTTAGCTATATTGCGACCCGCGAACAGCTGGAGATGACGTCCGGCGATCTGTTTGATGTCGTATCCAAAGGCATTGTGAAGATCGCGGTCAACCAGGAGTACCGTTTGGCCGACGCGGTCCAGGCGCATACCGATCTGGAAGGCCGGAAAACCACCGGCACGACCGTTCTGATCCCGTAAGGAAGGTTCAGAATGCGTTCAGCGCGCGCACAGGAGCTGGCCCGGAATCTTTACAGCCCAGCGATGCGGTACTTTCTTGCCGCTGCCGAGGCTGGGTCTATCCGGGCCGCGTCGCGCGAGCTGAATGTTGCTTCGTCCGCAGTCAACCGGCAAATCCTGTGGCTTGAAGAAGCGCTTGGGCTCCAGCTCTTTGAGCGCGTAGGCCGGCGGATGCGGTTGTCCCAGGCGGGCGAGGTGCTGCTGGCGCACATCCGACGGACCTACTCGGACTTTGAGGGCACGGTCGCCGAGTTGGACGCCTTGAAGGGCTTGCGGCGTGGCACTGTGTCGATTGCCTCGGTCGAAAGCGTTGCCGAACGGCTTTTACCTGCGGTGATCAGTTCGTTCCGCCGGACTTATCCCGGCATCCATGTCAACGTTTCGGTTTCCTCTTCGCAGGAAGCGGCCCGGAAGGTGGAAGCGGCCGAAGCGGATGTCGGGTTCACCTTTGACCCTCCCGACATGTCGACCCTGACCGCGGCCTTCCATCATGACCTGGTAATTGGCGCGGTGATGGCGCCCGACCATCCTCTGGCGGACGAAAACGGACTGAGTCTTGCCGATTGTCTCCGTTATCCGGTTGCCTTGCCGGCAGAAGGTTTGTCGATCCGGGCCCGGATTGATGTCATTCGGAGCCGGATTCCTGGCGCATCCATGACCTATGTTGAGGCGAATTCCTTGCAATTGATGCGGGCACTGGCGCGGGATGAGAACGTTATTGGGTTTCAAACGCAGATCGGCTGCGAAGAAGATATTGAAGCCGGGCATCTGATCTTTAAGCCATTGAAAGATGAACCTCTTCAGGCCGATCGTCTTTGTGTGGTAACATCGTCTTTGCGCGCCTTGGCATTGGCCCCGGCGATGTTTTTTGATCACGCAGTGTTCGCCTTGAAAGAGCGGCTAGCATCCATTGATGCCAATTAGGCATCATTAAGTACGCAAATGAGCGCTTTGGATCTGCGTCTATTTCAGGCACATTTTTAATCTGATGGATTTTGCGGCACTGCCGCAAGAGGGAGAGACTGATGGGGCGTTTGACAACGCACGTTCTGGATACTGCTTTGGGGGTCCCTGCAAAGGGCCTCAAGATAGAGCTTTGGTCTGCGAACGATGCGCCGGCTCATATTTCAAGCCATTTGACCAACGATGACGGCCGGGTCGACGGTGCAATTCTCACCGACGATGTGTTTGAAACCGGAACCTACGAGCTCCGCTTCCATGCAGGTGAATATCTTAAACGCACCAATCAAACCCTCCCGGATCCGCTCTTTCTGGATATCGTTCCAATCCGCTTCGGAATCGCCGACGCAAACGCGCACTACCATGTGCCGTTGTTGCTCTCGCCGTTCGGCTATTCAACTTATCGGGGGAGTTGAGAGATGCGGGACACGATCCGGTTCATCAAAGGCGGTGAAATTGTCGAGCTCCACGATGTCGGGCCGACCGAGACACTTCTTGACTATTTGCGGCTCCGCCGAAAGGAAACCGGCACCAAGGAAGGCTGCGGCGAAGGTGACTGTGGTGCCTGCACCGTCGCGCTTGGCCGGGTCATAGATGGCAAGCTGACTTATCAGCCTGTGAACAGCTGCATTCAACTCTTGGGTATGGTCGACGGCGCTGAACTGGTGACCGTGGAAGATCTTGTTCAGGACAAGAGACTGCACCCGGTTCAGCAGGCCATGATGGATCTTCACGGGTCGCAATGCGGGTTCTGTACACCGGGTTTCATCATGACGCTATTCACCCTGTATCACGCAGAGGGTGAAGCAAAATCCCGCAAGACGGTCTCGGAATGGCTCGCCGGAAACCTTTGCCGGTGCACAGGATATCGACCCATCGTTGATGCGGCGCTTGAAGCCTGTTTCAACGTTGCAGATGACGCGTTCACCTGGCGGTCGAATGAAACCCGTGAGCAGTTAAAGAAACTCGCTGACAGCCGGGATATCTTCCTCGGAACCAGTGAACGGTTTTTCTCCTCGCCGGCATCTTTGGACGGCCTGGCAGCGCTTTACGGTCAGCATCCGGATGCCACCCTGGTCTCTGGCGCGACCGATGTCGGCCTCTGGATTACAAAACACCTCCGCGATCTGCCTAAAACCATCTGGCTCGGCCGGATCGAGGGCCTGGACAGAGTCGAGGAAAGCGAGTCCGGTATTTTGATGGGGGCGACGGCGACCTTTGCGGCAACTGAGGCCGCGATGACGCGGATCTCACCGGATCTGGGCGAACTCTGGAAGCGGATTGGGTCCAAACAGGTTCGCGCGTCCGGAACGGTTGGCGGCAATATCGCCAACGGATCGCCGATCGGAGATTCGCCTCCAGCGCTCATTGCACTTGGCGCAACTTTGGAGCTTCAGTCAGCAGACACTGATCGCGCTCTGGCATTGGAAGACTTCTTCATCGACTACGGTAAACAGGAAAGTCTTCCCGGGGAATTCGTAACCGGACTGTTTGTTCCGCGCCCCTCCGCCAATCAGGTCTTTCACTGCTACAAAATTTCAAAGCGCTTCGACCAGGATATCTCATCCGTCATGGCCGCCTTCCGGTTTACCATTGTTGATGGCCGGATCATCGACGCGCGGATCGCCTATGGCGGCATGGCGGGAACACCGAAGCGGGCCAGTGGAGCAGAAGCGGCATTGAAAGGAGCGATCCTGGAGGATGCATCGACCTGGGCGGCCGCCATTGACGCACTCAACACCGACTTCACGCCATTGACGGATATGCGGGCAAGCGCGGAATACCGCATGGAAACGGCGCGGGCCTTGCTCGCGAAAGCCTTGATGGAAACCGATGGAACGGCGGCGGAAAGCGTCCGGGTTTTGGCAAAGCGGGAGGCAGATCATGACCGCGCCGCTTGATCAGAGCAAAGTGACCGCCCCGCTAAAGCACGTGCGGAAACCATTGCCCCATGACAGTGCAGAAATGCATGTCACAGGTACAGCGCCATATATTGATGATCTGACGGAGGCCGTTGGTACGCTGCATGTCGTTCCGGGCTGGGCGAGATCTGCGGTCCGCGGCAAGATTAGCTCCATCGATCTGACGGATGTGAGCGCAAGTGACGGCGTCGTCGCCGTGCTGACATCTGAGGATATTCCGGGAACCAATGATTGCTCATCCGGTTTCGGTGATGATCCGGTTTTGGCAGACGGTGAAATCCTGTTTTACGGCCAGGTTGTCTTTGCTGTTGTTGCCGAGACGCGGGATCAGGCTCGTAAGGCCGCCCTGAAAGCCAAAATCGAGGTCGCACCGATCCCACCAATCCTGACGCAGGAAGACGCGGAAGCTGCAGAAACAATGGTTCTGCCGGACTATCAGTTTCGGCGCGGATCCCCTGAAACCGGTATTACAGCGGCAGAAGAGGTCTTGTCCGGCTCCTTCCGCATTGGCGGGCAGGAGCATTTTTACCTGGAAGGCCAGATCGCCATGGCCGTGCCGCAGGAAGCGGGCGGCATGCTGGTTCATACGTCGACCCAGCATCCGACGGAAGTGCAGCACACCGTGGCAAAAGTTCTTGGCGTCCCGGATGCCTTGGTCACTGCGGAAGTCCGGCGCATGGGTGGTGGTTTTGGCGGTAAGGAATCCCAGGCGAACCAATGGGCGAGCTTGGCCGCGCTTGCCGCTCACGCCACGGGCCGGGCATGCAAGGTTCGGCTTGACCGGGATGATGACATGATCATGACCGGAAAACGGCATGATTTCCGCGTTGACTGGACCGTTGGCCATGATGGTACGGGCAAGATCCGCGCGGTTGATATGGAGTTCCTGGCCCGGTGCGGCTACTCGGTCGATCTGTCCCTTGGTGTGAACGACCGTACGCTGTTTCATGCGGATTCCAGCTATTTCTATCCAGACGCGGCCATCCGGTCCCGCCGCTTGAAAACGGACACGTGTTCAAACACTGCGTTCCGCGGGTTTGGCGGGCCACAAGGCATGTTGGCTGCCGAGCGCATGATTGATGCGATTGCCTTCAAGACCGGCCGGGATCCGTTGGATATTCGCAAGCTGAACTTTTATGACGGCGAGCGCAATCTGACACCCTACGGTATGCCGGTGGAAGAATACGCGGTGATGCATGATCTTATCGCCCAGCTAGAAGAAACCTCTGATTACTGGTCCCGGCGGGACGATGTCCGTGATTTCAATGCTGTAAATGCCGTCTTGAAGAAGGGGCTGGCCCTGACGCCAGTGAAATTTGGCATTTCCTTCACGCTGAAACACCTTAATCAGGCAGGCGCGCTTGTACATCTTTACACCGACGGTTCGGTTCATTTGAACCACGGCGGCACCGAGATGGGGCAGGGGCTCTACCAGAAGGTTGCCCAGGTCGTCGCCGAAGAATTTGGCGTGACACTGGATAAGGTGCGGATCACCGCAACCAACACCTCCAAGGTGCCCAATACCGGCCCGACAGCCGCGTCCTCCGGGACCGATTTGAATGCCATGGCTGCAAAACTTGCAGCGCAGGAAATCAAGGGACGCTTGATCTCGTTCTTGTGCGAGCAGCACCAGTGCAGTCCTGAAGCTATTCATTTCGGGGACAACAAGGTCCTTATTGGCGATCAGAGTTTCACTCTGGCGGAAGTCGCCAAACAGGCGCATATGGCGCGGATCCAGATGTCTCACGCCGGGTTCTATGCGACACCCGGGATTACCTGGGACCGGGAAAGTGTAACCGGCCGGCCGTTTTACTACTTCGCCTTCGGCGGCGCTTGCGCTGAGGTCACAATCGACACCATGACGGGTGAAATGACGGTCGATCGGGTCGATATCCTTCACGATGTCGGCCATTCGCTGAACCCGGCGATTGATCTTGGCCAGATCGAGGGCGGGTTTGTGCAAGGCATGGGCTGGCTGACCACTGAAGAGCTTGTCTGGGATGAAAAAGGCCGGCTGCGCACCCACGCCCCGTCGACTTACAAGATCCCGACGGCGTCGGACATTCCCGAGGAGTTCAACGTCAGTCTCTATAACGGCAACGGCAATCCTCAGGATACTGTCTACCGGTCCAAGGCGGTCGGTGAGCCACCGGTGATGCTGGCAAACGCTGTCTTCTGCGCCATCAATGACGCGGTGGCGAGTATCGCGCCAGGTCAAATTCCAAATCTTGATGCGCCGGCAACGCCCGAAGCGATCATGAAGGCCGTCAGGGATTTGCGCTCACGAAAGGTCTCGGCATGAAGGTCTGGGGGCACATCGCGAACTGCCTGAAAAGCAGCGGCGCCTGCGCCCTCGTCACGGTTGCTGAAACTGGCGGATCGACACCGCGGGAAACCGGCGCACGGATGATCGTACGGCCGGACGGCGGGTTTTACGGCACAATCGGCGGCGGCACTTTGGAATTTGAAGTGATCCGTCAGGCGGCAAAGGCTGCAAGCATAAAGACGGCCGGTTTCGAATTAAAAACCGTTTCTCTCGGGCCTGATCTCGGCCAGTGTTGTGGTGGCCGGGCCAAAATCGCGATCGAAGTGTTCAACGACGAACAGTTGGAATTTGCCGAACGGCTAGCGCAGGAAGAAGAAAAACAACTTCAGTTTGCAACACGTGCGATCATTGAAAACGGCTCCGTTCTCGAACGGGAACTCGTGGATCAAGTGCCTGAAGACGCATTTCAAATCGTCGAGGAGAACGGCAGAAAGCTGCTCATCGAAAATTTCGGCGAAACACGGCGGACACTCTATCTCTTCGGCGCCGGGCATGTCGGAAAAGCCCTCGTTCTGGCACTGGCACCCTTGCCGTTTTCGATCGTTTGGATCGACAGCAGAGCGGATCAGTTTCCAACTGCCGTCCCGGCCAATGTCACGAAGGTCTGCACTTCGGACCCCGCAAAAGCACTCGGGGATGCGCCGGATGGTGCCTTCGTTCTTGCCATGACCCATTCACACGGCCTCGATGAAGAAATCATGGCCCGTGCGCTTCTGGCTCAACGCTTTAAATACAGCGGTGTTATCGGTTCCAGAACCAAGCGGGCCCGGTTTTTGAAACGTCTCAAAACACGCGGTCTGAGTGAAAGCGTTCTTTCATCCATGGTCTGCCCGGTCGGGGTGACAACGATAAAATCAAAACACCCGGCTGCGATCGCAGCTGGAATTGTTGTCGACCTGATCGCCCGGGACGAGGCCTGTTATCAACAAGCCGCTGCAAGCGGGAGGCTTGCACACAAATAAGACATGAATAATAAGGCGGCATCCAACCGGGGGACAGTGTGGGTACAGAAAACCATTCAGAAGTGGACACGGCAGCTGCCCCGTTCGCGAGATCCGGCAAAGACAAGTTGCTGGACGCGCAAGGGCTGACCAAGCGGTTCGGCGATATCCTTGCCAACGACGCCGTCGATCTGACGATCAACAAGGGTGAGATTCACGCTCTTCTTGGTGAAAACGGCGCGGGAAAGTCTACGCTTGTCAAGATGTTCTACGGGTCGCTCGAGCCGGATGGCGGCGAGATCTGGTGGGATGGCCAAAAGGTTGCGATAGACAATCCTGCCGCTGCCCGCGAACTCGGCATTGGGATGGTGTTCCAGCACTTTTCCTTGTTCGAGGCGCTGAATGTGGTCGAGAACATTGCGCTCGCACTTCCAAATCCAGGCAATATGAAAGATCTGGCCAAACGGATCGAAACGGTTTCCCGTGAGTATGGTCTCCCGCTGAACCCCAGTGACATTGTCGCCGATCTGCCTGTCGGAATTCGCCAAAGGATCGAAATCGTCCGCTGTCTCCTTCAGGAACCCCGTTTGATCATCATGGACGAGCCAACGTCTGTCCTGACGCCGCAGGAAGCGGATCAGCTTTTCCTGACCCTGCAACGGTTGGCGTCCGAAGGCTGTGCTGTCCTTTATATCAGCCACCGTTTGGAAGAAGTTCAGCGTATCTGCCATCACGCGACCATCTTGCGCCACGGCCAGGTCGTCAATGAATGTGATCCCACGAAGGAAACACCAGCAACACTCGCCAGCATGATGGTGGGCGCTGAAGTGATCGCGGTAAACGCGGCAGCACAAAAACCGGCTATCGGAGATGGCCGGCTTGGGTTGAACAAGTTGTCCGCGCCTGCGGCCACCCCCTTTGCAACGGCGTTGAACAACATTTCGCTGGAACTCCGTGCGGGTGAAGTTGTGGCGATTGCGGGCGTTGCTGGAAATGGGCAAGGGGAATTGTTCGACGCAATCTCTGGTGAAATGCGCGTTGGTTCCAACATGGTCCTGCTGGATGGCGTTCCCTGCGGCTCCAAGGGCATCAATTGGCGCCGGAAGAAAAACGCCGCGTTCGTTCCCGAAGAGCGGCTCGGTCATGGCGCCGTTCCTGGCATGAAGCTCTCCCAGAACATCGTCCTCACGCGGCACAGCACAGGTGACAAGCTGGTCAATGGCGGGATGGTGTCCACGGCCAACGCCGGAGAAATGGAGCAGCGGATCAAACAGGCATTTGATGTCCGTATGTCGCATGATGACCCAGAAGCTCGGTCGCTGTCAGGTGGCAATCTCCAGAAGTTTGTTGTCGGTCGCGAACTCGACCGGCAACCCGGCGTCCTGATCATCAATCAACCCACATGGGGCGTCGACGCCGGGGCAGCTGCCCTGATCCGTCAGGCGATCATTGATCTTGCCCGAAGCGGCTCTGCAGTTCTGGTGATCAGCCAGGATCTCGATGAAATCTTTGAAATTGCTGACAAGATCGCGGTGATCTCCAGAGGCTATCTGTCTGAACCAGAGCCGGCCGCGGATATGACTCGCGAACGGGTTGGCCTTCTCATGGCAGGTGGAGCCGAGACACAAGGGGAGGTCGCTTGATGCGGATCGAACTCGTCAAACGCAAGGAACACAGCGAACTGATGTCGCTGATGTCGCCTCTGATTGCTGTCGGCCTGACAGCTCTGTCCGCTGCGATCATCTTTGCCATTTCCGGCGTCAATCCAGCCCTTGGTCTCTACAAGTTCTTCATTGAACCTTTGACAGAACAGTGGTCGCTGGAAGCAACGATCGAAAAAGCAACACCGCTTATTCTGATCGGCTGCGGTTTGGCGGTTTGTTACCTCTCGAACAACTGGAACATCGGCGCCGAAGGACAGTTCGTAGTGGGGGCAATGTTCGGCTCCATCCTGCCGGTCATGTTCCCGAGTTTTGAAAACAGCCTGACACTGCCGCTGATGCTAATCTGCGGTGTGATCGGGGGCGCGCTTTGGGCGATGATCCCGGCGCTGTTAAAGACCCGGTTCAACACCAATGAGATCCTCACAAGCCTCATGCTGGTTTATGTGGCCGGGCTTCTGCTGGATTATCTCGTTCGCGGTCCCTGGCGGGATCCGGATGGCTTCAACTTCCCGGAATCGCGCATCTTTTCTGATGCTGCGACCTTGCCGGAAGTCTTTGGCGGAATGATGAGCCTGGCGACGCCCATCACCATCATTGTGGCGTTGGTGCTCGCGCTCGTTTTGGCAAAAACCATCAAGGGCTTTGAAATCCGCGTAATGGGCGAAAGCCCGCGCGCAGGCAGCTTTGCCGGGTTCTCAGCAAAAGGGTTGACCATTTTCTCGTTCGCCTTGGCAGGCGGGTTGGCCGGCCTTGCCGGCACCATGGTCGTCTCAGGGTCCCTGAACCAACTTCTGCCGTCCATTTCTCCGGGCTATGGCTTCACGGCGATCATCGTGGCCTTTCTGGGCCGCTTGAACCCGATCGGTATTATCATCGCCGGGTTTGTCCTTGCCTTGTCCTACATCGGCGGGGAGGGCGTCCAGTCCGGGCTAGGCGTCTCCAACAAGATTGCAAGCGTGATCCAGGGATTGCTTCTGTTCTACGTGCTCGCCTGCGACACGCTCATTCTTTATCGCATCCGCATGGTCTCCCGCCGTGCTGCCAATCCGGCCGGGGAGGTTTCTCATGTTTGAGGCTGTTCTGCTTACAGTCATCACGGCGGCAACCCCGCTTCTTATTGCGGCAATTGGCGAATTGGTGGTGGAGCGCTCCGGCGTCCTCAATCTGGGCGTTGAAGGCATGATGATCATGGGGGCGGTGATTGGATTTGCAGTCGCTAACCAGACCGGCTCTGGAACACTCGGGGTTATCGGTGCAATCGCGGCCGGTATGGCCATGTCTGCCTTGTTTGGTTTTTTGGTGCTGGTTCTGGTCGCCAATCAGGTTGCAACCGGTCTTGCACTGACGATCCTTGGTCTTGGGCTCTCCGGGATGATCGGAGAAGCCTATATCGGGGTGCCAGGTCTGCGGATCCCGGAACTCTACATCCCGATCTTGTCGGACATCCCGTTCATTGGACCGGTCTTCTTCCAGCAGGATGCCATCGTTTATATCGGCTTTGCACTTGTCATCGGGGTGGCCTACTTCCTCTTCCGAACCCGTGCCGGCCTGATCTTGCGCTCTGTTGGTGACAATCACGGATCCGCGCATGCGTTGGGGTATTCAGTCCTGAAAATCCGGTTCATGGCGGTGTTGTTTGGCGGGGCCTGTGCGGGTTTGGCCGGCGCTTACATGTCGCTGGCATATACACCGCAGTGGGTGGAAAACATGACGGCCGGCCGCGGCTGGATTGCGCTTGCTTTGGTGGTGTTTGCATCTTGGTTGCCGTTCCGTGTCATCATTGGAGCGTACCTGTTCGGCGCGGTCAGCGTTCTGAATTTGCATGCCCAGGCAATCGGCCTTGGGGTTCCATCGCAATTCCTGTCCAGCCTGCCATATCTTGCGACCATTGGAGTACTTGTGCTCATCTCCGCAAACCGCAGACTGACGCTCGTCAATACACCGGCCTGCCTTGGCAAGCCATTTGTTCCGGACCGGTAGCGCCTCCCCGTTACCGGTCGGGTTCAGCCTGCAGCGATCAGGGCTGGATCAAAGCAAAAAGATCGTACACAAAGAGAGATCAAACAGAGGGGACCAAACTGATGAAATCTCTATTGAAAGCAACTGTGGCTGCCGCTGCGTTCCTCGCAGCAGGAACCGCAGCAAACGCAGCCGATGTTAAGGCATGTTTCGTTTACGTCGGACCGGTCGGTGACTTCGGTTGGACCTACCAGCACGACCAGGGCCGCTTGGCCGTTGAAGAGCATTTCGGCGACAAGGTCGAAACCGCGTTTCTTGAAAGTGTTGCAGAAGGCCCGGATGCAGAGCGCGCCATTGAGCGTTTCGCGCGGGAAGGCTGCAACATCATCTTCACGACATCGTTCGGCTACATGAACCCGACCATCAAGGTTGCCAAGAAGTTCCCGGATGTGAAGTTCGAGCACGCCACGGGCTACAAGACCGCCGACAACGTCGCGACCTATAACTCCAAATTCCACCAGGGCCGGTACATCATCGGTCAGGTCGCGGCCAAACAGTCCAAGACTGGCGTAGCGGGTTACATCGCCTCCTTCCCGATCCCGGAAGTTATCGCTGGTATCAATGCGTTCATGTTGGGCGCACAATCCGTCAATCCGGACTTCCAATTGAAGGTAGTTTGGGTGAACACCTGGTTTGACCCAGGCAAGGAAGCCGATGCCGCCAAGGCGTTGATCGACCAAGGCGCTGACATCATCACACAGCATACCGACTCCACCGCACCGCTTCAGGTCGCTCAAGAGCGCGGCGTTCACGGCTTCGGCCAGGCATCCGACATGGTCGCCTTTGCCCCGGACGCGCAGTACACCGCCATCATTGACGACTGGGCGCCGTACTACATCCACCGCGTTCAGGACGTTCTTGACGGGAAATGGGAAAGCCACTCCTCTTGGGAGGGCCTTGCAGAGAAACACGTTGTCATGGCCCCATACACCAATCTGCCAGCAGATGTTGTTGAAATGGCCAAAGCAACGGAAGCCAAGATTGTCGATGGTTGGGAGCCGTTCACCGGTCCGATCACCAAGCAGGATGGTACCGTTGCAGCTGAAGATGGTGTGCGTCTCGACGACGGCGCGATCCTCGGCATGAACTGGTACGTTCAGGGCATTGACGACCAACTGCCGCAGTAATTCTGCCCTCTGAGAGCCGGAGTTTCCGGCTCTCGAATCAAGGATTAGGCCGGAGACAGGCAATCACCTGTTCCCCGGCCTTTTTCTTGACCGGAGGGGTCTGGCAGTTTTCCCATACTCTCCGATAGACTTGAGCCGCCTCAAACTATTCTATGTACAGCTCGCAGGGCGCGTGTTGTCACGACAGAAGGAATGGATCCAGCATGGAACGCCGCAGTTTTTTGACCGGAGCCATTGTCACCGGCAGCTCTATCCTTGCATCAGGCGCGAATGGCCAAGCCGCGTCTTCACAGGTTACACCGGAAAACACCGCGGCAAATCCGACAAAACGCACCGACGGATTTCACCTGGCCCTCGGCGGCGGCGCAGCCAAGGCGTTTGCCCATATTCCCGTTCTTGAAGCGCTGGATGATCTCGGGGTGAAGCCGGAAGCGATCGCCGGAACATCCATGGGCTCCATCCTCGGCGGCTACTATGCAAGCGGCATGAGCGGCAAGGACATCCGAAGCTTTACGGTCGATCTCTTCACCCAAAAGGGTCAATTGCTTCAAAAGCTGTTTTTGACTGATGGCCGGACCTGGGGATCGCTTTTGAATATGATGCGCCCGTCGATCATTGACCCGTTGGTTTTGTTCGAGACGCTGTTTCCGGACGGGCTGGCGGAGAACTTTGAAGATTTACAAATCCCGATGAAAGTCGTCGCAACGGATTTTCATCGCCAATCCCAGGCGGTACTAACTGAAGGTGCGTTTCTACCCGCAATAGCAGCCTCGTCAGCGCTGCCCATGCTGCTGACGCCAGTCCAGATTGATGGGCGCGTCTTGATTGATGGCGGCTTCGTCAACCCGACGCCTTTTGACGTGTTCGAAGACACGGATTATCCCGTGATGGCCGTTGATGTGACCGGGGCCGATTTCTCTGCGATCGATGGTCTGCCAAGCGGTATGGAAACCTGGATCGGCTCGTTTTCAATCACGCTTCATTCCCTCGTTGCAGCGAAGTTGAGTTGCGCCCAGCCGGATCTTCTCCTGGAACCGGCAATCGGTCATTTCCAAACGATGGATTTCTTCGAAGTTGAGGCCATATTGGATGCGGCCGATCCGATCCGGGAAGATGTTAAACGTGGGTTGGACCGCCTGCTGGGTCAAAAGATCTGAGGCAGCTGTCTTTCCAAGCTAGAACGACCCACCGCGTTTGACGAAGATTTCCTTGAGGCGGTCTGCACGGTCAGTATTCCATCCTTCTGGATCAACGGCCGCGGCCCAGGCGTCGATGTAGTCCCGAGCAATGTAATAATGACCAAAGCCCGAGACATTAAGCGAAAACGCTGAATCAAGCGCGAGCTGCAGCATGGTGACGACGGGAAACCACCTGAGTTGAGGCGTAACATCCGGAGCGCGTGGAGGTGACAGCCAGCCGGGCTCAAAGATGGAACTGTCATAGGTGAAGTTCACAATCGGATCGCTGCCATAATTGAGAAACACCATTCGGATCGGGCCCCAAGGCGTAAATTCACCTTCAAGTCCCCCATACTGGTCCAAGACCCGGATCAGAGACCCGTTGCCATAGGTGGGCCGCCAGGCGGGGCTGTCCGGGTTTCGATGATCGCGAACTTCTGACCAGAATTTTGAGAAAAACGGGGACCCGGCCCACATCGCTCCCTGGATGGGGTCTCCCAGCATGTCGAACAAAGGGATCGTGGCTTGAGAGTTGAAAGCCCCTTGGCTCAGACCATGCACATAAAACTTTGGCCGGTTGTCTTTCGGCAACGTTGTCCAATGGTCATAGACTTTCTCAAAAAGAACGCGTGCTTGATCAACGCCATAGTCCGGATGTGCGAGCAGCGACAAAACACTGGTGAGATACGAGTATTGCGCGGCGACCGTCGCCACATCTCCGCCAAGCATGAAGTCTAGTGTGTCATGAGCGCCCGGATCCATCCACCCACTTCCAACCGGGACGGCGACAACAAGAGTTGAGCGCGAGAAGGCATCCACGCGCTTCAATTCTTCCAACGCGATTTCGGCCCGTTCTTCCGCCGTCTCGGCAGACAACCGGCCGACATAAATCCGGATCGGGTTTTGAACCGGACCCTCAAAGAATTCCCCGATTTCATCTGATGAGGGGGCCGTTGCAACAAAAGCCCGGCCGTGCCGCCCCATTTCCTTCCAGCGGATGAGGGACGCTGAACTTCCTGTCTTTTCCGGATCGGATGGCTGTTCAATATCCGGCTCTATGAGAAGGTCTGCAGCCATGAAGGACGCGTCTGCTGCTTTGAACGCGTTGCGGATCAATGCGCCATCCACCAACGCCCAAAAGAGCCAGCCGACAGCTGCAATTGAGACCACGATGCCGACACGACGCGGCACAAAACGATCCAATATCCGCTCCACCCGGCGGCGGGCGATCCCAAGCGCTCTGAAAATCAGCCACAGAACCAGAAAAACGCCGAGGGATACCCCTAGGATGAAGAATGGTGCGGCGCTTTCCAGTGGCTCCAGTCCAACGGCTTCGCGGGTAGCATTTTGCCAGTTTGCTGCTCTTGAAAGGGAATAGGCAAGAATACCGGCACACGCGGCCAAGCCACCGATAACCCAGACTGTTCGCAAGCGCCCCTTAAGCCACGGTATTTCCATGTAGCGCCAGGTTGCCCGGACAAGAAGAGCTGCTTCATAACCCAGGCTTGCAACAATTCCTGACAAGAGGCTTTGCACCAAGGGGTCGCGTGGCATCAAAGATGGGGTCAGCGATGCACCAAACGCGCTGATTGCTACAATTGCAGCAAACGTGGACATGTTGGACATCATCCAACCGGACAGGCGGTTTTGAGAATGCGGCATCAACGTCTCCGGAAGGGGCGGTCGGATTTTCTATGATCGGTTTAACACGCCATTAGTAGTACCGCGTTTTGTCAGGGATAATATCCTTGGTGAAGAAAATGCCATTTAATGGATTCAAGTGCAGTTAACTGTCTGCGCTCATTGTCTCTCAAACGACGCTTGGAAATTCGCTGCCTGGCTTCCACCAGGACTGCACCCGGGATGGTGAGACTCTTTCTCCCGGCCGCGTACCAGCGTTGTTCTGCCTGAATACACGTAAGTTTTGTAGGACAGTTAGCATGACGGGCCGGCCTGGTTATAGCCGATATATTCTTCCATTGGTCGTGATCGCAATGACGTTTGCTCTGTCGATCAGCGCAGTCGAGATGGTCCAAAAACGGCAGGATGCGAAGGCAAAGGACGACGCTCTGCAAGCGCTCATTACGTCTTCCAGCCTGCTCAACACGCATCGGCTGGAGAGCCTTTTGACGAGTGCGCTTTACAACTCCGACTTCGAGTATCAAGCCCGAGTCGCCAGAGCTTTCGTCCGCTTTCAAAACGCCCTGAATTCCTGGCACGTGAACCCGTTGCTGGAACTTGGTCCGCAAGCGTCTCTCATAACGCGCAGGCTTGCGGACGCTAAAGAGATGGCAGGGTCAATTGAACCTCTGATCTCCAATCTGGACAACAGAAGCTCGATTGAACAGGCGCTGGCAAAAGTCCACCAGATCGGAACGTCGTTGAACCAAGTCCGGCATTTGGCCGAAAACCGTATGTCGTCAATTGCTCAAGAAAGCAACGCGGCTCTTAATCGCCAAGCCCGTATTCAATCGCTTCTTGGCGCTGGATTGATTGCAAGTCTCAGTGCCTGGGTTTTCTTGTTATTCCGGAGATTGCGGTACTTTGCCAATGAAAGAAAACGCCACGGGTTCAATCTCGCCCGTGCAGCCGCCGAGTTGAGGCACGATCCGGCCACGGGGCTGATGACACAAAAGGTCTTGATCGAGAAAATCGAGGAACTGCAGTCCAAGCGTCGCGACGACCAGGATTTGGTCGTGCTTTATTTTGATCTGGTTATGCCCTGGACTGGATCCGGATCTGCAAGCGAGACTGATCGGAATTCCATTCTCGCGGCCATTGCCGAACGGATCCAACATCAGATCAATCTTGGGCCCGAGCCAGGATGTCTTGCGCGGGCAAGTGGGAGCGGATTCTTCGTTGCCATGAAGATGGATCACGAGAGTGGAACAACAGCCTTAGAGATCACCAATCGGCTGCGCGACCATATTCACAGGCCAGTGGCAATTCGCTCCGGTATCTATCCAGTAAACAGTGTCGCGGGGATCGCATTTATAGACCAGGAAGAACGTGACCCGGGCGCGGGGCTGCAAAACGCATTGTTGGCTGTTTCGGAGGAAATAAGGACAGGCCGCCGGGATGTCGGAACATACAAACCGCCTTTGCGAGCGGTTGCGGAGCGGCAATCCGGCATTTCTCGCGCATTGCTTCAGGCACTTGAACAGGAAGATTGCCTGCCGCATTTTCAGCCGCAGTTTAACATGAAGACCGGTCAAATCGTTGGGATTGAGGCCTTGGCCCGCTGGTATCATCCACAGCTCGGCTGGATTGCACCTGCAGAGGTGATTCCGATCGCCGAGCAGAACGGCTTGATCATCCCATTGGAACGCAAAATTATTGAAACGGCCTGTGCTCAGGTACAGCTGCTGCCCGGGGACGTGGATCTGGCGGTCAATCTGTCTGTGCCGCACATGCTCCATGGGGATGTTGCCCCGATGATCGAAGATTGCCTGAGCAGCACGGGCCTCCCCGCCAAGCGGCTGAAGGTAGAGGTCGCAGCAGGCCGGCTCCTTAACACGTTCGACCGTGTCCATGGTTGCCTTGAGGATCTGCGTTCACTGGGTGTCACCCTATCCTTGGACAACTTTGGTACGCCAACCTCCGCCTTGTCCGGCATTCTTCAATACAAATGGGATGAAGTGAAAATCGACACGTCTCTGACGAAGATCCTGCGGGACGGTGACGCGGGGCATGGCCTGATAGCGATGGCCTTGACCATGGTGAAGACACTTGAGTCCACGGCGCTCATCGAAGGGATTGAGACGATCGAACAGCGTGATATGCTGACCGCGCTTGGCTGTGAACTGGGGCAGGGGTATCTCTTCGGCGGCCCCATGGCGATCGACGATTTGAATGCCCTTTTCTTTTCCGAACAACCAAATCTTGCGCGGATGCTGATGTGATTCTGGGCGCGGGCACTCAAAGACCGCCAATCGCCGCTGTTCGCTCCAGGGTCCAGTACATCGCAAGCGTTCCGATCACATAGGTTGGAACAAGCTCCGCCCATCTTGGAAATCCGAAGCGGAGGGCCGTGAGCAGGTTGAGCGCGATCAAGATCACGAACACAAAGGCCAGTTGCCCCAGCTCCACGCCAATGTTGAAGAACAAAAGGGCGATCGGGATCTCATTTGGCGGCAGGCCGATTTCCGAGAGCGCACCGGCGAACCCGAGGCCATGCAAAAGGCCGAAGGCAAAGGCAACGATCCAGGGATACCGGTAGGTCAAACTGATCCGGCCACGGGCCGCATGGACGATCTCGACACACAGAAAAACGATTGACAGGGCAATCGTGGCCTCGACCGGCGCGGACGGCAGGTTGACATAGCCGAGCGTTGCCAGCGCCAGCGTAATGCTGTGCGCGATGGTGAAGGCGGTGATGGTCTTGACCAAACGCCAACCGTTGCGCACGACAATCATCAGCGCGAACACAAACAGAAGATGGTCCAGCCCTTCGAGGATGTGCTCAAACCCGAGCTTCGTGTACCGGGAGGCTGCCTTCACGATGGATCCGGACCCGGCAAGATACTCCTCAAGATCAACAACAATGGCATCGCCCTGGCGTGAGGCGAGCCTGGTGAGGGGCTCTTGCTCGAACCAGCGCACGGTCAGCAAAGCGCCATCGCGTTTCCATGGGAGGACGAGCTGGTCGTCAGACGTCAGAGCTGTTTCGCAAGTGAATCGGAACAGCACCAGATAAGACCCACGTTCTCCGCGCGGCGATTCCTCAAAGGCGCACCGGTCCGGCAAGATGGGTGTCGTGATCGCACTGGAAAGGCGCTGTGGAACCTTTGAGAGGAGCTGATAAGTACCTGGAGCTGTTTCGATCAGCTCGGCTTTATCGACACCCAGCGAGTGTGCTGATGCCGATGCGGGCCACAACCAAGCCGCCAATACCACCAACACAAGCGCGGCAATCGGGTGTGCCTTAGTCATTCGGCCCGCCCTTAACCGGCTCGACCACAACAAGATAGTTCTGCCGCATGTCGTCCAGCGCTGCATCGAGCAGCTCGTTGGATTTTGCCGACAACCAATGCGTTGAAATCCAGTCTTGGGCCAATTCATAAGTTGGCGTGCGCGGCGGGTTCCGGTTGATCACGCGAAGAAAATGAACGGACCCCGTTGGGGATATATAAGGACCGCGCCAGTCCTGGTCGTCTTCGCTGACCGAGAGCAAGTCCTTGGCAGGTTCGGTGCCAAAGAGGCCTACAAGCCGGCGTTGATCAATAAACCGCAAACGGTACCCGAGCCGGGTATCAAAGTCCCCGAGAGTGGAAGGATCTTCGGCCTGATTGAGCACATCCAGAATTCCCTCTGGCACAGTATCCGGGTCTGAGAACATGACATGGTTCAGATCGAGGCTCGGCGGACTGGTAAAGGCGTCCAGGTTGGCCTCAAAATGGGCGCGCAAGTCGTCTTCGGACGGTTCGGGTATGTCGCTTCCAATAAAAAAGCGCATGTTTTGCAAAAGCAACGCCCGAACCCGGGAGCTGTCGGTGAACCCACGGGCTTTTGCTTCCCGCACGAGGATTTCCTCCTCGATGAAAGCGTCGACAATGCGCTGCTTGTCGTCATCGCCCAACGGTCGAAGGCGGAGGTCCTCTTCCTGGGAAAAGAGATATCTTTGGGCTTCCGCATCAACAACGATCACCTCCCGCTCATCTCCGCCAATGATGCCTTGCGCAACAAAGAGACCAGCTGCCAGAAGGACGAAATGCAATAACGGTTCGCGGAGAAACCGCCGTAGAAGCGAGGCTTTAGGTGGTTTGTCTTCTTGAGGCATTTCGGCAGATGCTTGTGAGGTCATACGTCTTCCTTAGAGCGCTGGCGCAGAGGAATCTGGTGCAAACTGTATCGCCAGCATCATGGATGAAACAGCAGCAATCCAGGCAGCTGCAATCCGGAATGCGACCGGCAGCATGGCCCATTGAACCCGTTCATTGAGCACGACGACACATCCGGACAGATAGAGCATCAAGATATTGAGCCCCGCCAAGGAACCGGTCATCGTCACGAAACTATCCCACCAAAGTCCTCCATCGGGCACAGACATTGTCCCGAGAAGAAGGCCCGCGATTGCAACACATATAGCAGCGGCAGGAAAAATCCGGTTGGCGGAGGCCGCTGCCAAGGCACTGGTTGCGATGGCGACGGTGTAGGCCAGCGCGTCTGACACTTCACCGCCGGACCAGAACAGACCGGCGAAGGAACAGCCGAGAAAGGCTGCCAGCAACCAGCGCACCCTGTCCCTTGGAAACCCGCCGATCAAAAGGCCCGCACTGAGGATCAAAAGGATCTGTGCGGGTGATGAGAAGGGATGCAGCAAGCCAACATAAAAGCCTTCAATCCCTGGAACCGGGCTATGGGCTTGCACTGCCCCGGTTGAGACCAAAACAATTCCAAGACCAAGTCCGGCTGCCCGCATTCTCAGACAGCACCCACCAGAAAGGCGACGCCCGCCAGGGATATGACACCGCCGGCACTGCGAACAGCGATCCGGCCCGCCGGCCATTTGACGAGAAGACCGAATGCGATCCCGATCATGTGCAGCATGCCGGTCGCAAGGACGAACCCGATCGCATAGGCAAAGACATTGGCGGAGACGGGCAGTTCCGTTCCGTGGGCATAGCCATGGAAGATTGCGAACAGCCCGACGATAACAGTTGAGACCCAGATCGGCGCTCGAACTGCCAGCGCGATCATGAGGCCCAAGACGACAGCTGAAAGGGCTATCCCGGTTTCAACGGCAGGGATCGGAACACCGAGAATGCCAAGTACGGCTCCAAAGGCCATCACCAGCGGGAAGACGATCGGCAGAATCCAGATCGAGGGCGACCCGAGGAAGACGCCCCACAATCCAACGGCCACCATCGCCGCCACATGATCCCACCCGAGGATTGGATGCGCAAACCCGCTGATGAACCCGCCACCATATCCATGACCAGTATGCGCCAGCGCAGGCGCCGCCAACGCCACAGAGACAAGAACAAAAACGCTAGAAAAAACAGTGGCTCTGGAACGCATTGAATGACCCTATACGAAATTGGATTGGTATCTGCGTCTTGCAACTCTAACCGAAGGTTGATCCGTCAGATAGGGCGGGCACAAACTAAAAAAGCCCGACCAAATTGGCCGGGCTTTTGTGTTGAGTTGGGCGTTCAGAATTTGGCTTTACGCCTCATCCGTTAATCCGCGCCGCGGACCGGAATCGCTGCATCCGGTTTTGGATGAAAGATCCGCTGTACGGCGAACACAGCTGCTGCGATCCCGACACCAATAAGGTCGGAGATGAGCCCGCCCTCAATCATCAGGAGAGCCGCAGCGGTCAGACCAATGCGCAGGAACCAGGCCGCTACCGCTCCCAGAAACCAGCCTTGAACAGCCGACGACAACAGGAACACGCCAACGACCGCTGTCAGAGCCGCGCGACCGATATCCAGCACCGAGCCATCCATCAACAACGCGGAATTGTAGAAGAACATGAACGGTACGATGAAGGCTGCGATGCCAATTTTGAACGACGCGACCGAGGTCTCCATCGGGTTTGCCCCCGATATCCCGGCTGCCGCGTAACTGGCCAGCGCCACGGGCGGCGTGATCGCCGAGAGAACCGCAAAATAGAACACGAAGAAGTGCGCGGTCAGAAGCGGAATGCCGAGTTGAACAAGTCCCGGCGCCACAACGGATGCGGCCACCGCATAGGCGGCTGTCGTCGGCATGCCCATCCCGAGCAGGATCGAGATACACATTGCAAAGAACAGCGCCAACAGCTGGCTGGTATCTGCAAGGCTCAGGAGGAGCGCTGAGAAGCGCGCGCCAACACCAGTCAATGAGATCACACCCACGATGATACCTGCGCAGGCACACACGGCGATGATTTGCACCGACATTGTTCCGGCGATCTCAAAGGCCCTGAAGATGGATCTTGGCCCCATTCTGTACGGTGTAAGCCACGATACGACGGCCGCTGAAATGGTTGCCAGAGCGCCCGCGCGGATCACCGAGTAGCCCATGAAGAGGGCGTAGATCAGGATGATGATCGGGATGAACAGATAAACCTGTTTAACCATCTGAGCGAACTTCGGCAGTTCTTCAGATTTCATCCCGCGCATGCCGAGTTTGGCAGCTTCGAAGTCGACCATGAAGTAGACCGAAACGAAGTAAAGCACGGCCGGGATCAGGGCGGCTATAGTGATTTCCGTGTAAGGAATGCCGGTGATTTCCGCCATGATGAACGCGCCTGCGCCCATGATCGGCGGCATGATCTGACCACCGGTTGAGGCAGCCGCTTCAACAGCGCCTGCGGTCTTGCGGTGGTAGCCGACCTTCTTCATCAGCGGAATGGTCAGGGAGCCGGTGGAAACCACGTTCCCTGCGGACGTTCCGTTGATCATCCCCATCAGACCGGACGCAAAGATCGCAACCTTTGCCGGACCGCCGCGGGCGCGGCCTGCGGCTGCGAAAGCGAAGTTGACGAAGTAGTCGCCCACTTTGGAGGCCTGCAGGAAGGCTGCGAAAATGATGAAGAGAATGATGTAGGTCGACGAAACAGCGGTCGTCGGGCCGAGGATACCGGCGTCCGTATAAACCTGGCTGAAGAACCGCTGCCAGGTAATTGGCGGTGAATTCAGGAAGCCTGGCAGTTTGTCTCCGATGAAGACGTAGCCGAGAAAAACAGCGGCGATCACCACAAGGGCCATACCGGCGACGCGCCGGGTCAACTCCATGATGAGCGCGGTGCCGGCAACCGCTGCGATCGAAATGCCGATCGGTGCAAACGGTGTGCCGGTCGAATTCCGCATCAAGGTGCCGTAGATCGTGATCAGGTAGGCGGCTACAGCTGCCCCACAAACTGCGAGCACGACATCCGGCGCCGCGAACCCTGACCGGACGCGTTGATGGAACCAGGAGAGGATGATGCCACCGGCTGTGGCCACGATCAGTGGCAGGCCGAAAAGGTAGGTTTCGCTGAACTTGATGCCTTCATCAATGCCATTCCACATCTTGCCATTGGAAATTTCAGCGGCGAAGGAGAAGGCCATGCCGAGCGAGAACAGGGCAGGGATCATCAAGGCATAAGCGACATAGCCAAGGACTGGTGTTTCCTGACCCTTTTCAGGAAAATCAATCCGGCCGGCAAACAAAAGAAACCCAAGCGCGAGCGCACCGGCGACGTGCACGATGCGGAAGTTCCAGGTTTCCATCGGGAACGTCGGCAGGAACGGGATAACAATCCCGGTCCATTCGGAGATCGAGAGGCCGTTCAAGGCCGCCATGTGAAATGCGGCATAAAGCGCAGCGAAGGACGTAATGAACATGAGGGATTTACCCTCAAACAGGCGCCGGTTTACCTCAACCGGTTCCTCATCGACGCCGTGCGCGATCAGATGATCGTCGTCTTCGGCTGGTGTTGTCTTGTCGGTCATGGTCCCCCGCGCCTCCAGCTGCGTCAGCCAGAGTTTATCTTGTCGTTGAAGTAAGGGCCGCGCAAGTCCCGCGGCCCTCCTTTGGTTTTTATGAAGACAGTCTTAGTTGCCGTGGATCATGTCGGCCGGAATGTCGGCACCAGCATTTTCCGTGAACCACTCAGCTGCACCCGGGTGCCACTTCAGAACTGTGTTCTTGGTCCAGTTTTCAGGCAGCGTGGAACGTGCAGCCTTGTGGATGTTCACCATACGGTCGTTGTCGGACATGACGACGTTGACTGCTGCCTTGACGAAGGACGCCGGCAGGTCGCAGTTGGCGACAGCGAAGTTCCACATGGACACTGAACGCGCGTCGTTTTCCAAAGTCGTGTAGGTGTCAGAAGCAATTGCGAACTCTGAAACCGGGAAGGCTTCCAGGATCTTCGCACGCTCTTCTTCGGTGAACTCGATGATGTTGATGTCGGTCTGGACTTCGAGTTGGCTAACGGCCGGAACCGGAACGCCTGCTGCGAATGCAATCACGTCCAGAAGACCATCCTGAAGCTGGCCGCCAAGGTCGGACCACCCGCCGTTGCGGCGCTCAAAATTCACGCCAAGCTCTTCCATCATGCGCGGGAAATAGGTGTCGGACGTGGAACCCGCCGGGCCGAAGCCGATCTTTGCGCCATCCGGAATGTCCGCAATCGACGTAATGCCGGAGGAAGACAGAGCCGTGATTGAGAACGGGGTCTGATACATCGGGAACATGGCGCAGGCGTTGGTCATCTGCAGGCCCGGTGCGATCGGGTTGGTGCCGCCGAGCGATTCTGCTGCCGGGCCCATGGTGGTCATGCCGAACTGTGCGTCACCGGTATGAACCAGAGCCATGTTCTGCATCGGGCCGCCGGTGACTTCACCGCCGCCGGAAATGCCGAGTTCTTCTGCAACCAGGTTTGCCCAGCCAGAACCGTAAGCGAAGTAGGTGCCGCCCTGAGAAGCGGTGCCAACGGTGAAGCTTTCAGGCCAGCCAGTGCGATCCTCATCCTGAGCAAAAGCGGACGTCGCGGTCATAGCTGCGATTGCAACCGCGCCAGTGATCATGGTGAATTTCATGAGTTCCTCCAAAGATTATTGTTCCGAGCGGAACGGGCACGGAGTTTTTGCGGATTCCTGCTGACCAAATTGAACTGGACCTGCGCTCCTCCCAAAGCGTGCCGCCCTGTAATCAAGTGCGAACGGATAAAAAGGCAAGCTTGCGCGCCCCAAGAAATGAAGTTTGTCTTTAGGGAAGGGGGTATTTGGGTGGAGACGGTGACAAAGCGGTCAAGTCGTGTCCCGAATAGGTGACACATCTTGGAGTCAGATCAAAATTTAGATTTCTTCAGAATAGGCTTTCCGGGAGAGATCATGCTTCTGCATCTTCTCATAAAGCGCCTTTCTCGAAATCTTGAGCGCCTCATAAGTCTCCTTGATGCTGCCACCATGGGCCGCAAGCGTTGCCGCGATCAAAGCCTTTTCATGTTGGGCCATGTGATCAGCAAGACCGAGGTCTTGGTGTTCATCGTCGCCATGATCAATGCCAGAGGCGAGCCCCAGAACAAACCGATCGGCGGCGTTGCGCAGTTCGCGAACATTTCCTGGCCAGTCCTGACTGACGACTTTGGCCAAAACACTATCCGGTATTTCGGGCAGTTCTCGCTTGAAGCGGGTTGCCGCGTCTGAGACTAGTTTGGAAAACAGGAGCGGGATATCTTCCCGGCGGGCACTGAGAGGTGGCACGGTAACCGTCACAACATTGAGCCGGTAGAGGAGATCGGACCGGAATCGGTCGGCGGCCGCTTCCGCAACAAGATCCTTCTTGGTGGCTGCTATGAAACGGACATCCAGTTCCACCGGTTCATTTGACCCGAGCCGTGTGACCACCCGGTTTTGGATGGCATGCAGGAGTTTTGTCTGCAGCGGGAGTGACAGACTGTCGATCTCATCCAGAAGAACCGTCCCGCCGCGGGCGGCCTCAAAGCGCCCGGTTCGGGCCCGCATGGCTCCCTGGAAGGCTCCTGCCTCATGGCCGAAAAGTTCGCTTTCAACAAGATTTGCAGGAAGCGCACCGCAATTGATGTGAACAAACGGCATGGATGCACGCGAACTGGCTTCGTGGATTGCCCGGCTGGCGACTTCCTTGCCGACACCGGTATCGCCAGTAATCAACAGATCCACATCGGCAGCCGCAACAGCGCTAACTTGATCTCTCAAGGCGCGCATAACCGGGCTGCGACCGTGCAAAACCCCTTCGACGGCATCCCGCGCGCCAACCTCCCGGCGAAGCGACCGGACTTCGACGGTCAAACGGCGTTTGTCCAGTGCGCGGCGCACGGTTTCGACCAGGCGGCTCGGGGGGAACGGCTTTTCAATGAAATCATAGGCTCCGTCACGCATCGAGCTGACGGCGAGTTCGACATCGCCGTGGCCGGTCACCAGAATAACCGGAAAACTCGGATCGATTTCCAAGACCTTGCGCATCAAAGTCAGCCCATCGGTTCCCGGTAAACGAATGTCGGTCACGAGAATACCGCGAAAGTCGCGTGTTACGTGCTGCAGCACTTGGTCGGCATTGGGGAAACACTCAACCTCAAGGCCTTCCAGCTCCAGGCTTTGTTTGGCGGTGAAACGCAGATGTTCTTCGTCATCGACAAAGAGTATTTTTTGAGCACTCATTCGGCGGCTGTTTCCTGCGCGCGGATTTCCTGGTTTTCGTTGGCGGTCTCGTCAGCCAGAAGGAGATCAATCGAAAACACGGCGCCGCCCTCATCATGATTGGAAACCCGGAGCGTTCCTCCGAAATCCTTGACGATGTTGTATGAAATTGAAAGGCCCAACCCCATGCCTTCGCCCGGCTGCTTAGTTGTAAAAAAGGGATCAAAAACCTGGCCCATTTCCTCTTCCGAAACCCCGGCGCCGTAATCCCGGACCGACAGTACACAAGTGTCGGCATCTGTTCGAAGGCCAATATCGATTTGGACGGGTTGCCGATCTTTCATGGCATCAAGTGCATTCGTCAGGAGATTGACCACAACCTGTTGCAGGCGGATATGTCCGCCCATGACCCAGACCTCTTCATCCGGCTGAGCGAAATTGAGCTTTGCGCCGCTCCCCCGGAGCCTTGGTTGAAGGAGACCAATCGCGTCATTGACGATCTGTACCAGAGGGACCGGCCGGACCTTTTCCATCGGACGGCGTGCAAAGTTGCGCAAATGCTTCGAGATTGACGCCATCCGATCTGTCATTTCAGAGATACGGCTGATGTTTTCCCGGGTTTCAGGTGTCCTGTTCCTTTCAAGAAGCTTCAAAGCGTTTTCCGCGTAAGACTTTACCGCGGCAAGCGGTTGGTTGAACTCATGGCTGAGCGCTGCGGACATCTGACCAAGCGCTGCCAGCTTACCCGCTTGCACCAATTCTGTCTGGGTTTTCCGCAGCCTGGTTTCAGCTGCCTTTCGTTCGGCAACTTCTTCCAAAAGCTGTGCATTTGTCCGGTTGAGATCAGCGGTCCGTTCTTCCACCCGGACTTCGAGCTGTTCCTGTGCTGCCTGCTGGGTCAGCAGCCGTTCAAGAAGTTGCGCGCGCCGCTGGATATAAAAGGCGACGGCCAATCCAATCAGCATGATCCCGAGGACAAGGATCAAAACCGCCGCAAAGGCCTGTGTTCTTGCTCTGGTGGCGGAAACCAGGATCCGTACATTCCACCCGGCGTCAGAGATGTATTCCGAGCTGCTGATATAGCGGTAGCCACTTGGTTCATCCTCAATCTTGATGAGATTGAGATCCTCCGTGAGTGGCTTTACCGTGTTGACAAGGGGAAGAAGCCCATCCGCCGGGTATTGCCGGTTCGCCTGAATTTCAGCGATTTCGGTTCTTGTCAGCGGACGTAGGGTGCGGAAATGCCAATCCGGCCGGCTCGCCATGAAGACGACACCACGCAGGTCAGACACGATGATCTGATGATCTGCGTTGCGCCAGGCTTGTTCAAACCCATCAACTGTAAACTTGACGGCGACCACGCCTATGACACGCTCATTGTCTTCAATGGGAGCCGCGAAAAAGTATCCACGTTCCCCGGATGTTGTACCAAGTGCAAAGAAGCGGCCGGTTCCGCCTTCAAGTGCCTGCGTAAAGTAGGGCCGGTAAGCAAAGCTTCGCCCTACAAACGACAGCTCCTTTTGATAGCTACTGGCAGCGAGCGTTATGCCGGAGACATCCATCACATAGACATCTGAAGCCTTCAGCCGGTACGCAGAGAGCCGGAGGTCTTCGTTGACCCGCTTTAAAAGTTCAGGGTCTGTCGGGGATTTCAGGAGAGCAACCAGGCTCGGGCGCTCGGCAATCAGCGAGGGCAGGGGTTCATAGCGCTGCAACGCACCTTTCAACCCTTCCACTGTCAGTTTCAGGGTTGCTTGTCCCCGCAGGCCAGCCTGTTTTTGAAAATACGTCTCAATGACGGGTTCCGACAACACGGCAACGATTGCGGACAACAGCACGAACCCGGCGAGCACACGGCCGGATGTTATCTTGAACAGTTTCGACTGTCGTCTTGGCATACCAAGAGCTTTCCAAAAAAGGCCTACGCTTCAATTACCTTGCACATGTTGCCACACGTGGGAAATCACAACAGATCCTTCACCCACGGCCGAAGCAACACGTTTTACCGAGCCGGCTCGAACATCACCAACGGCAAACAGCCCAGGACACGATGTTGCATATTGTGATTTTTCGCCAACTTTATCGCCTGTAAGCACGAAGCCGCGTTCATCCAGGTCACAGGTTTCTGACAGCCAGTCTGTGTTGGGGGCTGCACCCACCATGATAAAGGCAGCGGGACAGTCCAGGTTCCAGTCCTCTCCATTCCGGTCGATCACGACTTTTTCCAGCGCGGCGTCTCCTTCCAGCGCCTTGATCTGGGACTTGTAATGGATTGTTACAGACGGGTCAGCTTCGAGCCTTGAAAGAAGATAGTCCGACATGGATTCAGCCAGACTGTCGCCCCTGATCAACATGTGGACATGGCACGCTGCTCTGGACAGATACATCGCGGCTTGCCCGGCGGAGTTGCCGCCTCCCACCACGACGACATCAGCGCCGCGGCAATAGCGGGCCTCCATATCCGTTGCGGCATAATAGATACCGGTGCCCTCGAATTCTTCCAACCGGTTGAGCGGCAAACGGCGATACTGGACACCGGACGCAACGACAACGGCCTTGGCGCAAATTTCCTTGCCATTGTCCAACGTGACACAGAATGTCCCATCGGCTCGCCGTTCCAGTTTCTCCGCCCGCCGGGGCCGCAAAAATCGTGTGCCAAACTTGAGCGCTTGCACTTCGCCCCGCCAAACGAGATCTGACCCGGAGATTCCGGTCGGAAAGCCCATGTAATTCTCGATCCGGCTGGACGTCCCGGCCTGCCCCCCAATGGCCAGATCCTCGACAAGCACCGCGGATAGACCTTCCGCTCCTGCATATACGGCTGCTGCAACGCCTGCCGGTCCGCCGCCGACGATAAGGACATCTACTGTTTCATGGCATTCAAAGTGTTGCGCCAGACCCAAGAGTTTTGCCACCTTGGCAGGTGTGGGTTGGTCGACAACCCGGTTTTTGCCGAAGACAACGGCCGGCTGCCGGCCGCTGAGCTTGCAGCTCTGCGCGATTTCATCCGCGTCTTCAGACCCGAGATCAATCATCTGAAACGCGATCTTGTTCCGCGCCGCAAATTCCGCAACCCGCCTGACATCGCGGTCAACATCTGCACCGACTAGCTTCAGCGACGTGTCGTGCTCTTCAACCTGGCGGCGCCGGCGCGCAGCAAAAACCGAAATGATGATGTCCGACATCTCGGGTATTCGCGACATGGCCGCAAGCATGTCTTTCCGGGAGACAGAGATTAAAACCGTGTCTTCCTTGGCGCGCAGCGGTAGCGTATAAGCCCCGCCATTCAAAAACGTAATTTCTCCAATGAATTGATCCGGTCCAAGCGAGGACGGCAAGTAAGCCTCCCGCGTGTAGGTGTCGATTATCTCGACACGCCCTTCTAGGATATAGAGGAACCGGTCCATCGGGTCGCCAACTTCGGCGATCATTGTGCCAGCATCCAAGCGGACTTCCGTTCCCAGATCCCGGATTGCCTGGACATGGCTTTGGTGAAGAGGCGTTCGAGCCATTTCCCTCAAGTCACCAGCAAAGCTTTCCATATTCAGGTCCTTCGATTGAAGCTCGGGAGTGGCGTGCCTTCAGCACTACCCCCCGAAGAGAAACCTTTCAATATGCAGAACGGCTATCAGTGGTTGTCATTGGATTTCTGGTACCCGAAAATTTCTGTACGTTTGAGCCACAGGTTGTCGCCCTAATTTGGATCTGAGTCGAACATCTTCCAATACACACCCAGAACCATATTTTGCGCAGTCTCTGGAAACTGTTCACCAGCGAGACCAACTAAGCCCAACAGGCAGTTGCGACTAACGAGGTGAACATGTCTCACAATGTCCGGACCGAAACAGACTCTTTTGGGGCACTGGAGATACCCGCAGATAAGTACTACGGCGCCCAAACAGCCCGCTCCCTGATCAATTTTCCGATCGGCGGGGAGACGATGCCACGTCCTCTCATCCATGCGCTGGGTGTCATCAAGCAGACGGCTGCCCGTGTGAATGCGGCTCAAGGAAAGCTTGATCCGAAATTGGCGGACGCGATTGAACGGGCGGCGTCGGAAGTCGCCGCCGGAAAGCTGGACGATCATTTCCCTCTTGTCGTCTGGCAAACCGGTTCGGGCACTCAGACCAACATGAATGCAAATGAGGTAGTTGCAAACCGCGCAATTGAGCTGCTTGGCGGTGTTGTCGGCTCCAAAACACCAGTGCATCCGAATGATCACTGCAACATGAGCCAGTCTTCAAACGACACCTTTCCAACTGCCATGCATATTTCTGCAGCTACGGAAATCAAAGAAAAGCTGCTGCCCGCACTGGCACATTTGAAGTCCGCTCTGGAGAAAAAAACGGAAGAATGGGCGCATATCGTCAAAATCGGCCGAACCCACACCCAGGATGCAACGCCCTTAACCCTTGGCCAGGAGTTCGGCGGGTACGCCGCTCAACTTGCCCTTGGAATGGAGCGTATCACCGAAGGGCTCAACGGGTTATATGCGCTGGCGCAAGGAGGAACGGCCGTCGGGACAGGCCTTAACACGAAAAAAGGCTTCGACACTGCATTCGCCGCCGAAGTGGCCGCGATTACCGGTCTTCCGTTTCGAACCGCATCCAACAAGTTTGAGGCGCTTGCAGCGCATGATGCCTATGTCTACGCACATGGTGCGCTCAATACGGTCGCGGTATCCCTGTTTAAGATCGCCAATGACATCCGGTTTTTGGGGTCTGGACCGCGGTCAGGGCTTGGCGAGCTGGCGTTACCGGAAAATGAACCCGGCTCCTCCATCATGCCGGGCAAAGTCAATCCGACCCAGTGCGAGGCCGTGACCATGGTGTGCGCACAGGTTCACGGTAACCAGTCAACGATTTCGTTCGCCGGAAGCCAGGGGCACTTTGAGCTGAACGTCTACAAGCCCGTGATGGCTAATGCGATGTTGCAGTCGGTCAAGTTGCTGGCCGATGCCTCTATCAGCTTCGCAGACCGATGCGTGTCCGGAATTAAGGCAAATGAGGATAATATCACCCGCCTTATGGAACGGTCCTTGATGCTGGTAACCGCGCTCGCTCCCGCGATTGGCTATGACAAGGCCACGGAAATCGCCGAGACAGCTCACAAGAACGGCACATCCTTGCGCGAAGAAGCGCTCAATCTTGGCTATGTAACGGAAACAGAATTTGACGCACTTGTGCGCCCTGAAAAGATGATCGGCTCGAGCGTTTGACAGATATCGGCTGCCTCGGCCGACATTCTCGCGATGATCATCGAAAGAGAGTGGCGGAGGGGGTGGCAGTCACTTTAAACGCGTAATTAATTGAAAAGTAAAATATAAGTCGGTGCAATAATGCGAATATACCCGGTTTTGTACCCGGTTTCGAACAAAAAGAAACCCCGGTCTATGGCCGGGGCATCTCTTTGTCGTTGACTGGCAATCCGCGTATCCAGTCGTTGATCTCATGCTCAAGCCATCGGACATTCCCGCGGCCAACCTGCCGGGGTCGCGGAAACCGACCGGCATCAATATACCTGTAAATAGTCGAGCTGCCCAGTGAAACACGGTTCTTCACTTCGGACAGTTTCAACAGTGTGAGATTGTCTTCTGCGAGGCTCATTCTTTCAGTCTCTCATTCACTGGGAAGATTGCCCGGCGGGCGTGTTCGCCTTCGCCGGGCCGGTGCCGCTATCTTTGCTGATGGGGCCGTGCGGTCTGAGGCGCATCCCGGCAACGTGTTCCAGGTTGTTGCCGATCGCGCGAATGTCTTTGGCGAGGGCGTGATCGCCGGCGCACTCGGATTCTTGCGCGGCCTTTGCCAGCTCTGCCGAGGCTCGGCTGATCGTGAGGCGAACGCGCGACATATGGATCGAAGGCTGAGTGATAAAGTTGTCAGCGGTCATGCTTTCTCTCCTGGTGTCTCCTAATCGCGGTCTGGTTCGTAATGCGTCCGCTTTTGCAGCTTTGCATAGACCTCGGTGCGGCCGTCGCCTTTTACATCGATGCTTAGGTCCGAGACCTCTAACTCGGTGTTGTGGACGGCGGCGGTAATGGCGTCTGCCATATCAATTACGGTTTTGGCTGCTGACGGCGGACTAAGTGGGCGCTTGTCAATGCGAACGGAGGAATATGTTTCGCTTGTTTTTTTCGCGTTTGGTTTGTTCATGCTTGCGCTCCTGTCTCGGTGCTCAAGGTCTCTTCTCGTTGGCTCACGATGTAGCGGGATCGCTTGATTCCAAGAGATGGGTCGCCTCGCCAATGGCCTCTAACAACTTCTACTTTCCCTCTTTTGACGCGCAGATGGGCGCGGCAGAAATGCATCGCTCTGCTTCCAGTTAGGTGTGCTTCCTTGGGCGGCTCGGCGCTTGTGTCGCGAGTCGGGGTGATCTCCAGAAGGATTTCAGTCCATGCCCTAAGGGGGAACTTTCCGGAAACTGATCGAGAGCGCAGGAGTCGTTTTTCTAACCCGCGATGTGGCATATGCTGACGCCGCCCAACGATCTTAGGTGTATTGATCAAGCCGATAACGATTGCCAATAGCGCGCGCGCTTGCAGATCTATCCGCTTCTCGCAATGCTTGCCGTCGTTACTTAGCGGTGCGCAGGATGCAAGGTCGGTAGCAGAGAAGAGTGGCCCGCACTTAAGCTCCCGAAATATGTGCAGTTCGCCAAGGTGGCAAATTTTGTGCCCCTTTGCTCCCAAAAACTGCAGACCATTGATCTGGTCACCATCTCGCCAAAGGTGCCAGCCGATGCGGGCTTTGCCTCCGAAGTGCTCGCGGTTGATATTTGGGCTGATTTCAGGCGGCAGGCGGAATTCAATGAAGCAAGGCTCGGATGGCAAAAACAAGTCTTCCGAAGAAAGCTTCACGCGACCGTATGCGGCGTCCCATGCCATCAGCCATGCGGTTTCTGCAATCGCGCTGACTTCAAAGCAATGAGATTGTCCAAGCGCGGCATGTAGTGACTGGTTGGGGCTGTGGGCCGCCATAAGAATGTGTTTTGCCAACGGTGTCATAGTGCGTGCACCCTGCGGTTCATGCCTTGCGATCTTTGGAAATCAAGAAAAGTGGCCCTGCCTCGCGGGAGGAAGTGAAACGGGCAGGGCCGAGTTTCACCCGCTGATCATTTGCGGCCGGGAGGAGATAGCCGCTGCGGGTGGTCTTAGGGGAGGTTTCGCTCCCTTCCGGCCAGACCCCGAAGGACTGAACGGAAGCTTTTTTGCCGGCGTCTGCCTTCTGGCGGCGGCGCTCGGCGAAATGGGTGGCGGCCAGGCAGAGGCCGGAAAGGCCCAAAAGCGCATAAGGCGCGGTTGCCTGGATCAGGCTGGTGATGGCGTAGGACATGGATCCGGTTCCTTCCAGTCTTTGATGGCAGCATCTGCCAGCTCGCGGCCAAGCTCGGTCAGCGGAGCCGGGCCATTGGATGGCCAGCCTCTGCTGTGAAGGGCCGTTGCGACGGCGCGCAGGGCATCCGGCTTGCCATAGATGACGTAGTCCTGCTCAAGGTTCGGCAGTGGCAAGCGCAGGGCCTCAAGGTCGAGCCCGGAAACATAGTCGTCTCCGCCGTCGTCCCGGCGGACAAGAATGGCGCGCGTGGTTGCCTTGGCGCTGTTGTAAAAGCGCACTTGGGCGGACAGGCTTGCCAGGCATTTCTTCACCGAATCCATCAGGGTCGCCAGATGGAACCCTTTGGTCAAAACCGTGGGTGCATCCGGGTGTTTCTGGAAGTCGTCAATAGTCCGTTCCAGGATCGCGATGGCGCTGTTGGTGTTTTGAATGCTGGCTGTCACGGTGTCATCTCCCGGTTGTTGTCTGTCGGGAATGCTACCGCGCGGAAATCCACCTTGCACACAGCTTTAGATTGAAAGTGGAATCGGGCACTATGAATGTACTTGGCCGCACCGCTCCTCGCGAGAGTGGTGCGGCCTTTCCACGCCACAAGCTTCAAGGAAAGGAAAAGCATGGCAGAGGAAACTGTTGCGTCTGAAGATTTGGAGGCGCGCTTGGCGTCTTTAAAGCAGGAAACGTATGCCCGGCTTTTTGCGCATAAGGTCGGTATCATGTCGATCATGATTGCCTTTAAAACCATGCACAATATCAGCGATGAGGCCATGGAGAAGATCAGGACCGGAGCGCTGGAAGGTGCTCTTTCGCAGTTGGACCAGATCGCGGAGAGTGACGGGGGTGCGCCCGAGGGTTGGGATCGCGTCATAGAAATCTGCAAAGACGAGATCATGAACGTGTTCCCGTCAATTGATAGCGAATTTGACGACTAGTTTCGATTTTGGCGCGGATTGCTTCCGCTACAGCAGCTGCGTCAAGTCTTGGTGATGCGTCCGCTTCAAGTCGTTCTACTTTGCTCTCCAGGTCGCTGACGCGTTTTGACAGGCTTGCGGCGGTTTCTTTTGTCTGCATCGCCTGTCTCCCTTCTCCTGATTGGCGCGGGCGCCGGCTGTGGGGCCGGTCGCCCGCTCTTTTCCCCGGTGGCGGGCTTGGGGAATTCCAAATCAACAACATCCGGTTATTGATCAGGTGTTGACTTCAATTATGATCAATATTGCCAATTAGGCAATATCAAAATGACTTTTTGTGTAAAGTTTTTTGACTCAGGTTCGCTAGGTCCAAAAAAACGTTATGATTTCTGGTAGTTTTTACGAGCCTGGAGCCGGTTGAGACGGGATATGGTCGTCAAGCAAGTCAATAAATTGGACCTTCAATGCGCTGCTGGCATGGTCCGCAATCAAGTTTTGTCAGTTGCTGGTGTGACCAGAATTCGGCTGCTTTATGAAGTTGCTGAGATGGAGTGCGTGGCCAACATAATTGGCAAGGGTGTGCTCGGGCCGCACTTTGCGCGGAGCATGAATGATATTTCTCCAGGTCATCTGATGGTCATGGTTGCGTATGCCGGAGACGAGCATAGTGAGCGGCCGGTCGGGATGGTAGCAGCTCGGTATGACGATAAGCCTGGGTGGGATTTGAAAGACTTTCTGTCGGCGCATTGGTCGCGCCTTTATCCGTCAGAAAAAGCCGGCGAGTTTGCTGAATTTCTTCCAGAAAGTTGTCTTTATGCGCAAGGGATCACCGGGCCGTTTTCCTACATCGGGGACGGGTGGATCTCAAAAGAGTTTCGTGGCAGCGATCTTCTTGGTTTGATCCAAAAGTTACTGATCATGCTGGCATATGATGAATGGAAGCCCGCATTAACCTACGGTTGGATGCGGCCAGACAAGGTTTTGAAAGGGTATGCGGCCCGTTGGGGATATTCTATGGTTTATCCGCGCGGTATTGAGTGGCGTGTGCCTCCAGCGCAAATTGATTTGCGGGATGTATATTTTGTCGGTGTTGATCAAGTGGGAATTCGTCAGATGGTTCTTGATCTAACCTATGAGGACTAGCCGCTGCTGCGAAGCTGTAGCAATATAAAAACATTGCGCCTGCGAGGGTGCGAACCGGCAGGATCAAGCGCTCATATTTGAATTTGAAGCACTTCCCGTCAACGCAAGTTGGTGCAGAGACAAGGTCAAAAACAGGTAATTCGGACTTTTGCGCCTTGCCATAGTGGGCGCCCACAAGCTCTCGAAACTCAGGTCGAAAGGCCGTGGTTTTTGTTGGCTCTTCAAGCCACCTTTCACCAATCACCTTTCCCGCGAGTGCATTTTCGCCGCAATACAGGATCTCCGGAGAGAGTTCGTTGCTGCGAAGAGTGTCAAGCATAACAAGCCGGTCGATGCTCAGATCATGGCCAAAGTCGCGCGTGAGATAGCCATCCGATCTTTGCCACCTTTTAAGCAGTGTCCGTGCAAAGGAATCACCGTCGCCACTACTGAGTAAGCTGATGGGTTGCTCGACTACAAATCCGTTCATTGGAATTCACTCTTCGTCTAGATTGTATCCCCTGTGCATTAGGAGTTTGCGTTGTTGATCGGAGGCGACCAGTAGTGGCCTGATCAATTTGTCAAACTTTATGACCTGGTCGCCCGCAAGGGCGCGCAAATGAGTGTGTCCGGCGACCTGAAAGCACATTTGCTCTGCGATCACTTCAAGTTTCTCTTTTTGTATCCAGGCGATGTTGTCAATTAAGATCTCGTCAGGGTTGTATGGTGTCTTACACCTATACAACGCAAGGAAGTCCGGCCTCCTCATTGTCAGTCTTCCTCATTACGCAAAATGTCAGAGTATACTTGTTCAAAAATCACGGCAAAGTCAGCGTTAGAGCCGCGTCCGCCGAGCATTGTTTCTTCAATGGTTCTGGCGCGTTCATACGCCTTGCGAAAGGCGTCTGGGTTAATCATTAACGGCTCATCCGATGGATGGCCTGTAAGCGCTTCCGCTGCTTCTTCAACCTCGCCAGGGGTTGTGCCTAAAAGCCGATAAAATTCCTCGGGTGTCTTGTTTGACACGCGGGCAAGACGATCGATCAGATCAGTTGTAATGCGTCTTTTGTTATTGCTCATGCGCGATAGATGCGCGGCTGAGATGCCAAGTTCTTCGGCTAGGCGCTCGCCTGTGAAGCCGGTTAAATGTTTGGCAAGTTTGATCGGGCTCTTGTGCATAAAGGCATTATTGCCTTTTTGGCACAGTAGGCTAGGGCCTATTTGGCAATTCGTCCCCAAAGAAATTTGATCAAGCATATTGCCTCCTTGGCAATATTGCGGCAATTATGGTTGCTATGACGAACTTAGCAACATTTTTGGCCGAACGCCGGATTGCGCAGTCCGACTTCGCAAAGATCGTCAATGCCACGCCATCGACGATCTCGCGAATTTGTCGAGGGAAGCGCTTCCCTAGCCGCAGGCTCGCGAGTCGCATTGTAGCTGCAACAGAAGGTGCGGTCACAATTGAAGATCTCCTTGGTTTCGGTGTTGATCAAGCATCACTCAGCTCGTGCGGGTTGTCATCGCGTAAATCCGAGGGGTTTACGCCATGAAATTCCGGCCGACCACAGAGCACGACCGTGCGAGCCTGAAATCTGCCGTTCGTCGGCTGTTGCGGGGGATTGGCGGGCAGGAAGAGGCGGCGGGCGCAACGCGCGTTAGTCAGCAAACCTTGTCCAAGTATGCCTCTCCATCCGAGGCGCATGATCGGGACCATATCCCGATCGATGTTCTCATGGATCTGACGATTGACGGGGATGATCCAACCGTCGTGCGCACACTCTGCCGTTTGGCAAACGGTGTGTTTGTGCCGCTCCCGCGCTCACGTGAGGCCATTACAAACTGGCCGTCTGCGGTTGGCGCCGCAGTGAAGCGCGGTGCCGAGGCGGCAGAGGCGATTTGCACAGCACTCAGCGATGACGGCCAGATCACCCGCCAAGAAATAGAAGATCTCGAAATCACCGACAAGCTCAGCCGCGCAATCGAGGCTCTGATTGTTCTGCAGACGCATGCGCGCTCGGTGCTGGATCAGGAGGCTGCGGAATGAAGCTTCATCTCACCGAGCGCGGCCTGGAATTCGTCCACGTCAGAACAGCTTTTTGCGCTTTTTTTTATTTTGTTCTGCCATCTGAACCTCCGCGGTATCAATCCAGCGGCGTAAGCTCTCCGGGTTTAGGCGGAATGTTACACCCGTGCTGTTTTCAGCTGACATTTCAAGAACAAACTTCTCCTGAATTTCGAGGCCTTCTAACGACTTCTCCAACCGGAGAGGTTGCAGTTCAGTGTCCGCCAGAAGCGCTCCGGCTGTTTGGTCAAAGTTTTTCTCCCTTCGTTTGCGGAGGGCGTCGGCCATGAGGGAAATGATTTGTTTGTCAACTTCCGGCGGTAGGTTGATCAGGGCGCTTTTCCCATCTGCTGTCATGCAGCTTAGGGACATCTTGTCGCCCTTTACGACTATTTGGGCGACGCTCGTTACGTCGATCTCATCTGTCAATTTCATCTCCTTTTGGGTGTTGCGAAAGGGGGTGAGCCGGTCCGGCGCATGTTGGGGCGTGCGCCGGATCTCTGTCTTTTATACACGGTTTGTTCTGGTTTCGTTGTGCGGGAAATTTGCTCGCGCCGGTTTTCAACAAGCTCGGCACACCCCTTTTCTGCCGTTTTGGCAAGAGGTGTGGCCATGAAGAAACCTCCGACCCTGGCAGACTGGAACCGGGACCCCGCCTGCATTGACCGGTATCTGGCCGGACTTGATGCGCTCGATGTCCTGAAGATGGGCGAGGGGGCGCTTCGGCTGTTGTCCGATTTCCTCTTCGATGCGGCTCGCAAGAAAGTTTTGTCCTCGCTGTCCCTGACATCGCCATCGGTGCGGCGTGCTGCTGCCGACAAAAGGGAAACCTTGGACACGCTGCGCAATCAGTTTCTCGCAGAGGCGGCCATGTTTGAGACCGCTGGCCGGTTTTTCCGTGCAGCGGCCAACCGGCGCGATTGTCCAGATCTTCCAATCCATCCTCAAGAACAGGAGCCCGCTCATGAGCCTGGCTGACAGTCCAACTCAACTGGTTTTTGCCGGGTTCACGGTTCGGCTCGACGGGGGGGGGTCCACCTAGCGACTGTTCCGGGCTTCCTCACAAAAACCGCTGATGACCTTGAACATCGTGTCGTAGAAGCCCGTCCCGAGCTGCTCGAACTGCCCCTGCGGTACTGCTTTTTTGGCCTCGTTGAGCAAATCGGCCTCGATGGCGTCGATGTCGATGTTTTCAGCGCCGATGCTGGCGCTGAGTTCCGCATACAGTCGCCGCGTTATCGCAAAGTATGCCGCTATTGCCGCCGTCAAATGCAGCTTGTCGTCCGGAATGCTCTCTTTCATGCGTTTTGGCCCCTTCCCAGTGCACTAAAAAAGCGAGTTGGACCCCAGTTTCGCCCAAAAGTCGAGTGCGGTGGCAATCAAGAAGCGTCTTTTGCTTTCTCGTTCCCAAAGTTCCTTTCGTTTTTCCGACCTTCCCAAAAAATAGGAGCCCGCTCATGAGCCTGGCTGAAACCTTCGACCCGATCACCTGGCCGGCCTTGTCGGCGGACGAAAAACGGGATGCCGTGTTCGAGCTGATGCTCCGCGGCCGCACCGTTCAGGAAATCGCAGAGGCGCTGTCGATCACCTATGGCACGATCGGCGCCAACCATGTGCGCGGCGTCATCGATCGGCACAATCTCGCGGAAGAGCCTGCGGCCCTTGCTGCCAAGCAGCGGCGGTGCTCGGAGGAGCAGGCGGCCTCACGTGCGCGTGCACGTGCACGCAAGCCGCTGATGTTGCCGCGCGTTTCCGCGCTTCCGAAAATCCCGCTGCCGAAGCTGTCCGCAACCAGCGCAGGCAGCGGCATCACGTTGTTCGACCTGAAAAACGGGATGTGCCGGGCGCCGCTTTGGGATGACAGCGCCGTTGGCGTTCATGACAAGTTTTATTGCGGCGCACCGGCCAAGGACGGGCAGAGCTATTGCGCGTCCTGTTGTGAGCGCCTTCATGCGCCCGCACGCGAGCGGATCGTCTTTCACACACCGGCCGCGGCGGCTTCCGTCAACTGGCGGGTGCGCGCCCGATGACCGCAGCGCTCCGCCAGACCTTGCGGCTCTTCCTGTGGGCGCGCGCGCAGCATCTGCTGTGGCAAGGCGGCCAGCCGGTCGTCTTTGTGGCTTTGGCTGAGCGGATCGCTGCCGACACGGGTCTTGACCTTGCCAAGGTGCGGGCGGCGCTGTGCGGCGGTTTTTCCAGCGCGGGCAGCCAGGCGCAGCTGGCGCGGTGGTGCGGATTGCGCCGGGCCACAAAACACGGGGCGCCGGTTCTGGTTCCCGACCTTTCCGACACATTCGATCGCGGCCCGGGCCGCGGTGTGGCGCCGTGCGCGCCGGAGGATCTGCGGCAACGCCTGCCGGATCATTTGTCCTGAAAACCTGAAGGGGATTGCAATGCCGGGGATTGAAGAGGCCAAGGCCCTGAACATGCGACTCGCGCGCCAAATCGAAGCCTACTGGGCAAAGCGCGGTTTTGACGTGACGTGCTCCCAGATCGCCGATCGCGAAACGCCGGAAAGTCAGGCCTGGGTGCCGGGTCTGCGCTCTGACATGGTCAACGGCTTGCCAAAACCGCAGCTGCGCCAGTTGCCGGCGGAAAGCGTTTCCAATGCTGATGCTTGACCGGAAAAAACTCGGCGCGGCGCTTCTGGCAGCGCGCGAAAGGCGCGCCTTGTCGCTGCGCCAGGTGGAAGAGCGGACGGGCATTTCCAGGTCCACGATTGGCCGGGCCGAGCGCGGCCATGCGGACGGTTATGTGACCGCCGATGCGGTGGTGATCCTGGCGGCTTTCTACCGGATCGATCCGCGCTATTTCGTGACCCTGTTTCACGGGAATACCCCCTCGGGACAAACGTTAACGGAGCCTGCCGAATGACCTGGTTTTTCCTTTTTCCGGCCGCGTCTGCGGCTGTTGCGTCCTTCTCCGGCATTTGGGCGCTGGTCTACCTGATGCAGTTGCCAGGGCTATCCGGTGCGGTGCGCCGGGCGGAGATTGCGCGGTGCCTGCGGGCTTGCCGCTGGTGCGGCGTGTCGAGCCTGCCGGTGGTCTGGGTGTTTTGGCAAGGGGCGGTCTAGGCGATGGGCAAGCGCTCCAACTTTATACGGGTGCCAAAGGATCTCTACCGGACAATTGATGTGCGCGGCGGCGCGGCTGTTCTGCCGTTCTTGCGGCGCGATCAGATCCGGACCTTTGTCGAGCCGTGCTGGGGCTGGGGCGATCTGACGGGCCAGATCACGCGCGGCGGGATCCGCTGTGTCGGGCGATACGACATCGACCCGAAGATGACGCGAAAGGTGGATCCCGATCTGCCTGGTCTGCAGGGCCATGTGATTGCCCGCGATGCCCGGCAATTGACCTTTGCAGATCTGAACGGGGCCGACGCCATCATCACAAACCCGCCGTGGGCGCGCGAGCATCTGCATCCGATGATCTTGCGCTTCGCGCAGCTGGCGCCGACCTGGCTGCTGTTTGATGCGGGCTGGAAACATTCGAGACAGGCGTCCCGGATGATGCGGATCTGCACCGATTTCGTGCCCTGTCCGCGGCTGAAATGGATGCCGCACACGCGCGACAGCGCGATGGATGACTGCGGTTGGTACCGCTTCTCTTTTGCCGACGCACAGGCTGGCGCTGTGACGCGCTTCTGGCCGCTCGGCGCAACGCCGGAAGACGATCCGGGCGAGATTTTGAAACAAGCCATAGGAGCTTAATCCATGACCGATCCGGGTGGAGTTGCGGCCGATCAGCTGCGCGCATTTGTCGAGCGCATCGAACGGCTGGAGGAAGAGGGCCGGGCGCTGAACGATGACAAGAAGGATGTCTATGCCGAGGCCAAAGGCAACGGCTTTGATGTCAAGATCCTCAAGCAGGTCATCGCCCGGCGGCGCAAGCAGCCGCACCAGCGCGAGGAAGAGGATTCCGTTCTTGCCCTTTATGAGCAGGCGCTTGGCATGGCCGGGCCTGGCGACGGCGCGGGGGCGGCATGAGGCTAGTAACTCCGAAGGTGGTCGATTGTGTTGCGCAGGTATTGGCTTTCTGTGCGCAAGCTATCTCTCAGTTGGGTCAGTGCGCTTATCCCTCTAAGAGCACGACCTCAGGGGAGCACGCAGCATGAGCGCCGCAGCTGAAGCTTGGGCTGTGCGGGCGGCGGATGCGCTGGTGTGGCCAGATCCGTGCCTGCGCCGGCAAGTGCTTCTGGCACTCGCAGCGCGCCACGAGAGCGGCGTGCAGGGCGGCTTGATGCAAGTGCCGTTTGTTGAGCTTGCAGACCATCTGCAGCTCGCTGTGGTGCCGCTCTGGATGGCTTTGATGGAGCTGCGCCGGAAGGGCCTGATCGAGGTCCGCTTCGGGCCGGTGATTAGCGTCACCCTGGCCATTGATTTTCAAACTTCAGACTTCAACCACCCGGCAGAAGTGTCTGCGTTGCCGCAAGATTTTATTGGGGGCGCTGAATGAGCCATGAGGCGACCAATTGGGCCATCAAACAGCGGGGTTTGTCCCCGGCTGCAAAGATCGTCCTTTGGCATCTCTGTGACCGCTACCATCCCGACCACGGATGTTTTCCAAGCCAGGCGACCCTGGCGCGGGACTGTGAGATCTCCGAATCCAGTTTGAACAACCATCTGAACGCGCTGGAAACGGCGGGCTTGATTGCGCGCGAGCGCCGGGCGGACCAGAAGACGCGCAAGCGCAGATCAACGATCTATCGCCTGGCGTTTGAAGAGGGGTTTCAGGCTGTCGAGAAGGGATCTCGGGCGGTTGAAAACCGGGAGCCATCTCCAGAATTTGGAGATGGAAATGAGGCAAAAACCATCTCCAAAAATGGGCAAAAGCCATCTCCAAATCCGGGGCAAAACCATCTCCAAAATTTGGAGACTAACCCTGTAAGGGAACCAGTAAGAGAACCAGTAATTGAGAGAGAGCGCGCGACTGGGTGTGCGAGTGTGGGTGAGTGCGCAGATGGGCGGGCGCAAGAAACGCAGGATCCCGAAACCGTCACCCGTGCCAGCTGGATTGCCCGCTTCCGAAGAGCGCACAAGGAGTGGCCAACCTTTGCCACCGACAGCGTGGACACAGCGCAAGCGGCCTGGTTTGACCTATCCGAGGCGGAGCGCACCAAGGCGGCTGAGCTTTTGCCGGCCTTCGTCGCCCACGCCACGACTCTTGGTCGATCGAAGTTCTGTGCGTTTTCCAAATATCTCCAGGAAAAGCGCTGGGAGCGTTTGCCGGAAACCGCGATGAAGGCGAGCGGCGGCGGGTCTGCGATGGCCGCGCCATACGGCCGAGACTGGGGTGCGCTGCGGTTTGCCAATCTGATGCGTGCGCCGTATGGCCGTATTCCGCCGGCCACCCGGTTTCAGCAGCAGCTGATGGCGCAAGGCGGGGCGGCGGCCGAGCGGATGATCCGCGAACGCACGGCGCAATATGGCTGGCCAAAGGTCAACACGCTGCACGAAGACGCTCTTCGCCGGCATCGCGGTGCGCCGCGGGATCCAAAGCTGTCCGGACTGGCTGAACTCTTCGGCAAGGTGAAGGTTGGAGGCGCGCTGTTTGAGGCCTGGAAGGCGTTGCATGCCGCGCGCGGCTGGCCGTTTCTCGGTGAGGCGCGGGATCTGCCTGAGTGGATCTACATGCCCGCGACGCAGGAGCCTGTCGAGAGTTACGAAAGCCTGGACGGCGCGGTGAAAGCTGCGCTGGCCCGATTTGAAAATGCCCACGCTGAACTCCAGAAAAACGAGGCCGCCGAATGACCCATATGGCAACGATACCCGTGACTGCGGCCCTGAAAAGCGATTATGCCCTGATGCGGGCCTTGGTCACCGTGAAGGCGCTGGAGTGGATTGTGATCATGACCAACCCGTCCTGTGAAGAGCGGGCGATGGCGAGCTTGTCTGCCGCCGGTTTGATCGTCTACCGACCGATGGAGCCGGTGACCCGCAAGCGTGGGCGCAATGCGAAGACGGTGGACGCCAGCCGCGCGTTTTTTCCGCGTTATGTGTTCGTTGCGCTGGACCGATCGGCGGGGCAATTTGCCGAAATGGTGCGCACCTGCGACGGTGTGGAAAACATTTTGTCATTCCATTTCGACAAGCGGCCGCACATCGTGCCGGCTCGTCAGATGCAGGCCATCATGGAGGCGGCCTGGGAAGCGCAGACCGATAAAAACTATCAAATGCCCCAGACGTTTAGCATCGGTCAAAAGATCAGTATGTCCACCCAGCATTTCACCGGACTGGAGGCGGTTGTGTCCGCCTATGATGAGGCGCGCGGACGGGTGACGGCGGAGGCTGAGATGATGGGACAGCGGGTTCGCCTGGTTGTGCCGGTTGACAAATGCCGGGCTCCTGCATGATGTTCTTGGCAGGACGAGTTAGATGGATCCCGAAAGCCTGGGCAGGCACTGGCCGCCACACCAAACAGAGCGATTTCGGCATTGACCCCAGCCAACAGATCACGCCGGATGCGGCGGAGTTGGCGCTCTGGAGTTCTATGGGGAAACTCGGAAATCAGTTTTGTCAGGGTGGGGCAGTCCGGTAGCTCGCACTTTCCTTATCTGGGCTCATAACCTGGAGATCGCAGGTTCGAATCCTGCCCCTGCAACCAAATCTAGGCCCGCTTTCCAGCGGGTTTTTTCATGTCCGGAAACCTGCAATGTTCGACGTGATCGACAAGGCCGCCAAGTATTGGCCGGATCTTTCCTATGATCCGGATTTCTATGCCGCCAAGGCCTATCTGCGCGAGCGCCTGACAGAGGTGCTCGGGATTGAGATCGTTCCCGGCGAAATGGGCGGGGCGGATCTGACCCTGATCATTGCAGATGGGCAGTCGATCGAGGTCACGATCTGATGTTGATCATGCACTGGGGCGATGTCAGCGGCATGAAGACGCTGGATCGCGCGCTGTCGAAACTCTCCGGCAAGGCGATCCGGAAAGTCGGTTCACGGGCGTTGAACCGTGCGGGTAGTTCTGGTCGCACACATGCTGTGAAGGCTTTGCGGAAACGGACGGGGCTGAAGCGGAAAACCCTGCTGAGGGCTATGAAGCCAATCCGCGCCACGGCGTTCAATCTGGAATATCAGGTCAAGGCGTTTGGGGGTGATGTTGCCCTGAAGCACTTCGACCCAATTGAGCGGAGACGCGGTGTGAGTGCGAAGCCTTTTGGTATTCGCAAAATCTTTCCGGGCACGTTCATCAAAGGCGGGCGTTTCCCGTCGCGTGTTGATCTGGGCCTTGGCGGTCAAGTCTTTGCGCGGGTCGGAAGTTCCAAATTCCCGATCGAGAAACAAAGGTCCGGGGTGGTTATCCCGGCGGAGATGATCAAGGGCGAAAGCGCCAAGGCGTGGCAGTCCACAGTCGGCAAAGTGTTGCCGCGCCGCGTTATTAGCGAGATCAATTACATCACGGGCAAAGCTTTCGGGTGATGAGCTGAAGGCGAAGGCGATGAAGCGTCGAAGTGTTTCACGGAAAAGCCTGTGAAACATTAGGGACCGTATCCGGGCTCTACCTCGCTGCGGGCGGGAAGCTCCCGAGGTTTCATCAGTCTGACCCTAAATTCAAAGCCTAAAGTCTAAAGTCCAGACTAAAGAACTAAAGTTTAGAAACTGAGGAGCGGGTCGGTGGATCCAGCCGTGCCGGAACTCCTGTCAAAGGGCAAATTTGCAGAACTGATCAAAGTCTCGCCGGGCCGTGTTTCGCAATACATCTCGGATGGGAAGATCGGCGGGGCTGCGCTCCATGGCGAAGGGCGTCTTGCCAAGATCCGCGTCCGTCCTGCCTTAGAGCAGCTGCGGTTGAAGCTTGATATCTCCCAGATGATGGGAAATGGGCTCGATACACAGTTGGTCGATCCAAACCCACGCGTGTCCGAGCCTCATGTGGAAGCGCCAACCAGACTGCCTTTGGCTGGTTACACTCCGCAGCCGCAACCGACATTGCCTGACGACCGTCCGGCAACCGTTGAGGAAAAGCTTAAAAACGAAAAGCTGCGCCAGGCGCAGATCCAAAGTCGGAAGGCTGCGGAAGAGGAAGAGCACCGCAAAGGCCGCTTTACCGAAACGGACAAGGTTCGCGCCGAAATGGCGGGGCTCTTGGCGAAGACGATCCAGACGTTTGAAGGCTCTTATCCAGATGTCGCAAACGCGATCGCGGCTAAGTTCGAAGTCTCCGCCCGTGATGTTTTGCATCTGATGCGCGCTGAATTTCGAACAGTGCGCGAACGGGCTGCGGAGCAAGCGCGCCGCGAGGTTGAAGAGATGCCAAAAACGGTCGAAGCTGAGATCGTTCAATGACATCCATGATTGTTCAGACTGCAAACGCGGCGCGGCTGGCGCAGGAGGCGTTTGCGGAAGTGATCAAGCCGGCGCCTCCGGTTGATTACCTGAAATACGCAGAGGAGAAAGTCTACTTCAGTGAGCGGGAAAGCCCGTTCCCTGGGCCGTACAACCGAGAGATCTTTATCTATTTTGATGAGATCCTTCGGGCATTGTCGCCGGATGATCCGTGCCGGATTGTCTCGATGTCCAAATCGGCGCAGTTGGGCGGAACGGTCCTCGCAAACATATTTATCTGCGGTTCGCTGGAGATGGATCCCGGCGACATCATGATGACGCATCCCACGGAAGGGAATGCGAAGCGCTGGTCGAAGATGAAGCTGGCGCCGATGTTGCGGAACTCGGTTTCACTGCGTGCGTTGTTTCCGGCTAACCAGCGCGACGGCGCGGATAGCGTGCTCTACAAGGAGCGCGTTGACGGTCGCGGTGCAATTCAGATCTCGGGTGCAAACTCGCCCGCATCGCTGTCTCAAGTTTCCATGAAGCGCCAGGTCCAGGATGATTTGGCAAAGTGGGAAACGAATGCGGGTGGCGATCCGGAAAGCCAGGCAGACAGCCGGAGCCAAGCGTTCGAGTTTGCCAAGATCTTCAAGATATCGACACCACTGGTCATGCCGGGGTGCCGGATCACACGGTCGTTTGAAGAGGGGAGTCAGGAGCTTCCCTATGTTCCGTGTCCTCATTGTGGTCACAGCCAAGTTCTCGAATGGGAGAATATGCTGGAAAACCTGGATGAAGATCATCCAGAAAAAGCGTGTTTTCATTGTGTTGAATGTGGCTCGGCAATTCAGGAGCATCACCGCCCGCAGATGCTTAAGGGTATCGAGTGGATTGCTCAAAACCCAAAGGCCAAGCGACATCATCGTTCGTTTTGGATCTGGAGCGCCTACAGCTATCTGCAAACCTTTGAGCGAATTGCTCGGGCTTGGTTAAAGGCCAAAGGCGATCCGGCCTCTGAGCAAACATTTTTGAATGACACGGTAGGGAAGGCATACCAAACACAGGGCGAGGCACCGCCTTGGGAAGAATTGCGCGATCGAGGCGCGGCTTCAGATTATCCGCGCGGGCGGATACCAGCCGGGGCTTTGGTCATCACCATAGGCATTGATTGCCAAGATGATCGGGTCGAATGGCAGGTGGTCGGATGGGGTCGCAACCGCGAACGATATGCGATCCAGTATGGTGTTTTCCCAGGGCACATCTCAGAAGAGGGATGCAGGGAGAAGCTGGACGCACTGATCAGGCAAAGCTGGCCGAACGCCTATGGCCGAAAGATCTCCGCCGATCGTGTCGGCATCGACGGGAATGCGTTCACGGAGGATGTCTGGGATTGGGTGAAGAAACACCCGGCGAGCCTGGTGATGATGGTTCGCGGCAACAACTCGGACAACGCGCCACTCATCATGCCGGTCAAGAAAGAGCGGCATAAAAAGACCGGCAAGATCTTGAAGTGGTCGAAGCGGTTTTATTCGTTCAACGCGTCGGTCATGAAGATGGCGCTCTATCGTAACTGCCGGAAAGAAGATCCGCTGGAGACGGGGTACATCGCGTTCCCATCTGGCTTTGATGATGAGTATTACCGGCAGCTCACTGCAGAGCGCCGTGTATCTCACAAGAACAAGGATGGCTTCGACGTTTACAAGTGGGAAAAGGATCCTACCCAAGCCAACGAAGCACTCGATACCATGAACCAGGCGGAGGCTGCTGCCATCAGGTTCGGTGTCCGCGATATGCCGGAAGCTTTGTGGAACAAATACGAAGCAGAACGCGAAACCTATCCAGAAGAGGCGCAGGGAGATCTTGAGGATCTCTTCAGCCAGCCGATCGACCCACAACCGACCGATCCGGCCAAAAAGCCGAAACCAGAAACCGGGCATAACAAATGGCGAAGACGACTGGGCTGATCGATGCGCAGGGCAACCCTTTGCGCTCCAGCGCTGGCAGGCGGCCAGTTGCCCGCTACCTTCGGGACACGCGTTCAGGTGTGATCTCTTCGCGGATGGTGTCACTCACCGAAAGCCGGGATGATATTCGCATCGCCTGGCAGCGTTCGGCAGCGCTTGCGCTGGATTTGATCAAGAACTCGGGGCGCTTGCGCGGCGCGGCAGACCAAGTCATTGCCGACACAGTTGGCAGCGGTCTTCAAATGACACCGACGCCGGACTTCTCTGGGTTCAATTGGAGTGCCGAACAGGTCCGGGATTGGGTGCGCCTGGTGCGGCGCCGCTGGAATCGATATCGGAAGGATAAGGCTGAGGTCGATTTTCGCGGCAAATTCGACCTATCTCAACAGGTTGATGTTGCCCTGCGCTGGGACATGAGTTTTGGCGAAGTGACCGGCATCCTTGAATACATGCCGCGGAGCGACCGTCGCAGATACGGCATTGAGACGGGCACAAAACTCTGTTTGACCCCGCCGAACCGACTTGTGCAGGACACAAACGAAGCAGAGGGTCTTTTCCAGGGGGTTTACCACGACGAAAACGGGCGGCCGGTCGGCTATCTGTTCGAAGAGCGTAATGCCGGCATAGCCGTGAAGCAGATATATGCTGCGCGCGACGGGGATGGGCGGGACAAGGTGCTCCACGTCTTCGACCCAATGGATGTCACCGACGTGCGTGGGATTTCGGTCCTGGCTTCTGCGTTCAAGAAACACATCCAGGCGGAAATGCTGGATGATGCGACGTTGCAAACCGCGATACTGCAAACAGTTTTTGCGGCCACACTCACAAGTGAAAAACCAACCGTCGAGGCTTTTGAAGCTCTTCAGATCCTTGAAGACAACCAAGTTGAAAAAGCGAGCGAGTATGCCGGCGAGTACATTGGATATCTGAAGGGGAGCCTTGAGGCTGCTGCAGAATCCGACATCCGTCTCGGCGGCGACCCTATGGTGTCGCATTTGGCGCCAGGGGAGCAGCTTGATCTCAAATCTGCGGGAACGCCGGGAACACAATATCTGCCGTTCTCGAATTCTCTTGCGAGAGACACGGCGCGAGCGATTGGTATCTCCTACGGCGCTTTGACCATGGATCATTCCAACGCCACCTATTCGTCAGTCCGGATGGAGAATTCATCGATTTGGCCGGTTGTTCTGCGGCGACGAAACAGGTGCGCCGTGCCTGTTGAGCGCGCGGTCTATGAAAGTTGGCTTGATGAGGAAATTGGCGAAGGTCGAATTCCGTTCCCGAGCGGGTACGACGCTTTCCGAGCAAATCGCAAGGCGATTTCTCAGGCGAGTTGGCAAGGCCCGCCCAAGCCAACAGCAGACGATTTAAAGAGCGCCAAGGCATCCGGTGAAAAGTTGGCCAACAAGACCAGTTCAATCGAGCGCGAGGCTGCTGAGTTGGGTGTTGATCCCGATGAGCTGTTCGAGCAGCAGCTGAGCGAGCATAAGCGATATGAAGATGCGGGAATGTCGTCTCCTTATGCGGCAAAACAGGCAGCTGCGGCTGACATGCTGAACAGTTCCGAGGAGGCAGGCGAAGAGCCTGCATCATCATGACCGTATCTTCCGTGATCGAGATTAATGGCGAAAACGTTGATCTCAATGAGCCGTGCAATGTCGTAAAGGCGCTGGAAAAACAGCGCCTGAAGGTCGCGATGGGCCTGGTTGCCCTGATCATCCGGATGGATGGCGAGGAGGTGACCTACAGTAGAGCGGATGTTGGAAAGCTCGATCAACTCATCGCCGACTACAAGCAAAAGTGTGATCAAGCGAGTGGCGCCTCAGGGCGTGGTCGCGCGCGCAGAGTGCGTTGGATCTAACAGGGGTTTCCAAGATGTCCGTTTATGAAAACGGCGAACTCGTTCTTTACGGGTTCGTCGGTGAGAACCTGTGGGATGCGGGCTTCACGGCTCGCGAGGTTTTGTCTGCGCTCGCAGAGCATGGCTCGCAGAATGATCTGAAGGTGCGGCTTAATTCAGGCGGCGGATATGTGGACGATGGGCGGAGTATCTACAACGCGCTGAAGGTACATGAAGGCCAAGTGACCGTTTTTGTGGACGGTGTCGCAGCATCATCTGCAAGCCTCATCGCAATGGCGGGCGACAAAATCGTCATGCGATCCGGCGCTCTTATGATGATCCACGATCCGGCGACAGTGACGGTGGGAACCGCGGAAGATCATGACATCTCCAAGCAAGCGTTAGAGCGGATGGCCGAGTCGTTTGCTGAGACCTATTCCGCGCGGTCTGGGCAAAGCCCTGAAGATGTGCGTGCGGCCATGAAGGCAACCACCTGGATGACTGCTGAAGAGGCGGTCGAGGCCGGCTATGCCGACGAAGCCGATGAAGAGACGGCGAGAATGGCAGCGGCTTTCGACTATCGATCCTATGCGGCCGCGCCGGACGATCTCACCAAACTTTCAAAGAAAAACGGTTGGTCTTTCAAGGCCGCCGGAACGGCGGAGTCTGCCGCCACCACCAGCCAGAAGGAGATAGACATGGCTGATAAAACTCCGGCGGACGGCAAATCCGCCGATACCGCTGAGGCTGTTTCTGCAGCTGTCGCGGAGGCAACTGCTCGGATCCAGAAGATCCTCGGTTCTGAAGAGGCTAAGGGCCAAGACGGATTGGCGCAGTTTTTTGCCTACAAAACCGAATTGACGGCCGAGGCCGCAATCGAGGCATTGGGCGCTGCCCATAAGGAGCCTGAAAAGGCCGAGGGCGACGATCGCGGCAGCGACCCAGCTACATACGAAGCAGGTCGTTTGCAGGCAAGCGGTCAGGCTCAGCCTGGCGCTCAACGAAAACCCGCAACGGCAACACTGGATCGTGGTGGCATCTTTGCCGCGCGGCGCGGTCAGGCAACAGGAGCTTAAGCCATGGAAAAGCTTACAATGGGCCAGCACAACCTCGCGTTCTTGCTTTCTGAGGCTGCGGGCAAACGGTCTCTCGACACTGTCACCATCGCATCGGGCGAAGGCAAACTGGAGCCAGGAACCGTCCTTGGGCAGGTGACCGCTTCTGAAAAGTTTGTGGCGTCACCCAACGCGTCTGTCGCCGGTAAAGAGGGGGCAGAAACCGCTTCTGCGATCCTCTGCTATGCAACCGATGCAACGGCTGCTGATGCAGAGGCGTTGGTGGTCAACGTCGATGCAGAAGTGAAGCTGCCGATGCTTCAGTTCGAAGTGTCCGTGGACAATCAAGCAAAAATCGACACCAAGCTCGACCAGCTCCGCGCGGTCGGCATCAAGGCGCGCTGAGGAGCAGAGCAAATGCCAACACTTGATATTTTCAATGGGGACGCATTCAGCGTTCACAGCCTCACGGCGACCGTCAACAACATGCCTTTCCGGCCTGGTCAAATCAGCGCTTCTGGCATGTTCGAAGAAGACAGCGTTTCCACCACCATCGTCTCCGTCGAAGAGCGGAACGGCGAATTGAGTTTGGTGGAGCCAACTCAGCGCGGCGGTGCCGGTGAAACAGCCGGCGAAGGCGGGCGCGATTTGGTCCCGTTTGCAGTTGATCATTATCAGCGAGACGACGCAGTCAAAGCTGATGAGGTCCAGAATGTCCGTGCATTCGGCAGCGAATCAGAGACCGAGCAGGTTCTGGAGCGGGTGCGACAGAAGTCCGACACCCACTTGATGGACCTTGATATGACCCTTGAGCACCAGCGTGTTGGGGCGATCAAGGGTATTGTGACCAGCAAGTCCGGTCAGGTGCTCCATGACCTTTACTCACGATTTGGTATTGCGGTTCCGGCTGCAGTTGATCTGGAACTGTCAAACGCCAACACTGAGATCGATACGATCTTAGAAGAGGAAGTCGCCTGGTCGATCGAAGATCAGCTGGACAGCTATTACAGCGGTTTCCATGTTTGGACGGGTCGCCAGTTCCATATGAAGCTCTGGAACCACAAGCGCGTTCGTGAAACTTTCCTGAACCACAACGGCGCCTCAGAACTCCGCCAGGCCATCCCGGACAAGTTCGAATTTGGCAAGTTCACATTCGAGCGGTACCGCAATGGCTCTAAAGCAAAGGTCGCAAATGGTGGTGTTGGCTTTATCGCTGAAAACGAGGGCCGGGTGACGCCTATGGGGGCGCCGGGTCTATTCATCACCCGTTTCGCGCCTGCTGACTATATGGAAACGGTCAACACATTGGGTCTGCCGCGTTATGCGAAAATCGTTCCGCAAGCAAACAACAAGGGTGTTGATTTGGAGCTGCAGATGAATGCCATTTCCATCTGCACGAAGCCTGGCGCATTGCGCCGGCTGACCATGTCCTAACCTTTTCTTGGTTCGACACACTATTGAAGTCCCGGGGTTTTGCCCCGGGATTTTCTTCTGATCTCCAAGCACCGCGTGGTGTTTCGACATCAGAAGGAGAATCCTCATGTCCCGCAAATCCAAGATGACGATTGCATTTCCACGCGGTGGGATCATTCCTGCAGCTGTTTTGAAGGCGGAAAAAGATCGCAAGTGTGATCCCGGCGAGCCGGTAAGTGTACCGGCTCCCTACGGGAAGCATCTACTCGATGAGAAATTCGCCGTCGAGGTCAAGGCGGCGCGAGCGAAGGCGGACAAGTCTGGCGGGTCGAAGCCGCAAGATCTAACGCCGTTAGAGGCGGCTGTTGAAAAGGCTCAAAAAGCTGTTGTGAATGCGGACAGTGATGAGGCCCAGCAGGCGGCAAAAGGCGACTTGGAAAAGGCGCAGAAGGCGCTGGATGCGGCCAAGGCTGCTTAACCCTGGGGTTTTCCCGTGCCGGTATTCGATCAGTTTCGCCGCGAGCTGCATTCCCAGACGGACGGCATGTGGGCCGAGCAGGTTCGGATTGTAGCCTTCAAAGAAGGCCGCGAGGATCCGGCCAGGTCTGCCGTTGTGATCGAAGCTGTTTTGCGTGTGAATTCGAGGTCCAATCAAAACCTTGCAGGTGATCGGTCAGGTGATTGGTCGGCGAATGTCAGGGCGGGCGGTGCTGAGTTGCGCATTGATCGAGCAAAGTATCCCGACCTCGTTCTTGAAAAAGACGACAAGGTCTTTGCGCTTGAGCGTCCAGGTGCTCCAGTTTGGCGAGTATCATCGGTTGACAGCCGTGGCCATGGCCGTGTGATCGTCCATCTGGGAGATAGCAGATGAGTTTGATCCGAATTGCCTTGCGCATGACGGCAGTGATGGCGCTCAAGGGTCGTACCCTTGCTGGCGATAATGTCCTCGACAGTGAGATCGGGGTCTTCCGAGAAAAAGACCGGGGTTTTTATCTCAAGAAAAAAGACCGGTTTATTGCGGTTTACACAGATGCTGCCAATTCGCAGGCGGATGAAGCTCGCAATCTACTCGAAAACGGACTGGTTTCCCTGTCGATCGAATATGGTGTGACGGATGCCATGGTGCTCGAAGAGCCGGATCCAGAAGACCCGGACAAGATGATCGAGTCTGTAATACCTGGCATTCCGTACACATCTCGCATGCCCGAGTTTTACCTCGATATTCTGGGTCGCCAGATCCGGTCTTGTCTGCAGGGGTCTGCTTCTGAGCCTGCTGATGTTTTCCGCGGGTTGTTCTCGCGCGTTACAAAACAATCGGTCGAGCGCGCCGACAGCGATAACAACGGGGAGCGTGTTGCTGCGCAAAAACTGACCTTTACGCTCGATGCCTTGCGGGATCCGATGTTTGCAGCAGACGTTATTGAGGGTCTTCCCTTCGCGCGGTTTCTGGCTCTGCTTGATGCCGGCACTCCGGATGATCAGGCACTTGCGGGTTTAATACGCAGTGAAGTTCCAGCAGCTCCAGAAACCGATGAAGAGGTCCAGGCTCGGATCGGGGCAACCACATCTGAAATGCAGGCGCTCGGCTTTGGCTTGTTTGAGGATGCGGATGCATCGTCGATCGCCAATCGCGTGACAATCCAGACACCTGGCGCGGAGCCGGTAGAGGTCTCCTGATGCTTGATATCATTACGGGTCAACGCCTCGATTTTGAAATGCTGAAAACCCAGTTCGGTAACCAGTTTCGGTGGGGTCCGGTTGAGGTTGTGGATCCGCAAAAAGGTTATCGGGTGAAGTGGGGCGAGGGCGAGGATGGTCCGTTTCTTTCGCCATGGTTTCCACATCCAGAATCTGGTGGGCAGACTGCGACCTGGTTGCCGTTGTCTGTGGGGCAAGTTGTCATGTCGCTTCACCCGAATGGTGATGCGCGGCAGGGATACATGATCCGCGGCGGCTTCACAGATCAAAACACGCAGCCAAGCGAAGACCTTGCAGCAAACGTCATGGAGGCATTCGGGATTCGGATGACCATGAAAGACGGGACGCTCACGATCGAGGGAAACTTGGTCGTGAAAGGCGAGGTTGATCTTGGTGATGAAGGCGGACCGCGCGTTGCCCGTATCGGCGACAAAGTAAACGTGAAGATCGGATCTTCAAAAGGCCTTTGGGAAATCGTTGAAGGTTCGGAGCTGGTGCGTGCCGCCGGCTAATCCATCGGAGAGCATCATGAGCAAGAAAACTTATGTCGTGGCTGAGGGTCACGAGCGGATCAGTGCGGGTCCGGTCCCTGAAAATGGCCGCATCGAGCTGTCCGAGGCAGAGGCCGCCTATGATCTGAGCTTAGGTCGCATCAAGCCGCAGCGATCTAAGCCCCCGGCGAAAAAGGCTGCGGAAGTCTCTGAGGAGTGATCGTTGACTGGTCTCAGCCGATACTCTCTCCGGCCGATCGGCAATCTGGACTCCGCGCTTCAGGGCGTTGAATTCATCCTGGCGACCCGGATTGGTGAGCTTGTTATGACCCGTCAATTTGGCGGCGGCATAGAAGAGCTTTTGGGTCGGGCGATCAGCGTCAAACTGATGTTGCTGGTCCGGCAGCTGATCGCGCTTGCGATCGACCTCTGGGAGCCGCGCTTTAGTGTCCGAAAGGTAAGTCTTTCCGGGACCGTGGACGAAGTCCGGACCGGTTCAGCGCATCTCGTGATCCAAGTGGATTGGCGCCCGGAGGCGCTGTTTGGGGATTTTACGGTTGAGCGGCAGCTCACCTTTTCCCTGGGCCTTGTTGATGGCCGTCTCGCGGCAAATCCGCTCTAAGCTTTTTCAAGCACCAGGACATCCATGTTTTACGCACCAACTGCGATCAACCCGTCGTTTCTCGCGGCGCCGAATGCTATCGAGGTGTTGGCGTTCAGTCGATATTTCGGGGACTTTCAGACGCGATTTGCATCTGCGTGGACCGAGGCGCAGCAGTTGGATTCGTCGCTTCCGGATTATGAAGTTCAGGATCTGAACACCGATCCCGTGATGGTGGTCGGCAAGGCCTTTTCGTTCCTTCGACTACTTGATCGCGGCCGCGTCAATGCCGTCTATCGTTCGCTTCTTGCCCAGTATGCGACGGATACAGATCTCGACGCAATTGCGGCCACTCGGAACATTCTTCGACTTGAGGTGGCGCCAGCCACACAATCAGCCGATGCGATAATGGAGGGCGATGCAGCGCTTTTGCATCGCTATCTCCTAAGTTTTGATCGGGCGGCTGCGGGGAGCGCTGATGGCTATCTCTACCAGGCACACTCGGCTTGGCCGCAATCGGAGGACCGTTCGCTTGGTCTTTGGGATGCGCGGGTGAATGGGTATCCGGTTCACGGGCGCCGCGGCGATATCGATATCGTCATCATCGGACCAGAGGGTGTTTCGCCGACCGAGCAACAGGTTTCAGCGGTTCGATCCGCCGTGACAGCGTCGCATGTTTTGCCTGAGGCTGTTGCGGTTTCTGTCATCCCTGCAATCCGGGTCGAATATGAAGTCTCCCTGATTTTGGATATCCCAAGTGGTGCTGCACCCGAATTGGTGGTGCGCGACGCCGAAGATCGGGTTCGGGCAGCGGCAATTGACCGGGTTCTGATTGGCGGCGAGGTGCCACGTGATTTGCTGCCGGGTGCCGCCTACGGGCCAAATGTGCTGAAAGTTGAAGACTTGGCGCCTGTGTCCATTGATGCGGAGCCATATTCGGTGCCGGTGATGACTGCGCTCTCTATCGCGCCGAGGGTCCGTTGATGGAGGACTTCCTCGAAATTCTTCCAGACTCTACGGCGCCGGCCGAGCGTGCGCTTGCAAAGGCTGTTGGTGATGATTTGCCGGTGCCCCTTGCTGAGCAAATGAACGCCTATACTGCGGACGCCGCGAACCTGCCTCATCTCGCAGCTCATGTCAGCGTTGACTATTGGTACGACGACTGGCCGGAACAGAGAAAACGCGAGGTTGTCGCGCATTATGGCGGATATTACGCGAGCCACACTGGCGAGTGGTTGTCTGAGTTGAAGGGGACACGGATCGGCACGATCCGGTTTCTGGCCCACGCTGACGGGCTTTTGCTCGACACGATTTCTTATCCTCAAAAGGTGGTTCTGGGGCGATCTCTCATTCGGCGGGCACCTATTGGTCATCCACCGTTTGCCGCCAGGCACTTGGTCAAGGTTTTGACCAGCAAACCGCCAAGGGCGGCAGTTTGCGGGCGGGGCGTTATTGCCCGTTCGCCCGTGAAAACGCCCGACTACACACCCATCGAGCGCACCCGCATCGCGATGAAGACCGCAAAGGCCCCGCACTCGGAATACCGCGTGGATTGGGCTCACAAGCGGGTCATCCGCATAGACGATCAGATCAGCATCGACGGCGGTTTCAAGCTCGGCCAGTACATCGACCGAACAAGGCTCTGACCCATGACAAAAATGATTGAGTTCACCAACGCCGAGGTCATCGAGGCGGGGGATCTGAAAGCTATTTCCGCGGCGGCCCGGGAAGGCGATGAAAACATCACAGGCGGCGCGATTGGATACCCCAACCACTGGGCCGAGTTTACGGTTGAGTTTCCATCCGCCTCGGTCGCCCGTGTCAATGAAGGCCGGCTGTTCAAAAACGGCGAGATCTTTGATCTGGACGCGCCTGAGAACCTGGATCTGATCACCTACCTGCCGGTTGTTGCAAACGACCAGAAATATATCGCGATACTGGTGCGCGGATCCGAGGATACCAAACCTTCGAACCGGTTTGTGGAAACGGATGTTGATACCGGCGCCACCGCACTGACTGCGGTTCCTAAGACCACGGTCCGCGAGTGTGATTTTGTCATCCAGCAGGGGCTTTCTTCACCCACGCCAATCAAGCCGTCTATTGCGGAAACGGATTGCTGCGTTGCCTTTGTGCTTCTGAGCACAGCTGGAATTGTAGCGATCGAGCCCTCCCAGGATCACCGAGTCAAGACCTTGTATGAGGTCGAGGGCCGGGTGACGGTTCTGGAGGCGCAGATGCTTACCGCGTTCGCCCGGACGCAGACTCTTCAAACCGATTTGGCAAACCTTCAAGCGCGGCTGTCAGATTATGCCCGCCAGGATGTCACACGCCAGCTCCAGATGGACATGGCCCGGGTGCGCAAGCTCTTGTCCCTTCCAGATGCAGCGCGAGCCTATCTCTACGACAGCGGCTTGATTGATGCGGTCTGGAGCAAGACACACGTCGATTGGGATGCGCGGGTGGACGAGGGGATCCGCTTTCCGCTGGCGGCCATTGAAGATGTGCAGCTATCGGTCACGAACCCTGCCCAGGACGGGATCAAGATCACCGATGGCGTGATGCTCCTGGACTGGAGCGAGACCACCATCATTGAGGTGGATGGCTCGGGCGGAACCAAGGACATCTCGCAGCAGGTTCACACTGTCCAAACACCGGTTGCCCGCACGGTTACACGGTCTTCGACCTCTTACGGTCCGACAGTCGCGATGTGCGGCAATACCGCTGACTATTCCGGGTTCGACTCGGCTGCGACCGGTCAGACCTTCCAGCGGGGCGGCGAGACTTTCGTCAATGTCGGGGCCATCAACGCGCAAACGCCGGGCGATACGCTCGATACCAGCGACTTCAACCGCACCCACGGCACAAACTACGACGCTTCGGACATCGTTCTTCACAACTCGATGCCGACCAACAGCACGACACACCGGGAAATCCGGGCAGCTCGGGCTGTGATCCACAACACCTGGACCGAAACCTATTGGGACACGGTTACAGAGACCTTCGGGATCAACGGTTCTGTTTATGCGCAGACGTTCCTTTTGACCCAGCCGATGATCCTGTCCTCAATAGAGGTGAAGTTTGATCGGGTCGGCAATGACGGTAACGTTCAAATGCTCCTGGTGGAGGTCTCTCCAACCGGCGAGCCGGTGTTTGACAATACCATCGCGCACACCACGGTCGAACACGCGGATCTGTCCACGGGCTGGGTCAAATTCCCATTTTCGCCCCGGTATCTGGACCCTGGCCGGCGGTATGCCTGGGTGACAGTCACAACGGGCAACCACTCCCTGCGCACTGTTACCGGATCTGAGTACACCCAAGGCTCGCTGTTCTGGTCTACCGATCAGGCATGGTTCCAAGGCTCTACCCAGGAAGACTTCTGCTTCAAGGTCAACTCGACCAACCACACCACGACCCGGGCCCAGGTTGTCTTTGACAGCTTGAACCTGGCGGGCGGCATGACCGAGATCCGGCTGCTTTATGAAAGCTGGGCTCCAGAAGGCACGGCCATGATGTGGGAGGTTCGAACCTCTGGGTCGGATCCGTGGCAGGTCATTCAGCCGGAAACCTCGGAGTATCAGAACCCGCTCTGGAATCTTCCGACAACGTGTCAGCTGCGCCTGACCATGATCGGGACGTATGGCCTGTCTCCGGCAATTGTTCTGAACGAGAACGCACGGGGGGAGGCGCGCCGACACAAGCCTTCCGGTGTGGCCATGACCAAGGTTCTGGAGTTCGGCATCACCACAACGTCCATTGACGTGGAAATCGCCTTGGACCGCTGGGATGACAATGAGCACACCTTCGTTCCCAAGATCGACATCGCCGGAACCGAGTACACGGCCAACGCTGTGACAATCGCCCAGGACGTGGACAAGCCGGATCGCCGGATTGTCACGGCGGACTTTACCGTCCCTTCGACCACGGAGGCCCGTGTTCGCATGGAAATGGCAACCACGGACATCGAGAAGGTGTTCTTCGTGGAAAACATGGCGGTCTACGCAAACTAAGGAAACCTCATGACACCGTTCGAGATCGAGGACGGGGCCAGCTACAACGTAACGCTGGCCGCCGTTGTTTTGCGTGGAAGCCGGAAACTGCTGCCGCGTGACAAGCACGTTTTGAAAGGCTCCGTGATCCGCGAGATCGTGGAGTCGCAGGGCTGGGAGGCGATCCATGACGCTACCAAGCGCGGAGACTAACTACCAAGCCCCCCTGGACATGGACATCAACCGGGAGACCTGGGACCACGTTATGGGGTCCATTGCTGCCCGGTTGATCGCTTTGGAGGGCACCGAGGCGGATTATGATGCCGCGGTCGCACAGCTCCAGTCTCAGGCTCTGTCGGTTATCACGGCAACGATCACGGATGAGATCACCGCACAGCGGGCGAACCTTGATGCGCTTGCTGCCGATTACGTGGCCTTCGAAGCCACCATGAACGATGTCTTGACCGGCAATCCCTTGACGGTTCTGACCGAGCGGGTGGATGCGGAGATCATTGCCCGCGCTGAGGCTTTCGAGGCGCTGAAACCGATCTCCTATGAAGACCTTTCGGCAAACACCACCCTGGAGGTTGGCGGGGCCTATCGTCTGCGGGCGGCCGGAATTGATCTGACCTTGCCCGCCGATCCGGCGGACGGGGATTCCATCTACATCGTGGGTGGAAACGTCGTTGACCCGACCAAGGTCAATATCCTCGGGAATGGCAAAAACATCGACGGCGCGGCCAGCATAGCGGTTGGGCCTTCAAATGCGGATGTTCTTCTCTGGTATGACGGATCGCAGTGGAAAGCCAAGTATTACGAGGACGCGCTTGGGGTCAATGTTGATGCGGCTGGCAACTCAGGAGCGGCTATCACCTTCAGCGCTGCGGGTGGTTACAACTACCACACTGTGACGCTCGATCAGGCTTCGACCTTCACACTGGATTCTGGCGGTCGGCCAAGTGTTCAGATGTATGTCGAGATCGAAAACGGGGGCGCGTTTGCGCTTTCCTGGGGCAGTACGATCAATTGGCATGGCGGTGTGGAGCCCACGCTGTTGGCGTCCGGCAAGAACCTCATTGGCTTTATCACCACGGACACTGGTGCAAGTTGGAAAGGCGTCCCGGTCTGGGATGAATCCTGATGGTCGCAATTCTTCCAGCCCGAACGCCATTGATCCTGCCGCCGGCAGTTTCGGTGTCGAGCGTCTTTTCAACGGACATCTGGGCCGGGAACAACGGCAACGGCCGCACGATTTCGACCGGCACGAACCTCAGTCAGGGTCTGGCCTGGGTGAGAAACCGTGAGCTTGAGATCAACAACATTCTGGCCGATCCGCGGCGCGGCATGGGATACTACCTTTATTCCGATTTTGAAGCCGCGCAGATCTTCCAGGGGGCAAGCGCTCGATCCGTCACGAGCATGTACAACGGCGCTTATGCGGTCGGAAATACGCTTGGCGCAAACCGCAGCGGCTACAACTATGTTGGCTGGTCGTTTGCGGAAAGCCAGCGTTTCCTAAAGACGCTGACCTGGACCGGAAATGACGTTGACGGCAGGGTTCTGACTCACGATCTGGGTGTTCCTCCAGGGATGATGTGGGTCAAGGCCTACAATGTTGCTGAGAGCTGGCAATGCTATCATCGCAGCAGTGATCAAGGGACTGGCAAGTTTGCCGAGTCCTTCAGCGTGGATATCGGAACGCCCGGAGATTTCCAGGCTTTCTATCGGGACAAGGATCTGAACGCGACCACGTTCAAGGTCTCCAATCACCCCGGCGTCAATCAGTCTGGCCGGAACTACATCGCCTATGTGTGGGCGCATGATCCGTATCCGGATGGGATCATTCAGTGCGGGATGTATACCGGCAATGGCAGTCCGAGCGGCCCGGACATCCATCTGAGCTGGGAGTCGCAATACATCTTCATCCAGCGGCTTGATGCCAGTGGATATTCCTATGTGTTCGACTCTGTTCGCGGCTGGAACAGCACCACGGATGCCCGGCTATCTCCTGAGGGCATTCTGGTTGAGGACACGGGCGATTTCATCACCTCGGTTCCAACCGGGTTTTCCCTCGATACCAACGACAACTCGCTGAATGCTCTGAATGGCAAGTACGGTTACATGACCATCAAAGCCGCTTGAGCCTCAGCATCTTGACCTTTCCACAACCGCCTTTTGGGGCGGTTTTTTTGTGAGCGATCGACATGACAGAGATGATTGATTTTCAAGTTGCGAACAACTCCTGGCAGCTGGTCGCTGACGGTTCGGAAAACGTGACCGTGACCACTGAGGCGATGGATCGGTTTTCGGTCCATGTCGCGCAGTCCCAGCCATCTTCGCCAACCCCCAGAATCGTGGGCGGACACAATCAGCCGGTTTCCTTTTCCGGGCTGAGCCCTTCCGACAAGGTCTACGTCCAGGCCCTTCGCGATCCACTCAAAGTAACGGTTACGAGAGGTTGAGATGCTTCAGCCACCTCGCAAGAACACGGGAGCTAGGTTTGGCATGACCCTTCCTTTGGCATTGCACCTCCCACAAGGGTATCAGGGCATTCCTGCGCGGCTACAGGCCAAGCGCATGACCCGTTTGCCTGTCACAGACACCACGGCTCTGTTCCGCAACCCTGATGGCTCTGGTGGCCATCCGGAGCCGGGCGACACGTTTGCCATGGCGCTCAATCCGAAGTCGTTTCGCGGGCGCATTGCGGAACGGTATATCTCCGGTTTGGCCGATATGTGGGTTCACGCCGATGTTGAGCCTTGGACTTCTGGAACATCGACGCCGACCAGTGAGATCTTGGGTGAAAACCGGTATCGCATCTACACGCCGGATGGAACAAACACAAACGTTGGGATTACTGGCAAACTCGATATCGGGACTTGGTACGCCGTCACTTTCACGATTGAGGAAGGGGCTGTATTCGGGGGCGGCATACAAATAGGTGATAGCGGCCCGATCTTTAATACGGTCGGCACTCACCTTGCGATTTACTATGCCGATGAAACCACCATCAAATTCAAGCGTCGTGGCGGCACAACGGACATTGTCGTTCGAGATGTTCGGCTGAGCGTTCTCCCCGACGCGCCGTGGGTCGCTCCCAGCACCGAAGCCGCGCTGACCCTTCAGCAACATCCGGCGGGTGGTGCGCGGAACAAACTGACGTACACTGAGCAATTGGATAACGCGGCGTGGTTATATACGCGTACGTCCACCGTCATAGATGCCACAACTGCGCCAGACGGCACATTGTCTGCCGATAAGCTTGTGGAGAGCACTGAAACCGGCGCGCACTACAATCGTCAAGTTATAGCTGTCACAAACGGAACACAGTACACTTTTTCTGGCTTTGTGAAGGCAGCAGAACGCACGGTCGTTCAGATTATATCGACATCGTCTCCAGGCGCTGTTTTGAATGTCGATCTGACTACAGGAGCCATCGCGACTAGCGTTGATAACGATGTTGATGACTACAGTGTCGAAGACGTTGGTGACGGCTGGTTTCGGATTTCGTTGACTTACACAGCAGCTGCAACTGACTTTCAAAGTTTCTGCTTTGGACTAAGTGACGGCAGCCCGTCAGCAACAGGTTTTGACAGTTACACCGGCGACGGGACATCTGGTCTCTATGTCTGGGGCGCGCAGCTTGAACTTGGTTCCACAGCCACTCCCTACCAGAAAGTCATCAACCAATTCTGGGTCGAGGAAGATGGGGTTCCAGCAGTTCTGACCGCTGTCTCCGATGGCGCAGATGACACCATGGGCCTGGATGTGGATGGAACCGGCGAGGCGAACTCCACCGCCTACATGATGGTCCGGACCACGGCTCCTGCCGGCATTTTGCTGCGCAAAGGCGCGTGGCGTGGAATTTGGGATACCGGTTCGTCTGTTCCGTTAGAGGCAGCGCATGGCGACCCAAGTATCTGGGTTAATGGCATCGCCTTTGGCCCATCCCATACGCGCGGGGATGTCGCAAACACTCTTGCGGATGGCGAGTGGAAGCTCGTCAAACTCCCGATCCTCAATTGGATGAATGCGGCCGGAACGATCTCCATCAACGGGTGGTCTGGCTTCGAATGGCTCGGCGAAACCATTGGCCCGATCATCGTTCCAGACAGTGAAATCACGCCAGCTCTGGAGCAGGCCATTGAAGATGAGCTGCGGTACGCTGCCGGTCAAAACCCGGCTTACGTCGAGCCGTGGGATGTCGAGGGCCTGATGCTCTATCCGGATGTCTCTCATGAGAGTGCGGTGTTGAGCGGTCTTGATGGGTCCGGTGGTCCGGCTGAGCATGGGGCCACCTACGGTTTGATCGTGGATCGGGCGGATCTGAAGAACCAGACGTTTGATGAGTATGTTGCGGGACTTCCGGAGCTTACCACCAACGGAGCGTTTGAAGATGGTCTGACGGGTTGGGAAGACCACTCAACCGGTCCTGGTGAGACTTTTTACGATACTACGAGAGGCGCGGTGGCCATTCACTCGGAACCGAGTGCCACTGGGCGCTTACGGCAGTACCTAAATCAAGGAGCAGGAAAAACCTTTCTTATCACCGTGGCATCCCATCCTGACAGTGAAGACATTGTGGATGTCTTTTTTGAAAACAACAATCTAGGTGACGCCCTTCCGGGCGGCTCATTCAGTGCAATTGTTACCGCAGAGTTTAACAGCACAGAAGTCGGGATAAGAAACTTCAGAGCAGACACGACATCTTATGTCACGTCAGTTTCAGTAAAGGAAATCCCCGCGACGATCTGGACTGCGCCGTCCACGGAAGGCTCTCCGACACTGGCTCGGGAAGTGCCGGGTGTCCGGCGGAATCTGCTGACGTATACCGAAGACCTCACAAATGCGGTTTGGGATCTTCGTGACGCTAATCTGTCTCTTGTTGATGCAGGTGCCGGCATTTGGTCACTGACTGAAGACACATCGAACAACGACCATACACTGCGCCAGTATTATAGCTTCGAAGCTGGCAAGACCTACACGCACTCGATCGAAGCGAAGGACAATGGCTGCGGCTCTTTTTCCTTTGTTTATTCTTCCGATGCGCTTTCTGGAAATGCGTTCCAGTTGTTTGATCTTACCACTGGGCAGGTATCGGCTCTTGACTCGGATCTCGACAGTCAACGTGTCACGGCTTTGGGAGATGGTTGGTATCGGTTTGAGGTCACATTCACTGCGGCTCTAACCGACAATTCCATCGTGGATATTCGGACAAAAAACGGCCAAGCCTACTTGGGCGATGGAACGTCGGGTATTTTTCTCCGGAAACCGCAACTCGAACTCGGCGCTTTTGCCACTTCCTACCAGAAAGTCACCAACCAGTTCGACATCACCGAGGAAGGCAAGCGCCCGCTTGTTTATTCGGTGTTGGATGGAACGGATGACGGGCTGCTGGCCGACTTCAAGGGTGGTGCGGGTCCGGTCAACGGCAGCATGTTGTTTGCGGTAAGAACAACGGATCTGAGGTTTATACTCGCATCACTTGAAACGAGTGGGGGCAGTTGGTTTGGTCCGGCGGACGATGGCCGAACGGAAATCGAGCTGTCGTCTAATGCAGGTCTATCCATCAAATACAAAATTAACGGAATAGACGCTGCGCCAACCACGCGCGACGACTTGCATACGCTCCTGGCAACAGGGGAGTGCGTGATCGTTGAGGTGATGCATTTGAACCTCTCCGGATGGTCAAAGTTGAGACTGTCCAGCTATGCCGGGTGGGAGTTGAACGGCTCGCTCATCGGTCCGCTTGTCTATGACCGCGTTCTGGCCGGCATGGACCGCGTCAACGTCTACCGCCACCTTCGAAACCTCATTGGAGAGTAACATGGGACGATCACTCGTCGTCGTGATTGACGACCCGTCGTGGACACCGTTTGGCGAAATGGCAAAGCCGCTGGGTCACTTGCTGGGGGAGGGGCGCAAAGCCTCTCCCAATGGCGAGGAGCCAGCAACCCATCTCTACCTGCACACCAATGCGCCGGAAACCACGGTGGCCATCATGATGGGCTGGGCCGATCCTGAACCCACCGAAGATTACACGGTCGCGGAGATCAAAGCCGCGATTGCTCAGGTCGCGGTCAGTCTGGAGGGCGTTGCCCGCGAGGACTGGGATTCCTTTGATGATGAAAACCCCCGTCCGGCTCCACTTTGGGGTGCAGCCCATGTGGATGTGGTCCTGGCGCGGCTTGAACTTCAAAAGGTTGCCGGGCCGGAGCTGATCTGACCTGGCGGCAGTGAAAAGGCGGTGTTTCCCATGGAAGACTTCGCTGAGAAAAACAAGCAGCTCACTGATGAGGTTGCGGAGCTGCAAGAGGAGAACCGGCAGCTCAAGGATATGCTGTACGGGGATTCCACCATCCCCTGGGACTGGGGCTTGAGCCCATCCCAAGCGGCAATCCTGCGCTGCCTGATTGCCCGTCCGGAAGTTCATTACGAAACGATCGAGGCGGCGATCTACTTCAAGCGGGAGCCTCCTGAGAACGTGATGAGCGTCCTTAGGGCGCAGATGCGCTACCTGCGGCTGAAGCTGAAGCCTTTTGGGGTCGAGATCCACAACAAGTCCGGCTTTGGCTACTACCTCGATCCGGCAACCCGAAAGCGGTTGCGACGCGACCTTAAACCCTGACCTTCACCGACCCGCCCGCGTGGCGGTTTTTTTGTGGCCGCTTGCGGCAGAATGGAGCACACCATGACAGTACCTGTCTTTGGCCAAAGTTACACGCGGCCGGAAACTGAAATCACGCCGGTCCTTGGCGATGATTTTTCTCAAGCGCTTCTGATCGAAACCTCGGCAGATGCCTCCAACACCGAAATCCCGGTCGATACGGCCGTGCGCGCTTCGACCTCCGACAAGGATTTCATGGCGGCGCTTGGCACAGGTCTTTTGAAAGACCAGGCGCAGGGCATCCATGATCAGCTCAGCGGTCTCAACGCCGGAGCCGATGTCACCGTGTTCCGTGTGACCGAGGGTGCGGATACGGCGGCAACAGCGGCCGCGATCGCAAGTGTCGTCAACAGCATCACCGACATTCCGTCCGCCGTGAACAAAACCCCGCGGATTGTTCTCGCCGGCCGCACGGCCTGGCGTCCGGACATGGACACCGTCAACCCGGTGATCGCCGCACTGGAAGCCAACCTCGGAAAGATCCTTGCCGTTGCCCCGGTGGATGTGGATGACACGTCCGCGGCCAACGCGATCGATGCCCGCGAAACCATGACCTCCGAGCGCGTGATGCCGATCGGTGTTGCCGCGCGCATCTGGGATGGGGCGTCTGTTGTCGTTCGTCCGATGGCTCCGCGTATTGCGGGCCTGATGGCGCGGATCGACAACCAGGTCGGCGGCGGCAAGCCGTTTCACCCGTTCGCCAACCGGCCGATCTACGGCCTTGCAGGCCTGTCCCGCAAGATCCCGTTTTCCACGCTGGATGGGTCAACGGAAGGTCAGCAGCTGCTGGCGGCCAATGTCTCGATCGTCACCGAGGGCGAAACCGGTGTGGATGGCGCGATCGCCGATGGCGGGTACCGCTTTATCGGGACCGACAACGCGCAAACGGGCGAGCTTTGGGAGCAGATCCACCAGGTGCGCGGCACGGACTACATCATCACAGAGTTCATCCAGATCACCAACCAGTTCCTGGGCCGCAAGATCACCAAGTCGAGCGTTGAAAACTGGATCAACTCCATCGCCTTTGCGCTGCGGGATCACAAGGCGGCCGAGGACATCCTCGGATATACGCCTAAAGATCAGATGTTCACCGGCGACAGCAACTCGCCGGAGCAGATCCGTCTGGGTTCACTGCATCTCGATATCGGCATCGAGCCGGCGCCCGTCTTCAAGCTGGCGAAGCACGAAATTCGCCGGTACCGCCCGGCTGTTGAAGGCCTGGTCAACGACATCATCGAGCGGCTGTCGGCGGCGGCGTAATGCCGCTGCTGAGCCTTTAGCTTTCCTCCCAAAATCAGGACAGAACGATGCAACCTCTTTACATGCTGCAGGGTGTTGACCTGCGCCGCTCTAATGCCGAATCCGGATCACGGGCAACGACCATCGCCAAGTTCACCATTCCGGCGATTGAATTCATCACGGCAAGCCACAATCCGGGCGGTGGTGTCATTGGTGTGGATCATGTGGCGCCGCGCATCAAGTCGCTGGAGCCGGCGGTCATGGTCAACGGCATTGATGTCGAGCTTGTCGGCAAGCTCGGCGTCAAGGAAGCCTGGGTTTTTGCCGCGGCTTACCGCGACAAGACCAACGGCCAGGACATTGCCTGGCGCGGCACGATCGAAGGCGTGTTGACGCAGTGGGAGCCGGACGAAAGCGATCCGGAAGAGTTCCAGGGTTGCAACCATGTCTTCAAGGAAGTCACGCACTTCGACATTTCCTTTAATGGCAAAGAGCTTTGGTACATTGATGCCGATGAGCTGGAAATCCGGCGCGATGGCATCTCCCTGACCGAAGGCTATCGCGGCGCGCTTGGCGTCTGATCGGACTTGAACAAAAGGATCAAGAACAATGGCTAAGCCAAAGTCAAAAGACGTGAAACTGGAGTTCCCGGTCGAGCATGACGGCCGGGAGATTTCCGTTCTGAACATCCGCCGCATGCGCGCCGGGGATTCCCTGATCGCGGAAGGGGTTGAAAGTCAAGCAGAGGCCGGGTTTGCCCTGCTTGCGGAGCTGGCCGGTGAGCCGATCGAGGTGATCAAGGCGCTCGATCTTGATGATTTTGCGGCGGCATCGGAGGCGATGGTGTCGCAGATGGGAAAGCAATCCAGGGCCTTGATGAAGGCCATGAAACAGAGCGACGAAACAGCGTCGCCTGGCGCGATCTGATCTTGCAGGTGGCCCGGACAACCGGGTCACCTGTCAAGGATGTCGAGAGCTGGGAGATCGACGACTTTCTTGCCTATGCGAAAAGCGCAGCGCGGGTCATCTCTCAGGAAAACAAGGCGCGGTCAAAGTCCGGTTAGTCTGACGGTCTCCTGATCAGTTGCCCTTCGCGCTCAGGCCGACTTCTGGCAGCGTCTGTCGAACGGTCCTGCAATAGTCTCCGTCCGGTAGGTTGCGTTGACCCATTGAGTAGAGGCGACCGATCGCGCCGTTGCTTAGGACGGCGGCGACCGTGGTCACGTCTTCTTCAGCGACATCCTTAAATACGGATCTGTATTGCTCTGGTGTAATGCTTATGCCGCAATTCTCAGCACCTGAGAGAAAAAAGGCGACCGATCCAAAATAGGTTTGGCGCTCCAGGCGTTCAACGCGGGCTTCCAGGTCTTCGGTTGCGAAGGCTGGCGCTGTAACCATCAAGGCGCAAAGCGCCATCAAAATCCGTTTCATCAAAAAATCCTTTGCGTGTGCTGAACGGCGCAATGCAATCACAAGGGGATCAGTCTTGGCAACCCTTGCCTCTCAACTTGTCGTTTCCCTGCTCGACCGGGTGACCCGGCCTGCGCGGGTCGTCAATCAAAGCCTCACCAAAATGCGGCTTCAGGTTGATGCCAATGCGCGGGCAATGGACGCCATGCGCGGCCGGATGCTGGATGCCGCCGGCATGGGTTATGTCCTGGTCAAGGCGATCTCGGCGCCGGTCAATGCCGCGCGGGAATTTGAAGCTGTGATGGCGGACATCAACAAGGTTGTCGATTTTGCAGCGCCGGACGGCCTGGCCAAGATGAGTGCAGACATTCTGGCGCTTAGCCGGGAGATCCCGGTTGCGGCAACCGGCATCGGCGAGATCGTGGCTGCGGCCGGCCAGGCCGGCATGCAAGGCGATGAGCTTTTGGCCTTTGCCGAAATGGCGGCTAAAGTTGGCGTTGCCTTTGACATCTCGGCCGACCAGGTCGGTGAGAGCCTTGCCAAGATCAAGACCGCGCTCGGGCTTTCCGTCGATCAGACATCGGAGCTGGCCGATGTGATCAACCATCTCTCCAACACCTCAGCAAGTGCTGCGCCGGATCTTCTGGATTTCATGCGCCGGGTTGGCTCGGCTGGGGTTCAAATGGGATTTTCGGCCCGGGAAGTGGCGGGAATCGGATCGGCCATGGTTGCTGCCGGGGCGCAGGCCGATGTTGCGGCGACAAGTTTTAGAAACATGGCCAAGGCGCTTGCGCGCGGCGATTCCGCTACCAAGCGGCAGCGGCAGGCATATAAGGTTCTGGGCCTGTCGGCAACGGATGTAGCCAAGCGCTTACAGCAGGATGCGGTTGGCACGATGAATGACGTGATCGGCCGGATCCGCGAGTTGCCAAAGGAAGTCCAGGCAGCAACCATTTCCGATCTCTTCGGCGACGAAGCCCGGGCGATCATGCCGCTCATTGAAAACGCCAAACTGCTTGAGCAGGCGCTGTCGTCGGTCGCGGACGAGACCAACTATCTCGGGTCGGCAAATCAGGAATTTCAGGTCCGCGCGGAGACTTTTGATGCGCGGCTTCAGTCGTTCAAGAACCGGATGAATGAGCTGGCGATCGTGATTGGCAATGCCTTGTTGCCAGCCCTGACCCGGGCGATGGATACAATTATGCCGATGATCTCGGCGGTGGCGGACCTTGCCGCGCAATACCCGCAAGTGACGACAGCCGTGGTCGGCCTGCTTGGCTCGCTGGTTGCGCTGAAAACTGCGGTGATTGCCAGCCGGTTTGCGTTTTTGTTCCTGAAAGGCGGCGCGCTCAGTGCAGCGCTTGGCGTCAGCCAGGCGGCCGGTTTGATTGTTGCGGCGACCAAGCGCCTCCGGCTTGCTGTGCTCGGCGCAAGTATGCTGGGGGCGGTTGGCGGCGGCGGATTGTTCACCATGCTGGCCGCGTCTGCTGGGGCGGCTGTGGCCGGGGTGAAGGCGGCGGCGGCCGGCATCGGCGCGGCCTTGCTGGGCATTACCTGGCCGATCGCTTTGGTGATTGCAGCGGTCGCCGGGCTCAGCCTTGCGGTTTACCGCTATTGGGAGCCGATTTCGGGCTTTGTCGCCGGGTTTGCCGAGGCGATCTCGGAAGGCCTGTCGGCAGCGCTCAGTGCGGTGACGGGGTTTTCTGCAGAACTCGCGGCGGCAGTTGGTACCTGGGCAGCAGATCGCATCGTGGATGTGGGTGCCTTGCTCGGCATTGATGAGACGATGATCCGGGCGGAGCTTGACCGTCTTGTCTCTGCGGTTTCGGGAACGCTGGCGGCAATCGCAGCGACCGTTCTGGCGGTTCCCTCAACTGTGGCGGGATGGATTTCTGACATCTTCTCGATGAAAGACTATTCCACGGAGGCCGAGGCGGGGTTCCGTGAGGCTGGACGCAAGGCTGGCAAAGCGCTGATCGATGCGATCATTGAGGCGTTCGGTCAGCTCTGGGCATACCTTAAAACGCTTCCGGACAAGATCCTGGCCGCGATCGGAAAGATTGATCTGTCGGGGATCTTCACTGGATTGAATCCGTTCAGCAGCGGCAGCGGATCGGCCGCATCCGCAATCGATGGGGCGCGCGCGGCCGGCGGGCCGATCGCGGGCGGGCGCACGTATCTCACCGGGGAATATGGTCCGGAGCTGATCACGCCAACAAAAAGCGGCTATGTGCACGATGCCAAGAGCACACGGGCCATGCTGTCCGGCGGCGCGTTGCAGCAACCGGCGTCTGTGACGGTCTCCATCGGAGACATCGTCGTGCAAGGCGCAGTTAATGCCCGGGAAATTGCCGAGCAGATCGGCGATGAAATCCGCTCCGAGCTGGCTGGCCTTCAGGCTGATCGCAGCTGGTCGGTCGCGTAAATCAAAGGCGGTCTGAGATGCTTTACATGGTGGGCGCGGTGCAGATCGACACCGCGCCGTTTTCAATTGACGGGGTGGACCGGAGCCATCAGGCGGACATTGCCGAAAAACCCTTGTTGCGCGGCCTGAAAGGTGCGGAATTCATGGGCGAGGGCGATGATGTCCTGACCCTGCGCGGCCAGATCCTGCCAACCAAGATCGGCGGCACGGCCGAGCTGGAGGCGATGCGCGATCATATGGTCAAGGGCGCGGCGTTGCCGGTCATGCGGGGCGATGGCACCAAGCTTGGCAGTTTCATGATCACCGGGATCCGAGAGCGGCATCGCGAAATCCTGCGCGATGGTATTCCGTTTGTTCTGCGCCACACCATAACCTTGAAAAAGGTGCCGGAGGACCGGGCAACAGGCCAGCAAACGGTCCCGGCGCTGCTCCGCTTGTTTGATCTTCTGGAGGGGGTGTGATGCCGGAGACGATCCGAATTGTCGGCGACAACATCACGCTCGATCTGTTGCTGTGGCGGCGTCATGGCGTGCGCGGTCAGGATCTTGTTGAAGAAGCGGTGACGCTCAATCCGAAACAGACCAATCCGTTTCTCGTGCCAGGCAGTGACGTGGTCATCCCGGATCTGCCAGCCGGGGCAGCAACACGCCGCAAGGTCGTGACGCTGTTTGGGGAGCGCTGATGGCCTGGAGTGTGGACTGGGCTGTCGAGGTGGATGGGGTTTCCGCCACCGATGACATGGCCGATTACCTGATGTCGATCACCGTCTCTGACAAGGCGGGATCGGCCAGCGACAGCTGCCGTCTGGTGTTTGATGATACGGATGGGCAGATCCGCCTGCCGCAGCCGGGCAGCGCCCTGAAAGTGCTGTTGAACCGGGTTCCGGTGTTTGACGGGATCACCGACAGCGTGAAGGCCTCGGGCAATCGCGGCAGCGGGCGCAGCCTGTCGGTCTCGGCCAAGGGGTTTGACACACGCGGAAAGGCGAAAGAGCCGCAGCAGCTGCACCAGGATGACGGCACGGTCGGTGATTTTCTGACCAAGCTGGCTCGAAAAGCCGGGTTCACCCCGACAATCGATCCGGACTTGGGCAACATCTTCCGCGATTATCTGGTCGCTGATGGTGAAAGCTTTCTCCATATGGGGGAAAAGCTGGCGCGCGAACTCGGCGGCACCTTCAAGCTGCGCGGGACAGAGGCGGTCCTGACCAAAATGGGCGCAGATTATGGCCTGCCTTTGGTGCGGGGCCTTTTTCAGGCGGGCGGCGGCAATGTCATATCCTATGACATCGAACCGATTTCCACGCGCGAGATCTTCAAGAAAACGGCGGTGGATTATTTTGACCGGTCGTCCGGCTCGGTGAGGCGCGAAGAGGCGGAGGCCCCGGCCACCACGGAAGTCGAGACCGTCAACCTGGTGCGCACGCCTGCGCGCGACAAGGCGCACGCCAAAGAGATCGCCGAGGCGCGCGGCCGCGAGGTTGAGCGCGAAGGTGGCACAGGGCGTGTGACACTGGACCTGGATCCGACCGCGCAGGCCGAGGGGCTTTTTAGTTTGAGTGGTGCGCGTGACGGGGTGGACGGCACTTACCGGATCGACGGGGTCACGCATCAGGCCAACCGGAGCGGTGGCAGCACCACCGATCTCGGGCTGAAGCAGCCGCAGGACGGCGCCGGGCAAGACGAGCGCACTGCCTGACAGAATACACATCTTTCGAAGACATCAGACCCGCCTTTCCGGCGGGTTTTTTTATGGTTTTGACAAGCCGACAGGAGGCTGAAATGACCTTTGAAACCTGGCTACAGATGCGGTTGACCGCCCATGGGTTCGCCTGTGGGGAGATCGACGGAATCATTGGCGTGAAAACGCTGCATGCTCTGCGCGCTTTTCAGGGCGCCCGGGGGCTGCCGGTGAGCGGCGCGGCGGATGAAGCAACCGTCACAGCGCTCAAGACATCATCCTCCCGTGTGTCGTTCGAAGAAAAGGGATTTATTCCGGATCGCGACAGGCAAGAGCGCGATGACGGCCGGAAAGGCAGCTGGCCGCAGCAACGTGATGTTGCTGCATTCTATGGGGCTGTTGGCACCCGTCAGACCCAGGTCGATGTACCTTGGGATATGCGCCTTGCCTGGGACAAGGACGTGACCGTGCGGCGGATCACCATTCATGAAGAGGTCGCATCGTCCGCATCCCGGGTTTTCGAGAAGGTTCGCGGGATTTACTCCGATCGGGAGATCAAGGCGCTCGGCCTCGATCTCTTCGGCGGATCCTTGAACGTGCGCCGGATGCGCGGCGGCTCGCGCTATTCCATGCATTCCTGGGGCATTGCGATCGACTTTGATCCGGAGCGCAATCAGCTCTCCTGGAAGCGCCCTCGCGCTCGCCTGTCAGAAGATGATGCCATCCCGTTCTGGCGTGCCTTTGAGGCGGAAGGCTGGGTGTCTCTCGGTCGGGTGCGCAACTTCGACTGGATGCATGTCCAGGCCGCACGGCTGTAAGGAGATTAAAATGCCGAAACTCCTTTATTCGCACCCCTGTCGTGATGAGCGAGGCGCATTTCTGGGGATTGCATATGTTTACCCGGAAAGCAGCGCTCCGGATTGCGCCGAGGTCTTGAAGCAAATCCCGGACGCTATCATCCGCAAGCTCTCGCCGGATGGGGTGGAGGTTTTTGTGCCTGCCAGTTCCCGGCATGCGCCAAAGCCGTTGCATGGTGTGCCGCCTCTTTATCAGAAAGAGGGAGGTGAGGCATGACCCAAAAGACTTTCAAGCGGGAAGTGGCCGTCATCATGTTCGGCTTTCTCATGCTGCTTTGCATCTTTGATCTCCTGACCGGTGGCGAGACGACCGCTTATCAGTGGGCGGAGTTGTTGACCTTGCCGATTTTTGGCTTCGGCGTTGCTGCCTTCGGGCTTGATGCAGCGGCCAAGCAGCTGCCGATCGGCGGGCAGGGGATGCGGGGCTCAGATCCGGGCCTGCCGCCGGAGGGATATGCGGGATGATCTGGACAGCCGTTTCAACCGTCATTGGCGAAGCCATCGACAAAACCATCGGATGGCATCGGGCCAGGATCATCCTCGCGGCGCTTGCGGTCCTCGCTGGCCTCTATGGGTTTCATGTCCTCGACAAGCGTGCGGCGGTCAAGGCCGCAAAAGACGGGCTTGTGTCCAAGGTCGAGCTGGCGGCCGCCGAGGCGGAGTTGAAGGTGCTCAAGGACCGGGCTGCGGCCCTTGAAGCTGCAAACTTTCAATTTCAACGGCAGTTGGCAGAGGCGGAAGCCTTGCAGACCCGCCAGGCACTGGAGCTGGATAGCTATGAATCGACCGTGGATGCTGTTGTTGGTCCCGCTCTTCTTGAGCGGCTGCATAACCGCTGAAGAGCGTGCGCTCTCGGCCGGCCAGCGGATGGGCCAAGCGGCGGCAGAGGCAGAGCCGGATCCGGCTCTTCCGGCTGACTGCCGTCGCCTGGAGCGCTCCGGTGTTCGGGAAGGTGAGCCGATGGATGTGGCCTTGATCAAAACCGACCAGGCGCTCGGCCGCGCCAATGCGCGCGTCCGCCGATGTGCCGCCTGGCATGATGATTTTCAAACCAAGATGAAGGCGGGACTTTGAATGGGCACTCCAGATGGCGGCGATGTTTGGGTGATTGCCACGATGATCGGGGTCGTGGGTTTGTTTGGCGGTCTTGTCTCCGGGATCATTGCCCGCGACCGCGCGGTGTCGCGGCAGATCCGGGAGGCAGACGACAAGCTGCACGAGCGGGTCAATCGCCTGCGTGAAGAAACGCAGAGGGATGTGCATCAAAGCCGTCAAGAGCTGACCGACTACAAGCTCCAGGTGGCGCAGGAATATGCGTCGGTCGAGCATCTTAAAGAGGTGGAGGATCGCCTTGTGCGGGCGATCGACAAGTTGACCGCCAAGATGGAAGACATGCCCGCGCAACTCACACTCGCTCTTCAGAAAATGCGCGGGGGCTGAGGCCCCTGCCTGCCAGATCTGCACTGATTTGGATTTTTTGATCTTTCTGAATTTCAAAAGGAGATGCCGATGCCAGCGCGGCGGTTGAGCGAGGCGGTACTTCAGGAGGCTTTGCGGCTGCTGGAGGTTCATGGCAGCAAACGGGCGGCGGCAGCGGCGCTCGGCATCAGCCGGGCAGCGTTTCAACATCGCATCACCCGCGCGCAGGAGAGCAAGGATTCTCCGGAGACCGGCCCGGCATCCGAGGTGCCGTTTGTCCCGGCGCAGCTCAGAAAGACCGGGGTTTTTCTTTTGACCGCGGCGCAGGATGAAACCGCCATTCATGCCCCGCTGTGGGAGAACATGCAGGCCTATGCGGCCCATCGCGGGGCGGAGATCCTGATCGGCGGGTTTACCTATCAAAAGGGTCTCTTTGAAGATCATGCGGTGGTGACAGCGCGCTACCGGCCGGAACTGATCCCGTTTCTTCAGCCGCGGGTCATCGAGCTTGGGCCGAATATCGTGTGGTATGGCGCGGCAAACATCTTGCCGACCACGTCCAATCCCCTGGCCGGATGGCAGACGCAAACGCGCGAGAAATGGGCGGTGTTCCCCCACGCCAAGATCGCGCTCGAAACGGTACCGGTGATGCCGGGCCGCCGGCCAAAACAGATCATGACCTCGGGCGTTGTGACCTTGCCGAACTATGTTCAGCGCAACGCCGGGCAAAAGGCGGAGTTTCACCACACGCTTGGTTTTACGATCGTGGAGGTGGATGGGGATGGGGATCATTTCGGCCGCCAGGTGAGCGCCGAGCCGGACGGATCATTCCAGGATCTGGATGTGCGGGTCGAGGGCGGGCAGGTGAGTGAGGGTCACCGGGTCAAGGCGATCAATCCGCCGGACATGCATGGCGAGCACATGCCGCAAGAGCGCGCCTCGCTGATCTGGGATCTTGATCTTCAAACGATGACATGTGGCGGGAAGGGGTTGATTGATGTCCTGCGGCCCCAATATCAGTTTGTCGATGACAGCTTCACCTTCTCCGCACGCAACCATCACACGCGAGATGACCCTCACGAAAAGGCATGGCGGATTGCGGAAGGCAACAGCAGTGTCCAGGAGAATATTCGAGCGGCCAGTTGGATCATGGCGGCTGCGCAGCGGCCCTGGTGCCGTACGGTGCACAAGGCGTCCAATCACAATTTGGCTTTGGATCGCTGGTTGAAGGATGCTGCCGGAGCGTCCGATCCGGGCAATGCCTATTACTGGCATCACCTGAATTCGGTTTGGCACGAGGCGATCCGGCGCGGTGATCGGGACTTCCAGATCCACGCCTATGCGCTTCAACAAGAGGACCCGGGGCTTCTCGCGCGGGTGAAGTTTTTGCGCGAGGGCGAATCCTTCCTGATTTGCGGGCAGAGCGGGTCACCGATCGAATGCGGCCTGCATTCGCATGTCGGGGCGCGCGGCTCGCGCTCGGCGCAGTCGTTGCGGCGGATTGTGGAGCGGGTGAATGCCGGGCACACCCATGAAGCCAAGATCGTGGATGGGCTGTATTTCACAGGCAAGGGCTTTGATGCGGCCGATGCCTTCGCGCAGCGCGGGCCAGGCGGTTGGGCGGATGCCCTGATCGTCACCTACCGGAGCGGCAAACGCTCGCTTGTCACGCCGTGGAACGGCAAGTGGCGGGGGTGAGGTTGCTGCCGTTGGTTTCTATCCTGTCGGCCAGGGTGCGCAGCGAGGCGGCGATGAACGATCGATCGGTGATCGGGTCGTCGCTGTAGCGAATACGCTCTGTCAAAAGGGCTTCCAGGGTCGTGTTCAGCTGTGTATCCAGGGCCTCGGTGCAGTAGACACTGAATTCAAATTGACCATCTGGGGTGAGCGCGTTCCCGTCGCTGTCTCGGGTGTAGACCGCTGTTTCAAGCTTGAGTGTGGTGAGCCATGACTCTGCAGTCTCTTCGATGTCCTGTGCAATGATTTCATAGGTTCGTTTGCAAAGGATCTTGACGGCAGCCTCTGCGATTTCATCGCGTTCCAAAGAAAACTGCTGCAGTGCGTTTGCAAGTATCTGTTCTTTGAATTCCTTCTTATCGTTTTCTGTCAAAAAGCGACTGAATTTCATCTGGTTTACTCGCGCTGTCGGGATGAGGTGAGGCAAATGTGGAGTGCCTTTGGGGCTTCCTGATTACATCTCAATATCGAGTTGACTGATGTCGCCACCTGAAAGCTCCACGGCGTTTTCGCGGTCAATCTCATCATCGGGGCGACGGTCACGGTTAAACGCTGCCAAAATCTCGGCATCTGATACCGGAAGAATGAGCGTTAGCTCTTCGTTGTCGTTCACAGCCGGGTGGTGGTCTGTCACGCGTTGGGGCCTACTGAGTCACGGGTTGAAGGGCGCGGACTTGCTCGGCAAATTCGCGAATTTTTGGCATCACGTATTTATCCCGCACTCGCTCGACCACGCAGCAATTGCCGTTATGTCGCTCTTCCCAGCGGCGGCATGATCCGGCGTAGAGCGCGAGGTAGTCATAAAACAGGTACATGTTGGCCTCCATTGACCGTTCCGGGTCGAACTTGAAGTGCCAGCGCGAGGCTAAATCTGCCTCGGTCATCTGCTCATACTCGGCATCAATTGACCGCATAATTCCGGTGATTGCTTTGCCGATATCTTCTTCGCTGATCTGCATGGCCGGGGCCTCTAGTTGGTCATCCAAGCCGCGACAACATGAGACGCATAAACAGCGTCTTTGAGTAGCGCGAAATGAATTGTTTGATTGAATGCTTTTTCCCCGACAGGACGTAGACACCACATGTCGTAGTAGGCTGGATCGGAGAACACTTCAAAGTCTTCATGGGCTGACAATCTGGTGCCGTCTGCGGTCAAGATAGACAAATCATCCTGCTTCATTTTGCGCGCTGACCTTTGTGTCCGGTGTGTTTTCCAAGCCATACTTGATCGCCTGCCATACAATGTGATGGACTGTCTTTTCTGGCGTGTCCTCGTACCCCGGCTCCTCCATCACATCTACAAGATGCGCCATTAAGTCGGCGGGGATCGGGCCGTGCAGCCAGTGCTGCGCAAATTGAACTAAGCTAATGTTCTTATTCATTTTTATCCCTTTTTTATGCAGGTTCGTAAGTCGCATTGAAAACGACCGGGCTGCATGGGCGTAGCTCTCCTAGCTCATCGCATATGATCCATTCTCCGGGGTTGGTGGTCGCGGTCCCGTCAAGCGTTTCGATCTCGATTGTGTCGCCAACGAATTTCGCGGAACGGTCGTCTTTAAGACGTTGCAAAATCCACTCTTCGATTTCCATCATATATTCAATATTAGCCCCCCCCTGAAACAAGCTGCCGTCTACCGCTTCTGAAAGCCGGTAAAATCGGCGGTCTTGTGGGATGTCTGGTGGAGTTTCGATCCTAGTTGCTTCAATACCCAATTTGTCGGCTCCCTTCGAGTCACAGTTGTTTTTCGATAGCCTGAGCGCATCGGATAGCCATCCGGGCTCGTTCTTTCTTCTGAATACTGATGCGCATTTCCGGTTTTTTGCTCCACCAGAAGAATGAAAAAGAACGTATGGGCAAGCACGCCCTAGCCTGATCTCGGCACATCTGCGCTGCGTCCCTCAATCCGCGCTCATATTCAGTCACGGCATCCGCTCCTTACTCTCCGTCCAGAATTTTTGAAATGCGTTCTTTATCAACGCCGGTCTGGCCATGAATGAAACTGATACGTTGGGCGCGCTTTTGCTCGGGTGTCATTTGACGCGTTGCCGCCTTCGCGAGCTGGTCAGCGAACTGTTGACCGACTAGATCCGACCTGCCGACGCTTCTCGTTTTGATGATTATTGCCATCTGTTCGGCTCCCTCTGAGTCACAGTTTGGGGCAGGTATTTGGCGAGGCTCGTTCGTCCTGCCTACTGACCTGTTTCGTGTCCCCATCGACATCTAAGAAATCTTTCATTCTACTCTGTCGCCACGCCCGGAGAATCTTTGACCATAGGCTGTCCGGTGAGCGTCCCTATGGAAACTTGGCTCCACTATTTCACCCGGCCAGCATTCTTGAGCGTGTACCAAGTGGATTGTTTGAACTTCCCAAACCCAGCGTCTCTGATGGCTTGCGCCCGCATTGCCGGGTTAGTGTTTCTCGCATCGTGCCAGATGGCTTCAATCAGCTTCAGGTCATCGTCTGAGTATTCATGAACCTTGGGTCTGCCAGGGCTTTCATGCTTGCGAACGCCGGAAAGCCGGACAACCGCGCCGCTGTAAATCTCATAGACCCCGTTCGGATCTTTGCAGCTCTTCCCGCTTTCAATCTCTTCGACAACAACGCCGATTTCCATCAGACGGTCAGTGATCTTTTTCAGTTCCCGGCTTTGGCCGGAGCCGACATCGGCAATGAACTCATAGCGGTAAATCCCGAGCCTATTGCCGCCTCGCAGAATTCCAGTCGCATCGCCAGAGCCTAACAGCTCTTCCCGGCTCACCTTGTCCAGATCGATGAAACGATCAGGATCATAACCGGCTGCAATTGCCGCCTGCTGCTGCGTTTTGACTGCGAGCCTGCGGCCCTTTCGGATGGCGAAAAAGCCCATGGGTATTTGCTTATTCATGCCTTGTTCTAATTCGAATTCGATCATAAGTGAACTATTTTAAAAATACAAGTTGAGATTATTGAATTAAGCAGACAAACGTGTTAATCTTCCGTTCAGAAATTCAAATTGGCTTTATTGGAAAGGCCCCAAGGCATGGCAGAAACAGCATATCCCCTGACCGCCAGCGACTTCGCAAAAGTCCGAGACAAGATCTCAGAACTTGCCGACCTCATGGAGAAGGCTGGAGAAAACCACATTGAGGGGTGTCTTCGGTGCGCTGCTCAAGCGGCAAATCTCCGGATCGGAAACCGCCTCTTTGAAGAGGTCATAGAGGACAGCGCTCCGCATGAAGGCCGCGCGTAATTAGAAGGACGCGACAATGTGGACGAAATGGGAAGATGAAAAGCCGGAACCCGGTCAGAAAATAGCAGTCGTTTGCAGAGACGGGTGCTCCGCCAGAGTCGCCCTGGTCGTGGGCGGGAATGATAAAGGTAGCATAATGCTGCTCGATGGCGAGGACGGCTGGGATTTGGGCGAAGAATACGCCAGATGCGGTCTTTGGGCACCTCTTCCTGAGACGTACCCGATCCACTTCATGGAAGTAGACGACAGACCGTAATCAGAAAGGCCCCAAGGATGCGTTACATCAGTCTTTGCAGCGGTATTGATGCAGCTTCGGTTGCATGGAAGCCGCTCGGCTGGGATCCGCTGGCCTTCGCGGAAATCGAGAAATTCCCGAGCGCTGTTTTGGCTCATCATTACCCGGATGTGCCGAACCTCGGCGACATAACCAAATATCAGGAGTGGCCGGACTTTGGAGCAGTTGACCTTGTTTGCGGGGGAACGCCCTGCCAAGACGCCAGCATCGGATATTCAGCAGGAACCGGTAACGCCGGCAAAGGCCTCGACGGGCCAAGGTCCGGACTTGCCTTCTCTTTTTTCGGAACCGTTGAACGGTATCAACCTGTCTGGTTTGTCTGGGAAAATGTCCGAAATGTCTTGTCTCGGCGCAACAAGCCCGGCTTCCTGCGCTTCGCAGAAAAGCTTGCCGGAAGCGGGTATCATCTCGCCTATCGGGTCTTGGACGGTAGACTGTTCGGACTTGAAGACCAGCCCCGGCCAAGGGTGTTCATGGTCGGACATCGTGGAGACCCAAGAGCCGCCGCAGCGGTACTTTTTGAGCCAGAAGGCTCTGGCAGGAATAGCCCGCAGATCCAGAACACCGCCCCTACTCTCACGGCTCGCGGGGGAATGGCTTTCGATGACCGAACGCCGTGCATTTTGGAAGAGAGCGGCCCAAGAATAGCCACCCCGCTTGAGTGGGAACGAGCCTGCGGTTTTCCCGACAATTACACCCGCATCCCATGGCGTGGGAACCCTGCGGAACAGTGCCCGGATGGCCCGCGTTATCGCGCAGTCGGGAACTCTTGGGACATCTCAACCGCAAGGTGGATAGGAGAACGCATTCAGGTGGTCAGCAACAGGCTGGCTGCGGCGTGACAGAACCGGTGTCTGATTAATTTCAGACCCAGACTTTGTAACAGGAAACAAAGGCCCGGATATGGCTTTAGCAGACTATTACCTTTGCGACGTTTGCGAGAGGAAAGCGTTTTACGACGCCAACATCACGGACCCGCGATATTGCGCCACCTGGGACCCTGAGGAAGCCGCCGAAACCGACCCAATCGGCATTAAGGCTATTTGCTCTGACTGCAACAAAACGCACGAAATCATAGTGCGCCCGAAAACCGAACAATAGAGGCCCCAGATGACCACCTACAGCATTGAGCTTGAGGCCCACGGCAAAAGCCGTGAAGCCTTGGCAGCAGAACTTGAGGAAGCTGCAAATCTGGTTAGGGGCAACTGTTCGATGCTATCCGCGATGCCGAGTGTGCATTTTTTGGTCACTGAAGACCACGAGGATTTCGAAGCGCCTACCGTCGATAACCGAGTGATATAAGAAAGGCCCGTATATGACCGATCATCTGGACAGACTGGTTGCCTACACCGGCTCTCCTGACGTTTACGACGCGCCGAGCGTGCAAGAGCTTCAGAGTGCGATTGAAGAGATAAAGAGGCTTAGGTCAGTGGAGCCTAAGCTGCGCGGCGCACTCCGAGAAGCCTATGACGCTGGTGTTCGGCAGGGCGAAGACAGCGCCACCGCTTATGAGTGGGGAAGCTCGCCAAGCCAGAGCGCAGATCAGTCCTTTACTGACCTTTTCGAGGAATGGAACACAGGTCCAATTCAAGACCTTATGAAAACCGTAAAATAGAGGCCCCTGTCATGGAATGGCGAACAGATATTGAGAATGCCCCCGGCTGCGACGGCGAAGTGCATCTGCGCGGCGTGTGGGTTGTGAACCACATTAACAAGACGCCCTCGCACTTCGAAATGAACTCCGGCCACATCAATGATGCTGGTGAGTTTGTCAGCCAGTCTGGCGATGAATTCGGGTGGCGCGCGGACGACTACACGCACTGGTCGCCACTGCCTGAAATCCCGCCCTTTCAACCTGTGACTCAGTAGGCCCGGACGATGATAGACATCGATGCATATATTTCAAACATCAGGGCAATGCGTCACCGGCATGAGGGCGAGGACGGCGAAATTGAATCCAATGAGGGCGTTCACTGCCCCTCTTGCGGACATTTCCATTCGGCGTCTGAAGGCGATCTGTTCGAAACGTATGCCTACGCAGAAGGCGAGCATGATTTCGTTTGCGCCAATTGCAACGTCGATTTCACGGTTGAAACCAAGATCGAATTTACGTGGGTAAGCAAGCCCGCTGAAGCGTAATCAGAAAGGCCCGAACGGCATGAACCGCACAGCCACACATTCAATATTCCAAGCCCGGACGCTGGACGAATGGCACGAGGATGACGGCCCGGTGACATGGTGGAAATTCCCGGTCGAAGAACCGGCTTGGATCGGCCAGCCAATAGATAGCGATTGGCCTGGGTATCACACTCATTGGACAGCGCACCCCGCCCTCCCGATGAACAGCAGATAAAGGCCCGGAAGATGCTTTGGACCCAAAACATCACCGAAGGTGACAGGCCAGATGACGAGCCGCACGACTACGCTGTGCGGATCAATCGGAACGCTCCGCTCGCGCATTTCCAGCACGTAAGGAATGAAGGCGCAGCAGCATGTTTGAGACGCGCCGCAGACGCAATTGATGCCGCCGAAGAGAGCCCGTTTGCGCTGCCCTACGGCACCCTTTCAACGATGATCAAATAGAGGCCCGGATATGGCGAAGTTTATAAAGAAGCCGTTTAAAGTCGAGGCAATCCAGTGGGCTGGTCTGTCAGACGATATAGCGGCCTCTATTTGATCATTGGTGAATGGGTGCCGTAGGGCGGCATGATCGTGCGACCTGAAGGTGGTTTGGTCATAGCGCCACCTCGTTCGCCTCCTCTAAAGCGATGGCGTGCTTTGTGCGGAACTCCTGCATGACCATCCCGTAAGCCTCCAAGGGGTCTTTTGCGTCTTGGTGGAACTGGCCAATACTGGATACGAAACTCGCCCAATAGCCGCTGATTGCGCGCTCGTGATCGGTCGAATACTCATGCCGGGGGTGTATCTCCATCCTCCCTTTTCGAACGCTGTAGTGCCAGCCGCCGTTCTCCCATATGCGCGGTTCCCAGCCATCACCCATGCGCTCGGCAAGGTCATCGGCGCGCTGAACGGCGGTCTGGTAGGCTTTCCATGTGCAGCCAGCGCCACACCTTGGCGAGCAATAGACATCGCCGCGTCTCACCGGCGTCCAATCGAGTTTTGTGGTCACGGCCTTTCCCTTCTTGAATTCGGTGCCGGGATTTCACCGGCTGCGGCAGGGTGGCCTCTGACGAGATTTCCCCTCGCGCCTAGGGCCTGAAGACCGCCCTTCAGATGGCCTACTCCCGCAACTATCTCCCGAACTTCTCTGTGTATCCGGGCTGTCAGCATCACGGTTTCGCTTGGGATTTCTGAATTCGTAAACCGATCTTAACACTTTATCTAAAACAGTGCAAGAAACATTGCATAAATATTGCGGAAATGTTATGAGTGTGACAACAATCGGGACATGAAACGTTTTATGTATGGTTTTGCTCGCACCCGTCCGGGTCTGAAATTGGCAGATCAAAGAGCCGCGTTGACCGCCTATGCCGGTGACGATGAGCTGAAGCTTGTTGAAGAGCGTCGGGGCAGTGATATCGGGCTGGCCGAACTTCTTAATGCGCTGCGTCCTGGCAACGTCCTGATCGTCTATCGGCTGGTTGCCCTGGTGCCGCCGAAGCAGGAATTAGGGACTAAAGCACCGCGCACAGCCTTGAAGGAAATCCTTCAAACGCTCGTGGAAAAGAAGGTGAAGGTCATAGAGGTTCACACTGGCAGAACGTGCGACAACCCAGGGGATGCAGCCCTTGCTGTTGCCGAAGCTTTCACGGATCTGTCCGGCTACAAACGGCAGAAAGCCGGGCCGGGGAGGCCGAAGGCAAAGCCGCTGGAGCCTGTTGAGCATCAGCGGCTCTTCGGGATCTGGAAGAATTCGATTGACTATCCGACCAACGCCGCCGCTGCGGCTGCAATGGGCAAGGGGTGGACAGTCTCTAAGGCGATTAAAACGTTTGGGAATTCTGGCCGTGGAACTGGAAGGCCGAAGAAATGAAGCGACGTAGCCGCAACGAAAAAGCAAAGCGCCTTTCGAAGACTATGGACGGCGAGACTCCTTGGTATTGGGGCTTAAGCACAATGGAGTGGCATACGCTAATCCTTTTCTGCGGTTTAGCGTTCTGCGGAGTGATCGTGGTTTTGTCGTGGTTATTCCCATAATTCGATTTGGAACATAGGAGCCGGGACGATGGCAAGGATCAACGCAGAGGCCAGAAACGATGACGCATTCCGGAGGTCAAAAGATCCGCGCCTAGCGCTCGTTGAATACCGGCCTTTTGATATGTCGTTTGTGGTTCGAATGCCTCGCTCACAGGGGTTACTTGGAGACCGCACCTTGATGGATGCTGAAACAGGCGAGGCGGCAAAGTTCTTCGAAGGGGAATTTTCCAACGAGATCGAACTCGCGCAGCGCATGGATCGTGTTTCAGAAGTCTTTCGCAGTTTGTAAAAGGAGGAGGGAGCCGTGAACGACCAATCTAAAGAAAAGCCCTGGGGATCGCACAGTACGGTTGAAGAGCTGGAAAAAGCCTTGGCGCGCACCGCCGATCCACAGGAGGAAAGCAGCATTCGCGAGCTTATACGGTACAAAAGACTTTATTCGAAGTGACGGAGGTTATCTCAAGTGCATGAAGATACAGGTCAAAACGTTGCCGCGTATTTTGCGCTTGTCGTCTTCTGTGCCGGTGTTGGTCTTCTTGTTTGGTCTGAGTTTCACAGTTGGTCGGGCTGGTTGGGTGAGGCGATTGGTTTGAATTGAGGGAGCTTGGGCATGCTGGAAAAGCCGATGACGCGAGCTGAGTTTCTGGTGGTGGCGTCCACATACATCATCCTGACAAGCGATGTTCTCGCTGCGTACATCCAGGGCCTTCTGGGGCTATGAGCGCCGCTCAGATGCGCATCGACGGTTATTACTGGGTGAAACATCCTCGCTATGGCTGGCATGTCGCTTGTCTCAAGTATGGCGAGTGGCTTTTGAGCATTTGTGATCCCTCTGTACGCTACTCGGAGACCGATTTTTTAGAGATCAGTAGCCGTATTAGAGATCCTGATGAGCAGTGTGTTGGTGCTTAGAGATGCATGATAATATTACGATTTTCAATTCAATGACGGGCGCTCTTTTGGACGAGCTTTATCGCTCGTTTCCTTCTCCAAGGCAGGTGGATACTAAGGCGCTCTATGAAGCGGCTGGTCTACGTTTTTCTTCATACGACGAAATGGGTGTAACTGTCGAAAAGATCAAAGACGGCGACGGTGAAGACAAATCAGAAGAGTTAAAATTCCTTCATCGACACGTTGTTAAGTGGCTCGTGGATGAGGGTTTTGTCCGCGATGTTGGGAGCCGCAGGTATGTCCTTACCAGCAAGTCTCTGTCAGTTATGAATGCGCATCCGGCCAGCCTGGGAGGCTCGCTCGGGGCCAAGCTTCGTGACGCTGTATCAGATGCTGGTGGTGAGGCTGGTCGTGCTGCAGTTAGTGAGACCGTTGGTATGATCATCGGTGGCGTTGTGCGCGGGCTCTCTCAGTAGTCATCGGCATTCAGCAGCCGTTCAAACTCCATCTCGACGGCTGACTTGGCTGCGGCCTTCGTATCTTCCTGGCCGCGGCTGATAGCGGCCTTCCCATTTACGAACCAGTACCAATGCCGGCCGCCGTTCTCCAGATAAACGCGGGCTGAGATGTCGGGCAGGGAATCGCATTGCGCGGTGCCGTCGTTGTCCCGATCCGGCCAAGTCTTTTTCCAAGTGATGTTCATGGCGTGTTTATAGGGCGACTTTCCATCGCCTGTCATGGATCAGAAAAGGAACAAAAGTGTCCCACTTTCACGGCCGTGGAAAAAAGTGGGACGATTAGGTCCGAAAAGATCAATAAAAACAAAGGGGAAATTTGAGTTTGGAGGCCCCGACCGGAATCCTACCCGTCGCTTTTTGCCTGGCGGCCATAGTTGGGCGTTTTCCGGGGCAAATGAATGACTTGCGCCAATGGCATTTGGTCCTCCATCAGCATATCCGCCCATTCCTGAAAGAGGCGCGTGCGTTGCTTAAGATAGAGCGCGCGATTGTAAGCGGCTTCAACTTTGTCCTTTGGGACGTGGGCAAGCGAAAAGTCGATCACTGTCCGTTCATCTGGATACACCTCATTGAGGATCGTTGAGAACGATGAGCGCCAGCCGTGTGGAACATGGCGGTGATGGTATCCGGCGCGATTGAGAAGGTATCCGATCGCATTCTCGGACATTGGCTTGTGTGCGTGGCGGCTGTTCGGGAATGCCAGCGGCCCGCGGCCCGTGATTTTTCTCAAGGTGGCGATCGCTTCAACGGCTTGCCGAGAGAGCGGGACCAGATGATCGCGGTTTTCATCTTCCTTGTACTGTTTGCGCAGCTTCATCCGCGCCGCGGGAATGGTCCAGATGCAATCCTTTTCCTCCAGGTCTTGCCATTCCGACCAGGGAGTCGTGATCAGGGTTCCGGGGCGGATGGCAGTTAGAGCAAGGATGCGGTGGGCAAGCTTTGTGACCGGATGCGCGGGCTCGGTATCAACTGCTCTGACAATTGCCCGGCATTCCTCCAGATCCGTGATCGCGGGTTGGCGGCCGCGCTTGATGGGCGCCATAGCCTTCTCCACCTGCGCTGCTGGGTCATTGTCGCAGACGCCGGAGCCAATCCCGAAAACAAACACGGCCGACACACGCTGGCGGATCCTGCGAGCTGTTTCCTTCGCGCCCCGTTTTTCCACGACGCGGAGCATTTCAAGAACCTGGCGGGCGGTTATCTCTTTGATCGCCATTTGGCCGATCGCGGGCAGCACTTCCTTTTCAAGGGATCGCCAGACATCGCTGGTGTGCTTCTCGGTCCATTGATCTTTGTTGAGGTCAAACCAGTCCCGCGCGATCACTTCGAAAGTGTTTTCTTGGTCTGCGGTTTGTTGCGCTGTGCGCTGCCGTTTGGCGTCTGCGGGATCTTTGCCGCTCTTGAGTATGGCCTTTGCTTCGTCTCTTGCGTGGCGGGCTTCAGCGAGGCTCAGGCTTGGGTATTCGCCGAGGGACAAGAGTTTTTCTTTTCCCTTGATCTGGTAACGGTATCGCCAAAAGCGGCCGCCAGCCGGTGTTAGATACAAATGCAAGCCGTGGCTGTCTGTAACCTTCGTTGGTTTCTCGGGTGACTTGATCCGCCTGATTTTTGCATCGGTTAGCATGCTCTCTCCACCCCATACCCGGTTTTTTCAATACCCGCACCCGCTTCCGTACCCGTTTTTGCAAGAGATAAACCGGGTATGTTTGGGACTAGTTGGGAAACCATAAGCGCAAAAACCCTGTTTTTACAAGGCTTTTTGGGTCATTTGGGGAGTGTCTGGGAAGGGCTGCTGGCGGAGGGGGTGGGATTCGAACCCACGGAACGCTTGCACGCTCGACGGTTTTCAAGACCGTTGCAATCGACCACTCTGCCACCCCTCCGGCGCAGAGCAAAAGCCTGAAAGGCTCATGCGAGAGCACCCGTTTCCCCGGTCTTGCCTTCAAAGTCAAGCAGGGAAATCAGAATTCGGGGTGATTGCCCACAAGACTGTCCATCGACTGCCATCGTCCGCGCGCCTTATGCCGGGCCGAAACACGCGTTCGTAAAACAAAACTGAGACTGTTTGGACCGTCCCGGGCGTTGATTGAAATGGCGGCCTGGATGGGGGGCTGTGAGGCAACCATCTAAAGACCAACACCCGGGAGGGTCGAAGGGGCCGCCGATCCAGTGTCGTGGGCAGGGGTCGAACCGGCGGCCTTAAGCTGGAGGTGGGTCCAGCATTGCTTGTGACAGGGCGGTCACCAGCAATGAACACACCTTACGAGGTAGCCCAAATATACGTTGTGACGTGTGTCACATCCTGTCCATTTGGCGATAAATCTGAGCCCGTGACCTTTGAGCAACAACCTGTAGCGCTTGACGATCCACATAATTTAGTTCGCCTTTGCAGGGACTTAGGGTTCGCGGCTTTGCTTTTCCGTCAAACGAACCGGTGGAAAGGTTCCTCCTGCGTGCATTCGGCGTTATTGCAGGGTCGACGGGCGGTTTACTTTGAAGTAAGACGTTTGCCGTTACATGGCGTGTGGTTTGGGATGCATCGCGGGGGCAGTGCGTCTAAGATTCCGGCAAGTTGCCGGGCACACCTTTGAAACCGGTTGCCGGACGGCCGGATCAATAGTCGCGTGAGCTCAGGGGCTGCCAGCGCGTTGTGAGTAGGATGGCGGGATGCATGGGATCGGCGGGCAGACTTGGCGCTTGGATGACAAGTCTATCGAAGACACTGGCATTGTTTCTTCACGAAATGACCGAACGGGTTCTGTGATGCGGCAAGTGCGCACCATTTTGATGGTTGCAGCCGCCGCCGGATTTGTCGCCGCCTGCGGATCCGCGCCACAAGAAAAAGCGAAATTCAGCCCGAAAAAGTATGGCGTTAAAGGCAGCCCGAAAGTGGTTGCCGCCGGAAAACCTGTTCCCAAAGGCGGCGGTCGCTACGTCGTTGGCAAGAAATATAAGATTGCCGGAAAGTGGTATTACCCGAAACACGAGCCGAACTATAAAAATGTTGGGCTGGCATCCTGGTACGGGCCGACGTTCCATGGCCGTAAAACCGCGAACGGTGAGGTCTTTGACCGCAACGCACTGACAGCTGCGCACACCACCATGCCGCTGCCGTCCTACGCCCGTGTCACCAACATGAACAACGGCCGGTCCATGATTGTGCGGGTCAATGACAGGGGGCCATTCCACGGCAACCGCATCATTGATCTGTCTGAGCGGGTCGCCAACATGCTGGACACCAAAAGTGCCGGTGTTGCCAAGGTCAAGGTCGAGTATGTTGGCCGCGCGCCGCTTCATGGTCAGGATGAAACCTACCTGATGGCGTCGTATAACGGTCCAGGCGCTGTTCAGCCCGGCACTAGCCGTCCGGGCACTTTGATTGCCCAAAATGCTCCGCGCCTTGTTGTTGGTCCGACACAAGCCCCGCCACCGCGGCCATACAGGCCGTCTGCAACGCTTGCGTCCGTGGCAACACCTGGAACCACGATTGCAGCCGCGTTTGATCCGGCTATCGCCTTCGAAGCTGGCTCCAGCAATGTTCAGGTGGCAGCCAACAATCGGTTTGAGCCGCAACCGGCAGCCTATGCACCGGAAAGCGGCGTGCTTGGCACGTTGACTGTACCGGCTGAGCAGGGTCTGACCCCAGGAAGTGCAATCTCTTCCTACATGGCGAACCGGCGTGTGTCGGATGCCCATGAGATGCTCTCCTTTGTGTCCAGGTCCGGTTTGTCCTTGAAGTTGCTTGCTCGCCAGGCAGCTCTGGATTGAGTGATCGGGGCTGATGATGCGACGTATCTTCAGCCGCATGCCGCATATCCCAAACCTGATACCAAACTGCTTGTCCGGCCTTACAAGGTGCTCTGCTGCGGTCTTGGTGTCTTTGTTTGCTAATGTAAGCGTTCAGGCAGAGCAGCTCACCACGAAGGCGCCGAAAGCACTTCTTTATGAGCCCGCATCCGGCACAGTTTTGTTCGCGAAGGATGCTGACGTTTCCTTCGCGCCGGGGGCTTTGGTCAAGGTCATGACCGCGGCGACGGTTTTTCAGGCGTTGTCGGACGGCGAACTGACGCCGGATCAACTGTGCACTGTCAGCGAACACGCATGGCGGACAGGCGGGGCCCCGTCTGGCCGTGGTGCCACTATGTTCGCCGCAATCAAGTCAGAGATTGCCGTTGAGGACTTGCTGAAGGGCCTTTTGGTTCATAACGGCAACGACTCCGCGATCATTCTGGCTGAGTGTCTGGACGGCTCCGAGGCCGCCTTTGCGGACCGCATGAACACGCTCGCTGCCGAAATCGGTATGGTGAACAGCAGCTTTGGCAATCCGACCGGATACGAAGAAGCCGTCAGCACCACGACGGTGCGCGATCAGGTGCGCCTCGGTGAATACATCGTCGAAGAGCATCCCGACCGGTATGCGATGTTCGCAATCCCCGAATTCACTTGGAACAACATCTTCCAGCGCAACAAGAACCCGCTCCTTGGGGAAATCCGCAATCTTGATGGACTTGGCGGCGGTGCACATTCGGAAGACGGATATTCCGGCCTTGGATCCATTGACCGCAATGGCCGCCGGATCATAGCCGCAGTTGCCGGCCTCACATCAGACAACCATCGCCTGGCCGCCTTGAAAGAAATATTTGAGGGAACCTGGGAATTTTATGCCGTTAAAACCGTCTTTCCAGCCGGAGAAATGGTGGCCGAAGGCCGTGTTTTTGGTGGTGTCGACGGCACTGTCCCACTAATATCTGAAGCAGATATTGATGTATTTCTGCCGCGCGGCGGAACCCTGGAATACCGGCTGCGCGTAGTCTATCAAGGCCCACTTGTAGCGCCGATTGCAGCTGGCGCCCCTGCCGGAGAACTTCAGGTAATCGGCCAGGACGGCGTGGTTCACAGGGCACCGCTCGTCACCGGCGCATCCGTTCCGGAAGGCGGCCTCGTCGGCAAGGCGCTGGACAGCGTGCAGGAACTTCTGTTTGGCTGGATCGGATAACAAAATCCTGAGACCCGCCGGTTGACAAACCCCCGTTCGGCCCGGCAAGGCAAACAGCGGAAAAAGAAAACAGGGCCGGAACCAGGTGCAGGGACACTTTATCAGTTTTGAAGGCGGTGAGGGGGCTGGCAAGTCCACCCAAATTGCCCGGTTGAAGACTTTTCTGGAAAGCCTGGGCAAGACGGTGGTCGTTACGCGTGAGCCAGGCGGGTCGCCCGGCGCCGAGAAAATTCGCGCCATGCTCCTGTCCGGTGAAGCCCGTGATCTCGGTCCACGCGGCGAAGCCATGCTCTTTGCAGCCGCGCGTGCAGATCATGTGGATACGTTGATCAAGCCAGCGCTGGAACGTGGCGATTGGGTCCTGTGCGACCGCTATTCGGACTCCACGTTAGTGTACCAGGGGGAAGCGGGCGTAGATCTGAACTATTTGAGGCTTTTGGAAACCGCAGCCGTGGCCGGTGTCCGGCCGGAACTCACAATCCTGATTGATGTGCCGGCGGAACTCGGCCTGGCTCGGGTGCAGGAACGCGCGAAGACAGACACAAGCGGTGGGCCGGACCGCTTCGAGGGCGAGGCTCTTCGTGTCCACGAAGGCCGCCGGAAGCGTTTTCTGGATTTGGCAACGGAAGAGTCTTACCGCTTTGCCGTCATCGATGGATCGAAGGATTTGGAGACTGTCAGCACATCCATTCAATCCGCAGTCGAGGCTGCCTTTCAGGATCAGTTGAACCGAGATACTCTGGCGCAGGAGGCCGACTGACTTTGGCGCGCAGAAACGAACCTGTTGAAACTCCAGAGGTCGATGCCCTGCCGGGTATCCCACTGCCGCACCAGCGCAACGTTCTGATTGGTCATGGTGAGACGGAGAAGAGCCTTCTGGACGCTTACCGCTCAGAGCGGCTGCACCACGCCTGGATCCTGGGCGGGCCGAAGGGTATCGGCAAGGCGACACTGGCATTTCGTTTCGCCAAGTTTGTTCTGGCCAATCCGGACCGGTTCGGACCGCAAGCAGCGATGGTGCACGATCTCAGTGTTCCCGAAGACCATCCTGTCGTCCGGCAGGTCGCTGCAGGCGGGCATCCGAACATCTTGCATTTGCGCCGGCCCTGGGATGACAAGGGTAAACGGTTCAAGGCCGATCTTCCCGTTGATGAGGTTCGCCGAACCGTTAGTTTCTTCGGAACAACTGCATCGGCGCGGGCCTGGCGGGTCTGTATCGTTGATGCCGCTGACGATATGAATGCAAGTTCTGCCAATGCGTTATTGAAAATACTTGAAGAACCACCTGAACGGTGTTTGTTCCTCGTCTTGAGCCATGCGCCGGGGCGGTTGCTCCCCACGATCAGGTCCAGATGCCGACGGGTGGACATGGCGCCGCTCTCTGAAACCGACATCGCCAACGGTCTGCGCGATCTTGCCGGACATGCGATCCCCGATTCCAGGGGACTATCTGAAATCGCCCAGACCGCCGATGGCAGTTTAAGAGCAGCATTGACGCTCTTGGCAGGCGATGGTTTAGCGATCGCCCAGGGCACGAGAAAACTCGCAGAAGCCGGCAGTCAGATGGATTTGAAAGCGCTTCATGCCTTGTCCGATCTGGTTGCCGCGCGCGGTCAAACCGACAACTGGGAGAGCTTTCAACACGTTGCAGAAACCTGGCTGCATGGTCAAATGCGCCGGTCGATTGCAGCCGGCACCGGCGCCGCCTATGCCTATGTGAAACTCTGGGAAGGCACACAAAAAGCAATTGTAGAATCTGATGCGCTTAATCTCGACCGCAAACAGGTTGTTCTGGATTTCTTTTTGAATCTCCGGTCCGTACGGACATAACTTGCGTAAATTTGATGTCTGGTTTTTCAATTACCAGCACCGTATGTACCTTTTTGAAAACACCACCTGAAACGTTCAGAACGGCATTCCATGATTGTTGACAGCCACTGCCACCTCGATTTTCCTGACTTTGACGGCGAACGTGACGAGCTCATCGCCCGGGCAAAAGATGCGGGCGTTGAGTTGATGGTGACGATCTGCACCCATATCCGAAAGTTCGATCAGGTGCGCGCCATCGCTGAAGCCTACCCTGAGGTCTACTGTTCTGTCGGCACCCATCCGCACAATGCAGGCACTGAACGCGGTATCCCCGTCGACGAAATTGTCCGACTGACTGAGCATCCGAAAGTTGTCGCTATTGGTGAAGCCGGGCTCGATTACTTTTATGACAAGGCGCCGAGGGACGCTCAGGCAGAAGGCCTGCGGATCCATATCGAGGCAGCGAGGCAGACTGGTTTGCCTTTGGTCATTCATTCCCGCGATGCGGACGACGACATGGCGGCGATCCTACGCGAGGAAACGGGGAAGGGGGCCTTCCCTGCCTTGCTGCACTGTTTCTCCTCCGGTCGCGATCTTGCCCTCACCGGCATTGAACTCGGTTTCTACGTATCGTTCTCCGGCATCCTGACGTTCAAGAAGTCCTTGGAGTTGCGCGACATCGCCCGGGAGCTGCCGGCCGATCGGTTGCTTGTGGAAACCGACGCCCCTTACCTTGCCCCCCAACCAAGACGCGGCAAGCGCAATGAGCCAGCTTACACTGCGATGACAGCTGCCATTTTGGCGGAGGTTCGCGGCGTGAGCGAAGAAGAGATCGCCCGACAGACCACAGAGAATTTCTTCCGTCTTTTCAGAAAAGTACCGAAGCCGGAAAGTGTTTCCAACGAAGTAGCGGGCGCAGCATGAGTGTCCGGCTGACGATCCTCGGCTGCGGGTCTTCCGGCGGCGTTCCACGGATTGGGAACGATTGGGGAAAGTGCGATCCTAAGGAGGCTAAGAACCGGCGGCGGCGTTGTTCACTACTTGTGGAAAAGTTTGGGGATAACGGCTGCACAACGGTGTTGATAGACACGGGCCCGGACCTGCGCGATCAGCTTCTTGGTGCTGATGTTCAACGCATGGATGCTGTGCTTTATACCCATGCGCATGCAGACCATCTTCACGGGATTGATGATCTGAGGGCGTTCATGGTCCGTGATCGGCGGCGGATCCCGGTCTACATGGATAGCCCGACGTTCGACAAAGCGATGTCTGCCTTCGGCTATTGTTTTGAAACGCCCAAGGGATCCAGTTATCCACCCATTCTCGATCGGCATGGTATGACGGCGGGGATGCCGGTTGCGATCGACGGCCCTGGCGGGGGCCTTGAGTTTTTGCCGATTGAAGTTACGCACGGTGAAATCAATGCGCTTGGGTTTCGGATTGGAAACACGGCCTATGTCCCTGATGTTTCGGATATTTCGCGTGAAAGTTTCGATCTTTTGACCGGGTTGGATCTGCTTATTTTGGATTGTTTGCGCCGCAATCCGCACCCCAGCCATTTCAATTTGGACGACGCGCTCAGCTGGTCAAAGGACCTTGCGCCCAAAAAAGCGATTTTCACCAATCTTCACAACGACTTGGACTATGAAACACTGAAAGCTGAGCTGCCGGATGGCATCGAGCCGGCTTTTGATGGTCTTCAAGTTCTGATCGACGGTGCATTGGCGGAAACCATGCCCAGGATCGCGGCGGATGCCGGCTGAACGGCGATACAAGATCCCGACAGAAGACCGCTTGACCCGGTCCGCGGTTCACTATCTTGAGCGGTACGCGAGCACCGAAGCCAATTTACGGAAAGTGCTTGAACGGAAGGTTGCCCGCGCGTGTCATGCGCTCGATTTGGTGGCGGACGATTACAGCGATCTCATCAAAGGCATCGTCGCCAAATGCGTCCGCAATGGCATGGTCAATGACCGCGGGTTTGCAGAGATGAAACTGGCGAGCCTTCGGCGAAAAGGCCAGTCGACGAAGAAGATCGAAGCACAACTGCGGGCCAAAGGCGTTTCAGCACACATTATCGAAGCTGTGATGGCCGAAGACACGTCGGAAGATCGGACAGCCGCGATCGCTTATGCAAAGCGCCGACGGTTCGGACCGTTCCGTGATCAGGCTAAACGGGATGACCGGCGCTTAAAAGACATCGCTGCGATGTGCCGCGCTGGTTTTGATTACGAGACCGCTCGTCAGATCATTGACGCAGACCTGGACGATCTCTGCGCATAGATCCCGAGCGTGGACTGTTTCAATGTGCGATGCGGAGGTGATGACTGCAAACCAGTGTCGATATCACACGATGAGAATTTACGTTTCAAAGTGTCCCGTTGGACCGTAACTCCGCTGTTTCTGTGGTTATATTAAATGTTCCATAATATTGATTATGCGTATTTTACTTGTAGGCGCCGGGCTAAAATGTCTCACATTCGCAATTCAAAAATGTCACGCTCCCCGTGTTCTTTGGGATGTTGG
>NZ_JASHII010000030.1:0-2173 GCF_030733765.1 Roseibium sp. MMSF_3247
CTTGTAGGCGCCGGGCTAAAATGTCTCACATTCGCAATTCAAAAATGTCACGCTCCCCGTGTTCTTTGGGATGTTGGGAGTTCGGACATGGGATGGGTTTTGATGAGTGAGCGTGACTTGCACCGCATTGGTGTGCTGGCCCAGGTTGATGATGGTGACATCGAGATCACCACCGCAGCCAACCTCATGAACGTGTCGAGACGACATGTTTATCGTTTGCTGGATCGGTTCCAGTCAGAAGGTGCCGGCGGGATCCGGCATCGGGCGCGCGGTCGCCGTCCGAACAATGCCATCCATCCTGCCAAACGCGAATACGCAATGACCTTGGTGCGTGAGCGCTATGAGGACTTTGGACCGACGCTGGCGTCCGAGATGCTTTTGGAACACCACGGCTTCAAGGTCGGCCGAGAGACGCTGCGCCAGTGGATGATCGAGGACGGTTTGTGGCTGTCGCGCAAGCAACGCCGGCGGTTTCATCAGCCGCGATTGCGCCGGGAATGTATTGGTGAACTGGTGCAGATCGACGGCAGCGATCATCGCTGGTTCGAGGATCGCGGCGATCCCTGTACGCTTTTGGTATTTATCGACGATGCGACCAGCACCTTGATGGAACTACGTTTCGTGCGTTCGGAAAGCGCCTTTAGCTATTTTGAAGCGCTGGAATCCTATTTGACCACTCATGGCCGTCCGGTTGCCTTTTATTCCGACAAGCATTCGGTGTTCCGGGTCAACAAGTCGGATGCCAAAGGTGGCCAGGGTATGACTCAGTTCGGCCGGGCTTTGGCGGAGTTGAACATTGAGATCCTTTGCGCCAATTCCAGCCAGGCCAAGGGTCGCGTCGAGCGGGCTAACCGCACCCTACAGGATCGTCTTGTGAAGGCGTTACGGCTCGCCAATATCGACACGATCGAAGATGCCAATGCGTTTCTGCCCAAGTTCATGGAGCGCTATAACGCGCGGTTTTCCAAGGCTCCGCTCCGGTCTGACAACCTGCATCGGGCGCTTAATGTCGAACCGGATCGGCTTCAGGAGATCTTGTGCTGGAAAGAGAAGCGTTATGTGACAGCACAGCTTGCTGTGTCCTATGAGCGCAAGCGGATCATTCTGGATGAGAACGAGGTGACCCGCGCCCTGCCCGGCAAATATGTCGAGACACGGCAGTTTGCCGACGGTCGCCTTGAGGTGCTCTGGAAGGGTGTTTCGCTCCCGTTTCGGGTGTTCGACAAGGATCAGCGCGTGTCGCATGCGGCGGTCACTGAGAACAAACGTCTCGGGCATGTTTTGTCTTGGGTGAAGGAGCAGCAGGAGGCCAATTTGCCGCCGCCGAAGGTTAAGTCAGCCAGCGAGAAAGGCGGCTATAAGAAGCGTGAGCGCAAGCCTCGCGGCCGGCCGAGTGTGTTTGACGATCCGGCTTATAGAGCAAAGCGGAGGAAGGAGCGCGCCAAGATCGAAGCTGCTGAATGAGCTCCTTGGTTTGGGGTTGTTGCCCGTGTCAGCTTAGCCGCCGCAGGCCAACTTCAGGGTCACTTTCAAGATGGAGTGCGGCGTACCAGAGTGGGGTCTTGTAATAGATGCCGTCCTCCAAGAGGTCGCGCCCTTCCCTGTCTTCGCGCAAGATGCCGAGCCAGCACAGGGGTTTGAGAATATCGTATTTCAGCTCAAGCCGGCTCTCGCAATATGTAAGGGCCCGGTAATCTGTGTCTTCGAAGCCGTAAAGGATGCGCATCAAGTCTTGCACGGTGCAGCCGGCTTCTGCTTCCAGGTTCAGAACGTTGAGAAACACGTGCCAGAATTGGGCGAGGTAATCTTGCCGTCGGGCTGGGGGTGCGTGCTGGAAACGGTAGAGATAGACGGGAGCTGCAAGATCAAAGAGGTCCTGGGGGTCCTTGAGCATGGTCTTGCCCAGTTTCGTGATCCTGAGTTTGTCCTTGTAGCGCCGGACGAGTTTGAAGTGCCTGAGGGAGGCATGTATGGGCTCCAGCGGCGGCATTTTATGTTCATCCAGGACTTTGTTTACGCGGAGCAGTTCCTTTGCTGTGTAGCCCGGCCAGTTGAAGGCATTTGCAGCGAAGGTCACGAACTTGCGGTTTATCGCACCGGTTTGGGTCAGGCCGATACCGCCGTGTTCAACCGCATAATTTAGCGACAGGACCAGACCCCGGATCAGGGGAGA
>NZ_JASHII010000031.1:0-1905 GCF_030733765.1 Roseibium sp. MMSF_3247
AACCATTCCTTACTCTCCTTCAAACACTCTAGAAGGAGCCGTCAAATTCGAAAGTGCGAAAAATCTTGTACGTTATCCTGGATTTCTTGGCGGAGTTGCCATGCTGTATTGCCACAATGAAGGCCTGACACAAGACCACACTTGATCACCCGTACATAAGGCACATAAGTTTTTTGCATTCCAGGTGGCAACCACACAAGCTGCGGGCGGCTCAAAAAGTCCTACACCCATTTCCCTTCTGCGATGACGGCAGGAGGGTTACGGGGTCTATACCGTGGAATTGCATTTGAGAGTCCGTCTTGCGTGCTCAGAAAGCATGGCGCAGCGCCAGGCGGCGAAGCATTTCAATATATCGCGCGACGCGGTTCGCAAGTTGCTATCTTACTCGACAACTTCCAAAGCTTGGTCCGTTTGTTTCCACAATCGATCCATGGCTCGATGGGGACATGAACATGTCGCGCAAACAGCGCGGTCCCATTCTTGATGTTGTTGCAGGTGTCGAACACGTCCGTCGTGACCTTTGACTTATCCGCGATGCCAATGCCAACGGGGTATTGCGTGAACCCTACGCGCACGACGGCTTTGCCGAGGTGATCCTGAACCAGTTTCATGGCCTCTTTCGAAGACTTAACTTGTCGAACCAGAAACGTTTTCGACCCGGCCCGAACGGTCACACTTAGCGGATCCTGCGAACCAACTGCTGCGATGAACTCTTCAAGGATGGCAGGTGTTTAGGAGGGGTAGGTATATTTTCCAATCAGATCAGCATCCATCCTGGTTTCACTCATTCACCGCCATCACGAGCGGCACATCAAACAGCTTCCCCCATGCTGTGACGCTGGCCCGTTGAATGTCGGTGATGTTGCTGTCCCCCGTCCACCATCCGTTGCTGATCGCAACGATGACCTTTGACCCCATGGCCATGGATTGCAGAACAGGCCAAATGATAAGCTTCTCATAGCAAATCAGCGGCGCAACGCGCGTCCCGGCAACTGGCGCAATTGGATTGTCGAAGAAATAGGCATTCGCGCCCCCGCCATCGCCCGTGAGCTGCCGCCAAGGCTGCCACATCGAGATCGGAACCGGCATGCGCTCACGGTAGAGAATTCGCACTCCGTTTCCGGAGATCTCCACCAGCACCGTGTCATAGCCGTCTCGATGGATGATTGTGGCGCCCCCAACCACCGTCACCGGTAAATTGGACAAGGCGTCGGTCCAAAGCCTCTCGGTGGTCGGGGTCCATAAACCTAACGCACTCTCTGGCAGAACGATGACGTTCGAACCCTGCCCGGCCGCTTTGCGAACCAGGGCAATGGTCTCCAGCTGCTGCGCATACCCAGCATGCTGTCCAGCTCCTTCGTGGCGGAAAGTCGTGTTGATGCCGGTCCAGCCCTCACTTACCCTCGGCTCGGTCCACACTGCCGCGGACCAGGCAGCAAGCCCCGTGACGACGGGAACCGCGATCCGCCAAAGGTTTGTCGTCATGGCAAGCAACAGGATCGCGGTTGCTGCCAGCCCGAACCAACCCCATCCTGTAAAGAGCACGCCAGCTGCTGTGATCGGACTGGCCCACCCCATGATGCCAAGGGGCGGCAGGCTCATCAGAACAGTTGCACTAAAATAGCGCAGCGCGCGCGGTCTCCCGGATGTTCGGGTCCAAAGCACTGAATGAACGGCAACAAAAACAAACGATGCCGCGGCCCAAAGCCCGAGGCCAATTGCATATTGAGATCCAAAGAAGAGACTGGCGCCCTGCGGCAAGCCGCGTGATGCTCCCAAAAAATGGCCAGCTGCCACCAACGCGGCAACTTTTCTGGATGGCGCATAAGAGTGCTGTCACGTTGTTTGAGGTTTAGGCGCGCGACAGTCGCCAGCTGTTTTCACGCAATCTGTCCGGCCGCAAGC
>NZ_JASHII010000032.1:0-1692 GCF_030733765.1 Roseibium sp. MMSF_3247
TTAATGGAGATCTTGAATCAGACCGCTGCCGATATGTCACATCACAATCGATTCATTGAAAACTGGACACGCTCTAGATCCGAAGCTCACTATCTCCGTCTACGAAGCCCAAGAGCGGCGAGCGATTTCGTAAACGCCATTCGCGAAGCCCGCAAGAATCTTGGTAAGTTTCCGAATCTGGGAAGCAAGAGTAAGGCGATACCTGTTCCAGGATCGCGAACGTTGGTGGTAGGTGACTACCTGTTGGATTATGTCCAAACAAGCGACCTGATTGAAATCGTCACCATTCGACACGGCCGACAGCCCGTACTTACTCCGGAATTGGAGATCGACGACGATCTCGAGGACGAGCCCGAACCTTCTGGAACTCGCCCTTAGCCCAGTCAATGTGCCGCAAATGACGGTGCCGCTATGTATCCAGGTGCTATCGGCTCCGGCCAATCTAGACCATAATTTCCAGATCGCCTGACCTGCCGCCAGACGGCCCTGGCCAGTAGTTCCTCGAGCTGATCGATGAACGGACGGTGATAGAACTGAACCTGCACGGTACCGTCCCGTTGGTTGACGGTCTCGATTGTCCGGCGCTGGTTCTTCCGGAACACGATCTCGTCGATGTATCGCTGAAGATGACGCTTGCTGAGTTGGTGATAAACGCCCAGCTGCGTCCGCTTCAGCAGAGCGGCAATGCCTTCGACCGTGTTGGAGTGGACGTTGCCGCGAACGTACTTCTTCTTGCCGTGAGTAACTGTGTCATGATCCTTGAAGGCGCGAGCCGCCTTGCCGATCGCCTTGTCGTCGTCGGACATGATGTGGGCATCGGGCGAGATGAACCGCCCCATGAAGCGGCCGATCTGCTCACTGTTGGCTGACGACGACAGGAACGCCGCCTTTACACGTCCACCACGCTCCGCGGCTACGGCGACTTCCGGGCGCTTCGTCGCCTTGCCGCGCGGGCGATAGACGTACTTGTACCGAGTATCCACGTTCTTGCGAGGTCGGCCGCCCATGTAGGTCGTGTCAACCTCGACGATGCCGTCGAGTAGACTGTCGCGACCGTCTCGGTCGTCCATCAGTTCCCGGATCGCGTGCGCCATCTTCCAGGCTGTCGGCTGTCGCACGCCGATCTGCTTCGCCAGAATGACCGAGGAGATTCCCTTGGAGGATATGAGCGTCACGTACAGCGCCTTCAGCCAGGTGCGCAGCGGCAGTTTGGTGGCATGCATTGGCGTCTTCGTCGTGACGGTGAACTGCCCCCGGCAATTCCGACACTCGAACAGACCGTCACGTGACGAACGTCCCGTGTTCCGGAAGCGCCAGACATCCAGGGAGCCGCAATGCGGGCAGTGCGCGCCGTTCGGCCAGACGAGCCGCTCGAACAGGCTCCGCACCGATGCCTCGGTCGGATACGTCCTTTCCAGCCATTCCTGGCTGTCCTCGCGCATTTTTCTATTCTTCGCCATTGCCGTCCCCAAAAAAACGGGAGACATGTGCGAGATCGGAAGAGGGAAAGCAACTGAAAGGCCGAAACAATCTAAGTTATTGGTTAACCTGGACTATGTGCCGGTTCGCCTTTGTTTGGTGGATAGGTACGAATAATTTTGGATACGATACTGGCTAGGGTCAAAACTCATTGATATTATTGATTTGATTTAGCAAATCAGATTCAAGGTTCCAAATCAGTGATTTGGAGGC
>NZ_JASHII010000033.1:0-1442 GCF_030733765.1 Roseibium sp. MMSF_3247
TGTCCGTCGTCAGGGTATTTGGAACAGATAGCCGTGTGATTTAACGGAGAGATTGGCTCATCGTGTTGGTTGATTTTATGCGGCTTGATTGCGGTATTGCAAACGCCGTTTATTGATTGTTTTTCGTTTGATCCTTTCACGTTCGAGCAGGATGTTTTCGCCACGTCCGAAGTAGACGTCTGCAGGTGTCAGATTGCCGAGGCTCTCATGATAACGTGCGTTATTGTAGTGGAAGACGAAGCGCTCGATGCTGGCGTTGAGGTCACCGGGCAGGAAGTAATTTTCCAGCAGGATGCGGTTCTTCAGGGTTTGGTGCCAGCGTTCTATCTTTCCTTGGGTCTGAGGATGGTATGGCGCACCACGCACATGATCCATGCCTTGGCCGTTGAGCCATTCAGCCAGTTCGCCAGAGATGTAACTCGCACCGTTGTCCGACAGCAGGCGGGGTTTGTGCCGAACGGCGACCTGATCACAGCCAGAAGCCTCAAGGGCCAGTTCCAGCGTGTCGGTGACATCACCAGCAGTCATTGTCGTGCACAGCTTCCAGGCGACAACATATCGCGAGAAGTCGTCCAGAATGGTAGAGAGGTAATACCAGCCCCAGCCGACGATCTTGATGTGGGTGAAGTCTGTCTGCCACATCTGGTTGACGGCTGTGGTCTTGTCGCGGAACTCATCCGCAGCCTTGATGACCACAAAGGCCGGGCTGGTGATGAGGTCATGCGCCTTGAGCAAGCGATACACCGAGGCTTCGGACACGAAGTACTGCTGCGTATCGGTGAACCGCACAGCCAACTCCCGCGGTGATAGCTCGGGTTCAGCCAATGCCAGGGCAACAATACGTCTGCGAACATCATCTGGTATGCGGTTCCACACCCGTGACGGCTTTGGCGAACGATCCTCCAGCGCTTCCGGACCACCTGTCAGATATCGGTCATACCAGCGGTAGAATGTGGTGCGAGGGATACCAAGCGTATCGAGGGTTTGTTTGGCCGGAAGGTGAGACTGTTCCACCAGCCGTATGATCTCAAGCTTCTCTGAGGCGGGATATCTCATTCGTCGTCTCCCCCATGCCCGATCACGCTTTTTTTGAGTAGACGGAGCTCAAGGATTTGTTCAGCAACAACTTCCTTGAGCTCTCGAGTCTCGCGCCGCAGATCCTGCACTTCACCTGTGTTGGCTTCCCGCGCTGTATCACCAGCCAAACGCTTGCGGCCAGCTTCCATGAACTCCTTCGACCAACTGTAGTACTGGCTCTGGGCAATACCTTCCTGGCGACACAGCTCAGCTATGCTGTCGTCGCCGCGAAGGCCTGCCAGCACAATCCGGATCTTGTCTTCTGAGGAATACCTCTTCCGCGTCTTGCGGCGGATGTCCTTCACAGTGCGATCAGCTGCATCCCGATGACGCTCGCTCTTCTGTCTCATGCTTCACTCCTGATC
>NZ_JASHII010000034.1:0-1310 GCF_030733765.1 Roseibium sp. MMSF_3247
GTACAAGATTTTTCGCACTTTCGAATTTGACGGCTCCTTCTAGAGTGTTTGAAGGAGAGTAAGGAATGGTTGATGAGACTGAAGGCTCTGAGCTGACGAATGTGGTCCGGATCGATGAGGCCCGTATCAAGGACCATCTTGGCGAGATGGTGCGTGGCACCGTTGAAGAAGCGCTGAATGCGATGTTGGACGCGGAAGCGGATCGATTGTGTGGTGCCGGGCGATATGAACGCAGTGACGGCCGCCAGGACACCCGTGCTGGCAGTTACGAGCGCTCGCTGCATACCAAAGCCGGCGACGTTAAGGAAGATGCCGAAGCTCCGGCGTCAGACGTTTGAAACGGCGATCATCGAACGCTACCAGCGCCGGGAAAGCAGTGTCGAGGAAGCGCTGATCGAGATGTATCTGGCCGGTGTTTCCGTTCGACGGGTCGAGGACATCACGGAGGCATTATGGGGCACCCGGGTATCGCCCGGTACAGTGTCGAACCTGAACAAGAAGATTTACGCCAAGATCGAGGAATGGCGCCATCGGCCGATCGAGGGCGAACATCCCTATCTTTATCTCGATGGGATCGTCATGAAGCGGACTTGGGCAGGGGAAGTGCGGAACGTGTCCCTGCTTGTAGCCAGTGCGGTCAATTCTGAAGGGTATCGGGAGATCCTTGGCATTTGCGAAGGGGCCAAGGAAGACAAATCCGGATGGTCAAACTTCCTGCGACATTTGGTTGATCGGGGTTTGAGCGGCGTGAAGCTCATCATCTCTGATGCCTGCCGCGGGCTCGTGGAGAGCGTGGCCGACTATCTACCCGATGCGCAGTGGCAGCGCTGTATGGTTCACTTCTATCGCAATGTGTTCAGCCACGTCCCATCCACCAAGGTGCGCGAGGTCACGCACATGCTGAAGGCCATTCATGCCCAAGAGAACCGCAGGGCAGCACAGGAAAAGGCTGACGCCGTTATCGCAGATCTACGGGCACAACGTCTGACACGAGCTGCCGATCTCATTGAAGAGAGCATCGACGAGACGCTGACCTACTATGGCTTTCCGGACAGCCATTGGCGCAAGATCAGGACGAACAATCCTCTGGAGCGGATAATGAAAGAGATCCGGCGGCGAACGAGAGTTGTCGGGGCGTTCCCGGACGGTCAATCATGCCTGAACCTAGCCGCGGCAAGACTCAGACATATCGCGGCCGGCAAATGGTCCGCCCGAAAATACATGAACATGGCACCGCTCTACCAGGAGCAACACCAAACCCACGGAGCCGTCGCCTAAAAACGAAAGTGCGAAAGATATTTGACACTACC
>NZ_JASHII010000003.1:0-754820 GCF_030733765.1 Roseibium sp. MMSF_3247
GGCGACCTTACGGATATTAAACGGCAAGGCCTTTGTTGATCTTGCCAACGGCGAAACGGGTGTCGCACCCGGTCAGGCGTGCGTCTTCTTCGACAGTGATGACGACACGGCCCGCGTCCTTGGGGGCGGCTGGATCCACAAGACCGAGCGCACCGGCACTTGGGCGGTGGATTTTCCACAAGCGCAAGCCCCGGTTTCTGCCGCCTGATCGGCGTTTAGAAAGAATGCGCGCAGGCAAGCATTCAACGCTTGACGCCTGCGCGCAGCCTAACTATAAGCTCCTCCACATCGCAGTGGTTGAACAAGAAGCCGCTGACCGGATGGCGGGGTAGCTCAGGTGGTTAGAGCAGCGGAATCATAATCCGCGTGTCGGGGGTTCGAGTCCCTCTCCCGCTACCAACATCATTCCCAAGAAAATCAGATTTCTAGCGGATCAGCGCTCGCTTTCACCTATCGGAGAATTATTTCTGAGCGCCTTTCCATATTTGCCGCATAGCGGTTCCGCTTTTTGCATGACGTGGTTTGAGCTAGGATCCAAGGTCTGTTTTTGTTTTCACTAACGATCGAAACAAAGCCGGGTAGGCATCGGCAGCTTTTAGGCAGGAGGTCTCAGCAGCAGACCTTTACGTCGAAGAACGCTTCTGAAAGACACGGCCCAAAGCGGACATTTGAGCCGATTGCCGCGAATGACCGGGACGAGCCCAGATTGTCTGATGTTGAAGCTTGTTCAGTCGCCCACACCGCATTGTTTGCATGACTAATATTTGATGGGCCGATCTTTTTGCAGCGCGCTTCTTGTTATGTGGCAGATGTTGTTTCCGAGATTGCTCGGATCAGCTTCTTGGCGTCCGCTGCCCCCAATCGAGCAACGTTCACGCGTCCACCTTTCACAACATGGATGCCATGATCACGCGTCAGAGCGGTTTCTTGGGTTTCATTCAGCGGCAGGAGGGAAAACATGCCGGATTGTTTCGCAATATAGGCAAGCTGATCGGTGCCGAATTCGGCGCGTTCGGTATCTGCAATCTGTTGGCGCACCCGGGCAACCCGCGTGCGCATCTGGTCAAGCTCGTCAAGCCAGCGCGCTTTGAGAATATCGTCTTGCAAGATCGTGCGGACGACCGATGGCCCGTGATCCGGCGCGTGGGACGCGCCAGAGCGGACGATCGCAGACACGGCGCGATGCATTCTGTCCCTGTCGCCCGCGCGCGTTTTCACGAACAGCGCCCCAGCCCGGTCGCGGTAAATCCCGAAGGATTTGGACAGGGTGATGCAGACAATGCACTCGGGAAAGCGCTCGGCGATCTTACGCACCATGGCGCAATCAGCGTCCCAGCTTTGAGAAAAGCCCAGATAGGCGAGGTCTATCCAGGGGATGATCCCGCGCGCCTCAAGGAGGTCGAGCACCGCGTGGAACTGCTCTATGTTCATGTCCGCGCCGGTCGGGTTGTGGCAGACGCCCTGCATGAGAAAGACATCGCCCGCGCGGGCGGCTGTCAGCCCGTCCAGCATCTGGTCAAAGGTGATCTCGCGCTTGAGCCGGTCGTAGTACGCCACCTGCGCGAAACGCGCATGGGCCGAAGTCAGGATCGGGACGTAGTTACCATAAGTCGGTGTTTGCAGCCAGACGGTGGGCGGTTTCGGCATTTGCGCCAGAAGGTCCGCCATCACCCTCAAGGCGACAGCCCCACCCGAGGTCTGAGCGGATACCCAGCCGTCATCATAGGCTTGCCCCATGATCTCATGCCCCAGGACGTTGCAATAGTTCGCATCGCCTGTCAGAGCGAGGTAGGATTTGCTGGTCTGGCTCTCGATCAGTTTTTGTTCGGCCAACTTGACGGCTTCCAGAACTGGCGTTTGGCCGTGTTCGTCTTGATAGATGCCCACGGTCAGGTTGAGCTTGTCCCTGCGGGGATCGGCGGCGAAATAGTCAGCCCCGATCATGATGGGATCGACGGGATACTCCATAACCTGTTCAAACATCCTGCATCAGCCCTCGCTCAAGATCCCTGTTGTCACCAACGTCTCGAAATATTCAACCTTCAAGTCAAAGGACTTGAGCAGCTTCTGGGTGCTCGGTTTGACCACGGCATCATCGAATGCGCCTTTTTCGAAATGTCCCGCAGAGGCAAGGTCTGACCACAGGCTTGTAACGACCAGCTCGCAATCTGTTCCGTTCACTTTAACGGCCAGAGACGCGCCAAGGTGACCTGGCAAGTTCGCCATCTCTTGGAATGTCGTCCTTTGAAGATGGTCCGCGTATTGTTGGAGCACTTCTTGAGACCCCGCCACGGCCCGCCACCATCGAATGATCATCTTCTAGTCCTTTCCCAGCTCCACAGCCCGATCTCGTCAGGCTGTCATGGCTTTGGCGACCACCTCTCCAAAGCCGTTGTCCTGCATCGAGACAATGGCCGCGTGGGTTGTTCCATTTGGTGAAGTAACACGGGCCCGGAGGTTTTCCGGTGTGTCGCCTTGCGCAGTCATTGTTGCGGCGCCAAGGGCTGTTTGCAGGGTCAGTGCTTTGGCATCTTCTGGGGCCAGACCCAGAGCGGTTTCGGCCCGGATCATCTCTTCGATCATCAAAAAGTAATAGGCCGGGCCACTGCCTGACACGGCTGTCACCGCATCAAGCAGGTCTTCACGTTCCAAGGTGACGCATATGCCGAACGCCTCGATGATGTCCTTGGCAGCTCTGTGCTGGGTTTCGCTCGCGTAGCCGTTTACATAAAGCCCGGTCGCTCCCAGACCCAACAAAGCCGGCGTGTTGGGCATCGCGCGCGCAACAGCAACCGGTCCGAAGAGGTTTTCCAAGGTGGCAAGGGTGACGCCTGCGGCGATGCTGAGGATCAGTTTGCCAGACAGGTCTGCGTCCATTTGCTTGGCAACGGCAGGAATGACCTGAGGTTTGACCGCCAGCACAAAGATGTCAGCGTCAGTAGCGTCCGCCACATCGTCCGTCGTTCGAACGTTGTGCTCACTTGCCAAACGCTCCCTCTGGTCGGCGTTCGGATCGACAACCGTGATCCATGACGGCTCCCGCCCGCTGGCAATCACTCCGCCAATGATGGCCGCCGCCATATTGCCACCGCCGATGAATGCAATCTTGTCCATGCCTCAGAAACTCGTGATGACGGTTGCTCCGATGGATTGGAACTTGTCCATGTTCATCAGGGCTTCCGGGGCGGCCTCGATGTTGATCCGCTCTCCAACGAGCTGTGCAGGATCCAGCTTCCCGCTCTCGACCATATCGAGCATCGCGCCGTAGCGATGTGCCTGCATCCCGTGGGAGCCTAGAAGTTCGATCTCTTGCCCGACGATCTTTGGCATCGGCACTGCAGGAGCCGCGTGATCGCCAAGCATGAGGCCCACCTGAATATGCTTGCCTCGCGGCCGCAGGCAGAGGATCGAATTGGTCATTGTCGCCGGGTGTCCCAGCGCATCCAGCGAAACATGCGCGCCGCCCCTGGTGATCTCCTTGATGGCATCAACCACATCGTCCTTACCATCAATGGCCGCGACCGCACCAAGGTCCTTGGCCAAGGCAAGTTTGGCCGGATCGAGATCGACCCCGATCACATTCGCACCTGCCGCACTGGCGATCATCACCGCAGACAGACCGACGCCGCCGCAACCGTGGACGGCGACCCACTGGCCGGCGCTGACTTTGCCCTGGTCGATCACGGCGCGAAACGATGTGGCGAACCGGCATCCCAAGCTGGCAGCGGTGGCGAAATCCATCGCATCGGGCAAGGCCACAACATTCAGATCAGCCTGATGGATCGGCACGTACTCGGCAAAACTGCCCCAATGGGTGAAGCCGGGTTGCTCCTGATGCAGGCACACCTGCTGGTGACCCGCATGACACTCGCTGCACGATCCACAGCCGCAGATGAAAGGTACGGTGACCCGGTCGCCCACTTTCCAGTTCTTCACGTCCTTGCCAACCGCCGCGATCACACCCGCAAGTTCATGGCCCGGAATATGTGGAAGCTCGATATCGCTGTCGTGGCCCATCCAACCGTGCCAGTCGCTGCGACACACACCGGTGGCTTCCACCTTGAGGACGACACCATGCGCTTCCGGTGACGGATCTGCTACGCTCACGATCTTGGGGGCTTCTTGGAATTTCTCGAACAGGACGGCTTTCATGGCAGGATCTTTCGATTTTATCAAATGCTTGAGGGAAAACTATCAAGCGACAGTGAAATTGCCTTGCTGGTCTGCCCCGTGTTATGATTATTTTGAGCAGAAAGCCCTCGTCATCCAAGCTATTTGAGGAAATTCTTCCCTTGTCCGGCATCGACACAGTCAACGCACAGCTTCTCGAACTTCTTCAAGCCGACGGGCGGATGACCAACGCCAAACTGGCTGAACACCTCAATATGAGTGAAACACCTTGTTGGCGGCGGCTCAAGAAACTGGAAGAGACGGGCATCATCGAGGGTTATCAAGCCCAACTTAGCCGCCGAAAGCTTGGGCTCGGTGTCATGGCTTTCGTTCAATTGAGTTGCTCAGAGCACGATCAGACTGCCACAGCCGAATTCCAGCGCATTATCGAGGTCACGCCCAATATTCTCGCCTGCCACAACACCACGGGCGAGGATGATTTTCTGCTGATCGTGGTCGCGCGTGATCTGGACGACTACAGCGCCTTTGTTGACAGCACCTTACGGCGCCTGCCTGGTGTGACCAGCATTCGTTCAAACCTGTCGCTGAAGGAAATGAAGGCCTCTAGCAAGTTGCCTGTGCGCGTTTCAAAGCGATGATCAACTCATCACTCCAACAGCACACACGCCTGCGAGCGCATCGATAGGTAGCTCTGTCCGTACTAAGGACCTTGGACCACAACGCAGAGAAGGTCCAGAACCCGCCCAACCGATCATTTCGCTGCGTTCCAAATGAACGTCAGCTTTCGGCATAAACTGTTGTAAGTCTTATAGCCGCGTTAATGAGTCTTTTCGGCGCACTAGCGTAAGGGCCTTAAACCTGGGCGGCTCACGACGAGCTGACAAGGTTAAAAGGGGACACTTAACGCATTGGATCATCTATCCGCTGTTCAAGCTGCAGCGGAGCATTTTCTAACTTGATCGCAGAGCCGCCCCAAGCATACATCTCGGGACAGCTCACGCGCCATAGCTCAAAGCGTTACGAGCAAATGCTCCCATTCGCCATGGGTGTGTCAAAGCGCATTACGATCGTCGTGAAGGCGATCACCAGATACTTCACTACAGTCTTCATATAGCCCGCATAGAAGAACCGCTGTCCGGTATATGCCCCACACAGTTCTTTGCGTTCACCGAGCCGCAGTTCTTTGCAGTCATACCGCTCTTGAAGTCGTCAAGAAGCAGATGTTTCACTGAATCAAGACAAAAGCGGACGGCACGCTTTATGTAGACACTTTTCCGGCCTACTCCTCTTTGACATCAAGGCAGATCACTCGGGGAAACGTTTGGGAACCAGACCTGACTGAAACCACTCGACAAAACTGACCATGGACCAAACCGGCAGCCCCGTAGCGTGTGAAATATCTTGAGCATAAGGACACATATTGGTGCATTCCAGAACCAGTCCCCCGAGATCCGGATGTGCCTCTTTCAGGGCCATCGCAGCACGGATGTTGTCTTCCCTTGAAAGCTCAACATTCAAAGACGTTTCATTGTTCAAGATAGCCCGTGTAAATTCACTCATGCCTTCGGTTGTGCCGATAGGTGTACCGTCCGGAACACCCGCAGCCTCCAGGTGTGCCTGAGTGAGTGTTGATCCTGAAATCGTCAGTATGCCTGCACGTTTTCCCGCTGGCATCAATCGGTTGACCATGGCCACCTGCTGCAAGGAAGATGTCACAACCGGAACTGACACAGCACGTGCCAGTTCATCTTGAACGAGCGACAGGAAACCGCAGTTTGTAGTGATTCCGTCGACACCGTCCGCGACCAGTTCCCGTGCTGCATCAATGAAAGCATCAAGCAGCCCGTCTGCATTGCTCCGCACAACCCGACTTGGCGAAGCACCACGCACGACCTTGTACATCACCGGAAAGGGCCATGTCTGAGCATTGCCCATATCGCCAGGAATGCGAGGGAACCGTGCCTCCAGCATCAAGATGCCCACCGATGCCCCATATACGGTTTTCCCGCCGGTCGCGATCATGCCGCATCTTCCGATTTCAAAATGCGTCCAGTAAGAGCATCTGTCTGATCCATAAAGATGTTCGAAATACCTTTGCTAACGGCATCGTTGATCTGATCCATCCGCTTGAAGATATGCTCGCGGATTGAGCAGGTCGCTGCCGAGCCATCTCGGTTGATCAAAGCCTCCATAACCTGCCTGTGACCGTTTTTTGTGGACTTTAGTCTGTTTTCATCCATCTGAACCCAACGCAAGTACCTGATTTTTTCATTCAGTGCTTCGAGCTGTGCGACAAGCAATGGATTTCCCGAAAGTTTCGCGATCCCTATATGGAAGGCTTCGTCTCTCGCGCAGGCCTCCGCAACTGTCAGACCCGCGACGTCCATTCCCTCCGCATCCAGCCAGTCAGAAAGAGAGGTGAGTTCGTCATTGCTTGCGCGGGCACAAGCGCGTTCAACTGCGGCGACCTCCAAAGCCTCGCGAAGGTCGTAAAGGTGATAAACTCCCTCCGGGTCGAGCTTGCGGCAGAAAAAACCTTCACCTGGGCGAACATCAATGAGCCCCTCGGACACGAGCCTGTTTAGTGCTTCGCGCAAAGGCGTGCGGGAAACTCCGAGATCCTTTGACAGAGAGCTTTCGTTCAGCCTGTCACCCGGGCGCAAGGCAAAGCCGACGACCATCGATTTGATATGATCATATATCTTAGACATGACTACCGGTGCCTGCTTTCTTTTGGTTTTTGCGACCCCAGCCAGTCGCAATACCGCGTGTTGCCATATTCAGGATTTTATTACAATATTCATATCTGTATACAGATACGTATTCAGGTTGAACGAGGACTTGATGACCAATCAGTTGACCGGCGCTGAAGCGATGGTGCGCATGCTTGAAGCTCATGGGGTGACGCACATTTTCGGCCTATGTGGAGATACCACCTTACCATTCTATGACGCGCTCGCCCGGCTTGACCACGGCATTGCCCACCTCCTTACCAGGGACGAGAGGCACGCCGCCTATATGGCCGACGGATATGCGCGGGTAACCGGCAGACCGGGTGTATGCGAGGGGCCGTCCGGGGGCGGAGCAACCTACATCCTTCCAGGCGTTGTCGAGGCGAATGAAAGCTCGGTTCCCATTCTTGCTATCACTTCAGATGTCGCAACCACCAGCAGAGGCAAGTATCCACTTACCGAACTGGACCAACAAGCGCTTTTCCGGACTGTTACCAAATGGAACACCTCCTTGGACGACGCCTCTCGCCTGCCCGCAAGTGTTCGCGCTGCCTTCCGCGCCATGACGACCGGCACCCCGGGTGCCACCCACCTTGCCCTACCCTTTGACACACAAAAGGCGCCGGTAGATGAGGCCGAGATCTGGGCCGACCAATGCCACGGCGCGTATCCGGCTGAACGTAGCGCACCCGAACAAGCTGCAATTGAAGAAGCGGCGCAAATTCTCGCTAAGGCGAAAAACGCGATTATTATCAGCGGCGGTGGCCCAGTTCTGTCTGGTGCCACGGACATCCTGGCAAAAGTGGCGAGACTGCTGCAGATCCCGGTCGCCACGACGGTCTCCGGTCAGGGCAGCATTGCTGAAACGGATCCACTTGCACTCGGAGTCGTCGGCTCCAATGGCGGAAATCCGGCAACGCGGGCGACAGTCGACGCCGCCGACGTGATCCTGTTCGTTGGTTGCCGGGCGGGTTCTGTGACCACAGAGCGATGGCGTTCACCGGCCCAGGACAAGACCATTCTCCACATAGACAGTGACCCAATGGTGATTGGAGCCAACTACAAGACAGATGTGGCGATAAACGCAGATGCCCGTTTAGCGCTCAACTCCTTGGCATTAGCACTTGAGGCCATCCCGGACCTTGCCCCACAAGGTGGAGCAGCTCGCGCGGCTAAGGCATGGAATGCCAAACTATCTTCCTTCAACGTGTTGGCCTCATCTATGGATCGCCCTATCCGACCAGAAGCTGTGATCGCCGCGTTGATGGACATTCTGGAAGATGATGCCACAATCGTCGCAGATCCGGGCACACCATGCCCCTACTTCAGTGCTCACTACCGTTGGCGAAAGCCGGGCCGCAGCTTCATCACAAATCGCGCCCACGGAGCACTGGGGTATGCTCTGGCTGCCTCCATGGGAGCACATGTAGGAAGGTCGAATGTTAAGACGATTGCCGCAATGGGTGACGGAAGCTTCGGTTTTGCTTGCGGCGAATTTGAGACAATGGTCCGGCATCGGATGCCCATCACCTCAATCGTCTTTTCAAACGCGACATACGGCTGGATTAAGGCCGGGCAAGATGCAGGTTTTGAACGTCGTTTTTATAACGTGGACTTCAGCCGAACAGACCACGCTGCAGTTGCCAGTGCTTTTGGCATCAAAAGTTGGCGAGTTGAGGATCCGGCGGATTTGAAGCATGTTCTCAAGGAGGCGGTCAACCACGACGGGCCGACCCTCGTAGATATTATTTCACAACCTCTGCATGAGGCAGCCGCGCCAGTCTCTGAATGGGTTGCTTAGGCACCGTTGGAACTGGAGCTCCTTGAAAAACCGGCCAGGCTCTTGCGTAATTGAGCCCAAAAGGCCTCCCCTACCTGCGTCATTGGACGGTTTCGCGAGGTAATCACGGCTAAATCGAGCGTCACTGAGGGTTCGAACGGCCGTGTAATGTATCCAGATTCTTTGTCAAAATGAATCGTAAACGGGTCGATCAGCGCGATACCCATGCCCTGTTTCACGAAACTCAAAAGGTTCTCGGATAAATGCGTGTGGATTTTTGGCCGCCAATTCGCGTTCCGGCTTTCAAAAGCTTCTCGTGTCCGCCGATGGGTCATATGTTCCGGCCCCATAACAATAAACGGCTGGCCATCAAGCAATTCGGGCGTTAGCACATCATGATGTGCCAGCTTGTGACCACTCGGCATCGCCACCATGGTTTCAAAATGAAAAATCTCCCGGTCCAGAGCATCGTGGTGAACAGGCATCTCGCATACGCCAATCTCGAAGAGACCCGCCATAACCCATTCCTGGATTTTAGATGAGTATTGCGATTGGAACGAAATGAGGAGGTCCGGTCGGTCCTTAGAGAAGCTGGCAATTTCGCTGGGCATAAAACCGAAGGATAGCAGATGAGGAGCAGCGACTTGAAGCTGCCCGGCTTGTTTGTTCTGCAAATCGTGGATGGCTTGGCCAACGTGATCCAGTCCCCGAACGACCGTATCTACTTCTCGAAAAAGAACATCTGCAACCGGGGTCGGTTGCAGCCGGCCCTTACTGCGCTCAAATAGTTTGAGTTTCGTCTGACGTTCCAGCTGGGCCAACAAATTTGAAATACCTGGTTGCGAAATGCCCAATTGAGCCGCTGCACCTGTAACGGTTCCGGTTTCGACGATTGCGTGAAACGCCTGAAGTTGGCGAAATCTCAACGGCATGTGCGTATCCTGAACGATCAAACATCACAAAAAATGATGGTGCATCAAAAACTCTGTATTTGAAATGATGTTTGTCAGGCTTCAGTATTTTTCCCGAAGGGGAAGTTTATGGATCTTGATCAAAAGATCATAGAGATGGGACTGTGGCATCTGTCGCTTCCTGTCCGGTCGCGGCGCGACCACGGGATCGGAACGGTCGAGGGTGCTTGCGAGATCGTCGTTGTGCGCTTGAAGAGCGAAGGCGGTCACGTTGGTTGGGGGGAAGCGTCGCCCTGGTCCGTTTTTACTGGATCACCAGAGGCAAGTTTCGCAGCCCTTGATCGCTACATCCGTCCGATCGTCATAGGGCGGGCCATAGGTGACCGGGCAGCAATCATCAAAGACGCGGCTCTGGCGGTGGCTCATGCGACCGAAGCGAAAACTGCATTGGACACTGCGCTCCTCGACCTCACGGGACAAATTCTCGGGACCCCCATGTGGGCGCTCTTGGGAGGAAAAAGCCGCGATACAATTCCACTTTCCGTATCGATTGCAGATCCAGATTTTGCCAAAGACAGAGTTTTGCTGGATCGGTTGGTGGAAGATGGCGTCGGGATTGTTAAGCTCAAGGCGGGTTTTAAGGATCATGCTTTCGACATGATGCGACTTGAGTTTTTGCAACGTAATTACCCCGCCCTGAGGATTCGGGTCGATTTCAATCAAGGGCTCACCATCGACGAGGCACCAGCCCGCGTTTTGGACGTTGCAAGCTTCGGACCGGACTTCATCGAACAACCGGTGCACAAAGACCAATATGCGATGATGGCACGTTTACGCGACACAATCGATGTTCCGTTGCTAGCTGATGAATCTGTCTTTGGTCCCGAGGATATGGCTCGAGCCGTTCGAGAAGGTATCTGTGATGGGGTGTCGATCAAGATCATGAAGGCGGGAAGTTTAGGCAGGGCACAAGACGTGGCCAGGATTGCTGCCGCCAATGGGTTATCCGCCTACGGTGGCGACATGTTCGAAGCGGGCATTGCCCACCTTGCAGGAACTCACATGATTGCTGCAACATCAGAGATTACACTGGGATGCGAGTTCTATCAGGCAAGCTATTTCCTTATACAAGATATTCTTGAGACACCGTTCCCGGTCAAAGATGGTCAAGTCACAGTTCCAAATACGCCCGGCCTCGGAATTTGCCCCAACATAGATCGTCTCAATCATTCTGCAGTAGCGAAGGCCGCTGCATGACAAAAACCCTTGCCATCATCGGCGCCGGAATCATCGGAGTGTCGACTGCAATTTGGATGCAGCGTGAGGGGCACAAAGTCATCTTGATAGACAAGGCTGGGCCGGGGGAAGGGGCCAGTCACGGAAATGGCGGCGTCCTGGCGTCTTGCTCAATGATACCTGTGACGGTACCGGGCCTGATCCGAAAAGCGCCCAGAATGCTGTTTTCACCCAATCAGCCATTGTTTCTCAAGTGGAGTTATCTGCCTAAACTGTTGCCTTGGCTGGCGAAGTATCTGGGGCATGCAAATGAGAAGGATGTAAACCGGATTGCCGAAGCCGTCCATGGTATCGTCGGCGATAGTTTGGCAGAGCATCAAGCATTGGCGGAGGGTACAGGAGCCGAACACTTTATTGTGCCATCTGACTACCTGTTTTTGTATCGCGACAGGGCACACTTCGAAGAAGACGCGTTCGGTTGGTCCATTCGTGCGGCATGTGGTTTTCAGTGGGAAGAACTCGAAGGCGAAGCGGTCAGGGCTTATGACCATGGTTATTCATCGGATATCGGTTTTGCCGTGAAGCTGGGAGATCACGGCCGCATTACGGACCCGGGCCAATACGTGAAAGCCTTGGCGGCTCATGCCAAAGAAAACGGCGCTCAAATCGTCCAGGCGGAGGTGCAGCGCATTGAAGTGGATTCGGATGAAGGCCTATCGCTGAAAACGGACTTTGGAACAATTGAAGCAGATGACATTCTGGTGGCAACCGGCGCTTGGTCGAAACCACTAGCAGCTCAGTTGGGGCTTGATGTGCCTCTTGAAAGCGAACGTGGATACTATCTTGAGCTTTGGGAACCGAATTACCTCCCGAAATCACCGGTTATGGTGGCTAGCGGCAAGTTTGTAATTACGCCTATGGATGGCCGCATCAGGCTTGCAGGTGTCGTTGAGTTCGGTGGACTGGAAGCAGGGGCTTCCGCGGCACCAATTGAGCTTCTGAAGCAAAACATTCGTGCAGCCATGCCAGACCTTACATGGGAACGCGAGGTGGAATGGATGGGGCATCGCCCTGCCCCGGCCGATTCCATTCCAGCGATAGGTGCAGTTCCAGGAATCAAAGGGGCCTGGCTTGGATTCGGGCATCACCACATTGGCTTGACGGGAGGACCAAAAACCGGCCGATTATTGGCACAGATGATCTCAGGAAAAAGAACCAACCTTGACCTGTCGCCATACACCGCGACCCGTTTCCAACAACTATAACCTTCCACCGGAAACAGGTCGGCAACTTAACCAGAAGGGAGCAGTGGAATGAAACTCTTGACGAAGGTAATGACAACAACGGCGATTGTTGCTGCAACTACGTTTCCGGCACTTGCTGCTGAAAAATGGGATATGCCGATGGCATACTCCGGTTCGAACTTCCATTCAGTGACGGGCGCCGAGTTCGCAAAGTGCGTAACCACCGGCACAGGTGGCGACATCACCATCAGCACGCATCCGGGCGGATCACTCTTTGCGGGCGCTGATATCAAACGTGCGATCCAGACCGGGCAAGTACCGATCGGCGAGCGACTGCTTTCAGGCCACCAAAATGAAAGTGCGATTTTCGGATGGGATTCGATCCCATTTCTAGTGTCGTCCTTTGACGAGCATGCCAAGCTTTATGAGGTTGCCAAACCGGCAGTAGAAGAAGTTCTGGCAGAACAAAATCTGACGCTTCTCTATTCCGTGCCATGGCCTCCGCAGGGGTTGTATTTCCGGAATGAAGTGAAAACCATGGACGACATGAAGGGCGTCAAGTTTCGGTCCTACAACAACGCCACTTCGCGTCTTGCCGAACTAACTGGCATGCTGCCGGTAACAATCGAGGCCGCAGAAATCAGTCAGGCTTTTGCCACCGGTGTGGCGGATAGCATGGTGTCCTCTGGAGCGACCGGTTATGATCGTAAAGTATGGGAAAGCCTGAACTATTTCTACTCTGTTGATGCTTGGTTGCCGCGCAATTACGTCATGGTGAACTCGGAAGTTTGGTCGGGTGTGTCTGAAGCCAACAAGAACGTCATCCAGGCCTGCGCTCAGATGGCAGAATATGCTGGTACCTGGCGCGCCAAAGAGTACACCGGCTTTACTCTTGCCGGCCTCGCTGCGGGAGGGATGACCGTTGAGCCTGCCAATGATGCGCTGATGGCTGGGCTCAAAGAAGTTGGAGCCACAATGACAACTGAATGGCTTGAGGCCGCCGGCGAAGCCGGCGTGGGCATTGTGGAAGCCTTCAGGGCCCAATAGCTGTCAGTAACCACTCCATGGGCGGTGCGCACCAGTGCCGCCCTACTCTTTTTCTCAGTTAGGACATCGAGATGACCGCACTGCGGAAGTTGCTGGATTTTCTTTACGTGGCCGCGGGCGTAGTTGCCGCATTGTGCCTGATAGCAATTCTATCTTTAATCGTAATCCAAATGCTGGCACGCTGGACCGGTGAGGTTTTCCCGGGCGCGCCCAATTACGCTGGCTATGCGATGGCCGCAGCCTCGTTTTTTGCCTTTGCAAACGCTCTTGGGCGTGGCGCTCATATCAGGGTGTCGATACTTTTGAACGCTGTTCCAACGCGTATGAAATGGTTTTTGGAAATCTGGTGCTTTGGAATTGGTGCGGCAATCGCCGGATACTTTAGCTACTACGCCTACAACTTTGTTTATTGGTCATGGAAGTTCAAAGAAATCAGCCAAGGGCAGGATGCAACGGCCCTCTGGATTCCTCAGTCGGTTATGGTTTTGGGCGGTAGCTTGTTAACCATCGCACTGTTGGACAACTTGGTCCAACTACTCTTACGCGGTGAGCACCGAATTGTCCGCGACACTATCGGCGGCCACGGGGAGTAAATAGAAATGACCGAAGTCTACGCCATCTCCATTTTTCTATTTGTTCTGTTTTTGCTGCTAGGTACGGGTGTTTGGGTGGGCCTTGCGCTCATGGGTGTCGCCTGGGTCGGTATGGAACTTTTTACCAGCCGACCAGTTGGCGACACCATGGTGACCACAATTTGGGCCTCCAGTTCTAGCTGGACGCTGACTGCATTGCCGCTATTCATCTGGATGGGAGAGATCTTGTTTCGCACTCGGCTGTCCGAAGACATGTTCCGGGGGCTTTCTCCCTGGCTGGCTCGCTTGCCTGGTGGGTTGGTGCACACAAATATCGTGGGCTGTACAGTTTTCGCAGCTGTTTCGGGTTCCTCAGCGGCGACGCTCACCACCGTTGGCAAGATGTCGATACCGGAGTTGCGGGCGCGGGACTATCCTGAGCGTGTGGTCATTGGAACGCTCGCGGGCGCGGCAACACTGGGTTTGATGATCCCACCCTCTCTTGCATTGATTGTTTATGGCGTGACGGTCAACGAAAGCATTACGCAATTGTTTTTTGCTGGCGTTCTACCCGGCTTGTGCCTAGCACTGATGTTCATGGGCTATGTCGCACTTTACTCAAAGTTTTCAAAAGGATGGCATCCCAAGCAGGAAACAGGCATGTCGTTCGCTGAAAAGCTCAAGAACTCGCGATATCTGATCCCTGTGTTGCTGCTCATCCTGGTCGTGATCGGGTCCATGTATACCGGTTATGCAACAGCGACCGAAGCTGCGGCGATCGGTGTAATTGGCGCTCTCGTGCTGGCCGCAAGTCAGGGATCACTCAACTGGGGCACCTTCACAGACAGCCTGATGGGCGCAACCCGAACATCGGCCATGATCGCGTTGATCCTCGCCGGAGCAGCTTTTCTAAAGCTCGCTATGGGCTTTACGGGTTTGCCTCGCGCACTGGCCGATGGGATCGCGGCCATCGAGCTGACCCGCTTTCAGCTACTGATGGCTTTACTTGTATTTTATATCGTCCTTGGGATGTTTCTCGACGGTATCTCCAGCGTGGTTCTGACAATGGCCGTCGTCGAACCGATGGTCCGCGATGCGGGCATTGACCTGATCTGGTTCGGTATCTTTGTCGTGGTTGTGGTTGAGATGGCGCAGATAACCCCACCCATCGGTTTTAATCTGTTCGTTCTACAAGGGATGACGCATCACGAGATGGGCTACATCACGCGTGCAGCCTTGCCCATGTTCCTTATCATGGTTCTGATGTGCTTCGTTCTAATCTGGATTCCGGATCTGGCACTGTGGCTGCCCGAAACCATGCGAGCGGCGCCAGGCTAGAGTATGTGAGTTTGCCTCGGCCTCACTTCTGCAGAAGCCAGTTTTTGGTGGAACTCGTATCTCATAATTGCGCGCCATAAAAACCGTGTTGAATTCGGTACATTTACCGAAAAGGGTTTTATGTGTGGTGGGGCATTGCCCCAGGCCAGATCAAAGAGCAAATGCTCCCATTCGCCATAGATGGGTCAAAGTGCATTGCGATCGTCGTGAAGGCAATCACCAGATACTTCCCTCCCGTCTTCACATAGCCCGCATAAAAGAACCTCTGGCCCGTGTAAGCGCGGTATCGGTTCTTCGCGTTGACCGAGCCGCAGATCTTTCCAGCTATACCGCCCTCGAATTCGTTGACCACGTCGAATGTGAACACGGCTGAATACGGATCAACAAGCGTCTCAGCCGCTTTCGTGCGCACAGCCTGCTCAAGTGCGGGATCAGACCTAGAACGGGATTAAAGCCGCGCTTCATGAATTGTCACGGATATCTGCTATGCAGAAATATGGGTGAGATTCACGGATTGGCGCATTGAATTCTTAACTTCTGTCGACTATGTGTGCCGAAAGTTCAGGTTAAGGCACACGGGTGGAATCGGAGACGAGCATGACCCGGGATGATCTCATTCGCGAATACAGACAACACAGCGGCTCTTGGCAGGCCGTGGTCGGTGTTTATGCGCTGCTCGTGGGCGCGATGGTGCTGTCCGGCTACATGATGGTCGGCTGACCGGGCAACTTCGAGCCTGCGACTGACTTATAGATACCCCGGAGCAAAGCCGCGCCGGGGTATGTCTGTTTGAGCCTGCCGGTTTTCAAATCGATCAGACATTGGCCGCTTCGCCTATCGCATCCGTTCCGCGCTCGTCCAGCAGAGTGGTGAGCCAATTCGGGTCCATCTCCGGAACCGACGACAAGAGCAGATCCGTGTAGGGATGGTGCGGTGGCGTGAACATTTCGTCTTTCGGACCCTGTTCGACTACCTTGCCCCTCTGCATGACCACCACCTCGTCGGCAATTGACCGGACTGTCGCCAAGTCATGCGTGATGAACATGTAGGCGAGGTTGAATTCTTGCTGCAGCCGGTCAAGCAGTTTCAGTATCCCTTCGGCAACAAGCTGGTCAAGCGCGCTGGTCACCTCATCGCAGATAATGAATTTGGGATCGGCCGCAAGAGCCCGGGCGATACCAACCCGCTGCTTCTGGCCGCCTGACAATTCGGGCGGATAGCGGTTGTAGAACTTGGCCGGGTCGAGTTCGATCAGATCGAGAAGTTCATCAACGCGGCTTTTGAGTGCTGTGCCGTGAAGACCGCTGTAGAACTGGGCCGGACGCCCAATGATGTCGCAAATACGGATTTTCGGATTTAAAGCCGTATCCGCCATCTGATAAATCATTTGGGCTTGGCGAAGTTGTTCTTTGGAGCGGTCCTGATAGCGCGGCGGCAGAGCTTCACCATTGAACAGGATTTGTCCCTTGGTCGGGGGCAAAAGGCCGGTGATACAACGGGCCGTCGTCGATTTGCCCGAGCCGGACTCGCCCACAACGGCGACGGTCATTCCGGGATAGATGTCGAACGACACGTCGTCCAGAACCTTGGTCTTGCCATAAGCTGCATCAATGCCCTGAACCGATATGATTGGGATGGCGTCTGCACCCGTTGGACGCTGTTTTTGGGGGCGCTTGAAACTGCGCACGGCCCAAAGGCTCTTTGTGTAATCCTCCTTGGGCGAATCCAGCATTTGCGCGGTGGGCGCTTCCTCGACTTCCTCACCCTTTAGGAGCACTTTGATGGTGTCCGCCATCTGCGCAACAACAGCAAGATCGTGGGTGATGTAGATCGCAGCGGTGTTGAACTGATCAACAATGTCGCGGATCGCCGCCAGAACCTCGATCTGCGTGGTCACGTCCAGTGCAGTGGTCGGTTCGTCAAAAATGATCAAGTCTGGGCGGCACGCCATGGCCATGGCAGTCATGGCACGTTGTAATTGGCCACCGGATACCTGATGCGGATACCGGAACCCGATTTCGTCAGGATTTGGCAAACGCAGCCGCTCGTAGAGCTGCATCGCGTCTTCCTGCGCCTCGACCCGCTTCTGGATCCGGTACTGGATCGGTGCTTCCGTGTGCTGGTCAATGATTTTATGAGACGGGTTGAAGGATGCTGCCGCAGACTGAGCCACATAGGCAATCCGTGATCCGCGCAGGGCACGCAGCGCAGATTCTGGTGTGGTGGTCAGCTCCATGCCGTCGAATTCAATCGACCCGCCAGAGATCCGGCAGCCGTCCCGGGCAAAGCCCATCGAAGCGAGGCCGATAGTGGACTTGCCAGCCCCAGATTCGCCGATGAGGCCAAGAACCTCACCCTTGTGAAGGGTTAGATCCACCCCATGGACGATCTCAACCCATTTCTCATCGGAATAGCCTTCTATACGAAGGTCCCTGATTTCCAGAAGTACGTCTTTCTTGGGAACCATGATCAAACCTCCTTCAGACCGGAGGACCGGAACAACATCCAGTCGACGACAAAGTTGACCGCAACCGTCAGCAGCGCAATCGCCGCCGCAGGGATTAGCGGTGTCAGTTCACCAAAGGAAATCAAGGTCGCGTTCTCACGTACCATAGAACCCCAGTCAGCGGTTGGTGGCTGAATGCCCAGCCCGAGGAAGGATAGACCCGCGATCAGAAGGAACACGAAGCAGAACTCCAGGCCGAATTCGGCAATCAGCGGCGCCGTCGAGTTGGGCAGGATCTCCTTGCGGATGAGATACCAGGTCCCCTCCCCCCTGAGCTTTGCCGCCTCGATGTAATCCATCACGACTACATTACCTGCAACCGCACGGGTCAGTCGGAACACCCGTGGCGAATAGATCACCGCAACAACGACGACGATCACCGCCAGGTTTGTGCCGAAGATACTCAGCATCAAAAGCGCGAAGATAAGTGACGGAACGGACATGATCACATCGGCAAAACGGCCCATGAACTGGTCGAACCACCCGCCTTTCGTTGCCGCAAGCAAACCGGCAAACGCACCCATGACAAAGGCAAGCGTTGTTGCAATCAGCGCCAGGCCGACCGAGTTTCGTGCGCCGTAGATGATCCGGCTGAACATGTCCCGCCCGAGCTGGTCAGCGCCCAGCAACATGTTTTCATCTGCTGGTGCGAACGCCGACGAGATGACTTCGGCTTCGCCAAACGGCGCGATGACCGGGGCGAAAATACCGGCAATCGCGTAGGTGAAGATCACGAACATGCCAAAAGCAGCGGTCAGCGGAGCTGTTCTCAGCTCCTTGGCAACTCCTTCGGGTGCAATAATGATGAGAAATTCCCGGAAGGCATAGGACGTCCCTGCCGCCAATGCCAAAATCCCGGCAGCTATTGTGACAAACCTGAGAGCCCCCACCCCGCCGATGATCCCCATCACGAAAGACACGAGGGTCAGGGAGAAAATCAGCAGAAACAGCTCGCGTTTTTTGAAATACGCCGCCAGGCAGGACCCGCCGATCAGCAGCGCATAGTAAGCAATAACAAATGTACTCATTTCGCTGCCCTCACTTCGGATGCCGCAAACGCGGATTGGTCAGGATTGCTCCCACATCGGCTGCCAGGTTGAGCAGGATGAAGGTTGCAGCGAAAATCAGACAGCATGCCTGAACAATGGGGAAGTCGCGTTTGGCTACCGCATCCACCAGAAGCTGGCCAATGCCGGGATAGACAAAAACGACCTCGACCAGAACCACACCGGTAATTAGGTAGGCAAGGTTGAGTGCAACGACGTTGATGATCGGCGCCCAGGCATTCGGCAAGGCGTGTTTCACGATGATTTTCCAGGGCGGGACACCCTTTAGCCGTGCCATCTCGATGTAGGGCGAAGCCAGCAGGTTGATAATTGCAGCCCGCGTCATCCGCATCATGTGCGCAGTGACTACCAGCACCAATGTCAATGCGGGCAAGAAAGTCCGATGCAACAATTCTCCGAAGGTCATGTCGGGGCTTATGCTCGCGATTGCAGGAAAATACTGTGTCTTTACCGCCAGATACAGAATCAGGATATAACCGAGAAAGAATTCGGGAGAAGAAATTGAGGTCAGCGTCGCAACGTTCGCAACCCGGTCGAACAGGGTATTGCGCAGCAAGGCAACAATCACTCCGAGAATTATGGAAATCGGCACAGCGATAACGGCTGCATAGGTCGCCAAGAAGAGCGTGTTCACAAACCTTTCGCCGATTGCCTCCCCAACGCTGACGCCGGATACCAGCGAGACACCAAAGTCGCCCGTCAAGGCGCCGCCGAGCCATTGGAAATAGCGAAAGATGGCCGGTTGATCGAGGCCAAGCTTTTCTCGAAGAGCTGCAACAGTTTCAGGCGTTGCCCCCTGACCCAAAACGGCCTGTGCGATATCGCCGGGTAGCAGCTCGACCGCGAAGAATATCAGGATTGAAACCACGAGAAGCGTGACCAAACCTAAGCCAAGTCTCTTTAGGACCAGCTGTAGGATGTCCCCCATTTGTCCCTCCAGAACACGAAGCCCGGACCTCACATCAAATGTCCGAACGGCAGTCAGGCGCCCCTTGTCCGCTTTATTTTCTCTGCTTTGGCAGAAGGCCCCGACGCGACAGCAACATGAACCGAACTGAGTTCGGGTCTATGTCATAAACGAAGCGGCGGATTTTCTCCGCCGCTTCGTATTAGGATCAGGACTCGAACCACCAGCGGCTTGCCGCCCGTGCGCCATCATTTTCCCAGCTGGCAGCCAGCTGATCCGGCGTACCCACCTTAGTGCTGTTGGCGTAAACGAAATTGTTGAAGAACGGGATGATCGTCCCGCCGTCGTCTTTCGCCAGGATTGCCATCTCGCGGTACATGTCCGCGCGCTTGGCGTCGTCCAATTCCGCTTTTGCTTGCAGCAGCAACTTGTTGAATTGCTCATTCTGCCAGAAGGATTCGTTCCAAGCGGCATCATCCTTATAAGCCAGCGTGTACATCACATCCGGTGTCGGACGAGCACCCCAGGAGACCAGACAGAACGGCTTTTTCAACCACACGTCGGAGTAATAACCGTCGTTCGGTTCGCGCACGACGTTGATGTTGATGCCCGCCGCTTTGGCTTGTTCGGCGTAAAGGACGGCCATGTCGACGGCGCCGGCATAAACACTATCCGCCGTAGACAGGTTGATAGTCAGTCCTTCTGCACCAGCTTTCTTTAGCAAAGACTTGGCCTGGTCCGGGTCATACTCGCGTTGCGGAAGGTCGTCCGGCCAATACGGCTGCGCTGGGGAGTGATGGAAATCATTGCCCTTGGTAGCCGCGCCGAAGGCGATTTTCTCGATGATCTCGTCGCGGTTCATCGACAGTTTCAACGCGTTGCGCACGTCGACATTGTCGAATGGAGCGACATTACAATGCATTGGCATTGTGATCGCGCCCGCGGACGGGATATTGTGAATTTTGATGTTCGGATTACGCTGCAACAGCCCCATCGTCTTCAGCTCGATCAGCGAGACTGCGTCCACGTCACCGGTCATAAGGGCGGTTTGGCGGGCATTCGGATCGTTCAGAACGATGATCTCGACCTTATCGAAATAAGCGCCTTCACGGTGCCAACCGTCGTGCCGGCTCAGGTTGAACTGAACGCCAAACTCACCACTATCGATCTTGTACGGACCCGTGCCATCGCCGGACTCCCAATCGATCGTACCGTCTTCATTGGCAGGGCAAATGCAAAGGTGGTAATCAGTCATCAGCCACGGGAAGTCCGCATTGCCGCCGGAAAGCGACACCACAACGGTGTAGTCACCATCCTTCTTGATGTCTGTCACACCAGCAAGCAGAGCTTTCGCTGCAGATGTCGATGCGTCACCGCGGTGGTGATTGAGCGACGCGATCACGTCGTCTGCCGTCAACTTCTTGCCACTGTGGAAGCTGGCATTTTCGGTAAGCTTAAAGGTCCACTCAGAGGCGTCCGCACTGGCTTCCCAACTGTCGGCCAGGTCTGGCCCGAGAGAGCCATCTCCCATGATCATCGTCAGGAAGCTGCGATACGTGTGCGCCATGAAGATCATCTGGCGGGTCAAGTAGGTGCCCGGATCATGGCTATCCGACGTGTTTCCGTCATGAAGACCCCAGCGGAAGGTGCCACCGCTTTTCGGTTGCGCCTTCGCCTTGGTGGACCATAGGCCCGTTGCAGTGGAGGCCGTCAGACCCGCCAGCACCGAATAACGTATAAACTCACGCTTTGTGATGCCTCCGGTGCGCGCCGCGCTTTCAAGGCGATTGATCATGTCTTGGTCTTTGGTTTTGGTCATCTGTCTCCCCATCTGGAATATTCAAAGCTGTCGACAGTTAAATTCCCATACGTAGCATCCGCAAATTTTCGAGTATCTGCGATGCTCATTTGCGACATGCAGATAACAAAACACGAACTCCACCACCTCGACTACACTTTTGGCGAAATTCAAGGTTTAAAATTTTTAATGCTAACAGCATGCCACAAAATTGTGCAGAGCAACATTACTTAAGCAAAACATGAAATTTTGACCGTACGGAAAACAATAAAGCGCTACTATTATTATCTGCTTTGAAACTACTGCCGATTCTTTTGGCTCCGAGGAACGATAATATTCCTGCAATGTCGGAAAATGCTGTTCAAGTTCGGTTTACCGCGCGTTGTCGCACCTCATCACGCGCATCCTGACGGAAAGTGAACCACCTTCGGAGATCCCAATGAGTGTCGCAACGCGCAGCCGAAGCGGTGGCCGTGCCGGCCGCCGAGCACTTCGCACCGCACCTGATCACGAAATGTTGCCGGGTCTCACCCGAAAGCTGCCTTTGTGCGAACCCTTGGATCAAGATCAGATTGAACGCCTCGACAACGCGTCCATGAGAATACTGGAAGAGGTCGGGATCATCTTCCGGGACCCCATTGCGCTTGATGACTGGCGCAACGCCGGTGCAAAGGTGGATGGAGAACGGGTTTATCTCGACCGTGGCCTGGTACGCGAGCTTATCCGCACAATCCCCTCCAGCTTCACGTATCACGCCCGCCATCCGGCAAAGAACGTTCCGCTTGGTGGCAACCGGTCAATGTTTGTACCGATGACCGGAGCCCCGTTCATTCGGGATCTCAACGACGAGCGCCGCAACCCGACGCTGGAAGATCTGGCGATGTTCCACAAGCTCAGCCACATGCTTCCTGCGATGCATTCCAGCGCGCACCACATAGTCGAACCCTATGACCATCCCATCAGCCACCGCCACTTGCGCATCACCTATTCGTCAATGAAGCATTCAGACAAGACTTTCATGGGCATGACAACAAGCCCCAAGAATGCCGAAGACGTCATGGAGATGTGCGCCCTCCTCTTCGGAGAGGATTATTTGGAAGACCACCCGGTCACAACTGGCAACTGCAACGGCAATTCTCCCCTGGTCTGGGACGAGACCATGCTCGGCGCCATGCGCGCCTTTTCAAAACGGAACCAGCCGGTACTGTGCTCCCCCTTCGTGCTCGGCGGCGCCAACACACCGGCCTCGGTGGTGCCGGCCGTTGCCCAGCTGAACGCGGAAGCCCTGAGTGCGCTCGCCTACACCCAGGTGATCCGCAAAGGCGCGCCCGCGATCTACGGCCATTATCTCTCGACAGTGTCCATGAAATCCGGCGCACCAATGGCCGGCACGCCGGAGATCAGCCTGATGAACTTCCTGATCGGTCAGCTGGCGCGCCATTACAATGTGCCCTGGCGCACCTCCGGCTCGCTCGGCGGCGCCAAGACTTTCGATGCCCAAGCGGGTTATGAGAGCGCAGCAACTTTGAGCGCCGTGATCCATGCCGGCGCCAACTACATCTGGCACGCAGCCGGTTGGAACGAAGCCGGCATGCACTGTTCCGTTGCAAAGTTTATTGTCGATGCAGAGCAATGCGCCATGGCCTATCGCATGGCCGAAGGTCCGCGCTGGGACGACTTTGACGAAGCGCTGGCAGCGGTCCGTGATGTTGGTCCGGGCGGTCACTATCTTGGTCACCCCCACACCCAGGAAAACTTCCAGCGGGCCTTCTTCATGCCAGACATGTTCGACAACAACTCGATCGAACAATGGAAGGCGGAAGGCGAAGTCGAAATCACAGAGCGTGCCCTGGCCCAGGCCCGTAGGCTCCTTTTGGAGTACCAGGAACCGAGGCTCGACGCAGCGAAGAACGAGGCTCTCTTGGACTATATTGCCCGTCGCGAACGGGAAATACCGGCCGAAGATGCCTTAAACCAAGAATTCTAATTCCTCACCAGCCGAGAGTATGCCGAGAGTATGCCGAGAGTATTCTGCGTCGAAGCGCGCAGACAGGATGTTGGACCAGCCCAAAAACGACCAGCTTTCAGCTGATCTTGCGATTTCCGTCTCAGGACGTTCCATGAAGATTTCCTCGATCGAGATTTACCGGCACGACCTGCCAGTGAAAAACGGCCCCTACAAAATGGCCAATGCCGAGGTTTGGTCGCTTCAGACAACCCTCGTCAAACTGACATCTAACACGGGTCTCAGCGGATGGGGCGAGACCTGTCCGGTCGGGCCGACCTATGCCGAAGCACACGCGCGTGGTGCGCAAGCGGCGCTTCAGCAGATGGCACCGGCACTGATCGGAGTGGAGGTGCAGCCGTTGACTGTTGTCAGAGCCATGAACGGCGCTCTCAACGGCCACAATTATGCCAAGGCAGCGATCGACATCGCGATCCATGACCTGCTCGGCAAAGACCTCGGCGTGAGCGCCGCGACACTGCTCGGCGGTGCGGTCACGGATATGGTGCCCTCCTATTACGCGCTCGGTGTCGGTGACCCGGATGAAATTGCCCGTCTTGCGCTGGAAAAGCAGAAGGAGGGCTACCAACGCCTGCAGATCAAGCTCGGCGGACGGCCAGTTGACGTGGACATCGAGAGTATCCGCAAGGTCTGGCAGAAAATCGCAGGCACCGGTATGCGCCTTGCGGTTGACGGAAATCGAGGATGGACGACACGGGATGCCCTTCGTGTGTGCCGGGAGTGCCCCGATATACCTTTTGTTCTGGAACAACCCTGTAACCGGATCGAGGACCTGGAAAAAATTCGCCCTCAGATCCAGCACGCGCTTTACATGGATGAAAGCAGCGTCGATCTCGCCACCGTCATTCGTGCCGTTGGAACCGGACTTGTCGACGGGTTCGGCATGAAGGTCACACGCATAGGCGGACTGCAGCAGATGGCTGCGTTCCGGGATATCTGCGAGGCGGCCAATTTGCCCCATACCTGCGATGACGCCTGGGGTGGCGACATCATATCGGCGGCGTGCACGCTGATCGCAGCCACTGTCAAACCGTCCCTGCTGGAAGGTGTCTGGCTGGCCGCCCCAATGATCGAGGGGAGCTACGGCTCCAACGAGGGTGTTCGAATAAGGGATGGTCACATCCGCGTTCCCGATAGCCCTGGCCTCGGTGTTGAGATTGACGAAATCCGCTTCGGCGCCCCGATGGCCGCCTGGTAAAGGGAGAAGAAACTAATGCGATTTACCGGAAAGAAAGCGCTCGTGACCGGTGCTGCCGGCGGTATGGGGCAAGTGATCACCAAAATGTTGCGTAATGAAGGCGCTTTGGTCGCAGTTGCCGATTTCAATTGCCACGGCATCCCAGCTGAGGCGGAACTTCCCGGCGACCTCTTGGATCAGGTCTATGCAGACAGTCTTCCTGGCGCTGCGGCCAAGGCGCTCGGCGGTCTTGACATCATCATCAACAACGCCGGGGTAATCACACGCGGTCCGGTTACCGAGACCAGTGACCGGGACTGGTCGCTCTCGGTCGGCGTCAATGTAGAAGCTCCTTTCCGAATCTGCCGGGCCGGCATTCCGATCCTCGCCGAGGTCGGCGGCGGCGCCATCGTCAATCTCGCCTCCTGCTGGGGCGTGCACCCGGGTCCCAATCACGCAGTCTATTGCATGACAAAGGCGGCCATTGCATCGCTGACCCAATGCATGGGCCGCGATCACGCCCATCAGGGCATAAGGATCAACGCGGTCTGCCCCAATGAAGTAGACACGCCGATGTTGCGCACCGGTTTCGAAAAACGGGGCTTCGATCCGGTAACGGCAATCAAGGACATCGGCATGACCGTGCCGCTCGGCCGGATCGCCAAGCCGGACGACATTGCAGATGTGGTGCTGTTTCTGGCCTCCGATGCGGCCCGGTACATGTGCGGCGCGCTGGTCGAGGTCAATGGCGGGAAATCGGTTGCATGACACGCTTTGAAGGCAAGACGGCGCTGGTCACCGGCGGGCGCAGCGGGATCGGTAGGGCGATTGCAACTCGACTGCGCGACGAAGGCGCCCGTGTCTTCACAGCCCAGCGCGGTGAAGACACAGAATTCGAGCACGTTTGTGCCGATTTTTCAGATAGCGCGGCACTCGCAAAAGTGATCCCAGCGGTGATAAACGCGTCAGGGCGGCTTGATGTTCTGGTCAACAATGCCGGGCTGATGCAGGAAGCCAGTGTCGAGGGCATGACACTTGAAGATTGGCAACGCAGCCTAACGGTCAATCTCACGGCCCCGTTCCTGCTTGTCAAATACGCCCTGCCCCATTTGCGCATCACCAAAGGCACGATCGTCAATGTGGGATCAATCGAAGGAGTTGGATGCAATCCTCATCATGCCGCTTATGCGGCCTCCAAAGCAGGACTGCACGGCTTGACGCGCGCCATTGCGGTTGACCATGGCCAGGACGGTATTCGCTGCAACGCCGTTGCCCCAGGCTGGATCGATACTGACCTGAATCTGGATTTCATCGCGGCCCAGACCAACCCCGAGGCCTTCAGGCGGGATATCGGCAAGATCCATCCCGTCGGCCGAACGGGCGCACCGGAAGAGGTGGCCGCGCTTGTTGCTTTCCTGGCCGCGGAAGAAAGCGGCTTCATCACCGGCCAGATCTATACCGTTGACGGCGGTCGCATGACCCGGCTCAGCCTACCTTAACGCCAAAAAAACTTCGTCCTCAGTTCTGAAACGCCGTGCGGATGGCGGATGACATGGTGACAACAAGATCCCTGTCTGCCTCTGCAGAGGTGCCGATCACCAATTGGGACGCGGGGGTCTCGCCAAAGCCGTCCTGTGTTCCAAGCGTCCGCAATTGTGGTCCGATCGAGGACTTCCCGAGCAAGCCGATGGCAATGCCAGCCTCTACGGCCGCCGTCACACCGGCAACACTCTGACTGGAAAAGACGATCCTGTACGGCCGCCCACTTTTCTCAAGTGCCGCAATCGCAGCATCCCTCCACCAGCAAGCGCGGTCGAACAGCGCAATCGGCACCACCGCCTGATTCTGCAATGACAAGTGTTTCGCGCAGACCCAGCAGGTCGGATCCACGTAAATCACCTCTTCAAAAGCTTGCGGCGTCTCAACTTCATAGACGGCGAGATCGAGTTGTCCCCTGGCAATCATCTCCGGAAACTCCGTGCTGATCGAACACGTTACGTCCAACTCCACCTGAGGATGAGATTGCACAAACGCTCCGAGGATCGCCGCAAGCCTGGTTTGGCCGTGATCATCCGGGATGGCCAGCCGCAGCCTGCCGCGCAACCCGTCCGCGGTGATTTCTCGGAGCGCCACATCCAATCGACCGGTAACCTCCCGTGCGACCGGCAAAAGCTGTTCACCGGTTTGCGACAAGGACACCCCGCGCCCCGTCCGATCAAAGACAGGACGTCCCACCACCTGTTCCAGACGCATGATCTGCAGACTGGTGGCGGATTGCGACCGGCCGATCACACGAGCGCCTTCAGTGATGCTGCCCGTTCCTGCCACCGCCAGGAATGTTCTGAGCAACTCACTGTCCAGATTATTCATCGAATTTTCCAATATCCGATATTAACGATATTCGTTTTACTGATGAATTCAGCATATCTATCCTGATCCCGTCAAGCTCAGGGGACCCGACATGGCAGATCAGACAGCCGCATCATTCTCGCGTCCAACGCGCCTGCATCTTGCCGGGATTGGTCTTTTGGTCTTTGCGATCATCACATGGCATTGGCCAGATTTCGTCTGGAATGGCGCGGTCTTCACCGTTGAGGGGCTCATTGCAGTTGCCCCACTGGTCGTGCCGGGCATCCTCCTCACAGCCTGGATCATGGCCAGCGGTGCCGACAAGATCATCAGCCGGGCCTTTGAGGGGCATATGGCACGTGCCATCTTGGCCGCCGCGGCGATCGGTGCGATCACTCCCGTATGTGGCGTGACAGTTCTGCCCTTGATGGTCGGCCTTCTCGCAGCAGGTGTGCCGCTCGCACCCGTCATGGCTTTCTGGCTGTCTTCGCCTGTCACAGATCCGGCAATGCTTGCGACAACTGCGGCCACTCTGGGCCTTGCATTTGCGATTGGAAAAACTGTTGCAGCCTTCGGGCTCGGCCTCTTCGGCGGCACCGTGACGGCATTTCTGACAGCCGGAAAATCCGGTCAGTCGGCGCTCAGAAAAAATGGTCTGGCCTCGTCCCTCAAGACAAGAACCTGCTGTGGAGCGGCCAGCTTCTCGCCTAGGGTTTGGATGAACGCAGACCGGCGCGAATCCTTCTTCCGACAGGGATTCGCCACAACCCGGCTGATCCTGATCTGCTTGATCCCGGCTTTCTTTGCCGAATTTGCCTTGAACCAGGCGCTGACACCGGGCTCTCTCGCCATATATGTCGGCGCCGACAAATGGTGGGCGATCCCCGCTGCCGTTTTTGTTGGGGCGCCAGCCTATATTGACGGCTACGCCGCCTTGCCACTCACGCGCGGTCTCATCGACAACGGCATGTCCCCAGGCGCGGCGATGGCTTTCCTCGTCTCTGGAGGCGTCGTCAGCATCTGGGGAGCGCTCGCGATCTTTCCCGTGCTCAGACTGCGTCCCTTCTTGCTCTACCTGGCGCTGGCCATCACCGGCTCCCTGCTAGCCGGTTATGCCTTCAGTTGGGTCTATTGAGGCTTGAACAGTCAACGGCTGATGGTTTTCAGAATGCTTTCGGCGTGGCGCGTCTATTCTTCAGCAGCCCGCCATTCCTTCCAGCGCAACACTAAATTAGCACCAAGTTCACGAAACGGCTGCGGCGGCAGTTTTTTGGGTAGAGCTTCCGCACCGAAATGCCGCGTGATGTCGCTCTCGATACCGAGGGCAAGTTCCGCGGCGCCCATCCCGGTCAGGGTTCCGCGTGCTGTGCCAAGACCGTTTTGAACACAGCCGGAATAGACACCGCCCTCCAGTTCCCGCATCACGGCCACACCGTTCATAGACAGGCACAGATGTCCAGCCCAGCGATACTCCATCTTCAGTCCGGCCAATTTCGGGAAGCGTCGGTCGAACTTGTCCTGCATAACTGCGGCTGCCCTGTCGACATGCGCTTGCGTCAGCCGCATATCCGGCTTCAGAACTGCACAGGTGCGAGTAACAATCCGATTGCCGCCTTGACCGGTATCGATCCGCCTCAGGGTCGTCCCCATCGGGTCGGAGGGAGTGATTCCCCATCGCGGTTGGCCACCGAGTTTCTTCATTGCATCGTCATCGAGCTCCGGTGTCATGACAGCAAATAGAAAGAGCTGCATGAGCCTGTTCCGTTCATAACCGAAACTTTCCAGATGACCATTAATTGTCAGAATGATCTTGCCGGTTGAAACCTTGCCGCCGGGCGTCGCGACGAGCCAGCCCGTGTCCTGTTTGGAGAACGAGGTCACCGGGCTTTTTTCAAAAACCGAAACACCGGCCCGTCTCAACCCGGATGCCAGACCGCGCACATAACCTGCTGGCTGTAACATCACGGTGCCGGGGGTATAGAGCCCGCCAAGATAGTGACGGCTTCCCGTCAGCTCTGTCATTTGGCGCTGGTCAAGAAGTTCATAGTCTTCGCCGAGGCTTGCAAGGTGGTGCGCATAGCTCTTGTTATGAGCGGCAGCCTTCACGCTGGCAGCACCGTTCACCTTGCCCGCCGGATCGAAATAATTCGCGTCAATCTGGTATTCGTCTACCGCTTCGCGTGCGAAATGGATAGCCTGACGGTTGATGGCTATCAGGGACTTGTCGTCGCCAGCCCCGGCATAGTCCTCTGATGTCAGTTCATGCGGCAGATCGATCATGAACCCGGAATTGCGTCCGGCAGAGCTCTCCGCAATAGGCAAGGCATCCAACACGACAACCTTCAAGCCGGCATCGATCTGCGTTAGCCGCCGCGCCGCGCTGAGCCCGGCGAAGCCTGCACCGATGATGGTGACGTCCGCAGTGAGATCCTCGGCAAGAACCTGCGGCCGCAGCGGTGCCGGCAGGATCCGGTTCCAGGCCGCCGGCCCTTGCAAACTTGGCAGGCATTTGGCGGCCCGCTGCATCAGCCGACCGCCTCGTCCTCGTCGTCAGCGAGATCCACCCAGATTGTCTTCAGCTGGGTGTACTGGTCATGGGCTGCAAGGCTGTTGTCACGGCCACCAAACCCGGACTGCTTGTAACCTCCGAAGGGCGTCGTGATATCGCCTTCTCCGAAACAGTTTACCGTGACAGTCCCTGCCCGGATGGCGCGTGCGCCGCGCAGGGCCTTCTTGGTGTTGGACGTGAAGATCGATGCGGCAAGGCCATAATCCGTGGCGTTGGCCATAGCGATCGCTTCATCAAACCCGCGCACCGTCAGGACACTCAGGACCGGACCGAAGATCTCCTCCCTGGCAAGCGCCGAAGACGCATCCACTTCCAGCACCGTCGGCTCCACATAGGCTCCGTCATAGCTTTTACCGCCCATCAGGACATCGGCATCTCTATCCAAATAGGAACAGACCTTCTGGAAATGCGCGCTTGATACAAGCGCACCGACCCGGTGCTCCGGATCAAGCGGATCGCCAAGGGTCCATTCACGGGCATGAGCCAGGATCCGCTCCATCAGCGCGTCCTTGATCTCCTCTTCGACGATCAGGCGCGAGCTCGCCGAGCAGTTTTCGCCCATGTTCCAGAAAGCGCCGTTGACCACCTGAGCTGCAACACGATCGAGATTGTCTGCATCTTTCAGGACAACGCTGGGATTCTTGCCGCCCATCTCTAGAACGACTTCCTTCAGATTGCTGTCTGCCGCGTAGTGCAGGAACCTGCGTCCCGTTTCGGTCGATCCGGTGAAGGACACCATATCAACATCCATATGTCGCCCGAGCGGCTCGCCGACCTCCGGACCGGTGCCCGGTACCACGTTGAAAACACCACGCGGTATCCCAGCTTCCATGGCAATTTCTGCAACGCGCAGCGCCGTTAGAGAGGTTTCCTCCGCCGGCTTGACGATCACCGAACAACCAGCTGCCAGTGCAGGCCCAATTTTCCAGGCCAGCATCATGAGCGGGAAGTTCCATGGCAGCACAAGACCCACCACACCAATCGGTTCACGCACGATCATCGCGATGTGGTCATCGGATGCAGGGGACACCTGATCATAGATCTTGTCGATCGCCTCCGCGTGCCATTTCAGACAATGGATTGTCTCCAGAACATCGACTGTCTCGCAGTCGAAGATGGTTTTGCCGCTGTCGAGGCTTTCCATCACCGCCAGTTCCCGCCGGTTCCGGGTGAGCAATTTGGCAAAGCGGATCAGAATGTCCTTCCGTTCACCGGGAGACAGTTTCGACCAGCGCCCGTCTTCAAATGCATCGCGCGCTTTTGAAACAGCGAAGTCGACATCTTCCGAGCTGCACGCCGCTATATCGGCCAGCGTCTCACCCGTGGCCGGGTTTACACTTGAGAATGTCTCTCCCGATTGTGCCGGCCGATAGCTGCCATCGATAAAGGCGTTGGTCGGCAAAGTGAGTTGAGCGGCCAGAGCTTTGTACTCGTCACGCGTCAGAAGATCGGTCATGGTCACGCTCCTGCCGTGATGTCATCAATGGTGGATTTCAACACGCGAACAACCTGCTCGAGTTGGCGTTTGTCGTCCTTGTTCAGCGCCTTCAGCGGGGCGCGCGGCGGTCCGGCATAAAGACCACTCATCTCAACTCCGTGCTTGACGCACTGGATGAATTTGCCGCCCTGCTCCAAGACGCGCATCAAAGGCATCATCGCCGACATGATCTTACGCCCCTTGGTGAAATCCCCTTCCACCGCACAGGCCTTGTAAAGCGCGACGTGTTCGTCAGGCAGGAAGTTTGAACCGGCACAGACCCAGCTGCGCGCGCCCCAAGCAAAAAACTCCAGCGCCTGGTCGTCCATGCCGCAGGACATCTGGATATGCGGATAGTCCCGGGCGAGCAAATGCACCCTGTTGATGTCACCAGAACTTTCCTTGATGGCGCAGACATTGCGGGACCGGCCAACCCGGTCAAGGAATTCCTCGCCCATGTTGACGCCCATCCGGCCCGGATAATTATAAAGCATGATCGGTAGATCCGCCGCCCGGTCGATAGTCAGGACATTAAGCGCATTTTCCCGCTCCGTCGGCACCGCATAAGGCGGCGTGGCAACCAGAATTGCCTCGGCATCCATCTTTGCCGCACCTTCAGCCAAAGCGATTGAGTCCGGCGTGCGCATCGTGCCCGTTCCGACGATCAGCGGCAGACGTCCGGCCAGTTTGTCCTTTGTGAACTGCGCAAGTTCCAGACGCTCTTCCACCGTCTGAGTATAGTTCTCGCCAGTTGAACCACCCGAAATCACGCCGTGAACGCCGCTGGCAACCAGGTGATCGATCACCTTCTCCAGCGCATCCCAGACGACATTGCCGTCCGTATCATAGGGCGTAACGGCAGGCGTATAGATACCCTCAAAGGTTAGTCTTGGTGTCATCCAGATGGTCTCCGGCTTCAGGCGGATTTGAGTTTGGGAGGCTGGCCGAGTGGGGCTTCCAGCCCGGGCGGCATGACAAAGAGTTCGATCTGGTCGCGCGACAATGCCCAGTGCTCAAGCGCCAGTTCGGCGGCGCGGTGTTCATCGCCGTCCTCTATGGCAGCGATCATTTCGTCATGTTGCGCGCTGGCCAGTTTGAGCCGCTCGTCCTTCGCACCGCGGGTCTGACGAAAGAACGTCATGCCGATACGGGTGTGATCGATCAGCAGCCGGTCTAGGCTCGCCATAAGGTAGCTGTTGCCGGCCATCTTCCCTGTGATGCGGTGAAAACGATCGTTGGTCAAAGCACGCGCAGTGACATCGCCTGTGTCCATTGCCTGACGGAATGCATCCTGTGCAGCCTTCAGTTCGTCAATTTGCACCGGTGTAGCGTTCTGTGCGGCCAGACGCAGGATGGCGCTGTAAATCAATGGCGCAGCAAGGAAAAAGTCGCGCAGCGTGAAATGGGTCATGTCGGAGACCCGGGCGCCGCGGTTGAGCTGCAACGTGACATAGCCGTCGCCGGACAGTTGCTGCAGCACTTCCCTCAAGGGGGTTCGGGACAGGCCGTATAGTTCGCACAATTCCGTTTCCTCCAGCGCACTGCCGGGCTTGCGTTCCAATGTCAGGATCGCTCGCTTCAGATCTTCATAGGCAACGGTCTTGGCCGTTCCACGCTGAGGAGGCATCACACCGCTCCGTTTCGATTTTGGTTGACCGATTTGTATACAATGTGAATACAATGACAACACATAAATCATACAATGATGCCCGGTACTCGAAACGGGCCAAGGCGACAGGCTCCGGAGAAAAGCGACATGCCCAGAACGCGCGACGTCACCTTCCTGCTTATCGACGATTTTTCGCATATCGCTTTTGCCTGCGCCGTCGAACCGCTGCGCATCGCCAACCTGCTTCAGGGTCAGGAGATTTACCGCTGGCGGCTTGCATCAGTTGATGGTGAGCGCGCCGTTTGTTCAAACAAGACGGTCACCCTTGTCGATCAGGGCCTAACGGATTTGCCGCCGCGCAGCAGCCTGTTTCTGATTTCTGGCCAGAATGTCGGCGACAAAGCGACCTCGGACGTGCTCGCCTTCCTGCGCCGCGAACGGGCACGCGGCACCCAGATCGGCGCCATCTGTTCCGGGGCTCATGTGCTGGCAAGCGCCGGATTTCTGAACAACCGCCGGGCGGCCATCCACTGGTCTTTCCACGACAGCTTTCAGGAGAATTTTCCGGAGGTTGAACTGTGCCGCAACGTCTTCGTCGCCGACGAAACGTTCGTGACGGCCTCGGGTGGTACGGCAGCGACCGATCTGATGCTACATCTGATTGGCGAGACACACGGTGAGGACCTTGCTGCAGCGATTGCCGACATGATGGTATATTCCGGCGTTCGCCCCGCTGATGCGGCCCAGCAGATATCCCTTCAGGCCCGCCACGGCATTCGCAATCCGCATATCGCCGAAGCCATCCGGCTGCTCAATGAGAGCGCGCCCTACTACCTTCCAACGTCAGAGATCGCCCGTACCATAGGCATATCTACGCGGCAACTGGAGCGCCTGTTTCAGAAGCACCTGAAGATGTCGCCAAAACAGTTTGCCATAAACCAGAAGCTGACTAGAGCGCGGAACCTGCTGCTGCAGACGGAGCAGTCGATCTCCGAAATCGCACTGGCGTGCGGCTACGAGTCTCCTTCGCACTTCATCCGCACCTATCAGAATCGCTTCGGCGTCACCCCGCACAACCAGCGGGTCTTCGCTACGACACCCCAAACTGTGTATCAAATCGCCTGACCAGTCCAGCAGGTCCGGCCTGGCAACTTCACCCACCCACCGCGGTGGATGCGGGATTGGCAACTTTTGTCGAGTTTAGGTTAGACGGGGCTAACAACGAACATTCCCTGCGATAAAATCGAATTTCTGCTCGGCAAACAAAGTGCCGACAAACTCAATTGCACAAAGATCAGCTTAGACCGAGATGTTTGGCGAGGTTATAAACTTCCGGCCGCACCGCTTTCGCTGCCTGCCAAACCAGAAAGTACCCCTTGCCGGTTTTCAGCGGCTTATCGACCAGCCTCACAAGCCGCCCGGATGCCAAGTCTGCTTGCAAGAGCGAACAGCTTGCCAAAGCGATGCCCTCGCCCTCTAAGGCCAAACCGATGGAATGACTGTAACTCTGGCACAATGTTTTGGTCAGACCGTGAAAAACGCTTTGATGTTCCCGCTGTTGCCATACGTCCCAGTTGATCCAGTCCGGTGCATGTCTCTTATAGTCCAGCAGCCTCGAATTTTGGTGGGCGTTGGCAAAGCGTTCGGCCTCAGCGGGAGAGGCAACAGGGGCCAGTTCCTCGTCCATCAGCAAATGCCCTTCCCACCCCTCGGGAACCTTGTCGGCGTAGATAATGGCAAGGTCATTGCTGGCTGAAAGCACGTCGCGGGGATCATCCTTAACGACCGTTTCGACAGGACAGGATGAAGAGCTGAGCGCAAAAGACCGAAGGCGCTCGAACAGCCAAAAGACTGACACGGCTGAATTGGCTGCGATGCGGACGGAAGACGCCGCTGGCGACCTGACCTGATCAAGCGCGCCTTGAAGATAGTCCAGCGCCATGGCCACGGGATCGGCCAGTTGTGCCCCGGCCTGCGTTGGTTTGAGGCTCCGCGCGCCGCGCTCAAATAAATCCGCACCCAGCCAGTTTTCGAGTTGCTTCACACGCTTGCTGACCGCGGCTTGCGACACATAAAGCTCAGACGCTGCAGCGCTGAAGCTGCCGGCGCGCAGCGCCGTTTCAAAGAACACAAGCGTGTCGAGCGGCGGAAGCGATTTTCGTCGGCTATCCATTCCCATTGGTTATAGCTATGCCTGAGAATTTTCAATATACACTGCGTGCCGATGTCGAATTAGTTTTGGCTCAAACTCATTGGGCGAAACGACATGGCGAATTTCGACTGGCATGCAGAGCGAAGCGATCTGGATGGAATCGCATTGCTTGATCGCGCACCGAAGGGTGCAGGGATCGATCTGGAATCCGTCAGACTTTACCGCCTTGGCCGGGTGCGCGAGCAAATGGCTCAATTTGGCGTCGACGCCGTCATCCTGTCGGACCCCATCAACATCCGCTACGCCACGGGTGCACGGAACATGCAGGTGTTTTGTCAACGCAATGCACCGTCGCGCTACCTGCTGCTAACCGCCGCGAGATCTCTCCTTTTCGAGTTTACCGGATGCCTGCATCTTGGGCAGGGCTTGGAAACAATTGACGAAGTGCGCCCCGCCAAGACCGCCAGCTTTGTCGCGGCCGGTCCCGGCATTCAGGCCCGGGAAAAGGCCTGGGCAGTTGAAATGGCGGACCTGATCAAGGAGCTTGCCGGGAAAGGAGCAACCGTCGGGCTGGAGCGGCTGAATGCCGGAACCGCGATTGCACTTAAGGACTGCGGTCTGCGCATCGTTGATGCCCAACAGCCGGTAGAAATGGCGCGTTCGGTCAAGTCCAGCGAAGAAATGAAATGCGTGAATGCCTCATTACGGGCGACCGAGACCGGCGTGGCCAGGTTGCGGGATGCAATCCGCCCCGGAATGACAGAAAATGAATTGTGGTCCGTCTTGCATCAATCGGTGATCGCGCAGAATGCGGATTATTGCGAAACACGGCTTCTTAACGCAGGCGCCCGGACGAACCCGTGGTTTCAGGAAACTTCCAGCAATGTCATTGGTAAAAACGAGTTGATTGCACTCGATACTGATGTGGTCGGTTGTCACGGTTACTATTCCGATTTCTCGCGCACATTCCATTCTGGACCGGGAAAACCGACGGAGGCGCAACGCGAGCTCTACAAGGTTGCGTACGAGCAGGTCCAAAGCAACATGGACATTCTCCATGCGGGCATGAGTTTTCGGGACTATGCGGAGCGTGCGTGGGATATCCCGGAAAAATTCTACGACAACCGCTATTACCTCTCGGCCCATGGCTGCGGCATGACGGGCGAATACCCTTATCTGTATCACAAGGGGGATTTTCCCGATGCTGGATATGACGGAGAGATCGTCGCCGGGATGACGATCTGTGTTGAAAGCTATATCGGCGCCGCTGGAGGCTGCGAAGGTGTCAAACTTGAGCAACAGGTTCTGGTGACAGAAAAGGGCATTGAGCTGCTGTCCCGCTTTCCCTTCGAAGAAGAACTGCTGCGGTAAATTCTCTTATAAATGTTTCTGTATTTTCGCGAAGTTCTGCGCCATTGTTCAAAATTGGCGCAGCCCTCCAATGAAATCGGCGATTTTCCTTGGAATAACCGTTTACCCAATGACAATGAACCTGATGCCGAGTTCAACACGATCATAAAGATTGATGATGTCCTGGTGCCACATGCTGATTCAGCCGCTTAAATGATTGGTACCGATGTTCCGTGGCTGATTGGTACTGTGGAGGCGGCTATAGGCCCACAAAGATTGAACAAGCATATTCACATCGACAAAATGGTTTTCCGCTATACGCTGTTGTGAAGCGAGCCATAGAGAGTATTGGTGTTCTTGCTGCCGATCCCGGGGTGATCTCTACACGTCTAATGCAGATGAATCTGATAAGTGGCGTTGTGAAAGGATGACTAGCCCCCGTCTGAAGCAAAAGCCAAGGCTTACCTTTCATAACAGAGAACGACGACAACTCAGTTCCTAGATACGCAAAAGCATCACCAATCGGAACATCTGTCCCCGATTTAGGCAAAAGAAATACATTCCCTGCACCGCAGGAAAGCCGCCTCAAACACACCACATGAGGCAGTTCCTCCGCCAAACCTTACGGCTTTACGAGCAAATGCTCCCATTCGCCATGGATGGGTCAAAGCGCATTTCGACCGCCGCGAAGGCGATCACCAGATACTTCCCTCCCGTCTGCACATAGCCCGCATAAAAGAACCTCAGGCCCGTGTAAGCGCCGCATCGGTTCTTCGTGATCACCCAGCCGCAGATCTTTCCAGCCATACCGCCCTCGAATTCGTTGACCACGTCGAATGTGAACACGGCTGAATACGGATCTACGAGCGTCTCAGCCGCTTTCGTGCGCGCAGCCTGCTCAAGTGCGGGATCTACTTCGGCCGCATGTGGGCTCGATATAGCCAGTATCGCAGCAGCTGTGAGAGCCATTGTCAGGGTTCTGATTTTCATCGCAATGACAGCTCACCTAAGTTCATGAAAAATATCCAATAGCGGAAACAAACGAAAAACGACCTCAAAACACACAAGAAAATACTCTCAATATCTCGATTTATACTAAGAATTTTTTCAACAAAACGGAAATTCGCGACTCGAAAATAAGCAAGTTGAGTCAGTTGCTGCTGACTATATATAAAGTTGCTTATTTTTATTTTTACTCTACATAAGCTGATCTGTAAAACCCACGTTCTCAGGTTATCGAATGACCTGAGATTGGAATATCCGACCGCCTGAAGGGGCATAACAATAGTAAGAGTTTGGTAGCTCTGTCTCCCCGGAGAACGAAATGGTCTATTCTTTAGACAGGAGTAAAACCATGAAACAAATCACTCTGATCAGCGAAAAACTACAGAGCGATTACCTACAACAAGCACACTATTTAGCAATATACAAAAGCATGAAAATGGAAATTGACATTTATATAAATCGAGAAATTAAGGATTACTTGAGCGAATACGCAAAAAAACAGGAGAAGTGTTTGAGTATGAAAAAATAGTTGCAATGGAGTGTGTTATTGCCGCATCTGCAAACTTTTTTGATGAATTGCACACGGACCAATGCATATGGACTGAATTAGAAAAATTCATTATCGCACAGACTTCTTGGAGTAAAAATTTCCTTAGACTCCTCATACATGTCGAGAATGCATATCATATAACCCTTAATTTACTTGATGAATACGCCGAATTATGGGAAGAGAAATTGATTGAGATCGTAATAAACGCTGAATGCAAACCCAAAATAACTTCAAAAATTCAAGGTGAATTGTATCAAAAATCAGCCTGCGATCATCATCGTTCGATGGCTTACGATTACTTTAATACTCAGAGTAATTATCAAAATCGCGAAATCTCCCCCGCATAACGTTCATAGTCTGACGTAAACTTACCCCACCAAAAAAACTCATCAATCCCTCAGGAGGTTCGCATGAACAGCCAACGGACACGTGCGTCCAAATTCTCGACAGAGATCCACGAGATCGTCGAAAACACCGCACGCATGCTCTCCATGCCGTCCAGCGACCTCACTGAGTGTTTGACCAACGAAACTGCTGATGAGGTCGCGCAATTCTCGAACTGGCTCAGGCGCTCCAATTTCTCTGATGCCCTGCTGGCAGAGATCCGCAACGACCTCATCCGCCGCCCCCCCTAAACGGCTTTGTGAGACCCAAGCCCGCTTCGGCGTTTTGCTCGCAGCCTAATCTTGAAAGGAAATCCAGATGTACCCTCAGGAACTGCTTCGGCTCCTCTATGCGCCCGCTCTCGATCACACCTCTTGGACCTTAAGCATCGCTGCAAGCGCGCTGCAGCGCCTCCGCACAGCCACCAAGAAGCAATGCCGCACCACATCGCGGTGTTCAGACGAAGATCCTCAACCCGCCAACGAAAACCCGCAGAAAAAGAAAGACGCTGCATGACCAAGGACCTGAAGCATTTCAGGAACTGCCAGTCTCTTGACATCCTTGAGCTGCTCCAAGAGCTGAAAGAGACCATCGAAGCTGAGCCAGACGCGGCTTCTTTTTCGGGGCGCTTGAAGAACGAGTTCACTGCTTGTCACCTGGTGCTGAACGAGCGCTTTGCAGCTGCTGAGAAGGGAGTGCCGGCACCGGCATTTCGTCCACAACCTGCCCGCAGCAAAGCGTAATCTCTGCGGCGATCTTTGGCGCGGAGTTTGACTTTGACGCCGCGGACAGGTTTGCGCGCTCAAAAGGCAAAACCTTGAAGAAGCTCGAGCTGATCGAACTTCACGACACATTCGGACCTGAACATTGCCGTCTTGGGAACGTTACCTTGCTCCACGACGCTGATCGATCATCCCAAAGGGTATTTCATCGTGCCAGGGCGCGTTACAAAATCGACCTCCAGAACCGTTCCCTTAAAGCCGGGGTAGACAAGCGAGAATGGGCGGACCTTTTGGCGATCGGCACCATGCTCAAGCATTTGGACATTCAGATCGACGGGAACACGCTCAAGCAGATGGCCCGCCTCATCGGACGGCATATCAGCGACCGACCATTCCGGCACAAGGAGAAGTATGTGAGCGCACGCAAAAAGCTTGGTCTGGACGTTGAATGATTGCCCATTGCAAGCCGAACTAGCGCAGGTCAGAAACAGAGAACCGGCAGAACAGAAACAGGGCAAGAATACCGGAACAGTTTGGATTTCCTTGGTTTTTGCCCCGACTTCCTGCCTTAGACAATAGAATGGAAGAACAATAAAAACATATTAGGGAGCGCCCTTCGGGCGCGGTGCTGCGCACAGCCGTCGCCTTCGGCTCCGGCATTGTGCTCGCACCCGGTGTATAAAATCTTCGAGCCGGAAGAGATTGAAAAAAAACATATCAAAAACATCCCGGCATCGGACTTGGTCTGGCTTAAACAAGAAAATCAGAATGAAAGGCACCGGCTCGCGCCTGCGGCGCTCTCCGCTCCCTTCCTTCCGGCTTAGCGAAGCGTAAGGTTTTCTCCTCCGGAAAGAAGAACAGAAGACTGTTCCAGCTCGATGGGCCGTTCCGGCCCGACGAGCGCTCTTTGACATCGTGAAACGTCGGCAGCTTCTTCCTTCCGGGTCTTGGCACCAAGTCTTGACACAAAACCAAGATGGCGGGTGTTTCCGCACTCCCTCCCCTCCCCGGCTAACAATCACCTCTTCCAAACACACCAGACATGTCCGAGAATCGATTTTAAGAGTCACTGGCAAGCGCCGCGCACTCTCATCGATAAATCACACACGCCAAACAGAACGCGCGCCATGGAACTTCCCTGTCGATCTGCCGTTTCGAAAACTATCGGTCCGGACGCAGATCTATTTCGGGGCAAGGGCCAGCAAGGTGTTTCGCGATCGAACATGAGATTATGATCAGACTGATTAAGCAAATGAATGACAGCCGATCAGAGGGTCAAGTTGCTATCGTTTTGATAGCTGAAACTATCCGACCGGACCTCGCCACGAAGCAGTTTCAACGGCGCGGCTTAAAATTGGCGCTTGATCGAACTTGGTGATCAGCAGAAAAGCGCGGGTTCACTTTTGCAGTTGAGCGAAAAAGCTCAGATCCTGTTGACTTAACTGACGGAAAAATACAACCAAGCTGGCCAATCGGTGAGCAGCGGATCAAAGGATCGCACGGGTTTGCCGGTCGGAAATTTGAAACAAGTTCACGCTGAAACGGGCGTTGTGAACTTTTGTGAACCACCTTTGAACCAAATGTTCCGGGAATTGGGGCGGATCTGCTGGTGAGCCCAAAAGGCATCCCCAAAGCGTCATCGCGGCTTCTCTAGGACTTCGCTTTTGACGCGTGTCAGTTATCGCAGTTCAATAAAATCCAGCTTTTGAGTGATGGTCCGCTAATTGCCAAGGCGGGCGCACCCAAAACTCAGATTTATAGCCCGACCTTCAAACGGCTTTCTTAGACAGCTTGCCAAATCGCAGGAGGTCAGACTTTGAGGCCTTCAAATCCCAAGACGAACCACAAGTTAAAGCAAAAAACCGAGCAAAGCGCTCATTGCCAAAGTTAACGATCAAAATGCGACCTGACGACCGGAAACTGTCTCATAACATTGGACGGGGCTGCTGTCTCATCACGCCCGGATTTGCTTTTGCGAAAAATGGCTTGACAAATTGGAACGTTCCAGTTTTGATGCCATAAAATTGGAACGTTCCAAATAATCGTCTCTTAGGAGGAATTCATGCGGTGGGGACTGATAGGCGCGAGCCGTATTGCGTCCAGTTTTGTCATCGATGCCATCCGCGTTCAGGACGGGGCGGACATTCAGTCTGTCCTTAGTTCAGATGTTGAGCGGGGCAAGGTGTTTGCCAGTGAACATCAGATCCCGGACAGCTACACAGACCTTGACGCTCTGCTGGCCGACGAGAGTGTGGATGCGGTCTACATTTCAACGACCAACGAAAAACACCACGCTCAAGCACTGGCCGCGATAGCAGCTGGCAAACACGTGCTCTGTGAAAAGCCGCTTGCAATGACACTTGCCGAGGCCGTCGAGATGGTAAAGGCAGCCGCAGAAAAAGGCGTGACGTTTGCGACCAATCACCATTTGCGCAATGCGGGGTCTCACCTTGCGATCCGAGATCTCATTGTTTCTGGACGGATCGGCAAAGTCTTAAGTTCAAGGGTGTTCCACGCTGTGAACTTGCCGGAGCATCTGCGTGGGTGGCGGATCAACGACGCTTCCGCCGGTGGCGGTGTCATACCTGACATTACAGTCCACGATGCAGACACGGTCCGCTTTCATCTCTCGGAAGATCCGGTGGATGTCGTTGCAAAATCCGGAACGTCTGGCATGGGCGAAGGTGTTGAGGACAGCGTGATGTCGGTCTGGTCCATGCCTTCAGGCGCGATGGTTCAGACCCACGAGAGTTTTACGCACGGATTCGCCGGGACAGGAATTGAATTTCACGGGACAGAAGGGTCGATCTTCGCCCGAAACGTCATGACCCAACAGCCGATCGGCGCGATCAAGTTGGTGACAGCGGATGGTGAGGCCGAAGTCCCGTTCGAGACACATAACCTCTACCACCGCGCCCTCGGTCTTTTTGTTGCTGCTGTGGCGGGCAATGGAAAGCCGTCTGCAGATGGTGTTGATGGGGTGAAATCCCTAGCTGTTGCGCTTGCGGTTCGCACAGCGGCGCAAACGGGTGAAACGACCCGTGTCGATTACGGAGGGTTCTAAGCGATGACCTCCAAACTCGTTTCCATGGACGAAGCTGCTGGCCGCATTCAGGACGGCGCAATCATAACGGTTTCCTCGTCTTCGGGTCTTGGTTGTCCTGACAAGATCCTGGAAGCCATTGGGGAGCGCTTCGAAAAGGAAGGTCACCCGCGGAACCTGACCACGATCCACCCGATTGCGGCAGGCGATATGTACGGTATCAAGGGAATTGATCACATCGCAAAGGATGGTCTGCTCTCCACCATCATCGCCGGATCCTATCCCTCCGGTCCATCTTCCCTGCCCATGCCGGACATATGGCAGATGCTCGTCGACAACCGGGTCGCTGCCTACAATGTCCCGTCCGGGATCCTGTTTGACATGCACCGCGACGTGGCAGCACGCCGTCCGGGTGTCATGACAAAAGTAGGCCTGGACACCTTTGTCGATCCGATCCGGCAAGGTTGTGCCATGAACGATGTTGCAGCCGGCAAGCCGATCGTCTCCCGGATCGAACTCGGCGGTGAAACGTGGCTGCACTTCCCAAACATCATTCCAGACGTTGCGATTATTCGGGCAACGACGGCCGATGAACGCGGCAACCTGACATATGAACATGAAGGTGCGTATCTTGGAGGCCTGGAGCAGGCAATTGCGGTGCGCAACCATGGCGGTTTGGTGATCGCACAGGTCAAGCGGATCACCGCGTCCGGATCGCTGCGCCCGCATGACGTTCGAGTACCCGGTCATTTGGTTGATCTGATCGTTGTCGATCCAGATCAGCGTCAAACCACGGAAACCGACTACGATCCGGCGATCTCCGGAGAAATCATGCGCCCGTGGTCGAGTTTCTCCCTGGCTGAACAAGGGATCGAAAAAGTCGTGGCCCGGCGCGCGGCCATGGAGCTGAACAAAGGCCAGACCGCCAATCTCGGGTTTGGCGTTTCCGCGATGGTGCCCCGTGTCTTGTTGGAAGCTGGGCAGGAACAGGCCGTCACATGGGCGATTGAACAAGGCGCCACAGGCGGAATGCCGCTCACCGGGTTTGCGTTTGGCTGCGCTTCAAACGCGGATGCTTATATGCCGTCGCCGCAGCAGTTCACCTATTTCCAGGGCGGTGGATTTGATGTCTCGTTCCTGTCTTTTCTGGAGATCGATCTCGATGGCAATGTCAACGTCTCCAAGCTCGGCAAAAAGCCTTACCTGACAGCTGGATGCGGTGGCTTTGTGGATATCACGGCCAATGCAAGAAAGATCGTGTTTTCCGGTTTGTTTGAGGCCGGGGCGGACCTCGAGCTGACCGATGATGCGCTGACCGTCAGGGCGCCCGGCAAGTTCACCAAGATGGTGGATGAAGTTGAGCATGTTACCTTTTCCGGCCGCCGCGCCCGCGAGCTCGGTCAGGACGTCCTCTATGTGACAGAACGTTGTGTGATCCAGCTAACGGACAGCGGGCTGATGGCAACAGAAGTCATGCCCGGCATCGATGCCCAGCGAGATATCGTCGATGCGTCCAAGGGGCGGGTTCGTCTCGCGAACACGCTGACGGAAATGCCGAAGACGCTTCTTCGCCAGGAAGCCATGGAGCTGCATCTGTGAGCGGGTTGCATCTCATAAGGCACGGCACGATCGCCGAGTTGCGCCTGGACAATCCGGCAAAGCTCAATGCCTTTACGGTTGAAATGCTCGAAGCTGTTGAGCCTGCTTGCGCGGAAGTGGAGCGGGACCACGCGCTCCGCGCACTTGTGATCACTGCGGAAGATAGCAAGGCCTTTTGTGCCGGCGCGGACATCATGGCCTGGTCGCAACTGGAGCCCTGGGAATTTGCCCGCAACTGGGTGCGCTATGGCCACCGGATTTTTGACCGGGTTGCCGGCCTTTCCAAGCCGACGATTGCGGCCCTGAATGGTCACGCATTTGGTGGTGGCCTTGAGTTCGCCGCGACGGCTGACATCCGGGTCATGGCACCAAGCGCAACGCTGGCGCTGCCGGAAGCTGCCGTTGGAATTGTTCCCGGATGGTCAGGGACACAGCGGATGATCCGGCTCCTTGGAGAGCCTCTTGTAAAGGAAATGGCTCTCTTCGGCCGCCGAATTTCGGCTGAACGTGCCTTTGCTGCCGGATTCGCAGCCGAGATTTCTGAAGATCCAAAACAGAAAGCCTTCGAAATTGCCGAGGCCTTGTCGGCCAAATCACCGTGCTCCATCGAGGTTGCCAAATACATGATCCATGCGGCGGTCGGTGAAGACCGCGACGCCATGATTGAAGCTCTGGGTGCTGGCATGATGGGCCCGACAGCTGACCGCACAGAGGGCGTGACGGCCTTTCGCGAAAAACGCAAACCAAATTTTCCTGGAATTTGACCATGAGTGAATTGAACGTTGTCGCCATCTCAGAAGCGAAGCTGCCGCTAGATCCCTTTGTTGCGCGGCATCTCATCGCTGGTTCATGGCGGGATAGTTGCAGCGGTGAAACATTTGAGCGGACCTCTCCATCCCATGGAACGCTGGTAACGCGGGCGGCCAAGGGCAATGCCCGAGACGTGAATGCCGCACTGGGAGCTGCGCGTGCCACATTCGATGACAGCGCTTGGCGGAGCACAACTGGCAAGGACCGCGCAACTCTTTTGCTCAAGGTGGCGGATCTGATCGATCGTGACCGCGAGAGGATTGCATTGCTTGAGACCCTGGAATCGGGGAAGCCTATCAGCCAGGCCCGGGCAGAGATTGAAGGCGCTGCAGACATCTGGCGCTATGCAGCGTCTCTCGCACGAAACATTCATGGCGAAAGTCACAATTCACTGGGCGATGACTTTCTTGGTTTGGTCCTTAAAGAGCCGATCGGGGTGGTGTCGATCATTACACCATGGAATTTCCCCTTTCTCATAGTCTCTCAAAAACTCCCGTTTGCCCTGGCAGCTGGATGCACTGCTGTCATCAAGCCCTCGGAAATGACGCCCGCGACAACTGTTGTTCTTGGCGAACTGCTGATCGAGGCTGGTTGTCCGGCCGGAGTTGTCAACATTGTACTCGGTTATGGGGATCCTGTCGGGATCGCAATGACGACTGACAAACGGGTCGACATGGTCACCTTTACGGGATCCACAGCAGTTGGAAAAGGGATCGTGAAAGCAGCTTCGGCAACCTTGAAGAAGGTATCCCTTGAGCTTGGCGGGAAAAATCCGCAAGTCATCTTCCCGGACGCAGACCTTGATAGCGCGGTCGATGCGGTTGCATTCGGGGTCTATTTCAATGCCGGAGAATGCTGCAATTCCGGCTCCAGAATTATTGTGCACGAAGACATCGCCGAAGAGTTCATCGCGCGAACAGTTGCCCTGTCGAAAGATGTGCCATTCGGTGATCCGTTGGACCCGTCAACCAAGGTCGGGGCGATCATCACCCCCGATCACCAACAAAAAATCGACGCGTATGTGCAGCAAGCCAATCAGGACGGAGCGGATATCCGTCTGGGCGGCGGCCCACTTCAGGTGCCCGGATTGAGTGGCCAGTTCTACAAACCAACGGTCATTACCAACGTAAAGGCCGAAATGCCGATCGCAAGGGAAGAAGTTTTCGGCCCGGTTCTTTCGGTACTTACTTTTAGCACGCTGGATGAAGCCATCGCATTGGTCAATGATGCAGACTATGGCCTGTCTGCGGGTGTTTGGAGCGAAAATGTCCACACCTGTCTTGAGTTCGCGCGCAAGGCGCAGGCCGGTACTGTTTGGACAAACACGTGGATGGACGGGTTTGCCGAACTGCCCTTCGGCGGTGTCAAGGAAAGCGGACAAGGCCGCGAATTGGGGAAGTATGGAGTGGAGGAATTCCTGGAGGCAAAAACCGTGACGATGCGGATCGGCCGCACGCGGGCGCCTTGGGTTGAAACACGAACCAAATAGGTTCGGATCTGGAAGGGTTTTACGCACTTAGGGAGGAAATCTATGCGTAAGTTCACAACTATGATGACAGCTGCGGCGGCCCTGCTTGCTGCCGGCACAGCGGTCAAAGCTGAAGATGTTGAAGTCCTGCACTGGTGGACATCCGGCGGCGAGGCAGCAGCGCTGAATGTCCTGAAGGAAGACCTCGAAGGTCAGGGCATCGGCTGGCAGGACATGCCGGTTGCTGGCGGCGGCGGAACGCAGGCGATGACTGTGTTGCGCGCGCGGGTTACCTCCGGAAACCCGCCGACTGCTGTACAAATGCTCGGCTTCGACATTCTTGACTGGGCAAACGAGGGGGCACTCGCCGATCTCAACATTCAAGCCGGCCTGGAAGGCTGGGATGATGTTGTGCCGGAAGCCCTTCAGGCCTTCGCCAAGCATGATGGCAAGTGGGTTTCTGCCCCGGTCAATGTCCACTCAACGAACTGGGTCTGGGCAAACAAGGCTGTTCTCGATGAGCTTGGCATTGCTGTGCCGACCACATGGGACGAGTTCGTAGCTGCGCTTGAAAAAGTCAAAGCCGCCGGCAAAACGCCGATCGCCCATGGTGGTCAGGCCTGGCAGGACGCCACTGTCTTTGATGCGGTTGCCATGTCGACGGGCGGTCCTGACTTCTACAAAGCCGCTTTCATCGATCTTGATGAAGACGCGCTCGGCTCAGACACGATGAAGGAAGCCTTTGACCGCATGGCGGTGATCCGCGCGCATGTGGACGACAACTTCTCCGGCCGTGACTGGAACCTGGCAACAGCGATGGTCATCAATGGCGACGCAGCCTTCCAGATGATGGGCGACTGGGCGAAGGGTGAATTCCTGAACGCTGGCAAGACGCCAGACCAGGACTTCCTCTGCTTCCGTTTCCCCGGCACCCAGGATCAAGTGACCTTCAACGCGGATCAGTTCGCGATGTTCGCGCAAGGTCCAGAAGTGGGCAAGGAACAGGCGGCGCTTGCAACGGCGATCCTGTCTCCAGCGTTCCAGTCCGCCTTCAACGTGGTCAAAGGGTCTGTGCCGGCTCGCACAGACGTGTCTGACGAAGCGTTTGATGCATGCGGCAAGAAGGGTATGGCGGATCTGAAGAAGGCTGCTGGAAGTGGCAATCTTTATGGCTCCATGGCGCATGGCCATGCAAACCCGGCTTCGATCAAGAACGCGATGTACGACGTCATCACTGCGCATTTCAACGGCGAGTATGACAGCGCCACTGCGGTCGATGAGCTGGTGACGGCTGTTCAGATCAACAAGTAAACCCCAAAAGAGAACGGCGGCTTCCGCCGTTCTCCCAACCCACCGGGGATAAACCATGTCCATCTCGGAAACGGCGAGCCCGCGCGGTTCTGTTGTTGACAGACTGCGTGACGCCTTACCTAAACTCGTGCTCAGTCCGACGGTCGCCATTGTTGCGATCTTCGTTTACGGCTTCATTTTTTTCACGCTCTACCTGTCATTTACAGATAGCCGCATTTTGCCGTCCTTCGGATGGGTCGGCTGGCAAAACTACGAAAACCTGTTCAAGATCCGGGCCTGGGACATTGCCGTTTCCAATCTGGTGGTGTTCGGCGTCTTATACATCGCCATTTGCTGCGCGCTTGGGCTGCTTTTGGCGATCTTGCTGGATCAGCGGATCCGCGCGGAAGGCTTCATCCGGACCATTTATCTCTATCCGATGGCACTGAGCTTCATCGTGACCGGGGTTGCCTGGAAGTGGTTCCTTGATCCGGGAATTGGCGTCGAAGCTGTTGTGCGTGGATGGGGCTGGGAAACTTTTACATTCAACTGGATCAAAGACCGGGAAATGGCGATCTATACGATTGTTATTGCTGCGGTCTGGCAGACGTCCGGTTTTGTCATGGCCATGTTCCTGGCCGGGCTGCGCGGTATTGACAGCGAAATGATGAAAGCGGCCCAGATCGATGGCGCGTCGACCTTCGCGCTTTACCGGCGGATTGTCATCCCGCAATTGCGCCCGGCGTTCATGTCCGCCTTCGTGGTGCTCGCCCATATGGCAATCAAGTCCTACGACCTTGTGATCGCCCTGACTGGCGGGGGACCGGGCACAGCCACCGAATTGCCCGCGACCTTCATGTATTCCTACACGTTTTCCCGAAACCAGATGGGCATCGGCGCTGCTTCGGCCGTGATCATGCTTATGACCATTGCTGCAATCATCGTGCCGTATCTCTGGTCGGAATTGAGGGAGAAGAAATAATGTCAGCGACGACAAAATCATCATCCCTCACCGCTGGCCGCATCATCCTGTATGCCCTACTGGTCGTGTTCTGCATATACTACCTGTTGCCACTCTATGTAATGGTAGTGAACTCGTTGAAACCCCTGTCTGAAATTACGGCAGGCGGCATGATGGCGTTGCCAAGTGACTGGACAATCGCTCCCTGGGCAAGTGCCTGGTCAAGCGCCCAGGTTGGCGTCGAAGCAACCGGTCTGCGCCCCTACTTCATCAACTCGATCATCATGGTTGTGCCGGCTGTTGCCCTATCGACCCTGGTCGGAGCGCTGAACGGGTACGTGCTGACGAAATGGACGTTCCCCGGAGCAACCATTCTCTTCGGCTTGTTGTTGTTCGGGTGTTTTATTCCCTTCCAGATGGTGCTCATTCCGATGGCCCGGATGCTGGGCCTGATGGGACTGGCAGGCTCTTTGCCGGGGCTGATCTTCGTGCACTTCGTCTACGGCATCGGGTTTTCGACCCTTTATTTCCGCAACTACTACGCCGCTTTCCCGACCGAGTTGGTCCGAGCTGCCCAGATTGATGGCGCGGGCTTCTTCCGGATTTTCTGGCGCATTTTGCTACCGTCTTCCGGGCCGATCGCGGTTGTCTGCATCATCTGGCAGTTCACCAACATCTGGAACGACTTCCTGTTCGGCGCCTCCTTCTCGGACTTCAACAGTCAGCCCATGACGGTGGCGCTCAACAACCTGGTGCAATCGTCCACCGGGGTGAAGGAATACAACGTCCACTTTGCAGGCGCGATCATGGCCGCACTGCCAACGTTGCTCGTTTACATCGTCGCTGGCCGCTATTTCGTCCGCGGCCTGATGGCTGGCTCAGTAAAAGGATAAGACCATGGGCTTTCTAGACATCAATCAGGCGACCAAATCCTATGGCGCCCTTCAGGTTCTGCACGAAACCAACATTTCCATCGAGGAAGGCGAGTTTCTTGTTCTGGTCGGTCCGTCCGGCTGCGGAAAATCCACCTTGCTGAACATGATCGCAGGCTTGGAAGACATCACGTCTGGCGAGATTGCCATTCGGAACCGCAGCATGAACGGGGTGAAACCGGCCGACCGCAACATCGCAATGGTGTTCCAGTCTTACGCGCTCTATCCGAACATGACGGTCAAAGGGAACATTTCCTTCGGCATGGAGATGCATGGCATCGAAAAATCTGAACGGGAGAAGCGGATCGCGCAGGTGGCAGAGCTTTTGCAGATCAGTCACCTGCTCGACCGGAAGCCCGGTCAGCTCTCCGGCGGTCAGCGCCAGCGTGTTGCCATGGGCCGGGCACTTGTGCGCGAGCCAGATGTTTTCCTGTTTGACGAGCCGCTGTCCAACCTTGATGCCAAGTTGCGCGTTGATATGCGCACGGAAATCAAGAAGCTGCACCAGAAGCTTGGAACAACAATCGTCTATGTGACCCACGACCAGATCGAGGCGCTGACATTGTCGACCCGAATTGCCGTGATGTTCGGTGGTTATGTCCAGCAACTCGGGACACCAAAGGAAATCTATGACAACCCGGCAAACATGTTTGTTGCCGGTTTCATGGGGTCTCCATCCATGAACCTTTTTCCGGCCAAGGTTGTCACTGTCGAAGGCCAGCCGGCGGCGGAGATTGCCCTGGCCAACGGACAAACCGCGGCTGTTCCTTTCGCAAACGACAAGCTGGCGGGGAGTGTCGGACAGGACATCGTCCTCGGCATCCGGCCAGAAGCCATTACCGATAAAGATGGCGCGGACCGGAATTCAAAGGCTGTTCATACTGTCGAAGCTCCGGTCGAAGTCACGGAACCAGCTGGTTCGGACACGTTTGTCGTGACCCAGATTGGCGGCAAGGACGTGACCGGACGTTTCCGCGCGGATGTCTCCGTGAATGCGGGTGACGTGTTTCCGTTTGCCTTCAACATGGAAAAGGCGGTCGCATTCGATCCGCAGACAGAAGATCGGATTGCCTGAGCAATGAGCCTTTCACCGGACATTGTGATTGTGGGCAGCGGCATGGGCGGCGCGACCCTTGCCGCCGGCCTTGCGCCGTCCGGTGCGCGGATCACGATCCTGGAACGCGGGCATCAGATTCCGGACACGGCGCCCGCAAGGGACCCTTGGCGCATCTACACCAACAGCGCTTTCCGGTCGGATGAAACCTGGCTCGACGGTAACGGAACGGAATTCGAACCGGGCAACTATTACAATATCGGTGGCAATTCAAAGCTCTACGGTGCGGTGCTGATCCGCTATCGCGCCGAGGATTTTGAAGCCATGGAGCATGAGGACGGTGTTTCGCCAGCCTGGCCGATCCGGTACGCCGATCTGGCACCCTGGTACGAGAAGGCGGAGAGGCTCTACAAGGTTCGCGGGGATGTGTCGTCTGATGCAAGCGAACCGGCGCATGAGGGCGCATATCCGTTCCCGCCTGTTCCAGATGAGCCGGCCATAAAGGTCGCCCGGCAGCGCCTTGAGAATGCCGGTGTCCATCCGTTTTCCCTGCCGTTGGGCGTCGACATTGACAGCTGGTTAGAGGCGGGACAGACCGGATGGGATGGTTATCCGGATCAGCGCTGCGGCAAGATGGACGCCGAAACCTGCGGACTTTCAGAGGCCTTGGCGTATGACAATGTCGATCTGGTTTCCGGTGCCGAGGTTACGCATCTCAAGACCGATGCAAAATCCAAAAGGATAAAGTCGCTCACCTATCGCAAGGACGGCGAGGAGACCACGTTAACGCCCAAAGTGGTGGCGGTATGCGCTGGCGCTGTCCAAACGGCGGCGTTGCTGCTGCGTTCCAACGTAGCCAATGGCTCTGACTACGTTGGCCGCTGCTTCATGAACCACAATGCAACAGCGGTCATCGCGATCGATCCAACCTTCCGGAACGATTCCGTCTACCAGAAAACGTTCGGGATCAACGACTGGTATCTGTCGGACGGAAACGGCGGCAAGCCGCTCGGCAATGTGCAGCTCCTGGGCCGGGTCACGCCGGATATTCTGAAAATCCAGGTGCCGCAATTGCCGAAATTTGCCGCCGGCTGGATTTCGCGGCACGCGCTCGATCTTTACCTGATTTCAGAAGATCTTCCCGATCCGGAAAGCCGCGTGGTCCTCAAAGATGGACAGATCCAGCTGCGCTGGCGGCGTTCAAACATGACAGCTCACACGAAGCTGGTCAGCAAGACCAAAGAAACATTGCGCAAGGCAGGCTTTCCGGTGGTGTTGTCCAGACTGTTTGATGGGCGGGTTCCGTCGCATCAATGTGGAACCGTGCGCATGGGAAGTGATCCCAAGACGTCCGTTCTCAATCCGGAGTGCCGGTCCTGGGACCATCCGAACTTGTTTGTGACCGATGCCGCCGCGCTGCCAACATCTGCGGCTGTAAATCCAGCTCTGACCGTCGCCGCACTTGCCCTTCGAACGGCTGACACGATCCGCAAGGAGCTGGCGGCATGACCAAGTTTGCACTGGTTACAGGTGGGCAGCGCGGGATTGGGCTTGGCATCTCCAAGGCCCTTGCGCAAGCTGGTTACAAGGTCGCCATTGTTGCTCAGGTCGGGTTGGATGATGTTGAAGTCCAAGTCGCCCTGTCGGCTCTTGGAGACAGCGCCAGCTACTATTCCCACGACCTTCAGGATATTCAGGGTCACGCATCGGTCCTTGATCGGATCGAACAGGATCTCGGCCCGATCACCACTTTGGTCTCCAATGCCGGGGTGCCTGCCAAGATCCGCGGCGACATGCTGGAGTTGAGCTCCGACAGCTACGATTTCGTCATGGGGGTCAATCTGCGCGGTGCGTTTTTCCTGGCGCAGGACGTGGCGCGGCGCATGATATCGCGACCTGATGAGAGCATCTACCGATCCATGATCTTTGTGACCTCGGTGAGCGCAACAATGGTGTCGGTCGAACGCGCCGAGTACTGCCTGTCAAAGGCGGGGGCGGCCATGATGGCGCAACTCTTTTCGGTCCGGCTGGCTCCGCACGGCATCGGTGTTTTCGATATACGGCCGGGCATCATAGAAACGCCAATGACCTCCGGCGTGAAAGACAAATACACCGCCCGCATCGAGGGCGGACTGGTCCCCGCTGTCCGCTGGGGCCAGCCCTCCGACATTGCCGAAACCGTATTGCCGCTGGTCGAGGGGCAGATGGCTTTTGCGACCGGCTCAACACTTGCCGTCGATGGCGGCCTGTCAATTTCCCGTCTTTGAGAGACTGATATGAACCAGGGCTTTGATTTCATCATCATTGGGGGCGGCAGTGCGGGTTCCGTCGTTGCAGCCCGCTTGACCGAAAATCCGGATACACAGGTTCTGCTTCTGGAGGCGGGCGGGCGTGACTGGCACCCGTTCTACCATCTGCCGGCCGGCTTTGCGAAAATGACCAAGGGGATCGGCTCCTGGGGCTGGCACACGGTGCCGCAAAGACACATGCAGAACCGCGTTTTCCGCTATACCCAGGCCAAGGTCATCGGTGGCGGATCGGCCATTAACGCGCAGATTTACACACGTGGTAATGCGCTCGACTATGATGAATGGCGGCAGCTCGGCTGCGAGGGCTGGGGTTATGAAGATGTTCTTCCCTACTTTAGGAAAGCCGAAGATAACGACACCTATAACAACAGGTATCACGGTCAGGGTGGTCCGCTCGGCGTGTCCAAACCCTGCGCCCCGCTGCCGATTTGCGAGGCCTATTTTGAAGCGGCTGCGGTGCTTGGAATCCCAAAGAATGAAGATGTCACAGGCGAAAAACAGGACGGCGTTGCCTATTACCAACTGACCCAGCGCAATGCCCGCCGGTCGTCCGCCGCGATGGCCTATTTGGCACCGAACCGGAGCCGGCCGAACCTGCATGTCAGAACCGGTGCCAATGTTCGCCGGATCATCGTCGAGAACGGCAGGGCCGTTGGTGTGGAACTGGTTGATGGCGAACGGCTGACGGCGACTTCCGAAGTCATTCTTTCCTCCGGTGCCATCGGATCGCCGCGGCTTTTACAACTGTCCGGGATCGGCCCCGGGGACGATCTTCAAAGACTTGATATAGATGTGGTGCTGGATCAGCCAAATGTCGGGGCCAACCTGCAGGACCATCTCGACCTCTATTGCATCAGTGAAGTCAGCGGGCCGCATACCTATGATCGGTTCGCAAAGCCGCATCTATCGGTTCTGGCCGGTCTGCAATACCTTTTGACGAAGCGCGGGCCGGTCTCGTCCAGCCTCTTTGAAACCGGGGGCTTCTGGTATGCCGATCCCGAGGCGAGGTCGCCCGATCTGCAGTTTCATCTGGGGCTTGGCACGGGGATTGAATCTGGTGTCGCGGCCATGCCTGACGGCGGGGTGACGCTGAACTCCTGCTATCTCCGGCCGCGGTCGCGCGGATCGGTTCGGTTGAACAGCGCCGATCCAGCGGCCGAGCCCCTGATCGATCCGAACTATCTGGAGGATCCGCGTGATCGTGAGATGTCGATCCGTGGTCTGAAGCTGACCCAGGAAATCATGGCTCAGGCGCCGCTAAAGCCATTCATCAAGGCGCAGCGGCTGCCGGGGCCGGATCTGAAAACAGATGACGAGTATTTCCAGTTCATTTGCGAACATTCCAAGACGTCGCATCATCCGGCGGGAACCTGCCGCATGGGTGTCGATGATGGTGCTGTCGTAGATCCACGGCTCCGCTTCAACGGGATCGACGGCCTGCGTGTCGTCGATGCGTCCATCATGCCGAACGTCATTTCGTCCAACACCAATGCCGCGGCCATCATGATCGGTGAAAAAGCCTCCGACATGATCCGCGAAGACCACGGGGCTTCCTCATGATCCGTCATATCGTCCTGATCAAATTCCAACCGGAGGTCTCCGAGGAGACAATCACGGCCTTGTTCCAGGAGTTGCGGGAGATCGAAGCTCAGGTGCCCGGCATTCTCGACATCAAGTCCGGGCGCAGCGAAAGCCCTGAAAAAATCGAACGCGGCTACATGCACGGATTTGTCGTCGACTTTCAGGACTGGGATGCCCTTCAGAGTTATCAGGACCACCCGGACCACAAGGCGCTCGGGGCAAAGCTCGTCGCGAACGCCGTTGGCGGTCTCGACGGCATCCTGGTGCTCGACATTCCTGTGTCCGCCTGAGTGTTCGGTGCTACTGACTGGAGACCGTCATGCTGACCCTGCCAACTTACAACAACACTCTTGAACCCTACGTGCTCACGGGCGAGCCTTTGGTGCCACGCGCCCCGGATGTTCCCCTGACACGAACAGCATTTGCCGCAGCTCATGTTGTTTCCGATCCATTGGCTGAGCGTGATCCCTGGGACGGTGCGCCAGCGGTTGATTGGGAAAATACGCTTCAGTTCCGTCACTGGCTTTGGGACCAGGGTCTCGGTCTCGCCGAAGCCATGGACACCGCGCAGCGGGGTATGGGCGTCGACTGGCCAACCGCCAAAGAGTTGATCGAGCGGACCATGGTGGAAGCCAAGGCGCACCCGTTGAAACCGCGCGTGGCGTGTGGGGCCGGAACGGATCAGAAAGATCTGGCCGAGCTGAAAACCGCGTCCGACATCATTGCTGCCTATTCTGAGCAGATGGAGGCCATCGAGGCTGTCGGCGGCCAGGTGATCCTGATGGCTTCAAAGGCGTTTCCGGCCATTGGGGGCCAAGCGGCAGATTATGAAGCGGTCTACGGGACCTTGCTGGAGCAGGCGACGGACGCGGTCGTCCTGCACTGGCTGGGCGACATGTTCGATCCGGCCCTTAAGGGTTATTGGGGGTCAACGGATGTCGAGGTGGCGTCCGATGCTGTGCTTCGGATCATCAACACCCATCAGGACAAGGTCGACGGCATCAAGATCTCGCTTTTGGACAAGGCGCATGAGGAGCGGTTCCGCGCCCGCCTTCCGGATGGCGTCCGGCTCTATACTGGAGATGATTTCAACTATGCAGAGCTGATCGAAGGCGACGGCACGCGGTATTCTCATGCGCTGTTGGGGGCCTTTGCGGCGATTGCACCGGTTGCCAGCCAGGCGCTCGAGGCGCTTGCGAAAGATGATCTTGAAACCTATCACAATCTTTTTGCACCAACCGTTCCGCTCAGCCGGGAAATTTTCAAAGCACCGACACGGTTCTACAAGGCGGGCGTGGCCTTCCTCGCCTGGCTGAATGGGGCGCAGAGCCACTTCATCATGCCGGGTGGGTTTCAGTCCTCTCGGGAAATCGTTCATTACGCCGAAGTTTTTCGGCTTGCGGACCAGGCGCGGGTGTTGTCAAAGCCGGATGTTGCGGTCGAGCGGATGAAACTTCTCTTGAAATTGCATGGCATAGGTTGATCAGGGCCGGGAGAGAATGAAGAAAAGACCAACCATACTGGATGTCGCCAAGCAGGCGCGGGTGTCCAAATCAACCGTGTCGCTGGTTCTTCAAAACTCCCAATCGGTCAAGGCAGCTACGCGCGATGAAGTCAACAAGGCCATTCAGGAACTGGGGTACGTCTATAACCGGTCAGCGGCCGGGCTTCGGGGTGCATCATCTGGCTTGATCGGTCTGATCATCAACGACTTGCGAAACCCGTTCTTCACCGAGTTTGCGGCGAGCGCCCAGATGGAATTCGCCCGGAAAGGATACTCGACCGTGATTGCGAACACCGACGAGGATCCGGAAATTCAGGCGCAGGTGATAGACTCGATGATTGAGCACGGGGTCTCGGCGTTTGTCATTTCACCCACCTATGAAGAAGACTCTTGTGCGTTCGATCGGGTCGAACGTGCCGGCATCCCGACAATGCAGGTCTTGCGCCAAATTGATCTGCGAACCGATCTGTTTCCCTTTGCATCGCACGACTACACAGCCGGCGGCGTATTGGCCACAGAGCATCTCCTGAACTTGGGATCTGAAAGGATAGCATTTGTCGGCGGGATCAAGGACCGGCCGATTACGATGGAGCGGATGAGCGGATATTATCAGGTCATGGTCTCCCGCGGATTACCTGTCACGGCTTTTTACGAAAGACCATCCAGGACCTATGGCCGTGAGATAGCATTGCGCATTGCTTCAGATCACTCGCGAATTGATGCTGTTATCTGCTTCAGCGACCTGGTGGCGCTCGGAATGTTGTCGGGGTTTGCGGAAGCTGGTGTTCGTGTTGGCGAGGATGTTCGCTTGATCGGCTTTGATGATATTGAGGAAAGTTCCTTGTCTTATCCCCGCTTGAGTTCTGTACGCTGCGATACCGAGGCATTTGGCAAAAAAGCCGCGGAGTCAATGCTGGCATGGGTTGTCGATGGCCAGCGACCACCGGATACGCAGCGTTTTGGTGTTGAATTGATAACGCGTCAGTCGAGCCTGGGCTTAAACGCTTGATGACACTTGCAGACCCAAAGGGACTTTCTGACAAGACGCCGTTTCTGAGGGACCTGATTGAGGGTGCCGAAGCACTGATCTTCGATTGTGACGGCACTTTGGTCGCGAGCCCGGACCTTTATGCCACAGGATGGCGGCAGGCCTTTTCAAAAGCCGGATATTCCTTGGAGCCGGGCTGGTATCATCGGCGGTCCGGGTTGTCAGAGCAGGTGCTGCTGGATGAATTCTCACAGCAATTCGGGGCGGCCTTTGATCATCGTCAGGTGATCGACGACATGCGGCAGGGCGTGCTTGATCGGCTTCATATGTTGCGGGAAATCGGTCAGGTGGCCGCCATCGCACGGCAGAATGCCGGCGCAAAACCAATGGCCGTGGCCTCCAGTGGACCGCGGGCAATCGTTGTTCCGTCCCTGAGAACGGTGAACCTGCTATCCTGTTTTGATGCGGTCGTCACGATAGAAGACGTCGCGCAGGCGAAACCGGCACCGGACCTTTTTCTAAAAGCAGCGTACCTTTTGGGTGTAGATCCCGAAAACTGTCTTGTTTTTGAAGATAGTCCGCAGGGTATTCTCGCTGCCAAGAACGCAGGAATGCGGTGTACTGATATCAACCAGTTAATATGACAATTGTCAGAAAATGCTGAGTTGCTCTGCTCCTCAAAAACAGAGCCATTTCAGATGAGAGTTTTGCGGGTCAGGCTCCCGGTTGGTTTAAGGAGCAAGCCCGATGTGGCGTCAAGATGTTCGGGCAAGCGGAAAACGTTTAGTTTGAGAAAAGGGACTAGCAAGTCGTCCTAACTACAAAATTGTACCCATTCATCCAATGTCCGCTTAGGGCCGTTTTCGACCAAACCACGCTCGGGCTGGGAGCGGACGGCTCGCGCGTCTGACATTATCCATACGGTCTGCCGCAAAAGCTGCTTGGTCAAAGCTCAAAGGGCAGAACGTCTTTTGTCAGAAGATGCCCCGATAGCGTAAAGCGAACACGTTCATCCAATTAAATCGGGAGAGATCCATTACATATCATTAATTTGTAATATCAAATTCTCCCTCCCAAATAAAAGTCAAGCAATATCTGGACATACAGTTACCTGTGATTAGAAACCGGGAGGACTTTAAATGAATAATGTGAAAAAACATCTATCCGCATACGGCGTCATTGCAATCGCCATAATCGCTTCAGCAGTAATTTTGGAGATGTCTGGAGTACTTGGCACATCACAGGAATTGGCCTGCCCCACAGGCTGGAACTGCTGACAGCCAACGGCCGGTATGACCGAGAGTTTGCGGGACATTTCGGACGGGTTCGCAAATACATTTGAGATCGCCGAGGGTCGAAAAGCCAACATCCCTCGCTTTGATCCCTTTTGAAACCCTTAGCGGCCCGCGTTGGAGTCTTTCGACCAAGCCAAGACAAGAAGGAGAAACAGATGAAAACGGAACACCGGAAAATCGATAAACTGCCCACGGTCCGCAAGGCTGCTCCGACCGCCGTTGGGGCGTCTTACAACTTGATGCCGCGCGTTGTTCAAACGCCGGCCGGGCGCAGGATCATGCGGGATTGTTTCTAGCCTGCAAAAGCCGAACGGCCATGCGGCGCAGTCAAACTGCGCTGCGGTCGTTTCAGTGTTCCGGGCATCCAGCTAAAGTGACGGCAGCTTGCAAGTCTCTCAAAGCTCTCCCGTTCGATCAGCCACTCCCCTGATAGGGGACCTCCTGCAAAACCGAGATCCGAATGTCCGAGCACCTCATAAAGTTCTACAAGATGTTCGATGGTGTTCCGGCCATCATACCGGCCGACCCGTCAGCATATGGAAGCATGCCAACGGATGCGTTTCGCTATTGTGAGGCCATGCGCACCGCCTCTTCCTTCGGTTGGTACGTCTATCCGCCCAAAACGCTCACGCTGACGGTTAGCGAGGACATTGTTTATGCCTATCTGGAAGGTGAATGGGTTCTCGTGAAGAGCGAATATCTGAATGACGGTTTCAAGAAGGAATGGGAAAATCTTGCGCCGGATAGTTTAAAGCGCCATTTCCCGGCGTTCCTCAGACCCGTCCCGCTGCCAAGCACCCTCCAGATCTTCACTGGCCACTTCGTGGAAACCGCGCCGGGGTGGAGTGTTCTGGTGCGTGCACCCGCCAACACGCCACGCGGCCCATTCCAGGTCTACGAAGGCATGGTTGAGACGGACGAATTCAAACCATGTCCCATCTTCGTGAATATCCGCATCACGGAAACAAACCGCGAAATTCGACTGCCCTTCAACGTTCCGCTTGCGCAGGTTCAACTTGTCCCCCGTCAGGTATACACTGAAGACCAAAAGCGGGTGGCCTACATCGAACAGGCCGAGAGTGTTTCTTCTGAGTTTCCCTGGGAACGGTTCACCGACACCGTGCACAGTGAACCGCATCCACGCGGAAGGTATGCGGTCGCGCGCCGCGAACGGGATCACCGGAACCCGCCAGCAACGCCGGGAGCGGTTTAGGCAAAGGAAGCCGTGACCGCCTCACGGGATGTCCGTCTCGAGCAGTAAACTGATATCATCACCTCCGCCTTCTTCCGTGGTTTGGCACGGCCGAGCAGCCGACCCCATGAGGCATCCCCAAAGCGTCATTGCGGTTTCTCTAGGACTTCCATCCATTGGTTTCGGAGAACGAACAAATACTGCCATTCACAGCGCTTTCTTCTCCGAAAAATCTCACCCTGCATGGTAAAACTGTCTAAGCAGGGACAAAGCCAAATGAGCGATATCCTTTTGCGCGAACAATTAGTTTTTGATGCTACTTAACCTTCCTTTGCCACCCCAGTCGTCGCGCGCATTACGAGGCTAGTCGGCAGAATATGATGCTTAGCCTTGGCATCGCCGCCATCCCTCACCGCCTCAGAAATCAGTTTTGCGGCCATCGAACCGATTTCGCCGATGGGCTGCCGGACTGTCGTCAGCGAAATCATGCTCCAGCTGGCCATGGGTATGTCGTCAACGCCAATAATAGAGACATCTTCTGGAACCTTCAGACCGATCTTTTGCGCGGCATCCAGAGCACCGATCGCAATCACATCGTTTGCGCAAAAAATGGCTGTGGGCGGAGTTTCTGATCGCAGCAAATGGATGCAGCCTGAATAGCCGCCTTCGTGCGTGAATTCCGTATGGTGCATCAGATCAGTTTCAAAAGGAACCCCGGCATTCTTAAGCACAGCCTTCGCCCCCTCAAGGCGACCGGCTGTCGTTGATGTCGTGTCCGGTCCCATGAGAAATCCGATCCGGCGATGACCGAGCGACAAAAGATGAGACATTGCCTCCGCTCCTGCAGAGTAATTGTCGCTCTCGACAACATGCACGTCCCCCTTCTGGTTCGAACGGATCGCGAGAACCGTAGGCATTTCACGGTCTTTCAGAAATTCAACCATGGGGGAATCGATCATGGCAGTGGTAACAATCACACCATCAAGAATATCCAGCAAAGACCGCAGTTTACGGCCTGCCCGGTCGCGCGTGATCTCATCAATGATCAGCACCATATCGAACCCGAGATCATCGAGCTCATTATGAAGACGATCGAGAAGGTACGGATAGAATGAGTTGTGCAGGGCCGCGACGACCACGCCAATCACGCCGCGGCGTCCGGACTTGGTAACAGATACAGTCGGCGCCCTTGCGGAGACTTCATAGCCGAGGCTTGCCGCGGCATTCAAAATTCTCTGACGGGTATCTTCAGACAATTGGCCACTGCCAGCCAAGGCGCGCGACGCGGTCGATTCAGCCACCTGCGCAGCTTTCGCAACATCTCTAAGCGTTATTTTGCCGGACAAGCATCACCTTTTTCCGAAACTTTCCGGGAAAGGACACTGGTGGCCCGGAAAACTATAAACATCGAAAAATATTTTTATCGGCATTCTGTTGTTTGTTCAACTTGTTAGCAGCTTCCGCATCGGAATGCGGCTTACCAACCGCAATTTTCCGTTGACTTGCGCAATTTATTCCGGAAATATTTCGGAAATATTGCGCAAAGGGAGGAAATTGCGGCATGAAAACCGTCGGTCACCTTATCGGCCGGGCGCTGAAAGCCTATGGCGTGCCATACATCACCGGCTTACCCGGACATGGAAACTGGAACCTCATCGATGCGTTCAACGATCCAGGTTCCGATATACCTATCGTTCAAACGATGCACGAGCAGGCAGCGGTCCACATCGCGGATGCCCATTACCGGGTGACCGGTCAACCGATCGCAGCTTGCACATCCATTGGACCAGGCGCCGCCAACACGATCATGGGGCTGGCCAACGCGCACTGCGATTCAACTGCACTGATGTTGATTACGGGCGCTGCGTCCACCCACATGCGTGGGCACGGCGTCATGCAGGAAATGGACCGGGAAAACACTCCGGACTTCACAAAGGTCACGGAGCAGGTAACCAAACGCAACTTCGACATGATTACTCCGGACTCTGCTCCCTTTATCATGCATCGCGCATTCAATGCGATGATGACCGGGCGTCCAGGACCTGTGCACGTCGACATTCCGCTCGATGTTCAATCGGCCAATACCGATATCGATGTGCAAGACCTTGAAAAACGCCTGCCTACTGGCAGACAAAGAGCAGATAGCCAGGCTATTGAGGCGGCGATCGAATTACTCCTAAACGCAGAGCGCCCGTGCATCGTCGCAGGGGGTGGAGCAATTACTTCAAACGCCAGCCCCGCTCTCAAGCGTCTCGTCGAACGCCTTGGTATTCCGGTTGTCTTTACGTGGAACGGCAAAGGTGCCCTGCCTGAAGACCACCCGATGAATGCTGGTACTGTCGGTTGGCCCGGCTCCCTTCCGGGGAATACGTTGGCAAGCACTGCTGATGTGGTCATGTCGCTTGGATGCCGGTTCACTGACTGGTCAGCGTCTTCTTGGCGCAAAGGCGTGAGCTTCTCCATACCTGAGTCCAAGCTCATCCATGTAGACATTGATCCCCGGGAAATCGGCAAGAACTATCCGGTTGAAGTTGGGGTCGTTTCAGATATCTCCTTGGCTTTGGAAGATATCGACGCCGGCATCTCGGACGAGCAGGCCCGAAAGGCCTATGAGCGCAGATCTGCTCATCACGACAAACTCGTTCGGCTTTGGGCGGAATGGGATGAAATCCAAGAGCCACGCCGCTCTCACGACAAGATCCCGACGACCATGCTTCGCACCTTGCGGGAATTGCGGAAAGTTCTTCCGCGCAACGGGATTGTCACGGTGGGCTCCGGGCACCCGCAGAGCTCGACCAAGCAAGACTTCCCGATTTACGAGCCGCGTACACACATTACTCCCGGCAGTTATTCACCGATGGGCTTCGCCCTTCCGGCGGCGATCGGCGCAAAGCTTGCCAAGCCTGATGCTCCGGTGGTCTGCATCATCGGGGACGGTGACTTCATGATGTGCATGCAGGAACTCGCGACCTGTGTGGCCTACAACATCCCGGTCGTCTTCCTGGTTCTGAACAACTCCGGCTACATCTCTATCCGGGACGGTCAGGATGCGTTGATGGGGCGGAACATCATTTCCGAGTTCTCAATGCCAGGCGAAAACTCCGAGCCCTACTCGGTGAAGTTTCCAGCGCTCGCAAAGTCCTTCGGGTTCGACTTCGCAACCCAGGTTCAGCGTGTTGATGAAATCGGATCAACGATCAAGGCGGCGCTCGAAAGCGGTGGACCTGCACTTGTCGAAGTTCCGATCACCAGGGACGTCAGCATCGCAGCATCGAATGTCGTTGGGTGGTGGGACTTCCCGCCAGTGCCGACCGCTCCGCAAGCGGTCCGCGACGATTACGCCGCTGGTTTCGCAGCCGAACAACATCAGGGTCGCGATACGTCAAACGTGAAGATCGTCAAGGCGGAAGGCGCGGTAGGCTGATCTTCTACCCAAAACAAATAAACAAAAACAGTCACTTAAACTCGAATAGGAAGGAAACTGCAATGAACCGTTCTGCTTTCATTTTCGGTGCCAAAGCCACAATCGCGGTTGGCGCACTGGTCTCCGCATCCGCTTTGGGCCTGGTTTCACCTGCCGCTGCTGCTGCACCTGAATGCGCACCGGCAGCATCCGAAACGATGGACACGTCACAGTTCAAAAAAGAACCGCCATATACGATTGGTTTCTCCAATGCGGAATTGCGCGACGGCTGGCTACGCACCTTTTTCCATACCGTTGAAAACGGTGCGGAAAAGCATGCCGATAAACTGCAGAAATTCATTATCACGGATGCCAACGGGGATGCGACGAAGCAAATCTCCGACATTCAGGATCTTTTGAACCAGGACATTGATCTGCTGATGGTGAACCCGCAAGCAGCTGACTCTCTGGATCCGATCATGGGCCGCGTGATGCGGCGTGGTGTGCCGGTCGTAAGTGTTGCTCGCACAGTCAATAACGAGGACAACTACGTCACCTTTGCTACCGCGTCTGATACATATCTGGCCTGTCACAGCGCGACATGGCTTGCAGAGCATCTCGGCGGTGAAGGCAAAATCGTTTTGCTCCCGGGCCGGGCTGGTGCTTCGCCAGCTGAAACTCGCCTCGAAACGGCGCGTGAAATCTTTGCCAAATACCCGGGCATCGAAATTCTCGACACCCAATATACTGGCTGGAGCCCGGCCAACGGTAAGTCGATCATGTCAGCTGTCATTCAGCGCTTCGGCAAGGACATTGATGGTGTCTGGGCGGACTCCGGCCTGCAGGGTTCTGGTTCCGTTGAGGCCTTCCTGAGCGCAGGTTTTGCCTCCGAAGACATCCCACCGCACACCGGTGGCGACATGAACCGGATGTATCTGCTTGCGCTGGAGCATGGCTTCCCGTTCGCGGGCGTCGACTACACACCGTCAATCGGCGGGTTCGGTGTTGATCTTGCTATGGACATCCTGTCCGGCAAGCCGGTACCGAAGCAGTTCAACGTCCCTGCCCCGATCATCATCTCTGAAGGTCACAACACTGAGACCATTCAAGGCACTGTTGCGCTGGCAGATTATGCCCAACCCGACAAGCCAGGCACCTACATCATGGGTCACGGCATTGGTGCTGATTACGATCCGGAGAACTTCTCCGCGAACTATCCCAACTAACCCTCCCACCAGTGTCGCGGCAGTGTCTTGCCCAGCCGCGACACCAACTCCCCGGATGAATTTCCGGGGCTTTTCAAAACGGTTCGTCATGCATCCAGACCGTTTCGAAAAGCCTAAGAGCAATTGTTGGCTGATGACAGGAGCATGGGAATGATAAACCTGAAAAACATCACCAAGGTTTTTCCCGGCGTTAAGTCGCTCGACAACGTTTCCTTTGAAGCAAAAGCTGGCGAGGTCCACGCGCTGCTAGGTGAGAATGGAGCCGGCAAATCGACCCTGATCAAGGTCATGGCAGGGGCATACATCCCCGAAGAAGGTGAGATCACCTACGACGGTGAGGCACGCAACTGGGAATCGCCTCGTCAGGCGATGGATGCAGGCATCCATGTGATTTATCAGGAACTGATGCTTTTCCCGGAAATGACGGTGGCTGAAAACATCTTTATCGGGGAAGAGCCGCGCGGTCGTTGGGGCCGGATCGATTATCCGGAGATGACCCGCCGGGCCACAGAAATCTTAGATCGTCTGGGCCACCATCTGGATCCTTCGGAAATCCTGAAGAACCTGAGCGTTGCAGACCAACAGATGGTCGAAATCGCCAAGGCTTTGGTCGGCGATACGAAACTTCTGGTTCTGGATGAGCCTACCGCCGTGATCTCCGGACGCGAAGCTGCCTTGTTGTTTGAACGTGTGAACATGCTCAAGGAGCAGGGCGTGTGCATCATCTACATCTCTCACCGTCTCGAGGAAATTTTCGAGATCGCGGATCGTGTGAGTGTGCTTAAGGACGGCCAGTATGTCGGCACTGAAAACACGGCCAACATAAACGAAGACCGCCTGGTGGAAATGATGGTCGGGCGGGAGCTCTCCGATATCTATCCGGAGAAAAATTCTCGCACGGATGATGTCCCGGTTCTCACCGCTCAAGACCTTCGTATGGCGCCCAAGGTCAAGTCCGCCAGTTTTGAACTCTATCCAGGAGAAGTTGTCGGACTGGCCGGCATGGTCGGATCCGGACGTTCGGAAATTGCGCACGCCATTTTTGGGTCGATGGAGCGTGAAACAGGCTCAGTTACCGTTATGGGGGCTCACTACAACAAGCCTAACCCGCGAGAGTCGATCGATCGAGGCATTGGTTTTCTGACCGAGGACCGCAAGGGCCAGGGGCTTCTTCCCTTGCTGGATACAGCGGCGAACATCACGATCCCGAACCTGAATGAAGTTTCGAACAACTCGGTCATCGATCGGAAACACGAATTCCAAATCGCCAAAGACGAAATCCGGCGTTTCAACATAGCAGTTCCAGGGCCGGATTATGGTGTCTGGCAGCTTTCAGGTGGCAACCAGCAAAAGATCCTGATCGCTCGCTGGTCTCGTGTCTGCCACCGCGTCCTAATCCTCGATGAGCCCACTCGGGGTGTCGATATCGGAGCCAAGGTAGAGATCTACAAGATGATCCGGGAGCTGGCGGACGAGGGAATCTCTATCCTCGTTATCAGTTCAGAATTGCCGGAAATCGTTGGGCTTTGTTCGCGTGTGATGGTGATGCGCGAAGGCGTCATGACCGGCGAGCTTTCCGGGGAGGACGTCAACGAGAAAGCCATCATGCGCCTGGCAACACTTCAAGAAGCCGCCTAGGGAGATCTCCAAATGAGCCAACTGGTCTTTAAACTCAGACGGACGGAACCTGCGGTGTTCATGGTGATCGCCCTTATCGCGGTTATTGTTGTTACCGGCTTTTTCGTCAATGAACGTTTCGGCACATCGCGGAACTTCCTGAACGTTTTTGAACAAGCCGCTCCGCTGGGGTTTGTTGCGATTGGTCAATCGCTGACGGTTCTGGTGGGCGGCATCGACCTCTCCATTGGTGCGGTCGTGTCCGCCTCCAACGTAATGCTCGCAGCCCTTGTTGGCGGCAATGATGCAATGATGATCCCTGCGATCGTCATCGTACTGGCTTTCGGCGCGTGCTTTGGCTTTGCCAATGGGTGGATCACGGTAGTCACAGGGGTGCACCCTTTGATCGTCACCCTTGGGACGGCATCAGTGCTGCAGGGAGCTGTTCTTCTGTACACCCTGCAGCCGACCGGGAGCGTACCCTTCTGGTTCGAAGAATTTGCCTATGGCCGGATCCTCGGCATGCCGATTTCCGGGCTCGTGATGCTGGCGTGTTTTATCGGTGTCGCCTTGTTTCTGAAGTATCGCCAGACGGGCCGGCAGGTCTATGCCGTCGGCGGTAACCCGGAGGCCGCGCGCCTCAGTGGAATCCGGAACAATCGCATCACAATGCTCGCTTATTCCGCCTCTGGATTTTTCGCAGCGCTCGCCGGGACATACTACGTGAGCCGGACCGGTATCGGTGACCCACTTGTCGGCGAGCCATTGACGCTGGCCTCGATCACACCGGTGATCGTAGGCGGGATCATCCTCGGAGGTGGAAGAGGCAACATCCTTGGCGCCCTTCTTGGTGTGGCCATGATTTCTCTGCTCAACAACCTACTCAACTACATGAACACGTCCACGTTCATTCAATGGGTCATCCAGGGTCTGATCATCATCGTTGCCGTTGCCATCTACGTCGACAGGAGTAAGAAGCTATGACCGCAGAGACTGTCACTCTCAACAGAAATGGCTTGCTCACCCCGGACCGGCTGAAGAGCCTGATCTTGCCCGGTGCATTCCTTGGCCTCATCGCGATTGCAACCATCATCTCGCCGTCTTTTCTGTCGGTCAGCAACTTGCAGGATGTGCTGACGCAAGCGGCCCCGCTCATGATCGTGGTGATCGGTCAGACCTTTGTCATCCTGGTGAGGGGACTTGACCTTTCGGTCGCCTCCTTGATGGCAACTGTGGCCGTAATCGCGACCGCCTTCGATACGCAAGATGATGTTATGATCCCGGTGATCTTCGTCTCCGCAATCTCGTTCTGCGTGGTCGTTGGCTTTACCAATGGCTGGCTGGTGACCAAGAGAAATGTATCGCCGTTCCTGGCAACACTAGCCATGATGATCGTGCTACAGGGTTTGCGGTTCTATTACACCAAGGGCGCTCCATCAGGAATTCTGCCGGAAGGTTTTCGCTTCCTTGGTACCGGACAAATCCTGGGAATTCCTGTCAACGTCATCGGCTTCGCAATCTTGTTTGTTGTGCTTTCCTTTGTCCTGAAACGCACAGTGTTTGGACGCAAGGTTTACACGGTGGGAGGTAACCCCTCCTCGGCAGACCTGGTCGGGATCAATTCCCACAACATCACGATCCTTTGCTACGTGATCTGTTCTGTTCTGGCGGGGATCGCCGGACTGCTGCTGGTCGGATACGTGGGATCAGTCGATAACTTTGTCGGTCGCGGTTATGAGCTGGATTCCATCGTTGCAGCCGTGGTCGGCGGCGTCGCTCTCAGTGGAGGAAAAGGAAACCTTCTCGGAGCCGTTTTAGGCGCTCTGATTTTGGTCCTAATCTTCAATCTCGTCATTATCGTTGGATTGCCGGTCCAGGCCCAGATGGTGATCAAGGGCGTCATCATTGTTGCTGCCGCAGCGTACTTCGCAAAGAGCCTGAGATGATGGCTCCACAAACCTCATTCCAATATCGAAAGGACGCAAAGATATGACCGTCACGTATCTCAAACGTGGGAAACCCGTGGATGAACGCGCAGAGGATGATGCTAAGACCCGCGCTGTCGTGGAAGCCACATTGAAAGACATCGAGGCTCGTGGCGATGTCGCCATTCGCGAACTCAGCGAAAAGTTCGATAACTACTCACCACCAGCGTTCAAACTTACCGACAGCGAAATCGAAGCCATCACGTCTAAGGTTTCAACGAGAGAAATGGCGGACATCCAGTTCGCTCACGATCAGGTCGTCAAGTTCGCTCAGGCGCAACGAGACTCCATGCTGGACATTGAGGTGGAAACACTGCCCGGGGTCATTCTCGGTCATCGAAACATCCCGGTTCAGTCTGTTGGCTGCTACGTTCCGGGTGGCAAATTTCCGATGGTTGCGTCAGCGCACATGTCTGTCGCAACTGCCAAGGTTGCGCAGGTTCCACGTATCATCGCGGCCACCCCTCCGTTCAAGGGAGAACCGAATCCAGGTGTGATTGCGGCAATAAAAATGGGCGGCGCGCATGAGATTTATGTTCTCGGCGGCATTCAGGCGATCGGCGCCATGGCTCTCGGCACGGATACAATCGACCCGGTTCATATGCTCGTTGGCCCAGGCAATGCCTTTGTCGCCGAAGCCAAGCGCCAACTCTATGGGCGCGTCGGAATTGATCTTTTTGCCGGTCCAACCGAAACAATGGTGATCGCCGATGATACCGCCTCGGACGCAGAGATGTGCGCAACAGACCTCTTGGGCCAAGCCGAACACGGCTACAACAGCCCATGCGTCCTTCTCACCAACTCCCGCAAGTTGGCAGAAGACACGCTTGCGGAAATCGACCGTCTGTTGAGCATTCTCCCGACCGCAGACACTGCCCGCGCGAGCTGGGAGACTTACGGTGAGATCATTGTCTGTGACACATATGACGAAATGCTGGATGTTGCGAACGACATCGCTTCAGAGCATGTGCAAGTCATGACGGATCGCGACGACTGGTTCCTCGATAACATGCACAGCTATGGTGCCTTGTTCCTTGGCCCCCGCACCAATGTTGCCAACGGAGACAAGGTCATCGGAACCAATCACACGCTCCCGACCAAGAAAGCAGGTCGCTACACGGGCGGACTATGGGTGGGTAAGTATATCAAGACCCACAGCTACCAAAAAGTGGTCACCGATGAAGCTGCAACAATGGTCGGTGAATACGGTTCACGCTTGTGTATGCTTGAAGGTTTTGTCGGCCATGCAGAACAATGCAACGTCAGGGTCCGCCGATATGGCGGCGTAAACGTCCCTTACGGAGAAGGCGCACCCTACCGAGAAGCCGCCGAATAAATGCACCATAGAGCGCCGGTCGAGCCGGCGCTCTATTGCAGACGAGCATTCGTCCCGCGTTTCAACTCTTATCCGAACAATCACCTCAAACCGGCAAGTGCTAATACCCAAAGTGAAGTCTTCCGGGGTTTGGCGCGGCCGAGCTGCCGACCCCATGAGGCATCCCCCAAGCTTTGTCGCGGTGACTCTAGGACTTCCATCCGGCACTGATATGCGCCGGTACTTTTCCATCTACCCGACTGGAATAACACCCGACACCGTCTTCCGCCCGTCCTACACTTTTGTAAATCGAAGACTTGGACGAGCAGAATGACAAACAACAAGACAATCAGTGACGCATGCAAAGCCTGGATCAAGCGCTGTGAGCGCGATGAGCTGGAACGCGCAACCCTGCGCTCATACCGCAAGCACGTTGATCACCACATCGAGCCAGCCATTGGCGATCGGGAGCTAAGCAGCCTCACCCGCTCACACGTGCGCGATTTCATGGATGACATGCTGGACAAGAATTCCAGGGCGATGACCGACAAGGTACTGCGCTCTTTGCGCTCAGCTCTAAGTGAGGCCCTGGATCGCGAGTGGATCGACAACAACGTGGCGCTGTCCGTGAAGCTGCGCAGGGCATCAAGGAACGCTCCAGATCGCATCATCCCGACTAAGGCTGAAATCAAGGCGATGCTGGAGACAGTTCCAGACAAGCAGCGCCCGCTCATCACGACTGCGATCTACACAGGCATGCGCATGTCGGAGCTGCGTGGTCTGCGTTGGGAAGATGTTGATTTTCAAAAGTCGATCATTCGCGTCCGTCAACGCGCTGATCGCTTCAATCAGATCGGCAAGCCCAAGTCGAAGTCGGGCCGTCGTGACATTCCCATGGCACCAAGTGTGAAGAAGGTGCTGATGTCCTGGAAAGCGGACTGCCCAACCGGCGAGCTCGATCTTGTCTTTCCAAACGGCATAGGCAACGTGGAAAGCCCGTCGAATATCTCAAACCGGGTTCTCTACCCGCTTTTGAAAGACGCTGGAATTGTCACTGCAGAGGGTAAACCGAAGTTCTCGTTCCACGCCCTGCGTCATGCCGCTGCCTCGCTGTACATCGAACAAGGTTGGCCCGCGAAGAAGATCCAGACGCTTCTGGGACATGCCTCGATCACCGTGACCTTCGACGTCTACGGGCACCTGTTTGACAACGCCGAGGATGATGTCGCCCTGTTCGCGAAACTCGAAGCAGATCTGGAGGCGGCTTAGTTAGCGCTCTGCGTATCAGGCAACTTGATCCATTCAAACAGGACGTTTTCTGGGCTTGCCTTACGCTTGGTTCGCAAGAACTTTCTGAGATTGGGCGATGTCCAGGGTCTGCCGCGTTGGGTCTGAATGCCTTTTTCATTCAATCCGTCCACAATTGCTCTGACAGTAAACGGAGGCGAAAGGTCTGCTTTAATCCAATCACTACAGATCTTGTGTATTTGCAGACTTATAAACGCGTCATCATAGGACGCCAGTCTCTCTTTGGTTTGTGACGGAGTTTCCGCGGAAACCTTTGGCTTCGCTCGAACACGCTGCTTCTGAAGCATCTTTCGAAATTCGCTGACCGCCTGACGCTCCCTGCTCTGATGCAGACGATCTAAGATAAGAACACGAAGCGTTTTTGGGTCGAGCCTTTCCAAATATGTAGTATGCAGCGCGCAATACACGCTGATGGTCGATTTCCGCATGGCCGTTTGGAAAGCCAAAGCGCTCTCCCAGTCATGATTGTCGAAGAGACGTGCCACATTGTCGATCACAGTGCGCTGCCGCGTTCTGACAGACTGAACGAACGCTATTCTAAGCGCTGGATGGTTCGCTTCGATCCGCTCATCCACGCCGACGCCCAGTGCGACTTGCGCGGTTATTTCCTTATTCGCAGCGCTGACTGCGTCTTGCAAACACGTCAATTGAAACCGCGCAGATGGATCAAAGCTCAAATCTACGGGCTGGACCGAGCGTGGAAAGCCGCGAGCTACAAGAAGAGCAATCATGGAAGAACCGTAACCAGAAGATCAAAAACCATAACTTGGTTACAACTACAACGCCGCCTCATGCAAGCTCAATGTCATCTCAAAGCGATAAGATTCAAAGCTTTTCCGTTGGAATCATAATCCGCGTGTCGGGGGTTCGAGTCCCTCTCCCGCTACCACTTCTCCAAGCCTATAAATTCTTACCCAGGTCAGCCCGCTGAGGTTCCGCAATCAAGTGGTATCCATCTGTAATGCGTCGGATAAAACTTACGCTGAAGGTCACCCATACCCTTCCAGAAACTCAGCGATGACTACCCGACCTTTATTATGCATCTGAAAACCAACCTGGCCCGGATCGAAGCGAGACAGGCCACAGTGCAAAGATGATAGCGATGCTGGGGGATCGGAGAAGGTCGAGGCCGGTTCGAGTGATGACCTGTTCAGATACTCATATCGGCGCCGAAAACTTACCGAACGATAATCTCCGACAGCTTCACCGCAGACGCCACACCGTCGATGACCGGAACTCTGAAGCGCTTCGACAGATCTTTGGCAAGGTCAGCCATTCCGGCGCACCCCAGTGCGATAGCGCCGATATCATCTTCTTCCAGTGCGGTCTCTATCTCGCGTTCTATCCGATGACGGGCATCACTAAGTGGATCCTCCAGTGCCAGAACGGGCACTTCTGAGGCCCGGACCTTTGTACATCGATTGGCAAGGCCAAGGCGGCGGAGGTTATCCTCCAGAACGGGAACAGAAACGGAAAGAGTTGTCACAACGGAGAATTTCAGCGCGGTGATGGAGGCCAGGTGATAGGCAGCCTCACCGATCCCAATCACCGGTACCGGTGATCGTTTTTTCAACTCAAACAAACCGGTGTCGTCAAAACAGGCGATCACAACGGCAGTAATCTTCGGATTGGCTTGCAGTGTCCGGTCAAAGAGATCAAACAGTCCTGGCAATGCAGCAGCGCCATCATCTGGCCCCTGGATGACCTTTGGGCCGTCCGCAGGGTTGACAGCCGTAACTCTGGTTGCCGGGGAAGCTACCTGACGGGCGGCCACGGCAATCTTTTCCGTCATCGAAACCGTCGTGTTCGGATTGATGACGAGTATGTGGTGATGTGTCATCGGGTCACTGCCACTAGACCATGCCTTTACCGGCATCCGATCCGTGCCTGGATCGCCGCCGGTTGATCAGCAACACGACTGTCAAAAAGATCCCGATGATCCCGAAGGAGAACAGCGTTGTCAGCGTTCCCAGCGCGAAGATGACCGGCGTCGTGACGTTCGTCGTCATGCCATAGATTTCAAGGGGCAGCGTGTTGTAGCTGCCCGCGGTGAGAAGCGTGCGGGCAAATTCGTCGTAGGACAGGGTGAAACCAAAAAGCGCCACGCCAATGAGCATAGGGGCTATGATCGGCAACACCACGTAGCGGATGGTCTGCCAGGCAGACGCACCTTGATCCCGCGCAGCTTCCTCATAGGATTTGTCGAAGCGGTTGAAGACCGCAAACATGATGAGCAGCCCGAACGGCAGGGTCCAAGTGAGTTGAGATCCATATCCGGAGGTCGACCAATGCACAGCCAACCCGGCTTGGGAGAAAATCAGACCTACGCCAAGGGAGATCAGAACGGATGGGATCACCAGGGACGTGATGATCAGATAAAAGAGAACGCTTGAGCCAGCAAAGCGTTTGCGGAATGCCAATCCGCCCATCACCGAGACAATCACCGTCGTCACCATCACCATCAGCCCAAGCGTGATGGACCGGAAGAAGCTGCCCCAGATGTCTCCAACAGCCTGCTGTTCAAACAGATCGCGGAACCAATAGATCGACACGCCGCGCATCGGAAATGTCAGTCCACCGCCCGGACCTTGAAAACTCAGAATGCCGATGGTGAGCGTTGGACCATAAAGAAACACCAGGAACAGCGCAAAGAACGTGGCGAGTACATAAAAGGATCGGCTGCGTTTTTCCATGGATCACAGCTCCTTTCGAATATCGACAAAGCGCAGCAGGATCGAAATCACCAAAAGCACCGTAATCAGAAGAATCACAGCGGTTGCGGCGGCTGACGGATACTGCAAAAGCGCGATGTCATTGGAAATCAGACGGCCGACATTAGCCTTCTGGCTGCCGGACATGAATCGGACTGTGATGAAGTCTCCCATCACAAGCGTGATCACGAAAATGGACCCGATCATGATGCCGGGTTTGGTGAGTGGAATAATGACGTTCGTAAGGGTCTGATAACCCGATGCGCCGGTATCCCGCGCCGCTTCGATCAGGGATATGTCGATCCGCATCATGGTGTTGAAGATCGGCACAACCATGAACAGCGTGTACAGGTGCACGAAGGCCAGGATCACCGAGAAATCTGAAAAAAGCAGCCATTCCAATGGCTCATCGATGACGCCCATGGACATCAAGGTGGAATTGGCAATCCCGTTCCGCCCCAGAAAGGGGATCCAGGAAATCATGCGGATGATGTTGGACGTCCAAAACGGGATAGTGCAAAGCAGAAACAACACGATCTGCCAAGTTAGTGAACGCACATGGAATGCCAGGAAGTAGGAAACGGTGAAGCCGATTACCAAAGTGAAAAACCAGGTAATCAAGGCATATTTAAGGGTGTTCCAGAACACTTGATAGGTGACCGGCGATGTCAGCAGGAACTCGTAATTGTCAAACTGGAACGCCGGATAGATCGAAAACTCGGTCGCCCCCCAAAAGCTGACGACAACAATCATGCAAATCGGAAGCACCAGGAAAAAAAACAAAACGACTGTGAGCGGTAGGGACAGCAGCCAACCAGTTAGATTGTTCGGCAAACGACTCCACTGAAACGACGGCCTCGCCTGTTTGCCCGCGGCTGCCGCTGTCCGGGAATGTAGAAATAGATGGCTTTGGTCCGTCATGGAGCCTTTGTCCGTTAAACATCACAGGAAGTGCCCGGGGAACCCCGGACACCGATTTTGGAAACAGGCTTAGGACGCGATGAACTCGTTCCACTTGCGGACCATGTACTGGTTCTCGTCCATGACCGCGTTCCAGCAGGCAACAGCCCCCATGCGGTCGTAGAACGACCCGCCATCGCGAACAGCGCCGGCCTTTTCCATGACCGTTCCAAACGGGTTCGTGATGTCGCCTTCGGCAGCCTTCCCTTCAAACCAGAAGCCCCACTCGTCTTCGGACATGAACTTCTTAGACGTTTCCGGAACTGCAGAGTAATAGCCTTGGCGCATGAGGAAGCCGCCGACCCAGCCATCGAGATACCAATTGATGTATTCGTAGGCTGCATCAAGCTCGAGACCGCTAAGGCTCTTGGACAGACCGATGCCGCCGCCCCAGCTGCGGTAGCCTTCTTCAAGCGGCTGATAGACACACGGGATACCCTGTGAGCGAACAGCCGTGATGGCCGGAGACCACATGGACTGGATGACGACTTCACCGGACGCCATGAGGTTGACGCTTTCGTCGAATGTCTTCCAGAAGGCCCGGAACTGGCCATTTTTCTTGGCTTCGGTGAAGATACCAAGGGTCAGATCGATCTCTTCCTTGGTCATGTTGCCCTTGTCCGGGTATTTGTATTCCCCCATGGACTCCACAACCATTGCCATGTCCATGATGCCGATCGACGAGATATCGAGGATCGATGCCTTGCCTTTGAATTCCGGATTAAGCAGCTCAGACCAGTTGGAGATCGGCCGACCGATCAGATCAGGACGAATGCCCAGGGTATCGGCGTTGTAGATGGTCGGGATCAACGTCATCCAGCCGCTTTCGTTGTCGACGAACGTTTTGCCGTCAACACCTTCCACAAAACCGACCGTATGCGGCGCTGTGCCTTGCGCGATCGTGCTTTCCGGCGTCAGTTTCCCGTTTCGGAAAATACCGACGATTTTGTCATAGTTTTTGATTTTCGACGTATCCATCGCCTGGAGGTTGCCGGTCGGCCAGACCTTTTTGCAGATCCAGTATTCAATGTCGGCGATGTCGAAGCTGTCCGGCTGTGTGGCCGCGCGCTGGGTGACGGCATCACTGTCCAGCGCCGTCATTTCCAGAGTAAAACCGAGGTCTTCCTTAACTTTTGCAGCAACCTCGTTGAGGTTGGAAACGCCGGTTCCGAACTGGCGGAGCGTAACGTCCTTGATGTTCTGCGCCCAAATGGTTGGAAACCCGGTGATCGCTCCAGAGCCAAGCGCCGCGCCGGTTGCGGCCGCGCCCCCTTTGAGAATGCTCCGCCGGCTGATACCTTTTTTGTCCAGTCTGTCTGTCATGGTCCTACTCCTGTTACCCCTCTTGGAGTCGTGTTGGCCCTTTGCAAGAAGGGCGTGATCGGCAACCGTCAGGCGGCCAATTGGTGGACATCTTCCGGCTTCCATTTGAGGAAGACGGTTGTCCCGATTTCGATAGGGTCTTGAAAGAACGTTTCTTCGCTGAGAGCGGCCGTCAAATCTCCGGCGCCGTCTGCGTCGAGCGCCAAATTGACGGTTGATCCGAGATACTCGACATCCACCACGCTGGCTGTGAGGTGATCAGCTTCTTGCGGGGCCGATTTGAGGACCTGTAATCTGTCCACCCTTAAGGCGACGCGTGCATTCTGGTGCCGAAGCACGTTATGGCCACCGATAAACCTGGCGACAAATTCAGTGGTCGGCGTATTGAAGACAGCTCGTGGACTGCCTGCCTGTTCAATCCTGCCGTTGTTCATGACGATAATGTCATCGGCAAGCGCAAGGGCCTCGTCCTGACTGTGAGTGACATGAATGAAGGAAATTCCGAGCTCACGCTGCAGCCGTTTCAGCTCAAGCCGCATCTTGATCCTCAAAAACGGATCAAGCGCTGACAATGGCTCATCGAGCAGAAGAACCGAGGGTTCGGTGATGAGGGCCCGGGCAAGAGCAACCCGCTGCTGCTGACCGCCGGATAACTGAGCCGGCAGGCGCGCTGCATAATCGGCCATATCGACCAGCTCCAGCAACTGGAAGGCCTTCTTGTTGCGCTCTGCCAGACCTACGCCGCGCATCTTTTGGGAAAATCCGACATTGTCGAGGACCGACAAATGCGGGAAAAGCGCATAGTTCTGAAACATCATAGCCGTGCCCCGTTTTGCCGGAGGCAGGTCGGTGACATTCGTACCACCAAAGATGATATCGCCGGCTGAGACGCCTTCATGGCCAGCGATCATGCGCAACGTTGAAGACTTTCCGCATCCAGAGGGGCCAAGCAGGCACGAGTAGGACCCCGCGGAAAACTTGTGATCGATGGCATCAACCGCAATCGTGGCACCATAGGCCTTGGTGACAGCGGCCAGTTCCAGCTCCAGGGATTGTGCCATTTGCGAGGATCTCCTTCACACATTGCGATTGGAGACCTGTCCACGCAAACGGCGTGCCAAGGATGGATATCAGCGGATTTCTGCGGTTTCTGTCATACTTTGACCGCGAGGGGATAAAACGGCATCAAAAATGTGCACAATTATCAGTCAAATAAAATACATTATGATTAAATATTGTATACAGTCTGCGATTGCTGTGTCCGACCTGAACAGGTAAGGTCAACCAAATGCCGCACCGGGCAACACAAACATGACGATTTCTGTGACCGCTTCCGATACATCCCAAACGACCTTGCATGAGGTATTTGCGCTGCCCCCGGGGCGGACACTGGAAATTTGCCTCAACATTCAGGCTGCGATTTTGGAGCACAAGCTGGCTCCTGGCGTAAAACTATCTGAAGATGAGGTCGGCGAAATCTACGGGGCAAGCCGCACTGTCGTCAGGGCGGCCCTGCAAGCCCTGGCGCATTCCGGTCTGATCAGCATGATCAAGAACCGAGGCGCTTACGTTGCTAAACCGACCATACGGGAAGCCCACGAAGTGTTTCAGGCCAGGGCCCTGATTGAGCCTGCAGTTGCGCGCCTTGCCGCCGATGCAATTACGGAAACACAGCTGGCAGATCTGAAAGCACATCTGGACGCGGAACACGCAGCCATCCACGCCGCAGATATGGGTCGTGCGCTGATGCTGTCGGGTTCGTTTCATACGGCAATCGCAGAAATCGCCGATCATCGGATATTCACTGGCATGGTTCGGTCACTGATTTCCCGATCGTCACTTATCATTGCGCTTTATTGGAAGAGGTCAGACACCGCCTGTGAAAGCCATTCACATCATGCCCTCTTGGACGCATTTGAAAAACGGGACGGGGCCGAGGCCGAACAGGTCCAGAAAAGTCACATCATCGATTTGCACTCTGGTCTAGACCTGCGCGGAGAACAGGTCTTGAACCGATCCTTGCGCGACGCACTCGGTCCGCGCAGTTAGGGAGATGCTGGAGGACCGGTTCGTATATGGAACGCATATGAACGCCAGAGTACTGGCAGAGCGAGGTGAGCAGTCGAAGGAAACACGCGAAGCATATCGCAACCTCCCGCTTCTGGGAGTTCCAAACCTTGTAATAATTACCTTGTGTTATTTTTGAGCGTACAAGATCGGGAGCGTGTTATGAGGACACCCCTATCTCTGGCTTGAGCAGTCGACAGACAACGGGCAAGGTTTTCGAACGCTCAAGACACAGAATACTATGGTCCGTGACATAGATGCTTAGACCGCCTGCCGACAATATCGATGATTGACGGGTACACTTTACTCGAAAAGACGATATCCGTGGACTGAATTCGATTATTTGATGACTGTTTCAGCTTAGTCGGCTGATGGCATCCGCCAGAACCCGAAGACCGATGATCAGGTCTTCCTCATTGGTGTCTTCGGCAAAATCGTGGCTGATCCCTCCGATCGACGGGACAAACAACATGGCCGCCGGCATCATGCTGGCCATGTTCGAGGCATCGTGTAAGGCGCCGGACGGCATCTCGCGCCATTTGCCAGAGGCCCGCGCCTCAGCTCCGGCACAAAGGGCCGCTCGTAAGGTCGAATCCATAGGTACCGGCTGCAGTGCCTTGATGGGCACTACGTCCGGCGTCATCCCATATTCTTCAGCGACTGCAGATACAAGATCCCGAATGAGGGCTTCCATACGGGCAAGCCGATCGTCATCAACATCGCGCCATTGCACGTCGAACGTGACTTCGCCTGGCACGATGGAGGGCGCGTTGGGCCGCAAGTGTACCCGTCCAATCGTCCAGACTGTGCGAGGCGTTACAATGTTTCGAAGACGGTCGTTGAGAGCGTTGTTGAACGCCGACAGAGCTTGGAACGCATCCTTCCGCTGGTGCATGAGTGTTGTTCCGGCGTGGTTTTGCTGACCGGTCAAAGTCACTTGCAGCTGCCGGGATCCGACGATGTCCGTGACAACACCAATCGCCTCCCCTGCCTCGTCCAGCGTGCTGCCCTGTTCGATATGCAATTCGATGAACCCAGAGAAGTGCGTGTGCGGTACGACACCCCTGGTAAGCCCCGCGATGGCAGACCGTGCCTCGCGGAAGGAAGTTCCGTTTACGTCCGTGAAGGTGTCAGCTTCGGCCAGCGGTGTCTTGCCTGAATAAATGCTGGAACCTGTCAGAGCCCCGAAGCGCCCTTCCTCGTCCTGAAAATTCACGACAGAAACGGAAGGACCGCCTGTTTCTTTTGCCGCCCGCGCGACCTCCAAAGCGGCAATGACTCCCAAGGCCCCATCCAGCCAACCGCCTTCAGGTTGGGTATCGCTGTGAGACCCCAGAAGAATGGATGGTTCTTCAGCCAGACCAAAAACGTTGCCCGCCGGGTCCACATGCGGTGCAAGACCGGCCGCCGCCAACTGGTCGAACAGCCACGTCCGGGCCGAAACATCTGGATCCGAAAAAGCCGGGCGCACCACGCCCTTGCCCACACCACTCGCGCCGAAGGATCGTAAGGTGTGAAGATCTTGCAAAAACCTATCTGGCTGAACCTGCATGCTGACCTTTCCAAACTCATAAAAAACGAAAGCCTGAGACTTTCCGCATTTCAACAACCTTTGTCGATGCTGCAACCCAATTGCGCGTCGTTCAAGGCATTTCATTTATGAGTTTGCCGGAAGGCCACAACGTCAAACGGATCCTGGCTTCTATTTTCCAACTGGTCCATTCAGCTGCGCCGGCTGGTGCTCCCCTAAAGGCTACGAACAAAAGCTCTCGTTCGCCATAGCAGGGTCGAAACGCACAGCAACCGCCGCAAAGGCGATCACAAGGTGGCGATATCTGGTCTTCGCATAGTCCGCATAATAAAAGTATTGTCCGGTATACGCGCCAAATCGGTTCTTCGCGTTGCCGAGCCGCAGGTTTTTTCCAGCCATAACGCCCTCGAGTTCATTCACCACGTCGAACATAAACACGGCGGATTAGAGATCGACGAGCATTTCAGCCCTTTTTGTCCTTACACCCTGCTCGAATGCAGGACCTATGGCAAACGTACGGACAGAACTTCGCTGAAAAGCAGCGTGCAGGCGACAATGACAGCGGCCACGCTCACGAGCAGGATTGCCCAGTTTTTCAATGAAAACCGGTCATGCTGAGCAACAACGGTCAATACGAGGCCTAGGAGAACCGCTGTTGCGCCAAACCCGAGAAGCGGAAACAAAAAAACGGCGCCCAACATTGCCAAGGGCAGCGCTGTCATGCGGACCCATGATCCTTCCACCGCAAACTCGGTCACATGCCTGGTCACGAACAACCTCAAAAGGGCCAGGCCGACAATGACAGCCATTGCCATGGCAATCGTCCTGGGAAAGACGGCAGCTTCAGGGTTCAGACTGGCCGATTGCTGCAGAGCCAGCAGCGCAATACCACCGGCAATCAGCAGCCCAAGCAAATCCCGGAGGACAGCGGGTTTAGGCGCGCATTCGCGTTCATCTGCCGGCGTCACGGTGCTTTTGGAAACGAGTTGTTTCAAACGCGGCAGGAACGGATAGAAGAAGGTCAGAAGTGTCAGTGCAATGATGGCCATTGACAGCGGCCGCCCAAAGAATTGTCCCCAAAGATTTCCAATCGCGTCGCCGATCGTCCAGCTTTGGACAAAGCCCTGCTCTGCAATCCGGCCGAGGATCAACCCAAGAACGATGGGCGAGACGGAAAACCCGCGCTTGCCGGCAACCCAGCCGACAATGCCGAGCACAATCATGATTGCGATATCGGACAAGCTGTTGCGGATCGCGAACGTGCCAATCACCGTCATGAAGGCGACGATTGGAACGAGTGCGGCTTTCGGGGCCCGCACGATGGCACCGTAAGCGAAACGGCCGATCATCAGTCCGACGGGCAACATCAAGACCGTTGCAAGCAAAAGGCCAAAGATAAAGGTATAAACGATATTGGCACCGTCAGCGAAAAGGCTTGGCCCCGTCCGCACACCTTGAACCAGCAGCGCCCCCAAGATGACCGCGTCCGGCGGGGTTCCAGGGATGCCCAGGACCAGGGTTGGAATAAAGCCACCGCCAACCGTTGCGTTGTTGGCCGATTCCGTCGCGACGATCCCGCCCGGGTTGCCCTCGCCATAAGGCGGTTTGCCCTTGTTGGTGCGCCGTGCCTCTGAATACGCAACGAGGCCCGCGATCGAGCCACCTGCCCCTGGAAGCGCTCCAACCATCGTGCCAATGACCGAGCTGCGCATCACATTGATTTTGTTCTTCAAAAGGAGGCCGAATGCTTCTGGCAAACGGAAGCCACGTGTTTGCTCCGGCGCCTTGAGGTGCCGGTCCGGCGTCGCAACCAAATCGATGAGCACCGGAATGCAGTATAGACCAATTAGGGCCGATACTGTCTCAACTCCGCCCAGCAGCACATTTGACCCAAATGTGAAACGAACCTCAGCACTCGTTTCAGAGATCCCGATCATGGCGAGCAACAGCCCGAAGCAGGCTCCAATCACACCTTTCAGAAAATCCCCTGTCGACAACGCTGCAATCAGCGACAGACCAAAGACTGCCAGCCAGAAATACTCCACAGGACCGAATGCCAAGGCGGCTTCTGCCAATGGCGGCGCCAAGAACAAGAGCGCCAAAGCGCCGACGAGCCCGCCGATCACCGACGAGATACATGCGACTGATACGGCGAGATCACCATCGCCCCGTTTGGCCATTGGATAGCCGTCGAAGGTGGTCGCAATTGCCGACGGTGTTCCGGGCGTGTTCAACAAGATGGCGGCATAAGCGCCGCCATAGATCGCCCCGGTGTAAATCGCCCCCATGAGAATGAGAGCGCTGTCCGCCGACATCGTGAATGTCAGCGGCACAAGCACGGCGACTGCCATGGTTGCAGTCAATCCTGGAATGGAACCAATGATCGTTCCCGCAGCCACACCCAACAGGGCAAGCAGCAGGTTCAGCGGTGACAAAGCACCGATGATAAACTCGAGCATGAATTCCTCCCGGGAGAGACGCGGAACGTCACAGGTGTGAGGATGAAGGCGCAAACAGCGCCTTCATCAGTATTATCAATCGATAATGCCAGCCGAACGTGCCGCGTTCAGATACCCTTCGGCCTTATCGGAAATGAAGGCGTCCATATCAGCCCCGTAGCCAACGTCCACGAGCGCAAAGCCGCCATCAAGCATCTGTTTTTGGAAATCCGGATCTGCGTTGATGGCCTTGATTGCATCAGACACCTGCATCCGGACCTCTTCAGAAGCAGAGTTCGGCACGGCTATACCGCGGTAGGCACCGGACACCATATCGTAGCCCAGCTCGCGAAAGGTCGGGACATCAGGAAACGCCGGGTGGCGGTCTTCCATTGCAACAGCCAGAAGGCGGACCTTGTCTCCCTGCGCAGCGCCAACGGTGGTGTAACCCCAAGCCGCCTTTACCTGCTTGCCAAGAAGAGCCGTTACAGACGCGCCCGTTCCTTTAAAGGAGACATATGTGCTCTCCATTCCTGCCATCTCATCAAACTGGACTTGTGCCAGATGGTTGGCAGTCCCTTTTCCTGAGCCGGAAAAAATGACCTGCTTAGGGTTGGCCTTGGCATCATCGATGAGGTCCTGAAGCGTCATGTACGGGCTGTCCGCCGTAACCACGATGGCATCCGGCGTGTAGTGGAACATGTAAACTGCAGCCAGGTCCTCTGTTTGAAACCCGACATCACCTTGTTTTGGCTTGATAATGATATGGGGAAGGTTGATCCCCATAATGACGGATCCGTCGCCAGCCATGTTGTTCAGTTGCGACCAGCCAACGGCGCCACCCCCACCTGGCTGGTAATTGACAACCATTTGTTCGCCGTAGAGCTTCTCAAAGAAGGGCTGCTGGAAACGCGCGGTTATGTCGGATTCTCCACCCGGGCCAAACGGAATGATGTAATCGACACTTCCGCTCGGAAATTCTTCCGCAGATGCAGCGCCGGCAAACACCGCCAGTGTCGCCGCCAATAAGGCAGACTTAAGTTTCATGCTTATTTCCTCCCTGTTGAAATGCATGTATTTTTGATCTTTTTTTTGATCTTAGGCATTCAACATCGCTCTCGTCACGTGTTTTTACGTAAGGGAGCCGGAAAAAATCATGTTCCTTCTTCGGTCAAAGCTTTCAATACATTTTCTACAGTCACCTGACTGACACGTACATTCGCCTGCCTCGTTACACCGGCAATATGCGGTGTCAGAATAAGATTTGGACAGTCCTTGAAGCCGGCGGCTGCGGCACCGTCGAGGGGCTCCTGTGCAAATACATCTATTGCGGCCCCAGCCAACCGCCCCGCCTTCAGTGCGGTGGCAAGCGCGTGTTCGTCTACAATTTCACCGCGCGCCGTGTTGATGAGCAACGCACTGGATTTCATCTTTGAGAGCTCGCTCGCACCAATCAGCCCATCCGTGGCAGGGGTCAACGGAACGTGCAAGGACACGACGTCTGCTCTTGCGAGAAGGTTCTCAAGATCGCAGGATTGGACGTGGGTCCACGCAGGGTCCGTATCGGCGAGGTAAGGATCGAAGGCGATGATGTTCATGCTAAATGCACGCCCAACCTGAGCGACTGCCTGAGCAATTTCACCAAACCCAACGAGGCCGAGCGTCAGCCCCTGGACTTCGCCGCCCGCACCAAGTGCAGTGCGAGGCCAATTCCCATCCAGCATTTGCTGATTTGAGGTGAAGGCACCGCGCCGCAAAAACAGCATAGCCCCAAAAACATACTCCACGACCGATTGCGTGTTGGCACCGGTCGCGGGTCTGACACTGACACCCCTTTTGGTGCACTCCTCAAGGTCGATATTCTCCAGCCCCACGCCCAGCCGACCAATCACACGCAAATTTGGCGCGGCATCCAGGAGGCGAGCGCTGACCTGCGTCCGGTTCCGCACGATCAAGGCGTCGGCATCAGCAAGTTTCTGAAACAGCCTTTCTTCATCATCAACCAACGACGGATCATAGAACACTTGGAATGCAGGCCCGAATTTCTGAAGGGCGGCTTCATCCATGAACTCTGAAACAACAACTTTTTTTTCCAATTGCGCTTCCCTCCTCATCCCCCGCGTTGGCGACCGACCCATATAAACCGGTACATCAAAGGCGACCAAGGCCAGACCGGCCAGGCCACCCGCGTATTCAAGGACAGGGAGATCTCAATTGCGCATCGTCGATATCCGAGAAGTGACCAAGCCAATCTCTTCGCCGATCAGAAATGCTTACATTGATTTCAGCAAAATGACCGCGAGCCTTGTGGCCGTCATCACAGATGTCGAACGGAATGGCAGGCGCGTCGTCGGATACGGTTTCAATTCAAATGGCCGCTATGGACAGGGCGGACTGATCCGCGAGCGTTTCCGCAACCGCATTCTCGAGGCCGAGCCAAAACAACTCCTCAACCAAGACGGCACCAACTTCGATCCTCATGCCATCTGGGCAACGATGATGCAAAATGAAAAGCCTGGAGGCCATGGAGAACGATCTGTTGCTGTCGGCACGATCGACATGGCGGTTTGGGACGCGGTTGCGAAGATCGAGGAAAAGCCGCTTTTCCGCTTGCTTGCAAACCAAAAAGGGCGTCAAGCCGATCCAAAGGTCTTCGTTTATGCAGCGGGTGGATACTACTACCCCGGAAAGGATGATGCTGCGTTGCGCGCGGAAATGCGCAGCTACGTTGATCGGGGTTACACCGTTGTAAAAATGAAGATCGGCGGTGCATCGATTGAAGAAGACCAACGCCGGATCGAATCCGTACTCAATGAGATTGAAGGCGATGCCCAACTCGCCGTTGACGCGAATGGCCGGTTCGATCTGGAAACGGCGATTGCCTACGCCAAGATGCTGCGGCGCTATCCGTTGTTTTGGTATGAGGAGATCGGTGATCCACTGGACTACCAGCTTCAGGCGGCAATGACCGAGTTTTACCCGGCACCGATGGCAACCGGAGAGAACCTGTTCTCCCACCAGGATGCTCGCAACTTGTTGCGGTATGGCGGCATGCGCCCCGACCGTGACTGGCTGCAATTCGATTGCGCATTGTCCTATGGCCTCGTGGAGTATCTCCGCACGCTCGACGTATTGCGGGAGCACGGCTGGTCACCAGCGCGATGCATCCCCCATGGCGGACATCAGATGTCGCTGAACATCGCGGCAGGGCTGGGTCTTGGCGGCAACGAAAGTTACCCGGATCTCTTTCAACCCTACGGCGGATTTCCAGACGGAGTTGATGTGATTGATGGACATATCATCATGCCTGAACTGCCCGGCATCGGATTTGAGGGCAAGTCAGATCTGATTACGGTTATGCGGGATCTCGCTGAATGAGCCCATTACCAAGATCCAGATCTTTGATCTTTCAAGACAAGCGCTTAAAAAGGCCAAGTCGGGGTTTCGAGTGGGGATAGGGCAAAGTGGAAAAACGGAAACTGGGGGCCAATGGGCCGGAAATAGGCGCAATCGGTTTTGGAGCCATGTCGTTCTCCGACATGTACGGACCAACGAATGAAAGAGAAAGCCATGCCATTCTCGACGCCTGCCGTGACCTTGGTGTAACTCACCTGGACACCGCAAATGTCTACGGCATGGGGAAATCGGAAACGGCGATTGGCACTTATCTGAAAGCCAATCCCGGCACGCGGGACGAATTTGTTATCGCAACTAAAGCCAGCATCACCCGCGATCCAGATGGGAACCGGAGTTTCGACAATTCGGCAGAGCACCTGGAAAGTGAACTGGACAAGTCTCTAAAGCGGCTCGGTCTGGAGTACGTGGACCTGTTCTACGCCCATCGCCGTGATCCACGCTTCAGCCCGGAAGAAACGGCTATCAATCTTGGCCGGCTGGTAGAAAAGGGCAAAGCCCGCGCAATCGGCTTGTCGGAAGTGGCACCATCGACCCTGCGGCGCGCCATGAAAGCCTTTCCAATTGCCGCCGTGCAATCGGAGTATTCCCTTTCAACCCGGTTTCCAGACCTCGGACTGGTTCAAACCTGCGCTGAACTCGGGGTGGCCATGGTTGCCTTTTCTCCGGTTGGCCGCTCGCTGTTGACGGACAACCCGATCCCAAGCGACCGCATTCCAGATCTGCCATTTCTCGCCGGAAACCCGCGTTTTATGGAGCCAAACCTTTCAGAAAATCTCAGGATCTTGGAGGATTTTCAGAACCTCGCAGCTGAGATGGGCACAACAGCGGCGGGTCTAGCCAATGCTTGGCTTTTGACACGCGGAGCGCATGTGATCCCGATCCCGGGCACACGATCAGTAGATCACTTGAAGGAATGCGTATCCGGGGCATCCCTCGTCCTCTCCGCAGCTGATCTGGACCGTATCGAAACCGTTCTCCCAGTTGGATGGGCCCACGGCGATCGCTATTCAGATGCCCAATGGATCGGGCCAGAACGATATTGTTGAAGAAGGACAGCTTCGGCAAATGCCTGAGGATCTGATGGAGATCAGAGTTACATAGGCATGGCAGTCGGAGCTTGACGCCGTCGGCAAAACAACAAGCTTAGAGTGCTGTTCTGTAGGTACCCTTCTTCGGATACTGTGAGACATGGGAAGCTCTAAGAAGCCGCTGCCTTCCAGGTTCTGTAGACATAAGAAGTAGCGGCAACCGGCCACTACATAATCGGATGTCGCGTCTCCAAAAAAGACCATATTGAGCGGGTCAGTCGATTGGTGTGCTTGTCATTCCGGAACAACGTGATTTCCAATGGAACAGACCATTCAGGCCGCCCAGTCTGCACCAGTGCTCCGGACCGGATATCCTGTGCGACAAGGGTTTCAGGCAACCAGGCGACCCCCATCCCGTCGCGCGCGCGGATCCTTAATGCACCTGCCATGGCGTTTTCATAAACGACCCGCAAACGGTCCTGGAATTTTTCTTGCCGGAACAAAGACCCAAGGTGTTGGCCGATTGGCGCCTCGTCACCAAAGCGTAGAAACGGCAATTCTAAAAGGCCTGAATTCAGATCGAAGAGCGGGGCACCGTCAGGCGTCGGTTTCGACACTGGGATCAACGTGTCCTGACCGATTTTCAGAGTCTCAAGCGGCAGTGCGTTGCTGCGTGCCATTCGGCGGCCAGTGTCACAATAGCGGACGTGCGCACTCTCATAAGCGATTACAAAATCGACATCGCCATTTTGCAGATCCCGCAGGCAGTTTGGCAAATCGTCCGCCCGAAGGCGTGACATGATAGGACCATAAGTTTCCTCAAAACTCTGCAGCCAAGTGGGATAAAACCGCCATCCGATGGAATGCTGGGCGCCGAAAGTCACAACATACTTGTCGGGTAAGGACTGGGCCTCAAGCAACTGGCTCCGTTCGTGCTCGACCCGGTCCAGCGCCTGTGTGCCCGCTTCCAGCATCTGCAACCCGGCCGGTGTTAATCGCACGGGCTGACGGGATCTATCGACCAATGTCACGCCGACCCAGGCTTCAAGCGAACGAATGCGTCGGCTGAATGCTGACTGACTCAGATTGCACAGTTGTGCGGCCTGGGAGAAGTTACCGGTCTGGCTCAGGCGAAGAAGGTCCCGGAAAAGATAGAGATCCATACCGGGACCATGCAAAAATTGCATAATGTAATGCAACCATAAAATTGGACGACCACTTTTTATTGCCTCATTCTTGATCGTGAGGAAAAACTAAGCAGGTCGAGCCAATGTCCGTTGCCACAATAAATTTCAAGACCAAGCCACGTATTGATTTTGAGCAGTTTCCACGCATCAGCCTATGCCACCAACCAACGCCGATTGAGGAAATGCCACGCCTGACGGCTCATCTGAATGGACCCAAACTGTTCATCAAACGAGATGATTGCACCGGACTTGCAACAGGGGGCAACAAAACCCGCAAGCTCGAGTTCTTGATGGGAGATGCTCTCCGTGTAGACGCCGATTTGGTCGTTACTCAAGGTGCCGTCCAATCCAATCATGTCCGCCAAACCGCTGCCGCTGCGTGCCGATTGGGCCTGGATTGCCACGTTCTTTTGGAGCGCCGTGTCCCAGACCGGGATCCCGCCTACGAGGAGACAGGGAATGTCTTTCTCGACAAGCTGTTTGGCGTCACCTACGAGTTTCGCCCTGATGGCCTTGACATGAACGCGGAAGCGGAGGCCGTCACGGAGCGTCTGCGTGCGGAAGGCCGACGGCCTTACTTCATCCCCGGAGGAGGATCGAATGCAATCGGCGCTCTGGGTTATGCCAGCTGCGCTCAGGAAATCGCGGACCAGTGCGCAGAAACGGGTCACTCCTTTCAGTGGCTGGTCATGGGCACGGGAAGCTCGGGCACGCAAGCCGGCCTGGTCGCAGGATTTCACGTTCTGGGATACGACCTCCCCGTTATGGGTGTCAGTGTTCGCCAGCCACACGAGCGGCAAGTCACTGCCGTGCATGCCACAACGGAAAAAACACTCGAAAAACTGGGCGGCACCTCCATCGAAAAAGAGAAAATCCTCGTCGACGATGGGTACGTCGGAGAAGGCTACGGCCTGCCAGCAGAAACCACCCTTGAGGCCATTCACCTGACCGCACGTCAGGAAGGGATCCTTCTGGACCCGGTCTATTCGGCCAAGGGCATGGCCGGCCTAATCGGCCTCATCAGGCAGGGCTTCTTCTCATCTGATGACAATGTCCTTTTTTTGCACACAGGCGGCTCGACATCCCTGTTCGCCTATGAAGATCAGATACTTGGGAGCATGGGATAACCGGAAAAACCGGAGCCCGATGAACAAAAAGCCGCAAAGTACCGGCACCTTTCACCAGAGGAGTTGAACATGAACACGAGTTTAAAAAGCATCACGTTGGCCACGGCAATCAGCGTCATGACGCTGCCCGCATTTGCGGCCGAGGAAGTAAAGATTGGTGTCCCGAGCTGGACCGGAGCTCAAGCGATAGCGCACCTTTTGGGCGCTGTGGTGGAGATGCGGATTGGCGGTAAGGCTGAAATGGTCCCAGGCAACAATGCGACCATTTTCCAGGCTATGGACCAGGGCAAGGGAGACATTGACGTTCACCCGGATGTCTGGCTGCCAAATCAGGAGAGCTTTACCAAGAAATATGTCGATGAAGCGGGAACGGTGACCCTTTCTTCAAACCCTTACGAAGGCAATCAGGGCTTCTGCGTTTCCAAGGATTTTGGTGAGGCCAACAACATCACGGATATTGCCGACCTTGGCCGCCCAGACGTTGCAGCAATGATGGACAGTGATGGCAACGGCAAGGGAGAAATGTGGATCGGCGCGCCCGGCTGGGCTTCTGCGAATGTGAATGAAGTCAAGGTGCGCGACTATGGCCTGATGGATTTCATCGAGCCAATCCGAGCAGAAGAGAGCGTTAAGACTGCACGGGTCAAGGACTCCATTGCAAAGGGCGAAGGCTATGCTTTCTATTGCTATAAGCCACACGCCATCTGGTACATGTTTGACGTCAAGATGCTGACAGAGCCGGCTTACGACCCGGCGAAATATGTCATGGTTCAACCCTCCGATGACGCGGACTGGTTCAGCAAGTCAAATGTGGCCACCAAAGATGCCTTGAAGAAGGTCCAAATAGCCTGGTCGAATTCCCTGGCGGACAGATCCCCGGCGATAGCCGAGTTTTTTGCCAACTTTTCGTTGAATGCCGACGATGTCAGCAATTTCGCATATGAGATCAGCGGCAAGGGCCGCGAGCCCGCAGAAGTAGCGAAGGAATGGGTCGAGGCAAACCCGGACCGGGTTGATGAATGGCTGGGTCTTTGAACCGCCAAGCTTGATATTCATGGTGCCGGCTCAGCCGGCACCATCAGCTTTCTAGCATCGCAATTGGCGTCAACAATTCAGGACCTGACCAGATATGAACGGCGACACCGTCATTGAAATCTCCAATGTCTGGAAAATCTTCGGCGCAAACTCGGACGCCGCCTTGTCCGCGGTCCGCGATGAAGGATTGTCCAAAGCCGAGGTTTTGGATCGGTGGAACGCGGTTGTGGGTGTCGCGGATGTCAGCCTGTCGATCAATCGGGGTGAGATTTTCTGCATCATGGGTTTGTCAGGCAGCGGCAAGTCAACCCTGGTACGGCACTTCAATCGCCTTCTGGAACCGACCGATGGGAAAATACTGATCGAGGGAACAGATGTCGTCGGGCTTGGACCGGCAGACCTGCAGTCGTTCCGTAACCGGAAGATCGGCATGGTGTTTCAAAACTTTGCCCTGATGCCGCACCGTTCGGTGCTCGATAATGTTGCCATGCCGCTTGAAATCCGCGGTGTTCCCAAGAACGAGCGGATGCGCCAAGCAGCTTCCTTTCTTGATATCGTCGAGCTCGGCGCCTGGGGCGCAAAATATGCCCATGAGCTCTCAGGAGGAATGCAACAGCGGGTAGGACTGGCGCGGGCCCTGGCAGCAAATCCGGATGTGCTTCTGATGGATGAGCCGTTCAGTGCCCTGGATCCACTTATCCGGCGGCAACTGCAAGACGAATTTATCCGGCTGAGCAAGATCTTGAAGAAAACGACGGTGTTCATCACCCATGACTTGGATGAAGCCGTGCGCATCGGGGACCGAATTGCGATCATGCGGGACGGCCGCGTCGTGCAAATGGGCACAGCCGAGGACATTGTGATGCATCCGGCCGATGATTATGTGGCCGACTTTGTCGCCGGCATTTCAAGGCTCAAGGTGGTCCGTGCGCACGCTGTAATGCGGCCAATCTCTGAATACGAAACCGACCATGGGCCGGTACCGGAAGGCGCGCCGCGCGTTGATGAGGGAGAAACTCTCAGTACGCTGATCAACATGGCTATCGATACGGGCGATGCCATTCTGGTTGAGGACCAAGGCACACTTGTTGGGGTAATCACACGAGCCGACATTTTGAGGACGGTGATCGAGGGGACGGAGGTATCATGATGGATCAGCTCAACACCTCGATAGAAGATGCCGAAGCCGAAGCGGCCCGAATCTATGACGAAGAACGGCGACAAAACATTGCCAAATTCGTCCGCACCAACCCTGACTATTACATAGAGAATTTCAACCGGATCGGCGCCCGATCCCGCTTCACCCCGACACTGAACCTCATGGCGGGGCTGTTTGGCCCGGTCTGGTTTGGCGCTCGCGGGCTGTGGTCCTGGGCGCTGCCCTTCCTGATCCTTGAAACAGTGGCGATCGTTCAAATCGCGCGGGGACTGTTCGGAGACCTTGCCGCCGAGGCAATGGCACGGATCGCGTCTATCGAAGGCACGCTGGAACTGCGCCGCAAACAGCTTGCCGCGGCGATTGAAAGCGGATCTGACAAGGTGGAGGTCTATCAGCGCACGGTCGCGTCTCTGGAAGCCAACATCGGCGGCATTCGGGCAGAAGCCCAAGCACTCGCCGACCAGGGGATCTGGATCGCCCTTGCAGGCGTGGTACTTCTCATTCTGGTGAAGGCCGTCGAAGCCGTGGTCGCGAACTCGGCATTGGAGTCAAGATTTTCCGAATGGCTGTCTGACAGTACGATCCGGTCCGGGATGCCCGGCTCGCAGATCGCGTTCAGCGCTGTCTTCATGTTTGTCATCGTGCTGGCGTCTGTCCTGCACTACAGTTTTCCGGATCGCTTTTCACTTTTGTCCGCCTTCCCGACCGACCCGGATATTCGTCTTGTCAGCATTGATGCCGTGGAAAGGTTCTTTGCCTTCTGTGTCGCTAACGGGGAGGCCCTCTTCGACGCCATCACCTATGGAATTCGGTTGCTGCTCGACACTCTCGAGCTTGTCTTTGTCAGCACGCCCTGGATTGTGGTCGCCAGCCTGATCATTCTCCTCACATGGCTGACGGCGGGCGTCCGCACAGCCATCTGGTCCGGCGCGTTCCTCGCCTACATGGGCCTCCTCGGATTTTGGGACAAGGCGATGACGACACTGGCCTTGCTCGGCACTGCGGCCTGCCTGTCGATTGCGATCGGGATCCCGCTCGGGATGTTCGCAGCGCGCCGGCCGCGGTTTTATGCCGTGATCCAGCCGATCATGGATTTCATGCAGACGATGCCAGCCTTTGTTTTCATGATCCCGGTAATCGCTTTTTTTGGAACAGGCAAACCGGCGGCCGTCGTCACCACCATGATCTTCGGCGGCACGCCAGTTGTGCGTTTGACCGTACTGGGTCTGCGCGGCGTTCCGGAAAGTGTGCGTGAGGCGGCGATCGCCTTTGGCGCCAACAAGTGGTACTTGCTGACGAAAGTGGACCTTCCCTTGGCAAGCCCCTCGATCCGAGCCGGCATCAACCAGACGATCATGCTGTCCTTGGCCATGGTGGTGGTTGCGTCTCTAATCGGCGCCAAGGGTCTTGGTGAAGACGTCCTGGAAGCGTTGCAATACGCAAACGTCGGGCAAGGTATTCTGGCCGGTTTCTCCATCCTGTTTTGCGCCATGATCCTGGACCGCATTGTACAAGGGGCCCGCAAGTGATCCCGTTGGTTCTGGTCCATGGCTTCATGGGCGGGAGTGATCAATGGGAACCGCAGTCCCCTTTGAAGAACACGGTTCCGTTGATCGCAGTCGATCTTCCTGGCTTTGGTAAAAACGCGCACCTGGCCCCAATAAACTCCATTGAGAAATTGGCGCGCTGGGTTCTGAACGAGCTGACGGACCAGGGCGTTGAGCGCTTTTTACTTCTTGGGCATTCCATGGGAGGCATGGTGGTTCAGGATATGATCCGGCAGGCACCAGATCGCGTGGCGCGGTTGGTGCTTTACAGCACCGGAGCCCTTGGTCTATTGCCGGGCCGGTTTGAGCCGATCGAAACGTCCATGCAACGGGCAAAAGACGACGGTGCCCAAGCAACGGCGCGCCGGATTTCTGCGACCTGGTTCCTGCACCGCGAAAATGCCAAAGCCTATCCCGCGTGCGCAGCAATCGCCGAATGCAGCAGCCCTGACGCAATCCAGGCAGGCCTTGAAGCCATGCGCGATTGGTCCGGAGAACGCTCCCTAAGCTCCATAAGCGCCCCGACATTGATCATCTGGGGTGATCAGGACCGTACCTATCCCTGGCCGCAAATACAGACCCTTTGGCAATCAGTCCCCGAAAGCAGTCTGGCTGTCATTCCCGGCTGCGCTCACGCTGTTCATCTTGAGGAACCCCAAATTTTTAATCACCTCCTGGAGCGGTTCATTTATGAGGGCGACCAAATTGATTGAAACATCGATTGGTTTTGAGCCTGAATTCTCCACTGCCCCGTAAAAAAGCGCCCGCCGCCGTTCGCAGCCCGTCCGATACCTCTTCTTATCATGAACTTGAATGAACAGAATGATCAGAATGAACTCGAAGGTTACGATCAACGGCACATGCGGAGCCTGGACAAGATACTGAAAACACGACGAGCTTGTGCAAGCTGCCTTGCACTCATATCTTTAGGACCGTAGTGCCTCCTAGAAAGACCGCCACCGGTCGATTACCGGGACTGCCGCTACTAAACTGTTCCCCCTAAAGAATCCTCCAAGGCAACCAGTTCTTGCCCGCCAGCCATCATGTCCTGGAGTTCATCCGGGGTGATCTGGCCGCGCTGCGCCGTTCCCAGCGTTTGACCGCGGTTCAGCACCGTGAACCGGTCTCCAACGGCAAGCGCATGGCGGACGTTATGGGTGATGAAAACAACCGCTATGTCCTGTTTGCGCACCTTGTCGATGGTCGCAAGGACATTTGCCGTCTGACGGACACCCAGCGCTGACGTTGGCTCATCAAGGATCAGGACCTTGGCTCCGAAATGAACTGCGCGCGCGATGGCAACGGTCTGGCGTTCACCTCCGGACAAGGTTCCAACTGCCTGATCCGGACCGCGCAGATTGATGCCCATCTTGCGCATCTCTTCCATGGTGACCCGGTTCGCGTAGTCATGATCGAAAAGCTTCAGCGGACCGAGGCGGCGGATCGGCTCATTGCCCATAAAGAAGTTCCGGCTGACAGACATAAGCGGGATCATCGCGAGATCCTGATACACGGTCGCAATACCGGCCGAGATTGCATCTCTCGGATCGGCAAAATGCATTGGCCGTCCCTCGAAGAGGATTTCCCCTTTTGTCGGCTTGTGAACACCGGACATGGTCTTAATGAATGTCGACTTGCCGGCACCGTTGTCGCCGAGCAGGCAATGGCATTCGCCCGGATAAATGTCGACCGAGACACCGGCCAGCGCGATCACCGAACCGAAATGCTTCTCAATCCCCTGCATTTGAATGATGGGAGCGTGCGAGGACGTCATCTTATCTCTCCCCTGTGATGATGCGGCGGATGTAGGTGTTCAGGATCACCGCAAAGAGCAAAATCACGCCGAGAAACACCCGGAATAGCGAACTCTCTACGCCTGCAAAGAAGAGCCCTTGCTGGACCACGCCAAAAATCAAGGCGCCCAGCGCGGCTCCGATCACCGACCCGTAGCCGCCGGTCAGGAGTGCGCCACCAATCACGACTGCAATGATGGCCTCAAACTCCTTTAGTAGGCCACGGTCAGCCCCGGCCGACCCGAATTCCATGACCTGGCACGTTGCAAAGACAGTGGCGCAAAAGGCTGTGAACATAAACATCAGGATTTTGACGCGGTTGACCGGAACTCCCACATAGCGCGCTGCTTGCGCATCGCCGCCCGCTGCAAAGATCCAGTTTCCGAATTGGGTGCGGGTCAAAATAATGTGGCCAACGATGACCAATGCGATCGCCCAGACGATCAGCATTGGGATGCCTTCGACAACCGGCTGCCCAGCGCGCGAGCCGCGCTCAAACACATCGATGATGCCAGCGTCGCCCATCCAAGCGAAAAAACCGGTCAAGATCTTGCCGCCGAACAGGGCTGCGAACCAGTCGCCCTCGGCCGCACGGTCGACCCCGCCGATGATGGTCTTGCGCTCGATGATTTGCGGTAGATAGATGGTGAAGCCGCGTAGGATAAACAGAAATGCAAGTGTTACGATGAAGCTCGGCAGTCCGGTGCGTACCACGATGTACCCGTTCAACGCTCCGATCGCGAGCGCCATGACAAAGGTGGCAAGGATCGCCTGCCAAACAGGCCACTCAAGCGTCACTGTAAAGATGGCGATCATCATGCCGGAAAAGCCGATCATAGACCCGACCGACAGATCAAACTCGCCTGCAATCATCAAAAGACAGGCGCCAACGGCAATGATCATGAATTGCGCGGAAACAGTTGACCAGTTCATCACCCCTTGAGCGCTGAACATACCGCTGTCGCCGGCAAAAATAAGAAACAAGGCAAATACGATTATCGTGCCGCAAATCCCGCCGAGCTCCGGGCGGATAAGGGCTTTTTGCAAGCTGGATTGCTGCTTTACCCGCTCATCAGCAGTCGCTGCCACGTTGGCCTCGGTCATGTGGCCCTCCCCGGCTCAATTTTTTGATTTGATGTTCGTGAAAAAGGGCGGCGCAACGCGCCACCCTATACCTACGGAAATCAGCGGTATTCGCCGGCAAACTTCTCAACGAGGGTCAGCCCGTCTTTGGTCACGAAACCCGGGCCGGAGTTGATGTTGTTGCCCGGCAGAACGCCATAGCGATGGTAATTAGTCAGAACCACGACCGGCAGGTAAGCCTGCAGGAACGGTTGCTGATCGATCCCCCAGTTGATGACACCGCTTTTGATGCCCTCAACGATGTTCTCACCAAGGTCGAATGTACCGAAGTAGATGTCGCCGGCCATGCCGTTCTCATCCAGCGCCAGCAAGGTCGGATCCGCACTGGTCGGACCAAGCGTCAAAACGGCATCGGTATCCGGGTTAGCATTGAGGTAAGCGAGAACACGGTTCTTGATTTCAGCCGGATCCTGGCCGCTGTCGATCATCTGATCACCCAGCTCCACACCAAGTCCATCCGCAAATCCCTGGCAGCGCTCAGTCGAAGACGGCGAGCTGATGTAGTGGTTCACACACAGGAAGCTTGTCACGCCATCTCCCTTGGCGCGCAGGCCCGCTGCATGGCCGGCGTCATATTCCGGTTGACCGACATACATCAAGGCTCCGACTTCACGGGCCTGGTCCGGTGTGCCGGAATTCATGATGATGACATCAATGCCAGATGCCACAGCGTCCTTGATTGGCCCGGACAAAACGTCCGGATCGGACAATGTCGTGATGATACCATTCGGCCCTGAAGCCGCGGCTTGCTCGATGATGCGTGCCATATCCGCAAGGTCACCGGTCGGTGGATTGCGGTACTCGACTTCAACGCCCATCTGATCGCCGGCAAGGGCGATGCCGTTCTTGATGGTGTTCCACCAGCTGTCGCTGTCCGGCGCGTGGCTGACGAGAATATACTTTTCACCTTCGGCTGATGCGACTTGAGCCCCGGCAAGCGGAGCAGCAATGACCGCTGCGGCAAGCAGCAGCGACTTAAGGGTAGATTTCATTCCTTCCTCCCAAGGATTGCCATTTTCATGGTCAAAGAGCGGCTTGAAGCCCTCTCTCATTTTCAGAAAAACATGATCCGACCCATTTTGCAACCGGTTGCAAAATGGAAATCGAAAATTCATACTGATCGCTGAGGCCTGTTGAGGTAAGACACCTAATCTAACTGTTTGGATTGATGGACCGATGACCGTTACCTTGAAAGAAGTTGCCGAACTTGCAGGCGTGTCACGCTCTGCGGTATCGCGCACCTTCACTGACGGCGCATCCGTTTCAGACAAGACCCGCCGCAAAGTTGAGAAAGCGGCCACAAAGCTTGGCTATACGCCGAACATTCTGGCCCGTGGACTGACCACCAGACGCACAAAACTAATCGGCCTGGTTTCCAACAACTTTCACAATCCGATCTTTCTGGAAGTCTTCGACCAGTTTACGCGCAAGCTTCAGGGCGTGGGATTGCGGCCGCTTCTGGTAAATCTGTCCGATGAGACCGACCCGGAAGCATCCGTGCGCATGCTCCGGCAGTACTCAGTCGACGGCGTGGTCGTTGCCTCGTCCACCCTGCCACCAGGGTTTTCCAAGGCTTTCAAGGATGCCGGAGTGCCTGTGGTGAACAGCTTCGGACGTTATTCGACCGCACCTGAATTCCATGTGGTCGGCATCGACAATGTAGAATGCGGCCGGATGGCAGCACTGGAACTCGCCAAACGTGGCTACAAGCATGTCGCGTTTCTCGGCGGTCCAGACACGGCAACATCTACGCAGGACAGATTCAAAGGCTTCTCCGAAGAGATTTCCCGGCATCCAGACATGGAAATGACAGTGAGCTACGCGAAGGCCTATTCCTTTGAGGCCGGCCGGGAGGAAATGCAGCGCCTTCTTGATATCCGCCCACTCGCCGAAGCCTATTTTTGCGGCGATGATGTTCTGTCGATTGGGGTGTTGAGCGCGATTGAGGATGCCGGCCTGAATGTTCCCGGCGATATCGGCATCATTGGCCTGAACGACATGGAAATGGCAGGTTGGCAGAACATCAATCTGACGACGATCCGCCAACCGGTTCAACAAATCATCAATTCCTCTGTGGAACTGATTGTCTCAATGCTCGAAGACCCGGCCAGGTATCCGGAAGCCCGGCTGTTCCCTTGCGAAGTGATCGAACGCGGCACCCTGCGCCCGGTGTCCTAACTGTATAAAACCGGACGCAAGAAACGCAGGCATCGCAGGCTTACCTGAACATGGGCGGGCGGGCGTCCACCCAAACGCCCTCCCGTTTTCCGCTGTCCGCGACCGCAAAAACCGCAGCCATTGAACGCAGGCCATCTTCGGCCCGCGGATAAAGATCTGCAGCCGGATCCATAACCCTCCCATCCTTCCGCGCCTGAATGGCTTCGGCGAGATCCGTGTAAATGTTGGCGAATGCCAGCGGCATGCCTTCTGCATGTCCGATGGTTACCCGCGATGTCCTGTCGGCCTCGGGCGACAATCCCCCTTCCCCCCGCTCGATGATCTCTAAACGACCGTTGAGCGGCATCCAGTAGAGCTGGTTGGGCTGCTCCTGGGACCACCGCAATCCGCCCTTTTCGCCAAAGATCTGAAGGGTCAGTCCGTGTTGCTGGCCAATCGCGACAGAGGACGTCCAGAGCCGGCCAACCGCTCCGCCGTCCATTCGGAAGTTCACCATGGCATCATCTTCAAGCTCACGGCTAGAAATGCAGGACACAGTATCCGCGGATAACCGTTCCACTTCCTGCCCCGCCACAAACGACGCCATGTGAAGCGCATGAATGCCGCAATCGGCGAATTGCGCCGAAACCCCGGCCTGGGCCGGGTCATACCGCCACCGAACGCGTGGGTTGTCAGCATCGGACGCGTCAGCATGGTGCCCGTGTGCAAATTCCGCCTTGACCAGACGGATTTTTCCAAGATCTCCGCGCGCGACCATGGCCCTCATATGCCGGACCAGTGAATAGCCGGTATAGCCATAGTTGACCGCGCAGATGTTCCCGGTTCCTTTGGAAATCCGGACAATTTCCTCACCCTCCTCGACCGTCATGGTCATCGGTTTTTCGCAAAGGACATGAAACCCGTTCTCAAGGAAAGCCTTGGTGATTTCGAAATGGGTTGCGTTCGGAGTTGCCACTGTGACCAGATCGACTCGGTCGTCGCGCCGCTTTTCGCCGTCCAGCATTTCCCGCCAGTCGCCATAGGCACGATCAGTCGCCAACCCCAACCGCTGACCATATTCCCGGCCCGCTTCTGGCCGGTGATCCAGCGCACCTGCAACAAAGGAAAACGCGCCATCAAGCCCGGCCCCAAGCCGATGCGCTGGTCCGATCTGGCTGCCTTCACCGCCGCCAATCATGCCCCAATTCAATCGTGCCATTGGTCCTGCCCTCAATTGAAACCGATGGATTCCAGGTACTCGCGGTTCGCCCGAGCATCGTTGATCGGCGACACATCGAGCGTCGGGTCGCAATCCTGCTCCACAGTGCACCATCCCTGGAACCCGTTATCGAGAAGGATCTGTCGCACCTTTGGAAAGTCGACATCCCCGTCGCCGAGATTGCAGAAGATGCCCTGCCCGCAGGCATCGTAGAAGCCTGTCCGTTTGGCGACCACATCGGCCTTAACTTTCGGGTCGATGTCCTTGAAGTGCACGTAGGAGATACGCCCGATGTTGCGCTCCATGAACGCGACGGGGTCAAACCCGGCATAAGAATGGTGGCCGGTGTCAAAACAAATCTTCAGATACTTCTCATCGACCTCGTCCAACAGCCGTTCAAGTTCCGGCTCGAAGTCCATGAAACCAGCCGCGTGCGCATGAATTCCGACGGTCAGGCCATAGTCTTCGGTGCCTATTTTGGCCGCTTCAGCGATACGGTCCCGATAAGCGGCCCATTCGGAAGCATCCATCTGCTCAGCTTCTTCTGGCCGTCCAGCCGTCGGGGCGCGACGCGGGGAAATGGAGTCGATCAGAACCATATGCTGGGCGCCATGCGCCACCAGCGCCTTGGCCGTCCGGTGCGTTCCATCAAGAACGTTCTCCCAGGCATCCGGGTCATGAAATGGCCGGAACACGACGCCGCCAATCAGCTCCAGGTCGTACTGCGCAAGGGCTTCCGAAAGGACTGCAGGGTCTTCCGGCATAAATCCGACAGGTCCCAGTTCAATGCCCTTGTATCCCGCTCCAGAGCACTCCTCCAGCACCGCCTTCCAGGCCGGATTGCGTGGATCGTCAGGAAACTCAACGCCCCATGAACACGGCGCATTGCCAATTCTAATGCTCATCTTGCGAGCCTTTCAAACAGTGATTTTAAGTTCTTTCCAAGGGTTGCCAGCTTTTGGTCCGCGAGGATTCCATGGCCGCTTCCACAATGTGTTTAACGGCCAGACCATCCCGGAAGGTTGGCCATACCGATGTGCCCGAGTGGATCGCCTCCAGAAAATCCTTGGCTTCAATAATGATCTGGTCTTGATAGCCCGTGCCGTGCCCAGGACCTTGGCAAAAGGGTTCGTAATCTGGATGCGCAGGGCCCGTTAGGATCTTGCGGAATCCGCGGTCCGCTTCCTTGTCATCCATGAGATACAGCCAAAGAGCATTCTGGTCTTCCTGATCGAAACGGATAGCCCCTTTTGTTCCTGTGATTTCGTAGGCGTAGCCCATCTTCCGGCCAGTCGCGATCCGGCTGAAGTACATGTGTCCCATCGCTCCGTTTTCGAAGCGCGTCATCATCTGACCGTGGTCGTCGTTCGTTACCTTGCCGCCAGGACGATTTTCATGAACCCGTTCGATTTCCGCCATGACGCTGCGCACCGGGCCAACCAGCGCAAGCGCAGCGTTGATCATGTGGGGTGCGAGATCGCCCATGGTTCCGTTCGCATCACCCTCTGTGCGCCAGGACGCCGGAGCTTTCGGGTCCGCGTAGAAATCCTCGGTATGCTCACCGCGAAACCATGTGATGTCGCCAATGACACCATCTGCGATAAGTTTGCGGGCGTACTGGCTCGCTGGCGTGCGGATATAGTTGTAGGCGACCATATTCACACAGCCGCTTTTCTCCGCAGCTGCGACCATGGCCTCCGAATCCTCCAGGCTTGCGCCCATTGGCTTTTCGCACAGAGCAGGCTTGTTCAACGAAAATGCGGCTTCGGCGATATCCCGGTGAGTGGACTGTGGGGATGCGATTACAATCGCTTCGACCCTTGGATCTTCGACAAGCTCCTGCCAATTGGCGGCAGCGCGGTTGAAACCGAAGGCATCACGATACTTTTCAGCAGACGCGAGTGAACTTGCACCAACCATTTCAAGCCGCGGCCGCAACGCGGTGTTGAAAACAGCACCGACGGCAGACATGGCAACGGCATGCGCCTTTCCCATGTAGCCTCCGCCCAGGATACCGATCCCGATTTCCGCCATGCCTCACTCCCGTTTCCGGTTTTCGTTTTGCCTCTTTCGAAAAAGATTTGCAACCGGTTGCAAAATTTGTATCTTGAGAACCAACAACGCGCAAGCATCAATCGAATGCCTTGCGAGAAAACACGTTACAGGGAGAGACCTGGATGAGCTCCAAGACGGTTCAGCTCACAACTGCGCAGGCCATTGTCCGCTACCTGGCAAATCAGTTTATCGAGGTCGACGGCAAGGACATACGTATTTGCGGCGGCGGCTTTGGCATTTTCGGCCATGGTAACGTGACCTGCCTTGGTGAGGCCCTTTACAATCACCAGGAAGAGCTACCCCTCTATCGTGGACAAAACGAGCAGAGCATGGGGTTTGCTGCAGCCGCCTACGCCAAGCAGTGGCTGCGGCAGCGGTTCATGTTCTGCACAGCCAGTGCTGGCCCTGGCACGTCGAACCTTCTCAGTTCTGCCGCGCTGGCCCATGCCAACCGCTTGCCCATGCTGATGTTGTGCGGTGATGCCTTTCTCACCCGCCTGCCCGACCCGGTGCTGCAGCAGCTTGAGCACTTCAACAACCCGACACTTGGCGTCAATGATGCGTTCAAGGCGGTAACCCGCTATTGGGACCGGATCACGCATCCGGCGCAGGTCATTCAGTCGCTCCCCGCCGCTCTTGCGACGATGCTGGATCCGGGCGACTGCGGCCCTGCATTTCTCGGCCTTCCCCAGGATGTGCAAGGCTGGACCTATGACTATCCGGAAAGCTTTTTTGAGCGGCGGGTACATCGCATCCGCCGGAGTTCCCCCGACGAGCGGGAAATTGTCGATGCGGCAGCCCTGCTGAAGACGGCCAAGCGCCCGCTGATCATTGCCGGTGGCGGCGTCCAATACAGTTGCGCGGTCAGCGAACTCACGGCGTTTGCGGAAAAGCACCAGATCCCGGTGGTCGAGACCATTGCTGGCCGCGCCAATCTCCTGGCAACGCATCCCTTGAACGCCGGCCCGATTGGCGTAACAGGATCAAACAGCGCTAACAATCTGGCGGAACAAGCAGATGTCATTCTTGCGATTGGCACCCGCCTTCAGGATTTCACCACAGGATCCTGGACCGCTTTTGCCCACGAGGCCCGTTTCATTTCGATCAACGCAGCCCGCCATGACGCTGGCAAACACATGTCGACCCCTGTTGTCGGCGACGCAAAACTCGGACTTTTGGCCTTGGGTGAGGCTTGTGCGGACTACAAGACACCTTCGGACTGGACCGGGACTGCGGGTGAAGAACGGAAAGCCTGGGACGCATACGTTGCTGACAACGTGTCTTATGGCAATCGTCCAAACTCCTATGCCCAGGCAATTGGTGTGGTCAACGAACTCTGCGATCCCCGGGATCGCGTTGTTGCCGCGGCCGGCGGCCTGCCGGCGGAAGTAACGGCCAATTGGAGAACCCTCGACATCGGCACAGTTGATGTCGAATTTGGCTATTCCTGCATGGGATACGAGATTGCCGGTGGCTGGGGCGCACGCATTGCCCAGTCCGAGCGCGAACCGGACAAGGACACGATCATCTTTACCGGTGACGGCTCTTATCTGCTGATGAACTCGGATATCTACTCATCCGTTTTGACCGGCAAAAAATTGATCGTTCTGGTGCTCGACAACGGCGGGTTTGCGGTAATCAACAAACTGCAAAACAACACCGGCAATGAGAGCTTCAACAATCTCATTGCGGATTGTCCAACCGTTCCAGAACCATTCGCCGTCGACTTTGAGGCCCACGCTGCGTCCATGGGCGCGCACGCGGAAACGGTGTCCAATCCGGGTGAACTTGGGGAGGCCTTCAAGCGGGCCAAGGCAGCCAATAAAACCTACGTCATTTGCATGAAGGTTGATGCCTATGAAGGCTGGACAGCCGAAGGACATACTTGGTGGGAGGTTGGAACCCCGCATGTGACATCGAGCGACAATGTGCGGGCTGCACATGAGGACTGGGAGTCCACGCGCCCGAAACAGCGCCGGGGGGTCTGATGCTTCTTGAAGCGATTGCCCGGAACAATTTCGTTGTGGTGGGACGCGCCGGGATCGACTTTTTCACCGATGCCGGGGTGCGGGCTGAAGATGCTGAGCGGCTCGGCGTCGGTCTCGGCGGATCAGCCGCCAATATAGGCGCCGGCATCTGCAAGCTTGGCGGCCAGGCTGCACTGGTGACCCGGGTCTCGGACGACAGCGTTGGCAGCTACTGCATTGGGCAGCTGAAGCACTACGGCGTTGATACGGAGCACGTCACGCCTGTTGGCGGTGAATACCGCAATTCGCTTGCTTTCTACGAGTCTGTGGTGGAAGGGCACCGCAATGTCATCTACCGCAATGGTGCAGCCGACTTTCAAATGGATGAGCACGATGTAAGCCGCGTTGATTACGGAAAATATGGCGCGCTGATCACCGCCGGCACTGTCTTTGCGGCAGAGCCTTCGCGAAGCGCGACCTTCAAGGCCTTTGACCTTGCAAAGGCTGCAAACCTGCCCCTGATCTTTGATGTCGACTATCGGCCTTACTCCTGGCCGTCGGCCGACGTCGCCGCTGATGTTCTGTCGCGTGCAGCCGCGCAATGCGACATGATCGTCGGCAACGACGAGGAGTTTGGCTTCATGGCCGGAGATTATGACAAGGGACTGGAGAAAGCCCGGGAACTCGTGCGCACAACAGCCGAGCTGGTGATCTACAAGATGGGTGAAGCTGGAGCGATCACCATCACCCGCGATGGCGAGTTCAGAACGGGCATCTACCCCGTTGAGGCTCTCAAACCCAATGGCGCGGGCGACAGTTTCATGAGCGGCCTCATGACGTCCATCGCAGATGGTTTTGAGCTCAAGGAAGCCATTCTCCGCGGGTCCGCTTGTGCATCTATTGTTGTTGCCAAACCCGGTTGCGCTCCCGCCATGCCGAACAAAGCCGAGCTGGAGGCCTTCTTGACCTCGCATCCTGGCCCGACACAAGAGCATCGGACGTTTTGATGAAAACGCTCAAAGATGCTCGACCACTTTAAGTGCGAACAGCTTCAGGCGTGAATTCGATCCCGATTTCTCGCCCGCTGATCCAGTCTGAAAGGACCATTCCATGCATATCGCGCCGCATGACAACCAGAACAAGCCGATCGTGGACATCGACAATCCGACCGTTCCGCTGAACTACTTCAACATCGTCAAGCTCAAGAAAGGCGAGGCGTTCCACTATCAGGTGCCCGGCTATGAAACCTGCATCGTGCCTGCGACCGGTACGGTGACCGTTGAGGTCGAGGGCGTCACATTCGACAAGCTCGGCAACCGCGGCGAAGATGTCTGGGACGGGGAGCCTGAAGGCGTCTACATCCCTGTTGGGGCCAAGGTGACGATCATTTGCACCTCCGATGAAACGGAGACATTCATCGCGGGCGCAAGGTACGACGAAGTGCTGGAGCCGTTCGATGTGCGCGTCGATGGCATCGACCTTGTCCAGTACGGCTCGGACGACACCAAGACCCACCGCAAGATCAAGCACATCCTTGGACAAAAACAACACGGCAAGGTGGGCCGTTTGCTGGTCAGCGAACTTTTCACCGTTGGCCAGGGCGGCTGGTCCGGCTTTCCGGCCCACAAACACGACACCGACCGTCTGCCGCATGAAACACGGCACGACGAGACCTACAACTTCCGCTTCCGGCCAAAACACGGCTCAGGTGTTCAGATCCTTCAGCGCGAAGAGGGTGTTCCCGGAGAAGCCTATCAGCTGATGGACGGCTCGACCTTCATGATCGACAAGGGTTACCACCCCTGCGCCGTCATGCCCGGGTACGAGATGTATTACTTCACAATTCTGGGCGGCCTTAGCCAACGTTCACTGGTGCAGTATTTCCAACCGACCCATGCCTATCAGGTCGAGACGATCCCCGGGATCAAGGACATGGTGGCCAAGTTCAAATGACACTGGCAACACTGAGCCAAGTCCTTCAACCGGCCTTGAAAGACGGTTATGCCGTCGCCGGTCTGGTGACGCTCGGCTGGGAAGACATGCGCGCCTATGTGGCCGCCGCCGAAGAAGAAGGTGTTCCGGTGATCTTGCAGGCAGGCCCCTCTTGCCGCAAGCACACTCCTCTTCCCGTTTTGGGGGCGATGTTCCGGCATCTTGCGGAAGGGGCAACCATTCCCGTGGTGGCACATCTTGATCACGGCTACACATTCGAGGAATGCCAGCAAGCGCTCGACAGTGGTTTCACATCGCTGATGTATGACGGCTCGCGCAAACCGCTTTCCCAGAACATCGACGAAACCGCGCGGATTGCGGAACTAGCGCACTCCGCCGGGATATCGTGCGAGGGGGAAATCGGCTTTGTCGGATATGCGCAAGGGGATGCTTCTGAAGGCACGGACCCTGCGGATGCTGAAAAATTCGCGGTAGACAGCGGCGTGGACGCCATGGCGATCTCGGTCGGCAATGTTCATCTTCAGGAAAACAAGGAAGGCGGACTGGACGAGGCTCGCATCAGCGCGATCCAGGCGCGAACCACAGTCCCGCTGGTCATCCATGGGGGCTCCGGTGTCCCTGTCGATCAGCGGCAAAAGCTCGCCAGAAACACGAACATCTGCAAATTCAACATCGGTACCGAGCTGCGAAAGGCCTTCGGAACTGCGATGCGGGACGCAGTCAATCGCGATCCGGACCGGTTTGACCGGGTGACGATCTTATCAGAAACACATGATCCGATGGTCGCAGCGACCCGCACTGTTCTCAAGGCCTTCGGTGGCCCATCCAAGAACGAGCCCAAGGAATAAGAAATGGTGAGATTTGGTTTGCTCGGATGCGGGCGCATCGGCCAGGTGCACGCACGCGCCATTCAGGCGTCTGCGGACGCGAAGCTGGTGGCGGTGGCAGATGCGTTCGACGCACCCGCTCAGGCGCTTGCGACAACAACCGGCGCAGAGGTGAGTGAGGCCACCGCCATCATCGAAAGCGATGACATTGACGCCGTCATCATCGGCACGCCAACGACGACCCACTACGACCTGATCCATCAGGCAGCACGGGCGAAGAAAGCGATCTTCTGCGAAAAACCGGTCGACCTGTCCTCTGTGCGGGTGCGAGACTGCGTTGAGGTGGTCAACGAAAACGGCGTCATGTTCCTGACGGCCTTCAATCGCCGGTTCGACCCCAACTTTGCACACTTGCAAAGCCGGATTGCCGGTGGTGACATTGGCGATGTCGAGCTGGTCACCATTTTGTCCCGCGATCCCTCCCCGCCGCCGATCGACTACATCAGAACATCTGGCGGCCTGTTCCGGGATATGATGATCCATGACCTCGACATGGCCCGGTTTATCCTCGGCGAAGAGCCCGTCACGGTCTTCGCGGTTGGCTCCTCCCTGGTCGATCCGGAAATTGGCAAGGCGGGTGATGTGGATACCGCGGCAGTCACGCTGACAACGGAAAGCGGAAAGATCTGCCAGATTTCAAACTCGCGGCGGGCAGCATACGGCTATGACCAGCGTCTGGAAGTGCACGGTTCAAAAGGCATGCTGAGGGCAGAAAACATCCTGGAAAACACGGTCGAGATGGCAACCCAAACTGGCTTTGCAAGAGCTCCTGCCCAGCATTTCTTTCTAGAGCGGTATGAAGCGGCTTATCTGGCGGAAGTCACCCACTTCATTGACTGTCTGAACAACGGAAGAGAGCCATCACCCAGCATTGAGGACGGTCTGCGCGCGCAGATCCTGGCAGATGCGGCGGCTAAGTCACTCGAAACCGGCAGACCGGTGTCAGTTTGACGATCGTTTGCCCGCCGGGACTCTCATCACACCGGTAAATGGTAAGTTTCTACCGTCAACGCATGACGAACGGATTGGCCATCGGTTCACCGGAGGTGTTGATCCAGACGGTCTTTGTACGGGTGTAGTCCAGGACGGCCTCAATGCCCGCTTCGCGTCCGTATCCGGATTGATTGAACCCACCGAACGGGGCGATTGGCGAAATCGCTCTATAGGTGTTGACCCAGCAGATCCCCGCCCGCAGGCTGGATGACACGCGATGTGCGCGGGCAACGTCCCGCGTGAAGATTCCAGACGCAAGGCCATACGGCGTGTCATTTGCAAGCGCGATAGCCTCGTCTTCCGTGTCGAACGGCAAGAGCGACATGACCGGCCCGAACATCTCCACCTTCAGTGTTTCGATGTCCGGGTTCGGGCAGGCCACCAGCGTCGGTGCCATGTAATTGCCCGAGCGCTCAAGCGGCGCACCGCCAAGGCGGATTTCGGCACCTTGTTCTATTGCCTTGTTCAGCGTGACCTTGATCTTTTCAATCTGCGCATTTGTGCAAAGCGGGCCGACATGTGTTGCAGCCTCGAGAGGATCACCAACCGAGATGTGGGCTGCCTTTTCCGTGATCTTGTCGATCAGTGCTTCAAACACCGTCCGTTGCACCAGCGCACGGGATCCGGCTACACAGCTTTGACCCGATGCACCAAAATTTCCGGCAATCAAGCCGTTTGCGGCGCCATCAAGATCCGCATCGTCAAACACCAGAACCGGAGACTTGCCGCCGAGTTCCAGACTGGTGACTGCAAAATTTTCAGCTGAATTGCGCACAACATGCCGGGCTGTTTCCGGTCCGCCGGTAAAGGCAATCCGGTCGACATCCGGGTGCCGGGTCAACGGAATGGCACAGTTCTCAGCATCTCCCGTAATGACGGAGACAACCCCCGGCGGAAATCCTGCTTTATCGATCAGTGAGGCAAACTCCAGCATGGGTATGGGCGCGATTTCCGAAGCCTTCAAAACTACGGTGCACCCTGCAGCAAGTGCCGGCCCGAGTTTGGTTGCCGTTAAGAACATCTGGGCGTTCCAGGGGACGACAGCAGCAACAACCCCAACCGGCTCCCGTTTGGTGAACACATGCATGTCCGGTTTATCGATAGGAAGCACAGATCCTTCGATCTTGTCCGCGAGCCCTGCATAGTACCGATAAAAATCGCCGACATACTGTGTCTGCGAGAGGGTTTCGGCGAGCAGCTTTCCGCTGTCGGTTGTTTCCAGTCTCCCGAGGTCTTCCGCGTGGGCCTCAACCAATTCCGCCAGCCTGAACAGCAACTTGCCGCGCTGTGTCTGGGTGAGGTCACGCCATGCAGGATCCTCCAAAGCTCTTCGGGCAGCTCCAACGGCTCGGTTCACATCCCTTGTATCCGCGCAGGCGAACGAGGCCCATGGCTCACCCGTCGCCGGGTTCTCAGTATGCAGGATTTGACCGTTGGAGCCCTCACAGCGCTGGCCATCGATAAAAAGCTGATAGTGCTGCATGTTCTCTCCTAACCGAACGCTGGCATGACGTCGTCAATGAACCGCCGCAGCGAGAGCTGCTTGCGTTCAAAACTCATGCCGCTGTCGATCCAGAACGAATATTCATCGTATCCCAGATCTTCATAGCGTTTGATGCGGTCGATGACGTCCTGCGCCGTACCGATTGTCAAATCCCGGGCCATGTTCTCCGGGGCCATCATCTTGTTGGCAGCTAATTCATCTTCAGAAAGGTTTTCAATCAATCCTTGGGAAACAGCACGCTTGTTCTGAAACCAGGCGCCGAAATAGCAGTAGAACCGCGAGAGTTCCTTGGCTGCCAGAACTGCATCCTCAGAATCAGACGCCACATAACTGTGGTGCAACAACATGATCTTGGGCCTCGGACCGTCATGACTTGTGCATGCGTCATTGAACCGGCCCATCAGTGTTTCGATCTCCTCCATGCCCTGCCAAAGCGGTGTCACCTGAATATTGAAGCCTTGATGCACACCGAACTCATGGCTGTTCGGGTCTCTAGCTGCAATCCAGATTGGCGGGCCGTTTTCCTGCAGAGGCTTTGGCGCAGACGTGGTTGGAGGGAACGCATAGTAGCCGCCGTCATGCGCGCAATCGCCTTGCCACAAGGGACGAAGCAGCGGGGCTGTCTCCCGCATGCGTTGCCCTGCCTCCCAAGGGTCGAGGCCCGGCATCAATCGCTCATATTCATAGGAATAAGCACCACGAGCAATACCCAGCTCGATCCGGCCGCCGGTCATCAAGTCGGCCGCTGCGGCCTCCCCCGCCAGTTTGATGGGATGCCAGAACGGTGCAATGACGGTTCCGGTTCCAAGGCGTGCATTCTTCGTATGATGCGCCAGGTCCACGAGTGTTAAAAACGGGTTGGGTGCAATCGTGAATTCCATGCCATGGTGCTCACCGGTCCAGATGGCGCGCATACCGCCCTCATCCGCCAGTTTGCATAGAGACACAAACTCCTCATAGAGGATCTCATGCGGCTGTTGCGGCGTAAGCCGCTCCATGTGAGCAAACAGGGAAAATTCCATGTTCAGACTCCCTCCGAAAGCGTGTGAATTTCTCCGGTCATGGCGTCCCCGAGATAACAATTGAGATTGCCTGTTGCGCATTCCCGGGCATAACGGGCCATCATGCTCGCAAGCGGCGGACTGGCATACGTCAGAGCAGCCAACTCTTCGGGAGGCACCGCGGTCAGTTTCGTGTCTGGAGCAACATGGGTTGCCTGCGCCAGCAGATAGGCAAAATGCATCGATGCATCCGCATCATCAAAAACGGAGTAGACAGCGCCAAAACTTGCTGAAACGCCGTTGTCTTGAAGTGTGGCCTGAAGAGCTTTGCGAAGGCCGGTCTTGTCCGGAACGGAACATTCCGGCAGCCGGTAACCGTCTGGTGTCTTTTCAAGCAAGACCCGCCCCTCATGGCGGACAAGTGCCCCGGCGATATTCACTCTTGCGGCCGGGTCGCGCGCGCAGCGCTCCCAACCGAGACTGAAGAACTGACCATCGGCGTACCCAAGCCCTTGACCGGGCTTTTGCGCAAAACCGATGACCTCACCAATCAGGATCACATGGTCGCCGGCGGGAACCGTTTGGCGGGTCTTGCATGAAAACCGCGCGAGTGCGCCAACCGGAAAGGGTATGCCGTCGGCATCAAAGTCATGCGGCGTTTTGGCAAAACGGTCTCCCTTGTATCCGGCAAAGGTGTTTGCAACCTCAGTCTGGCCTTCCTCAAGAATGCTGACACAAAACTGCTCGCACTCCGCAAATGCGTCGTAACTTGAGAGGAACTTGCCAGGGCAAACAAGCAGCAATGGCGGGTCCAGTGACACGGAAGTGAAGGAGTTCGCGGTGAACCCGACAGGCGTTCCGTCAGCCCTGCGGGTAGTCACCACCGTAACCCCGGTCATGAAACGGCCAAAGGCGCCGCGCAGTTCTTTCGGGTCGATCGGTTTCATGAATGGCACTCCGTTGCAAAAGCCAGCAAAGCCCGGGTCACTTCGTCATGGTGCGTCATCGGCATCATGTGGGCCGCGTCTTCGACCACCTGCACGCGCCCCTTCGGAGCCAAGGCGGCCATGGCCTGTGACATCGCGGGTGTGGAATTCGGCTCAAGGCTGCCGGTCATGAAAAATGCCGGACACTTGAGAGATATGAGTGCCTGATCAGACGGTCCATCTTCCCTGGCAAACACCTCATATGCAGTCCGGTAACCGTGAAGATCGGCACCTTGCAGCCAGGCCTCGCAAGCATTGCGGGCTTCCGATGGCTCTATCCCGAACCAGCGATCAAGTGTCGGCTCCGGATTTGGAACTGTTTCAGACCCCAAATTTTCCGCGCGATGCAGAACTGCTTGTTTGGCGGCATCAGAGCGCCGGTAGATGGCATTCACTGCGGCGACGCCTGCGACCAATTCCGGATGACGCGCAGCCATGTCGAGAGCGATCATGGCCCCCATGGAGTGTCCGACCACAACGGTGGGCCTATCCATCAATTGGGCAACCGCGTCCGAATAGTCTGATAAGGCGGCTGGTCCTTCCAGGTGGCCACTATGGCCGTGGCCTGGCATATCCGGTGCTATCACCTGAAAACGGGACTTAAGATCAGGCACTTGGGCCGCCCAGGCATCGGCCTGCAAACCGACACCGTGGAGAAGAAGGACACGAGGCCCCTCGCCTTCCTTGATGCAGGCCAGTCCGCCCTGATCAGACCGCGGCCGGGTTGTCCAGATCACGGCCCATCTCCTTCAAATCCTGATACCGGTCACCGATCCGGTGGAACGGACGGCCCGATGTTGCTCCACCGAGCGCAACCACAACCTCATCGGCGCGCGGGGCGTCGGGGATCGAAAACTGGATTGTCAGATAGTGGGACCGCCTTCCCGCATCGTTCTTGTCCATGAGCGGGATCATGATCGGAGCGTTTGCCGGTCCCCGGGTATTGCTGAAGGCGAGATAGGATTTGGCGCCGACTGCTTCCCGATAAAAATTGCCGAACCTCAGCGTATGGATCAGCCCGGATGCATGTTCGATTTCTCCGTCAAGGCCAACAACGGCTGCCTTTCCGTAGGCTTCGATTGCTTCTCCGCTGCCGCCGAGCTTCAGGATCCGGTCGGTGAGCAATTCACCGAGGACAGGGCCAAACGCCAAAACCTCCGGTTTCAGATCCTCAACAAACCGGCCGGCCCACGGGTTCTTGACCACCGCGGCAACCGCGAACACGTGCCATGGTCGTTCGGTTGCCCTGAACCCCTCGATCAGGATCTCTTCTTCATAAGCAACGATTTTCCGGATTTCCGGCTGCATCCAAGGCCCTCCCGTCCACACTCTCGGTGGTGAGCCGGAAGTATCCTGATGCTTGACAATCGGCACAAACGAATGATTTTGAGGCTTAGGTATTAGTTCGACTTATGGATATGTTATACATGGCCACTGCACTGCCTCCGCTGAACTGGTTTCGCGCATTTGAAGCCTCAGCCCGGCACCTTAGTTTTACGGCGGCGGCGGATGAAATCGGCATGACCCAATCCGCTGTCAGTCAACAGATCAAGGCGCTGGAAACCAAGTTGGGTGTGCCGTTGTTCGAGAGGAAAGCCAGAGGTTTGGCATTGACCGATGATGGCCGGCGGCTGCTTCCCCAAGTCGATGCGGCTTTAGACACGCTAACGGCCGCCACACAATCTTTCATTCCCGATCAACCGAAGAAGCTTTTGACAGTTTCCGTTTCCGTTAGTGTGCTTCAATGGGTGATCGGCCCAACGCTCCCAGCCTTTCGGGCCGCACATCCGGACACTGCGCTGCGGTTTATTGGGGCCATTTGGCCCGATGAATTCAGCCGCTCGCTTGCGGATGTCATCATCAGTTTCGGCTCACGGAAACAGGCAGGACCCAATGCCGCACTGCTTGGCAGCGACAAACTGATTGCACTCGCACCCAGCCAGATGGTCACATCATGGGACACGAGCCCGGTCATCGACGCAGTCGGGATTTCAGGCGGTTGGTCCAAGTGGAGGACGGCAACGGGCATCAGCTGTGCTGAGCCGTCCATTTATGTGGACTCCTACGGCGCCGCTCTGGATCTTTCAAGCAACGGAAACGGCATATGCCTCGTAAACGAAACCCTCGCCCGGCAAGCTGTTCAGTCCGGGTCTGTTGTCCCAGTTAGCCCAATCACCATCGATGCCAACGAAGCCTATTTCGTTGAAACAAACCCCGCATCACAAGATGCAGAAACATTCAGGAAATGGCTCGAAAGCACTGTCTGAGATGGCGAGTAGCCTTCGTGGCTCCAACGCAAACTCAACATGCAATCCAACCGGAGTTGGTCGGAGACGAAAGCTGAAAAAAACAACTCCTTTGCCTTGACGTTCAAAGCTGGAAGAGACGATGCTTTTTCAAGAGATCGATCAGGACTTCTCGGGCGTGACGCCGGTGGAGGCGGTGCTGTTCACGGGCGTTTGCAGCGTCACCCGTCCGGATCGCATCATAGACAGCCCTGTGGTCCTGGTTGGATTTGATCGGGAGTGGCCGGATGTAGAGCGTCATCGCCCGCGCCCGGCGCACCTGGTTCGCCATCATTGAAACGATGTTCTGTACGCGTGAATTCCCTCCCAAACGCACCAGTTCTGTATGGAAAGCGTCATCCGCTTCGGCCCAGGCATCACGATCCTCATCGCTCAAAGCCTTGTCCATCGCCTCAATAGACGCTTTTAGGTCAGCCAGATCCGCCTTGGAGTAGTGCTTCCTTGCAGCTTCTTCCGCCGCCAGGCTCTCCAGTTCCGTCAAAACCGCATAGATCTCTTCCATATCTGTCAGGGACAAGGTCGCAATCCGCACGCCTTTTCTTGGGCGTACCTCCAACAGCCCCTGTTGCGCGAGCATCAAGGTGGCTTCCCGAACCGGCGTCCGTGACATCCCCAAACGGCCTGCCAACTCACTTTCCAGGTGATCGGATCCGGCAGCGAGTTCGCCGTCGAAGATCAATTGACGGATCTTCTCCATGGCCTGAGTGGTGATGGTTTTCGGTTTCGATGGGTCAAGCATATGCAACGTCTCGGATTTTTCGGCCCTGGCGGTCAGCCTCGTAGATCATCTTTTCGAGCGCAATCACCTTTAGGTAGTCTCTCGCCTCATTTTCAAGTGGTTTTCCGTCGAGCACCCCGTCAACGACATGGGTGATCAGGTTCTTGACGCAATCCCCACCAAATCCTTGCCAAGGCTGCGGTTGAAGAAGAACCGTTTCCTTCAAATTGCCAAACGGGCGGAGTGTCACACTGCCATCTCCTGACAGGGTTAGTGTTCCGGCCGTGCCCTCAAGGCTGGCTTCGCCGAGCGTTGTCCGGCAGTTTTCAGCCGCGTGATCCAGCAAGCGGTTGCCATCAAACAATGCCCGCACACCGCTCGGATAGTCGAATACGAAAAATCCTGCATCTTCTCCCTTGATGACGGGATTGAGCCGCCGCAGGTCCGCATAAACCGCCTCCGGTTCACCAAGCAGATATCGAAAAGTGTCGACCCAGTGGACGCCGGTCTCATGGATCAACAGCTGAGGCATGTCCTGAAAATATGGCTGTCGGTCCAGATAGGCGCGCGGGCCTTGTCCATCTCCTGTCCGAAGGCGGAAGGTCAGTTGCAAGACGTCACCAAGCACCCCGCTGTCCAAAGCGTGTTTGAACGTCCTGTACCACGGTTGAAAGCGAAAATTCTCGTGAATGACGAGAGTTGCCCCGGCCTTCTCTGCAAGCCGGGTTGCCTCCTCAGCCTCTTCAAGTGACGTGCAAAACGGTTTTTGGCAGATAATTGCACGCACGCCCTGTGTAATTCCTGCCTTGATGGCTGCCATGTGGGTGGGAGGCGGTGTGATGATATCCAGAAGGTCCGGACATGTCATTTTCAACATCACAGCGAGATCCTTAAACGCTGCAAGCCCCGTTTCCTTGGCCTTCTCCAAGTCCTGATCACACGCACCGACAAGAGCCACGCGGCCTGTGCGGCGCCAGGCATCATAGTGGAACTGCGCGAAGTACCCAGCGCCCAGGCAAGCGACCCGTAGGCCCCGCGTCTCTTTTTTCTTCTGGTTCATTGTCAATCCACTCCGCCCAGCGCGACTGAAACGTTGACACCTGAATGCGTCACCTCCGCCACACCGTATTTTTGATAGTCGACACGAGTGAAGTTGACAAGGGATTGCATTGCGTATACGCAAATGAATGTGCAAACCAATACGGCTTGAGGAGAGCCGCGGGAGGAGACCGAAATGTTGGAAAAGAAATTCTTGAGGCGGCTACTGGCTGGCGTTGCCGTTGCGGCTATCGGACTGAGCAGCGCGCATGCGGCGGAAAAGCTGCGTTTCAGCCACACTGACAACCCAGGTGGATCTCGTCAGGCCGCTGCAGAACTGTTTGCCGAGAAAGTCGCGGAATACACCGATGGCCGTTACGAAGTGCAGATTTACCCGTCCGGGCAGCTCGCAAACGACCCGAAAGCAATCGAGCTCCTCCAGCTCGGCGGTATTGATTTTACGGTGTCAGCGACCGGCAGTTACGCAACCCATCTGCCCAGCCTGAACCTTACGGCCATGCCGTTCCTTGTCGACACGTACGAACAAGGCTGGGAGCTCTATGACAACTCAGAGTGGCTTCAAGGCGAGTTCCAGAAACTCCCGGAAAAGGGTTTCCGCGTTTTGTCGACGTGGGAAGCCGGCTTCCGCAGCTTCACGACAAACGAACCCCTGACATCTCCGAAAGATGCCGAATCCATGAAAATGCGGGTCTTTCCGAACGACATGATCCGCTGGTCCATGGAAGCCATCGGTTTCCAGACCGTCGTGATGCCGATCACCGATGTTTACCTCGCGATCCAGCAGGGCATTGTGAACGGCCAGGAAAACCCGGTGGACACCATCAAATCGCTGCGGTTCTACGAAGTGGCGCCAAACATCACCTTGACCCGTCATGTTTACAGCCCGCTTCCGCTGACCGTTGCCGAAAAGACCTGGCAATCCTTCTCTGAAGAAGATCAGGCAGCGGTCCTTAAAGCTGCCACGGAATCTGCCGCTTTCAGCCGACAACTCGTTCAAAGCTCGGTCGACAGCCAATTGACGGAAATGCAGGAAGCAGGTGCCACCGTGAGCGTACCGGAAATCGGCCCGTTCCGTGAGGCAGTACAATCGGTTTATGCCAAGGCCAAGGACGTCTACGGCACAGAAGCCGTTGACAACATTCTTGGTGATGCAGCAGCCATCCGCGAAGCCCTTCCCGCCCAAAACTGATCAAGCCTTTGGGTGTCAACTGGCCGGAACTTGAAGCACACGTTGCTTCGGTTCCGGCGCTCTCTTGAAAGACTTTGCCTTGGACTACCGAGATCATTATCCGGCTGCGCTGCGCTGGCTCAGCCATATGGTGGACTTTTGCCTGGCGCTTGCCGGTTTTGCCATCGTCACCCTGGTCTTTTGCAACGCCTCTTTGCGCGGGTTTGCAGGCTTCGACCTTGCCTGGTCGTTGGAAGTGACAAGCTTTCTGCTGCTTTGGAGCACCTTTATCGGATGCGCCGCGGCGATTGCGCGTGGGGCGCACATGCGGGTTACCGAAATCGTTGAAAACCTGTTGCCTGTGCATATGCAACGGGTTTTGTCGATCGGGATCGATGTGATCATCACCTGCCTCCTGATCAGCCTGATCTACACCGGCTACAACATCTCCATCCATACATGGGCGCAAAAAACAACAGTGCTCTACTGGCCGGTCGGTCTGCTTTACGCATCCATGCCGGTCGGCATGTCGCTGACGTTGATTTTCCACCTCTTCAACATGGTGTTCGACATCCGGAATCCGGTCGTGCCCCACTCCACCCATTCTGATGGCGGCGAGGCCTTGCTATGATCCTGTTGTTTGTCGTCGCGGTTTTTCTGAGCACCGTGTTTCTTGGAATTCCCCTTGTCTGGGCCATCCTGATTACGGCAGTCCTGCCAATAATCGTATTCGATCTCGGATACCCGCTTCAGGCGCTGTTCCTGAACTTCATTGGCGGCGTGGAACCGAACCATTTCCTGGCAATCCCTCTCTTCATTGTTGCGGGCGAAATGATGAGCCGCGGCGGTGTTGGGCTCAGGATCATTGGATTTGCAAGAGCTGCCTTCGGGTTCATGGCGGGTGGCCTCGGCATGGTTGTTGTCGGTGCTTCAATGATCTTTGGCGGCATTTCGGGTTCTGCCATTGCCGATTCAGCGGCCATCGGTTCGGTAATGATCAAGAACATGTCCCGAGAGGGCTACGACAAAGCCTTCGCTGCTGGTCTCGTCGCAGCGGCTGGAACCATCGGGATCATCATTCCACCATCCATCCCGATGCTCATCTACGGCTTTGTCGGAAATGTCTCGGTCGCAGACCTTTTCATTGGGGGCATGGTGCCTGGCATTCTGTTCGGCGCCTTCTTTATGGGCGTGTGCTATTATGTTGGAAAATCAACCAATTGCGACCCCGGCGGCCGGACAACTACCCTCAAGGAGCTGACCTCGTCGTTCATCGGAACAGCTCCAGCTCTCTTCATGCCGGTGCTTATCCTGGGCGGCATTTTCACCGGCTGGGTCACGCCGACTGAATCTGCAGCGCTCGCCGTGATCTACGGGCTTTTGGTGACAACAGTCGTCTATCGCGATTTCAACATCAAGGACCTGCCGCGCCTTCTGATCGACTCCTTTGTCACCAGCTCTGTAGTCATGGTTGTTATCGGAGCCACCACAGTACTCGGCTGGTTGATTACTTTGGAGCAGATGCCTCAGATCCTGGTCGGCTTCGTACAGGAGTTCTCAACCGGCCCATGGATGTTCCTGCTTCTCGTGAACATCGTTCTGCTTGTCCTTGGACTGGTTCTCGATCCTGTCCCGGCGATCTTGCTGACCGCCCCCCTGTTCCTGCCAACCGCCAAAATCTTTGGGGTAGATCCGGTGCATCTTGGGGTGATCATGACCTGTAACGTGGCAGTCGGGCTTTTCACTCCGCCGGTCGGGGCAACGCTCTATGTCGCATCCCGCATCTCCGGCGTGGGGGTCCTGTCCATCGCACGCCGCATGCTTCACCTTTACCTGGCAGCGATTTTTGCGCTTCTGCTCGTCACCTATTTCCCGATCTTCACTATGGGTATGGTTGGGTTGTTCAGGTAATTGCAAGGACCAATCGATGTTTGTTGTGACAGTCACATTTCAGATCAAACCGGATCAGTTCGAGGCGTTCTTGCCGTTGATGGTCCAAAATGCGCAGGCCTCACTCACAACAGAGGATGGATGCCGGCAGTTTGATGTCTGCACCGATGAAACCCGGCCCGAAGAGGTTTTTCTTTACGAGGCCTACGATGATGAAGCGGCATTCAAGACGCACTTGAAAACGCCGCACTTCCTGAAGTTTGACGCGGATGTGGCAGAGATGATCTCGGAGAAGACAGTCAAGACTTACAAGGGGGTCGTTCAATGACCCCATGGGAAGTCTACGCCGTCAAATATGCCGAGCGAAACTCCAGGACACGCCGGGACAGTTTCCTGTTTGACGACAATCACGATCAGCCGCATGACATGGACTATTTCGTCTGGGTTCTGCGCCGGGGTGATGAGCTCATTCTGGTTGATACCGGATATGATCACGAAGAAGCCGATCGGCGGGGACGGCCTGTTCTAAAAGATCCACGGGAAGCCCTTCTCCCGCTCGGCATCTCACCGGATAAAGTCACGACCATCATCGTAACGCACCTTCACTATGACCATGCTGGCGGCCTGAAACACTTTCCAAACGCGACCATCCATCTGCAAGCGGCAGAAATGGCATACGCAACCGGTCCCTGCATGTGCCATCCGGTTTTGAAGGCCCCCTTCACCGGCGAACATGTCTGCGAAGCTGTCCTCAGACTTTATTCAGGCCGGGTGACGTTTCACGAAGGCGATGGTGAAGTCGCTGAAGGGGTAACTGTTCACCGGATTGGCGGCCACAGCAAAGGCTTACAAGCGGTCCGGGTGCTAACCAGTGCCGGTTGGCTGTGTCTGGCATCGGACGCGGCGCATTACTATGAAAACTTTCTCAGTGAAAAGCCATTTCCGATCGTCGTAGACCTGCAGGAAATGCTCAACGGTTTCAGGCGTATCCGTACGCTGGCGAGCGATGACCGACTGGTTATCCCGGGCCACGATCCTTTGGTGCGCAAAACGTTCCCAGTTTTTGGCGCAGATCACATCTTGCGCCTTGACCAGGGACCATCTGAGGAGGCCGGAAAATGAAACTCGGCGTCATCGCAGATGATTTCACAGGGGCGTCTGATATCGCACTGATGCTGTCTGAGGCCGGCATGCGAACGGTGCAATTTGTCGGCGTACCAGCTTCAAACAGTCTATTCGGCTCTGGCATCAACTGTGATGCTGGCGTCATCAGCCTAAAATCCCGGACGGAGCCCGCCGAAGATGCAATCAGGCACTCGCTGGCCGCATCGGACTGGCTGATCTCGCAAGGATGCGAGCAAATCGTTTTCAAGGTTTGCTCGACGTTCGACTCAACGGATGAAGGCAACATTGGCCCTGTGACCCAGGCTCTCGCCGAGCGCCTTGGAGAACAAACTGTCCTTGTATGCCCGGCTTTTCCAGAAAATGGACGCACGGTCTATCAGGGGCATTTGTTCGTGGGAGACACGCTCTTGAGTGAAAGCGGAATGCAAAACCACCCGCTCACCCCCATGCGCGATCCGGACATTCGACGGGTTCTTTCCAGGCAAACGACTTGGCCCGTTTCGCATATTCCTCATAAGACCGTCCGGCTGGGAGCGGCATCTATTCTTGACGCAGCCAAGACCGAAACGGGCTCGATGGCAATCGTCGATGCAATCACCGATGAGGATCTCATTGCGATCGGAAAAGCCGCAGCGTGCCGCCGTCTTGTTACCGGAGGGTCCGGGATCGCAATCGGTCTGCCGGCCAATTTTGGTGTCACTCCGCATCATCAGGCATGGACTGGAACAAACGGTAAAGCAGTGGTGTTGTCCGGATCCTGTTCGTCGGCAACACGTGGCCAAGTGAAACACTACAAGCAAAGAGCCCCCAGCCGTGAAATCATGGTTGAGGATGTGATCGGGGGTTGGTTATCGATGGAAGAGTTGGTTGAATGGACCATCAGCCAAGACGAGCCGCCACTTCTCTATTCTTCGGCAGACCCAGAAACCGTCAGTCAGGTCCAGCAACGGTTCGGTCGGGAAAAGAGTGCATCTGCCATAGAAAACCTGTTTTCCGGTCTTGCTGCAGCTCTTGTTGTCGCTGGTGTTGAACGCATCGTGGTCGCAGGTGGGGAAACGTCAGGCGCTGTCGTATCCGGGATCAAGGCATCCACTCTTGAAATCGGCCCTCGGATCGCCCCTGGCGTTCCGGCTTTGAGAGTCGCGGGCCAGCCGCTAGCCCTCGCTCTCAAATCCGGCAACTTTGGCGGACCTGACTTTTTCAAAGACGCCCTCCACGTTCTGGGTGCAGGCTCATGAGCGCTCTCTCCAAAGCCCGCGAGCAGATCGCCGTAATGGCCAAATCACTTTATGACCGAGGCCTGACCCACGGATCGACCGGCAACATCTCTATGCGTCTGGATGACGGCACTTATCTGGTCACGCCGACAGGCTCATCCATGGGCTTTCTTGATCCGGCCTGCATCAGCCATCTGTCGGAGACTTGGGCGTTGCTGTCCGGAGATGCGCCGACAAAGGAAATACCGTTGCATACGGCATTTTATGAAACCCGAGGGGCGACCGGTGCCGTTGTGCATCTGCATTCGTGCCATTCAGTGGCCTTGTCTTTGCTGCCGGAAATTGATCAGGACAATGTCCTGCCTCCCCTCACAGCCTACGGGATCATGCTGCTCGGCAAAGTGAAACTGTTGCCGTTTTTTGTCCCCGGCGACCCAGCCATGGGCAACGCCGTTCGCGGGCTGGCTGGCAAACGATCAGCCATTATTCTCGCCAATCATGGCCCTTGCGTTGCGGCCAAGGACCTTGAGGCTGCCGTCTGCGCCATGGAAGAGTTGGAGGCGACAGCAAAGCTGGCTCTGTTGCTGCGCGGGACATCTCCCACACTTCTGGACCCGGAACAGATATCGCAAATCGTCACCCGTTTTGATGTTGATTGGACGTAAGGAACCGTACTCATGAAAATTGCGCTTATCAAAGGGGACGGGATCGGCGTCGACGTCGCGGGCGCTGCAATGGCTGTGCTCGAGGCTGCACTTCAAAAAACCGGACAACCGAAACCTGAGTTGGACGAAATTCATGCTGGCGCAGCGTATTTCCAGGAAACTGGCCAGGATATAGAGGCCGACGGAGAAGACAGGGCTGAAGCTGCAGATGCCATCTTCCTGGGCGCCATTGGATTGCCATCCATTCGGCACGCGGATGGAACGGAAATCTCTCCGCATTTAAGGCTGCGCGATCGCTTTGGTCTTTATGCTGGTGTTCGCCCGGTCAAAGCCTATCCCAATGCCCCGCAACGACTTGCCGATCCAAGGGCAGCGGGAATCGATCTCATCATCTTGCGCGAGTCCACCGAAGGTCTGTTTTATTCTGCGGCAGCACACAAACGCTCTCTTGTTGTGAACGATGACGAAGTTCAGGACATTCTGCGGATAACACGAAAGACCACGACGAAGCTGCACCGGTTTGCCTTCGATCTTGCCCGCAAACGCCAGAAGAAAGGCTTTCAAGGCCGCCTCACTTGCGTCGACAAGGCGAATGTTTTTACCTCGCTCGCCTTTTTTCGCCAGATCTTCGATGAGGTGAAAACAGACTATCCGGATGTTCCGGTCGGCTACAATTATGTGGACGCCCAGGCCTTGGATCTGGTGCGCAAGCCCTGGGACTTTGATGTGCTGGTGACCGAAAACATGTTTGGTGACATTCTTTCCGACCTCGCCGGCGGGCTTGTTGGCGGAATGGGAATGGCCGCCTGTGCGGAGATCGGCGACCACACGGGACTGTTCCAGCCGGCCCATGGCAGCGCGCCGGACATCATGGGACAAGACAAGGCCAATCCCCTTGCAGCAATCCTGAGCGGTGCTCTGATGCTCGATTACCTTGCCGAAAAACTGGGCAATCCCCACCTTTCAGACGCAGCCGATCTGATAAACCACGCAGTTGACGATGGGTTCCGCAACAACCGTTTGCGTCCCATTGAGTTCGGCGGCGACATGGGAACCCACGCGATCACACAGGTTGTTATCGATACCGTGTCCGAAAGCCGCCAGATCGCCGCGCAATAATCAGCCGCGGTGATCATCAGCTTGCTGGCTACGAATGGGTTTCGGGGTTTATCATATGAATTGGGGCGCCAGCCGCGTAGGCGTTGACCTGATCGAAAATATCCGAAAATTGCAAATCGAACTCGTCTTCGGTGACATAACCGATATGCGGTGTCGGCAACACGTTTGGATGGGCCAGAAGCACGTTATCTTGATCGCGTAGCGGCTCCTGGTCGAAGACATCAACGGATGCAAAAATCCGCCCACGGGCGACTTCTGCTTCAAGAACCCCCGGGGCAATAAGGCCGGATCGTGAGGTATTCACAAGGAGCGCGCGGGGTTGCATGTTCGCAAGGTCGGCCTCCGTAATAATGCCGCGCGTTTCCGGCTTCAAGCGAACATGCAAGCTGACAATATCTGATGAGTTGAAAAACACCTCCCGGCTTTCGGCAACCCTTGCACCATCCTTGATCGCGCGCTCGCGGCCGGCATCTGATGCCCACCATTGGACATCCATTCCGATGGCTTTAGCATAGCCTGCAACGGCTTTGGCAATCCGGCCATAGCCATAGAGCCCGAGCGTTCTACCCCGCAGAGTTCGTCCGACACCCATTTGCCATTCTCCGGCACGGATCGACGCCACCTGCTGTGGGATCTGGCGATAACTTGCCAAAATCAACGCCAAAGTCATCTCTGCAGCAGCGTAAGACGGTGTTCCGGAATGCATGTTGGAACATAAGAGAACGCCGTTTGCAGTGCAGGCCTCAACATCGATGTGCGGATAGACACTGCGCTGCGATATCAATTTCAGGTTCGGCAACCGCTCCAGCAAATCAGCAGTTATTTTGGTGCGTTCGCGAAACAGAACGACTGCATCAGCTTCCTGGAGCCTGTCGGAAAGCGCACCAACGTCTTCGACATGGTCGGTCCAGACAGTGACCTCGTGTTCTTTCAGTTTTTGAAAACAAGGCAAACCGCGCAGCGTATCGAACCAGTCATCCAGTATGTGCACTTTCATTGATGTCACGCTCCAAACAAAAAGCTCAATTCTGTTGTTCCGGGATCAAATTGGTCAATTTCTCTGCCATACAGACCCGGGAATGAAGACTTCGCCGGTCGCAAGCTTGCGCGCGGTCCTCAAAAGACCAGCAGAGATGACTTCAAAGCGACCGTTTTCATCTTTGTAGTCAATCACAACTTCCATCATACCCATTGGGTGCTCCAGTTTGAGGTCAGCTGGTGCACCTGGGCGCGGTTCCAACAAACCTTCCGCAACTGTGCCAGGCGCCAAAAGACAGGCAGCAAGACACTGCGACCCGGTGACTGCCAGGGTCGGATGACATTTCCAAGGCATGAAATACCGGACACAGGCCGAACCACCGCCCTTGGACGGAGCAAGCAGGCCGAATTTCGGCGTAACTGATTTGGTCACATCCCCGAGGCCCATACGTTCACCCGCAATCAGGCGAATAGCCTCCATCTTGGCAAAAAGGTCTCTGTTGGAATCAAGGTCCGCGGCACTTTCATATCCGGTGATCCCGAAATCGGATGCAAGGCCGATCACCATCGGCATGGCGACATCCATGCACGAAACGGTCACACCATTGATGACTTCCGTCCTGCTGCCGGTGGGAAAAAGAGCGCCTGTCAGGCTGCCTTCGACCTTCATGAAACGCAACTGGATTGGCGCCGCAGTACCGGGCACACCATCGATTGCGGCATTGCCATCATACTGCACAACGCCGCCAGGTGTTTGCACAAGTTCGGAAACCAGCGTCCCCGTATTGACGGCACGGATCCGCACTTCGGTGACATCACCGGTTGGTTCCACAAGACCCATTTCTATGGCTGCAGGTCCTACACCGACCAGAATGTTGCCGCAGGACGGCTTGTAGTCGACCAGTTTTTCCTCAACACCAACCTGAGCAAAAAAGTAGTCGACGTCGGCCCAATCGTCGTCAGATTTCGACAACATCGCGATTTTCGTAGTCACGGCAGTTCCGCCGCCGATGCCGTCGATGTTGAACGGATGCCCAGCACCAACAATCGATGTCAGAACGTTGGAAAGGTCATCCAGACTTTCCGGCAGATCGCTTCGCTTAAGGTAAGGACCGCGGGAAGACCCTCCACGCATGAAAATGAATGGGGTGGAAGTTTGCATCATGACCTCACCTCCTCATGAGATAGATGACAGTTCTTTGGAATGCGGATGCCTGGGCGTGCTGGCGGCCATAAGCGTCAGCGGATCTGGCCAATAAAGGCCTGTTCCGAAGGACGCCTTTGGGTTGGATGAAACTCATGTCAGAGGCCACGGAAGCTTCACCACGGACTGAAGCAGTCCCGGCGGGAAGTCCCGGTTCAGCAGCCAGGCCATGCCGCACATGAACGCGATTCCGCAGGCGGCGTAGCCAATCGCATAGACCCAGTTTCGACCGGCTCTAAGGCGAATGAACGCAACAAGAAACGCGCTGAGGGCAAGGATGAAACCGACCAGGGACGTAAGCAGCAAGAGCCCTGCAAACCAGGCGAGTGTCTGCCAGAGACCTCGCTGATTGCCATCTGCGTTGCCTACTTCGCCATCACAAAAGAGAGGATCGGTTTCCGACCGGAAACGCATCTGGAAAAGCAGGATCACACAGCCGACAATGGAAACGAGGCCGACGAACTGCGGGAAGACCCGGTCAGCGGACGCATAGTCCGGTATGAGCGAGGCATTGGTGAAAGCAAAGACCAGGTAACCCAGAACCGCCAAAAGGAAGATGAGCGGTGCTCGCTTGGTTCCGTTCGGGATATCGCCCTCTGCGCGGATATTCTTTGACTGCTTAAGACCGACGACAACAGAGACGACGGTAATGATGATCAAAATGATCACAATGGGCGAGAAGATGTAGTCGATCCCCTCCGAGAACCCTTTCCGGAACCGGGAGGCCGCGATCTGGACAGCCTGGTTTGTGTAGGTCTCAGCCGGATTTGACAGAACAAACCCGATCAGAAACGCCGGGCGAGACCAGTCGAACCGCCGCATCAAGATGCCGAGAAGGCCAATGGCAAACAGTGCCACGAGATCCATCAGGTTCTGGCCGGATTGAAACGCGGCAAACGAGATGATCATGAAAAGGAACGGCGCAAGCAATGCGAACGGGATCGTTGTAAGGCGCGCAATCACCCCGGATCCCCCAATGCAGATAATTGTTCCAACCACGTTGGCGAGTGCGAGCAGCCAGACGATCGCATAGGTGACATCAAGATTGTTCTTGAGCATCGACGGCCCGACTTCAATCTGCCCGGATCCGAGCAAAGCAACGGCCCCGATGAAAACGGCCATGGATCCAGACCCCGGGATGCCGAACAGAAGCGTCGGCACAAGACCGCCACCCTCTTTGGCATTGTTGGAGCTTTCCGGACCGATCACGCCCCGGATGTCACCCTTGCCGAACTTGGATTTGTCCTTCGATGTCTGCACCGTGTGGCCGTAGGCGATCCAATCCACGACAGACCCGCCAAGGCCAGGAATGACGCCGACGGTCACACCGATCAACGAACACCTAATGCTGAGCCAGATGTTTGAAAACCAGTCACGCACACCATGGAGCCAGCCACCACCGAGCATGGACCGTTCAGAAATTGCCCGATCCTGGCGCAGCAGGGCAACAATTTCGGGTATCGCGAAGATGCCAAGGCCAACGATGACGAGCTTCAACCCGTCCGTCAGATAGGGCATGTCGTAGGTTGCCATCCGTAACGCCCCGGCGCTGTCGCCTTCGCCGATGGTGCCAACCATCAACCCGAGGCCTGCAGCAACGATGCCTTTGATTGCAACTTGCCCTGCCAGAATGCCGACCATGGACAGCCCGAACAGGGTGATCATCAGAAGTTCAGGAGTGCGAAATTCCAGAACAACGGGTCGGGCAACAAGTATGAAAACAGTCAGAAACGCAGCCCCGACCAATCCGCCGAACAACGAAGATGCGAAGGCAGCGGACAAGGCACGCGCCGCCTCCCCTTTCTTTGCAAGCGGAAATCCGTCGAGAACTGTTGCTTGCGACGCGGACGATCCGGGAATGCCCATCAACACCGACGCGAACGTATCGGACGTGGGAACCACGGCGACCATGCCGATCATGAGCGCAAGCCCCAAAACCGGATCCATCCCGAACATGAAGGGCAGCAGCAGCGACAGTCCCGCAATACCGCCAAGACCCGGGAAAACGCCGATACAGAGGCCCATGACCACACCGAGAACCAGGTAGCCGAGAACCGCAGGTTGGAAAATCATCGCAGACGCCTGGGCGAGCGCAGGCATAGCGGTACCGAGAATGTCCACTGGATCGTCTCTGATTTTAATTTGGGAAATGAGCCCGCCCGATCACAACCGGGCGGGTATTTGGAAAAGCGCCGTTATTTCAAAGATACGCCGTAGCGATCTTGGAGCCATCCAACGACAAATTCTTTCGCGCTGGTCGGCACTTCAGTTGCACTTTTGAGTGCTGCATCCGCTTTGGCCCCTGTCATCTGCGGATACTTGCCCAGACGCCCAGCGGAGATTTCGGCGAAATCACCGCGCGCTTTGACAGCTTCAAACGCCTTGGCATAGGTGTTGATCGCGTCCTCTGATGCTCCGTTCGGCAAGAACACCATTTTCTGTGCAGGGAAACCTGCGATGAAGAACGCCTTCCAGGCATCCCACTTTTCACCGCTCGTTTCGCAGCCATCGGTTGCCTCGCAGACTTCCTTGAAAGTCGGCATGTCCGGGAAGGTCGGATCTCGGACAATATTGCCCTCATCATCCAAGGCACCCCAGCTCATCATCGGAACGGCTGTTCCAGCTTCAACGAGAGGCGTCACGCCTTTAAGGTAGGATGAGGACGTTTGGTAGTCGATGTTGGCTTCGCCCCGCTCGAACATCAAACGGCCGTCGCCGCGCCCTTTGATACCGAACACTGGCTCAACATTCAGGCCCAGCATTTCCCAGGCGAGAAGGGGCACGAGATCAAGACGGGTAGCGCCTTGTGATCCATAGATGAAGTCTGTTTCGCGTAGCGCGCTCGCATCGTTGCCGTTCATCTTTTCAGCAAGATCCGGCGGCAGGTAGGCAACGCCACCTGTGCCTGATGCGAGAACCACGTTCCAATCCTTGTACTCGTACCGGACACGCGGATCGCCAAGCAGATAGGGAAACTGCGTTGAGCCTGAAGACCCGAAAATCAGCGTTCCGTCACTGTCGGAGTAGTCTTGTCCCTGGAACCAGTTGGCACCTTTTGTGGATCCGGCTCCTGGCATGAACTTGACAACCACGGTTGGCTGTCCGGGCAGCGCTTCACTCAAAAGCGGTGCGTAGAAGTTTGCCCATTTTGCGGACCCACCCGTTTCAGAAAACGGGATAACCCACTCAACGGTTTTTCCGGTGAGATCGAGACCTTCCGCGAGCACCTGAGAAGGGGCAAGGGCGCAGGTAGCAAATGCCACACTCAGCGCGAGGCGCTGTGTAAGCTTCTTCAAAACCATAATTTCCTCCCAATGGCGCAGCAGTTTTGGTTTGACTGCCGCACATTCAGGCCACTCAAAAGCAGCTTGATGCCCTCAGATTTCCCTGCGAAGCTTGCAATAAGCTTTCATCGAAAAGAAAAAGAAACAAGTGATGCGGATTGCCCTCGTCGAAGACAATGTCAGCCTTGCAAAGGGAATTGCCTATCAACTCCGGGACGCCGGGCACTCTGTTGATGTGCTTCACCACGGCGACGATGCCGATACTTTCCTCAGACAGGAAACGGGCGATCTCGTTATTTTGGATATCAACTTACCTGGCAAAAGCGGCTTGGATCTTCTTGCAGATCTCCGGGAACGGAGTGACCCGCGGCCGGTCATCTTGCTGACTGCCCGGTCTGAAACACAGGATCGGGTGAAGGGTTTGGATGCAGGCGCAGACGACTACCTTGTAAAACCTTTCGAAATGGAAGAATTGGCCGCTCGGATCCGCGCACTTGGGCGTAGAAACACGGCCGTATCGCCGTCACTCGTGAACCTGGGACCTCTGAAATTCGACGCGGGCAGCATGCAGTTGTTTGACGGTGATGTTGCACTTGAGATTCCAAGACGGGAACTGTCCTTGCTCTCCGCTTTGATCCAGGCAAACGGACGAACCCTGTCAAAGGCCAGTCTGCTGGATCAGCTTTACGGAGCCGGAAGCGAAACCGATGAAAAGGTGATCGAAGTTTATGTCTCGCGGCTGAGAAAACGGCTTTCGCCGTTCGACATCAACATCCAGGTTCACCGCGGAATTGGATATTCGTTGAACAGAGCGTCTTAATGAAACGGTCTTATTCCCTACGTCTGCGGCTGACCCTGATCATCCTCCTGCCCCTTTTGTTGGTCGCGGGGCTCGCCGGCGTCTGGCAGCTGAATAATGCGCGTTCAACGGCGAGCGATGTATTCGACCGCAGTCTGCAATCTGCTGCGCTTGCCGTTACCAACGACGTCGCGCTTTCCGGCGGCGATGCCTTGGTTGCCAACACCCGAAAAATCCTTTCGGATACGTCCGGCGGGCGGGTTTACTATCACGTCTACGCGCCGGATGGCGTGATAGTGGCAGGCTATGCGACGCCTCCAGTTGGCATCCCGACCAGTGCAGATGGTGACCTCAGCCCGGTTTACTTCAATGGTGAGTATCTCGGACGGGAAGTGCGCGGGTACCGCATGCGGACCCGAATGCAGGTCGATGGTTTCAGCGGAGTTTTCACGACGACTGTTTGGCAGGATGTCTCAATACGCGCTGCATTCGTCCGGGATCTGACCTTGAGGTCCCTCGCGGTGATTTCATCAATTATCCTGTCACTCGCATTGATCGTCTGGTTTGGCATTCGTATCGGTTTATGGCCGCTCAGTGATTTACAGCAGGCCATCGACTTGAGATCAGGTGAAGATCTCAAACCGATCCGGCGCCCGGTACCGGTGGAAGTGCAAGGCATCGTGCAAACGCTAAACCGGCTGCTGGGGCAGGTTTCGGAAGCGATGGCAACTCAAAACGAATTCATCTCGAATGCCGCGCACCAACTGCGCAACCCCATCGCTGGTGTGTTGGCACTTGCTGAAGCCGTGAGATCCGCCAAATCGGAAGACGCAATGCGTGAAAGGGCGGAAGACCTCGTCAACGCTGTAAAAGACACAAGTCTTCTCGCTCAAAAACTGCTCACTTACGAACGCGCAAAGGCCATTGACCAAACGTCGCTGGAAGAAGCTTTCTCGGTCAATAAGTTGCTTGACCCTCTGGTGTCAGAGTACCGGAACCGTTTCCCGCCGGACGTCGAGATCATCTGGACACCAGCTACGGAAGACGTTCGCATTACCGGTGACCGGACAATGATCCGTGAAGCTGTGTCCAATCTCATCGACAACGCCTTCCGGCATGGCGGACCAAAGCTCGACACCATCACTGTTGGCTTTGAACGACTGGGCCCAGACCTTTCGATTACCATTGCTGACAACGGGGTAGGTCTAACGCCAGACCAGATCCGCACCGCTCGCATGCGGTTCGGGCAAGTATCCGAAAACAGCGGTGGGAGCGGCTTGGGTCTTCCAATTGTGGAACGGGTCGCTGAACGTCACGGTGGCCGGTTGGAGCTTAAGGATCAAAACCCGGGGCTTGTGGTGCGTATGACTATCTCTGTCGGGACTTGCGCCTCTTCCAGTCAGCCCACTGACCTCACTCCGACGCAGCTTTCCGTTGCTCATCCCGAATGAGCGCAGCCAGCCGGTAAAACCCGTGGGCCATTTTTGTGTAGGGCGTCAGTAAGAAAAAGCTGAGCACCGATCCGAGGTGAATTGCAAGCATCAGCGGCATGATTTGCGTTCCGCCAAGCCAGTACAGCAGCAGACCACTCAGAGCCACCAGGAAAAGAAGAAGGACGAAGCCCATTTCCCCGCCCCAGGCTGACGACGCTCCAAGGTTCCTGTCCGCCTTCAATTTAAGGCGCGCAAGCTCCACCGTTCCGAGAACCATCAAGATACCACCTGGTACACCGAGTAATTTGGGAAGCGACCAGAGCGGGTAAGGTGCCGGCATATTAAAGGCATAGTGAAGAATGGTCCCGGCCGATGTGGCTGCAAAGCAAAGAAGAAAGCCATACATCACCGCCTGATGCGCCAGTCTCCGCGCGTTGGAAAACTTGTCTTCGTCCTCGAAATTGCAGCCATCACCGTGTCCACCAGCCAGGTTTTTCATGTTGGCTGCCGATCCAAACGCACCGACGATGTGAGCCAGCGTGATACGTGTTCCGTCCGTGCCTTGCCAATATCTCCGAAGACCGATCGCAATGCTGAAAAGCGGAAACAGAAATGCCGGCAAGAAGATCGCCACCATCGCATTGTGGGAAAGCACTGCATAAAACCCGTCGCCGCCGGTAGACCCAAGCGTCCGCATCGCGAGAAACAAAACCGCAAATCCCAGAACAGTGGCGACAGCGATCATCACACCGTTTTTTTGAAAGATTTGCGCCAGTGGACCAGGCCAGGCAAAGCTCTCCCAACTGTCCTGACGAACTTCGGCCAAGGCCTTCGGAAGATTAAGATCGAACTCGTGCGGCGCAGTGTACTGGCAGGCATAATAGCAGCCCCGGCAGTTGTGACAGAGGTTTGCAAGCTGCGTGAGATTACCGTCTGTAAAAAACCGCTGTTGATGGAGCGCGGGAAAGACGGAGCAATACCCCTCGCAGTATCGGCATGCATTGCAGATTTCCGCTTGGCGGCGTGCTTCCTGGAGAAGATCAGTTTGCATAGTTTGCTGCCTCCCTTCCGGCAATGCGTCCGAAGACCGTCCCAATGGTCATGCCGAAACCGGCGAGGTACCCCTGCCCCAGGATGGAGCCGGCCATGGTTTCACCGGCTGCCCAAAGATTTGTGATAGGGCCATCTTGTGTGCTGCATTGCGCGTTCTCGTCGACCTTGAGGCCGAGATAGGTGAAGGTCACACCGGTCTTGAGGCTGTATCCGTAGTATGGGGGCTCATCGATCGGCCGGGCCCAATTCGTTTTCGGCGGGTTGATGCCGGTGGTCTTTACCCCGTCCAATTCAGTCGGATGAAACTTCGCCGTGTCTCCGCATGCCGCATTGAAAGTCTCAACCGTGTCTTTCAGCTGCACAGGTGGCAGACCCAACTTTTCGGCCAGTTCTTCAAGCGTATCGGCCTTGATTGGCGGAAAGACGGACGGCATGAACAAGTCCAAAGACTTGGAATCGATGATCACATAGCCCACCTGGTCCGGCTGATTGGCGATCAGTCGCCCCCAAATCGCATAACGTTTCGGCCAGACGTCCTCGCCCTCGTCATAAAACCGTTCGGCATTCTTGTTGACCACGATGGAAAACGGAACACAGTCCAGACGCGTTACGATACCGCCGTCAAATTTTGGCGCCCGTCCATCGATTGCCACGGCATGACATTGGGTCGGATCACCAACTGATTGAACGCCCTGGTCCAGTAAATCTGCAAGAACAACACCCCGGTTATAAGGCGTTCCCCGGATCAGGAAATTCTTCGCAGGCGGCCCCCACGCACGCGTGAGCCAGTCCGTGTCTGCCTGGAATCCACCAGATGCGACAACGATGGCCTTGGGGGCGATCCGCTTGCTCTCTCCCTCATGCTCATAGTCGAGATGCGCTATCCGGTTCCCGTCCAATTCAAGATGCGTGACATTGGCCTCGTAAAGAACTTCAACGCTAAGTTCTTCGGCGGTCCGGTAATATGCATTCACCAGTGACTTGCCGCCCCCCAGAAAAAACGCGTTGGTGCGTGCAAGCGACAAGGTACCTGACAAAGAGGGCTGAAACCGAACGCCGTGCTCTTCCATCCAAGGCAAGCACTCTTCCGAAGTTCGGATGGCTAGCCGAGCAAGATGCTCATCTGTTTTTCCGTCGGTCACTTTTAGAAGGTCTTCAAAATACTCTTCTTCAAAATAGTCTTCGACAAGCGGGCCAAGCGGGCCTGAATGCATGCAACGGAAGTTGCGCGTGTGCCGGGAGTTGCCGCCTCGATAAGCCTTTGGCGCAGTCTCGAAAATGACGACGCGCGCGCCCAATTCAGCGGCCGTGATTGCGGCGCACAAAGCAGCGTTCCCTCCGCCAATTACAGCCAGATCATAGCTATGCTTCATGTCAGATGCCCTTTCCCGCCTAGAGTAGGACAGCAGACATTGATTTGACTAATGATGATAATATCACGATTATTGCGCAATGCGCATCAATTACGATTTTACTGACTTGGAAGCCTTTTTGGCAGTGATGGAAACCGCATCTTTTCATCATGCCGCTGAGCGTTTGAACCTTTCGCAGTCAGCGATCACCCGTCGCGTTCAAAAGCTGGAAGAGGTTCTCGGCTCCCCCTTATTCGAGCGAACCACGCGGCTTGTGAAACCGACGCTCGCGGCCAAACGCCTTTTTCCACGCGCCGAAGCGATATTGGATGGTGCCGAGGAAGCAACACGTGCAATGCGGGATGAGAGTGTCGCTTTCTCTCATCAACGAAATGCTGTGGTAACGCTGGCAATGATCCCGACATTGATTGTTCCCCTTCTTCTTCCTGCACTGCGGCTGGTTCAGGCAAAAGGCCTCGATCCACGTGTTCGAGTTCTGGATCATGCCGCAAATCAAGTTGCAGAAGCCGTCGCGCAGGGTGACGCCGATTTTGGCGTGTGTTCGGCGGGCGTGGCAGAACCCAACACGCTTTTTGAACCCCTTTTCGAAGACGAGATTTCCGTTGCAATACCTCCCGATCACAGATTTGCAGGCCGTGTGCATGTCTTGTGGTCAGATCTGCATCGTGAACCGCTAATTCTACCGGCCCGCGGAACAGGCAACCGACTCTTGATCGACGATGCAATGGCAGAAAACAGGCTTTCGGCCGCTTGGACGTATGAAGTTGGCCGAACAACCACTGCTATGGAGCTCGCACGCGAGGGTCTCGGATTGGCGCTGTTGCCGCGTACCGGGATGTATTCAGGAATAGGAAAACAACTTGATTTCAAAAACCTTCGCAGCCCGACCGTTAAGCGCCCAGTTGGTCTATTGTCACGGTTATCAGGCTCCGACAGCCCAACTGTTGCTGAACTGAAAACAGCCCTAAACAGCTGTGCAGCTGATCTAAGACGGCGACCTTAGGCGGGCCAGAAACCTATTCGCTGGTATTCAAACGTAGCTGCGTTCCTCCAAACGAACATGAACAATCATCCAGCCTGCCCCCTTGAATAGTTCTTACGTAATGATGCTTTCAGAACCGGGATTGCATCGTTGATCAAGGCAGCGAACTCATTTCCAGACGTACTGTTGTCATTCGCTTGACCAATTTCAGCTACGCAAACTAATGTAATGTCAAAAATTGTCGCGCGGAAACAAATGCAGATGTCCTTTTCCGAAAACCAGCGGCTCATAATGTGGATGGACTGGAAAGGCAGAACAAGTGGTCGAGCGGAAGCTGAAGAACATGGAGGAGTTTGCAGCTGTTAGCGGCATCTCTAGGCCAACGCTCTCAAAGTATTTCAACAATCCCGAGAGCGTCCGCCAAACGACACGGTTGCGCATCGAAGACGCCCTGCAAAAATACGATTTCAGGCCAAACATTTTCGCGATGAACCAGAACCGCAAGCTGACCAAGAATGTCGGCATTGTGGTCCCTTTCCTTGCCGACCCGTTCTTCACGGAAATAGCAAGGAAGTTGGAGCAACGCTGTCTAGAGGCCGGGTTTCACCCAACCCTTTATAGTGCCCACGGCCAACAGCAGCTTGAGAATGAAATCCTTGATAGCCTTCGGTCTTTGAAACCGGCCGGGGTCCTGCTCGCACCGCTCGGCCGGGCGTCAGACAAACTGTCCGTTGAAAAATTCTGCCAGGATGTTCCGACAGTTCTGTTTGACAGTAACATTGAAGGCATCGGAGAAGCCTTTGTGGGATCTGACAATTTCAGCTTTGTCTCCCAGACTGTCGACTATCTTACCCGAACGGGTGAGCCACCGAGTTTCTTTGAAATGCGCACACCAGCCAACCCGAACGCCAACAAACGGCGGGCGGCATATGAGCAGTTGATGGCCGAGCGCAATCTCGAACCGCGCATTCTGAAGATCGAGGGTGAGGGCTGGGCGTTCGAACAAATTGGGCGGGACGGTGCGCTTCGCATTTTGGAAACCGGCGGGTTTCCGACCAACACCGTATTGTGCAGCAACGATCGCCTGGCGATCGGCCTGCTATCCGCCTGTTATGAGAAAGGCTTGCGGGTCGGGCGCGGCGCTGGCTGCGCCTTAAGGGTCGCCTCTCATGACGACCACCCATTTTCAAAGTTCACCTGCCCGTCTTTGACAACGGCTGCCCATGATTATGACAGCGTTTCGGACCACGCCTTTAAGACCCTCAACAATCTCATAGAAGCGGGCGGGCGATTTGCACGCCGTGAAGAAACCGTCTTCTCAGCGCGCCTGGTCTTACGCAGTTCTGCGTAGCAAAAATTTTACGCGCGTAAATTTTTTATTGACTCGCCGTTACGGTAGCGCTTAGGGTTGGCCCAACATCCAGCCAAGGGAGGAGATCGGATGTACATAAAGAACGCACTTTGTGCGACGACTGCGCTTGTCGTGTTGACCGCAGCGGCAGCGCAAGCAGAAACACTCACCATCGCTACTGTGAACAACGGTGATATGATCCGCATGCAGGGTTACACCGACGATTTCACTGCAAAGACTGGTCATACCGTCGAGTGGGTCACTTTGGAGGAAAACGTACTGCGTCAGCGCGTGACCACCGACATTTCAACGAAGGGCGGCGCTTTCGACATCATGACCATTGGCATGTACGAAACGCCAATCTGGGGTGCCAACGGCTGGCTCGTTCCACTTGACGATCTCTCCGAAGAATATGATGCCGCTGACATCCTGCCCGCTATGGCTGGTGGTCTGAGCCACGACGGAACGCTTTATGCCGCTCCGTTTTATGGCGAAAGCTCCATGATTATGTACCGTACAGACCTCATGGCAAAAGCCGGTCTGGAAATGCCAGACGCGCCGACTTGGGATTTCGTCAGAGAAGCAGCGGCGGCTATGACTGACCGTGACAACGAAATCAACGGCATCTGCCTTCGCGGCAAGGCTGGTTGGGGTGAAGGCGGCGCATTCATCACAGCGATGTCGAACTCGTTCGGTGCACGTTGGTTCGACATGGACTGGAACGCTCAGTTCGATACCGAACAATGGGCCAATACGCTGAACTTTTACAAAGACATGATGGATGCCTCCGGCCCTCCGGGCTATGCGACCAACGGCTTTAATGAAAACCTGTCGCTCTTCCAGCAGGGCAAATGCGGCATGTGGATTGATGCCACGGTGGCAGCATCCTTTGTAACAAATCCAAACGACTCGACCGTGGCCGACTCTGTCGGCTTCGCTTTGGCCCCTGATACAGGGCTTGGCAAACGTTCGAACTGGCTGTGGGCCTGGGCGCTGGCAATTCCTGCCGGGACTCAAAAGGAAGCAGCTGCAAAAGAGTTCATCGAATGGGCTACGTCCAAATCCTACATCGAACTCGTAGCTGCCAAAGAAGGTTGGGCCAACGTTCCTCCAGGTGCACGGACGTCTCTGTACGAGACCCCAGAGTATCAGGCCGTACCGTTCGCCAAGATGACCTTGGATTCAATCCTGTCAGCTGATCCGAACAACTCGACCGTCGAACCGAGCCCATACGTTGGCATCCAGTTCGCTGCTATTCCGGAGTTTGCCGGTATCGCAACTGAAGTGAGCCAGGAGTTCTCGGCTGCCTATGCAGGTCAACAGACCGTCGAAGAGGCATTGGCCAAAGCTCAAGCTCTGACCAACGATGCAATGGAAGCCGCCGGCTACCGATAAGCTCGCGGTAACTTCCAGTACCGGAGGGCGGGTTCGCCCGTCCTTCGGCCTCCTTCTGCCATTTCATTTTAAAGATATATTTCGAGACGGACCAGCGTCCGTCAACAGAGGAGATGTGTCATGGCCACTCAGCAATCACGTTCTGCCGCCCGGATGATGATGGCACCTGCAGTCGTTCTGCTCTTGGGCTGGATGCTGATCCCGTTGTGCATGACGCTGTTCTTTTCCTTCAAGAAATACCTGCCGCTGCGCGGCGACTCCATGGCCAACGGGTTGGAGTGGGTCGGATTTACCAACTATATCAGGTTCGTGAGTTCAAGCTCGTTTTGGCCCAGCATTCAGACCACGCTGATCATTGTCGGAGGCGTTCTGGTCATCACAATTGCCTTGGGAATTGCATTGGCGATCTTGCTCGATCAGCCAATGTGGGGTCAGGGCGTTGTCCGAATTCTGGTTATTGCGCCCTTCTTTGTGATGCCGACCGTATCCGCGCTGGTCTGGAAAAACATGTTCATGGATCCGGTCAACGGCATCCTGGCACATCTCTGGAAGTTTTTTGGCACCGAACCGATACAATGGTTGAGCCAGGCGTCCCTGCCATCGCTGATCATGATCGTCTCCTGGCAGTGGCTGCCATTCGCGACGCTGATCTTGCTGACTGCTATTCAGTCTCTCGATAGTGAGCAGCTAGAGGCCGCTGAAATGGACGGCGCCCCAGTCCACAAACGCTTCTTTTTCATCGTTCTTCCGCATCTGGCGCGGGCGATCACCATCGTGACCTTGATCCAGACCATCTTTTTGCTGGCGATTTTCGCGGAAATCTTTGTCACCACCGGCGGTGCCTTTGGCACCAAGACATTGTCTTACCTGATCTTCCAGCGGGTGCTGGAAAGCCAGAACGTAGGTCTCGGCTCTGCAGGTGGTGTCTACGCCATTATCCTCGCCAATATCGTTGCGATCTTCCTGATGCGCATCGTCGGCAAAAACCTTGACGCGTGAGGAGTAATCAAATGGCCCGCGCAGTTACAACAAACCGGAAAATGATCAACACAGCCGTCGCCTGGTTGATAGGTATGCTGATTTTCTTTCCGATCCTCTGGACGATCCTCACCAGCTTCAAAACCGAAGCGCAAGCAATCGCCGATCCGCCGATATTTTTGTTCTTTGATTGGACCCTAGAGAACTATTCGGTGGTACAGGAGCGCTCGAACTACATGCGTTTCCTTTGGAACTCCATATTCCTGGCTGGCGGCTCCACGATTTTGGGACTTATCATTGCAGTTCCGGCTGCTTGGTCGATGGCCTTCGTGCCTTCAAAACGCACAAAGGACATCCTGCTGTGGATGCTGTCCACCAAGATGTTACCGGCAGTTGGCGTGCTCTACCCGATCTACCTGCTCTTCATCCAGTTGGGCCTTCTTGACAGCCGCATCGGACTGACAATCGTCCTGATGCTGATCAACCTGCCGATCATAGTCTGGATGCTCTACACGTACTTCAAGGAAATCCCTGGCGAGATCCTGGAAGCCGCCCGGATGGATGGCGCGGGCCTGAAGGAAGAACTCCTTTACATTCTCACCCCCATGGCCATACCGGGCATTGCGTCGACCATGTTGTTGAACTTCATCCTGGCCTGGAACGAAGCCTTCTGGACGCTCAACCTGACGGCCGTCAATGCGGCACCGTTGACGGCGTTTATCGCGAGCTATTCGAGCCCCGAGGGTCTGTTTTTCGCCAAACTCAGTGCGGCCTCGACCATGGCGATTGCCCCCATCCTGATCCTTGGCTGGTTCAGTCAAAAACAACTCGTTCGCGGCCTGACATTCGGCGCGGTTAAGTAGGGAACACTGTCATGGGACAAATCACACTCAAGCAGGTGACCAAGAGGTTCGGCAACGTCGAAGTCATTCCCTCGCTCGATCTCGAAATCGGGGACGGAGAATTCACGGTCTTTGTCGGCCCATCCGGATGCGGCAAATCAACATTGCTCCGGCTGATTGCCGGTCTGGAAGACATCACCTCCGGACAGATCCTGATCGACGGGCAGGACGCGACCAGCGTCCCACCGGCCAAACGGGGTCTGGCGATGGTCTTCCAATCCTATGCGCTTTATCCGCATATGTCGGTCCGCAAGAACATTGCGTTTCCCCTGCGCATGGCAAAGCTCGACAAGGCCGAACAAGACCGCAGGGTCGAACAGGCCGCCGCTGTCCTGAACCTCACCGATTATCTCGACCGGCGCCCCGGCCAACTCTCCGGCGGGCAGCGCCAGCGCGTTGCAATCGGCCGGGCAATTGTCCGCGAACCATCCGCTTTCCTCTTTGACGAACCCTTGTCGAACCTTGATGCGGCTCTGCGGGTTGGCATGCGGCTGGAAATATCTGAACTGCACGAACGTCTGAAGACAACGATGATTTACGTGACCCACGATCAGGTGGAAGCCATGACCATGGCGGACAAGATTGTTGTTTTGCGCGCCGGGAACATCGAGCAAGTCGGGTCTCCACTTGAGCTTTACAAAAACCCGCGCAACCAGTTTGTAGCCGGGTTCATCGGCTCACCGAAAATGAACTTCATTGAAGGCGAAGAGGCCGCCAAGCACGGTGCCCACACCATTGGCATTCGGCCGGAACATATTTCGGTTTCCGAGACTGAAGGCTTGTGGTCCGGCGTCGTGAGCGTCTCCGAACACCTGGGCTCCGATACCTTCTTTCATGTTCACAACACCGGACTGGCAGACAGCATAACGGTGCGGGCCGATGGAGAAGTCGGGTTCCGTCATGGAGACCGGATCCATATGACCCCACGCGACGATGTCATTCACAAGTTCGATGCCAACGGGTTGAGGCTTCCATGAAACGGCTGGACGGTAAAACCGCTCTGATCACGGGCGCAGCCCGTGGGATCGGCCTCGCCTTTGCTAAGGCCTATGTTGCCGAAGGCGCGAGGGTGGCCATTGCGGACATTGACAGCGCCCGAGCCCATCAGGTGGCAGCAGACCTGGGACCAGCAGCAATCGCCGTAGAAATGGATGTTACCCGGCAGGAAAGCATCGATACGGCTGTCAGCGAGACAGTGTCGCAACTCGGCCAAATCGATATCCTGATCAACAACGCAGCGATTTTCTCAGCGGCGCCCGTCGTCGAGATTGATCGCGCTGACTTCGCCAGGGTTTTTGACATCAATGTCGCCGGAACCCTGTTCACCCTACAGGCGGTGGCCAGGCATATGATTGAGCGCGGCGGCGGTGGCAAAATCATCAATATGGCGAGCCAGGCAGGCCGCCGGGGCGAGCCGCTGGTTGCGGTTTACTGTGCGAGCAAAGCCGCCATCATCAGCCTAACCCAGTCGGCGGCCCTCAATCTGATCGAGCATGGCATCAATGTGAACGCAATCGCACCGGGCGTTGTCGACGGCGAGCACTGGGATGGCGTGGATGCGTTCTTTGCCAAATATGAAAACAAGGCGCCAGGCCAAAAGAAAAAGGAAGTCGGCGAGGCTGTCCCCTTTGGCCGGATGGGAACGGCAGAAGACCTCACGGGCATGGCAGTGTTTCTCGCCAGTGAAGATGCCAATTACATCCTTGCACAGACGTACAATGTGGATGGCGGGCAATGGATGAGCTGATCCCTCTTTCAGATGCGACGTTGACCGCGATTTCGTCCGGGGTCACCAAGCCAGGATATGATCGCACCGCCCTGACACCTGGAATTGTCCATGTCGGTGTCGGCAATTTCCATCGGGCTCATCAGGCCTGGTATCTGCATCGCTTGATGCAGGAAGGGCACGCCCACGACTGGGCAATCATCGGTGCAGGCGTTCGGCCGTATGATGCGGCCATGCGGGACAAGCTCATTGCCCAAGATTGTCTGACGACGCTGGTTGAACTGAACCCTTCGAAAACGTCTGCTGAAATCGTTGGATCCATGATCGATTACTTGCCGATTACCGCGGACAACAAACCCCTCATTCAGAAATTGGCTGACCCGGCGATACGCATCGTTGCCTTAACGGTCACCGAAGGCGGTTACTACACCGATCCGGTCACGAAGGAATTCGATGCCCGGCACGTGGACATCCAGCACGATGCGCAGCATCCGGAAACGCCAAAAACCGCATTTGGCGCTTTGGTCGCAGCCTTAAAACGCCGGCGAGATCAGGGGCACGGCCCTTTTACCGGACTAAGTTGCGACAATCTCTTGGCCAATGGCCAGATCCTGCGTCAGACCGTGCTGGGACTCGCCCGTCTTTCGGATCCGGATCTGGCGGACTGGATTGACGCGAACTGTACCTTTCCAAACTCCATGGTCGATTGCATTGTTCCAGCAACCGGCCCTCGGGAGATCGCACTTGCCCGCGAGTTCGGCCTGGATGACCAGGCACCCGTCTCTCACGAAACCTTCCGCCAGTGGGTTTTGGAAGACAGGTTTTGCGCGGGCCGTCCCGATTGGGAGAAAGTCGGGGCAACATTTACCGACGATGTCCACGGCTACGAGATGATGAAGTTGCGGCTGCTGAATGCTGGACATCAGGTCATTGCAAACGCCGGAGAGATCCTGTCACTGAGCACCATAGCAGACTGCATGGCGCATCCTCTGATTTCAGAACTGTTCTCAAAAGTCCTGAAAGACGAAATTGTACCGCACGTTTCTGCGGTTCCGAACATGACCCCTGCCCAATATGTCGACCTCATTCGGAGCCGTTTCTCAAACCCGGCCGTCTTGGACACCACGCGGCGCGTTGCCTTTGATGGGTCGTCCCGACACACAGGCTTTGTGCTGCCGGCTATACGAGATGGTCTTGAGAACGGCACGCCAGTTGAGGGATTGGCCCTCGTGGAAGCCCTTTGGGCCAGAATGTGCGAAGGGTCGAGAGAAGATGGGTCGCCGATAGAGCCCAACGACCCCTTTTGGTCACAGCGCACGGACGCAGCGCAAAACGCGCGCCTAAGATCGCTCGCCTGGCTGGAACAGTCCGACGTCTATGGCGAGATTGCCGCAAACCAACGGTTTGCCGCTGCATTCGAACAGTGGCTTGGGCGCATCTGGTCAGACGGTTGCGAGACCGCACTGCGCGAGTATCTGCAAATAGCCCAGACCGCGACCGCAAGGACTGCTAGCAACCCTGGCTAAATCCAGGCATCCATCTGATACGGTTAAAATGGGGCACGACTCATTGGTTCGAAGGGGCAACCGGTTCTGTCCCAACAAAAAGTCAACGGTCCTTTCGAACGCCCGCGCAGCTTTCTCGGACGATGAGATCGCCGTGAAGGAGATGTGTCTGAACTGAGAGGGTGCGATTGGCCAATCGATCTAGCAAGAGGGACATTGCCATCTCGCCAATGTGCTGGCGGGGTTGGCGAATCGTTGTGAGGCCAGGTGTAAAATTGTTGGCAAAAGGAATGTCGTCAAATCCCAGGACTGAAAATTCTTCCGGCACGCGGTACCCGCGCATCTGCAATGCTGAAATCACACCGATGGCCGTATTGTCGTTGAAACAGAAAAACGCAGTCGGAAGGTCATCCTTGATGAACAAGCGCTCGACAGCTGCCCGGCCACTTTCCGCTGACCCGTCCCCTTCCAGGCGCCAATCTCGTAAGGAAACAGCAGACTCCATTAAGCCCTTCTGATAACCGGAATGCCTCAGATCGCTGCGCACATCGCCAGGACCGCCGGAAATGAAAACAATCCGGCGGTGGCCGAGAGAAATCAGGTATTCGGTCGCCATCTTTGCACTGGCGACATCATCAACACCGACATAACTGATGTCCCCCCGGTCAACAGGCCGTTCAGTCGCGACAATTTGCGGAAGAGCTGTCAGAGGTGTTTGCGGTTCACCAGCAACGGGAATATGTCCCGTCAACAGAATGAGACCGTCTGCCATGCCTGTTGACAGGAAGCGCAGATAGTTCTGCTCAAGACCCGTTGTTCCCTCGGTGTTACCGATAAGCACTCCGTACCCTCTGTCATTGGCTGCTTTTTCCAAGCCTGTCAGAATGCCGGCGAAGTTTGGATCAGCAATCGCAGAAGCCAGCACCAACACCATCTGAGAGCGCTGCATACGAAGGTTCTGCGCCATCGCGTTGGCGGTGTAACCGGTTCTTGCAATGGCCGCCGTTACTTTTTTCCGGGTACTCTCGGCAACCTTTTCCGGGGACCGGAGCGCACGACTGACTGTCGCGATAGACACGCCCGCAAGCTTTGCGACGTCTTCAATGGTCGCCGGCCGGCTGCCCGGATCATCCATTATTTTACCCCGATTTTGTTGCGGTGCGACGTTTCATTAACCTCATGAAATTCCACACCTCTCTACGCTGTATAGGTTCTTCCATGCCCTTTGAAAAGGTTTACAATCTAAAATGTAAAGGTTTACATCATAATTGAAAACGTTTACATAACTTCATGACAGCGAAGCAAAAAAGAATACGGCTGTCTGGGAGGAACTCTGAAATGCAACACCATTCGCCCCCGATGGAGGCGGTGATTGAGGCCGTCAACATCAGCAAATCCTTTGGGCCGGTGCCAGTGTTGTTCAGCGTCAGCATGGACATCCGGGCGGGCGAGGTTCATGCGCTGATCGGCGAGAATGGCGCGGGCAAGTCAACCTTGATGAAGATCCTGTCCGGCTTCCACGACCCGACAACCGGTCACATCAAGCTCGACGGCACGACGACCGAACTCCCTCCCAATGGCGCTGCAGAAAAACTTGGCATCGTTCTGATCCACCAGGAACTCAATCTTGCAGAACAGATGACGGTCGAAGAGAACGTCTTTCTCGGTCGGGAACTGAAATCAAGAGGATTTCTGGACCGGGCGGGCATGAGATCTCTTGTCCAAAAGTACCTGGATGATGTCGGTCTCGACATCTCCCCTTCTGACCGAATTTCAGATCTCACAATTGCACAAAAGCAAATGGTTGAAATCGTCAAAGCTGTCAGCAGGAACGCACGCATCCTCATTATGGACGAGCCGACAGCCGTTCTGACGGAAGAGGAAACGGAAATCTTCTTCCGGCAAGTTCAGAAGCTGAAACAAACTGGCGTTGGCATTGTGTTCGTGTCGCACAAGCTGAACGAAGTTAAAGCGATTGCGGACCGGGTGACCGTCCTGCGCGATGGCCAATGGATCGACACGCGCCTAGCGAACGAACTGACCCCAGATGCTATGGCCCAGATGATGGTCGGCCGGGAACTCTCTGATCTTTATCCGCCGATGCACGAAGCGGATGTGGACGCAGACTTGGTCCTGGAGGTTCAAAATCTTTCAACGCCCGGCGCACACAATGTCAGCTTCAACCTGCGCAAGGGTGAAATCCTGGGGTTTTCGGGATTGATCGGGTCAGGCCGAACAGCGGTCTTTGAAGCCATATGCGGCTTAGCGCCTGTCGAGGGCGGCCGGATCCGGCTCTTTGGAACCGAAGTAAGCGCCCTGTCCGTTGCCGCAGCAAGAGACGCAGGGCTTGCCTACCTGACGAAGGACCGGAAGGAGAAAGGGTTGCTTCTGGACAAGAAGATGCAGCCCAATCTGACCCTGTTTGCCTTGCCGAAATTCATCAAAAACTTCACCCTCGACAGCACCGCTGAAGCCAATGCGCTCGAACGCGCTATCCGGCGCTTCGATGTCCGGGCACGGGACCAGGAGATCGTTGTCGGAAAGCTCTCCGGTGGCAATCAGCAGAAATTGCTGCTCGCGAAAATCATGGAATGCGATCCGAAGATCGTTGTCATTGATGAACCCACCCGCGGGATCGATGTCGGAACCAAACAACAGATTTATCATTTCATCGCTGCGCTGGCAGCGGAAGGTGTTTCCGTCGTGGTGATCTCCTCAGAGATGCCGGAAATCATCGGAATTTGCCACCGTGTTGTAGTCATGCGGGAAGGCCAGATCACCGGAGTACTGACCGGAGATCACATCAACGAAAACGAAATCATGCGCTATGCCGCCGGGCTAAAACGGGAGGAACTCCATTGACCATGTCGAGCGTATCGGAAAACAACGCGGAAAAGACACCCAAGCGCATCTCGGTTGACTTCAAGACGCTGGGGCCAGCGTTAGCTCTTCTCCTGCTGTGCGTGATTGGTTTCCTACTCAACCCCGCCTTCGTGAGTGAAGGCAACCTGACCAACTTGCTGACGCGGTCAGCGTTTATCGGCATTATTGCGGTGGGCGCGACCTTCGTCATCACCGCTGGCGGGATCGACTTGTCGGTGGGCTCAATGGCAGCGGCCATTTCCGGCGTGATGATCATTGTCATGAACAATGCCGTTGAAACGCTCGGGACCGGTGTGCCAACTGTCCTGTTTGGGTGTGGCTTGGCGATCCTCCTCGGCATCGGCGCAGGCTGGATCAACGGTGCGCTGACCACCAAGGGGAAGATCGAGGCGTTTATCGTGACGCTGGGTACCATGGGGATCTATCGGTCTTTGGTGACCTATTTCGCGGACGGCGGCACCCTGTCGCTCAACTTCGATATTCGGGGCACGTACCGGCCGGTCTACTATGACAGTTTTCTGGGACTGCCGATCCCGGTCTGGGTCTTCATCGCGGTCGCCATCTGTGGCTGGCTGCTCTTGAACCGGACAGCGTTCGGACGCTACTGCACGGCTATCGGATCAAATGAAGCCGTCGCCAAGTACTCGGCAATCAATGTCGATCGGGTCAAGACGCTGACATACATCATCCAAGGTCTGTGTGTGTCCTTCGCGACCATCATTTATGTCCCCCGCCTTGGTTCTGCCTCAGCATCAACCGGCGTGTTATGGGAGCTGGAAGCCATCGCGGCCGTGATCATTGGCGGAACGGTCCTGAAGGGCGGTTACGGACGGATTGGCGGCACGATCCTGGGCGCGCTCATTCTTACCACGATCGGCAACATCCTGAACTTCACGGACATGATCTCAAACTACCTCAATGGAACCATGCAGGGGTTGATCATCATCGTTGCTGTGCTGCTGCAGCGCAGTGACTGGAAACTCAAAAAGAACGGCTGAGCACGGCCCATTAAATCCACGGAATAGGGACCCGTCCCCAATTTGAACCGGTTCGCACCGGACGGGAGAGGTGCGCCTTGAAGACAGCATCGGAGGAGGAAACAATGCTAGGAAGAAAAACACTGGGTGCGATGGCACTGACGGGGCTGATCGCCCTCAGCGGGACGGCAGCGGCAGAAGAAAAAATCAAGATCGGTGTCAGCTACCCAACACCGACCCACGCCTGGGCTGCCGGGATGAACTGGCATGCCGAGCAGGCCGAAAAACGTCTGGAGGCTCTTTATCCGGACGTGGACCTGATCCTCGTGAACTCTCCGGATCCAGGAGCACAGGCAAGTGCGCTGGAAGATCTCGTATCGGTCCATCAGATCGACGCACTTGTTGTTCTACCGTTTGAGTCCGAACCGCTCACCGATCCGGTCCTGAACGTCAAGAAATCCGGAGCCTGGATCACCGTTGTCGATCGTGGTCTCAGCCAACCGGGCATTGAAGACCTCTATGTTGCTGGCAACAACCCTGAGCTTGGCCGCGTGTCTGCCCAGTACATGAAGGGCCGCCTTAAGGACGGTGACAACATCGTTGTCTTGCGCGGCATTCCAACCGTGATCGACAACGAACGCTTTGATGCGTTCATGGCGGAAATCGAAGGCTCGGGTATCAACGTTCTGGATCACAAGCATGCCAACTGGAACCGGGACGACGGTTTTGAAGTCATGCAGGATTTTCTGTCCCGATTCCCGGACATTGATGCGGTGTGGGCACAAGACGACGATATCGCGATCGGAGTGGTCGCTGCTTTGAAACAGGCAGGCCGCGATGGCAACGGCATGTTCGTTGTCGGAGGTGCTGGTATGAAGGAAATCATCAAAGGCATCATGGATGGCGACGAGCTGATCCCTGTAAACGTCCTCTACCCGCCGGCAATGATTGCAACTGCGATGGATGCAACGGTCAACGCTTTCAAGTCGAATGGCCCGGTGGCCGGCCGGTACATTCTCGGTGCGACACTGATCACCCGTGAAAACGCTGAAAGCTACTACTTCCCAGAGTCGCCTTTCTAAGACGTCGCTTCGTGCGGGCCGGGATTCAGTCACGTATCCCGGCCCTCAATTTTCTTTTTCATTCAAGAGGTCGTCATGAAAACGATAAAGGGTCCAGCGCTGTTTCTAGCGCAGTTTGCGGGAGATGAGGCGCCGTTCCATTCCTGGGACGCAATTACGAAGTGGGCCGCCGATTGCGGATACAAGGGGGTGCAGGTCCCAAGTTGGGACGGCCGGCTCATTGACCTGGAAAAAGCCGCCAGCTCGAAGGGATACTGCGACGACTTTGCCGGACAAGCCCGAGAGAACGGCGTTGAGGTCACCGAGCTCTCAACCCATCTGCAAGGCCAGCTGGTGGCCGTCCACCCGGCCTATGACACAGCTTTTGACGGTTTTGCAGCTCCGGAAGTCCGCGGCAATCCGGCCGCGCGCCAAGCCTGGGCGGTTGATCAGGTCAAGCAGGCGTTAACGGCCAGCCGCAACCTTGGCATCACCGCTCATGCGACGTTTTCCGGCGCTCTGGCGTGGCCTTACATCTATCCCTGGCCGCAGCGACCGGCTGGACTTGTTGAGACCGCGTTTGACGAACTTGCCAAACGCTGGCGGCCAATTCTGGATTATGCGGACGATATGGGCGTGGATGTTTGCTACGAGATCCATCCCGGTGAGGATCTTCATGATGGCGCGACGTATGAGATGTTCCTGGAACGCGTTGACAATCATGCCCGCGCAAAGATGCTCTACGATCCGTCGCACTACGTGCTTCAGTGTCTCGACTATCTCGACAACATCGACATCTACAAGGACCGGATCGGCATGTTCCACGTCAAGGATGCCGAGTTCAATCCGACCGGCCGCCAGGGCGTTTACAGCGGCTATCAGCCCTGGGTTGACCGGGCTGGGCGGTTCCGCTCCTTGGGCGACGGGCAGGTCGATTTCGGAGCCATCTTTTCCAAGATGGCAGCCAACGACTTCGATGGCTGGGCGGTCGTCGAATGGGAATGTTGCCTGAAGCACCCGGAAGACGGTGCCCGGGAGGGTGCCCAGTTTGTTGCCGAACATATCATCCGCGTCACTGAAAAAGCCTTTGATGACTTTGCCGACGGCGGGACCGATGACGCGGCCAACCGCAAGATGCTGGGCATTGGATAGGAGCAAGGCATGACCATCGAAGGAAAGGAAAACACATTCCAACGCCCGCTCCGCCTCGGCATGGTCGGCGGCGGCAAGGATGCGTTCATCGGCGCAGTTCACCGGATCGCAGCACGGCTGGACAACAGTTTTGAACTGGTCGCAGGCGCCTTGTCCTCAACACCGGACAAGGCCATTGCGTCCGGGCAGGCTCTCGGCCTCAAGGCAGACCGGATCTATAGTTCCTTTGAAGACATGGCCAAACGGGAGGCCCGGCTGAAGGACGGGATCGAGGCCGTTGCTATCGTGACGCCGAACCATGTTCACTATCCGGCTGCCAAGGCATTCTTGAAGCGCGGCATTCACGTGATCTGCGACAAGCCGATGACCTCGACGCTGGCAGACGCCAAAAAGATGGCCAAGGCGGCCGCGGCATCACCAGCTCTATTTATTCTCACGCACAATTACACCGGCTATCCGATGATCCGCCAGGCACGGGAGATGGTTCAAAACGGCGATCTTGGAACAATCCGGGTCATACAGGTCGAGTACCCGCAGGATTGGCTGACGGTCGAACAGCACAACAAGCAAGCCGACTGGCGCACGGATCCTGCCCGGTCCGGATTGGGGGGGGCGACAGGAGATATTGGCACCCATGCCTATAATCTGGCTTGCTTTGTGACCGGCCTGCGCGCCGAAAGCCTTGCCGCCGATTTGCAGTCCTTTGTTCCGGGCCGGCAGGTTGATGACAACGGTCACGTCATGCTGCGCTTTGACGGCGGGGCGCGCGGCATGCTCTGGTGTTCACAGGTCGCACCGGGCAATGAGAACAATCTCAAGCTCCGGGTCTATGGCGACAAGGCCGGCATTGAATGGCATCAGGAAAATCCGAACTATCTGCAGTATTCACCGTTCGGAGAACCAGCCCAGCGCCTAACAAGAGGCGGCGCGGGCATGCTGGAGAGCATCGCGCCGACAACACGGATCCCGCCCGGACATCCGGAAGGCTATCTGGAAGGCTTTGCCAACCTCTACCGGGAAGCTGCCGACGCAATCAGGGCACACAGGGAGGGCAAGAGCACGCAAACACTGCTGCCCGGGATCAAGGAAGGCCTCGCAGGCGTGGAATTTGTCGACGCATGCGTAAGATCATCAACCAGAAATGCGGCTTGGGTGAAGCTAGGGTGACATCTGAACGTTAGGGAAATCCGTCTCCCAGGTCCCAGAACAAGCCTGTCATCATCTCCAGTCCTTCTTTCATCAGATGAGGCAGGACGTGTTCGTTCGGGGCGTGCTGGGAACAGCCGGCGTAGCTGTGTGGAACCCAGAGCGTTGGCATGCCGATGGTGTTGAGAAAGATGTCGTTTGGCAGAGAGCCTCCCGCATTCGGGATAACGGTGACCGGCTTGCCAGTCGTCTTTTCAATTGAAGTGACAGCCCAGCCAACGGCCGAATGTTCCGGATCGAGCCGTGAAGCGCGCAGCATTGACATCCGGGCAGGTTCCACAGTGATACCATCAAACCCTTGGTCCTTCAGATGCTGGCGGATCAGGGGCAGGAAAGTGTCGGGGTCCGTATCCACCACAAAGCGGATCTGGCAGATGGCTTCGGCAAAGGGGGGAACAGCGTTTTGCGGTTTCTCCGGATCCCCTGCAATGAAGGAGAGGACTTCAAATGTGTTCCAGCCGAAGACTTTCTCTGCGCCGCTCAAGCCCGGCTCTCCCCACCAGGGATCAATCTCCGGATCATCCGGTCCGGATGTGACCGTTACCTTGGCAAGCGCGTCGCGCACGGAATTCTTGATATGGGCAGGTTTCAGGCCAGAATGAAGGATCTCACCGGTCCGGCTGACCAGGGTCGTGAGCGCATGCATGAGCACGATGGCCGGATTGGCAAGGAGTCCTCCCCAGTTGCCGGAATGGTGGCCACCTTCCCGGTATTCCAGACGGAACCTCAGGTTCAGACCGCCTCGCGTGCCAAGCTTGATATCCGGCGCATCTGTCGAAAACCGCGGACCGTCCGATGCAATCAGTAGATCGGCCGCCAGCATGTCCCGGTTGTCCCGGCAAAATTCATAGAGCCCAGGCGAGCCCATCTCTTCTGCCATCTCGATCAGGAACGTGGCGTTGTAACCAAGACGGCCACGCGTATCGATCACATGGCGCATGGCTTCCATATTGATGGCATGCTGTGCCTTGTTGTCGGCAGTGCCGCGGCCATACCAGCGGGGACCAGACGGGGTTTGCGCGACATCCAGCGTCCAGGGATCCCGGTCCTCGCTCCAGCGGCCTTCTTCTCCAGGAACCGTGTCCCCGTGTCCGTAGCAAAACAGTGTAGGCAGACTTGGATCTTCGATCCGCCTGGCAACGAGAAAGGGCGCCCGGTCGAGCATTTCATTGGGGTGGATGTCGACCGCAAATCCCATCGCTTCGAACCGCTTGCGCATCTCTGTCTCCAGATAGCGCATCAGGTCGGGCCGGCGCTCCTCCTCCCGGCTGGATGTTTGGACAGCGACCAGCGCAGTTAGATCCTTTTGAAAACTGCCATCTTCGAAACTCTTCGCCGCCGCCCCAATCGCTGCACTGCGTTGTGTCATGCCTAATCCCTTGTCTGTATCTCTTTGTTTGCAATTGTTCGCCGTGGCTGATTGCCGATCAAACGGCCTCTGAGTAGTCATCGGCCGGTGTGGTTGATTTGATGTACTCCATGAACTGCTGGGCAAGCTCTGACGGTTGGCGCCCCGCGGGCAACACGAAGCTGGTGTCATAAGTGATGGGTGCATCGAATGGCCGGACAGAGATGTTCGGCACGCCGACGGAAAGTACGGGAAAGGGATTAAGTACGGTCACACCCAGCCCTTCACGGACAAGCTCCAGTGCGGCCATGTTCGTCGCCGTTTCCGCAACCGTCCGGGGTTTGACACCAGAGCGGGCAAACAACTGTTCTGTGATCGCGCGGGTGCCGAGCCGCCTTAGAAATTCGATCAACTCCACGCCTTCCAGATCGGCGGGAGTGACGATTTCCTTCGCTTCAAGCGGATGCCCTTTGGGCATTGCGCAAACCACATGAGAGCGGAGCCACGGCACAAGAGTGACACCAGAGCGCTGAATCATCGCGCTGGTCAGACCCAGGTCATAGCGCAGATCCAGGATACCAGAGACCAGCACATCGGTTGCCTGAATATCCAGCTGCAGGTTCTTGCCCGGGTTCTGTTTCAGGAACGCGGCCACTCTTGTTATGATGAAGTTATGGGCAAGTGTGGGCGGAACAATGAGGCGCAGGGGCTCTTCATCGGCCTCCGCCCATTCCGCGCCTTCAATCAGAGCGAGCGTTTCAAAAAGCGGATCGAGCTGTTCGTTGAGCCTGAGCGCGGCAGCGGTAGGTTCGATCTTGCCTGCGCTCCGCAAAAACAAAGTCCGGCCAACACGCTGCTCCAATTGCCCCAACGCGCGACTGACAGACGACTGCGAAACACCGAGGCGCCGCGCAGCACCAATTGTCGTGCCGGTGGTTACGAGCGCACGGAGCGCTTCCATTTCCCTCAGTCGGTGCCGTGGCTCTGCCATAGGTTGAGATCTGCCTTATAAATGGTCATGCCTACAAGATGAATTAATCTATGCAAAAATGGATTAAATTCACTGTTGGCAATGAATTTTCTGCAAGCTACCATCCTTTTCAGCGTGCGGCAAAAAGGTCCGGCAAAAGGACACCGCGCCTTCCGAGGGAGTTATATTGTCATGAGAAAACTTACTGCCGCAGCCGCGGTGTCTGTAAGCGTGTTTGCCTTGTTGACCGGGGCAGCATCCGCAGAAAAACTGACCATTGGGTTGGCTTCCGAGCCGACAGCAATGGATCCTCATTTCCACAATTTGGGTCCGAACAACGCAATCTCGTATCACCTGTTTGATCGCCTGATTGCACAAGACGAAAAGCAACGTTTGTCGCCGGGCCTTGCCGTTTCGTGGCAACCGATCGACGAGCTGACATGGGAATTCAAACTGCGCGAAGGCGTGAAATTCCATGATGGCAGCGACTTCAATGCCGACGACGTCATTTGCACCATGGAGCGGGCTCCTGATGTCCCGAACTCGCCATCTGGATTCGGCACCTATTTGAAGGGCAAAACCTTCAAGAAAATCGACGACTACACGGTCCACATCTCCACCGAAACGCCATATCCGCTGATGGCGAACGACATTTCGACGATCCCGGTGATCTCGGACAGCGCGGGATGTGGCGCGGCGACAGAAGACTTCAACACTGGGACCGCTGCGATTGGCACCGGTCCGTTCAAGTTCGGAAGCTACAAGCCGGGTGAAAGCATCACCATGGTGCGCAACGATGACTACTGGGGCGACGCTCCGATCTGGAGTGAAGTCGACTTCCGCCCGATCAAATCAGGTCCGAGCCGTGTCGCCGCTCTGCTTGCTGGTGATGTCGATATGATTGCAAGCGTTCCGACGACAGATATCGGCGTGCTTGAAGGCAAGGACGAGATCCAGCTCAGCCAGGGTGTTTCCAACCGGGTCATCTATCTCCATTTGGACCAGTTCCGCGAGAACTCCCCCTTTGTGAAGGGCGCTGACGGCGGCGACATCAAAAATCCGCTTCTTGACCAGCGCGTGCGTCTGGCGATCTCCAAGTCGATCAACCGGAATGCGATCGTCGACCGGGTGATGGAAGGCGTGGCACTGCCGGCCGGTCAGCTGTTGCCGGAGGGTTTCTTTGGCGTTTCGGAAAACCTGCAGCCGATTGATTACGACCCGAATGGTGCGAAGGAACTATTGGCAGAAGCCGGGTATCCGGACGGCTTCCAATTGACCATTCACGGCCCGAACGATCGCTACATCAATGATGCGAAAATCGCCGAGGCGATTGGTCAGATGCTGACACGTGTTGGCATCAAGACGGCCGTCGAAACCATGCCGCGTTCCGTCTATTTCGGCCGCGCGTCCCGTGGCGGTGCCGATGGTCAACCGGAGTTCAGCTTCATCCTGGTCGGCTGGGGTGCCGGTTCGGGCGAAGCTTCATCTCCGCTGAAGTCCCTGATCCACACATACGACAAGGACAAGGGCTTCGGGTCATCAAACCGTGGGCGCCACTCCAATGCGGAAATCGATGCGAAGATCGAAGAAGCATTGAGGACCGTTGATGATGAAAAGCGTCAGGACCTGCTCGCGGAAGCCACCGAGATGGCCATCAATGATGTCGCGATCATCCCGACCCACTTCCAGGTCAACACCTGGGCGGCCAAGAAGGGCCTGAAGTATATTCCCCGCACCGACGAGTACACGCTCGCCATGGGTGTCGTGAAGGAATAACCAGCGATTTCCGGGCCGCTGATCTCAGCGGCCCGGAATTTCCCTGAACCTGGAACTCCTTATGTCTGTTTTTGTCATCCGCCGGCTGATGCAGGCGTTCCTCGTCGTGTTTCTCATGTCGGTGATCGTCTTCTTCGGTGTGAACATTGTTGGCGACCCGGTCTATATGCTGGTCAGCCCTGATGCCGATCAGGCCGACATCGAGGCCGCAATCCGCCGGCTTGGTCTCGACCGTCCGATCTGGGATCAATATCTGCTGTTCTTGAAAGGGGCAGCCCAAGGCAATCTGGGCGATTCCTTTATCTTCGGCGAACCAGCCCTGAAGCTGATCCTGCACCACATGCCAGCCACACTGGAGCTTGCATTCAGTGCGTTGATGCTTGCCATTGTCATTGGCATCCCGCTTGGTCTGTTTTCCGGGCTTTATCCGGACAACCCGATTTCCAAGGGCATCATGGCCGGATCCATTCTCGGGTTTTCCCTGCCGACATTCTGGGTCGGCTTGATGCTCATATTGCTGTTCGCCGTTGAACTCGGATGGCTGCCCTCAACAGGGCGAGGCGACACGGCCACGATTTTCGGGATTGAGACCAGTTTGGCGACCTGGGACGGTCTACGGCACATTTTCTTGCCGGCCTTGAACCTGGCACTTCTGAAAATCTCGCTTGCCATCCGCTTGACGCGGGCCGGTGTGCGGGAAGCGATGAGCCAAGACTATGTGAAATACGCAAGGGCCAAGGGCATTTCGACCAGGCGGATCATCTTTGTCCATGTGATGAAGAACATCATGATCCCTGTTGTGACAGTCATGGGCCTGGAATTCGGCAGCCTCATCGGTTTCTCTGTTGTGACAGAAACGATCTTTGCCTGGCCAGGAATGGGCAAGTTGCTGATCGATGCCATTCTTCAACTCGACCGGCCCGTCGTCGTTGCCTACCTGATGATCATGGTGCTGTTCTTCGTGGTCATCAACCTGGTCGTTGACATCCTCTATTCAATTCTGGACCCACGTGTCCGTTTGCAGGATCAGGGCGCATGAGCGATACAACACTGCAATCTCCAGCGCCCGCCAAAGTGAAGGTTGAGACACCGTTTCAACGGTTCAGGGCTGAGTTTTTCGAAAGCCGAATTGCGGCAACGGCGTTCTTCGTCCTCGTGATCATCATGGCCCTGGCCATACTTGCGCCCTGGATTACGCCGCAAAACCCCTATGACCTGGCGCAGGTCGATGTTCTGGACGGACGGCTGCCGCCCGGATCGGAAGCATTCGCCGGATATACCATGTGGCTGGGCTCCGATGGCGCGGGCCGGGATCTTTATTCAGCCATTCTTTATGGACTCAGGATTTCCATCTCTGTGGGCTTGGCATCCGGCGTGATCGCATTGTTTGTCGGGATGGTCGTTGGCTTGATCGCCGCTTATGCCGGCGGCAGAACGGAAGCCGTCATCATGCGGGTTGTCGACCTTCAATTGTCGTTCCCGGCAGCCTTGGTGGCCCTGATGCTGGTGGCCGCATTGGGCAAAGGCATCGACAAGATCATCCTTGCGCTTGTTGTTGCCCAATGGGCCTACTACGCGCGAACTGTTCGCGCCACGGCCCTGGTTGAGCGTGGCAAGGAGTACGTCGAAGCAGCGCAATGTCTCGGGCTTTCCAAGACACGGGTTGTCTTCCGCCACATCCTGCCGAACTGCCTCGCCCCCCTGATCGTGGTTGGGACAGTGCAGACAGCGCATGCGGTTTCGCTGGAAGCAACACTCTCTTTCCTTGGGGTGGGTCTGCCGCAAACCGAACCGTCACTTGGCGTCCTGATCGCCAACGGTTTTGAGTACATGCTGTCGGGCCGGTATTGGATCTCTGTCTTTCCCGGGATTGCGCTTCTACTGACCGTTGCCTCGATCAATCTCGTCGGCGATCAGCTGCGCGACGTTCTCAATCCGAGGATGAAGAAATGACGGCGGTTCTCGAAGTTGCCGGGCTGAAGACGCATTTCTTCACCCACGCGGGTGTCGTCAAAGCCGTGGATGGCGTTGATTTCACCGTCAACAAGGGCGAGGTCATGGGTCTCGTCGGGGAATCGGGGTCTGGCAAGTCCATCACAGGCTTCTCAATCCTTGGCCTGATTGATCAACCAGGGCGGATCGTCGAAGGCTCGATCCGCTTCAATGGCGATGAGATTGCCAATGCACCGGAGGAGACGCTGAAATCCATCCGCGGCAATCGGATATCGATGATCTTTCAGGATCCTATGATGACGCTGAACCCGGTTCTGCGCATCGATTCCCAGATGATGGAAGCGATCTTTGCACACGAGAAAGTGTCTAAGAAAGAAGCCTGGGAACGGTCGCGGGATGCACTGGGCCTTGTCGGCATCCCCTCCCCCGAAGAGCGGCTAAAAGCCTATCCGCACCAGCTGTCCGGTGGCATGCGCCAACGGGTATCGATCGCGATCGCATTCCTCAACAAACCGGATCTGATCATCGCTGACGAGCCAACGACGGCACTGGATGTCACGATCCAGGCACAAATCATCCACGAAGCACAGAAACTGACGCGCCAGACGGGCACTGCGATGATCTGGATCACGCACGATCTCGCCGTCGTCGCGGGCCTCGCCAACCGGATCTCTGTGATGTACGCGGGCCGGATCGTCGAGCAGGGTCTGACCGACGATGTCATCGACCGCCCGCTGCATCCCTACACGGTCGGGCTCCTCGGATCTGTTCCAACCGCAAACAAGCGCGGCGAACGATTGTTCCAGATTGAAGGTATGACGCCGAACATGCTGGCCCTCCCCGAAGGCTGTGCCTTTGCCCCGCGGTGCAGATCAGCAAGTTCAGCCTGCAAAGCCCCGCCGCCGATCACTCATGTCGCGAACCGGGATATCCGCTGTTTCAATCCTCAGGCACAGGCTGCAGCCGAATGAACGCGCCACTTGTTGAGATCAAAGACGTCTCAAAACGTTTTGCCAAACGCCTCGATATTGCCGAAAAAGTCGCGCAAAAACTGGGCGCTGGCATCCGGGAAGAAATCGTCCACGCAGTCGATGAAGTGAACCTCACCGTCAAGGAAGGTGAAGTGCTGGGTCTTGTGGGCGAATCTGGCTGTGGCAAATCCACTCTTGGCCGTGTTGTTGCAGGCATTCATGCCCCGAGCTCCGGGCAACTGCTGTTTCAAGGCAAGGACGTCGCCACGATGTCGCGCGCTGAAAGGAAAGCGGCAACACTCGCCATCCAGATGATTTTTCAGGACCCCTTCGCCAGTCTCAATCCGCGCATGCGGGTAGAAGACATCATTGGCGAAGCGCCGCAAGTCCACGGTGTCGTTTCAAGGTCAGAAGCCTCTGACTATGTCGACGACATCATGAAAAAGGTCGGCCTGGATCCATCTTTGAAACGGCGATACGCGCACCAGTTTTCTGGAGGCCAGCGTCAGCGCATCGGCATCGCGCGGGCACTTGCGGTCAAACCGAAATTCCTCGTCTGCGACGAAGCGATTGCGGCCCTCGACGTGTCGATCCAGGCTCAGGTCATCAACCTCTTCATGGATCTGCGCGAGGAGTTTGGTCTGACCTATCTTTTCATCAGCCACGATCTCAGCGTTGTCGAACACATCGCGGACCGGGTCGCGATCATGTATCTCGGCAGGATTGTCGAAAGCGCCTCGACCGAAGAGATCTTCAGCGCGCCTAAACACCCCTACACAAAAGCCCTGCTTGCAGAAGCACCCCGGCTGGATCAACGAAAGCGGGACTTTGCGCCGATTGAGGGCGAAATCCCGTCTCCTCTGGATCCGCCGAAAGGATGTTTCTTCAATCCGCGCTGTCCACATGCACAGGACCTCTGCCGCCAGGAGCAGCCGGGCCTTGAGACTTTCGGCGACGGCCATTCGGTCGCCTGCCACTACTGGAAGACGCTCTGATCCCGGCAGTCGGGATTGCAAACATGAAGACGTGCCCCGTGCCGCATATGTGCGGCGCGACGGGGTCCTGCTGACCTTTTGGGAGGACAAAATGAAAAATACGGATCGCGTGTGGGATTTGGTCGACAGCCGCCGGGAGGACTACATCGGCCTCTCCGACCGTGTCTTTGACCTGCCGGAAATTGCTTATACCGAATTCAAGTCCGTTGCTGAGCATAAGAAAATGCTTGAACAGGAAGGGTTCAAGATCACCGAAGGTGTCGCCGGCATTCCAACGGCGATCATGGGCGAAGCAGGCGACGAAGGTCCGGTCATTGCCATTTTGGGCGAGTTCGACGCCCTTCCCGAACTTGGTCAGGTTGCTGGTGTTGCCGAACATCAGCCGGTCGAGGCTGGCGGTCCCGGGCATGGGTGCGGGCACAATCTTCTCGGCTCTGCAGCTTTGATGGCAGCGTCCGCTGTGAAAGATTACCTGACAGAACGCGGGCTCAAAGGGCGTGTACGTTATTACGGGTGCCCCGCCGAAGAAGGCGGCGCGGCCAAGACCTTCATGGTTCGCGAAGGCCTGTTCGACGACGTCGATGCAGCAATCTCATGGCATCCGGCTACCTTCACCGGGGTCAACGAAGCCAAGTCCCTTGCAAACACGCGGATCGATTTCACTTTCCATGGCCGCGCGGCTCATGCGGCCGGTGCCCCTGAACTTGGCCGCAGCGCTCTCGATGCAATCGAACTCATGAATGTGGGCGTAAATTACATGCGCGAACACATGCCGGACGATGCCCGGGTACATTACGCCTATCTCGATGCCGGCGGGATTGCGCCGAACGTCGTCCAGTCCAAGGCAACCGTGCGGCAGCTGGTTCGGGCGCGGAACCTTAAGGAACTGCGCGACCTGATCGGGCGGGTGCGCAAAATTGCCGAAGGTGCAGCGCTTATGACCGAGACAACGGTCGAGAGCAGTGTCGTTAGCGGTGTCTCCAATCTGCTTGGCAACCGCCCTTTGGAAGAAACCATGCAGCGCAATCTGGACCGCTTGGGCGCCCCTAATTTCGATGAAACGGACCGCATCTTTGCAAACAAGATCCGTGAGACGCTCAGTGAGGACAATATCAACGTCTCGTTCCGCCGCATTGGGGCAGAAGTTGATCCAGATCTCGCGCTGTGTGATTTCGTTGCCCCGCTGGATCGCCAAAGCGAGGGCGGGGAAGGTTCAACCGATGTTGGCGATGTCAGCTGGGCTGTGCCGACCGTTCAAGCCCGCGTTGCCACCTGTGCAGTTGGCACTCCGTTCCACACATGGCAGCTGACCGCACAAGGAAAGGCACCGGCTGCACACAAGGGCATGGTCCACGCTGCAAAGATCATGGCAGGCACGGCCGTCGATCTCTTTGAGGACGCTGGCGTTTTGAGCCAGGCCATTGACGCACACAAGGCGACGCTGGCCAAAGACCCCTATGCCTGCCCAATCCCGGATGAGGTTGGACCTCCGCTGAAAGCCATGAGCAATCAGTAGGTCCAAACAGACACTCTGTAAGCGCTGGTCGGCAATTGTCTTGCTTCTATGCGAAACACATCCGGCCAGCGGCAATCAAAAAACCGTTGGGACAGAACATCCTCACTAGATGGAGTCCCTAGCAGCAGGTTCATGTTTCCGAGCAGTTTGCGCTTGGCATCGAATAGGATTTGGAATGCCCCTGAAGACAAAGCAGATCTATTGCAATTTGCTGCGCAGCCAGTCGGTTATGAATTCCATCACGAGCACGATCACGAAGATCACCATGATAATCGCGGACGCATTCTTGTACTGGAAGAGATCGAAGGCCGCCTTCAATTCCTGACCGATCCCACCAGCACCGACAAGACCGAGAACAACGGACGACCGGACAGCTTTTTCCAACGCAAACAGGGCTGTGTTGATCATTGATGGTGCGGCATCCGGCAATATTCCACCCATAAGGATAGACACCTTGTTGGCCCCGATCGCTGCGAGCGCTTCTTGCGGCTCCTTGTCGGCGTCTTCCATGGCTTCCGCGAAAAACCGGCCACAAAACCCGATTGTGTCGACAACGATGGTCATGGTGCCCGCAACGGCCCCAAGCCCGACAGTCACTACAAACAAAAGCGCCCAAACCAGATCGGGGATGGTCCGAAGTAGAGAAATGATAGCTTTTACCAGCCAGGATGCCGGACCGATGGGAGACACTTTTTTCGCAGCCAGCCACCCAATCGGAAGACTGAGAGCAATCCCGATCGCGGCACCCGCCAAGGCAATTTGAAATGTCTCGACGAGGCGCATTCCAACCCGCGTCAGGAAATTGGCGTCCGTGTTGGGCGGCCACATACGGTCAAGCAGGTTGATCATACTCGGCAACCCATCCGCCAATTGGCCGACGGATGGCGCAACGGAGTTGATGGAACTCAGAACAATCGCGGCAACAACAAGGATCAGTACGAAATTGATCGATGACATTCCCGAAAAACGGGACCGGAGGTCCGGGGACACGCCACTCATTGGAATGTGTCCCGAAGATCTTGGTCAGAGACTTCGCGCGAGGCCTTGTCGAACAGGATCTGCCCATTCTTCAGAGCGACGATACGATCGGAATAAGCCGCAGCGTGTTCCATGTCGTGGCTGGTGAAGAGCAAGGTAATCCCGTGCGCCTGAGCAAGTTCCGAAAATAGGCGCATGACCTCGGTGCCAGATACTGGATCAAGGCTGGCGGCTGGCTCATCGGCAATAATCAGCCGTGGCCCACGCACGATTGCGCGCGCAATTGCGACGCGCTGTTGCTGCCCTCCTGACAACGCATCGGCCCGGCTCCGCGCCCTGTCGGCCAGATTAACATCCTCAAGCGCAGACATGGCCTTCGCACGCCACCTAGAAGGCGCTGTCGCCTGAGTGAAAGCGCGCCAACTGCCAGGCAAACCCAGCATGCCGTGGACAACATTGCTTAAAACCGAGTGCCGTTTCACCAGACAGTGTTTTTGAAAAACAAAACCTGTCTGCTTGCGCAATTGTGCGCGCTGTGCAGCGGTCGGCATGGAGCCAAAGGTTTCACCCAGTGTCTGGACTGATCCCTCGTTGACAGCATGCAGCCCGATAAGGCACTTCAACAAAGTCGATTTGCCGCTGCCATTGGAGCCGATCAATGCGACACGCTCGCCGTGGCGGATGGTCAAGTTGACGCCCTTCAGGACCGGAAACTGGCCATTCTTGTACTGTTTCTTAAGTGCCGACGTTGCAATCGCAACATCTTTGGTATCGGCGAGAGGCGTGTGAAGCACCGCGCGGTCCTCAGGATTCTTCGTGTCAATTTTCGGTGCAAGACACAGCGACAGCACCGGAAAGGAGCGCGATCACCCGCGCTCCCGGCATCTTCAGGAGGAGGTTAGTCACCAACGAATGAAGAGGTGTCGACACCAATGGTCTGGTACATGTCGCGAACGTAGTTGTAGTTCTCATCGTTCACGCCGGTCAGGAAGAAGCCACCACCATACTTTTGGTTGTCTTCGCCCTTCAGAACAGCAGCCATCAGCGCTCCGCTGTTTTCCAGAAACGCAGTCTTGATTTTTTCCAAAGCATCACGATCCATGTCCGGGCGAGCGACCAGAATGTCGTTCGGAAGATCACGGCCCCGGGCAATGACCTTGAAAGCTTCGCCAGGAAACGCGTCGCGAATGCGGCGCAAGTGGCTGTCGTTCATGCCAACAGCCTGCACATCGCCGCGGATCAGAGCTTCGATGGCCACGTTCCGGGAAATAATCTGCGGCGTGTAATCGGTGCCGTAAGCAAGACCGAAGTCAGCGAGAACCTGCGCCGGGCCAAGGTGCTGAGATGTTGAGCCGACACTACCGAAAGTCACGGTCTTGCCCTTGAGGTCCTGTGGCCCGTCAATCTCACCTTCTGCCATCACCACGATCTGGGCGAAGTAGTTTGGGCGCTGCCAAGCAACCACGATTTCCGCGTTGGTCAGTTCTTTCATTACGACATATTCAGCCGGACCTGTCAGAACCAGATCGACCTTATTCTGGTTCATCGACTCAACGGCGGACGTGCGGGAGCTGACCGGAAACAGTTCGATGTCCAAACCCGTTGTGTCTTCCAGAGCCTTTTCAAAGGCAGAAAATTCCTGCTGCAGGGCTTCCAGGCCTTCGATGTCGGTGACCGCAAACCGAACAGGTTCAGCGGCAACAGGGAGCGCGAAAATCATTGCAGCTGCAGCAATGGCAGAACGAAGCATGTTGAATTCTCCAATGGCTATTCCTGTGTACACAGGAGTGTCATACAGCCTCCCTATAGATCTCCGTCGATAACGGTTTCATGACGCAGCCGCACCATTCTTGAAATAATCGAGGGTTCAAAATTGACTTCCATAAGTATTTTCGGCGGTGACGCTCTGAAAAATAATGAATTCATTTATGAGCCGGTTAACATTCACTCAGGCGTTTTCGTTGATTCATCAAAGAGATTTAGCGAAACAATTGACGCAGCGGACTGCTATATCCTCCCGGGCATCATAGATGTACACGGGGATGCTTTTGAGAGGTCAATACAACCGCGCCCGAATGTCGACTTCCCGCTTCCAATTGCGCTGGCGGATGTTGACCGGCAATTGATCTCCAATGGCATTACCACCGCTTATCATGGGCTGACTGTTTCCTGGGAACCGGGCTTGCGCAGCTATGAGGCTGCCGCCGATTTCCGAATGCACCTGAAAGCCCTGCGGACGACGTTTGCCTCAGACATGCATCTGAACATCCGGTGGGAAACCTTTGCACTGAACCATGTCCAGGACATGATTGACTGGGTTCAGGACAACCCCAAGTCCGTTCTGTCACTCAACGATCACACGACCGCCTATCTCGACCTGCCGAAAACCTCATCGAAGATCAGCCGGATGGCCGGCAGATCCGGCCTTTCAGAAGACCAGTGCAAGACCCTGATCAACCAGGTATGGGAACGGCGAAACGAGGTCCCAGCTGCGATCGAAACCATCTGCGCAGGAGCTCGGGATGCGGGCTGCTCCGTCTTCGCACATGACGAGCTAACCCCGGAAACCCGCACGGAACACCGCCGTCTGGGCGTCTCCGTGTCCGAGTTCCCTATGACCATTGCAACCGCCAAAAGCGCGGCCGAAGAAGGTGAACACGTGGTTTTGGGCGCTCCCAATATCGTACGCGGCGGCTCCCAGAACAACGCCATCGACGCAAGGGAGAGTGTGGCGTCCGGCCACTGCACCGTTCTGGCTTCGGACTACTATTACCCAGCTCCATTGGCAGCTGCGTTCAAACTGGTTGATGACGGTGTTCTTCCGCTGGAGAAGGCATGGAACCTCATCTCCAAAAACGCAGCGGCGGCGGCAAAACTGGCAGATCGCGGCGAGATAGCAGAAGGCATGCGGGCGGATTGCATTCTGGTGGACAAAAAGACCCGCAGAATCCGGATGGTGATTGCCAACGGCCAGGTGAAATATACCTTCAATTCAGGAAATCAATGCCACCAGGTGTGATGTGACCGATCTGGAATTGTTTCGAACTCTCGCGCGCGAACCCTATCAAGCCAAAGGCGAAAAAGCCATCTGGCTGCAGATATGTGACCGTCTTCAGTTCGCATATGAAAATGGCGAGCTGGCACCCGGCATAAAGCTTCCCGGAGAAATTCATCTCGCCGAAGTCTTTCAAGTCAGCCGGATCACCATCCGCCGGGCGCTCTCCAAGTTGCAGCAGGAAGGTCATCTTCACGCCAGAAAAGGTGTTGGCGTCTTTGTCCGTCAGAGACCTGAACGGTATGAAGTTGAAAGCAACATGAGGTTTGCCGACGGTTTCAAGGTCGCCCGCGATCGGGTGACCACCGAGACATTGCACCTCACACGCGGCGATGTTTCGTTTGAAGGCGGAGTTGCCCTTGCACTGCCAGCCGGAACCCAAGTTATTCAGTTGCTCAGGCGCCGCATTTTGGATGGCGAGCCGATTTATCTGACCGCCAAAGAGTTCCCGGCAGCCAGGTTTCCGGACTTCGAAGCCGTCTACAACGAAACAGGTTCCGTTACAGAGGTCTACAAAACGCACGGTGTCGAACGCTACGAGCGCGCCGAAACAAGAATTGCGGGCGGATTTGCAACGGCGCGGCAAGCGGATGGGCTGAACCTCAGTCCGCGCACGCCCGTTTTGGAAGTGATTGCGATCAATTGCGATCCAACCGGCACACCAATCGAATACAATGCTGGCTGCTGGCCACTCTCTAGCGTCGAAATTGTGTTTCCAGGCGCGGCACCCACCAAGGCTTGATTGTATTGGCAATCTCTCGACGGTTGGGTTAGCGATCGGCTGCCATCTTTAGTTTGCTAGAGTTTTTCAAACAGAACCCCTGCAGCCGCGATTGGACCGGCCGGCGTTTCAGCAGCCTTTGAACCATAGTTGGTCCAGATCCGCACGCCTTCGATATCGCGGCACCGGACGCCATCTTTCAAATCGAAGGTCGGTATGTCCGCCTTTGCGCAAAGGTGCTCAAAAAGCCGGCGCCAGGCCGCATCATCACACCATCCGCCAACGTATGTGAGATAATCGGAGCTGACAGCAGCCGGTTCCCCGGTTTCCAGTTCGAACAACGCTTCGGCAGCACTTTCCAGTTCCTCGCGGTACCCGGTAAAGACCCCGCCCCCCTTGAGGGGCATTGGCATGTCCGGACGCAGGCTTTCGACCCGTGCAACGGTGACATCCAGACCCGGCATGTCCGGCGGCAGGGGAACCGGTATGACCATATCCGCATCTCGTGCGGCTGTCCGGGGACCGAGAACCACTTCCGCGTCACACTCTGCAAGGGCGGTCTTCAGATCGTTCGGCATGGTGATCATGCCGGGCACGGCGATGATTGTGTAGCCGCTGAAGTCGCGGGTTTCAGGACGCAAAATATCTATGGAGAGCCCGAGCTTGCGCAGTGCCTTGTAGGCGTCGAACACCAGCTGGAAGTAGCTGAGTCCGGCACCATGCGGCTGGGTGGCCCAGGCAAAGTCGGCGTCATAGTCGAAGATCAGGGCAACCGGCGCTTGGCGCACAGACACATCCGGTGCGGCCCGCAATTCGTTAGCGACCTGCCGGGCCTCGATCAGTGCGGGAGCATCGGCATTGTCCGGCCGCAACATGCCGGCGTGCATCTGCTCCTGGGCAAACGGGGCCTGCCGCCAGCGGAAATAACAGACAGCTTCCGCCCCATGGGCGTAGGCCTCCCAGGCCCAAAGCCGCATCATGCCCGGCAGCGGTGCCGGATTGTAAGGCGCCCAGTTGACCGGTCCCGGCTGCTGTTCCATGACCCACCATCGGCCCTTGCCCACGGCGCGGTAAAGGTCGTGATGGAAAGCCTGAAAGTCGGGATCTCCCTGACGGGCATAGGTGCGCTGATGCTCGTCCGATACCCCGACCCGGTCCTCAAGGAACCCGAGCGGGTAACTGTCCCAGGTGGCGATTTCCAGATCGTCACCCACCTTGAAGTGATCGAAATCCGTGATCCTGCCCATGTAGTTGTGGCTGATCGGAGCATCGGAATTCGCCCGGATGATCTCAACCTGCCGCTTGTTGAAACTGACCACTTGGTCCGACGAAAACCGCCGGAACGCGAGCGCATGAGACGGGTTCGGCTCGGTTACTGTCAGGTTCGGCAGATCAATCTCGGCAAAGGTGCGGTACTCCATGGACCAAAAGACATTGCCCCAGGCGCGGTTGAGCGCACCGATGGTGCCATAACGTTGTTCCAGCCACACCCGGAATGCATCACGGGCAGCGGCGGAATAGGAAATCGTGGTGTCGTGACAGCCGTATTCATTGTCGGTTTGCCAGGCCGCGACATGCGGATTGCGGCCATAGCGCTCGGCAATTAGTGTGACGATGCGGTCGCTTTCGGCCCGGAAGGCCTCATGGGAAAAGCAATAGTGACGCCGGGAGCCGAACCTGCGCGGCTTGCCGCTTGCGTCAATGGCGGTCATGTCCGGATGCTTGTCGACAACCCAGCGTGGCGGTGTTGCGGTCGGTGTACCCAGGACAACTTTCAGGCCGGCGGTTCCGAGTGTGTCGATGGCCCGGTCCAGCCAGTCGAACTGAAGGTCCTCCGGCGTGGGCTCCAGCCGCGACCAGGCAAATTCACCGATGCGAACCCACGTCAGCCCGGCATCCTTCATCCGGCGGGCATCGGCCTCCCAGATTTCCTCGGGCCAGTGTTCCGGATAATAACATGTGCCAAGTGTGCGTTTCATGATTTGCTCTAAAGCCGGACGCGGTGTTCCGCTTGCCCCCTGGTCGATGTCTCAGCGGCAAAGGTCTTGCCGTCGCTGTCACCAGTCAGCCCGCCTTCGGTCGCGGTTGTCGCGAACAGGGTTTGCAGACCCTCGCCACCAAAGGCCGGGCAGGAGACCTGTTCTGCCGGATATTCAATTGCCTCGACAAAGGATCCGTCCGGCGCATAGCGGGCGACCCGGTGGGCACCCCATTGGGCATTCCAGAGATATCCGTCCGCATCGACGACCGAACCGTCGGGATTCAACTCCTCGGTTCTAAGATCGACAAAGACGGTTGGCTCGCCCACCGGCCAGCCATAAGGATCGAGCATGGTTTTCTGAATTATGCCCGTTATCGTGTCGGTGAAATAGGCAGTCTCACCATCGGGGGAAAAGCAGATCGAATTGGTGATCGTCAAATCGGAATAAAGCTGACGCAACTCTCCGCGAAAGTACCGGTAGATACTGCCTGCACCAGTTTCAGCACGTTTTCCCATGGTTCCGATCCAAAACCCGCCATAGGGGTCTGCGCGGCCGTCGTTGGACCGGGTCACCGGATTGTCTGCCTCCAACGGGCACAACATCTGCTCGGCCCCGGTTTCCAGGTCGAACAGAAAGAGCTTGCTTTCACTGGCGATCACCAGGGCATGTTCACTGATCCACCCAGCGACAGAAACATGTTCCGGAAACCGCCATGAGAGTTCTTCATCGCCGCTCCGGCTCAGCAGTTTGTTGTTGAGAATGTCGAACCAAAACAACTGCTGGCGCTGAGGATGCCAGATCGGTCCTTCCCCCAAAAGGCATTGCCTATGATCGTAGATCGACGTCATGTCCCTACTCATGCGATGTTACGGCAGCATCATACGCAGTGACGATGGCCTCAGCCCGGGCTTTGATCTCATCAACCGTAAATCCCGGCTTGAACAGTGCCGTCCCAATTCCAAAACCGGTCGCGCCAGCTTTTAGCCAATGATCGAAATTGTCCGGCCCTGCTCCACCAACTGCGTAGGTCTTCGTTCCCTTCGGCAAGACGGCGCGCATGGCACCGAGACCTTCCGGCCCGATAAGCGTGGCTGGGAAAAACTTCAAACCATCAGCTCCGTTGCGGAGCGCGCTGAAACATTCTGTGGGTGTCATCACACCCGGAAAGGATGACATGCCCTCCGCCTTTGTGATGCGGATGACGTCCGGATTGCAATCCGGCGAGACGATCAATGTGCCTCCGGCGGTTTTAACCTGATGAACCTGCTCAGCTTCCAGAACAGTTCCAGCACCGATTTCAGCTCGCTCGGAATAGGCTTTCGCCATGGCCTCAATACTCTTGAGCGGCTCCGGTGAATTGAGAGGAACCTCGATCTTGGTGATGCCGGCCTCTATTAAAACCTCTGTAACCGGCAAGGCCTCAGAAGGCGTTAGTCCCCGCAGGATCGCGATGATGTGTCGGCTCATTTTGTTTCTTTCAGGTGTGCTTCATAGGCCAAGCTTAGACCCTTGACCGTATAACTTTCAGCGTCGAGCAACGCGCTCTGGTGCCCGAGGATACCAAGCGCTGCTCTATAAACTCGCGAGAGCTGATCCTTGCCCAAGATTGCTGTTGTCTTTAGATCAAACTCTGATGCGACTGCGGCAAGTTCAGCTCCGATAAGCAGACCTGAAAGGCGACCAGTCGCGGCTTCGGGAGTTTGCCCTGCAATCAGACTGGAGGCGCGAATGCCGAAGAGTTCACTTGTCAGTCGCTCAGGCGACCTGGTGATCTCTTTGACTGCAGCCTCAAAGCTTGTGTCGCAAAATCCATCCTGCGCCAGGCTATGCTGCAGGACGGACTTCTCTTTCAAAAGGGCGAAGACTTCGCCCGTCATACACGTGCGAAACCTGGTGATGGTCCCCTCCTCCAATACCACCCACTTGGTATGGGTCCCAGGCAGGCAGATCAGACCGGTAAATGAGGGATGGTCAGACAGAAACCCGGCAATCTGGGTTTCTTCGCCGCGCATCACATCTGCCGGTGCCATCTGTTTGATGCCTGGAAGGATATAGACCGAGAGCCGTGGATCGACCGGCTCCACGATTGTCGCGTTGCTGACACCGGGAGGCGCGCAAGGTGTCTCCCTATAAGGCGCTTCCCGCCAACCTTGCCGCGACCCGGCCATACCGCAAATTATGACCGGAATTGTTCGGTTCTCGGGCAAGCACTCGCAGATCAGCTCCAGAAGAGCGCCTTCAAAGTCTTCCGGCGCGAGTGTACTCATTCCTCTGGCCGACGCTTTGTGCAAAACCGTATGATTTGCAGCGTCGAGCGCCCAAATCCGCAGATTGGTCGTTCCCCAATCAGCGGCGATCCAGGCAATGTCATCCTCTCCACTCATCCGGTTACCACAACCCCGCCATCGACTACGAGAGATTGACCGGTCATTGCCTTGCTGGCTTTTGAGGCAAGGAACAGCACCGGGTCGACCATGTCTTCAGGCACCAACTCCTCCTTGAGGCACTGGCGATCGATATGAGCAGCAAGGCCTTCCGGCGTTACCCACATATCCTTTTGCTTTTGGGTGAGAACCCAGCCGGGAGCTACAGCATTGACGCGAATACGGTCCGGGCCAAACTCCCGCGCCAGGCTCCGGGTCAATCCGTTGATGCCGGAGTTGGCTGTGGTATAGGCCGGGTATCCAGCGTTGCCCATCATGTAGGAAATCGATGTGAAATTGATGATCGATCCGCCGCCCGCTGCTCGCATGCCGTCGACGACGTGCTGGCACGCAAAGAAATAGGCCTTCAGGTTGATCGCCTGGGACCAATCCCAAAAGTCCTCATCAACCTCTTCCGTGGTGTGGCGCTTGTCATTGGCCGCGTTGTTGACAAGGACCGAGATCGGCCCGTTCGCCTTCACGGCCGCATCCATTGAGGCCTTGAGCGCACTCATGTCGGTGATATCGCACGGCAAAAACACCGGCCGGTTGCCATGTTTTTCTTCCATTTCATCGCAAAAAGCAGTCGCATCGGACCGCTGCACGAAGGCGACCTTGGCCCCTTGCGCCAAGAAACCATCCGTCAGAGAGGCGCCGATGCCGGACCCACCGCCGGTGATGAAAACCGAGCTGTCTTTGAGATCCGGAAAATTCGCGTACATCAGTGGGTCCTCTGTGTTTGTGGCTCGAAATGCCAAAGTGATTTGCTCAATTTGGCAGACGCTGGCCTACGATGACCCAGAGTGTCTCTGGGAACCGCCAGGGCAGTGTCAGACCGTGCGACATCAAATACCGACCGCTGACCGTGAGATCTTGATGCTTCAAGAGCGGCGAGCCGCGGGACAAGCCGGGCGCCTCGTCGCGGTTTGCCAGCGTTATCGTGTAAACTGCATCTGGGTCCAGACCCGTCAAACGGATCGGATGCGGCAGGATCTGGTCGGAAGGCCGGATCAGGGCGGCGAAAGCTGCAAACCGGTCCCCGGTTTCCGCCACCTGTATCTCCGCGATGATTGCCGGATCGGTCGTATCGAGACGCAGGATGTCCGCCTCCATCAACCAGTCCCGGTTGGCCTTCCACCAGTCGGTTACGGCCTTCAACGTCCGTGCTTCGTCATCGGTCAGCTCGCGTGGGTCCATTTCAAAACCCATGTGCCGCTGGGCTGCGGTCCAGGCACGCATCGACATGCCGATCACACGGCCGGAAGTGTGACAGTGGCGCGGGCCGACATGTGATCCGGTCACGGACGCTGGCAGGAAATGCGCTGCATCGTGCTGAATACGTTGACGCTCCAGAGCGTCGTTGCTGTCGGATAGCCAGACCCGCTGCGTGCGTTCCAAAATGCCAAAATCGATCCGGCCTCCGCCGGACGAGCAGCTCTCAAATTCAACATTCGGGAAGGCCGTGCGCAGCTGATCTAACAGGGCGTAAACACCCTCAGTCTGTGCCGCATCGACAACGGGCAGAACCCGGTTGTGATCCCATTTGACATAGCCAACGGCATGGCTGCCAAGAACTGCCGACATCTGGTCAAAGAGATATCTGCGAACGTCCTGCCGGCCCATGTCGAGCACGAGCTGCTGGCGGCCGCGTGTCTGGTCTTCAAGTCCCAGGATCCAGTCCGGATGGGCGCGGTAGAGATCGCTGTCCTCATTGACCATTTCCGGCTCGTACCAGATGCCGAATTCCATGCCCAAAGACGTGATGTGGTCAATGAGCGGAGTGAGGCCCTCCGGGTATTTGCGCGGATCAATCGTCCAGTCCCCAAGAGAGGACGTGTCATCGTCGCGTTTGCCGAACCAGCCGTCGTCAAGAACGAAGCGTTCCGCACCAAGCTCCGCAGCCCGGTCAGCGATGGCTTTCAGCTCATCGAGTTTATGGTCGAAATAGACGGCTTCCCAACAGTTGTAGTGCACGGGGCGCGGCGTCCGCGCGTCCTTGACGATGTGCGTGCGGACATGCCGCTGAAACCGGACCGCAGCCCCATTGAAGCCATCGCCAGAGTAGGTCGCATAAAGCGGCGCTGTCTCAAACGACGTGGCCTTGCGAAGGCTGGCCGAGGCGTGTCCGAACTGGATCTGCCGCCGGCCATCCGCCAATTCCTCCGCGACCATTTTATGGCCTCCGGACCAGCCATAGTGAAAAGCATAGGCATCACCAGTGGTATTGGAGGTTCCAGAATTACACACGATCAAGCCCGGAAAATGGGCATGGTCGGTTCGGCCCGTCCGATTGTCCCGGACGCGTGCGCCGGGGGCAAACGGCAGGCGGTTGGTCAGGAATTCCGAGCACCAGCGGCCGGAAAACTCAATCATCTCGCCGGTGTACGCCGGAACCGGCAGGACAGGCGCGGCCAGCCACTCGACAACGATGCCGTCATTGCTGCGAAGATGGCTATGCAGTTTCAGGAGCGAGGTGTCAGCTGTCAGGCTGAAACCAAATGTCAGCGACAGACCGCAGACTTCATCGGAGTAAACCAGTGACAACTCTTTGTCGGACTGCTCTTCCGATTGAAAGCTGAAGCGTGGGGCCAAAACCTTCCCCGCAGCGTCTCGTGCTGTAAGCCCTGGCTGTCCAGGAAAGGTTCTTGAAGCTTCCGGGTTCAAACTGATTGGCGCATTTTCATCCACCATGCCGCCGGTCACATCCATGACCGAGGCTTCCGCCAGAACCTGCAGGTTTTCGCTCTCCGGCAGGGCCGGACCCCAGTAGACAACCTCCGGCAGACCAGCATTACGGCATGCCAGGACCAGACTCTGATGCTGGTCGCCAAGATGCCAGGTCTTAATCATTTCACGGCCCCAAGCGTCAAACCGGCGATGAAATGCTTTTGCATCATGAAGAACATGGCAACCGGGGGCAGAGCTGCGACGATGGAGCCCGCGCTCATCAGGTGATAGGCGGCCCGGTATTGGGCATTGAACGAGGTGATCCCCGCGGTGACCGGCTGGCTTTCAACGCCTTGGGTCAGCACAATCGCCCAGAAGTAATCGTTCCAAATGAAGGTGAAGATCAGCACTGAGAGCGCGGCGATAGCGGGCTTCATCAGGGGCAGGACGACAAACCAGAAGATCCGCCATTCTGCTACGCCTTCTACCCTTGCTGCTTCGATCAACTCAAACGGCAGGGCGCGGATGAAATTGCGCATGAAAAGCGTACAGAATCCGGTCTGGAAAGCGATGTGGAACAGAACCAAGCCGGTGATCGTGTTGTAGAGCCCCAACTGCAGCGTGAGATCGCGGACCGGGACCATGAGGATCTGGAACGGCACAAAGTTGCCGGCGACGAACATGAAGAAGATCCAGATGTTGGCTCTGAACTTATAGATACCGAGCGCGAAGCCGGTCATGCAGGACAGCGCGACCGCACCGATCACAGTCGGGATCGTGATCTTGAACGAGTTCAGGAGATATTGCGGCATGTCCGATCCGGTGAAAACCAGACCGTAATTAGTGAAGCCCTCAAAAGATGACGGCCAGCCCCAATAGTTGGCATTCGCAAAATCAGCGTCAGGTTTGACCGAGAAAATGGCGACGGCGATCAGGGGCAGCAGCCAGAAGATCAGCGCAAGCGGCAACAAGGTCTGATAGGTAATCTGCCAAGAGCGCGGTGTGCGTTCGATGGGTGTCGGAAACATCTCAGCGCGCCTTTTCTTCCTTGTACATCGACCATAGGAAGTAGGCGATGAACATCAGCATGATCAGGAAAAGGACAACCGCAATTGCCGCGCCATATCCCATCCGGAAACCGTATTCAGACAGGGCAACCTCGAACATGTAGAAGCTAAGCACGCGGCTTGCGCCAAACGGTCCGCCGTTGGTCATGATCGAGATCAGGTCAAAGGACCGGAGCGCACCGATAATGGTCACGACAAAGGCAATGAAGGTTGCCGGACGCAGCTGGGGAATGATGATGTACCAAAGCATCCGCCAGCCTTTGGCACCATCAAGACGCCCCGCTTCGATCTGTTCCGGGTCAACCGCATTGAGCCCCGTCAGATACAGGATCATGCAATAGGCGGTTTGCGGCCAGAGCCCGGCAACAATGATCCCGATGGTTACCCAGTTCTCATCCCCCAGAACATTGATCGGCGGGAGACCGACGGAACCGAGCAAAACGTTCAAGATGCCGAAGGTTGGGTCGTAGAACCAAGTGAAGACCAGTCCGACGACCACTTGAGAAATCACGAAGGGAAAGAAAAACAGCGACTTGTAAAGCCGGATACCAGTCACTGTCTGGTTCAAAAACAACGCAATGAAAAGGCCGGCAGGGATCGCGGCCAGATAGAGAACGAGCCAAATAACATTGTTCTTGAGGGACGTGTAAAACGCGTCATCCCAATAGAGCTCTTCGTAATTGTAAAGGCCAACGAACTCCGCTTCTCCAAGTCCATCCCACTCGTAAAGCGACAAGTTGAAGGACTGGAAGATCGGAAAGATGACGTAAAACAGGAAAAACAGGATTCCCGGGGCTAGAAAGAGCCAAGGCGTCAACTGTTGCTGGTTCCTGTGCCACCAAGATGTCTGGTGGCCGTCTGTCGTGTAGGCCATTCGGAAACTCGTTGGAAGAAATCGTCTCTGGCTCTGCCGGCTGGCAGAACAGCAGGTTAAGGCAGGGTGCCGAAACACCCTGCCCGTTTCATCAGATCGGAGTTAGTCCTTGTAGATGCGCTTGGCCGACCGGTCCAAACGGGCCAGGATCTTGTCCAAATTGTCCGGCTTGACCATGAACTCCTGCATGCCTTCCATGGCAACTTTTGCCATTTCAGCCGGAGCATCCCGATCGAAGAACTGCGCGACACCGCCTGGCGAGTTTGTCGACAGCATTTCAAATCCCTGCTCCAGGAACTTGTCCTGATCGACGGAGGATTTGGCGTTTACCGGAAGCTGCCCAAGGTTCTTACCGTCGTTGATCCATGTTTGGACGTCCGGAGACACCACATATTTCAGGAACTCGCGGGCATTTTCTTTGTTCTGCGCATTGGCCGGAATGTGAAAGGTATCGGTTGGCGCATCCTCGGCCTTTTCAATACCCGGCGTGATTTCGACAAACTGGTAGAAATCCAGCTGATCATCGGTGAGGCCAGCATCGCGCAGCGGTGCAACGGCGAAGTTGCCCATCAGGTAGGCTGCAGCATCGCCCTGAACCATGAACGGCAAAGCTTCCTGCCAGCTGTAGGTCTGGTGATTGTCGATGAAGGCGCCCATGTCGATGAGCTCGCGCCAATTGGCGAATGTCGCCCGGACCTTATCAGAATCCCACTTTTCCTTGCCCTGCAGCAGGTCCATGTGGAAATCGAAGCCATTGGTGCGCATGTTCAGGTAGTCGAACCAGCCACCGGCCGTCCAAAGGAACTTGGTGCCGATCGTGTAGCACTTTTTGCCAGCATCAATGATCTTCTGGCAGTTGGCTTTTTCCTCGTCCCAAGTGGTCGGCTCAGAAAGGCCCAGCTCGTCGAAGATGTCTTTGCGGTAGTAAACACCCCATTGATAGTAGGTGTAAGGCACACCCCACTGCTTGCCATCGATGGTCAGCGCACCTTTTGTGGATGCAAGATTTTCACCGATTTCGGTGCCGTCCCACAGATCGGAAACATCTTCGAACAGCCCAGCTTCGACATAGGGACGCATCCGGTTGGCCGCATACCAGGTCGCAACATCCGGAGCGTTCGCCGTCAGGAAGTTGCGGATCTGGGTCTTGTAAGCTTCCCGGTCAATCACTGTGGTCTCAATCTTGAGATCCGGATTGTCTGCCTGAAAATCGGCAATCATCTTTTCCATCGTCGCCCGGGGAGCCGGGTTGGATGTGTCCAGAAAGATCTTGAGATCACCGGTCAGGCCGTCAGCAAATGCGCCGCCGGTCGCCGTTGCAAAAAATGCAAGAGCCGCCGCGGACGTCTTCAACATGGAACGCATGGTTTCCTCCCTTAAGGTTCCATTATTTGAAACTTAGTTTTGTATATTGATACCTTGCGGGTGAGCGGTTACGTTGTCAACAGGCTCGGCGATAAGAAACGGGTCAGGAGGAGAGCTCACATGAACAAACACGCCACCGGAGATGGGACGGTCGGCAAAGCACTTGATGTGCTGGAGATGGTGTCAGCCAAGGGGCGGCCGGTCCGGTTCTCCGAATTGCTCAATGAAAGCCCCCTGCCCAAGGCAACGCTCTACCGGCTGCTGCAAACCCTGGTGAGCCAAGGCATGCTCTCCTACGGCGATGAGCAGCAGACCTATGCGTTGGGTATCCGCCTTGTCCGGCTTGCTCATCAGGCCTGGCGCCAAAGTTCCATTGCACCAATTGCGCGGCCCATCGTTTCCGCTTTGTCAGAGACCGTCGGTGAAACGGTGCACCTTGCGCAATTGGACAACGGGCAAGTGCTTTATGTCGATAAACGCAACGCAAAAGATCCGATCGACATGTATTCCCAAGCGGGAAAGGTCGGCCCTGGATACTGCACGGGGGTCGGCAAGGTCCTGATGGCGTTTCTCGAGCCAGGTGAACTCGATCAGGTGATCGCCAAACAATCCTTCTATCGCTACACCCCGGCAACGCTGGCCGACGAAGCCTCTCTGCGTGCTGATTTGGACACTATCCGCCAAGAGGGAATTGCTTACGACCGGGAAGAGCATGAGCCGGAAATCATCTGTATCGCAGCACCGATCTTGTCACCAAAGGGCCGTCCGATTGGCGCGCTTTCGGTGACAACATCCACCCGGCGCAAAAGCCTTGATGAATTGAACGAAGCGAAGCCTGCGCTTTTGAAGGCTGCATCTGAAATTGCCGCAGCTGTCTCGGACTGGCAGTTTCCAGGATAATTGTTCCCAGGGAGGGGAGAAGAACTTCATGTCTGGTGTCACCTTAGACGGAGCCGTTAAAAAATACGGTGAGGTTCAGGTCATTCACGGTGTCGATCTTCAGATTGAACATGGTGAGTTCTGTGTATTTGTCGGACCGTCCGGCTGCGGAAAATCCACACTCTTGCGCATGATTGCGGGCCTTGAGGAAACCACCGGCGGAAAAATTTCCATCGGCCAGAGGGACGTGACCAAATCCGATCCGGCGGAACGCGGTGTCGCAATGGTGTTCCAGACCTACGCCCTTTATCCGCACATGACGGTCGAGGAAAACATGGGCTTCGGGCTGAAAATGAACGGGCACCCGAAAGCAGAGATCAAGGAGAAGGTCGGCGAAGCGGCGCGAATTTTGAAACTCGAGCCTTATTTGGCGCGCAAACCAAAGGCCCTTTCGGGCGGCCAGCGCCAGCGTGTTGCCATTGGACGCGCCATTGTTCGCGGACCGGAAGTCTTCCTTTTCGATGAGCCGCTGTCGAACCTAGATGCGGAGCTGCGCGTTGATATGCGGGTCGAGATTGCCCGGCTGCACAAGGACATCGGCGCCACCATGATCTATGTGACCCACGATCAGGTCGAGGCTATGACCCTAGCCGACAAGATCGTGGTTCTGCGCGCCGGGCGGATCGAGCAGGTCGGCTCCCCGATGACCCTCTATTCCGATCCGGACAACAAGTTCGTCGCCGGTTTTATTGGCTCACCGTCGATGAATTTCATTGAGGGGACCGTGCAAGATGGCAGCGTTGCCATTCCGGCATTTGGTGGTTTGACGGTCGAACCATCCGTTGCACTTCCCGAAAATGGCGACAAGGTTCTGGTCGGCCTCCGCCCGCAGCATCTGGTGATCAGCGAGACGGACGAGGGCGCGAAGGTAGATCTTTCCGAACAACTGGGCGGTGTCGCGTACTCCTATCTTGTTTGCCAAACGGGAGAACGCGTCATCATTGAAACAAAGGGCGAAGACGTCCCGAGACCGGACAGCACCGTTGCAATCACGTTCGATCCAGCCAACGCCTTTTTCTTCGATGCCAACACCGAACAACGGCTCCGTTGAGTGTAAGTTTTGCGCTCTGCGAATTTTCTGATGGAAGACGTCAATAGTCAGTGGCTTTAACGCCGAGGCGTCAAACTGAAAATTTGCTTGTGATCACAAGCCTCAAGTCAATCTTTTTAAGTTGACCGGCCGACAGCCATCGGCTTTTTTAGCGATGATGGTTCTCAGACGCCCAAGGCCGACGAGATGAAAAGGGAACACGGTGCGGCGTAGCCAGTAGGCACCAAATCCGTGACTGCCCCCGCAACTGTGAGCGGTGAGCGACCCCGAAAGACACCACTGGACACATTGTCCGGGAAGGTTCGGGAGAGTTACGACCCGCGAGTCAGGAGACCTGCCATCACCGGTGCAGTTGCTGCGCCGGATCTTCAACTTGATGCGGGCGGGGCGCCCGGCTCGGAGCATATGATGGCAAAGCGGTCACCACCGCCACCACGTCGTTTTGTTTGGCGCGCCCTTCTTTGTGGCGGAGGGCCAAATGAACCATCGTATAACTGTTTGCACATCCTGCCGGCGAAAGGGCACGGAAACGCGTCCGGGTTTTGAGCTGATTGAACGGCTCCGAAACGCCCTACTTGCTGCTGACGACACAATGCCCGAAACCTTCGACGTTTCAGGTGTCGCCTGCATGGCGGGGTGCGATCGGCCGTGTACGATCGCCTATCACGGCACGAGCAAGGCTTCCTATCTTTTCGGGGACATTGATCCCGAGGCCGATGTCGACGATCTCGTCGCGTTTGCAAAACAATACGCCTGTCTCGGCGACGGATGGTGTTCGTCTGTCGACCGTCCAGGCAAGTTGCGGAAGTCTACGCTAGCGCGGATACCCGCCACCGGCTCGGCACTCGAAGAGCAGAAGGCACGCGCTTCGTGACCGCGGCAACCCTCACCGCCAAAGACCTGTCTTGGTCGCCAAAGCACCATGGTGACATCCTGCTGCGATCGACTAGCTTTCATCTTGAAGCGGGCCGTGTGCTTGGAATTGTTGGACCGAACGGTGCCGGCAAAACGACCCTGCTCAGACTGCTTTACCGGTTTTATCGACCGGTCACAGGTCAGGTTCTGGTTGACGGTGAGGACATCTGGAGCCTCTCCGCGCGCGAGACTGCACAGCGGATTGCCGCCGTCTTGCAGGAACAGCCAAGTGACTTTGCACTCACTGTCGGTGAGATCGTGGCACTTGGCCGGACACCGCACCGGCGCGGGTTTGCCGGGGCGACAGGCGCCCATGACCGGGACATCATCGAGAACGCCTTGGACCGGCTGGACTTGCACGGACTGGCCGGCCGCCAACTTGGAACCCTCTCAGGCGGAGAGCGTCAGCGTGTCATGGTGACCCGCGCCTTGGCGCAACAACCTCGGCTGTTGATCCTGGATGAACCAACAAACCACCTCGACATCCGTCATCAGCTGGAAGTTCTGGATCTCATTCGCAGTTTGCCCCTGACGATCGTCACCTCGCTGCACGATCTGAACCTTGCTTCTGGGTTATGCGACGATGTTGTGCTTCTCCAATCGGGCCATCAACTCGGGTTCGGATCCCCTGCCGATGTTTTGACGGAAACGGCTGTTTCCCAGGCCTTCCAGGTTGATGCCCGGCGTGAGCGCCTCACCCCAAGCAACAATGATCATCTAACTTTTCATATTCAAAAACAGGGAATTTAACTCATGAAGAAAACACTGCTGACCGGTTTGGCAGTCGCTCTTTCTGCTGGGATTGCGGCCGCAGAAACCAGCGTCCAGAGCTGCGACCGTGTGGTGACCTTCGATGCGCCACCGCAACGCGCCATATCCAACGACGTGAATTTGACAGAGATGATGCTGGTCCTCGGTCTTGAGGACCGAATGGTGGGCTATACCGGCATCTCGGGCTGGAAAACGCTTGATGAAGAAATGCGAGCAGGTGTCCAGGAACTTCCGGAGCTGTCGTCCAAATATCCGTCCAAGGAAGTGATCATTGGAGCGGATGCCGACTTCTTCTTTGCCGGCTGGAACTACGGAATGAAAGTCGGTGGTGAGGTCACGCCGGAGACGCTCGAACCTTTTGGCGTAAAGGTTTATGAGCTTACTGAATCGTGCACCCACATTATGGACAAGGACAAAGCCAGCATCGAGGACATGTATGCTGACCTGTTGAATTTGGGACGTATCTTTGACGTTGACGAGCGTGCCGAAGACCTCGTGGAGGGTTATCGCTCGGATCTTGCCGCGTTCAAGCAGGACCTCAAAACAGGCGAACCGCTGCGGGTGTTCGTTTATGACAGCGGCGAAGACACTCCGTTTACCGCCGGGCGCTACGCCATGCCGACCGCGCTCATCGAAGCTGCGGGCGGCAAGAACATCATGGATGATTTTGAAAAAAGCTGGGCCACCGTCACATGGGAAGAAGTGGTTGAACGCAACCCGGAAGTCGTCGTGATCGTCAACTACGGCGAAGTCACTGCAGACCAGAAACGTGCGTTCATGATGTCCAATCCAGCTTTTGCAGATCTTGATGCCGTCAAGAACGACCGCTTTGTCACGCTGGAGTATGTCGAGGCAACGCCAGGACCGCGTAACATCAGAGCGATCAAAAGACTCGCCGAAGCCTTCTGGAGCGAGTGAACCCGTGAGCGAGACGAGGACTGTTCAAGCAAAATCGCTATTGTCTGGAAACAAGCTGATAGCTGGTCTTGGCGGGCTTGTGCTGCTCCTTGTCTCACTCTCTTTCGCGGTTTCGGTGGGCGCTGTTCAGATCGAACTTGGAACCGTTTGGGGCGTATTCCTCAACAAACTGTCTCCTGGAATGATTGAACAGACTTGGTCGCAAGGCCGTGAAGCGATTGTCTGGGAAATCCGTTTTCCAAGAGCCCTCCTTGCGATGATGGTGGGCGCGGGGCTGGCCATCGTCGGAGCAAGTCTCCAGGCCGTAACCCGCAATCCGCTGGCGGACCCTCACCTCTTGGGGATTTCTTCTGGTGGCGCTTTTGGCGCAATTCTAGCCCTGCTTCATACCGGTTTGTTCATTGGTTTATTTACGGTCCCGCTGTTTGCATTTCTGGGTGCTTTGGGAGCTACCGCCATTGTGTTGGGTGTTTCGCGTTTTGCCGATGCGACAAGCGCGGACCGTTTGGTGCTCGCAGGTGTGGCTGTGTCCTTCATTGTCATGGCAGCGGCAAACGGGTTGATTTTCCTAGGCGATCCTCGCGCAACTCATACGGTTGTGTTCTGGATGTTGGGAGGTCTGGGACTCGCCCAGTGGAGCCAGCTTGTCTACCCGCTCATCATCCTGTTTGTATGCGGCGCCTGGTTGATGTCGCAGGCGGCAGCTCTGAATGCCATGACGGTCGGCGACGAAACAGCCTCCACCCTCGGCATTCCGGTCGCCCGCTTCCGTCTCATCGTGTTTGTTGTCGGGGCCTTGATTACCGGCGTGATGGTCGCGTTCTCCGGCATCATCGGCTTTGTCGGCCTGATGGTCCCGCATGTTGTCAGACTGATTGTTGGTGGCGACTATCGCCGTGTTTTGCCGGGCTCCGCGCTGATTGGCGCGGTCTTTCTTCTTTGGGCCGACATTGCAGCCAGGACCGTCATGGCACCGGAAGACATGCCCATCGGTATTGTCACTGGTCTGGTCGGGGGCGTCTTCTTTGTTTGGCTCTTGCGGGGAAAAAGAGCGGCATAAGGAACGCCGCTCTTTCTAACATTCGATCTCGGCCGCGCAATCATCAGAATGCGGTGCCCAGGTATTTACAGTTGCCCTGCTGCGGTGGCGATTGCTTCGTCGGTTTGCTGTAAATCCTCAGCTGAAAGCGCCAGGTGTGCGTAGAGCTTGCTGTCGGGTTTCAAGATCCCGCTTTGGCGCAGCGATGCGTTGAACGCCTTGGCCTGCGCCGCGTTGTTCTTCAGCGTATCACGGTAGTCGCGCACCGGGTCTTCGGTAAAGACGACATCGAACAACATGGGTTCGCCAACGATCTGGTGAGGAACGCCTGCGGTCGAAAGATGCGTCGCGTAACTTTGCATCAACCGCTCACCGTTTTTCTTAATCTCCTCGTAGGCGCCCGGACGGCGCAGGACTTCCAGCGTCTTCAAGCCCGCCACACTGGCAACGGGGTTGCCGCTTAGTGTTCCGACCTGAAACGTAAAACTCTTGTCGCCGACAACGGCCTTGTCGAAATGGGCCATAATCTCAGATCTGCCCGCAATCGCGGCGAGCGGAAAACCGCCGCCAATGATTTTGCCGAGCGTGCACAGGTCCGGCACGACGCCGTAGTACTCCTGCGCACCGCCATAAGCGAACCGGAAGCCGGTCACCACTTCATCAAAGATCAGAACGGTTTCATGCTTGGTTGCCAGATCTCGCAAGGTCTGCAGAAACCCAGGTGCAGGCGGGATCAACCGTTGCAAAGGCTCCACAATGATACAGGCGATTTCGCCGGCATATTCCTCAACCAGAGACGTGACGAAATCTGCGTCGTTGAACGGTGCAATCAGCATGTTGTCACGCACGCTTTCCGGGATTCCGGCGGAATCTGGAACGGCCTGCGGGAAATTGACAAGCGTCTTCGGCGAAAGGCTCATCAAGGCTTCGCCGGACATGCCGTGGTAGCCACCCTCGAATTTGAGGATTTTGTCTTTCCCCGTAAAGGCGCGGGCGAGCCGCATGGCGTACATGTCCGCTTCTCCGCCCGTCGACACGTACCGGACCTGCTCGGCGCAGGCCATGGCCTCGACCAAGACTTCAGCAAGCTCAATGCCGGCTGCATTGTTGGTGAAGAACGTCATGCCCTTGCCAAGCTGTTCTTGCACCGCGTCCAGAACTTCCGGATGACCGTGACCCAGGATCATGGGGCCGGACCCGATCAGATAGTCGATGTACTCTTTGCCATCTTCGTCCCAAACTCGCGAGCCCTTGCCTTCGCGCAAGATCAAAGACGGATCGAAATTTCCAAATCCGGCCGCAGGCAGGACTTCTGCTGCACGGTTTTTCCAATCGGATTGCGAGATATTCGTTTTCATGGGCGTGCCTCTCAGGCTGGCCTTATGCCACTAGGTCGAGAATTGGATCTCCGAGCACATCCGGATTGGGCGATACGCCCAATCCCGGACCACTTGGAGGAGAAATGAAACCACCGGTCCGCGATGGCGCTGCGGGATCAATTCTGGGTGCAACATAGCCGGACAAATCGCAGACATTCATGATGCCCTGGCGGGGAGTTGCGGCGGCGACATGAAGCGCTGCAGCTGTTGCGATGTCCGAACCCCAGGTATCCTCAACACACATGCGCGCGCCGGCATAAAGACACAGATCCCGGGCCTTCCGGAGTTCGGTAATGCCACCGAACTTGGAAAGTTTCAGAGCCACCGCATCCATGCAGCCAAGTTCATAGGCCTTCAAAAGGCTGGTAGTGTCATGGGCGTTTTCATCGAGCTTCATCGGCAAACCTGTGGCTGCTCTGACTGCAGCGCACTCTTCCAGCGTTTGGCACGGTTGTTCCAGCATTATGTCGAGGTCGGCAACGGCACGCCCGACGCGGGTTGCGTCCATCCGGGTCGCACCGCAATTCCAGTCGCCATAGACGATCGGGCCAGGACCAACTGCTTCGCGAACGAGCCGCAAGCGGGCAACGTCTGCTTGCCAATCATCGTCCGCGCCAAGTTTGACCTGGATCTGGGTCATGCCGGCTGCAATCGCGTCTTTTGCGATCCGGACCATATCATCCGGCGCGATACAGGTGATGGAGTGATAGAGCGGGAGTTCATCTGTCTGCAATCCGCCAAGTAGGGTGTAGATCGGCAGCCCGCAGGCCTTTCCGGTCAAATCCCACAGCGCAATGTCGATGGCAGATTTTGCATAGACATGACCGATCAGGTGCTTGTTGCAGGCCGCCATCGCAGCCTCCGCGCCAATCGGGCTCCGCCCAATCAGAACGGGTGCGAGTTCTTCAAGGGCCGGAGCAACACCGTTGGCATAGGCGGGCAAATAATGAGGAATCGGGCAGACTTCGCCCCAACCGGAGACGCCTTGTTTGGTCTCGATCCGGACAACCATGCTGTCCACAGTGGCACAAGCCTTGCCGGATGCCATGTAGTAGGTCTCGTGGCTTGTCAGTGGAACCCGCCACAAGGACAGACCCGAGATTTCAAGATCGGGCACGTTTTTCATGCGGCTTCTCCATATACCGCGATCGGGTCGCCAAAAATTTCAGGATCAGGTTCGACACCGATGCCAGGGCTCTGGTCGAAATGAACCGAGCCTTCGACATTGCGCGCGCCCTGGCCGGGAACTGGATCAACAGCAAGATGCGCATGGCACAGCCAGCTTGCCAGTCTGTTGGCCTCCGGCGTTGCAGCCGCCAGATGTAAGGCGGCTGTGTCCGCGAACGCGGTTCCGCCCGTGTCTTCTATGTGCATCTGCCAACCGACCGAGATGCCCAAATCCCGGATCTGTTTCGCCTTGGTCAGTCCACCGACACGGTTCGGCTTGACCTTGACGCCCTGACAGATGCCCGCCTTCCAGGCATCAAGATGATCTGCAAAAGAATGCAGACATTCATCCAGCATGATTGGCTGAGGCACTTTGGCGGCCACAAGCGCACACTCCGCAAGCGTTTCACACGGCTGCTCGATCCAGTCGCGGGCCGAAACCGAGTTCAGCACCTGTAGAGCGACACCTGGTGTCCAGGCCCGGTTCACATCGAAGGTCACCTGTTCGTCCGGCGCTAACGCCGCTGAGATTGCCTCAATGCGTTCGATGTCGGCCTTGAAGTTGCTGCCACCGACCTTGGCTGAGTGGGTCTTGTAGCCCTTGGCACTGGCGGCCTGAATATCCGCGATCATTTCGTCTGGCGTACCAGTTGAAATTGACGAATTGATCGCGACCTCTGCTGGATTTTCCGTACCAAAGAGCCGCCAAAGAGGGGAGCCGCTTGATTTGCCAAGGATGTCCCAGCAGGCAATGTCCAAAGGTGCTTTTGCGTAGGGATGTCCGGGCAATTGCAGATCCATCGCCCGATTGACCGTTTCCACCGCCCGCGGGTCCTTGCCGATCAAGGCAGGTGCCAAGAGCTTAAGAGCCGCGCGCAAACCCGAACCATGGGCTGGCAGGTAAGTATGACCCCACGGGCACCCTTCCCCCCAGCCGGTGAAACCTTCGTCGGTTTCAATGCGCACAAAGGTGCTGTCGAGCATTTCAAACTTCAGCCGCCCACCGGAAAGCCAGTAGGGTTTGGAGAGCGGCAGATCGATCTGCCAGACCGAGATCTTTGTGATCTTCATGCGGCCTCTCCATAGGTGGCGACCGGATCTCCAAGGGCCGGAAAATCCGGTGAGACCCCAAGCCCCGGCATGTCAGAGGCGAAGAGCTTTCCATCCTTCGTCTTTGGGGCCGGTGTTCCTGTCGAACGAGTGTTGTAGTTGCACAGGTCTGTTGTGTTTTGCAGGTAATCCGCTGGAGTAGACGCTGCGAAATGGGCGAGCGTTGCGGTTGCGATTTCGCCGCCCCATGTATCTTCGGCAACAACCGGGATCCGGTTGTCGAGGAAAAAGTCCCGAATCCGCCGAGCCTTCGACAAGCCTCCAAGGTTCGATATTTTCAGGCACACCAGATCCGCACCCTGATCGGTAACAATCCGTTGTGCGGCCCGCATGCCGGTCACGCATTCGTCGAGCTTCATTGGCAGATCGATCCGCCGACGGACCTGAAGGCACTCCTCATAAGTCCGGCAGGGCTGTTCGAAGATGAAGTCGAGATCCCGTGTTGCCCGGGCCACCCGGAGCGCATTGTCGACGCGCCAGCCCTGATTGGCATCGGCCATCGCTTTTTCGCCGGGTTTCAGAAGCGGAACGGTTGCGCGGATGCGGTCTATGTCGCTGGACCAGTCCGCACCGACCTTGATCTGGAATTGCCGGTATCCCGCAGCCCGGTGCCGGTCCAGCTCGGCGACCGTCTCTTCGGTTCCTCTATGCGGCGCGACACGGTACATGGGCGCGCCGTCCGTCAGTTTTCCGCCGAGAAGAAGCCAAACCGGCGCATCGAGAGACTTTCCAAGAATATCCCAGCACGCGGCGTCAAACGGGGCCTTGGCATAGCCGTGGCCCTGAATGGTGTGATCGAGGATCTGCTCGATTCGGGCCACCTGCCTCGGATCTTCTCCGATCAGAACCGGCGCTACCAACCGCGCGAGCGCTTCAACCCCCTCAGAATGGGCGACCATGTAGTTCTCGCCGCAGGGCGTGAACTCGCCGCAGCCTTGCACACCCGCATCCGTGTCGATCACGACAACCGAGGCCTTTGCCACTGTAATGGCATTGCCCGCTCCCCAGCCGTATGCGCCATCGACATAGGGAAGATCTGTCTTGTAGACACGGATGCGGGTGATCTTCATGGGGTCACCACTATGTTGCCCGTGTGCTTCTTCTCAATGAACGCGGTTTGTGCCGCGTGAAAATCCTTCAGCGGATAGGTTGCAGCCAAAGCCGGTTTGATTTCACCCCGCTCAATGTACCCGACGATGTCTGAGAAGATAGGCGGAGCAATGACAGTCGAGCCGGTAAATGTCAGGTCACGCAGGTAGAAGGTCCTCAGATCGAGCTCCACGATCGGGCCCGCAATGGCGCCGGAGCACGTGTACCGGCCGCCACGTTTCAAGACATTGATCAAGGTGCCCCAATAGGTCCCGCCAACAATATCAGCCACAACGGAAACCGTGTCTTTGCCGGTCGCTGCATTCAAAGCGGCTTTGAGATCCGCCGGTGCGCGTTCAAGAACGTGATCCGCGCCGAGCGCCTTAACTTCTGCATGTTTGGCGGGCGACGCCAGAGCAATAACAGTCGCGCCCCGACGTTTGGCGAGTTGGACCAGGGCCGATCCAACACCGCCCGAGGCACCAGTCACCAGAACCGTATCCTTTGCACCGACATTGGCGCGGCTGAGCATCCCTTCTGCGGTTGTGTAGGAACAGGAAAATGTTGCCAGTTCTGCATCAGAAAGTGTGCTGACGATGGGGCCGACATTCCGGGCATCAACAACCGTGTATTCGGCAAAGCCGCCGTTGCACTCGGAGCCGAAATAGCCGGTCTTGTCCATGTTGTCCGGATCGGACCAGTCGCGCAGCCAGCAGTCGACCATGACGCGCCTGTTCAGGAGGTCTTCAGAAACTCCATCTCCCAACGCGACGATCGTGCCAACCGTATCGGCGCCTTGAATCCGCGGGAAGGTAATAGGTCTCCCGCCCCACGTCGGGTCTTCCTCTGCGACTTCCTGATAGGCCCCGCCTGTGGTCGCCTCGGAGACTGTTTTTGAATACCAGCCGGAGCGGGTGTTCACGTCGGTGTTGTTGAGGCCGCAAGCTCCGACTCTGATGAGGACTTGCCCGGGTCCCGGCTCTGGTGTCGGCCAGTCCTCATGCCAGACGATCTTGTCCAGACCGCCATGCCCCTCCAGAACCATCGCTTTCATTGTGGCGGGAATGCTCATTCCGCGGCCACCCCGACCGGCGCATCTGTGCGCGGTAAAATGCTGTCCGGATCATACGCCGGGACATCGAGAACTCTTGCAGCCCTCGTCCCGTTCATGACGACGACTTCCAGTTCGGTTCCCGCGTTCGCAGCCTCCGGTTTGACGTAGGCAAAAGCCAGGATCTTGCCGACTGAATGACCGTAGGCAATCGAGCTTGTCGCTCCGACGACCTTACCGTTCATCAGGACGGCTTCGCCGCCATGGCCATCAGCAACGCCATCCGGTTCCACTTCAAGATAAACACAGACCCAGGGAAGTGCGCTTTCCGCGCTCTTTGCGGTTTCTTCACGGCCGAGGAAGTCACCCTTGTCCAGTTTGACGAAGCGCATCACATCCGCTTCCGGCAAAGTGACTTCGTTTGTCAGTTCACCAGCGCCTTTGAAGCCTTTTTCGAGCCGCAGAGCATTCATCGCAAAGGACCCGTAGTCCACGAGACCCAGACTTTCCCCGGTCGCCCAAAGTGCGTCGTACACCGCCAGCATGTCTTCCCGGGGAACATGGAATTCCCAACCAAGCTCGCCTGCATAGGACATGCGGAAGGCCCACAGTTTGCGGCCTGCCACTTCGATTTCTTGTGCCGTCAACCACCGGAACGACGCATTGTCCAGAGCGGCCGGGGTATTGGGAGCCAGAATATCGCGGGCCCGCGGCCCGTTCAGCGCCATCGCCCCCCAGTCGGTCGAGAGGTTTCGGACCGTTACGGTCTCACCGTCAAGGTGTTGGGCCAAGTGATCAAGGAGACGCTGTTCGAAGAACGCCGCGCAGACGAGATAGAACCGGTCCGGGCCAAGCCGCACCACGGTCAGCTCCAGCTCAATCCGGCCACGCCGGTTGAGCATATGGGTCAAGGCGATGCCGCCAACCTTTTTGGGAAGCTTGTTGGCAACGAGACGATCGAGATAGGCTTCTGCGTCCGGACCGGACACTTCGATCTTGGTGAAAGCCGAGATATCCATGATGCCGGCAGTGTCCCGCACGGCTTTCATTTCCTTCGCCACGACGCCATGCCACTCAGGCCGGTTGAAGGAATAATAATCACGCTGCTCCAGACCGTCCTTTGCGAACCAGCGCGGCCGTTCATGACCATAGACTTCTTCGTAAACCGCACCCTTGTCTTTCAAACGCTCATAAAGCGGGCTGGGTTTGATCGGCCGGCCTTCCAGGCGGTTGAAGTGCGGGAACGGAATTTCGTGGCGCAGGCAATAGTCTTCCTTGGCCTTGATCACCTGCCAATCCTTGTCGGCATAGTCGCCGAACCGGCGTGGATCAAACTCGCGCATGGAAATGTCGGCGGCGCCATGCACCATCCATCTGGCCAGTTCGCGTGTCAGACCCGGGCCCCAACCGATGCCGATCTGGGTGCCGCAGCAGCACCAGTAATTCTTGACACCTGGTGCAGGGCCAATCAGCGGATTTCCGTCCGGCGGGTGCGAAATCGCACCGTGAACTTCCCGCTTGATGCCGAGCTCTGCAAAAATCGGCATCCGGTCCATGGCGTTTTCCAGCCAGGGCATGATCCGGTCGTAGTCGGCGTCAAACAGCTCGTTTTCCGCTTCCCAAGGGCAATGATCTTCCCAAACCGTGTTCGGGTTTTCCTTCTCGTAAATTCCGATCAGGCCGGATTTCTGCTCCATGCGGATGTAGCCGGAGACCAGCTTGTCGTCGCGTATGACCGGGAGTTCTTTATCTAACTCCAGGAACTCCGGAACCGTGTCGGTGACGATGTAGTGGTGGGTCATGGAGGTCATCGGCAGTTGCAGGTCACTCCATTCACCCATCTGGCGCGCATATGTGCCGCCAGCATTCACCACATGTTCACAGGTGATGTCGCCAAGCTCGGTAAACACCTTCCACTCGCCCGTCGGCAGCTGCTTGATGTCCTTTGCCCGGCAGCGGCGAATGATCTTCACACCCAACTTCCGCGCACCAATGGCCAGCGCCTGGGTCACACCGGACGGATCCGCGTGCCCGTCATCCGGCGTGTGGAGCGCGCCGAGAACGCCGTCGAGATTGTAGTAGGGATGCAACTCCCGGATCCGGTCCGGCCCCACAAGTTCCATCGGAAATTGAAGCGCCCGGCCAACGCTCATGGTATGGCGCAGCCAATCCATTTCGTCTTCCGTATAGGCGAGACGGAAAGATCCACAGCCATGCCAGGTTACGGATTGGCCGGTCTCTTCTTCCAGCTGCCCGGAATAGAGATCAATGTTGTAGCCGACGCATTTTCCAAGACCGAAGCTGGAAGTGGAATGCGTGATCTGGCCCGCCGCGTGCCAGGTCGACCCGGATGTCAATTCCGCCTTTTCCAAAAGCACAACATCGGACCAGCCTTCATGCGCCAGATGGTAGGCAAGGCCGCATCCCATGATACCGCCGCCAACAATGACAACACGTGCCGAAGACGGCAGTTTCGTAGCTCCAAGTTCTGACACGTCGCATCTCCATGGACCGTGATTTTTCGATGGACAGCGTAATTGTACAAATGTACTCTCGTCAATCATGAATGACATGAATGTACCAAAATCTGATTTGAAGGCGCCGCAGACTGTGCTGGACGACCTGGCTGCCGAGCTTGAGGTGTTGACCCCAGAGCTGCGCAAGGCGGCAAGCTATGTGCTTGAAAATCCGAATGATGTCGGCGTCAGCTCAATCCGCGAGATCGCAGATGCTGCCGGGGTAAAACCCAACACATTTGTGCGCATGGCACGGTCTGTGGGTTTTGAAGGCTATGAGGACTTCCGGCAGCCGTTCCGCGAAGCGATCCGCAGCAGAGGTACAGATTTTCCGGACAGGGCGCGTTGGCTGCAGTCCCTATCCAAAGGCGGCCAATTGGGTGAGCTCTTTGCCGAAATGGCGGCCTGTGCAATCTCGAACATCGAGAACACTTTTGCGGCAACCGATGCGAATGCCATGAAAGCGGCCGCCGATGCGATCGTGAATGCGCGGCACACCTATGTGCTCGGCGTTGGCGTCAACAACTCCAACGCCCGCAACTTTACCTACCTTGCAGACATGGCCGTTGACACGATTTGGACGATCCCGCGTATGGGGTCTGTCGCAACAGACGACTTGGCCCGGGCAGACAAACGCGATGTGTTGCTCGCCATGACCTGCAAACCGTATCGAACCGACGTGATTGAAGCCGTTGAGGTCGCACGCGAACAGGGCCTGACAATCGTCGCAATCTCCGACAGCCCGGCTTCCCCAATCGTGGTCGGCAGCGATCACGCCTTCATCATCGACGCCGAAACTCCGCAGTTTTTTCCCTCGTCCGTGTCAACGATCGCGTTGTTGGAAACGCTGCTTGCCTTTGTCATTGCCGACGCACCACCCGATGTCGTTGCAAACATTGAGAAGTTCCACACCCGCCGCCATGCCATGGGGCTCTATCAGGAAGAATGGAAGGACCGCTCATGAACGTTCACAGCCAGCTGATCCATTCGCTCGAAGCGCGGTACTACACCGACCCTGCTCACTTTGAGCGGGAGAAGGACGGCCTGCTGGCACGAACGTGGCAATTTGCAGGACATGCGTCTTTGCTGCAAAAACCAGGCGATTACTTCACGATCGATATCGCCGGTGAAAGTATTGTCTGCCTGAAGGATCGCGAGGGTGTGCTGCGCGCCTATTTTAACGTTTGTCAGCACCGGGCCCATCAGCTGGTTCAAGGCGAAGGCAACACCAAGCTGCTGGTGTGCCCTTATCACAGCTGGACTTATGAACTCACGGGCGGTCTGCGGTCCGGACCCAATGTCAAATCAGTCCCAGGATTCGACCGCAACCAGATTTGCCTGAGCACCGTCCAAATTGAGGATTTCTGCGGCTTCCTGTTTGTAAACCTGGATCCCAATGCCAAGCCCATGGACGATTGGTTTCCCAATGTTCGGGAAGAGTTGAGATCCTTTGTTCCGCATATCGATCGGCTACAGCCGCTCGAGTGGGTGGAAATCGAAGAAAACTGCAATTGGAAAGTCTCGGTCGAAAACTATTCCGAGTGTTATCACTGCCCCATCAACCACCCGACTTTCGCGACCGGTGTCATCAAGCCAGAAACCTATGACATCCAGCCGCAAGGGTATTGCCTGCGCCACACAACAGAATGTCAAAATCTGGAGCGCATGACCTATGAGATCGACCTCGATTCCAACGAACATGCGGGAGACTATTCTTCCTGGTTCTTATGGCCGTTGTTCTCCTTCCAGGTCTACCCGGGAAACATTCTGAACACCTATCATTGGCGTGCGGTCGATGTGGATCACGTCGTAGTCTGGCGCGGTTGGTACACCATCGACGGTGTCGACAGTGAAGTGGTGCGCCGTCTTGCCGTACAGGACCGCTCGACCACGGTCGAAGAAGACATTTACCTTGTGGAATCGGTACAGCGCGGTCTCAAAAGCCGCGGATACAAACCCGGACCTCTGGTGCTGGATCCAGCCTGCGGTGTGCATTCCGAACACTCGGTACAGGCACTCCAAAGCTGGATGCGTGAAGCATGACGAGCGAAACAGCGTCCAAGGCTTCCTGGCACATGCCGGACGTCTGGACGGCTGATCAGAAGCTGTTTCCGCATCAGGTTGGGTTTACCTGTCCGCCCCGGGACTGGGATGCCGCCCCATCAGACTTTCTGCGCATCGCCCCCCCCTCAGTTGGAGTGCACGGATGGATGCTCCATGCGCCGAACTACGATCACCAACTCGACCAGCGGAAGCAAAACTTTGCAATGCTGGAGGAATTTGCCGCGCTGATGGCAAACAATGGTGCGGACGTGTGCGGTCAGGTGGGGTCCAACTGGGTGCACGCCTCTGGCTTGGGCGTTGAGGGTATATCTGACTTCTGCAAAAAGATGAGCGATAGACATGGTCTCGCGTTTCACATGGCTGGCTATGCGATGGTCGAAGCCTTGCGTGCCATGAACGTTGAAAAGGTGGCCTTGAACGCAGTCTATCACTGGCCAAAGTGGTGGCAGGGCACAGTTGGGTTCTTGAAACAAGCCGGGTTCGATGTGCTTTGGGCAGGCAATTTCGTGGACCAGGGCTGGTTTTCCACTCAGGACGATGTCAACAAACAACGGTGGATCTTTGATGGTGACCTTGCAGCAAAAAGCTTCGATTACATCGCCGAAAAGGCCCCGCAGGCAGATGCCTACCTTGCCAACGGCATGGTCAATTTCCGCACAGGTCCCAACCAGCAACCGCAACGGATGCTGCACCTCACAAGCATGCTTGAAGACCGCCTTGGCAAACCGGTAATCGCGCACGACACGGCACTTTACTGGCGGATTTTCAAATCATTGGAGTTGGCTCCGGCTGGCGAGAACGGGCAACTCTTGAGGTCTCTGAATGCATAAGATCATTGCTCTATGGGCCGTGCCGCGCTCGACCTCCACAGCCTTTGAATGGATGATGCGCCAAAGGGGAGATCTGGATTGTCTCCACGAACCCTTTGGCGAAGCCTGGTATCAGGGAGAAGACCCGTTTTGGCCGAGGTGGACACCTGGCGACAAGACAACGGCGGGGCTTACTCTGCAAAGCGTTTGGCAGGACATTCAACAGCGCGCTGAAAAAGGCCCGGTATTCATCAAGGACTTCCCCCATTATGTGAACCATATGTGGGATGCAGAGTTTCTTTCCAACTTCACCCATGCCTTCCTGATCCGCGATCCAGCCCTCACCATCACCTCGATGTATGACAAGTGGCCGGATTTCGACGCCGCCGAAGTCGGGTTCCCAGAACAACGGGCCCTCTACGATCTGCTCACGGCCTTGAACGGCACACCTCCGCCGGTGATTGACAGCAATGACTTGCTTGAAACGCCGGAGAAAACGGTCGAAGCCTTTTGTGAAGCCGTCGGCATTCCGTTCATAAAGGAAGCCTTGTCTTGGGAGCCGGGTGCCGACACTGGACAATACAGCTGGTGGGATGGCGGGTCGTTTCATGAGAACCTGAAGCGGTCCACAGGCCTGACAACCCAAAAGAGGAAATACGTGGACATTTCAGAGGCTCCAGCAAGGGTCCAGCATGTCCACAAACGCATGAAGCCGCATTACGACCGGCTCTACGCCAACAGGATTATACCCTCGTGACCCAAGTACCAGCTTACTGGCAAAACTTCATCGACGGCGCGTTTGTGGACGGTGGCGGAGGACGGCTCGACGTTCTCGATCCGGGAACCGGAGAGAAACTTGCCGAGCAGGCGCTGGCGGATGCCGCTGATGTAGACCGCGCGGTCAAGGCTGCTAAACGAGTCAGCGATAGCCGCACGTGGATGGATCTTCGCCCTGTAGAGCGAGGACGGATTGTCCGCAAAATGGGTGATTACCTTCTGGATCGCATCGATGAAATCGCCCCAATCCTGACCCGGGAAGCAGGAAAGCCACTCTGGGAAGCGAAGCTCGAAATCGAGGGCGCAGCCCGGTATTTCGAATACTACGGCAACCAAGCCGAAACCATGGAAGGACGGTCGATCCCTTTGGGCGGCGGGTATTTCGACTTTACCGTCCACGAGCCTTTTGCCGTTTCCGCCCAAATCATTCCGTGGAACTATCCGATGGAGATGACGGCTCGCTCGGTCTCGGCCGCGCTTGCGGTGGGATGCGCTGTCGTTGTCAAGACGCCGGAACTTGACCCGCTCACGAATAAATACTTCGCGGATGCGGCCCTCGCCTGCGGCCTGCCGGCAGGGGCATTGAACATCCTCTGCGGTCTTGGCAAGGAGGCAGGAGCAGCTTTGTCCGCCCACACTGACATCAATCAGATCGTCTTTACCGGGTCTGTTGCTACAGGCTCGGCCATTGCGACGGCCGCGGCCCGGAACGTCGTGCCCTGTGTACTTGAACTTGGAGGGAAATCGGCTGCGATCGTCTACGATGACGCCGATCTCGACGGGTTCCTTTCGGATGTTCGCTGGGGCATCTACTTCAACGCAGGCCAAGTGTGTTCGGCCATGTCCCGCGTCATTGCCCATGAAGCCATCCATGACAGGTTGGTGGACGGCATCGTCGGTATGGCGGAAGGCCTCAAGGTCGGTCCGGGTCTCGAGTTTCCGGAATTTGGCAACAACATGGGCCCGATGATCTCTGAAGGCCAATGCCAGCGGGCGGCAGGCATGGTCTCTCAAGCTGAACGCGAAGGAGCCCGGGTTGCGACCGGCGGCCGCCGCATGAACCGCCCAGGTTACTTTCTCGAGCCGACGGTTCTGACCGATGTTTCACCTGACATGACAATTGCGAGCGATGAAGTTTTCGGTCCGGTGCTGTCGGTCCTGAAAGCACGGGACGAACGCGAAGCGCTCGAGATCGCCAACGGAACACCCTATGGCCTGGTGGCCGGGGTCTTCACGGCCAATGTCGACCGAGCCATGCGCGCTTCACGGCAGCTCCGGGCAGGTCAGGTGTTCGTCAATGAATGGTACGCTGGCGGGGTCGAAACGCCGTTCGGCGGCTTTGGCAAATCCGGCTATGGCCGGGAAAAGGGCCGTGAGGCTCTGCTCAACTACGTTCAGACCAAAAACATTGCAATCAGGATAGGCTGATGGATCAGGATCTATTTGAAAAAGGACTTGCGCAACGCAAGGCAACCCTTGGCGCGGAGTATGTGGAGAAGAACCTTGCGGCCGCCGATGATTTTACACGGCCGTTTCAAGAGGCAATGACGGCCTGGTGCTGGGGTTTTGGCTGGGGCGATGATGTGATCGACGCCAAGACCCGCTCCATGATGAACCTCGCCATGATCGGGGCGCTCGGCAAGATGACCGAGTGGGAAACCCATTGCCGCGGCGCTGTCACCAATGGCGTTTCCAAGGAGGAGATCCGCGCCATCATCCATGTGATCGGCATCTATTGCGGCGTCCCCCAGGCCCTGGAGTGCTTCCGGGTGGCCAAGAAAGTACTGGAAGAAGCGGGGCTCTGATAACGCCGCATAAACGCGTTTGAAAACCTGCGACTTTCTCGCGATCATTGAACCTTATGAGAGACCGGGAGCCGATAGCCCCGGTCTCCACTCTAAATCAGTCGGCTATTGGGCGCGGTTTGTACGCGACCGCATCGATCTCGACCTTTGCGTCGACCATCAGCTGGGAACGAACCGTTGAGCGGGCCGGACCACCATTCGGGAAATAGCTGGCGTACACCTTGTTGAAGGTCCAGAAGTCCCGGGTGTCGTCCAGCCAGACGCCGACCTTCACGACATCATCGAGCGTGCAGTCCGCAAGGGCGAGCGCCGCGATGACGTTTTCCATGGTGCGTTTGGTTTGGCTTTCCACGCCGCCCGGTTCGATCTCGCCATTTTCCTTCATGGCGACCTGGCCGGAAATGAAAACAAAGTCCCCAGCGCGTACGGCTGTTGCAAAGGGAAGAGGTTGTCCGCCGGCACCCGTTTTGCCGCCGCCGAAACGTTCAATCGTGGCTTGGCTCATGTTCAAGCATCCTTTTTGGTTTTTAAGAGGAAAGGGTCATGTTCGGTGCGGTGACAGCACCGAAGGCAGTGGTCGAGTGCGCAGCGGCGCGATTGGCAATGTCTGCAGCTTCGACTGCATTACCAGAACGCAGCCACGCGGCCATGAAGACACCGTTGAAACAGTCTCCGGCACCGGTCGCGTCTACCGTCTCCACGGCTTCACCCGGGATCGTCTGAACACCGTCCCCGCAAGAGACGGCAACGCCATCCGCACCGAGCGTCAGGGCAACGATCCGCGCGCCGAGACTGTGGTAGAACCGGACGATCTCTTCTGGGCTTGTGTGCCCGGTCAGCGCACGGGCATCCTCAAGGCCCGGCAAGGCGATATCGCAGTGTTTCATGACCTCATGCGTCACCGCGCGGGCTTCGTCCAGCGACCAGAGCGCGGTCCTTAAATTCGGATCAAAGGCCACTGTCCGGCCGTTTGCGACAGCGACTTCAATCGCGTGGCGCGTGGCGTCCCGCATATCATCCGATACCGCAAGGCTGATGCCCGAGGCATAAACCAGCGAAGCGTCCGCGATGGCGGATTGTGGAATGTCTTCTCGAGTCATACGGGATGCAGCCGAGCCCTTGCGGCGGTAGAGAAACTTGTGCCCATTCGCGTCATGCTGGACAAAATAAATCCCAGTATCCTCGCCCGGCTTTGACGTTACGTGCTTCGTTGACACACCTTCGCGCCGCCAGGTTTCCTGAAGGCTTTCACCAAAGGTGTCTGCGCCGATATTGGCGATCAATCCGACATAAGCCTGCTGGCGCGCTGCCGCGATACAGACATTGGAGACATCTCCGCCCCACCCGGGCAAGAAAGAGCCGTCCGGTTGCTCATTGAGTTCAAAAAGCGGTTCCCCGATACACAGTATATCGACCATAGGTCAGACCACCTTGCCACGGGCAGAAACGGTGGAAGTCCCCAAACCGTGTTCACCTCGGACAAGCTGAACCTCATCCACCATATTGCTGACCACGCAGGCGTGATTGGGCACGATCCGGATCCGGTCACCCACCTCAAGGCCAATGGTTTCGGCGCGCAGCACTCCGTGCTCTTCCGACAAGGCATCAACGGTTATGTCCGGGCGGCCAAGAACGTGGCCATGGCCGTTCAGTCCGAGGAGATCCGAGGTCAGGACCTTAGTACCGGCATCAATGACGGCCCGGTTTGGGGCTGGCACAGAGACAACAGTTGCAAGCACCGTCAAAGCGCAGTCGCCCCAGTCACAAACACCCCGGCTCACCAGGGAGCGGTCGTTGTAAACGTATGTGCCGATCCGGTACTCGGTCGCACCCGGTACGTTTTCCGCCCGCCACATTCCAGGTGATCCACCGTTCGAGATCACGGCGACCTTCGGACCATCAGCCTCGATCAGGTCCCGCGCCTTGGTGAGCCAGTCCTGCACCTCTGCTTCCTTACCAGCTGGCGGATAGGTCATCAGCCCGCCGAAGGTGAGGCCGGGGCTCTGGTTTATGATTTGCGCCAGATCTCGCGCCGCTTCCGGACTGGTGACACCGCACCTCTCTGCGCCGGTGTCGCATTCAACTAGCACTGTGAGCCCGCTGGCTGTGTCTGAAAAAGCGTCCGACAACCCCTTCACGGTTGAAGTGTTATCCGCGACGACACTCAGGCGGACCGTCCCGGCCAGCGCCTTCAGCCGCTCCAGCTTCTCTGCTCCCAGGATATTGAATGTGATCAAGACATCATCAATGCCACCGTCCGCGATCATCGCTTCGGCTTCGCTGATCTTTTGGCATGTGATGCCAATTGCTCCCGCCTCAAGCTGGCGCTTTGCCAGAAACGGCAGTTTGTGGGTCTTGATATGCGGGCGCAGGGCAAGACCATGTTTCGTGCAATAGGCCTGATAAGCGTCGATGTTTGCCTCGGCGATGTCGAGATCAACGAGAACTGTCGGCGTTTGGATATCTTCAAAACTCATGCAAGGGCCATTTCGAAGGGGTTGGAGACGATCGGCCACAGCGGGCGCGTCAAACGGGTATAGGGCGTCGTTTTCGGGTCATTGGGGTAAGGACCGTCAACAGAGGCATAAAGGACCTCCGCCGCAGTCTTTGAAAATGCACCGTAGAAGTGGTTGGTCGACTTCACCACCAGAACTTTTTTGGCCGTGATGTCGATGCCGAGATTGGTGAACAGATCCGGCGAAAATGCCTGGCTGCGATTGGAGTTCAGCACCACATCTATGCCGCCAAGTCGGATGACAGAACAGTCGCCCAGCGGAACAATCGATGTGCCGAAGCTTTGTACCGCCTCCCGCTGGTTTTTGAGCACAGTGACGGTCGCGTCCACCGGATCGCCAGCTGTCGAGGACGTCTTGCCGCCGAAACGCAGGTTAAGACGTGCCCCCTCCCCGGCAGCATGACAGAGCCGCACAGCCATCGGGTCCCAAATGGTGCCAAACGCCGCCGATTGGAGGTCCTGGGCCATAGCTTCGCGTAACATCAAGGTGGAATCACCGGCAACGCCACCACCTGGATTGTCCCAGACATCCGCAACGACCACCGGGCCCTTGTCCGCTCTGGCAGCCTTGGCCAAAGCAGCCGATGCTGTCAAAAACTGAGGTTTCGTCTGCCCCCGGAAGGAAAACAATTCCTGGCCCAGGCGCGTCGCAATTTCAGTCCCCTTTGACCGATCATTGTCGGTCACAACAACGATCTTGGCTCCGAGGTCCGGAGAATCTCCGGCCATGAACCCATGAATGGCCGACACGGAAAGGACGGTTCCGTCTTCTTCCAACGCTTTCATCCGGTCGACAAAACCGCGCATTGGAGCCTGACTGGTCGGCAGGATATCGATCATACGCACATCGTAGGCGGATACGACCGGTTTGATTTCACCCCTCAAGGCCCGCAAGACAAGTGCGACACAGGCTTCGCCCGTTTCGGCAAAATCCGTATGCGGGAATTCCTTGAACACCGTGATGATGTCCGCATTGTCGACCCGCTTCTGACTAAGGTGACTGTGCGGATCAAAAGTGACACCGATGATCGTCTCTGGTCCGACAATGCCCCGGACGGCTTCCAGCAGAGCACCTTCGCAATCGGTGCAACCATCTGCGATCATCGCGCCATGCAGGCCCAGAACAACGCCATCCAGCGGCAAGGCTTCACGGACCTGCTCCAGGATCTCGTCCCGCAAATAGACCCAGGTCCCGGCGTTCAAAAGCCCCCCAGGCTCGGCCCAGGTGGCAGTGCCCTCTATAAGGTCGAAATCAAGGTCCTGAGATGCCCGGCGAAGCGCGGGGAAAACGCCGCTGCACAGAGTTGGCGTTTCCGGATGAGCACCGGGAGCTGCATAAAAACTCTGTTTGAAGTCAGAAAAGTCCGTCCGCAGAGGCGAAAACGTGTTTGTCTCTGTGGCGAGCGATGCACAGAAGATCCGCATGGATTGGGTCCTGTCCGGGTTCTTGTTATATGCCGGAGACCATTTGGCGGCCTCCGGCAAGTTCTTCAGACGGCCGTCCGGCCGTGCCGATCAGTTCAGATAGGAGGCTTCGTTTGCCTTGTTGACTGCATCGCGGAACTTCACCAGCAGCTCATTGGCCTTCGGGTCGAGATTTTCCGCAACATGCGTTTCGAATGCCGGCTGTGTGGCTGCTGCCATCTCCGCCCGCTGGTCATCGCTGAGCGCGGTGACCTTGATGTCATCGGCGAGCCCTGCAAGACCGCGGTCGGAAGCTTCAATGATGCGGGAAAGGCCCCGGCTGGCTGCCACACAGTTCTCGGCTGCGGTGTGCACGGTGGCTTTCTCGCTGTCGGACAGGCCTTCGTAGAAGGCACGGTTCATCAAGAACGTGTACGGTGAGAACAGATGATTGGTTAGCGTCAGATATTCCTGAACCTCTGCGAAGTTCGCGAAGGAGATGATCGGGACCGGGTTCATCTGACCATCAATCACGCCGGTTTGCAGGCCAGAATAGACCTCGCCCCAAGACAGCGGATAAGCTTCTGCGCCAAGAGCTTTCACAATAGTCTGGTGCGACGGCAAGGTCATCGTGCGGATGCGGATGCCGTCAAAATCGGCCAGGTTGGCAATCTCGCGCTGCGAGTTCGTAACGGCAAAGAAACCGCCAGTGTCGGGGAAACCGAGCACTACAACATCACCGAGTTCAGCCTCGATGTCTGCGGCAAGCGCCTTACCGAAATCTCCGTCGAAGACTTCATAGGTCGCAGCATTGCCGTTGAAGGCGAACGGCAGGTTCAGAACATCAATGCGCGGATAATAGCTGGCAAGCGCGCCCGTAGACGTCAGCGTCGCCTGAAGCAGGCCATCACGCACCTGCTGAACATGTTCCGCTGCCGAACCAAGCTGGTTGGAGCCGAAGACTTCGACAGAAACACTGCCGTTGGTGCCGGAGGTGACGAGGTTGTCAAAGACGGCAGTGCAAGCATGAGCCGGATTTTCAAACGGGTCGGTCTTGTTGTCGTGACCGAAGCGAATGACGCCTCCGTCCGCATAGGCGGTGCTGGCGATCAAGGTGGCGGCAAGCGCCGCAGATAGTGCAGTCCGTTTCATGTGATTACCCTCTCTGGTGTTTGTTTTGGTTAGTTGGCAAAGCCAAGGAGTCTGGGCAGGAGCAGGGCGGCGTCCTCCCAGAAAGCGAAGATGAAGAGAATGGCGACCTCGGCGATCAGGAACGGCATCAACTTCACCGAGATGCGTTCCAGGCGTTCTCCGGTCACGGAGGAAAGAACAAACAGACAGGCGCCGACGGGCGGCGTCATCAGCGAAATGTTCAGCGCAAGAACGAAGATGATTCCGGCGTGGATCGGCTCGAGACCAACCTGCTCGGTCAAAGGCACAAGCACTGGCGCAAGGATGATCAGGATTGCGGTGATATCCATGACCATGCCGACAACCAGCAAAAGACAGATGATGATGGCGATGACGGCATAGCGGTTGCCTGAAAGGCTCAGGACCGTCTCCGCCATGAGTTGCGGAATACGTTCAAAGCTCATCCACCAGCCCAGCACGCTGGCAAAGGCGATGATGACGAAGATGACACCAGTGATCCGTGCAGTGCGGACCAGCATCGAATAGAAATTCTTGAAGGTCAGCGTGCGGTAGACGATCGCACCAATGAAGAGCGCGTAGGCAACGGCAATGGAAGCTGCCTCTGTCGGCGTAACGATACCGCCAAGAATTCCGCCAAGGATGATAACCGGCATGGCGAGCGCCGTCAGGGAGGAGACGAATGTCTGCCAGACTTCCTTGAGGCTGGCCCCGCGCAAGGCTTGCGGCAGGTTTTCCCGCTTGCCCCCGACTACGATGACGCCCATGCAAACGGCGCAGATCACGAGGCCCGGAAGGATGCCAGCCGCAAACAGCCCCGCGATCGAGACCCCCATAAGGGAACCATAGACCACCATCAGACCGGATGGCGGAATGGTTGGGCCAATGATCGAGCCGGCGGCTGTGACAGCGCAGGCGTAGTCCCGCTTGTAACCTTCCTTGACCATGGCCGGCACGAGCGTCCGCCCGAACGCAGCGGCATCAGCGGTTGCAGATCCGGTCAGACCGGCAAAGAAGACGGATGCCAGCATGTTCGTGTGGGCAAGACCACCGCGAAAGCGACCAACCAGGACCTGAGCGAGTTTCACCAAACGGGTTGTTATGCCCGTCCCGTTCATGATCTCACCGGCCAGAATGAAAAACGGCATGGCAAGGAACGGAAAGATGTTCAGTCCGTTGAAGATTTTGCTCGGCCCAATCGCCAGGAACGAGCCGCCGCCCACATCGATCAGACCGATGACACCGGCAAGACCAATGGCAAATCCGATCGGCATGCCAAAAAGGATCAGAACGACAAATGAGATGGCGACGATCATTGGCCGTCCTCCAATACAGGTTCGGAAAACACGGGTTTATCGAGATGACCACCGAGGTCCCGCAACAGCACGAGAACAAGCTGAACCGAACACAGCGCCGCGGAGACGGGAATCGCCGCATAGAAGGGCGCCAGACTCATGCCAAAGATCATGGCGTGCCGTGGAGCACCGCTTTGGGCAAAGGCAATTCCATACCAGGCGACATAGAGGAAGAGCGCCAGCGACAGCAGATCAACCGCGATCAGCACCAGACGCCTGACGGAAACCGGAAAGATCATGACAAAGGCCGTGAGTCCAATATGATCGCGCCGTGCGATGCCGGAGGACACAGCGAGCATCGCTGCCCAGATCATCAGATAGCGGGCCAGCGTTTCCGGCCAGGGCAACTGCCAGCGTAAATAGTAGCGGTCGGCGACGCCAAGCCAGACGTCGAGCACAAGCGCGAGCATCAAACCCGCAACAACAAACTCAACAACCTTGTTCACCCGCTCGCTTGTTATGGCTGCCCAATCCTGAACCAACATCTTCCTCCCAGAGTGCGGCCTGTAACTCAGTTACGTTTATGACATCGAAAGACCTCAGAATCAACGCTAAAATGAAATTTAGTTACAATTCTAGTTTCGTTTCGCTTGATTATTCAGAGTTTCTTGATTGTTTAGACAGAGATATGTAACTTAGTTTCATGACAAATGACCCTGAAGTTACACTTGAAACTGAAACACCTGATGCGGTCGACGCTCCCATGCGACCTCCTCAAAAAGGCGGACCGGGTGTTTTTGACGTGCTGTCCGCACTGAACAATCTGGATGGGAACTTTGCTGCCCAGGAGCAAAGGGTCGCGACCTATGTCAAGAACCACCTTGATGCGATCAGCAACATGACAATCGGTGATTTGGCCGATCACTGTGAGGTCAGCAAACCGACGGTCATTCGGTTCTGCCGCAGTCTGGGATGTTCAGGTTTCCGGGACTTCAAGCTGCGCCTGGTGCAGAACCTGGCTGTGAGCGCACAATACATGAGCGTGAACACAATACCCGACGTTCCAGACACCAACACGGCCATCGACCAGGTGATCGGCGCGCTTTATGCCTCTGTCGACACTCTTCGGAAGCAAGTCGAGACGGACATGCTGGATGCAGCCAAGGAGGTTATCCTGAATACAAGGCAAATCCTCTTTGCCGGCATCGGCGGCGGCTCGTCCATGATCACGCAAGAAGCGGCAAACCGGTTTTTCCGCCTTGGTATTCCGTCCTTCCATGTAAGTGACAGCTATCTGCTCCAGATGCGGGCCGCAACGCTCGGTCCGGGAGATACGCTCTTTCTGGTCTCGGCCAGCGGTGAGGCAGATGCCATTGTCGGAGCTGCAGAAATTGCAAATGGTTATGGCGCGACTACCATCTGCATTACAAGATCGGGAACCCGGCTCGCAGCCGCAGCCAAAATCCCGATCCTCATCGACGTCCCCGAGGATCGCGCGATCTTCAAACCGACAGCTTCGCGATATGTCCATTTGGTGGTGATCGATGCATTGGCGACCGCAGTGGCGCAGGAGTCTGCGGACACGACGAAAGAAAACCTCCGCCGTATCCGCGCCTCCCTCACCGCCTATCACGGCCGTACCGGACCACAACCACTGGGTGACTAAGGCACGGTCTGGCGTTTCGCTTCTGGAGATCTGCAAGGTGTCTTCAGCAAGGCGCAACTGGAGCTGAAGCTTTCGTCCCCGTAGCTGACATTGGGAACGCGTACCTAAATGCGCTCCCAATCAGCCGCGGGCAACTGAGATATCAACCAATAACCAAACGTTCTAAATCCCGCGAATGCTGCCGCCGTCAATCCGGATCTTGCTGCCCGTCACATAGGACGCACGCTCTGAACAGAGGAAGGTGACGACATCCGCAAATTCATCCGGCCGGCCATAACGCCCTGCCGGTATGGCGGCTGCCGACTGTGTTGCAACGTCCTCGACGCTCTTGCCAAGGCGTTTGGCCGCCGCTGCATCCAATTCATCGACACGGGTCGTATGAATGCGCCCGGGCATTGCGATATTGACGGTGATCCCTTTCGACGCGACTTCGGTGGACAGTGTCTTGGACCAGCCGACAAGCGCCGACCGAAGGCCATTGGACAGGACCAGGTTCGGGATCGGCTGCTCAACACCGGACGAGGAGATTGTCACGATCCGGCCCCAGCCGGCTTCTTCCATGCCCGGCAGACACCGGTTGGCAATATGGATCAGGTTGGCGACCATGGTCTCGAAATGTGCCATCCAGTCGGCACGCGCCGGATCCGTGCTGCGTCCCGGAGGTGGGCCACCCGCATTATTCACCAGAATATCTATGTTTCCAGCTTCCAGCAGGCTGTCCAGTACCGCATCGACTTCAGCGGCATTCGACACGTCCAGCTTTTGAGCCGTGACAGAGCCATCTGTCGTCTTTGCCCACTCTGTGATCGCATCCGCATTCCGGGCCGCGGCGATCACATCGGCGCCTTCTGCCGCCAGGCTCTTCGCAATGGCGGCCCCCAAACCACGGCTAGCACCAAGAACAAGCGCCCGTTTTCCTTTGATCCCAAGATCCATCAGTTTAGTTCCTTCAGTCTTTCTTCTTGACGCGCCAAGAGCGCATCGACTTCGGCCTGCGCCGCTTTGGTGAGCCCGGCACCTGGCCGCCGCAAGGCAGCGCTGCCAATCACACCCCGCTTGGCAAGCACGTATTTCCGCACGGCCAGGCCAAGACCCGGCTGCTGCTCGTAACGGGCCAGCGGCAAATAAGCGTTGAAAAGGTCGCGCGCCCGCGCAGCGTCTCCGGCGTGCGTATAGCGCACAACGTCCCGCATCATTTCTGGATAACAAAAGCCGGTCATAGCGCCGTCTGCTCCACGGTCCATTTCCTCCGGCAGGAACAAACCGCCATTGCCGCACAGGATGGAGATCCGCCGGGTCAGCGTTCCTTCCGCACGGAGCGCGGAGATCTTTTCCAGACCCGGCCAGTCCTCATGTTTGAGGCACACACAGGTTGGGACGTTTTGCACGATCCTGGCAATGGCGCTTACCGGAATATGCACCCCCGTTGCCAACGGGAAATCCTGCAAGACAAACGGCACATCGCCAATGAATTCCGCTGCCTGAGTGTAATATGTGACGATCTGGGCATCGGTCTTGAGGTTGCCAGGCGGCGCAATCATCACCCCGCCTGCACCAGCATCCATCGACGCTTTGCTGAGTTCCGCCATCTGAGCGAACCCTGGTGCCGAAACGCCTACGACCAAAGGGATACGCCCGTTCAAACGAGCAAGGATCCTTTCAACAACCTCAAGGGACTCCGCTGTTGTCAGCTTGGGCGCCTCTCCCATCATGCCCAGCGCCGTCAATCCAGTCGCACCGGCCTCCAGATAGAAATCCACCATCCGGTCGACACTTTCCAAATCGAGAGCGCCATTATCGTTGAACGGCGTCACAGCGATCACGTAGACGCCCTGCGCCTCTTCCGTCAGTCGGGTCATGCCCGATCCTCCCCTTTTTATGCGCAGGTTCTCAGCGCAAGTTGACCGATCGCGGCAGCTGTTGCTGCCTGGCACGGATCGACAACCGGCAAACCTGTCTTTTCTTCAAGCAGTGTTCGATATTGCACCATCCCCGCACATCCCGTGATGAGGACATCGGCGCCAAACTGATCTCTCAGCTTTCCGCCAACCTCTGCCAATCGGGCGATGGTTCTGTCCGCATCCGCGAGATCCAGAACACCAAGCCCGAGCGGCAGATCTGCGGCCAGCCGGTCCCGAACGCCAAGAGCCCCGAGATACCGTATATGCCGCTGAATGGAAGCACGGCCCAGAGACAAGATCCCAAAACGTTGACCAAGCATCATGGCCTGGAGATAGGCGCTTTCCGCAATGCCAAGAACCGGTACGGTCTGCGCCTCCCGAAGCGCCGCCAGACCGGGGTCTGAGAAACAAGCAACCACAAAAGCAGATGCGTCTCCTTGTAAGCCGCTGGCGAGCTTCAGGAGGGGACCAACAACGCCATCGACATGTGCCTGCGTTTCAATCCCTGGAGGACCCTCCTTGAGGGTGAGGCAGGAAATCGGAACCGGTGATATCTGAAACATTGGAGCAATGGCATCATAAATCCCGTCTGTGACATGTTCTGAACTGTTGGGATTGATCACATAAATGGTCATGCGGGCATCTCCAGGCACCGGGGCGCGATTGCATCAAAACTGCGCCCTTTTGTATTCTCCGCGACCCTGATCGCCCGCGCTTGTGCCGCATCAATCTCGGCCAATGCCCCGGCAGTATCGAGCCCTATAGGCTTACCATTGTCCAGCACATGCCGGCCGGCAACCCAGACATCCCGAACTGCCCGCTCAGCCCCTGCATAAATCAGGCTGCGCAAGGGATCGTGCACCGGCCGCATCGATGGAATCGTTAGGTCGACGGAAACAACATCAGCCGCGGCTCCGGGGAACAACCGGCCAAGATCACTTCGACCAAGCGCCTGTGCACCGCGAACAGTTGCTGCATGGAACACCTCGGCCGTATTGATGTCCGCGAAATCGCCGGACCGGCACCGCGACTGAATTATGGCCTCGCGCATTTCCTCGAGCATGTTGAACGGAATGGTGTCGGTTCCGATTCCCACATTGACCCCTGCTCTCAAGTACCGGCCGAGACTTTCCATACCCTGTCCGGAGCGTGCGAAAGTCACAGGGCAATGAGCAATATTAGTCCCTGTCGCCGCCAGCGTTTCAAGGTCCGTTGCCGTCCGCGCGCGGGTCAGGGTATGATGATCCAGACAGATGCCATGCCCCACGATCACATCCGGGCCAAGAACACCGATTTCCTGCAGCAAGGAAACGGGCCCCTTGCCATGGCGGCGATAGAGTTCCGTGACCTCCGCCATCGTTTGGGCAGCGTGAACCGTCAGCCGCAATTTGCGGGATCTGGCTTCATCTAGAGCCCGGACCAGAAAATCCGGATGGCACGTATCGATCTGGGACGGTGCCACCACGCCGGTCAACCGGCCACTTCCGTCCTCTGTCACTCGGTCGAGAACCGACAGGGCTTCATCGCGTGCGGATTCTCCTGCGGCTTCATCCCACTCATAGTTCAGCGCCTTTTCGTCCGCCAGACGCCAGCGGGCCTGACGGAATCCAGGAGCAAGCCAGACCCTGAGGCCGCTTTCCGCGGCAATGCCGAGCCAACGGGGATGATCACCCGCTATGTCGAGGCAGGAGGTCACGCCCGAGGCGAGAAGTTCCGACAGCATCAAGGTCTGACACGCGGCCTTCGCATCGGCATCCGAGTCGATCAGGGTCGAGAACTCGTAAAGGGCATTGCCCCAAAGCTGCGGTGTTCCGGTGTCATCGAAAAGCCCCTTCGCGAGCGGCTCGTCTCCGGAATGGCAATGTATATTGACCAAACCCGGCATGATAAGCCGATTGCGCCCATCCACTTCAAGATCCGCAGCGCCTTGCCACACAGGCCCCACATGCAGGAGCCCGCTGTTGTCAAAGGCGACGTCCAGGTCCCGCCCGTAGACATGCTTGCCGCCTTCCCACCGAACCACCCAAGAAGCCTTGCGGATAACCGTCACGCTCATGCGCTTGCTCCGTAGCGTTGTGAGGACCAAAAGCCCTTCGGGACAGTCAGCGCGGATGTGCTGTTTGTCCGGTCGATCATGCGCTCGGCCTCCAGGGCAGCATCCCGCAAGATCGCCTCCTCGCAAGCCTTGGTGGCCTTTCCAGCTTCAAGAACGACTTCGCCCCGAACCAGCACCGTGTCAACATCGTTGCCGTTTGCAAAACAGACCAGCCGATGTGCCGACATGTTCGGCGGATAAAGATGCGGACGGCGCATATCCACCAGCACGATATCGGCATCCTTACCGGGTTCAAGCGATCCGATCCGGTCTTCAAGTCCAAGCGCCCGCGCGCCTTCTATCGTTGCCATTTCTAGTGCCCGGCCCGGTGGAAGCACACTTGGGTCGCGGAAATGGCGGCGATGATAGTGCATCGCCTGTTGCATGTGGCGGAACATGTCCGAGGACCGGTCTGGTGCGGTTGCGTCAGAGCCCAGCGCGACGGTCACACCTTGATCCATCAATTCGATTGCCGGACATCGGCCCATGATGGAGGCAACGGCCGATGGATTATGGGCGATTTTTGTTCCGGTATCCGCACATAGAAAAACCTCGTCGTCATGCAGGTTGACTGCATGGGACAGCAGCGCATTCTCACCCAAAAGCCCGAGTTTCTGAGCCCTTCGGATGGACCCGCCCTGATGCCCGTCCTGAGTAAAGACGACATCGGCTTCCCGTGCAGCCTGTGCAACGCGCTGCGATTGTTTGCAGGCCGTCACATAAACATCAACAGGCATTGTGTTTTCGTGTTCGTCCCGCAGTACCGGATAAAGCAGCGCAACGTTGAGACGCCCGGTGTCTGCGCCATGCCATCGGGACAGCAGGTCGAGGCTGGTTCCAAGCTGCGTATCAAAATCCACCGGATGCGGGTCTTTACCGCCATCGGAATACACCAACGGGTGTGGCGCACGGGTTGGGCCGACAGCCATGACCGTGCGTCCGCCGAGCGCGCACACGCCTTCCATATGGGCATCACCATACTCCGGCGTGTCGGTCCGCATGATTGTATCGCCGCCCCCGAGAAGCGACACACCGCAGGTTACCCCAAAACGGATGCGTTCCAGTACGGCAAGGCGCGCCTCGGCATTCCAGAACTCAGGGGTCGAGCCGGTTGTATAGACTTCTCCGCACAGTGCCTCCCAGGCATCACCGTCATGCATGGACATGGTCTTGATGAGCGCATGTCCGGCATGGGCGTGCACGTCAATCAAGCCGGGAATGATGACCTTTCCCGTTGCATCGATTGTCCGGGGCGCATCATGTTGCGACGTCACCTCTTCGCGCGTGCCAACGGCAAGGATCTTGCCGTCCTCAATCGCGATTGCCCCGTCGTCAATGATCCGGCGCTCCGGGTCGACCGGGATTACGGTGCCACCAAGGATTAAGAGGTCAGCCATGCGCGGCTCCTGTCAAACGGGGAAGTGCGCGCAAGTCTGGTACACCATCAACCGGCATGGAAAACCCCTTGAAATCTCTGGAAAATGCAACGGCACGCAGTGGATTGTAGAGTGTCAGCCACGCCGGGTCTTGTTGAAGAAGACGGAACGCCTCCCGGTAAATTGTCTCGCGTTCCGCAGAATTTTCGGTCTCGCGTCCCCGGTCGATTAAAGCTTCAACAGCAGTGTTGCGGTATCCCTGCCACCAGGCCCCGGCAATCCGGCTGTCGATCTTCTCATAGAGCACCCGGAATATGGACATCGGACTGGAATCAAACACGCATAGATCCCGGATTTCCTTGCGCCGGACCATGTGGGCATAAGCTTCACGATCTTCATGGATATGAACGCACAACTGGATCCTGACATTGGCGAGCTGTTCGGCCAACACGTCTGTCAGGATTTGCGCCTCATCCGGCAGGCGTGTCGGACAATCAACGGCAAGCTCCAGTCCATCTTTGTATCCGGCATCACAGAGCAATTGGCGGGCAGTATCCGGATCGTGCGGCACACGTTGTGCAGCATCCGCTCCAAAGTGCGCGGGACTGACAAACCCATGGAGCGGTTCGCCCGCGCCTCCAAGAACGCCCTGAACGACAGCGTCCCGGTCAACCGCAAGGCTCAGTGCCTTGCGCACTCTCGGATCGCGCAAGGGTCCCTTTTCAGCATTCAAGAGATAGATGATCGCGACCGGCGCCCGGTAGGTGTGAAGCGCAACACCGTGCCTTTCTGCATGAGGGGGGATGGCTGCGGCCATCAGTGCCTCGCCCGCCGCAACAGCCGCCAAACGCTTGTCAGCGTCGGGCTCGCGGACGATACAAAGGGACGTGTTTTGCGGCTTGGGCCAGTGACGCACACCAGATACCTCCAGCACCAGCGTGTCTTCCGAGCGCCCCGCAAGCCGGAAAGGACCGGTGCCGCAATGGGCGCTTCGGTCGCCGGCATCCAATGCCTCAAATGCACTTGGGGCAACAACAAACGCTTGAACCAAGACATCACAAAAGTCCGCCATGGGCTCAGCAAGTGTGACGGTAAGAGCAAGACCAGACGCCGCATACACCGCCCCTTCAAGATATTGGCGCCAAACGGCTGGTGAGCCGAGCGTGTAGCCCTTGTCCTCCCGCGCCATCCGTTCAAGCGAGGCCTGAACGGCGGCGGCATCGCATTCCGTTCCATCGTGGAAGGTCACGCCGCTGCGAAGGAAAAACCGCCAGATGCGTCCGCCGCCGGACACTTGCCAGCACTCTGCAAGACCAGGAACAAACTTTGTTCCCTCACGTCGCACCAAGGTGTCGTAAATTGCGCCCAATACGCTCAACTCGTCGGCTGCGTCCGTACAGTCGTGAGGATCGCCCAAGGGGGTGCGGGCCTGGAGAATCGTCACGCTCATGCCACGTCCCGCGCAGGCTCATCAATCAGATGACAGGCGATCTGCTGCCCGGCCCCATTTTCCGTCAAGACCGGGCGTTCGGCAGCACACCGCTCCCAGGCAAACGGACAGCGCGTCCGAAAGCAACATCCGGACGGCAAAGACAGTGCGGACGGCACTTCCCCTTTCAGATCCAGCTGGGTCGGCTTTTCGTCGGGATCTAGGGACGGTGCCGCCGACAGGAGCGCACGTGTGTAGGGATGACTGGGGGCTGAAAAAATTCGGTCGCGAGGGGCTGTTTCAACAATAAACCCCAGATACATCACCGCGACCCTGTCGGCGATGTGATGGACGACACTCAGGTCGTGACTGATGAACAGATAGGCCAGCCCAAATTCATCCCGGAGATCCATCATCAAGTTAAGGATCTGCGCCTGGATGGACACATCAAGCGCAGAGACGGGTTCATCCGCAATAATCAACTTCGGATTAACCGACAGAGCCCGGGCAATGCCAATCCGCTGGCGCTGACCGCCGGAGAATTGGTGAGGATAGCGTCCCGCGTGCTCGGCGTTGAGCCCCACACGCGCCAACAGCTCTTCCGTTCGTGCATGCGCTTGGGCCCAGCTGCCGGTTTGTTCGGCTAGCGGTTCTGCAACGATGTCGCGGACCTTCTGCCGCGGGTTCAAGGACGCATAGGGATCCTGAAAGATCATCTGCATTTTCGAGCGAACCGGCAGCAGCTCCTTTGGTGACAGGTCTTGGATGTCTTCGCCTTCAATACTGACGGTTCCAGCTGTCGGCGTGTGAATGCGGGCGATGGTCTTGGCGACCGTCGACTTGCCACAACCAGACTCCCCGACAAGAGCAAGCACCTCGCCTTCCTTCACTTCAAAAGACACGCCATTGACCGCATGAACCACCCGCTTGGGTGCGCGCAACCGGCCTTTCTCAAATTTCAGCCGGTCCAGAAGCCCGCCGCCAATATCGAACCGCTGCTCAAGGCCTTTGACTTGCAACATCGCCGTCATGCCGGTTCTCCTTCGACTGGAAAATGACAGGCGGTTAACCGGTCCTTGTCCTGCTCTGCCAAAACCGGCTCGATCTCTGCGCAGCGCGCCTGTGCCCGTGGGCACCGGTCCTGGAAATTACAGCCTCTCGGCAGTTTGCGAATGTCGGGAACGGCTCCGGGGATCTGATCCAGCCGGTGCTTGCGATCCGATGGATCCGGAATCGACGCAATCAGGCCTGCTGTATATGGGTGCCGCGGCGTATCGATGACCGCGCGGGTCGGGCCGCGTTCAACGACCTTGCCGCAATAGAGCACCGTGATGTGGTCCGCCATTTCGGCGACAACGGCCAGATCGTGGGTCACAAGGATCATCGACGCTCCACGCTCGCGCACCTGTCGCTTGATCAGCTTCAGGATTTGGGCCTGTATGGTGACATCCAGCGCAGTCGTCGGCTCATCGGCAACGATCAGACGCGGTTCGGCGAGCATGGCAATCGCGATCACCACCCGCTGGCGCATGCCCCCTGAAAACTGGTGCGGATAGGAAGACAGGCGGTCGGCGGCCTGACTGATCCCCACATCCTCGAGCATCTGAATGCAGCGCTTGCGGCGCGCGGACTTGTCCAGGTCCGTATGAAGGCGCAGCATTTCGTCCATTTGCCGGCCGATGGTGTGCAGCGGATTGAGCGACGTCATCGGATCCTGGAAGATCATTGCGATCTCCTTGCCCCGGATCTGACGCAACCGGTCTTCCGAAGCCCCGGCCAGATTTTCGCCGTCAAACGCGATCTGCCCGCTTTCGATCCGGCCAGGCGGATCAATCAGACCGAGTATGGAAAACCCGACCACGGATTTGCCGCCACCAGATTCGCCGACGAGACCCATGATTTCGCCCTTGCCGATCTGGAACGAAACGCCGTCAACGGCCTTTACCGTTCCGGCAAAGGTGTGGAAGTGCGTCCGCAGATCCGCGACCTTGAGAAGTGGTTCTTGCGTGTGTTCCATCACTTCAGCCTCGGGTTGAGTTCGTCACGCAGAAAGTCGCCGAACAGATTGATGCCGAACACCAGAGCCATGATGAACAGTCCCGGGAATACGGAAACCCACCAGAGCCCTGAAAACAGAACATCAAAACCATTTTTGATCAGGAGACCGAGGGACGGCTGGGTGATGGGTACGCCGACCCCCAGAAACGACAGGCTCGCTTCAATCAGGATGAATGTGCCGACCTGAACGGTGGCAACAACAATCAAAGGTGTCGTCACGTTTGGGAGAATATGACGGCCAATGATCTTGCCGTCGCGCAGTCCGGACACCCGGGCAGCTTGCACGTACTCGCGGCCAACTTCCGAGAGGGTTTGCCCACGGACCGTCCGTGCATAGACCACCCAGCCAACCGCCGTCAGGGCGATCAGGACCTTGTCGATGCCGGTGCCGAATGCGGACATCAGGAACAAGGCGATCAGCATGGACGGAAAGGACAGCTGTATGTCGGCCACCCGCATCATGAAAGCATCCACGCGTCCGCCGAAATAACCGGCCAGCAGGCCAACCAACGTCCCGAGCATCAGCGAACACACCATCGCGGTGACACCAATCATCACGGAGATGCGTGTGCCATAGAAGATCGCTGCCAGAACGTCCCTTCCCTGACCATCCGTGCCGAGCAGGAAACGGGGATCTCCACCCGGCAGCCAGGCCGGGGGTTTGTAACTGTCCATCAGATCCAGAGCTGCGATATCATAAGGATCCTGCGCCACCAGAAACGGCCCAAACAGGACGATGACAAAGAAGCAGACAAGGATCAGGCTTCCAGCGATTGCCGATGCGTTGCGGCGGTAATTTGAAAAAAACTCGGAGGAGAAAAACGCGGTCATCATGTCATTTCACCGTGATGCGCGGGTCGATCAGCGTGTAGACGATGTCGACAATGAGATTGATCACCACGAATATCACCGCCACCAGCATCAGGTAGACAACGATTACCGGGCGGTCCGCACGGTAGATGGAATCGATTAGGAGTTTGCCGAGACCCGGCCAGGCAAAAATGGTCTCCGTGATGGTGGCAAAGGCAATCAGATCGCCCAGCTGAATCCCGAATATCGTCACAACCGGGATCAGGGCATTGCGCAGACCGTGCCCATAAAGAACACCACGCCGGGAGACACCCTTGGCCCTTGCGAATTTCATGTAGTCCTGCCGGGTCACTTCCATCATGCCGGCGCGAGTGATGCGCAACAACATCGCCATGGTCGCAAGAGACAGCGTCAGAGACGGCAAGATCACATGGCCCCACCCATCGGCAGTCAGAATGGACCATTGCACACCAAGGAACGCTTCAGTGTCACCGCGCCCGGAAGACGGGAAAATCCGCCACTTCACCGCAAACAGGAAGATCAGCATCATGCCGACCCAGAAGCTCGGCAAGGAAATCCCGAGCAGCGACCCAGACATGATCGATCGGCTGGAAAACCGGCCCGGATTCGCCCCGGCAAATACCCCCAGAGGGATGGCGACAAGCGCCGACATCGCCATGGCAACGAGCACCAATTCGAGGGTCGCGGGTAAGCGCTCCAGGATCAGGTCGAGAGCCGGTTCACGAAAGACGTAGGAGCGGCCGAAGTCTCCCTGGAGCATGTTCTTCACAAAAATAAGATACTGTTCCGGCAGCGAGCGATCGAGCCCGAGAATACGGCGGGCCTGTTCGATCTCGGCATCGGTCGCGTCAATCGGCACAACCATGAACACCGGGTCGCCGGTGAAACTCATCATCAAAAACACGATGATAGACACGGCCCAGAGCACTATCAGCATCTGAATGAGCCGCTTGATGATATAGCCCAGCACGTTGGCGGACCTCCCCCAATTCCCCTAGAGAAGATGCGGGATGCAACAAGCACCCCGCAGCTGCGTTTTATTGGGCAACATCCATGTCGTAGGCCCACAAGAATTTGTCCGTGCGCGGGGTGAACTCGACCCCGTCGCGCGCACCGTAAATGTCCTGTTCGTAGTGAACCGGGATCATCGGGATTTCGCGCATAAGGATCTTGGTAGCCTCTTGAAGATGCGCGTCCCGCTCTTCAACCTTGGCCGTGCTGTCTGCCTTGTCGATCAGAGCATCCACTTCCGCATTGGAATAGCTGCCACGATTGACCTGACCATAGCCTTCGCGCTTATCCCGGCTGTAGAAAAGCGCGCCGTACATGGAACCCGCATCTCCGGAAGGTACGTCCCAGCCGGACATGATGAAGCTGGAATTTTCCGTTGGAACGCGGATGTAGCCCCAGAAGTTGGACTTCGGCATCACGTTGAGCTCAACATTGACACCGATTTTGGCGAGCATGCCCGCAAGTGCCTGGGCAATTTGGGCATCGTTGACATAACGGTTGTTGGTTGCGTCCAGTGTCAGGGTGAAGCCATTAACACCAGCGTCCGCCATCAACGCTTTCGCTTTTTCAAGGTCATAGGGGTATATTTCGCGGAAGTTCAGGCCATCGACAAATCCCACATGGCTGGATGGAACATACTGTTCGGAAGGCGTGGACAGGCCGCCCATGATCGCACGCTGAAGAGCCGTGACATCGATTGCACGGGCCATAGCTTCGCGCACCCGGCGATCTGTCATCGGGTTTTCACCGTCAATGGTCGGGCTGTTTTCCCTCATGTCGAGCGCAAGGACGAGATTCAGGAGAGAGGGACGCGTGACCACCTCAAAACCGTCTTCGCCCTTGACGCGCTCAACATCACGGACGGCGAGGTCCTGGACAATATCGACTTCACCGGTCAGCAGAGCCGCAGTCCGGGTTGCCGGGTTGGTTATCGGGCGGAACGTCACGTTCTCGATCTCAGCCTCACCCATGTAGTAATCGTCAAAGGCCTCGAGCTCGACCTTGTCCTCACGGACCCAATCTACGAGTTTGTACGGCCCGGTTCCCATCGGATTCTGTTCCAGACCATCGTTGCCGACCTTGTTCACATGGTCTTCGGACAGGATCAAAATCGCTGCAAGATCATTGGGAAGCGCCGCATATGGTGCCGGCGTCTTGATCTCAACCGTGCGATCGTCAATCGCTTTAAAGCTCTCGATATTGGCCGCAAGATTGACCATCAGAGATTCCTTGAGACGGTTGAGCGTGTAGACGACATCAGTGGCCTTCAGCTCGTCACCATCGTGGAACTTGACGCCGTCGCGCAACTTGAAATGCCAGGTCGTGTCGTCAATCAGCTCCCAGCTTTCGGCCAGGCCGGGCTCAAAGGTCAGATCCGGCGTGCGGCGGACGAGTGGGTCGTAAATATGATAAAACATGATGTTGGAGGACAGCTCCTCCCCGGCCTGCGGATCCATGTGGGTCGCATCCGAGGTCAAGCCAATGGTCAGGCTCTTTTCGGCCGAGGCCGCCCCAACTGTAAGAGCCGCTAGACACACGGACGCTGCCAACGCCCGAAGCGCTGTATTAACTGTAGACATATCTTTGTCCCCTCTGGGTTCTGGTAGGGTGACAGGCGTTGACCGCCCTTCTGGTTATGCAGCCGCCTTTTTGAGGACGGACTGAATCTCAATCTGATAGCCTTCCGGATCATCGAAAACGAACGCTCGGATCCCGAGCTCGGCGCTGTCGCGCGGCTCAGTCAACGCTGCAACCTTTTGGGCCCGCACCCAATCATGCCAAGCATCAACATCGGGAACCCGGAGGCAGATCTGCACCGGCTTGTCGACACTTGCCCGCTTGGCACCGCGCGATTGGTCGACCAGACCAACATGAGCTGCGCCGGCCAGCTGATAAATCTTTGACCAGCCCTGATCGATGGCAAGCCTTGCGCCCAGCACACGCTCATAGAACTCCTGCGCGCGCGGCACATCATGGAAATACAAGAACGTGATTTGAAGCTCCGGCGCGGCCGGCATCTCAAGGGTAAACAACATAAAAAATCCTCTCGAACACCATTGGTATACCAATGGAACTCCAGGTGTCAATGCAGCAAAAACCCGCGCAAGAGACTTGCGCGGGTCAAAAACTGGGTTTGACTAATATTTAGTCAGGAAAGTCGATGAATGTGTGCCAGGATCGCTTCGCGGGCATTTTCGATATGCCGACGCATGGCGGCTTCGGCTGCATCCGGGTCGCGAGCAAGAATTGCGTCTATAATTTCAAGGTGCTCACGGGCACCAGGCTCAAAACGCGACGGGATCTCCCCCTGATCGAAAATACGGGTTTTAAGTTTCAGGCCTTGGATCATCTCTGCCAGCAGTTTGGATCCGGCGATTTTAGCAATATGCATGTGTAAATCAAAATCAAAATCGGCATGAGTGACGGCATCTGGTCGATCATTTGCAAGGAATTTCTCGATCGCAGCCTTAAAGTTCAACCAATCCTCGGGGGCCGAGTTGACGCTGGCTGCCTGCCGCGCCGCCTCGCATTCCAACAAACGCCGCACGTGCAATATCTCAACGATTTCGGACACCGAAATCCGGGAAACAGTCGGCGTTCCCCGCGCGCTCCGTGTGACAAGACCTTCCGTGATCAAGCGGGTTATCGCTTCCCGGAGCGGTGTACGCGACACACCGAGACGCTCCGCAAAGGCACGCTCTTGCAAAGGCGTACCAGCCGCGAGATCACCACAAAGGATCATCTTGCGAAGCCGCTCCAAGGTATGCTCTGTTAAATTTGGCTCTGCTGCCTGTTGTACCGGCATGAGTTTCCTACACCTAAATAGCGCCTTTTACAGGTCGTGTTTGCATCCTTGGTATACCAAGCGTATTCTAATTTTGCAAAGAGGAGCGATGCATGACCCCACCCGTTTACGACACAGTGATCCGCAATGGTATCCTTGGAGATTCACTAGGGCACGCCGAGGGTGATATTGCCATTGTGAATGGGCGTATTGCAGCAACCGGCCTCAACTTACCCAAAGGAAACACGGAAATCGACGCCCGGGGGCGCATTGTCTTGCCTGGTGGCGTGGATACCCACTGCCACATCGAACAGATGTCCGGAGCCGGCGTGATGAATGCCGACACCTTCGAAACAGCAACCCGGTCGGCTCTCCATGGCGGCACAACAACCACAGTGTCCTTTGCCGCGCAGCACCCGGGCATGCGCATTCGCGATGTCCTGGCCGACTACAGCAAACTTGCCGCTGCTGGGGCGATGACGGATTACGCCTTTCACATGATTGTTGCAGATACGTCGGGCGAGAACGTCAGCGATCTGAAGACAGCCATCGCTAACGGGCATCGATCTATCAAGATCTTCACCACCTATGACAAGGTCCGCCTTCAGGATAGCGAAATCCTCACCACTTTACGCGCGGCAAGGGATGCGGGCGCGCTGGTGTGTGTGCATGCGGAAAACGACGCCATGATCCGCGATGCCACAGCCACCCTTCTAGCGGAGGGCAAAACCGCGCCGCGGTACCATGCCCAGTCTCACCCGCGGCTTGCGGAAATCGAGGCAATCGAGCGCATGTGCCGGTTCTCGGAATTCACCGGTGCGCGGGTGATGATTTTCCACATCTCGACACAAGAAGGTGTCGAGATCGTCCGCAAGGCAAAAGCACGCGGTGCCAACATCCACGCCGAAACCTGCACGCATTACCTCTTTCAAACTGAAGAGATTCTTGATCGGCCGGACAGCGCAAAATTCCTCTGCAGCCCGCCGCAAAGACAGAAAGAAGATCAGGACGCCCTGTGGGCCGCACTCGGCCAAGAGCTCGAGCTCGTAACCTCCGATCACGCCCCTTACCGAATGGATGAAAGTGGCAAGTTCCGGCACGGGCCAGATGCCCCCTTCCCGAAAATCGCAAACGGTCAGCCAGGATTGGAGCTGCGCCTGCCTCTCTTGTTCGACGCGATAGTGTCGAACGGCCGGGGTGGTTTGGACAAGTTTGTCGAACTCACATCGGCAGCGCCCGCGAGAGTTTTTGGTCTCAAAACTAAAGGCTCTTTGGGCATCGGCAAAGACGCAGACTTTGTGATTTGGGATCCGGAACGGAAACACAAACTCCCCGACGCGCTGCATGACAACGTTGGCTATAACCCCTTTGCCGGCGAAATGCTCAAGGGATATCCGGAGAAAGTCCTAAGACGCGGCGAAATCGTCGTCGATAATGGCGAGCTTTTAACACGGCCCGGAACCGGCCAGCTTTTGAACATGACCGCCGTGCGGTGATCAGTAGAGGTTTTCGAAGAGTTACCGAAGAAGATCGTGTTTGCTTCAGTTCAACTTTCAGAACGCATAGCCCTCTAACGCCGCGATGCTACAAAAAACATCATACCCAATCGCCGACAGAGTGATGTTCTCCCACTGGCCGGATATGTAGAAAACCGGACCTTGACCTTCCAGCGACTAGAAGCTCCATCTTGGTTTCAATAACCAATTCAAAGATGAAGGATGGCGCGTCATGGCGGCCGATTCCAGTTTTCAAAAATCCATATCTCTACCAATAGAAGGCATGCATTGCGCGTCCTGCGTTGGCCGTGTCGAGCAGGTCTTGAAAAATGTTCCTGGCGTTGCGGATGCCAATGTCAATCTTGCTACCGAACGCGCGCAGGTTCGCTTTGACGGCGCAGTTGAAACCCAAACTCTGATCGCCACGATCGAGGGCTTGGGGTACGAGGTCCCGAGGCAAACAAGCCATCTTGCGATTGATGGAATGACCTGCGCCGGTTGCGTCCGGCGGGTGGAACAAGCGCTGCTTTCTATTCCAGGCGTGTCTGCGGCAAGCGTGAACCTTGCCACAGAACGAGCAACAGTGACCGGAAACGTCGATATCGCAACACTCATTGCAGCGGTCTCAGAGACCGGCAAATCCGCACGCCAGATCGGCCAAGACGACCATCCCGCGCAAGATACGGCATCGAAACGGGACGATGAAACGCGTCACCTGAAGACCCGGGTGATGGTCGCCGGACTGCTGACCTTGCCGGTGCTCATCCTTGAGATGGGCAGTCATCTGATCCCGGGCATGCATTACCTGGTCGCGCAGACGATTGGCATTCAGGCCAGCTGGCTGGTGCAGTTTGCGCTTACCAGTGCGGTGCTGTTCGGTCCAGGCCAGTCCTTCTACCGGCAAGGCCTACCGGCCCTCTTGAAGGGCGCTCCCGACATGAACAGCCTCGTGGCTGTCGGGACAGCCGCCGCCTATTTCTTTTCGGTGGTCGCGACGTTTGCACCATCCCTTCTGCCCGTTGGAACGGTCAACGTCTATTATGAGGCGGCTGCCGTCATAGTAACGCTCATTTTGATCGGACGGTGGATGGAGGCGCGGGCCAAGGGACGCACCTCAGAAGCAATCCAACGGCTGGTGAAACTTGCTCCAAAGACGGCGCGCGTCCGGCGGGACGGCAAGACTGTTGAGGTCGAGGTCTCCAGCGTTGCAGCCGGTGAGATCATCGAAGTGCGTCCCGGCGAAAGACTCCCGGTGGATGGCGAAGTGATCGAAGGGGCAACGTTTGTCGACGAGAGCATGATCACGGGCGAACCTGTACCGGTTTCAAAAGAACCTGGGGCAAACGTCATCGGCGGGACGATCAACCAGACCGGAAGCCTTGTGTTTCGTGCTACTGCTGTCGGCACCGACACGATGCTTGCCCAAATCATCCAGCTTGTAGAAGAGGCTCAAGGCGGTAAGTTGCCAATCCAGGCGATGGTGGACAAGGTCACCATGTACTTCGTGCCGGCAGTCATCACGCTGGCTCTTCTCACCTTCGGTGTCTGGATTGTGTTCGGGCCGGATCCCGCTTTGACGTTTGGTCTGGTGAACGCCGTTGCCGTCCTCATTATCGCTTGCCCCTGTGCGATGGGCCTTGCGACACCAACGTCAATCATGGTCGGGACAGGACGGGGCGCCGAAATGGGGGTTTTGTTCCGCCGGGGCGAAGCCCTGCAGGTCTTGAAGGAAGTGCGCGTCGTTGCCTTTGACAAGACAGGAACACTCACCGAAGGGGCACCGAGCCTGACCGACCTTGAGGTCACGAACGGCTTCGATGCTCAAACGGTGCTGTCCCATATCGCAGCTGTCGAAGCAAAGTCGGAACACCCGATCGCACAAGCGATTGTGGAAGCCGCCGAAGCACAAGGTCTGGCATTACCGTCTGTGCGTGATTTCGAAAGCCTGACCGGTATTGGTGTTGCTGCAAATGCAGGTGGGCGAATGGTTCAAATCGGCGCGGACAGGTACATGGCCGAACTCGGACAGGATGTGTCGGTCTTTGATGACATTGCCGAACGTCTTGGCCATGAGGGCAAATCCCCGCTTTATGCCGCGCTGGACGGCCAGCTTGCCGCCATTATCGCCGTGTCCGACCCGATCAAGCCGACCACCCCCGCCGCAATAAACGCCCTGCATGCGCTCGGTCTCAAGGTTGCAATGATCACCGGGGACAACAGCCGCACGGCACACGCAATTGCAAACCGGCTTGGCATTGACGATGTCATCGCAGAAGTTCTGCCGGAGGGCAAGCTGGAAGCGGTCAGAGCGCTGAAGGCCGCGCATGGCCAGCTTGCATTTGTCGGTGACGGGATCAACGACGCGCCAGCCTTGGCCGAGGCCGATGTCGGCCTTGCGATCGGGACCGGAACGGATGTGGCGATCGAGGCGGCGGACGTCATTTTGGTGTCCGGCTCGCTCGCCGGTGTGTCGAACGCGATCGCCCTTTCCAAGGCGACAATCCGCAACATCAAGCAAAACCTCTTCTGGGCCTTTGCCTACAACACGGCCTTGGTCCCGGTGGCGGCAGGGATTTTGTATCCGGCCTTCGGCATTCTCATGTCGCCAGTTTTCGCAGCAGGCGCGATGGCGCTCAGCTCCGTTTTTGTCCTCGCCAATGCTCTGCGGCTCAGATCCTGGGCACCGAAGATGCCGGTTGCCTTCAGCAGCAGCGCAAATGCCGGAGCTCTGAAGGTCGCGCCAGCGGAATAGAACGATGATTGAGACGGGGCGCAGCGCCAAGTCGTGCCCCGTCAAGCATTAGAACCAGCCTCACCGGCGTTTCATGTGATGAGATCTGGTTAAGCCCGCTCACGGTCAAACAGCTTGTGCGCCATGATGCCAGTGCGCGTTTCGATCGCTTCCAGTGCGTCAAGGATCATGTCCTCGCGAAAGCGCCGGCCGACCATCTGAACGGCAACCGGAAGTCCGTCATGCATGCTGGGCGACACGATGCCGGCCGGCAGGCCCATATAATTCATGGCAAAGGACCAGATCCCGCAGCCGAGCACTTCCATAATGCCATCCTTGCCCTCCGCATCCCGGTTCCAGGCATAGGTCGGTGAGGGCAGGAATGGGGTCAGCACAAGCGGGTAATCCTCAAGCAAGAGGTTCCACTGGCGGATGAAATGCGAGCGCCGCGCCATTTGGCGGAGCAGCTCCTCCCCCTCAAACGGAGGAAAGAGTTCGAAGTACTCGTCGAACATGCGATTGATTTCGGAGCTGCCGTAGGTCCGGATATCGTTCAGCATCAGGACATTGATCTCGCCCATCAGCGCGCGGTATCCGGTCTCGCCGATCTCTCCAATGTCCGGCGTTTCGATCTCAACGACGTCATAACCTGCATCAACCAGACAATCGCGTGCCGCATCCAAGGCTGTCGTGACTGCAGGATGTGCCTCGAACTGATAGGTGTTTTTCGTAAAGCCGACGCGAATTGGCTGGTCCAGGGCGGGTCCCTCAAATGGTACGGGGACCTGCCAGGGATCATGCGGGTCATATGCGATGGCGGACTTCATGGCGAGGCGAACGTCCCGCACCTCCCGGCAAATGACACCCTGGACAGACATCAGTTGCGCAAGCAGACCGCGTTCGGCACTTTGCGAGGGGTTCCAGGCAGGTGTACGGCCGAGCCCCGGCTTGACCGTCACCGCACCCGTGGCTGCAGAGGGAAACCTCAAAGAGCCGCCGATGTCATTGCCGTGGGCGATGGGGCCCATCCCGCTCATGACAGCTGTGGATGCGCCACCGGATGACCCGCCGGATGAAGCCCAGTCGTTCCAGGGGCTAAACGTGCGGCCATACAGGTCGTTTGTCGTTGTTGCCCTAAACGAAAATTCCGGCGTGTTCGTCCGGCCGATAACGATTGCGCCAGCATTGGTCAGGTTTTTGACGAACGGCGCATCATCTGGCGCCATAACCTCGGAGAATGCTTTCACGCCATTCGTGGTTGCCTTGTCCTTCTGGTCGACATTGACCTTGATGGTCACCGGCACGCCGTGAAGCGGCCCGACCGGTCCGGAGCTTTCCATGTGCGCATCAAGAGCGCGCGCACGCTCAAGTGCCGCATCGCCCATATCATCGACGACGGCATTGAGATGACCGTTCACGGTCCGCATGCGATCGATGGTGGCCGCCGTGGCCGCTTCAGCCGAGATTTGGCCATTGATGATTTCCGCGACAAGTTCGCTTGCGCTCAATTGCCAGACTGGTTTTTCCGCCATCCTTGGGCTCCCACTCACAACGGACATTTGCAACCGATCCGTTGGAAAAGCTGCTTTTGCCAATTGGTAGTGAAGCCAACCGTTTGAAACAACACCGTAGGTGCACGGTTCCAAATGGCCAAGCTGTTGGGGTGAGCAGCCGAAATAGCTCGAAGATGTTGAAAGCCTACGTTAGCGAATTCAACTTCCAGCAGGTTGATTGCGCTCGAGTTGTGTTCCAATCAGCGTTCCGTTAGATCCAGATGGTCGGCAAAATGTTCGAATGAGCGAAGGGTAACACTTGATCGACTTCATGAACGCAGCGGACGCTTTGGCGCACGAAATGGAGCTACTGGATGACGTAAGCCACAATCCGGATCGCCGGCATTTGTGGTTTTGGGAAAGCCCACAGTGTCTCGTCTCCCCCAAAAGCCTCGGCAACAAAACAAACTTCGATGAAGCTTCGCGTCAGCTCGAAAACGAAGGCTGGCCGATCAATTTGCGCAGCACGGGCGGTGACGTCACACCTCAGGGCGCGGGCATCTTAAATGTGACCCATGTTTACGCGACACAGCCTGGAAAAGCAGTTGATCTAAAGAAAGAATACGATCGCTTATGCTCTCCGATTGAACAAGCCCTGGGCAACGGGGCAAGCCGGGGATGGCAACCGGGTGCATTCTGCGACGGGGAATTCAACGTCCAGTTCAACGGCCGGAAATTCGCTGGTACTGCCATGCGCATCCGCCGCGGAAAGGCGGACAGAACCCGCAGTGCAGTCCTTGCTCACGCGATCATGTTGATTGATCCTGTGTCTCTTGATGCGATTGCCGCAATCAATCGGTTTTTGCGATTACTGGAAGAAGACAGACAGATCGATCCAGACGCTCATGCAAGTCTGCCTGCTGGTTACGACAAGTCTGACTTCGTAAGCGCCCTGAAAGATGCTTTCTACGCGCAAACATAGAGTCTTTTACCCCGAAGCACGACCAGCATTGGCTCTACCTCAGCAGTTCAGACGCAGCCGCGGTTGGTTCAAAGGAGCATTACGGCTCGATTTAGCCGTCATTTTTGGAAAAGATGTTTTGCACTTTCAATGCTGCGATAGCCAGAAACCTGAGAGCCAATTCAATCAAAATATTGATAACAAGTACTTTTTCAAAAGAACCATCATCAAGAACAGCCCCATAACCACCACAACTCGACTTCTAGGCAAAAGGTCGCCTTGAATGCATGCATTCAAATTGGTAAGAAAAATATACCAATAATGAATTACCAATTTAGGACATGGGGAGTTCCGGTGTGAGACTGAGCGATTGCCATAATTTTCAAGATTTCCGGAAACTCGCAAAGAAGCGCCTCCCCGGACCCATTTTCAACTACATCGATGGGGCTGCCGACGATGAGGTGACCTACCGGCGGAACACAGAGGCTTATGAATCCTGTGATCTGGTGCCGAACGTGCTCGCAGGTGTTGAGAATGTCGACATGAGTGTCGAGGTTATGGGACAAAAACTCGATATGCCGATTTACTGCGCGCCAACGGCGCTGCAGCGGTTGTTCCACCACGACGGTGAGCGGGCCGTTGCTCGTGCAGCAACAAAATACGGCACAATGTTTGGTGTATCATCACTGGCGACCGTCACAGTTGAGGAAATTGCCCAAATCGCCAACACACCAAAGATGTTCCAGTTCTATTTCCATAAAGATCGCGGATTGAATGATGCGCTTTTGGAAAGAGCGCGCGAAGCAAACTTCGAAGTCATGGCCCTCACGGTCGATACCATCACCGGCGGCAACCGCGAGCGCGACCTCAGAACCGGCTTCACCTCACCTCCAAAACTCACACTCGGCTCGCTGATGAGCTTTGCCATGCATCCCATGTGGGCCTGGAACTTCTACACGAAGCCCAAGTTCGACATGCCTCACTTGTCTGGGTACGTGAGCGAAGGAACGAACGTTGCCGTTTCTGTCGGCAATTACTTCTCGACCATGCTGGACCAGTCGATGAACTGGAAGGATGCGGAAGAATTGTGTGCAAAGTGGAACGGGCAGTTCGCCCTTAAAGGCATCATGAGCGTTGAGGATGCCAAACGTGCCGTTGATATTGGCTGTACAGGGATCATGGTTTCCAACCATGGCGGCCGGCAACTGGACGGTTCCCGCAGTCCCTTTGACCAATTGGCCGAGATCGTTGATGCGGTTGGCGACAAGATCGATGTGATTTGTGAGGGCGGCATTCAGCGCGGCACACACGTTCTCAAAGCCCTCTCGGTTGGTGCCAAGGCTTGTTCCGGCGGAAGGCTCTATCTTTACGCCCTCGCGGCAGCTGGGCAGCCAGGTGTTGAACGCGCACTTGGAAACCTGCGCACTGAGATCGAACGGGACATGAAGCTCATGGGTATCACAAGCCTGGACCAGCTGAGCCGGGAAAACCTTCGGTTTCGCGAAACAGCTTGATAAGATGATTACCCGGACCGGACCTGAATTCAGGAGACGATAATGCAGGCGAGTGAAACTGCGGGAAACGGCGAGCAGCTGGTTGCCAAACTCAAGGCTATTGTCGGCAACCGGCATGTGATCACAAACCCGCGGTCGATGGAGCGCTTTTGTAAAGGCTTCCGGTCCGGCGAAGGTACCGCCCTTGCAGTGGTCCAGCCCGGCACACTCCTCGAACAGTGGCATGTTTTGAAGGCCTGTGTTGAAGCCGACAAGATCGTCATCATGCAAGCAGCCAATACCGGATTGACCGAGGGGTCGACCCCTAAGGGAGAATATGACCGCGAAGCCGTTGTGCTGAGCACCAAGCGCATGGACAAGATACAGCTTATCGACGGGGGTAAGCAGATCGTCAGCTTCCCCGGCGCGACTTTGTTCTCCCTGGAAAAGCTGATGGCACCCCTTGATCGGGAACCGCATTCAGTCATCGGCTCGTCCTGCATCGGGGCGTCAATTATTGGCGGCGTGTGCAACAATTCGGGCGGGTCTCTGGTCGAACGCGGTCCTTCGTATACGGAATTGGCCCTGTTTGCTCAAATCCGTGAGGACGGGACTCTGGAACTCGTCAATCACCTTGGCATTTCACTTGGTGACGATCCGGAAACAATCCTTAGCCGTCTCGAGGCCGGCGACTACTCGGATAAAGATATCGAGGACACAAACCTCAAAGCATCCGATACCGAATATCACAGCCGGGTTCGCGAAATCGATAGCCCAAGCCCGGCTCGTTTCAACGCAGACAAAAGACGGCTCCACGAGGCATCAGGTTGCGCAGGCAAGCTCGCAGTTTTTGCGGCCCGGCTGGATACCTATCCAAAGCCCAAAGCAGAAGCCGTTTTCTATATCGGAACCAACGACACACAGGTTCTGACTAGACTGCGCCGACATATCTTGGCGGAATTTGAAAATCTGCCCGTGTCAGGCGAGTACATGCACTCGGAGATCTACGACATCTCCAAAAACTACGGCAAAGATACCCTGGTCCTGATCGACAAGTTGGGCACGGACCGCTTACCGGGCATTTTCGCCATGAAGGGTTGGGTTGACGCACGATTGTCGAAAATCCCGCTGCTCCCCTCAAATTTGACTGATCGCTTCATGCAGGTCGTGACCAAACTCTGGCCGAATGTTCTACCCGATCGCATGGAAAGATTTCGAAACGACTACGAGCACCATCTCATCCTAAAAATGCGAGATGGTGGCGTTGCAGAGGCAGAGGCGTTTCTGGAAACCTTCTTTCAGAAAGAAGAAGGCAGCTACTTCTCCTGCACCCCTCGAGAGGGCAAAATTGCCGGCTTGCACAGGTTTGCCGCAGCCGGCGCTGCGGTTCGCTATCAGGCGGTTCACTCCAACCAAGTTGAGGACATCCTAGCGCTCGATATCGCCTTACGCCGCGATGATCGAGACTGGTTTGAACAATTGCCCAAGGACATCGAAGACGGCCTGGTACACAAACTCTATTATGGCCATTTCTTCTGCCATGTCCTCCACCAGGATTACATCGTCAAGAAGGGCCACGACCCAAAAGCGCTGAAAGAAAAGATGCTGAAAATCCTCGATCAGCGCGGAGCAGAATATCCGGCAGAGCACAACGTCGGGCATCTTTACAAGGCCAAGCCGGACTTGGCTGATCACTACATGCGTTGCGATCCGACGAACACGCTCAATCCGGGCATTGGAAAGATGTCGCGGCGCAAGTGCTACCACTAAAAACTGGGACGCTAGATAATTTTCCAGTGCTCCGACGCAGCCCGCACAAGCGCAGCTGTTACTGGCTTTTCAATCATTTAAAACCGGCGCATTAGCATCAGTATCTTATGCAAATTGGCAATAAACCGCGAACCCGTTGCCCATAAGTCAAACCAGCCCGCTAGCACTGAAATCCGCTGCAGTGGGAGCCGTAATGCCTTGTGGGAGGCCGATTAGCAGGAAATGCTCCAGCGCATTGGTGCCGCTATCAAGCCCTTGCTCGGTCCGGTACGCGGCAGTGTCAAAATGGATCGACGCAGCTCTGCCTTCCTGATCGCCGTGATTAAGGAAATGCTGATAAGCGCTGACGAACACACCGTTGACAATCGCTTGAGCAACATCGGTGTTTTGCGCCAAATAATACTCAGCATCAAAAAGCGGATTGACGGACCGGTTCTCGGAAGAACCGAACAACTCGTAATGCTCTGAAGCCGAGGAAAAAATACCGGCAGCGACCGCGGCAGCGACATCCGCATTGTCCGCGAGATAAAACTCAGCATCGAACAGAAGGTCCGCGGCACGGGCCTCAGAATTGCCATGCAACGCATAGTGTTGCGCACCACTTGAAAACGCACCTGCTGCAACAGCTGCTGCAACATCCGCATGGCTGCTCAGGTAAGCCGCCTCGTTAAATCCATAGGTTCCGGTTACCGTTGAACTGTCAGGATTGATGACCAGAACCCGGTCCTGACCGGTTCCGTTCGCGCCAGTAAATACAACCAATTCAACCGCGACCAGCGTGTCTGTGCCATCCCCATCCGTAACTGTGACCCCGCTTCGGGTGCCCGACAGTCCCACGTCATCCGTCGTGCGGTTATAGACAACAGTGTCCAGTTTGTTGCCGCCATTCAGCGCGTAGTTGGCGGAGCTGCCAAGAAGGATATCATCATTGCCGCTGCCGGCGACCAAATCGTTTCCGGTCGCGCTCCGGCCTGTGTCAAACGCGATGACAAGATCTGCATAATCCGCGTCAGACCCGCTTGTTCCGGAGCCGTTTTCAAGACCGAACGTGTTCTCTCCCAAGATCCGGATCTGGCCAGCGCCATCCAGCGTGCTGTCACCGATGAAATACGGCGACCCATCGTCGGCAAAGAAGATCGGCGCATAGAATCCTGTTGCACCCGATACAGTCAAGGCCGCCGTCGCAGCCGAGCCTGAATAGAGATATTCAAAACCGCCATCCAAAAGGTCTTTGGCTTTGGCCCCCAATGCCCGGACTTCGGCCAGCGTTTTTCCGTCAATCTTCAAGCTGCCGTCGGTTCCAACATCGACGCGTACAAAACCGAACTTATGTTGCGAAGTGCTGGTTCCCGACGCGGTGATATCATGGAGTGTGCCCTGTTCCAGATATACCAGCGGAATGTCGGTTTGCCGCTGAGCGTCGGCGAGGATCGCTGCTTCATCTAGGGTGTTTTGGACTGTCGCACTGAGCGTGACATCACCGAAGGTAATGTCATATCCGCCACCGCCGGCGGCCTGGAACGCAGCTGCCACGGTGGTGTCGACCGTGTCTTGACCGGTCAGTTGGGCGAAGCGGATCTCCTGCCCCATCTCCAGATAAACAGATTGCTGGGCTGCAGCCGCTCCCGATTGCCCGGCACCCAGAACACCCCGGATGGCCTCCGCCAAGGTGACATCTCCACCTGTTGAACCATCACGGCCGACATAATTGCCAGATGCATCCACCACATATAGCAGAACGGCCGAGCCGGACGCTGGACCTTGCGCGCCAAGGGTAAACTCAACCCAATTGCCGGCGGATTGGCTGTCAGGATTTGACACGGTCTCAAAGGTCAAGCCGGCATTGGTCGATGACTGCACGAGAGACAACTCATCCAGAGCAACCGTGACTGTGAGTTCCTTCGACGTCCGGCCAATCTGGCTGCCGACTTGATTGTCCGTGTTGAAGTATTCGGTCATCAGCACCGTGTAGATGCCGTTGCCGAGCGCCTTGCCAGTATCTGTGCTCCAACGGCCGTCGATATCTGCAGTGGCGAGGACCGGTGCGAGGTCTGGACTGCCGGTCTGCTTAAAGGTGATTTGCGCCAGGTTTTGCGCGCTGATCTTGTTGGTGTAATTCTTCAACCACTCATTTGTTCCAGACGAGGCATTCGGGTTCTCCCCGGTCCAGCCAAACACCAAGCTTGCCTGGTTGGTTGTCACAGCATTCGTATCGACACTGGTTTGCCCAGCGATTGCCTCGAAACCACTTTCGCCCAAGACACCGGCAACTACCGCGGTCGGCTCAGCCAGCTGTGAAAGATGGGTTTGATTAGAGTTCCAGGTAAACAGGGAAGGGTGCAACGTCGTGCTGCCGCTATAAAGGAAGTCCAAAGCAAAATTGACGATCGTGTCCGCTGTTGACGTTTCCGGTGAAACCATGACCAGGCCATCAGCTGCGACGCTGCCACTTTGTCCGGAGACTGCAGGATTCAGAAACAGGCTGTCCTGTGTCTCTGCATAGACATTGACTGTCTTTGCAGTATCTCCCGACCCGATAACCAGCTGATACCAAACCGTCCCATTTTCAGCGATGGGCATGTTGGAGATGACCATGGCCCCATCAGTCTGTGCCGGACCGGATTGAGCCTCCCATGCTCCCGTTGTGGTGTTTTCTGTAATCGTCCAATTCTGCCAGAGCGTTTCGTTGGCGCCTGGTTGAAACTCAATCGTGCGGAACGTCGGAATACCGTCCTCATTGCCAACAAACACTTTTAGGGCAACAGGGGTATCATCCTTCAATATGATGTTTTGATTGAAAAAATTGAGGCTTATGTTTGCGCCTTTTAGGTTACTTAAATCAGCAGGCGAATAGGATGTTTCATCGAACTGGTCACGAAACAGATCGCTGTGTCCGGGCGGGGCGATGTAATTATAAATGACAGGCTGGGTGTACCCGGACGGTGTCTCACTATCATCGTAAATGGTCAGATCAATCGTCTGGACATTGGCGCCATTGTAATAGACCGGGATGAGTGGCCCGCCTTCCGCATAGGCGCTCATCAGATTGTCAGAGTAACCGGATCCGTATGAATTCGACTGGAAGAAAAAGAGTTCTGCGTACGGATCCTGGAAGACTGCAGCATCACCGGAGAGGTTTTTGCCGAAGGCGTAGGTCGGATCCCAATTCCAATTCTTGTTCAGATCAATGCTGTCGGTGACATTGGAATTGAGCGATTTGCCTGATGTACCGTAGTAGCCAGCGGTAAACCCCGTCAGAAACTCTGTAAGAACTTCACCCCATTGATTGTTGGCCCCGGTGTTCATCTCCGCGCTAGAGGCGCCTTGGATTGTGTAAGGCGTTGCATCGTCGCGGTTTGAATAGATTTCGACATCGCCGAGGGTCGAATAGATGCTGTTGGCAAGTTGCTCAGCAGTGATCTTTATCGAGCCCTTGATATGACTTTCAGCAACCGGGTTCAGCCAGAACGCGTTATCTGTTGCAGACCACTCCAGCTCGTATCCGAAAAAGCCGCCATTGTGATAAATCCCGTTGGCATCGGCAGCTCCGTTGAAGAACCCCGACAGCATAATGCCTGTGTCTTTTTTCAAGCTGTCGACATAAGCAGTCCAGTCGGATTGGGAAAAGACATCCGGAATCTGGTTTTGCTCGGCCAGAGCAACCGCCTCAGCTGGCGAAATCGCAGCGCGATAAGTCCCGGCCAGCGGCCCGGTTGTGAATTTTTCAACAGCATTTGCGTGGATATCCGAAACTGACGTGAAAATCGTCTCGCCGTCTACATCGTACCCTCTGCTCTGCGTGATCAGTGCCCCGGAACTGTCCTGTCCATATGGGATGTAGAGCTCCATCGGCAGCCCGAAGCCCTGCACAGAGGTGAGGTTTCCAGCATCCCCTGTCTGATTAAGCAGGGACACTTCAAAACTGTCGACGCGGTACTGGTTGGTTTGCGCATTCTCCCAGTTTATGTCGCTTTCTTTGGTGATGATATTTGTGAGATCGGTCTGCGTTGCGGTAGGTGATTGGCTTTGAACAAGAACGTAGACTTTGCCCCCATTATAAGGCTCTGGAAGATCCAGTGTTGCAGAGTATCCTGACTGCCCTTCGACAGAGCTCACTCCATTGACAACCCCATTGTTGATGAGTGTTGTCCAGAAGGGTTGGATTGTCCCATCTGTTCCTGGTGCGAAGTAAACGGCATACGCATAAGCGCCGGGATTGGTGAGCTTGGTTGTAAGTGTCTCTGTCAGACTGATATTGAGGGCAGTCATAATAAGCTCCAATTCTTCCCGGCGTTGGTATCTAAGGTTTTTAAAAAATCGCTTTAAATCCCTATCTGGCGCTCAGTCATAAGCGTCATCCAATGCTCTTCCCTACTTGAGGTGCCTTTTCGGAAACTGACGTCCTTGCGCTCGAACTGCACACGGAACATCACTTGCCGACAGTGTACCATCCGCATCCAAATCACTGTTTGCTAGTAAAGGAGTATCGGGGACCGACGTATCAGGAAGGTAAACACCGAGTTGCGTATATTATCGTGAAACCCATACTCGGCTCGGGCGATCATCGTCTGCAATCCAGCGGCAGCAAGAATTTAGAAAAAACGAGGTCCCAAAGCCACTGCCATTGTGTCAAGCAACCGAAAGACGAGGATTGGCGGCGCCTAGAACGGGCAGCTCAACCGTCCTTATGGGTCTCGGAAACTGTTAAGAATTATCAAGCGCTGCGCACATCTGAGAGTTGGTTCCGAACCGCTTGGGTACGATCGTATTCAGACCGGATCTTGGCAATAAACGGGATAATTTCCGCTTCAGGTGTCTCGGCCTGACGATGATACTTTTCAGTCTCGGCGACAATAATATTTATGATGTTTGGAAAACAACTGCAGCATTGGCCGCGCTTCTTCATGGCGTGATACACCCGGCCCGGCGTGATCAACTGCCACTGATCCTCATCAAGCAAGCTCTGGATGACATTTTCAACTGCCGACTTTGAGATAACGTTGCAACTGCAAACAAGCATGTCTGAGGACTCTATAATCTGAGTTTTGCCTTCAGGTTATAGGAGCACTCTATTATCCGGAGCCTGCGAGTCAAGTTTTCTGAAATCAAAGATGAATAACCGGCATTAACCGTGGGGCACAAATGGTTCAGAGTGTTTGGCAGACTACTTGGACATCAGATGCTGGTGTCATTTGGTTGGAGAGCAAACGAGACCAACACTCCAGAACGGGCTTCACCCAAGTGATTGCAGAATTGCTTGTCAATATCATGCAATCACTTGAGTTCTGGCGAACACGAGACCGGCCTCAATTCGGATCTTGCACCGAGGCCTACTCGCCAGCTCCAGCTTCAAGACGATGGGACAACAACGTTAGCAGATCGATGTCCGCCCGTTCGGTCAGCGAGACATACGTGAATGTCATGGTTTCACGCTGCTCGACCATGGCACCGGGGAACGGCATGTAGACCAGTTCGCGCGACGCGAAGGCAGGCGAGGCAGTGCCGATCTGCCAATTGCTGACGATCTGCGCATCGACAAGATGCTGCACTAAGCCGTCAGCACCTTCCTTTTGAAACGGGATACCGGCAATCCTGAGATAACTTGTCTTGTCCTCGGCTTGCCGGAAACCGTCGATGAAACTCGCTGACAGCGTTTGCAATTCCTCAGCGCGTTCAGACGCAGACGTCCCGTGGACATGGGAATGCAGATGATCCGGGCCCCCATGATTATGATCGTGCGGATGCGTATGATCGTGATCATGGTGGTGGTGATGGCCGCGATGTGAATGGCTGTGACCCATGTCGTTACTCCACGTCCGGTCCGGCCGGGATCGAAACCGGCTTGTCGATGATGGATTTATGCGACCCCATCTTGCCGTGAGAGACGAGAGTGCCCAGCACATCGACGATCACGCGCGTGGCCAATAGCGCGGTGATGTCGGAGCAATCGTAAGGCGGCGAGACCTCAACGACCTCAAGCCCGCAAATGCCTTCCTTGGCAACGAGGGAAACCAATTCCAGCGCCTCCCGCGGCAGGAAGCCGCCCGGCTCCGGCCAGCCGGTTCCGGGAACAAATCCGCAGTCGACACTGTCGATATCAAAGGAAATGTAGACGGCGTCCGCATCTTTCCAGGCGAGCTCCAAAGCCCTTGCTGCGGTTTCCGCCAAACCAAGTTCCTCAACATCGCGCATCGTGAAGATGTTGGTGTTGCGGTCGCGGGCAACTTCGACACCTTCACGCGGGACTTGCCAGCCGCCGATGCCGATCTGGACAAGATTGACCGCAGGCACATTGACGAGATCCGTTGCATGGAACCACGGCGTGGTGTGCATGCGTTCATCAAGATCCTTTTCTTGGATATCGATATGCCGGTCGAAGTGGACAATGCCGATGCGCTTGGAGGTGCACTGGGCAATGCCTCGAACACACGGGAAGCCGATGGAATGATCGCCGCCAATCATGATCGGTAACGCACCTGATGAGGCAACGTGCGACACGGCCCGGGTAATCTGGTCGAAGGTCTTTTCGATATTGGCGGGGATCGTGAAGATATCGCCGACATCGCACAGCGTCATTTGCTCGCGGAGATCGACACCCATCTCGTAATTGTAAGGCGTGTAAAGCGCAGAGATTTTACGGACGCCTTGCGGGCCGAACCGGGTTCCCGGCCGGTAGGTGGTACCGCCATCAAACGGAATTCCGATGACCGCGGCATCATAGGCACCAACCTGCGTGACGTCTTCGATGTAAGGCGCTTTCAGGAATGTGTTGATGCCGGCATAGTGCGGCAGCTCCCCCCGTGCAAACGTTGGAATGGACTTGTCTGTGAGACTGTCTGAGCCGGTCAGACCCATGCGCAATGCCCATGCCTTTTCCTTTTCCCAGGCAGCTGAGGGCAGCAGTCCCTCTTTTTCCGCTGCCTTCCAGCCGCGCAACTGGAGCTTGTCGAAATCAGGATGGTGGTGGCGTGCGGTTTTGGCGCGTTCCAATACTCCGGCTGCGCGTTGCCGGGTAGACGGCCCATCTGGACGAAAGATGCTCATGGCGTTCCTCAATGCGTCTTTTGTGAAATCTGAATGTCGGGTTTCGGGGCCGATCGGATGGTGCTCGCGATATCAGCCGGTGCGTTTTTCTCGCCGCCGGATTGGTCGGAGAGTGGAAGGTCGTAGGTGATGGTTGCCCCGTAGGCTTCTGGTGCTTGCGGGTCATGTCGGATCTTGTCGAAAACGAGCAGCCGTGTGCCGAGCTTGAAGGCCTCATGGATGTCGTGGGTCACCATGAAAATCGTCATGCCTGTCTCTTTCCAAAGACCAATCAGAAGGTCGTGCATGTCGAGGCGGATACCGGGGTCGAGTGCGCCAAACGGCTCATCCAACAGCAAAATTGAGGGCTTCTTGATCAAGGCCTGCGCGATGGCGAGACGCTGCTGCATCCCTCCGGACAGCTGCGCCGGGTATTTATCTCTCGCCGCTGCCAGACCGATCCGCTCAAGGACATCTTCAATCTCCTCAATGGCCACCTTCCGGCGGGCACCAAACAGTTTGCCAATGCGCGGTGCTTGTTCAAACTCCTGGGCCAGGATCAGGTTTTCAACGACACTCAGGTGGGTAAAGACCGAGTATTTTTGGAAAACGATGCCGCGATCCGGGGTTGGCTCCTTGGGCAGCAGCGTCCCGTCGAGCAGGATTTCTCCATGGGTCGGATGCTCCTGAGAAAGCAACATCCTCAAGAACGTGGATTTGCCGCAACCGGACGCGCCCACGATCGTGCAAAACGATCCGGCATCCACATCAAGCGCGATCCGCTCCAGGACGGGGTTGCCGTCATAGTATTTCGACAACCCTTGAACGGAGAGTTTTGCAAGGGCGGTCATAGAGCGGCACCTCCCATATGGTTCCAGCGGAAGGCCCGCTTGGACAGGATTAGCAGCAGCCGGTCCAGTATGAATGCCAGCAGCGTGATCCAGACGACATATGGAAGGATGACATCCATCGCGAGATAACGCCGAACCAGGAAAATGCGGTAACCAAGACCCGTAGTGGACGCGATCGCCTCTGCAGAAATGAGGAAGATCCAGGCCGGCACGAGCCCGAGGCGCAAGGCGGTGATCAGCTTTGGAAGGACTTGCGGCAACACTAGCCGGGTAATCATCTGCCAAACCGAAGCGCCAAGGGTCTCGGCCTTGATGATCATTTCACGGGGTATGTCGAGCACAGCTTGCGCAGTCGCACGGATCATCACCGGCGCAGTCCCGATCACGATCAGAGCAATCTTCGACACCTCTCCAAGTCCAAACGTGATGAAAAGGATCGGCAGTATCGTAATCGGCGGAATGAGTGAAAACGTTGCGAGGTAAGGGGCAAGAGCACTTCGTATGTGCGGAATGAACCCAATGCCTATCCCAAAGAGGATTGCTAGGAGCGTGGAGACCGCCATTCCGGTTCCAAGGCGCATCAGACTGTCGAAAGTGTCGATCCACAACAACAGATCGCCGGAGCGCCTATCCGGAACAGCAGCCATCCGCCAGAACGCCTGCCCCATGCTCTCAAGGGAGGGCAAAAGCTTGTCGGCCGGATTGTCGAGCCGCCTGTAGTGACTGGCAATCGCGTAAGTCACGATCGTCGCCACAAAGGGAAGCAGTCCCAAGGCAACAGCGGTAAACCGCGACGGAGTTCGGTTTATGAGGCGCATGAAGGGTCTCGAAGCCGGACGGAGGAACTTGAGAACCTGTCCCGGCAAAAACCGGGACAGGTTAAGACGGCCTTAGAGCGAGCCGCTTGCAGCCATTTCCATGAAGCTCGGATCGAAGCGGAGTTTCACGTTGTTGCTGTCGCCATAAACCGAACCATCGGCAAAGGAGACACCAACAAACTCCGGGCTTGGAGCCCCCTCGCCCAGGATGCCCTTGTCAAACAGGAATTCGGCGACGAATTTCATCGTCTTTGGCAGCTCAGCTGACTTGGCGAACTCCACAGCTTCGGCTGGCGTGTAGAACATCTTCGTTGTCGCGAGTTGCGCCTTGTAGCCCGCAAGGTCGGTCCCGGAAGCTTCAGCCATCGCGGTCAAGGCTGCTTCATCGCCCTCTGCCATGAGATCCATCACTTCGTACCAGGCACCGGTGAGTGCTTTGCCGAAGGCCGGATTGTCCGCCAATGTTTCCGTGTTGACCATCATGATGTCGATGATTTCGCCCGGGATCCCGGCACTGTCGAACACCTTGGTTGCGTTGGGCTGCGCTTCGATCTCAGACAAAAGCGGGTTCCAGGTGACAACAGACGTCACATCCGGCGTTGCATAAGCTGCGATCATGTCAGCGTCGGAGGTGTTAACGACAGTCAGATCCCGCTCGGTTAGCCCCACGGTGTCAAGAGCCCGCGCGAGCAGGTAATGGGAAACTGAAAGCTCGACCAGGTTGACCGTTTGCCCCTTGATCTCGGCAAGCTCAGTCTTGTCCTTCAGGATGATCCCATCATTGCCGTTGGAGTAGTCACCAACAATCAGCGCCGTCGTGTCGACACCACCGCCTGCCGGGATAGAGAGCGCGTCCATGTTCGTCATGGAGCAGCCATCATATTCACCCGCAGTATATTGGTTGATGGATTCCACATAGTCGTTGATCTGCACGATCTCGACATCAATTCCGTATTTATCGGCCCACTTCTTCATGATGCCGCTGTCCTGCAGATAGCCCCAGGGCATCCAGCCAACATAGATCGACCAACAGACTTTGAAGTCAGTCTTGACTTCCGCTTGCGCGGAAAATGAGAGGGGCATTGAAAGCGCTGCAGCTAGCAGGGAAGCCTTGGCGATTGATTTCAGCATCTGTGCGCGTCTCCTGTCTTGGGCCCTTGGAGATCCCGAGGGCTTCCGTCATGAGGCTTTTTGCGCACGTCCGGGAGGAAGGTTCGCGCGCGCGAAACCTCGTGCAGTTGTCTCCCGGGTTTTTGTCCCGCCGTGTCACCAGGCTATGTGAGATCCTCACGATCTGCTCGCCCGGCTTGCACCTCTCGGTCCTGCGTCATCTGACCGGATCCCTAGGCGCGCTGCACATTCACAACAAAGCAAGGGCGGTGCCAAGTACGGTAAAATTTAAGATATATAAATAAAAACAGCACATTAGGCAGGTTGCAGATCGCATGGCCTCAATGGACTAAATGCTAAAATCATATGCACGGTTAAAAATCAGGCATCAATGAGCGAGAAACAGGCAGAAGAGAAAGAGACGCAAACGCGTCATTTCAGAAAAGCGGTAACCTTTTCTTTGACCGTCTCAATATAATTCGTGCGGCTTTCCAGTGTTGAACTGTCCATCTTGTAGTGCGCCAAGTACCGGGTTTTGCATCCCGGTTTGGCAAGCAATTTGATGCCGCGCATGATAGTCTTGCGCCCGGGTTCGCCCACCAGCTTGGACACCCACCAACTGGCCCCGCAGGTCGTTACGATCGCGATGCGGGAAATGTTCTGCATGTTGGGCTGCAGCCCCTTCGTGTCCGTTGGCATGATGAAGGTTTCGTGCGGCACCCAGACTCGCTCCAGCCACCCTTTCAACATGGCAGGCAAACCGAACCACCAAGTCGGATAGACAAAGACAATTGCTTCACACCACTTGATGTCTGCCAAATCATCGGCGACGGGGATGGTGTTGGCCTGAGGCGTATGATAGCCGCGCCGCTCCTGCGCGCTCATGACAGGGTCAAAGCCTTTGGAATAAAGATCCGTCAACCGTATGTCATGACCGCCCGCCTCGAGCGTCTCGACAACAGCTGTACACAGCGCCGCATTGAAACTTTCTTCGCAAGGGTGACAGAAAACCACGAGAACGCGCATGCGTTTGGCCTTTTACATCGCTTTTTGCCGGAGCACGGCCGGCATTTGAACTGAAACTTGGTGTCAGGCCCGTTGCAGACCCGGAAACAGGAACACCTGACCGCTTTCGAAATCATAATCCGGATTTTCCCAGGCAATCATCTTGCCCGGATTGAGCAACCCTTTCGGATCGGCCTGCTTTTTGAAAGCGAGCTGGACTGCATCCGTCTGCTTCATCCCCCCCTCTTCAAGCGTATACCGGTGTGGGTTGAAAATCGGGCAGCCATTGTCTTCGTGAAGACGGATGATTTCTTCGAGCCGGGCCTCGTTGGAATAGCGGACAATCGGCAGGCCGAAGCATGTGACGTTGCCATCAAACCGCACGTATTCGAGATGGCCCGGAACCTCATCTCCAAACATCTCATGCATCTCGCCAACCAGCTCGACCTGATTGGGAAATGGATAAAGAACCTGGAGATAGGTGATCGAGGGATCCACCCGGAGCCCCCGCAAGGTCGTGTGGTTCCACGAAAGCTCGTAAGCCGGCGGGAGGCGTTTCAGATCTTCGTCTGACGCTTTGTCCGACCGATAGAGCACCTCCCCCTTGGACTGCCGCTCCATGAACGCATCGAATGCAGCCATCGCGAAAGGGGCGACCATCAAAACAGCAACGGACTGGTCCCTACGGATGAATTTCTGGTGCCGGAGGAAATAGTCATGAGGAACTGGTGCTGCGATCGGCGCAATGTTCTTCGTCAGCAAACCATCCAGATTGGCCAGTTCATCTGAAAACCGCACCGCATCCATAAAGTCGTCAAACCCGACCAAAACATCCACCCAGTCGTAACTGGCGGTCAAAGACATCTCGACTTCGGTGATAATGCCGTTCGTGCCATAGGCGTGCATCACTTTCTGCAGTTCATCGCCCGTCATTTCAAGAACCTGCGGCTCAGCCTCCATCGTGACAACTCGCAAACGAATGACGTTTCCGAGATCCCTCAAGCCACCCCAGTTGATCGACCCAACGCCGCCCGACCCGCCCGCAATAAACCCGCCGATCGTCGCGGTCCGGTAAGTTGATGGATGCATCCGCAATTCCTGTCCGGTCTGGGCTCGGGTGATCGCATCAATATCCGCTATTATGGCACCAGCCTCGGCAACGACAGATCCGGTCCGCACTTCCTTCACCGCAGTCATTTCCGCAAGGTTGAGAACGACCCCACCCGACAACGGCATGGCTTGGCCATAGTTTCCAGTCCCGGCACCGCGTGTCGTAACAGGAACATCAGCCGCAAAACACGCCTTGAGGATCCGGATGACCTCGTCCTCGGACTTAGGTGTCACAATCAGATCGCCGGTGACGTTTTCAAGTTGAGCCTTTAGCACTGGTGAATACCAGAAAAAGTCCCGGCTCTTTTGCTTTACGATTTGCGGGTTGTCCTCGATCTTGATCCCATCGAGATCGGCTATCAAAGCGGCAATGGCGCTCATGGTCAGGAGGTCCCTTTCTGAAGAAGTCGATCGAGTTCACGATAGTCGGGCAAGGTCTGATCAATGCTGCACCCTGCTCTCAGCACGCGGCGCGGGCCGGCTGGGCGGGACAGAAGCTCATTCCAGTTCCGCGCATGAAACAGCAAAAGATCCGCGGGCCCACCAACGCCAATTCGAGCAATTGGCAAACCCGTAATATTTGCCGGCGTTTCCGTAACCGCGCGGATCCAATCGCCGACGGGATGATCAAGATGCAGGATACGGGTTGCCTGAGTGAACACTTCAACAAGATCCATATCGCCATAGGCATAAAACGGATCGCGCGTGTTATCTGAGGCAACACACACCTGAATGCCGCGTGCGCGCATTTCATGCAGCAATGTCACGCCGCGCTTGCGCGGTGTCCGGCCTTGCGTCCGGTCCTGCAAATACATGTTGCACATCGGCAGCGAGACGACTGAAATCCCAGCTTTTGCGACCAGGTCCAGAGTTCTGGAAATGTCGTCATCGCAATGCACCGACAAGGAGCAGCAGTGTCCGCAGAGGATCTTGCCATCAAACCCCAAGCGCAGCGCGACTTCGGCGATCCGGCGTAAAGTGTCCGCCGCCGGATCAAGCGTTTCATCGACATGAAAATCAAGATCCAGCCCGCGATCCATTGCCGCTTTAAAAACGGATTCCAGATGCTGATCCACATCCGGCACCATGTATGTAACAGCCCCCAAGACCCCGCCGGCAGCTGAAACACGATCGGCAATGCTGTGAAGGTAACCATTGTCTTCGGCCAGCCGGTCAATGCCGAACAGGCACACACCTTGAAGCTCAATTCGTCCGGCCCACTCAGAGCGTATTTCCGCAAAGATCGGCCACGTGATGTCATCTTGTGGGGGAAGACTGTCTAGGTGGGTGCGGATCGCACCCGTCCCATGGGCGTAGGCACACTTTAGTGAGAAATCCATCCGGGCCCTGACATCCTCGGCACACCAGTAAGCGCTCCGGTCTCTTCCCACCGCTTGAAGTGCACCTTGAAAGGTCCCGTCCGGATTGGGCTCGCGCGGCCAGATATGCCCCTTGTCCAGATGTGTGTGAACATCCACCAGTGTCGGCAGGATAAGCCCGCCATCGAGATCAAGGCCGCCCGCGCCTTCCGGCAGCGTCCCAGCCGGAGCAATCTGTGTGAGCTTTCCATTCTCGAACACGATATCACGAGCCGTCAGCTCCGAGACCGAGGTTTGCTGCACACCCTCCAGAAGACATACGGGCACAGTCGCATTTCTGATGATGCCGGTCCCTTTAAACCCGGCGCCCCACCCCGGCTTCATCTACATCTCCCGCTTCAACGCGCTTTCGTGCCACTTGCGCAGAAGCAAATGCGACAGAAGGTTCATGGAAAGGAATATCAATATACCGGTCACGGAAATCAGGATCAGCGCAGCAAACATGCGCGGCATGTTGAGACGATAGCTCGCCTCAAGGATTTGGTTGGCAAGACCGGATCCTGACCCCGCTGACCCGGCGACAAATTCGGCAACAATGGCTCCGATTAAGGACAAGCCACCGGCAATTTTCAAACCGCCCAAAAAGTACGGCATGGATGCAGGCAATCTCAAGAAGCGCAGTGTTTGCCACCGGCTCGCGCCATAAAGGCGGAACAGGTTTTGAAGATTGTGATCGGCTGAATTCAAGCCCAAAGTCGTGTTGGAAAGGATCGGAAAAAACGCAACAATCCACGCACAAATCAGAAGTCCGGCTGTGATTGAATCCACGTAGATGAGGATTAAAGGCGCGATCGCGATGATCGGGGTAACTTGCAAGATGACAGCGAACGGAAAAAACGAAATCTCAATCCACTTGGACTGAGTGAAGAGGACCGCCAAACCAAGCCCACCGAGCGTGGCGATCAAAAGCGCACCAAACGTGATCTTGAGCGTGTTGATCAAAGCAATGCTCAAGATGCCCCAATCAGCAAGAAGCGTTTCAAAAACAAGCCCCGGGCGCGGCAGGATATAGTGGGGTATCTCATTCCAGACACACAGCCTGTCCCAGAAATATACCGACAAAACGAGGATAACGATCGGCAGGACCCAACGACCAACAGCCTCCCGCCGTGCCGCGCGCGCCCGTTTGAGTTCCTCCGCATCAAGTGGAACAGACTGCGGGGCAGGTGCAATGGCGTGCTTGTCGGCGATCTCGAGTGTCATGATCTACTACCGCCTTTGTTCAGTATGTATCGGGGCAGACACATCAAAGATGATCTCCCACAATCATTGCCTTATGCAGCGCATCCGAAACATCCCGGCAAAATCCTGCATAAACGGGAGATGTCCGGAAGGACTCGTCCCTTGGGTAAGGCGCGTCGATCGCCATATCGTTGACCACACGGCCCGGCCGCGCCGCCATCACCACGATCCGGTTGGACAGATAGACAGACTCAAATACAGAGTGCGTAACGAAGATGACGGTCCATCCAAAGGTTTCCCAAAGGCGCAAAAGATCATTGTTCAGTTTGAAGCGTGTGATCTCGTCAAGCGCAGCAAAGGGCTCATCCATCAAGAGCAACTTGGGCTTCGTGACAAGCGCACGGGCGATGGAGACCCGCATTTTCATGCCGCCAGACAGCTCGCGCGGGTAGCTGTCGGCGAATTGCTCCAGCCCGACCCCCTGCAAGGCTTCCATAACCCGGTCATGCGCCGCTTTTTTGGAAACACCCTTCAAGCGGAGGGGCAGCCAGACATTGCCGAAAACCGTTGCCCACGGCATCAGCGTCGGTTCCTGGAACACGAAACTTAGTTCATGTTCCTTTTGCTTGCTTTCTTCGAGCGGCCATTCAACCCGGCCCGTCGTTGGACTAGTCAGGCTGGTGATGATCCGCAAGGCCGTCGACTTTCCGCATCCGGAGGGCCCGAGCAGCGAAACGAATTCCCCTTGGCGTATGTCGAGCGACATGTTGTTGAGCGCTACCGTTCCGTTGGAGAAGGTTTTTGAAATGCCCTTCAACGAAACAATCGGCGAACTCGAAACGATATCTGATTGCATATTTGTATTTACCATGGCCGTCATTGCATCAATCTCCGGCCATGGTTGCAACATTCCCATGAAACACGAAACAGGTCCGCCTCAGTTTCCAGCAAGTTCTTTCTTGAGGTCCACTCCGACCCCTTGGTTGACGAACTGAAGCGTGTACGACTTGGTGTAATCGACATCTCCATTCACCACACCGGCAGCGACCATCTTCTCAAAGAAGGATTTGTTGCGCTCGTCGGTCATCGCACCAATCCCCATGGTGAGCGCATCCCCGCTGTCCACGATACCGTAAGACTTCAGCTTGTCGATGGAGAACGCCAGCTGTCCGTCGGTCATACCCGGATTGTCTTTTTTGATCAGCTCCAAGGCTTTAGAATTATCTCCATAAAGGAAATTGACCCAACCGATGGCAGACCCATCAACGAAACACTTCACAACCTCTGGCTTGGTTTCGATGAGATCGAGCCGGGTCTCAACGGTGGTGGAATAGGTGTCGTACCCATAGTCTGCGATCAGGAAAATGTTGGGTTCAAATCCGCCTTCGGTCTCGATCGCATAGGGCTCAGAGGTAATGTAGCCCTGCTGGCCAAGCTTCTTGTCTGCAAGGAACGGCGCAGAGTTATAGGTATAGGGCCGAACCTGCTCATCCTTGAAGCCGAACTCAGCTTTCATCCATTGAAAATAGGAATTGAGGCCACCCTTACCGATGAGGAGATTGATATCTTTTAGGCTTTCCCAGGTGTCGAGGCCCTGATCCGGGTGGGTCATCAGAATTTGCGGCTCTTTTTGGAAGTGCGCAGCCACCACAGTCGTCGGAATGCCCTGCTCAACAGCTGAGAACGCTTGCAGCATATTGCCGCCCATCAGGAAATCGATCTTGCCGACAGGCAACAAAATCCGATTGTTCGCCTGAGGTCCGCCGGGCTTGATTTCCACTTCGATCCCGCAGGCTTCGTAAGTGCCGTCGGCAACAGCCTGATAATATCCGCCGTGCTCGGCCTGAGCGACCCAGTTGGTACCGAATGTTACCTTCTCAAGCGCATGCGCACTTGTCGACGCCATGACAGCGAGCGTTGCAAGTCCAATTTTCCGAGACAAATCCATTTCCGCGTTCCCCGTTTTCATCACACACCACGCAGGTCAATCCGCCCACCACAGGCCGAATGCTCTGCCGCTGTGCTCGAAAGCCCTGAGAGCGGAACAGGCAAGAAGTGAGCCTTTATATTAAGATCATGGCCCGCTTAAATTGCTACCAGGAAGTTTGCTCCGGTCAGCAAAAATAGACTTGCATATATCCCACAGCCTGTCAGCTCAAAAAATAGACATGCTTTCAATTTATGCAGAAGCTTGCAAATTACGCAGAGCGGGAAATTGCGTCTGCCTAGGCCGCGGGATAGGCTCCTGCGCAATTCTTCACGGAGCATTATATTGAAAAAGACCCACACACCGCCGGACATTCGGCCGCCGTTTGCACGCTACAGCCATGCGGTGGAAGTTCCACCTGGGCATCGCCTTCTATTTGCCTCTGGCCAACTCGGCATTGATGCCGAGGATCAAATACCGACCGGCGTTGAGGGCCAAACAGCGCTCTGTTTTGAAAACATTCGGGCAATTCTGGCATCAGCGGGCATGACTTTGGCGGATATTGTGCGCATCAACGCCTATGTAACCGGCCGAGAACATTTGCCGGGCTATATGAAAACCAGAGACCAATTCATCACTGACCCGCCACCGGCTTCCACGCTCATGATTGTGTCCGGATTTGCACGCGAAGAGTTCGTGGTTGAGATTGAAGTCGTTGCCGCTGCCGACTAGGCATAGATAGCAAATACAAGTTATTAGGAAGACGAATAATGCTGCCGAAACCCTATTGGCAAGATATGACAACAACGGATTTCGATCATCCTGACGTAAAGGATTGGATAGCCGTTCTGCCAGTTGCAGCAATCGAGCAGCATGGGCCTCACCTCCCGGTCTATACCGACACCGCGATCGCGGAAGGGCAGATTAGCCGAGTCATAGAACTGCTTCCAAATGATATTCCGGCCAGCTTCTTGCCGATCCAGGCGGTCGGCAAATCCAACGAACACATTTCGTCCGCCGGCACACTGACAATGACCTGGGAAACGGCCTTACAGGCGTGGCTTGAGCTAGGCGACAGCATCCTCAGAGCTGGCGTGCGCAAGGTTGTTGTGGTCAACTCCCACGGCGGCAACGTTCCCCTGATTGGCATTCTAACGCGCGAATTGCGTGTCCGGCACAATATGCTGGCCGTCGGAACAGCCTGGGCAGCTTTTGGCCAACCCGACGGCGTGTTTTCAGATCACGAACTGACCTTCGGCATCCATGGCGGAGACGTCGAGACTTCAATCATGCTGCACCTCCGGCCTGACCTCGTAAACATGGACAAGGCTCGGAACTTTAGATCTGCACAGGAGGACTTTGCCTCCATGTTCAAGCATCTTCGAGCGCACGGCCCTCATGCTTTTGGCTGGAAGGCTCAGGATCTCAATCCGGCTGGAACGGTGGGGGACGCCTCAATCGCGACCGCAGAAAAGGGCAAAGCCTCGCTGGATCACGCTGCAAGAGGGTTTGTTGAACTGTTGCAAGACGTGCATGCCTTTGACTTGGCGCATTTTGATTAAGGTTAGACCTTCAACAACTCAGCTACACAGCTTGCTGATTGCCAGATGCAGCTTCTGGTGATCCCGCTTTGCAGGTTTCCGCTCTTCAAAGAACACCCGCATCCCAACACCTTCAATCAGATCCAAGACAAACTCAGCTGCGTCACGATCCGAAAGATTACTCTCAGCCCTCTCGCTGTTTCTCAGTTGGCCGATCAGGCCCTCCAAACCTGCCAAAAGCTTCTCACGGTTTTCCATGAAACCGACCGTTATCTCCGGCTGCCGGATGGCTTCTGCTAGAATTTCAAGCGTCAACGCGGCATGGCTGGGGGCGCTGCAGGTCTTCAAGTATGCTTTCAAGAATTGATCAAGCGCCTTGTTCGGATCCTTGCCGTTTTTCTCAAACATCGATCCAAAGGCATCGATTTGCGCCGCTTCGAGGCTCGCAATTTCAGCAATGATCTCAGTCTTTCCGGGGAAGTGATTATAGATGTTTCCTAAGGAAACCCCGGCGCTGCGCGCGATGTCCCGAATGCTGGTTTGGTGAAACCCCTTCGCAATAAAACACGCAGCTGCGACCTCCACGATGTGTTTCCGCCGCGCATTTGTCGTCTCTTCCCGGGTCGGTTTTTCACTCATTCCTGTATCGGCTCCATTGCATTTCTTCAAAATCCGATTATTTAATTCAGCGAACGAACGTTCACTCGATTTTTTATTCGAAACAGACTTGTTTGTTAGCGACCTCTCAAATCTGAATTCGAGCACCTTTTGGGAAATGACCGTAAAATGCGGATGGCGATTGATCTAGCTTATATCTTCCAGATGTTCAGGGCGAAAATTGCAATCACTTGGACAATTGTATTTGCCGAAAACTGCCTGATTGCCCTGATCCCGTTGTTGATCGGTATATCGATTGACGGCTTGCTTGCAGGCCGGCTTTCCGAACTCGGCTGGATGATGGCCGTATTGTGTGGCCTTTGTTTCCTGGCTGTCGGACGCCGGATTTACGACACCCGTGCCTACGGCACAATACGGCTGCATCTTGGAGACGAACTCCATCAGCGATGCTCCTCGCTGCATGTTTCGAGACGAAATGCCCGGATCGACATGTCCCGCGAACTGGTCGACTTTTTGGAGCATGAAGCTCCACAACTGATCGCAGCGCTCATACAACTGAGCGTGAGCCTGACCATTCTGACCTATTTCGATGTGTCGCTCGGTCTCTCATCGCTGTTGGTGCTGGCCGGGATGCTTCTGGTTTACGCCTGCTTTCACAGGCGCTTCTACAACGTCAACCGGCAACTCAACGAGCAGCGCGAACAGCAAGTGGATGTCCTCACACGGGGCGAGCGGCTCGGAATCTTCCGTCACCTGCGCGCCCTGCGCCGGCATGAAGTCGCAATTTCGGATACCGAGGCATTTGTTTATGGCGGCATTTTCCTGCTTCAGGTCGGTTTCATAGTTTTCAATCTTTACCAGGCAGCAGGGCTGGCCGGCATCACCGCAGGACGCATCTTTTCAATCGCAAGCTACTCTTGGGAATTTGTGGAAGCGGCCCTCACCCTTCCAATCGCTCTGCAAAGCTGGTCCCGATTGAGCGAAATCACGCGCAGGATCAACTCAAACGGAGACCTTTCCCTTGGCTGAGTTCCCGTTTCAATCCCCACCAGGCATTGGCACCTGCGAGGAGGCCGGGCGCTGCCAAGCTATCAAAATGCCAACGCAGCCGGTCGCGAAAATTGCGTTAAAAAAGGCCAGCAAATCATGAGAAAAGGCATCTGGATTGCACTCGCCTTCATGGCACTGCTTGCCGTGGCCGGGGCGTTGAGCGAGTTGGAAGACACAGCTGATGTCAAATTGACATCAGTCCCGCAACCACTTCCTCCAGTGACGGTAGTGAATGCTGAAATTGGCACTCATACCGGGGCGGTTACGGTGTTCGCAGAGGTTACTCCGCGTTGGCAAGTCGATCTGCGATCCCGCATATCAGGTGTTGTCAGCAATCAAACGCCCCCCGCTCTCGCCGGATCCCGAGTATCAAAGGGGGACGTCCTCCTGCAATTGGAAGATGCCCCTTACGTGGCCAACGTAGCGGATGCACGATCGGCTTACGAAAGCTCGAAACTCGATCTTCGAAAGGCCCAAAACAAGCACCGCATCGCTTTGAAGGACTGGACGGCAGCCAAACCCGGAGAAACACCCCCGGAAATGGCCGTTCACCTGCCGCAAGTTCATGTTGCCGATCGCGCCTTGAAAGCAACAGAAGCGCGCGTCGCGGCATCCGAATATGACCTGCGCTCCACCACACTGCGGGCCCCTTTTGACGGCATCGTGACCCGGCGCAACGTCAGCCCCGGCGCAACGGTCCATGAAGGGGATGTTCTCTTTCAGATCCTGGACGACAGCCTGCTGGATACTCAAGCATCGGTGGGCCCACATGAGTGGGCACTGCTGTCCAAGGACTGGTCTGACCTGTCCGTGGGCGTCTTTGATGAGCGTGGCGTAAAAATCGGCACTGCAGGAGTTCGAGAAAGCGGCGGCTTCCTGGATCCGCAATCGCGGAAACACCAGCTTTTTCTAGAGGTAAAGCCGTTGGAAGAAGGGCGCATTCTACCTGGAGCTTTTGTGGAGCTGCGCCTGCCCGTCCGCGCTATCGGAAACACTCTGCGGATTCCCGAAAGCGCTCTCACCCAGAATGATTTCGTTTGGCATGTTGATCGCGGCAATCGGCTGCAACGCTTCGCGGCACAGCCTCTTTTCCGCGACATAGGAGACGTCGTGGTCGCCGCTCCGGAAGAGCTCGCGCAAGAAACCGGCCTCCGGATCGTTGCGTTTCCGATGAGCTCGTTTTTGCCCGGACGAAAGGTTGCACCGATGGATCTGGAGCAAGGCAAATGACTTGGCTCACAAACTGGTTCATTCGTAACCCTGTCGCCGCCAATCTTTTGATGGTGTTCATCCTCTTCGCCGGCATCACATCTGTCTTCACCGTGCGGATTGAAGGCTTCCCTAAGATCCCGGCCGACACGGTTACAGTGGCAACATCCTTGCCAAATGCGCACACCGCCCAGGTGGATGAGCAGATCACGCGCAAGGTTGAGAAAGCTGTCGAGGGTCTGGAGGGGGTGAAATCGATCAGGTCCCAATCTCAGCCGGGCCTCTCAGTGATATCGATCCAGAAAACCGACGGCACAAAGCTTACCAAGCTTCTCGACGACGTTCGGTTGAAAGTCGATGGCATCTACGATTTGCCAAAGGATGCCCGGCGCCCCGTGATCGAAACGAACGACTTCGACCTTCCCGCGCTCTACATCCAGATCTACGGAGACATTGACCTTAAATCCCTCCAAAAGACTGCCCGCGACCTACGCGCCGATCTCTTGGCAAGCCCTGAAATAACCAGGGTCAATGATTGGGGGCTGCGGACGCAGGAAATCTCGATCGAATTCACGCCGGGCGCGCTGCAACGTCATGATTTGACGATTTCAGACGTCATGGAACGCATTCAACAATCGTCTCTTTTCTTCCAAGGCGGAACGCTGAGAACAGAGGGCGGTGACATCACCCTGCGCGCAGACAGTCAGGCTTATTCTGTTCGCGACTTCGAAAAGATCCCCGTTGCGACATGGCCAGATGGAACAACCACATCGCTCGGTGAGCTCGCGACAATTACAGACGGTTTCGACGAAACTCCGATCGAGACACGTTTCAACCAGAGACCCTCTGTCGGGATGGAGGTTCTGATTGGGCGCAAGGACAATCTTTTGCTGGTTTCGGATGCTGCAGAGGCCATTGTCGCCAAAACGCAGGAAAGCTTGCCAGAAAGTGTCCAGATTGCGATCTGGGGCAACTCACGCGACTACATATCTGACCGACTTCAACTGTTATCCAGCAGCGCTGTCCAGGGATTGATCCTGGTAGCGTTGATGCTCGCGCTGTTCCTGAACGTGCGGCTTGCCTTCTGGGTCGCAATGGGCATTCCGATTTCTTTGGCTGGTGCCTTTGCGGTCTCTACAAGCGGGTGGGTCGACTATTCCCTCAATGACATCACGACATTCGGCTTTATCATCGTGCTCGGTATCTTGGTCGACGACGCTGTGGTTGTTGGCGAAAGTGTGCACGAGCAACGGAAGAAATTCGCCGATCCGATCAAGGGCACGGCAGTCGGCGTGGAAAAAGTGTCCGTTGCAACTGTCTTCGGTGTGCTGACCACAGTTGCCGCGTTCTTTCCGCTCCTTCTTATCACGAGCCCCTTGGGCAAGGTTCTTTCAGGATTTGCAGGCGTTGTCATTCTGGCACTGCTGTTTTCCCTTGTTGAAAGCAAGCTCATCCTGCCAGCGCACCTGGCCCACATAAATCCAATCCCCGATGATAGAAGCGGAAGGATGACCCGCAGTTGGGGCTGGCTTCAAAAAGGTGCCAGGTCCGGATTGCTGGGCTTCCGTGATCGTATCTACACCCCGATCCTGAAATGGGCACTTCTAAATCGTTACGCTGTTTTCATCACATTTGTTGCCGCGGCGGCCTTGGTTTTTGGGCTCATGGCGAAAGGTCAGATCAAGTCTGTTTTCTTCCCGAACGTGCCGGGCCAAGTGATCTCGGTGTCCCTTCAAATGGATCAGAGAGCACCGGCTGCACTCACCCGGAAAAACGTTGCGCTCCTTGAAGAAGCTGCCGTGGCGCTCAACCAGGATCCGGAGCTGATCACGGCCAATGGCAGTGGAGCCGTTGCGCATGTGTTTGCGTTTGTAACCGGCGCGACAACGGCTGAGCTCTATATGGAAGTGATACCGTCTGCCGACCGCCGTTACCTGAGCACCAACGACATCCTGGAAGCATGGAAGTCGCGTGTTGCTCCTCTGGAAGGCGTCTCGGAAATCACCTTTTCTGCATTTGAAAACTTTGGTGGCGGTTTCCGGATCCGCCTTATGGCAAAGGATCAAAAGATGCTGGAGGCCGCAAGTCTTGAGGTCCGTGACCGGCTTGACCGTATCAGCGGAGTTTCCAACACCCGGGACAGTCTGCTCACCGGCCAGCCGGAGCTGCGGTTGCGCCTAAGGCCAGAGGCAAAGTCGCTGGGCTTTACGTCCGAGAGCCTCGCGCGTCAGATCGGATATGCTTTCGGCGGCGGAGAAGCTCAACGGATCCAAAGGGGTGATGCCGAAGTCCGTGTGGTCGTCCGCAACGCATTGACCGCTCGGGATCGCATTGAAGACCTGATGGAGATGCAGCTCAAAAGCACCAAAGGCCAGTGGATCCCTCTCTCGACTGTCGCTGAGATCACGCCCAGCTATGTTCCGGACCAAATCCTAAGGCGCAACGGCTCCTTGATCACGACCGTCATGGCGGACATCAACCGGAATATCGCGGCGCCTGAAGAGGTCGCGGAAACCATCTTTGGAGAGTTCTCCCGAGACCTTGAAGCCAAATACCCAGGCCTGAAGATCGATGCAGGTGGGGAGTTGGAGGAAATCGGCGAGATGCGCGGCGGGCTTTTGCGCGCCTTTCTGATCGCCAGTCTCTTGATTTATATCCTGATGGCAGTGCCGCTGAAATCCTACTGGAAGCCGGTCATCATCATGTCCGTGATTCCGTTTGGTTTCGTTGGCGCGGTACTCGGGCACGCAGTGATGGATCTGCCCTTTTCTTTGCTGTCGTTTTTTGGCGTGCTCGCCTTGATTGGGGTCGTGGTCAACGATTCTCTGGTGATGATGACCCACTACGTGCAGGCGCGCGAGGAAGGAGCCGAGCATGAAGATGCTGTCTTCAACTGCGGCGTTGCACGCTTTCAGGCCATCTTCCTGACGACGGCCACCACAGTAGTTGGCCTCGTTCCCCTCATGAGCGAGACGTCCGAACAGGCGCGCTACTTGATCCCAGCTGCTGTCTCCCTCGCATACGGAGAAGTCTTCGCGACACTCATCACCCTCATCCTCATCCCGGTTTTGCTGTCCATTGGCAATGACATCCGCAAGCTATTTAGCCCGGCCAACGGCTTCAGACGACCAAAACGCAGCCTCACGAAAAGCCAAGCAATCACGCCAACAAATTACTGAGGGAGCTCAAGAAGTAACCCAAGAGTGTGTCTCAAGTTGTTCGCACCCAGCCAATTTCACGGCTGATGCGCAAGTGGCTGTGATGCACTCTTGGTCCTATCGGCAATGGAAACAGGAAAGACGCTGCGTCATGTCGGAAAATGCATAATTTGAACCACTTCGTAGATCTACTTAACCCTTGACTCCCACCAGCCATAGGGGTCTGTTACCGCCAGGATGCCGCAGGGTGGCTGGCGCTTAATGCCAACTGACCTATGACCTTGCGAGTAAGTCCGTACAGGCAAACTGGGGATCATCATAAGATCACGCCGGGAAACGGCCCCAGTGACAACCGAAGGGGAAAAATATGACGAAGACTTTCCTGAAATTGACTGCTGCAAGTGTGGCCCTTTGTGCCGGGCTGAGCGCAGTAAACGCTGAAACACTTCGCTGGGCGCGTGCTGGCGACTCTCTCACTCTGGACCCGCATGCTCAGAACGAGGGCCCGACCCACACGCTTGCGCACCAGATGTATGAGCCGCTCCTGCAGCGCGACATGGAAGCACAGATCATTCCGGCACTCGCAACCAGCTGGGAGCCGACCGAAGATCCGACCGTTTGGGAATTCAAGCTCCGTGAAGGTGTGAAGTTCCATGGCGGCGAAGACTTCACTGCTGACGACGTTGTCTTCTCCTTTAAGCGCGCCATGATGCCGACATCAGCGATGAAAGAGTTGCTGAACTCCATCAAGGATGTGCGCAAGGTCGACGATTACACTGTCCATTTCGAGACAGATGGCCCGAACCCGCTTCTGCCGAACAACATGACGAACCTGTTCATCATGGATTCCGGCTGGGCAACTGACAACGGCTGTGAAGCACCGCAAGACATTGCGAATGGCGGCGACAACCCGTGTGTGCGCGCAGTCAACGGAACCGGCGCATTTGTTCTGGAGAGCCGCAAGCAGGATTCCGAAACAATCCTGAAGCAGAACCCGAACTATTGGGGCAAAGGCGAGTTCCCGCTGGAAGTTACTGAAATCATCTACACACCGATCCAGGAAGGCGCGACCCGCGTGTCCGCTCTTCTGTCTGGTGAAGTTGACCTGATTCAGGACGTTCCGGTGCAGGATTTGCCGATCGTTGAGCGGACCGACGGCTTGAAGCTCAACACTGCAGCTCAGAACCGGACAATCTTCTTCGGTATGAACCAGGGCGCTGACGACCTGACAAGCGACACGGTCGACGGCAAAAACCCGCTCGCCGACAACCGCGTTCGTGAAGCGATGAACATCGCTCTCAACCGTGATGCGATCAAAAAGATCGTTATGCGCGATCAGTCTGCTCCGACCGGTGTGATCATGCCTCCGTTCGTAAACGGCTGGACCGAAGCACTGGACGCATATCCGGAGTATGACGTTGCGAAAGCAAAGGCATTGATGGAAGAAGCTGGCTACGGCGACGGTTTCGGCATCACGCTGAACTGCCCGAACGATCGCTATGTCAACGACGAAGGCATCTGTCAGGCTGCCGTTGGCATGCTCGGCCAGATCGGTGTCAAAGTTAACCTGGACGCAAAGCCGAAGGCACAGCACTTCCCGCTGATCCAGAACAAGGAAACAGACTTCTACATGCTCGGCTGGGGCGTTCCGACGTTCGACTCTGAGTACATCTTCAACTTCCTGACGCACACCTCAACCGACAAGCTCGGTTCCTGGAATGCGACCGGCTACTCCAACCCGGAGCTCGATGCGAAAATCAAAAGCCTCGCATCTGAAACAGATCAGGAAGTCCGTAACGCCACGATTGCTGAAATCTGGGAAACGGTGAAGTCTGAAAACCTGTACCTGCCGATCCACAACCAGGTCTTGAACTGGGGCATGGCTGACAAGATCAACTTCGCAGTACAGCCGGAAGATCAGCCGCACTTTAAGTTCCTGACTTTTAACTAAGTCTCGCGCTCTCACCACCGTACCGTTTGAAGTTCATCCGGTACGGTGGTGATGTTTTTAGCTTGTCAGCCAAATGAGTTTTACGGCTTTTCCCGCCAGCATCACTGTTGAAACAGTGGAAAAACGGTAGACTCTGCGCATCGCGCAAGTATAAGCACGTCCTTATCGGAAGACTTAGCAGACTGTCGCGGACGCCACAGTCTCTCGATTGGCTTGAAAAATGCTCGCATTCATCATTCGCCGCCTCGGCCAGGCACTTCTAGTCCTGATGGCCGTCGGTTTTGTTTCATTTGCCATGTTCAAATTCATGGGCGACCCCGTGGAGAACATGCTCGGTCAGGAAGCGACAGCTGCCGACCGCGCGGAACTTGAGGAGCGGCTCGGACTGAATGATCCGATCATCGTTCAATATGTCCGCTACTTCCAACGAGCCATGTCCGGCGATTTCGGCGTGTCCTACCGTGTAGGCTTGCCGGTTGGAGAGGTCATCCTGGAGCGCCTCCCCGCAACGCTCGAATTGGCCTTCCTATCAGGCGTCATTGCGATATCGCTCGGTTTCGTTTTGGGGGTCTACACAGCCATCCGACGAGATGGCTATGTCGCCAACTTCATTATGACCGCCTCGCTGATCGGTGTTTCGCTTCCAACCTTCTTGATCGGCGTTTTCCTGATCTGGCTGTTTGCGGTTAATCTTGGCTGGCTGCCTTCCTTCGGGCGCGGCGACACCCGCAGCTTGTTCGGGGTCGACCTCGCTATTCTGACCGTGGACGGGTTGAAGTCCATGATCCTGCCGGCGATCACGCTTGGTCTTTATCAGATGACCTTGATCATGCGTCTGGTACGCTCAGAAATGCTTGAGGTCTTGAGAACAGACTACATTCGGTTTGCAAGGGCCCGCGGACTGAGCCAGAAGACTGTCAATTTCGGTCATGCCATGAAGAACACCATGGTTCCGGTCATTACCGTGACCGGACTTCAGTTCGGTTCGATTGTCGCCTTTGCAATCATCACGGAAAGCGTGTTCCAGTGGCCAGGTGTTGGCCTTCTCTTCATCAATGCGGTGAACTTTGTCGATATCCCGGTCATGTCAGCGTATCTGCTGCTTGTTGCCGTCATTTTCGTGACCATCAACCTGATCGTCGACCTGCTCTATTTCACCATCGACCCGCGTCTCAGTGTGGGCAGCAACTGAGGACAAGAGGCATCATGGAAACCCAATCCCCCAAGGGCGCAAGCGCCCGCCCGGAGTTTACAGAAAAAGTTGCCACATCAACCTGGCAACGTTGGATGGATTCCGATATATGGCACTCCTACAAGTCCAAACCGGTGATCGTCGTTTCGTCACTCGTGTTTGTTACGCTTGTCCTCGGAGCGATCTTTTCGCCGTTTTTGTCACCCTACACACCGTTTGACCCATCCAGTCTCAATCTGATGAACGGCTTTACAAAGCCCTTCTCAGCCAACGATTTCACCGGTGACTACTTCTTTCTTGGTACCGATGATCAGGGTCGCGACGTTTTCTCAACCATCCTCTTCGGATTGCGCATCTCCTTGTTTGTAGGCTTGGTCGCGGTCCTGTTTGCGATGACCCTCGGAGTGATCCTTGGTCTTCTGTCCGGATATGTCGGCGGATGGGTAGACGGCATCATCATGCGTGTTGCCGACATCCAGATGACTTTCCCGTCCATCATGGTTGCCATGCTGCTTTACGGGATCGGCAAGGGCCTGATCCCGCCGGATCTGCGGGATGAAATGGCCATCTGGGTCTTGATCATCTCCATTGGTCTTTCTGAGTGGGTACAGTTTGCCCGGACCGTCCGCGGTGCCACCATGGTGGAGCGGCAGAAGGAATATGTTCAGGCGGGTCACCTGATAGGCCTTAAGCGCTGGAGCATCATGGTCCGCCACATTCTGCCGAATGTCACAGGACCGATCCTCGTGATCGCGACGATCAGCCTGGCACTGGCCATCATTGCAGAAGCAACTCTGAGCTTCCTCGGAGTGGGTGCGCCGAAAACACAGCCATCTCTTGGCACGCTGATCAATGTCGGCCGGCAGTACATTCTCTCCGGTGAATGGTGGATCCTGCTGTTCCCGTCACTCACCCTTCTGGCTCTTGCGCTTTCCGTGAACCTTTTCGGCGACTGGCTGCGCGATGTGTTGAACCCGAAATTGCGATAATCCAGTGTCAGATACTCCACTCCTCAAAGTCTCCGACCTCATCGTCGAGTTTCCAACCCGCAATGGCGTGTTGCGTCCCGTCGACCGGGTCGGGTTCGAAGTGCGCGCTGGCGAGATCCTGGGTCTCGTTGGTGAGAGCGGCGCCGGTAAATCCATGTGCGGTTCTGCGATCATCGGCCTGATCGATCGTCCTGGCCGGATCAGCGGCGGTGAAATTCACCTTGATGGTGAGCGCATCGACAATCTTCCCGAAGAGCGCATGCGCCGCATCCGGGGCAAGAAGATCGCCATGGTCTTCCAGGACCCGCTGACCAGCCTCAATCCCTTGATGACGGTCGGCCAGCAGCTGATCCAAACCATCCGCACCCACCTGCCCCTTTCGCAAAACGATGCTCGAGCGAAGGCCATTGCGCTGCTTGAAGAAGTGGGCATTCCGGCTGCGGCGACACGGATTGACGCTTACCCGCACCAATTCTCTGGTGGTATGCGCCAGCGTGTGGTGATTTCACTCGCTCTGGCAGCAGAGCCGGAACTCATCATTGCGGACGAACCAACGACAGCGCTTGATGTATCCGTTCAAGCGCAGATCATGGCGCTGCTCAAGCGCCTCTGCCGGGAACGTGGGACTGCGGTTATTCTGATCACGCACGACATGGGCGTGATCGCGGAAACAACAGACCGCGTTGCTGTTCTTTATGCAGGCCGGATCGCGGAAATAGGGCCGACCCGGAACGTATTGAGCGCGCCATCGCACCCCTACACTGTCGGCTTGATGGCCTCCACACCATCGACAACCGGATCGTTACAAACGCTCAGCCAAATCCCCGGCTCCATGCCGAACCTTCGGGCCATTCCGAACGGTTGCGCGTTTAATCAGCGGTGCACCAAAGCCATTTCGGCCTGTTTCAATGACATTCCGGTTCTCGAACCCGTGAATGGCAGTGAAGTCGCCTGCTGGCTCTACGACCCGGCCTACAAACAAATCGAAAAAGAAATCTCCGGAGCGTCTGAATGACCGGCGACACCCCTTTGATCAGTGCGCGGAGCCTGGGCGCAGTTTTTGACGTGTCCAAGCCATGGCTGAACCGGATGCTGGCGATGGAATCCAAGCGATTTCTGACGGCAGTCGACACCGTTGATTTCGACATACCGAAGGGCAAGACTTTTGCCTTGGTGGGTGAGAGTGGATCGGGTAAATCAACCATTGGGCGGATGATCGTTGGTTTGCAAAAACCAACCAGCGGCCAGGTTTTGATCGACGGGGAAGATTTTTTCGCCATCAAGGACCAAAAGCGCAAGCTGGCCATGCGCCGCCGCATCCAGATGATCTTCCAGAGCCCGTACGCCTCGCTCAACCCGCGCTGGCGTGTCCGTCATATCATCGGTGAACCGATCCGGGCCTTTGAGCTGATGCCAGCAAGCGAAGTCGACAAACGGGTCACAGAGTTGCTTGATCAGGTGGGTCTCGCGAAATCCGATGGCGAGAAGTTCCCGCACGAGTTTTCCGGCGGCCAGCGTCAGCGGATTGCGATCGCGCGAGCGCTTGCATCCAATCCGGAATTCATCGTCTGCGACGAACCGACATCCGCGCTTGATGTGTCTGTGCAAAGTCAGGTCTTGAACCTGATGAAAACACTGCAGCGGGAACTCGGCCTGACTTATCTCTTCATCAGTCACGATCTTTCCGTGATCCGGTACATGGCCGATGAAATTGGTGTCTTGTATCTCGGCCGACTGGTCGAAGTTGCGGACCGTGACTCGCTGTTCGAAAACCCGCGTCATCCCTACACGCGCATGCTTATGGATGCCGCCCCGCATATCGACGCGTTCGGACGAACGGCGGAGATTGTGTCTGGAGAAATCCCGGATCCGATCAACAAACCTTCGGGGTGCAGCTTCCATCCCCGGTGCACGTTGACCGAGGACCGCTGCCGTCAGGAACGTCCGGCCGTGCGCGAGTTCGACAATGGCAAGGCCAAAGTTGCTTGCCACCTCTGCACCGCTTAACTTGCACAGGCCTTCGCATTCCGTTTTCTTGAGAGCTAAGCTGTTTTTCAGCTAGTCTAACCTCCAAGCAGAATGACGAAGGCCTGATCATTCAATCTGACGCACACAACCAAGCCGCTACCAAGAAACCGCTTCAGCAGAAAAGAAGTGCGGTAACCCGCACCAAAATATTGTGCGCTGCTGTCGAGGTTCTCATCGAACTCGGCCTTTCCAAAACAACAACCTTGGAAGTCCAAAAACGCGCTGGTGTCAGTCGTGGCGCGTTTCTGCACCATTTCCCAACACACGCCGATCTGTTGTCCATGACGATCAGCCGGTTGATTGAACTCAATGAGAACGCGGTCTGGAGCGAAGCTGAAAAGCTCAAAGATGTAGCCGACCCACTCACAAGATCCGTACGCACCCTGGCCAACGCCTACGCGCATCCTTCCTTTCTTGCAGAACTGGAACTCTGGATTGCCTCCCGCGCGGACCCAGCGCTCCGCACCGCTCTAAGATCTGCAGAACAAGATGCCATCGCAGACCGCGATCGCGTCCTCACACAGCTTTTTGAGGGGCTGCTTGATCAGCCTGGAGCCGAGAAGGCAATCGGTTTGACGATCGAATTTATCCGGGGCCTCACCCTTTCCTCCCTGCTTAGGAATGACCAAACCCTCCGCAATCAGTTGATCGAAGACTGGATCGAGACCCTCAGAAACCTGCTGGCTGCAGATCGCACATAGCCGGTTAGACCCAAAACCAAAATAAACAGTCAGCGTTGACTGCTTTTATCTCAGTTGCAAATATGGAACCTGCTCTACGGTCTTGGGAGGAGGATTACATGCCCGCGTTTTCGACACTGAGTATTGACCTGTGTCCGGCAAATGAACGTGTTGCCAGGCTGCTGTTGAACCGGCCGGAGCGGTTCAATGCAATCAACGATGACACCCCCCGGGAAATCCGCGCTGCTGTCGAGTGGGCTGAGAGTAACAAGGACGTCCATGTCGTTATTGTTGAGGGCGCGGGCAAGGGCTTTTGCGGTGGCTACGATCTGACACACTATGCTGAAAATGAAGTCGACCACCCCTGTCAGCAGGAGAGCGATCCCTGGGATCCGATGGTCGATTATGCGGTGATGAAGCGGAACACAGAAGACTTCATGTCGCTTTGGCGCTGCAGAAAGCCGACGATTGCCAAAGTCCACGGCTCCGCCGTTGCCGGTGGCAGCGACATCGCACTGTGCTGCGATTTGCTGGTCATGGCAGAGGATGCCCGCATCGGGTATATGCCGACCCGCGTCTGGGGATGTCCGACCACCGCAATGTGGACTTACCGACTTGGTCCGGCACGAGCCAAACAGTTGATGTTCACCGGTGACTTGATCACAGGCACAACGGCTACCGACTGGGGACTGGCAAACATCTCGTGTCCGTCGGTCCAGTTGGATGAAAAAACAAATGCGCTCGCGGCACGGATCGCAGGCGTTCCATCCGGCCACCTTGCCATGCACAAGATGGTCGTCAATCAGATCATGCTGACAATGGGACTTGAACAGGCTCAGATGTCAGCAACGATCTTTGACGGCATCACCCGGCACAATCCGGAAGGCCTGTGGTTCCGGCGCTACGCGCAAACAGAAGGTTTCAAGGCGGCAATCGAATGGCGTGACAGCGGCCGCCCAATCCCCGAGGGCGATGAAGCCCGAGCGCTCATCCGTGAAATGGACGAAAAACTGCGGGCCCGATAGCCGACCTGGTTCAACGTGCTCCAATTGGCAAGGTGAACGTCCAAGAGGCGCGTTTGGCGGCTGACGGTATCGCGGGATAAGGCGCAGCACGTTGCACGGACTTGAGGGCTGCCTGGTCGAACGTTTTGTTTCCAGAAGATCTGACCAGGCGCACGCCAGTAACACTGCCATTGGCTTTGACCGTGAAACGGACCTGAGCGTCCTTCGCCAACCGTCCAAGGCTACGCGGTGTGCGCACGGAGCGTAATACCTTGCGATGGACCTTGGCCGGATAGTTGGTAACCTCTGAATTCCCGGCCGCCTTCGCTTTTCCTTTGCGCGCTGATCCACCCTTTTGCGCCGTTCGATTGGATTGCCCCCCCGCACCTGCCCGGCGTGCCGTTTGCGCCTTTTCCTGCTTAACTTTCGCAAGCTTTTTTGCTGCTTGCTTTGCAGGTTTTTTTTGTGCCTTGGCAACCTGTGTCTTTGGCGGCGAAGGTTTTCGCCGTGGCGGTGAAACAGCGGTTTCAGACGCTTCAACCGGCTTTGCCTGCTCTGCCGGGGTTACCACATCGGGTACCGGATCAACTTCCTTTTTGGTCTGCGTGCCGTTTACGGGGACTGCTTTGACAGGGTCCTTAGGAACCGCCACAATGTCGCTCTGTAGCGGTTCGGCTTCTAAGTCGACAGCCTTGACCCGGGTCCTTTCGGGAGCAGGCTCATCGGTGATTTCAGCAACTGGTTTCTGTTCTGTCACCGCTTGAAAGTTGCCATTTACCTCTGCGATCGGAACGGCCTCTACTGCTGGTGCAGTATCAACTGGCGGTGCTGGCTCTATCTCCGGCACGGAAACAGGTTCAGGCGGTTGTACGACCTCAGAAACGGGGACAGACTGAACCGGAGTTGCCATTTCGACAGCTGGCTCGGCCGGCAGTGTCGCTTCGACTTGCGGCTTTGAACCTGCCGAGATCGTGCTGATGGGGGCGTTCCCAAGCGTGATCGTGATCGATTCGCCGGCCCCGGCAACCTCCAACTCCGGCTTTGGGTTGAGTGTCAGGGCGACCGCGCCGACATGAATTGCCAGGGACGCACAGATCGCAATCCCGAGCGCGTTTCGAAAGGAGCTCATGGATCAGCCTTGCGGGTGACAATCAGCACCTTGACCGCCCCCGCCGCGTAGAGCGCCGCGACATGGTTTAGCAGTATATCTGCTGGCAATGCCGCATCTGCGCCCAGACGCACAATCCCGTCTCCGGTCGGGGCCTGGCGCCCCAGAAATGCTTCTGCACTGATCTCCTCGTCTCGATAAACCAGAATTCCATCGGCCCGAGCGTAAAGCGCATCAGGCGGCGGCAAAGGCGGAGCCTTCTCAGACTTTGCCAGGTCGACTTGCCCGTCCAAAGGCGGTGCCAATTGTCCGGCGACCAGAAAGAAGATCAGCATCAAAAACACGATGTTGATCAATGAGATCGTGGTCTCAAGCGGTCGCTTCTCGGATTTCCGGGGCAGTGTGATCATTTGGGCCCTGCAACAGTAGCGTTCAGCCCGGACACCGATTTCAAGTCCGACATGACCGTAACAAGCCGCTGCGTGCTGCTCGATCCTTGAATGTAAACAAGAAGGTTGTCGTTGCCGGTCTCAGTGAGAGCAGAGACTTCAGCTGCAAGATCGTCTTGCGCGACAACTGTCCCATTGAGACGCAAACGGTCCGGCTCGACCGTCAAAATCGCCTTTGGCAAGGCCTTCGATCCGCCTGCAGCTGCAGGCGCACCAATCTCCAATTGCCCAAACTGGGTAAACGTGGATGACAGCATGAAAAACAACAGCAAGAGGAAAATCACGTCCACCAAAGGCGTAAGTGAGATTGCACGGTGTTTTTTAGGAAGCGGCTCAACGCGCATAAGAAAGCGCAGCTCCTGCCGGCATACCGTCCGCTTCCTCAACGCCGTGATCCAACGAGGGCAGAAGCAACGCGGATGTCAGTGTTTCAATTGCGACACGCTCGGCTTCCAGGCGCCCTTCCAACCACGTCACAACCAGCGACACGGGCATAGCAACGGCAAGCCCGGCTGCCGTGGTCATGAGGGCAACCCAAATTCCACCGGCAAGCGCGGATGGGTCAACGTTGCTACCGGCAGATTGCAATGCTTGAAAGGCCTCGATCATGCCAAGCACCGTCCCGAATAGACCAATGAGTGGTGCGACCTGTGCAATGGCCTCAAGGGCACGAACACCCTTTGCAAAGTGGTGCAAGTCGCCGGCTGCCTGGACCCCGATCCGCTCCTCTATTTCCGATTTTCTGTTCCGGCTTTCCAGGAGCTTGCAGGCAGTCAGGACGGCCTTGTCAGCCGCACTTTTCGGCACACCGATCGCCGCGAGTGCGTCCCCTGGCCTGTGTGCCAACCAAAGCTTTACCCCTGCCTTGGCACGGCGGCTCGACCCGACACCCAAAACCAAAAACTCAAACGCTTTGACCAGGATTAAAGCCAAAGCGATCACTGACAATCCAGCAATGACGGTAACCACGGGCCCGCCAAGCTGAAGAAACGATGCGATTTGATGTGTTAGTTCTGAGATCATGCCGTCAACCTTTCTAGAGTGAGCCCAGCTCAGCATCTTCCGCAACAATTCGTCGACCGGAGATGCTGAGCTGGCCAACAATTACCTCACCAGCTGATTTCCTTGTTCAGGGTGAGTTTGAAGGTCCGGCCGCGGCCTCTGTCGCCGGCCAGATTGTTTTGATAAGACTTGTCAAAGATGTTCTCGACCGCCGCCCGCAGCTCCATGCCGGCGAAGTGCCCTTCCTGGGGCTTCCAGCTGGCAAAGACATCGTGAACGGCATAGCCGGCAAAGGGCCCTGCGGTCGCGCCTGTGTCGATGCTGGCTGCAAAAAGTCCGCGCCATCCAAAATCAAGATCATACTGCGGCACACGTCCGCCCAGCGTCACGGCAAGCGTGTCAGCCGGAATGGACGTCAGCGTTTCGCCGGTAGCCTTGTCTTCACCCCGGACAATGCTGAAGGCGACGGTGCTGTAAACGTACTCGGAGTTATAGGCCGCCTCCATCTCGACACCATAGATCTCTGCCTCATCGATATTGACGTAGTAGCGGACCGGCGTGGTCTGGCCCCGGTCGGGATTGGTCGAAATCAGGTCTTTCAGGTCGTTGTAGAAGGCCGTGGTCTTCAGCTGCAGACCGTCGCCGTCCTGAACGAGATCATAGGCTGATACGGAAAACCCGGCTTCAACGGCGTTCGACTGTTCCTTGTCAAGATTCAGACTCGCAAGCCGGCCGCCCGGATACGTGCTTGTGGCACCGGATGTGGAGAACATCTCATCCAAAGTCGGGGCACGTTCGGTATGGGCAACCGATCCGAAAATGGAGAACGTGTCGTTGAACTTGTAAAGCGCAGCAAGTTTTGGCGAGAAAGCAACCTCGGATTGATCCGATGCGCCATCAATCATACTGTCTGGCGACAGGTTGATCGAATCCACGCGGACACCAGGAATGAGGGTCAACCGGTCCTGCCAAATGAATTCGTCCTGTACGTAAACCCCAAACTTGGTATCTGTGCCTTCCGGATGAAATCCGATGGCACCGCTTCTCGTCTGTGCCGTGCGCTCTTGATAAGAGAGCTGGGTCCCGACAGTCAGGAAGTTCTCAAAGGCTGATCCAGAATGCTCGAATGTGTTCTCGACCTTTCCCTGCCAGGTACGATAACCGTACTTTCCATCTTCAAAGAGCTGAGATGGTGAGAACGCCCCGAGCGACGAGTTTTTCTGCTCAACTTGTGTATCCGAAAAGGACAGGTTCACAGCCAAGTCGAGATAGGGATTGTCGCTCGCCGGATTTTCATAGTTCAGGACAACAGTCTGGTCAGTGATATCCCGATCGATCGTACCGAAACCCGCAGTGTTGGTTTGTGAGTATTGGGTATCGTCGGCGTCGCTTTGCCAGCGTTGGTAAGACAAGCGGACAGCCTGTTCCTTATCCTCGCCGAAATGGTGGACAACCTTGGCCAGACCAGAGAACGAAGAAAACGCAGATCCGGGGATTTCAATCCCGTGCCCGTCCTCAATGTCGTTCGATTTCCGGAAGATACCGTTGACCAGAAACTCGGTGTTTTCTGAAAGGCGCACCGCGCCCACAGCCGAGGTCATGAAGCCCCACTTGTTGGAGTCGTACATGCCCTTCAGCCGCAAGACAGCTGTATCTTCCGGTTTCAGAAAGTCGCTCGGATCCTTGGTGGTGAAGTTGATCACGCCACCCAGTGCGCCCGCACCATAGAGCGTTGATGAGGCAGGACCTCTCAACACCTCAACCTGTTTGTAAAGCTCTGGGTCGGAGAAGAAGGACCCGAGCCGGTATTGCTCATAAAACTTGGTCGCACCGTCCACGGTCACAATGATTTTGGACTCATCGGACGACGCAAGATCGCCGATCCCGCGAATGTTGAAAGACTGCCCGCCGATGCGATCACTGCCGATGACCGTCACACCCGGAATATCCCGGAACAACTCGCCGATCGTCGCGGCCTGTTCGTTGTCAATCGCGTCCTGATCCAGAACCGTCACCGCTTGCGGTGTGTCAATTGCAACTTTCTCAACACCTGTTCCAAGCACGATCCGCTGGAGTGGCGTTGCCACTTCATCTTGTGCAAACGCCGCCCCACCAAAAGCAAACATCCACAGTGCAACACCGCCCAATAGATCGGCGCGAAGGGTATTTCTGAGCCCCATAAATTTCTCCAAGAGTGCGCGTTTTCGCGTCCTTTTATGCTGTCTGCCAAACAGCATTTTTAACTTGAGTCAGTGACTCAGGTATTGCGTTCACTATAAAACATGAGTAGTGGAGTCAAGTATCAGACTAAGCCTGAATCGAAAAAGAACTTCTTTGGAAAGGTTCTAATTTTTGAAACAGAGACAGACACTTAGTCACGCCACCACATTCAAGACGGGCCAGATGGATCGAACGTCTATGGCAAAGAAAGAGGAAATTCAGATGACGGCAGATGGCTTAGAAAGCGCCTCTCGACCCACTGCAGCCGAGATCAGAAAAGCCCGTGCGCACGCATCCAAAATGCGGGAAAGGGATCTGGCTCGGACCATTGGTGTTTCCGAAGCTGAACTGGTTGCGAGCTTCGTTGGTCATGGCACCAGCCGGATTGATCCGAGGTTCGATGATCTTTTTGCCGGGCTTCAAAATGTCGGGCCCGTTATGGCTCTCACGCGGAACGAAAGCGCCGTACATGAGAAAATTGGCGAGTTTGAAAAATTCATAAATGGGAAGCGCGCTGCACTCATGCTGGGAGAGCAAATCGACACGCGTATGTTTCCTGCAAATTGGGTCCACGGATTTGCCGTTGAGAAAAGAGAGGGCGAGGATGTCCGTCGTTCCCTGCAATTCTTTGATGCCCACGGCGATGCGGTCCAAAAGATCCATGCTCGGCCAGACACAAACAAAGACGCTTGGGATCAGCTCGTCGCACTTCTAACGCTTCCAGATCAACAGCCAGAGATCTTGCCGGATATCACGCCGGCTCCGGTCTTTTCACGAAAATTGCCGACTGTTCACGCGGAGATGCATCTCCGCGACCGCTGGCAATCCATGACAGATCCCCACCAGTTCCATGGCATTTTGAAAGACCTCGAACTGGACCGGTTAAGTGCCTTTGAACTTGCCGGTGAAAGCTGGGCATGGCCACTCGATAAAGGTTCAGTTCCAGCTCTGCTGCGCCTGGCAGCCTCAGAGCAAATCCCGATCATGTGCTTCGTTGGCAACCGCGGATGCATCCAGATCCACTCGGGCCAAATCGCAAATGTCCTGGAAAAGGGACCATGGATCAACATCATGGACCCGACGTTCCATCTGCATCTTCGAACCGATCACATTCATGATGTCTGGGCCGTTCGAAAACCCGCAGATATCGGGCATGTAACTTCAATTGAAGCTTATGACAGCGACGGTCAACAAATCATCCAGTTCTTCGGAGTGCGCGGCGAAGAAAATGCCGAACGATCCGACTGGCGCGGCCTTGCCGAAAACCTCCCAAAACTCGATCACGCTATCACGTTAGGAGCCGCCGAATGATCACCAGACTTCGTTCTCTCTACCTTGAGTGCCTGGCCGCGACGCTCCTTACTGCGACCGCACTTGTTCTTACAATCCATCCACTCTCTGCGGACGAGGCCTCGAAACGGGTGGTTGCCGTCGGAGGATCTGTGACCGAAGTGGTGTTCGCTTTGGGAGAAGAGCGCCGTCTTGTTGCCAGAGATTCGACAAGCGTTCATCCGCAAGAAGCCCATGATTTGCCCGATATCGGTTACATCCGCGCGCTGTCGCCGGAGGGAGTCCTCTCCGTTGATCCCGATCTGCTTTTAATGCTGGACGGCAGTGGCCCGCAGGAGGCGGTTGACGTCTTGGAGAAATCAGGGATCGCAATTGCCAACATTCCGAACGAATTCACGCCAGAAGGTATCGTAGCCAAAATACGGACAGTTGGTGCGGCCCTTGGCGTTCCGAAAAAAGCCAACGCTCTTACGCAGAAGATTGAAACCGACCTCAAAACTGCGCAAGAACAAGCCGCTGGCCGGAATGAAAACGTCCGCGTCCTTTTTGTTTTGTCTACGCGCGGCGGGCGGATCATGGCTGGTGGAGCTGATACTGCGGCTGACGGCATTATTACCCTGGCAGGCGCAAAGAACGCAGTCAGCGAATTCTCCGGTTACAAGCAGCTTAGCGACGAGGCGATCCTGAGCGCGATGCCGGACGTCGTCTTGATGATGGATCGGGAAGGAGATCACAGCGCGTCGGCAGATGACCTCTTCTCTCACCCAGCTCTTGCGCAAACACCTGCAGGCAAGGCCAACCGTCTCTTAAAAATGCCGGGAGACTACCTGCTTGGTTTCGGACCACGCACCGCGGACGCAATCCAGGATCTTGCTCAGAACCTTTCTGAAATACGGAGTTAGGCGGGATGACCGATGCGTTTTTGCCGCGGCAAGAGGGTGGACTGGCCGCCATTTTTGGGCTCACAGCCTCGAAACACGGAGACCGGGCAAGCGTTGCCCGTTGGGTGATTGCAGCACTCGCTGCTCTGTTGATCGCAACGATGATCGGCAGCTTGGCAACCGGGCCCATCCCGGTTCCGGTATTTGATCTACTGCCTCATATCCCGAGCCATCTGGCGGATCCGTCTGCACCGTTGCCGGAGATTGTGTCCGCACGGGACTGGATCGTTGTGATGGACATTCGGTTGCCAAGGATCACTCTCGGCGCGCTGATCGGTGCGGCGCTCGCGGTCTCCGGTGCAGTGATGCAAGGGTTGTTTCGCAACCCACTAGCCGATCCGGGAATTGTCGGTGTCTCTGCCGGCGCTGGTTTAGGCGCTGCTCTGTTCATTGTTTTGGGCAATGCCGCACTGGCGCCAGCCATGGCGGTCCTCGGTATCTATGCAATCCCGTTTGCCGCGTTTGCAGGCGGCCTGATCAACACTTTGCTGCTCTACCGGATTGGCACAAGTGGCGGCTTTACATCTGTTGCCACACTCCTGCTCGCCGGCATCGCTCTTGGCGCATTGACCGGTGCGATCACCGGCCTTCTCGTCTATGTGGCCGACGACAATCAGCTGCGCGATCTGCAGTTTTGGGGGCTTGGTTCTCTTGCCGGAGCAAACTGGGAAAAAGTGGCTTCCTCTGCACCGATCATCCTGACCATGCTCTTGGCGACACCCTTCCTTGCCAGAGGCCTCAATGCGCTGACACTGGGCGAAGCAGCGGCCGCTCACATTGGCATCCGGGTTCAGCGGCTCAAAAATATCAGCATTCTTCTAGTCGCAGCGGCGACCGGTGCATCGGTCGCCGTAAGCGGGGGGATCGGATTTGTCGGGATCGTCGTGCCACATCTGTTGCGGCTATCGATTGGTCCGGATCACAAATTCCTCCTGCCCGCAGCCGCGCTGCTTGGAGCTATCTTGTTGATTGGCGCGGACACTCTGGCGCGGACAATCGTTGCCCCTGCAGAACTGCCGATCGGAATCATCACCGCCTTTGTTGGCGCACCATTTTTCCTATGGATATTATTGCGGAACAGAGGATTGACGGGCTTATGACCAACACTTCAATCCTCGCTGAAGAATTACTCACCTCTGCCCAAGCTTTGGACGTCAGGGACGTGCAGATCACCTTGGGTAGCAGCTGCATTGTAAACGATATGTCCTTCAGTGCGCACCCTGGAGAGATGTTGGCCATCATAGGACCCAGCGGGTCGGGCAAGACCACACTGTTAAAGGCCATCACAGGAGAACGGCCTTATTCAGGCAGCATTCAGTTGGGCGGACACGAAGTTGCAAGCCTGTCGCCGGAAACTCAAGCGCTGGCACGAGGGGTTTTGCCCCAGGCGAGCCACCTGTCGTTTCCGCTCACCGTTTCGGAAGTTATTGGCCTCGGCATTCTGGACCGGAGGCAAGGCCGCCTAGCACGGGCTCACCGTATTGCCGAAGCCTTGGCCCTTGTTGGTCTTCCGGGTTTTGAGGCCCGTACCTACCAAGACTTGTCCGGCGGTGAACAACAACGGGCGCAATTGGCCCGTGTACTCTGCCAGGTTTGGGATCCGGTCGCGGAAGATGGAACGCCGCGCTGGCTATTCCTGGATGAGCCGGTGTCGAGCCTCGATATCAAGCATCAGTATCAGATCATGAAACTTGCAAAAGACTATGCCCGGCGCGGCGGCGGTGTAATCGCAGTGATGCATGACCTGAACCTGACGGCCGCTTTTGCAGACAAGATCCTTGTCATCAAGAATGGGTCGAAGGTGCAGCACGGTTCACTTGAGAGTGTCTTTTCGGAAAAGACACTGACCCCGACCTTCGAAATGCCGCTGGCAATCACCCGGTCAAAGGAGGGAACGTTTCAAGTGACCCCTCAATTGGCCGAGCTCGTTTGATATGTGGAAGCCTGCGCAGAATCTATGACGCCTCAGCGCCAGGCTCTTCGGTTTCCGGGCTAAGGTCCTGATCGGCATCTTCGGTCGGTTGTGTCGTGAAGCCTTTCATTCCCGCGAATTCCCGCGCATCCCGTGCGATTTCAACAGGGCTGAGCGCATAACCGGTACATAGTTCGGCGAGAGAGCGAAGCGCGTGCATATGGATCCGCTCGTAGCCGTGGCTTGCATCAACGCCGAAGGTGATCAGAGCCGTGCGCACATCTGCGCCAGCTTCAATCGCAGAAGCTGCGTCAGACCGATAGTACCGAAAGACATCCTTTTGGAATTTTATCTCGTTGTCCCGGCACAGCTGAGCCATTTTGCGGGTCAGATGGTAGTCAAACGGACCGGTTTGATCAGCCATCGCAATCGTTACGCCGAATTCATCGGAGTTTTGCCCCGGTGCGGATGTTCCGTTGTCGATGGCAACGAGGGATGCAATGTCCGGCGTCAAAATCGAAGTCGCGCCGTGCCCTGTCTCTTCCGCGATTGTGAACAGCCAAAAAATATCGACCGTCGGCTTCGTCTCGGATTCCACCATGGCCTTGAGTGCTGCCAGCATCACTGCGACCCCGGCTTTGTTGTCCAAGTGCCGGGAGACGATGAAGCCGTTTTCGAGAAACTCCGGGGCTGGATCGATGGCAACGATATCACCAATGTCGATCCCAAGGCGGTGCAGGTCGTCAGCTGATTTCGAATAGGCATCAACTCTCAGCTCAACGTAATCCCAGCCGACCGGAAGATTGTCGATGCCTTCATTAAACGTATGGCCCGATGCCTTTAATGGCAGGATCGTTCCGGTGTAGGCACCGCTTTCAGAGAAGATCGTCGTCCGGGCACCTTCTGCAAAGCGTGCAGACCAGTGACCGATGGGCACCAGCTCAAGCCGCCCGTTTTCCTTCAGCGTTTTAACTTGGGCACCGAGGGTGTCCAAGTGTGCCACGAAAGCCCGGGCAGGCTTGGATTTTGCACCATCCAGACGTGCTCGGATGGCGCCGCGCCGCGTCACCTCATAAAAGACCCCGAGACGCTCAAGCTCTTTGGAAACAAACCGCGCCAACTCGTCCGTGTATCCCGTCGGGCTCGGGATCCCGAGCAGGTTTTTCAGCGTCTTGGCCAGATAATCGATATCGATGGTAAGCAATGTCATGAAAACTCACGTTGCAAGGTATCCCGTGCCGGCTTTGGCATGGATAGCGGAAACAGGAAATCGACAAAGCGTTCAGCCGTTGGCTGCGGTTCATGATTTGCCAGACCCGGACGTTCATTGGCTTCAATGAAGTTGTACTCCGGCTCCCGTGGGCTTTTCACCATCAGGTCAATCCCCGTCACTGGGATCTGAATTGCCTTTGCCGCCCGCACAGCCGCCTCAATCAAGGTGCTGTGCGTTTCGCCGGTAACATCATGAATAGTTCCGCCGGTGTGCAAATTGGCCGTCCGTCGGACCGCCAAACGCTGCCCGTCGGGCAGGACATCTTCCAGCGTCAAACCGGCTGATGCCAAACACCGCTCGGCTTCTTCGTCAATCAGAATGCGGGATTCCCCGCCTGTAGCGGCCGCACGCCGGCGGGATTGCGCATGAATGAGATCCCTCACGGTGCTTTTGCCGTTGCCCATGATTTCAGCCGGTTTGCGGATTGCCGCCGCCACCACCTTGTAGTCAATCACCACGAGCCTGAGATCAGATCCTTGAACGCATTCTTCGACCAGCACCTCATTGGAAAAGGTTCGGGCAACATCGATCGCAGCTTCGACATCTTCAAGCGTTTCCAGACCTATGGCGATGCCCTTGCCTTGCTCACCACGGGTCGGCTTCACAACCACAGAACCATGCCGCTGCAAAAACGCTTTCAAGTCGCCCTCGCCCACTGTCATCTGATCCGGAACGGACAGACCTGCGGCCTCCACGATGCGCCGTGTAGAAGCCTTGTCGTCGCAGATCGACATGGCAACTGCGGTGGTAAATTCACTCAAGGATTCCCGGCAGCGCACTGATCGGCCGCCGTAAGACAACCGGAAGAAGCCGCCTTCTGCATCAATGATCTGGGCATTGATCCCACGGCGGCGTGCTTCATTGACGATCAATGTTGCATAAGGATTGAGTTTTTCTTCCGTCGCGGGCCCCGCGTAAAGCGCTTCGTTGATCGGGTTCTTGAGCTTCACGGTAAAGACCGGAACCCGTTCAAAGCCGAGCTTTTCGTAAAGCGCAATAGCCATGTCATTGTCGTGCATTACCGAAAGATCCATGTGCGGGTTGCCCCGCGCCTGAAACACTTCGGCGAGCCTGCGGACCAACGCTTCTCCGATACCGGGAAAGCGCGCCTGGGCAGAGACCGCAAGGCACCAAAGTGATGACCCGAGCTCCGCACCACTTGTCGCGCGTTGGTGATCAACGCCCATTGCCGTCCCGACGATGTTGCCGGTTTCATCTTCCTCCGCGACGAGTACAGTGATTTCCCGTGGATCAAGCTGTGACCAAAAGAAGTCTTCAGAAACCGGCACCATGCCCCGGCTCGCATAGAGCGCGTTGATTTGCTCCGCGTCACTGCGTGAGGACAACCGGCGAACCGTGAAGCCCCGCCGAGTGTCTTTTGCTGATCGGTAGGTAGATAAGTTCAACCGGTAGGTATGTGAAGGATCGAGGAACAGCTCCTGAGGCGCAAGCCCAACCACCACATGCGGATCGCGCACATAAAACGCGATATCCCGCCTGTCCGGGCGCTCATCGCGAAGCGCCTCCACAAGCGCTTCCGGCTCAGCGAAAGTATTTCCGAACAACAAACGTCCCCATCCGCAATTGATGGTTTGGTTGACAGGCATATCCGTCTCATCGGCGCGGTACTCCGGTTTCATGCCGTGATCCCGCATCCGCTTGAGACGGTGCTCAAGTGCCCCCTTGACCCGGGACGGTGTTTTTTCTGACACGCGTTAGGCCTCCTGCTCCTGCAGCCACATTTCCAGCAGAGCAACCTGCCAGAGCTCAGAGCCCCGCAGCTTAGTGATGTATTGTGTCGGGTTCTCGAACAGCTTTTCGAGATAGGCCGGGTTGAACAACCCCCGACCTTTGGCTTTGCCGTTCGTTAGCGTTTCACGCACCATTTCCAGATAGGGACCCTGAATGTATTTGAGCGCGGGTACAGGGAAGTACCCCTTCGGACGGTCGATAACTTCAGATGGTACGACAAGACGCGCAGCTTCCTTCAGAACGCCTTTGCCGTCCTGGGCAAGCTTGTGCTCTGACGGAATGCGCCCTGCCAGTTCAACCAGTTCATGGTCGAGAAACGGCACGCGAGCCTCAAGTCCCCAAGCCATGGAGTGATTGTCAACGCGCTTCACCGGATCATCGACCAGCATGACATTGGTGTCGAGGCGCAAAGCCTTGTCCACCGGATCATCAGCACCTGGTAAGCTGAAGTGACTTTCAACGAACGCGATACTCTCATTGCGGTCGCAGTGATAGTCCGGCGAAATTGCTTCGTTCAATTGTTCTTCGGACCGGTCAAAAAACGCGTCGGCATAGTCGGCAACTGGCTGGTTCGACCCGGTCAGTTTCGGATACCAGTGATATCCGCCGAACACCTCGTCCGCGCCCTGCCCCGATTGAACAACCTTGATGTGTTTGGAGACTTCGCGAGACAGCAAATAGAATCCGATGTTGTCATATGACACCATCGGCTCCGACATCGCGCCAATGGCGCCCGGCAGATTGTCCAAAAGCTCAGACGACGGAATGAAGATCTTGTTGTGGTTAGTCCCGTAGTGATTGGCGATTAGGTCCGAATACTGAAATTCGTCGCCCTTTTCTCCATTCGCTTCCTCGAAGCCGATCGAGAACGTCGCGAGATCCTTCTGGCCCTCCTCTGCCAGAAGACTAACAATCAAGCTGGAGTCGACCCCGCCTGACAGCAAGACGCCGACCGGGACGTCCGCGACCATCCGGCGGCGGACCGCTTTGCGCAAACCTTCAAGAACAAGGTCGCGCCAGTCGTCTGCCGACCGGTTTACATCTTCTTCTGACTTGCGGAAGTCCGGCTCCCAATAGACTGCATCTTTAAAAGATCCGTCTGTCTCGTATGTCCGCACGGTCGCAGGGCCCAACTTCCGCACACCATTCAAAACGGTCCGCGGAGCCGGGACGACCGAGTGCCAGCTCATGTAATGCTGAAGCGCAACCTTATCGATCGATCGATCGATGTTTCCGCCCTTCAGCAGTGCCGGAAGCGACGAGGCGAATGCCAAACGGCCGTCGGCCTCTGAAACATAAAGGGGCTTGATGCCAAAACGGTCGCGAGCCAAGTGAATGCGGCCGCTGTCATGTTCGTGGATGGCAACGGCAAACATGCCGTGGAATCTTGTGAAACAGTCAGGACCCCACTCCTTCCATGACTTCAGAATGACCTCTGTGTCACTGGTAGAGAAAAACCGGTAGCCTTTTCCGGTCAGCTCCGCCCGCAGCTCTTGATAATTGTAGACGCAACCATTGAAGACTAGCGAAAGACCCAGTTCCGGATCTTGCATCGGTTGCGCGCCCTGGTCACTCAAATCAATGATTTTCAAACGCCGGTGTCCGAACGCGACCCGTCCGCGCATGGTAACACCCATCGCATCGGGACCGCGAGCGGCCATTGCTTGCGCCATTCGGTCGACCCGGCTTGTATCGGCTTGCCCTGACGAGAAAACAACTTCACCGCAAATGCCACACATAAATCTAAAAATTCCTCTTTCCAGTTCGCTGGTAGGAGGTATATAGACTTCTTATCATTAGAGTTCAAATGATCAGAGCTAAAATTATGAATGCCAGCGAAGCAGCTCAGATTTTCAAGTCCATTCGGCGGATCGTCAGGGCCATTGACCTGCGATCCCGGGAAGTTGCGAGAGTATCCGGACTGACAATTCCGCAGATCGTCGTTCTACAGGGCGTCAATGATTTGGGAGAGGTGACAACAAAGGTTCTCTCAGACCATGCAGACCTAAGTTCTGCGACGGTTGTGACAATCCTGGACAAGCTGGAAGAGAAAAAGCTGATCGAGCGTTACAGATCTCCCTCCGACCGGCGCATCGTTCACACCATGCTCACGGAACGTGGCAAGGAAACAGTCGCCTCGCTGCCCGGGCTTCTTCATGACGAATTCGAAGCAAAGTTCGATAAACTGACGGATAAAGACAAGATCAGACTGGTGGAGAGCATTTCCGAAATAGCTGAAATGCTAAACGCCCACAAACTGGATGCTGCGCCAATTCTCACCACCGGCCAGGTTACGAACGAAATCACGTCTTAAGAGTGAAAAGCGGTTCTCTAGTAGCCAGAATTACCCATGGCGGCGACCATTTGCTTGACGAGATCCTCTGATGTTTCCCTGCATCCGCCCGGGGGACAAAACAGCCCACCGGCATCCTCATCTATCACAATGACCGAACACGATGCATGAACTTCAGTGACACCCGTCGACTGGATGATGCTGGCCACCATGTCGGGCCGCAGGCCTGCACCCGGCATGATGCTCGTGCGGCCGCCGGCAGTCGCGTTCATTTCTTGAATAACGGCCCGCCCAGCATCAGCCGTAGCTTGACCTCCTGATGTGAGAACCCGCTCGAACCCCAGATCAATCGCCGTTTCCAGCGCGGCAAACGGGTCCGGCACAACATCGATCACACGGTGGAGCGTCCGCCCCATAGCGGATGCCCGGTCTGACAAACGTGCCAGCAGCTCCCGGTCCAGCGTATGATCTCCGCGCTGCGCACCCAGGACAACACCAGCAAGTCCAAAGCCTTTAGCCAGATCAATATCACTGGCCATGATCTGCTCTTCATTTTCAGAAAAATGAAAGAGACCGGCACGCGGACGGATCATGGCGTAGACCGGAACAGGTAATTGGGCAGCAGCTCGCATCAGTCCTGCGGACGGCGTCAGTCCGCCTTCAGACAAAGCAGAGCAGAGTTCGATACGCCCGGCCCCACCACGAACAGCAGCCCTGGCACCTTCCATCGTATCAACACAGACTTCGAGCAACATGCGATCTGCTTATCCGGTTTCGGCCAATGGACTGAGAGAGTGAAGATCCTTGGAGATGCGGATAAAGCTGTCTTTAGACCTGCCCAAAAGGTTGAATGGCTTTCCATCAATCAGCTCCGCCGGCGTTTTTGTAGCGGCACGCAGGGCATCAGCCAGCGGAATGTCAACCTGGTCAACCAAAACCCTGACAGCGGTCAATAGATCCAGATCCGCACCTGCCAACGTCCCGTCCTCGAGGGTCAGCCTCCCATCTGATCGGAGAATTTTTCGCCCATCCAGCTCGAACGAAGTCTCAGATGTTCCGGCAACCGCCATGGCATCGCTAACCAGAAACACCTCTCGCGGGCCGCTTTTTGCGGATAATGCAATCCGCATCATTTCCGGATGAACATGGACCCCATCAGCAATAAGACCGGCGGACAAGGCCCCTGTCCCAAGAGCCGCCCCAACGACACCGGGCTCCCGGTTGCCCATTTGGCTCATCGCATTGAAGAGATGTGTGACGCACTTGGCACCAGCCGCGGCATAGGCTTGAACAGTTGCATAATCAGCATCCGAATGACCAATTGAAACGAGCGCACCCGCCTGGCTCAGCTGTCGAACCTGCTCGAGAGTTGTGTTTTCCGGTGCAACGGTCAAAAGCAGAGCCGGGAGCAAACGGGCCGCTGCCAAGAGGAAGTCGAGGTCCTCATCGTCCATCGGGCGGATATAGGCAGCATCATGCGCCCCTTTTCGGGCAACAGACAAATGCGGCCCTTCCAAATGCAATCCAGCCACCCCAGGAACGCATTTCTCGACAGCCTGAGTTACCGCTGCAATTGCCGCCTTGGTTTTTTCACGCGTGTCCGTGATCAAAGTCGGCAAAAAAGCCCGAGTGCCCAAAGACCAATGCGCTTCGGCAATCCGGCGAACGGTTTCAACACTTGGATCATCGTTGAGCATGACACCGCCGCCGCCATTCACCTGAAGATCAACGAATCCCGGAGAGATGATCTCACTACCAAGATCAATGACTTTAGCGCCACTAAAAATCTCATCACCGGCACCAATTGACTCACCCCCGTCCGGGCCAAACCGGATAGCGGCGCCCTCATGAAGGTTGACCCCGTCAAAAACCGCGGCCGCCTTGAAAACGCTGGCATGTGTCATACGGTTTCCGTGACCTTGTTCAAATGCCGAGGGGCATCCGGGTTGATACCCTGGAGCGCGGCAACATGCTCCACCAAGCCATAGAATGACACAATCGACGCAATCGGATCGGTTAGCCAGTGATCTGTGCGGACGATAGGCAAGACATTCGCCCGCTGCGCTTTTTCACTATTGACAAAGACAGCCGCTCCCATCTGCGACAGTTGATCAGCAACATCAACAACCGCTTGCTCGGCGGCATCGGCGGCGGCAAACACAATGACCGGAAAACCATAGGATACAATGGAAACAGGGCCATGCATGACTTCTGCTGAGGAATAGCTTTCTGCATGGATCTGGCAAGTTTCCTTGAACTTCAGAGCCGCCTCGTTGGAAACAGCCCATGAGGGGCCGCGCCCCAACGTGAACAATGATCCGATGTCATTTTCCGGCGCAGCTTCACGCCAATCGCAAGCAACGGCGTCCTTCAAATGCGCTGGCAAGTTCCGGATTGCAGCCAAGAGGCCCGTGTCCGCCTTGAGCTCAGCAAGCAACCACAGGCCGGCAACCAGCGATGTGACAAACGTCTTGGTCGCAGCGACTGACAGTTCCGGCCCGGCGTGAATCGGAACAGTCGCGCTTGCTGCTTCACTCAAGGGCGATCCCGGATGGTTGGTGATGGCCAGCGTGGTTGCGCCTGACTTGGTCAAGGACCGGGTCATTCGGGTGATGTCCGGGCTTTTGCCGGACTGAGACACCGAAAAACACAGCATGTCGTCTGCCTTGAGACTGGATCCGTAGACAGAAGCAAGTGATGGCCCGACAGATGCCATTGGCAGACCCAGAAGCAACTCGGCAGCATACTTTAGATATGTGCAAGCATGATCGGAAGACCCCCGCGCAACAGACAGAAGGCAGCGCAGGTCGCTGTCTCGCACCTTCGAAGAAATTCGCTTGATATCTGCATCCCCGGATGTCAGCAGGCGATCGACTGCGGTGGGAATTTCCGCGATCTCCTGTTTCATTTTTGTAGGAAGAGATATCACTGGCGGGTCCTCATCGATCAGACAGCCGGAGCTCTGCAACAAAGTCATAGGCGTCTCCGCGATAGATAGATTGTGTAAATTCCGCGACCCGTCCGCCCTCCAGGTAAGAAATTCGCTGGATCCGAAGACCTGCCGTGCCTTCTGGAACGCTCAAGAGGTGAGCGTCAGTGGGCTCAAGGTTGACGGCGGCGATTTTTTGGACAGCCCGAACGGGACGATGGCCATGCTTTGCAAGCACCTCGTAAAGCGACGTGACCACCTCGAGAGGATTGGGCAAAATATCCAGAGGCAGAGCTGCGCGCTCCAATGCCATCGGCTGACCACCCGCCTCCCGCAGACGGTAAATGCGCGCCACTTGATCGTCCGGTGTCAGAGACAAGGTCGCGATCTCTTCCGCATTTGGCATGAAGACCCCGCGCTCCAGCCATCTGGAAGTCGTTTGCATGCCGCGGTTGGCCATATCCTCAGTGAAGGAGGTTAGATGGGAAAGGGACTGCTCAACCCGTTGCGTTGTTTCCCGAACAAAAGAGCCAGAGCCCTGGCGCTGCTCGATCGCCCCATCCTTGACCATTTCCTGAATGGCCTTGCGCACCGTCACCCGGGAAAAACCTGTTAGTTCTGCGATTTCCCGCTCTGGCGGCAACGAACTGTTGGCCGGAAGCAGCCCGGTTTCGATAGCTTCTTCAAGTCGATGCCGCAGTTGCACGTATCTCGGCCCGGCATTTTGAGAAAACCACTGATCAGGCATCAGGAAATCATTCAGCATGCAACCTGCACCTCTTTTGCAAACTCCCGCGCGATGGCAATTGCACCATCGATCGGCGACCCGGCTGCTGAGCGTAGATTCTTTCGAACAGGTTCGGTGAGAAATGGCGCCAGGTGAGGTGCAAGACCCCCCGTCAAACACACAGGCATTCCCCCTGACCATCCGAGATGCAGAAGATTTCCCTCAAAATGCACCGCTGCCTGGTCTATCAGGCGCTCAGATATTGGATCATCGGATTGCGAGAGAACTTCTGGCGCCAGAGCGCCAAATTCAGCAGGCCTTGCTCTGTTTGCAAACGCCAGTATTCCAGCGGCTCCCCCATACCGATCCTTTAACGTCTTGGTCAGGACAGTCTGCTCAATAAGGCCATCTTCAGCATCAAGTACGAGAGCCAGTGCGGATTTACCGAACCATGCCGCCGATCCGAAGTCGCCAAGGACCGCCCCCCAACCGCCGGAAAATCTCTTCTTTGCATCAGCTTGGACACCAAAAAAAGAGCCCGTCCCACTGTGGATCAAGGCACCATCCAGCAGCCCAAGAGCGCCCCGCAATGCTGCCGGCCGATCATCTTCAACCTTTATGCGCCTAAGCGGAACACCGTCTAGCAACCGTTCGCGGTCTCGGTCCGCCTGATAGCCAGCCAAAGCGAAATAGGCGGGAACACGGGCAAGTTCGCCCGGAGCAAGATCTGCTTTGCCTGCGAGAGCCTTCAATCCAACGTTGATCTCCGAGAGCGCTGCATAAATGTCCGTTGTCACATTGGCAGAGCCGACTTCGACACGGATATCCGCAGCTGGCGAACTCAACGCCAAACGGCAGCGCGTACCGCCGCCATCAACCGCCAAAACCCACTGATCCGCGAAATCAATCATATAATACCTATATAATACCTTTAGATAAAATCAACATAAAAAGAGATACCAAACTCCAAATTGGATTTAGATTCGCCTGCCTACCCACTAATTTCGATTAACTTCTGGACAAATGGTATTATAAAGGTATTATAGCGAAAATTTACGGAGGATCGCGTGCCTGAGGCAGCCACGGAAAAACTGCACAATCTTGCTTCTGGGTTGGATTCACGTCCTTCAGAGGACGTTGCAGCGATCCTTATTGATGGTCAGGTCTCGGCCGCTCAGGCAACCTCTGCAGCAACGGAACTCATCGCCGCAGCTGCTTGCGACATGGCCACTTCAATAAGCACCGGCGGAGCCCTCTACTATGTCGCAGCAGGCTCGTCAGGCTTGATGGCGGCGGCTGACGCGATGGAACTTGGCGGCACGTTCGGCATTCCGGAGCATCAGGTCCAAATCCTTATGGCAGGCGGCATTCCCACATCCGCGCATATGCCGGGCGACACGGAAGATGCGACGGCCAGCTTGGCAGCAGATCTCGCAACACTTTCGAAAAACGACACGATTATTGTGGTCTCTGCCAGTGGCTCCACGCCATACACACTTGAGGCAGCACGTCTTGGAAAAGAAGCCGGCGCGACGGTCATCGCGATGGCCAACAACCCGAACGCGCCGCTTTTTGCATTGAGCAAGCACGCCATTTATCTGCCAACCGCACCCGAAGTCGTCTCCGGTTCGACCCGCATGGGAGCAGGAACGGCCCAAAAGATCGCTTTGAATGCGCTTTCGACACTGATGGCCCTGAATCTGGGTCACATCTACGACGGCATGATGGTGAACTTGCGCGCTGACAACATCAAACTCCGGGATCGTGCCGTGCGAATGGTGACAACGATCACTGGAACTTCTGATGAAGTTGCCGCCGGTGCACTCAAGTCAGCGGATGGCAATGTCAAGACAGCCTGCCTTTTGGCCGCTGGCGCGAGTTCGATCGAGCACGCACTCAATCTTTTAGAAAAAACTCGCGGGCATCTGCGCCCAGCGCTGGAACAAATCCGGGCGGAGACCCGGAAGAACAAACCATTTCTTCAAACAGAGGGGAAAGCATCATGAAATTGAGAACCCTGGGCATTGCACTTGCAAGCACCGCACTGATGACAACTGCCGCGATGGCCGAAGATGTCACGCTGACAATTGAAAGCTGGCGGACAGATGATCTTACACTTTGGCAGGACAAGATCATCCCTGCCTTCGAAAAGGACAATCCTGGCATCAAGGTCGTTTTCTCGCCGACGGCTCCGACCGAATACAATGCGGCGCTGAATTCAAAACTCGAAGCTGGCAGCGCGGGCGACCTGATCACCTGCCGCCCATTTGATGCCTCCCTCGCACTTTACGAAGCCGGTCACCTCTCTGCGCTTGATGACTTGGACGCAATGTCCAACTTCTCCGATGTTGCAAAGTCCGCCTGGCAGACCGACGACGCCTCGGCGTCGTTCTGCGTTCCGATGGCCTCCGTCATTCACGGGTTCATCTATAACAAAGATGCTTTTGAAGAGCTTGGCCTTGAGGTTCCAACCACGGAAGCCGAGTTTTTCGCGGTTCTGGATAAGATCAAGGACGACGGCAGCTATATCCCGATGGCCATGGGCACCAATGACCAGTGGGAAGCAGCCACCATGGGCTACAACAACATTGGCCCAAACTATTGGAAGGGCGAAGAAGGCCGTCTCGCACTGATCAAGGGCGAGCAGAAACTGACCGATGAGCAATGGGTTGCCCCTTACGCAACGCTTGCCAAATGGCAACCTTATCTTGGGTTCGGCTACGAGGCACAAACCTACCCCGACAGCCAAAACCTGTTCACTCTGGGCCGCGCAGCGATTTACCCTGCCGGCAGCTGGGAAATTGCAGGCTTCAACACACAGGCTGATTTTGAAATGGGCGCGTTCAAGGCACCTGTGAAGGCTGACGGCGACACCTGCTACATCTCGGATCACACGGACATCGGAATTGGTCTCAATGCAGCAAGTCCGAATGCCGATGCCGCAAAGACGTTCCTGGCTTGGGTTGCCAGCCCCGAATTCGCATCGATCTTCGGTAACGCTCTGCCGGGTTTCTTCCCCTTGTCGAAAACACCTGTCGAACTGGAAGATCCGCTTGCGCAAGAGTTTGCAAGCTGGCGCGGAGAGTGTGAGTCCACCATCCGATCGACTTACCAGATCCTGTCGCGCGGGACGCCGAACCTGGAAAACGAAACCTGGGGCGCAAGCGTGGCTGCTATCAAGGGGACCGAGACACCAGAGGCGCTAGGAGCGAAGCTTCAGGAAGGCCTATCCAGCTGGTACGCACCGCACCAATAAGCCTGTCCCCTTCTAATCAAACAATCCGGGTAGCCATCTAGCTACCCGGATCGGAACCGGAGGCCGCATGAACCGCCCCCGCATACGCTGGCATATTGCCGTTTTCCTGGCACCCGCTGTGCTGGTCTATACGACAATCATGATCTTGCCGCTGTTCAACACCCTGCGTCTGGCGCTCTACAGCCGGATCGACCAGGAGCGGATTTTCGTCGGCCTGCAAAACTTCATGACGCTGTTTGGCGATCCGGTCTGGGCGGACCAGTTCTGGAATGCACTCGGCAACAATGTCTGGTTCTTCGTGATCCACATGCTGGTGCAGAATCCGATCGGGATTGCACTTGCAGCGATGCTGTCTCATCCCAAACTCCGTTTTGCAGCGCTCTATCGTTCCGCAATCTTTATCCCGACCATCCTCTCATTCGTGATCGTTGGCTTTGCGTGGAAACTCATCCTGTCGCCAATCTGGGGCATCGCCCCGACAATGCTGAGTTCTGTCGGTCTCGGTTTCTTGTACCAACCTTGGCTCGGCAAGGAAGAGTATGCGCTGACAACCCTGTCGCTGATCTCGGTCTGGCAGTTTGTCGGCATCCCCATGATGCTGATCTACGCAGCGCTTCTAACCATCCCGGAAGAGATTCTGGAAGCTGGTGAGATTGACGGCATCACGGGAATGAACGCCTTTTGGAAAATCAAGCTGCCATTGATCTTGCCATCGATCGGGATCATCTCAATCCTCACATTTGTCGGCAATTTCAACGCGTTCGACTTGATCTACGCCTCGCAAGGTGCCCTCGCCGGCCCGGATTTCTCGACCGATATCCTCGGCACATTCTTCTACCGGACTTTCTTCGGCTTCCAGCTTCAGCTCGGCGATCCGCATATGGGTGCAGCCGTTGCGAGTGCCATGTTCGCCATCATTCTCGTCGGAGTCTGTGTCTACCTCTTTGGCATTCAGACCCGGCTCCGCCGGTATCAGTTGTGAGGTCAAGACCATGAGCCAGGCCCGCACAAATCCGTTCAATTCTGCAGCCATGCACGGCGCGTTGATCCTCTACACGCTGATCGCGCTCTTCCCAGTATTCATTATTCTGATCAACAGCTTCAAAAGCCGGAAATTCATCTTCCGGGAGCCCCTGGCCCTGCCAAACGCCGAGAGCTTTTCAATGATCGGCTACCAGACGGTCATCAAACAGGGAGATTTCTTTCTCTACTTCCAGAACTCAATGATCGTCACCGTGGCATCGCTGTTCTTCATTTTGCTCTTCGGTGCGATGGCCGCCTTTGCCCTCAGCGAATACCGATTCCGCGGCAACATGATCCTTGGGCTCTATTTGGCGCTCGGAATCATGGTGCCGATCCGGATCGGCACTGTCGCAATCCTTGAAATGATGGTCTCCTCCGGGCTGGTCAACACGCTCTGGGCGCTGATCCTTGTGTACACGGCCCAAGGTCTGCCGCTCGCGGTCTTCATTCTGACCGAGTTCATGCGCCAGGTGTCGGACGACCTGAAAAATGCTGCTCGTGTGGATGGCCTCAGCGAATACACGATCTTCTTTCGGCTGGTGCTGCCGCTGGTCCGGCCGGCCTTGGCAACGGTCGCGGTTTTCAACATGATCCCGATCTGGAATGATCTCTGGTTCCCCTTGATCTTGGCACCTGCGGAAGAGACCAAGACGCTGACGCTGGGCAGCCAGGTGTTTATCGGGCAGTTCGTAACCGACTGGAACGCGGTTCTCTCCGCCCTGTCCATGGCAATCCTTCCGGTACTTATCCTCTATGTGATCTTCTCTCGCCAGTTGATCCGCGGCTTAACATCTGGAGCAGTTAAATGATCCGTGCTGTCATTGCGGGCCTCGGCAACATGGGCCTGTCCCACGCGCTTGCTCTTCACAGTCTTCCCGACGTGGAAATCGTTGGCCTCGTCAACCGCTCTGAGGTCGAGCTTCCTGAGGAGCTGCAGCCCTACCCGCGCCTGAAAAGCTTCTCAGCAGGACTGGAACTAAAACCAGATCTCGTCGTGATCGCCACCTACTCCGACAGTCACGCAGACTATGCTTGTGCGGCCATGGAAGCCGGTGCGCATGTGTTCGTTGAAAAACCTTTGGCCACAAGGGTGTCCGATGCCGAGCGGGTTGTTGCCAAGGCGAAAGAGACAGGCCGCAAATTGGTGGTTGGTTACATCCTGCGTCACCATCCATCCTGGATCCGTCTGATAAAGGAAGCCCGCGGCCTCGGTGGTCCCTTCGTCTTTCGGCTCAATCTCAATCAGCAGTCTTCCGGCGCGGAATGGGAAACCCACAAGGCCTTAATGCAGACCACAAGTCCGATCGTGGATTGCGGTGTGCATTATGTCGATGTCATGTGCCAGATCACCGACGGCAAACCGCTTCGTGTCCATGGCATGGGCGTAAGGCTCTCCAATGAAATCGCCGAGGACATGTACAATTACGGGCAGTTTCAGGTGGTCTTCGACGACGGATCCGTTGGCTGGTATGAAGCTGGCTGGGGACCGATGATGTCGGAAACCGCCTTCTTTGTGAAAGACATTGTCTCACCAAACGGCTCGGTCTCCATTACCGACGGCAACAAGGGCGCTTCCGCAGATATCGACGGCCATACCAAGGTCGGCAGCATTTTGGTGCACCGGCCAGACGGGGATGTGTCCATCGATATGCCTGATGAACCCGGGCACCAGGAGCTTTGTGATGCAGAGCAAGCCTACATGGTGCGTGCCATTACAGAAAACATCGACCTGACGCGTCACATGCAGGACGCTGTTCAATCCCTCGCCATTTGCCTAGCGGCGGACGAAAGCATCCGCACGGGCCAACCGATCACCTTAGGAACAGCGCAATGACCGCTCTTTCTCTCAAAAATGTCTACAAATCCTTTGGCGCTGTTGAGGTTCTCAAGGACATCAACATTGAGGTTGAAGAAGGCGAGTTTGTTGTTTTTGTCGGTCCATCCGGTTGCGGCAAATCCACGTTGCTGCGGATTATCGCCGGATTGGAAGACGCCAGCTCAGGCGAGGTGAACATCGGCGGGAGTGTCGTCAACACCACCCCGCCCTCGAAGCGCGGCATCGCCATGGTGTTCCAAAGCTACGCGCTTTACCCGCATCTCAACGTGCGCGGGAACATGTCTCTTGCCTTGAAGCAGGAAGGCCATAGCAAGGCAGAGATCACGAGCCGAATTACGGAAGCAAGCCGTATGCTCAATCTGGAAGACTATCTCGACCGGTATCCATCAGAACTCTCCGGCGGCCAGCGTCAGCGTGTGGCCATTGGGCGGGCGATTGTCCGCCAGCCGAAGTTGTTCCTGTTTGATGAACCGCTTTCAAACCTCGATGCCGCACTGCGGATGAACACGCGGCTGGAGATTGCCAACCTGCACCAGCAGCTCGGGACTTCCATCGTCTACGTGACGCATGACCAGACCGAAGCAATGACACTTGCCGACAAAATCGTGGTTCTCCGGGCCGGGCGCGTGGAACAGATCGGCAGCCCGATGGAGCTCTACAACAATCCGGTCAACCAGTTTGTGGCAGGTTTCCTTGGGTCTCCGTCAATGAACTTCCTGCCAGCAGAAACCGTGACACCCGGTGACACCCGGACGCTCGGGATACGGCCGGAAGATCTGGTTCTGTCCGCAGAAGGCCCGATCAAGGCGACGGTTCAGCATGTCGAGCATCTCGGCGGAGACACCAATGTCATCGCCATGACTGGCGACAAACAGATCACCGCACGGTTCTTTGGACAGCATGACATACCCGCAGGCCAGCAGGTCGCACTCGGGTTTGCGCAAGAGAAGGCCCGCTACTTCGATGCGAACGGCATGCGCCAAACTTAACCGGAGCGGTCTTCATCAGCTGGCGAGATCGCCATTCTGACGTGCCCATACCAAAAGCTCGTCAGATGGCATTGGCTTCGCGATGAAATAGCCCTGAACAACGTTCACACCCAACTCAGCAATGAGGTCCCATTCCGCCTGTGTTTCGACACCTTCAGCGACCGTGGAAAGGCCCAGCTTCTGCGCCAATGACACGCTGGATTCGAGCATTGCGCGGGCTTCTTCGTCTTGGGGAGCGCCGTCAACGAACGCCCGGTCGATCTTCAGCTCGGTGAACGGGATGCGTTTTAACTGCTGCATTGACGAAGCGCCGGTGCCGTAGTCGTCTATGGCAAGTCCGACGCCCTTCATCCGTAAACGCGTAAGGATCTCGAGCGGCGCTGCAACATCCTCCATAATCCGGCTTTCGGTTACCTCGATGATGACGGAATGCGGATCGATGCCTTCTTTTGCGATCGCCGCGATGACCAGATCGAACACCTCGTAACGCGTCAAGGAATCGACGGAAAAATTCACCGCCACCTTGATGTCGAGCCCCTCTTCTTGCCAGGCGGCAGAAGTAACCATCGACTTTTCGAACACCTGACGCGTCATTTCGTCAATGAGACCGTGTTCCTCAATCACCGGAACAAACGCAATCGGTGGGATCAGCTTTCCATTTTCACCGCGCCAGCGGACCAATGCTTCAACACCTATCAATTTCCGGTCCGGTACTGCGACCTTCGGCTGGAAAAAGACATCTATCGCTCCGCTCTCCAACCCAGCTTTGATTGTATCAAGCGGAAGACTTTCAATCGGTCCGCGTCTCGCAGCTGTTTGTTGGGCAACGTGCTTGTCGAGCAAAGCCTTAAGCGGATCGGGTTTGATCGGCTTTTGAATGGCCCCAAGAACCTTGAGGCGATGCGCCTCAGCGAGTTGCGTTGCTGTTTGCAGGATCCGCTTGTCCTCACCGCTGACAAGGATGATCGCGCAGGGCGCATCCCGTTCGGCTAGGTGCCGCAGAAACTCAAGACCGTCCATGCCCGGCATGTTGAGATCGCAGAGAATGACATCGGGCGCATGGGCTTCCACAGCCTCCAATCCCTTGGCTCCGTCCTCCGCCGACAGGACCGTGTCATATCCAATTCTGGTCAGTATCTTGGTCGTTAAGGTCGTGATGAACGGGTCATCATCGACGATCAAAACCTTGGCCATGCCCATATCAGGGGTCCAGTTCTCGTCAAAGGTCGGCAATGTGGGCCGCAATCTGCTGCATTATTGGCCGAAGCTTTGGAAACTCCACGTTAATGGCGGCCCAATCGTCGGATTTTCCAGCCTTCTCCAGGCTGAGACTAAGATCAGCGAGTTCATTAGCGCCGACGGCCCGCGCAGAGGATTTGAGTTTATGGCCGGCCGCACCAACTGCGGCCGCATCCTGTGCTTCAACCGCGTCTGCAATTTCTTCAACAACATGCCAGGCAGGATCAACAAAATCAGCCAAAACCTCATGGATAGTTTTGCGGTCATCGCCAAAGATCTCTTCCAACGGCGACAGATCAATCGGCGCATGTGCGGCGGTGTTTATTGGTGAAACGACGGCGGCAGCCTCACCGTCTTGGCAGCCAATTTCTGCAACCACATCAACACGATTGACCGCTGCGTGCGGCAGCCAGCGCTTCAGCATGTCCTTGAGTTTTTTCATCTCAAGCGGTTTGGGTAGAAAATCATCCATGCCGGCTTCAAGACACCGGTCGGCTTCTCCTTGAAGCGCATTGGCGGTAATCGCGATGATTGGAACCCGGGGTGATCCATTAGTCTGGTGCGCACGGAATTGCCGTGTCATTTCCAATCCGTCGAGCTTCGGCATGTGCACATCAGACAAGACAATGCCGAAACGGCCGGATCGCATCGCTGCCAGCCCAGCCTCACCGTCTTCCGCAACCTCGCATTGGTAGCCAAGAAGCCGCAACTGCCGCTGGATGACATCCTGGTTTGTCTTGTTGTCCTCAATCACCAGAACCAATTCACCGTTTGCCATAGCTTCGTCTGCGCTCGGCGCGACGCATCCGCCCGCCTCAACAGATGGAGCATGTCTGATAGCGCTGGTTGAGGCCCGGCCCATCGCAACACAAAGAGCATTCAATAAGTTTCGGCGGGTAAGCGGGGTGGATGGCACCACCGTCGTATCCGGCAACTCTATCGGCGTTCCGAGATCGGCCATCCGGCGTTCGAGCAAAAACCGCGTCTGCTTGAGATGATCATCGGCGCGGAAAAGTTCCCGAAGATCCGCTCGGGCCGTTTCCTCATACCCCAGACCTAACAAGACGGTGTCATATGGAGCCAACTTTTCATGCGCCTGAATTGCGCTTTGAAAAAGAAGTTCCGGCTCGCTCACGACGTCAACGGAAATGCCTGAGCAACCAAGGTAGGTCTCAACAAGAGTCCTCCGTGTTGGGTCATCAGGCACAAGTGCCAAAACCCTCACTCCCGCCAGATCATGGCCAGTTTCGACACCTGCCTCTTCTACGATCTCGTGTGTCAACGTGACTGTGAATGTGCTGCCGTCCCCTGGAACACTCTCCACGTCGATTGTTCCCCCCATCATGTCAACCAAGCGCCGCACAATAGTGAGCCCCAGGCCCGTGCCGCCAAACCGGCGGGTGGTGGACACATCGGCCTGCTGAAATGGTTGGAAGAGGTTTGCCGTCTGTTCCGGGGTCATACCGATCCCGTGATCTTGCACCTGATACCGGACGGTAGCGTGGCCTTCCGAAACTTCATGCAAATCGACCCGCAGCGTGACCTGGCCAGCTTCGGTAAACTTCACCGCGTTGCCGAGGAGGTTAAACAGGATCTGGCGCAGCCGGACCTGATCTCCTGCAACTTCAGCCGGGATCCTCGGATCGCAGTAGGCGATGAAATCGAGCCCTTTTGCACAGGCATTCGGCCCCATGGTTTCACCGACGCCCTCTACCACATCAAGGATGGACATGGGGATCATTTCCAGATCCATCTTGCCAGCCTCGATCTTGGAGAAATCAAGGATGTCATTGATGATGGTCAGAAGCGCAAAGGCAGAATCCCGAATGGTCGAGGCCATTTGCCTCTGATCGTCGTCGAGATCGGTATGGGTCAAAAGGTCAATCATACCGACAACACCATTCATGGGTGTGCGGATTTCGTGGCTCATGGCAGCCAGAAATATATCCTTGGCCTTTGTGGCACTTTCGGCCTTTTCCCGAAGCTCCTCAGCTCGCTTGCGGTTCGCCTCGGCCTTTTCCATCATGTCCAGTGTGGCCTGACGCGCCTCTTTCAGCTCTTCCATTTGCCGAAGCAGCTGATGCCGCGCCGCAACCCGTTCGGTAATGTCGGAATAGGTGCTGACGAACCCACCGCCCGGCAACGGTCCGCCCTTGACCTCCATGTAGCTGCCGTCCGGTCGGGCGCGTTCAAAGGCATGTTCCTCGAAACACCGCACTTTCTGCATCAAGCACTGAACAATCTCGTCCACTTTTCCAGGCCCGAACTCACCGTGCTCGGCGTCAAAACGAATGAGAGCTTCGACGCTTTGGCCTTCGAAAACCAGCTCGTCAGGGTAATGGCGCATGTCGCGGAACTTCTGGTTCCAGGCGAGAAGCTTCAGCTCCTCGTCGAACACAGCAACGCCCTGGATCATGCTGGAGAGTACGCTTTCGAGCAGTCCGTCCCTGTTCATCCGCATGCTCCCTAATGCCCCATTCGATCAATCCGTCAGGCTCAACCCAGCATGGACGCGTTCGATCAACGCCAGCGCCTGGCGTTGACATTTGTGCTCCATCAGCCACGTGAAAACGGCACCAGGCCCGGCTTGCCGCAGGTCTTCCGGCGCAACGATCAACGTCAGTTCCCTGAGCTCACTGTCGATGGAAACCATCAATCTTCCATCCGCCGCGAATTCGTTCGGCAGCGAGAACATGTGCTCCTTCGCCGGCCAAACGACATCTGTCAGGCGGCCCGCGCTGCTGCGAATAGATACATCTGTGCCCTGCCCTGCATCCCGGCGCCACAAGGCTACGGTGTCCGGCAAGGTGCAGCGCGGTCCGGAACTGTCGACGCTGATATGCCAGATGCTTGGCGGTACCATGAACGCACCATCGGTGACACGCGATGCACCCATGACGTCGGACCTGGCATCCGGGTCGCCGACAAGCGCAAGGACCGCCGACCAACTCGCAGCGTCAGTGTTTTGAGTGGAGGTCCCATTCTTTGCCGTCGGTTCGCCGGAGTATGGCCCTTCGAGGACCTGCATTTCTCCGGCTTGGGATAAAAGCGTTAGTCTTGCGCCCTCCGGCAAACTGATCGACTGCCCAGATGCCAATCTCGTTCCAGGCGCGATTTCGTCTGTGCCACTGACCGCGACAACAATGATTTCCGCACGTGCTGGCAGCAACATCATCGCCAATACCGACAGGCAAATCCAAAGTCTTTTCGCCATCTTCACTCCTCGGGCTCAGGTGAAGCGTCACTTCTCCGACAAGACAACTTTCGTACCGGACAGTCCTTTTTCCAGCCGGTCCAAATGAAACCGGGACGGCCCGTCATCTGACTTGATAGTCAAAACCCGTTCAAAAAGGGTTTTTGCAACCTCTGAATCTTCGTTCAGCTGATCGTAAGCAGCGATGTAATCCTTAAACCAGATTTCCTCAGAGACGCTTTTGGGACTTGGTTCGAAACAGCCAAGGGTCTGCTGGCGCCCCTTCAGAACAACTTCGCCGAGGGGCCGGAAAACAAAATCAGTACTCCCTTTAAGCCGGTCCAGAACAGTCTGACTAACGCAGATGCGAGAGCCAAGATATTTGTTGGCGCCTTCCAATCGAGCCGCTGTGTTCACCGTATCTCCAATCCCGGTGTAATCGAAGAAACGGTGACCACCGAAATTCCCGATCACCGCTTCGCCGCAATGCGCCCCGATGCGGGTCACGCCCAGCGACACACCCTGTTCCAACAAGGATATCCGATACCGTTCCGCGGTTTGATCCAGCTCGACAGCAAGGGCAACTGCGTTTTTCGCTTGCGAAGGATCGTCTTCGGGTGCGCCCAGGAAGCAGACAACTGCATCACCAATGAGCTTGTCGAGCGTTGCCCCGTGACGGAAAACAACGTCACAGACTTCATCCAGATATCCATTCAGGATTTCTGCGACGCGATCCGGTGGCAACTCCTCTGACAGGGTTGTAAACCCGGCCAGGTCTGTGAATACGTACGTGACCAAGCGCTTCTCACCGCCCAGCGCAAGTTCAACTTCACCCGTAGCCAAACGTCTGACGACTTCCGGACTGACGTATTTCTCAAAAGCCGACACCACGAACGCACGCTCCAGCCGGTCCTGCCGCCATCGCACAAGAGCCAGCAGGAAAACACTTGCCGATGCTGTGGTTACAGGGCCGAGAACCGGGAGCAAAGCGACCCTCGCCTGCATCAATCCCCAAGCCACCACCCCATAAAAACTGAGGCAAATTACGAAACCTGTGAAAAACACCTTTGGCTGCCGGAAGATTGTAAAAACAAGAGCCGAAACGCCGGCGAAAAGGACAAGCAATCCTATTGACTGGGTAAAGGTCGGGACGGCAAGCGCGCGTCCGGACAACAATTGCGCCAGCACATGAGCATGGATCTCGATGCCTGGCAGGTCCCCAGCCTCGACACCCTGAACGGAGGCTAAAGGCGTCGCATGCCGATCAGTGCCCGGAAGATCCGTTCCGATCAGAACATATTTGCCGGAAAACCAGTCTTTAGGAAGCAAAGCGACGGTATGGGCGGGGTAGCGAGGGAACCGCCCCGCCTCATCAGCCGAAAGCGCGGGATACAGGATCCGGTTGTCAAAAGGTGTCTTTTCAAAACGCTGATTTGCAAGTGCCTCGGTGAATAGCGGTGTATCGCCTTCGTTGACTGGCAGATGCCGCAGAATGCCATCTGCATCGTCTCTCTGCAAAATCACAGATCCCGGTTGCCGGCGTTCCACCACAGATGACAGATAAGCAGCTTGTTTTTCTGTCAGAAGACTGGCGGGGACCGTCGCCAGTACAACAGGGGTCGCCAAATCATCGAGAACCTGAAACAGCCGGACGTCTTTTTCAGGTTCACTCGGACTGTCCAGCAATACATCAACACCGATCCCTGCCGGTTTGGCCGCGTCGAGTGTGACCAGCAATTCGGCCAGAAACCTGCGGTCTATTGGAGAGCGGTAAGGGAAAGAGGCCAACGTATCTTCTGTGATCGTAACAATCACAATATCCGTATCGGAGACTTGCTCGCTGGGCATGAACTCCAAGACGGAAAGGTCACCAACTATCGGGTCTAGCCGGCTAGCAACCGGTATCGCAATCAGCACTGCAAGCAGCGCTGCGCAAACTGCACTGCCCCATCGCCCCAGAAAACTGGTTTCAGGTCTGCCGGGCGGCGACGAGGTTGTCATCGTGCGCCGCCAAATGTGTTTTGCCAGTCGACAGCTGAGAACACCTTAGTTCGGTGCATCAAATCGTTGGACTTCTGATTGCGTGCCATCAGCATAAGTCAACTGCACAGATATGAACTGCGTCGGCTTCGGAATGGTCGCATGAACGGTCGACCCAGGCCCGCTGGAAGGGATTGCATGCGGATTGTCAGGATCGCAAGCACCGATCTCAAACGTCTGATCCGGCGCATCCGTATCCAATCCATAACGCACTTCATCAATGGCGCACCGGTAACTGATCAAATGGGTGAAATAGACCAGCCGCTTGCCGTCATAGTCCCGGTAGCTGAGCCAACCATTCGGCATCCGTTCCAAGATATCTTTTTGCCCTGCGATGAGGGCCAGGCCCGGACTGAACTTGATCTGGAACGGTCCTTGTTCTTCGCCGCGAATGTCGGTGTATTTAACCGCAATATCCATTTCGCCAGCGTTCCCGGGGAGCTCGATCATCGGATAAGCGATCGGCCGGCCAGTCGTTGGATCCATGGAATTCGCCATGAAACCGGTCGACTTGAAATCCTGATCCGGCAGTTTGACGAAGATCTCTTGCGTACGGTCGGCAATCGCCAGATTGATCATCCAACCCTGATTGCTGCGCATAGCATTGATTTTAACCGGATTGCTGAGGGCAGCGGTGTTCATGACCGATAAAGCCGCCAACCGTGTCTTGGCATCTTCCTGCCATTGGGCCGCCATCTGCTGGTCGATGAAGTACCTCAAGAACCGTCCTTCATCGACGCGTTCCTGAAATTTCTGCAACAGCTCCAGTTCCTGCGTCTTGTCGGCGAGCGATTGCTGACCAACCCGCGCCGCAGAAAAATCCTGGCTCAGAGCGTAGTAGGCAGGTGTGAAATCCGGATATGCATCAATGAATGTGGCGAGCCGACGAACGCGTTCCTCACGCTCTTCCAGCAAGATTTCGGCAAAGAGTGTTGTCGGGTCGCGCCGGCCTTGCGAAAAGGCATTATAGACTTCGCGCGCGCCTGCCCGCCCCTCCTGGATTTTCAACACCGACTGGAATCGGACATGCGGATCGACTTGCGGTTCGCCGAACGCAAAATACTTCAGATAATCCTGACGTGCTTTGGGATAATCGCCTTTGATCTCCCGCAGACGCGCATTGGCGTAAAACTCATGCGGACGCTGCGGATTTTCGACCAGCAACGACCGGCTCTGGATCTTGGCAAATAGCTGCTCGATGTCTCCAGACGCTCCTGAGCCGATTTGGGCAAGCCTTGCCTTGGCAATTTCAGAGAACGCTCCTTGCGGGAACCGGTCCAGATAGGCCTGGATCTGCTGGCGGTCATCAGAGTCCTTCACATCGTTCCAGAACTGCAGTTCGACCTGAATGGCATCAGCACTGAGCGGCGCGGCCGATTGTGCCCCGGTGTCCTGCGTTGTTCCGCCAGGCAGCAGCACAATATCCTGCGTCAAAGATGAGTGATCCCACGGCACCTGTTCACCGCCCGTTGCTTCGACCACTTGCTGGCGAACGCGCTTGAAGACCGTTTCAATCGACGCGCCAGGAACAAGCATTTCCCGGGCAATTGCAGCGGTGTAAGGGCTGTTCAATCCAGCTCCGTCTGTCGCGGTACTTCCAGGGGCTGTCGCAAAGGAAATGAAGCTTCCGCGCGGTGTGCTGGTCAGAAGGGAAAAACCACCGGCGGTCCCGCCCGCAGAGCGTGTCAGAGCTGTGTTGCGGCACGCATCCAGGATGACGATGTTTGCGCCTTCATGTGAGCTCTCAACTGCGGTGAGCACCCAGTCGACTGAAAGAGCCTCGAACTCAGCATCAACTTCATCCCGCAAATCCGCTTCAAGCGGCGCTAGATAGTTCTTTCCACCCGCTTCAAACCCGTGCCCAGAATAATAAAATGCCGACAGGGAGCCCTTCGGCGCTGCTTTCAGTTTGTCGGAAAAGTCCCGGACCGAGCGTTTCATGGTGCGCAAGTTGGCATTCAACACGAGCTCTACCGTAAACCCGGCGGATCTGAGGCTGTCCGCTACGAGCGCAGCATCATTTGCCGGGTTTTTCAACGCAGTCAGTGTCTTACTGTCATAATCGGCATTACCAATGACTAACGCGTGCCGCTCACTTGCACCTGCAGAACCGCATATGGTCAGAACAAGCACAAACGCCAGAAACATGGTGTTTTTAAAAAGACTTCCCGGCAATGTCAGGGCCATCTCACGCCTCCGTTGACGGATATGTTCCGATAATTTGATATGAGAAAGAACGTAACGTCAATTGTAGGCGCCTGCAGTGCCCGACCTTTTTAAAATTCGACATCAACCGATCCGCCAACTGTGTTGAGCCGACAGCTCATGCTTTGTCTCAGGACTCTATCTATTGAAAAACGCTTTCGTTTTCGCAGCGAGTTCTGATTTTGGATGGTAAGCGCACCCGTCAATAACCTCCAGGTCACCCGCCTTATTCAGAGTATGCAATTTGCGTCCAGGCCACAACGGTCCTGGTGTCAGCGTTTCATGAACCGACTGCTGAAACGTTGTCGGACTTAATTCGTCGACGCGGGCAAAGGCGAGTGCCGCTCCATAGCCGTTTCGGCAATCCTGGACCGGACGCCACAAATCTCCGCCCTGCAAAAAGAATCGTCCTGCCGGCCGAGCAGCGCGGTCATCAACGAGGACAGGATTTTGCCCGTGGGCATGCCAAGGGCCCAACAAATCATCTGCATAATAGACGCTCAGACAGTCGGAATACCCGCCGACACCGTTTCGGGTGACGGCAAACATCCAGAACCGCCCCTCATACTCAATGATGGTTGCATCTGCCGCTTCTACGCCAGTTAACAGCACAGTGTGCCGCTCCCATTGGCCGGGAAATCTTGCTGCCCGGTAAAGCACGACTTCTTTGTTCGTAGAACTTTCCGGGATCATCCAGAATTCTCCATCCCGTTCAAAAACAAAGGGATAAGAAAGATGCCACGGTTCTTCCAGAACCGTTGATGCTTCGCCGACTGGACCGTCTTGTGTCATCTGCACCATTGAGATGACACCCTTTTGGGTGTCGTGCGGTAGGGCTTCGAAAAACAGATAATATCGGCCATCCGTTTCGATTGGAAAAGGATCGGCGAAGAACGTGTCATGCGGGCTTTTGAGAACGTGCCAAGGCTCTCCGCTCAGGTCACGGGTGCCCGCAACGCCTTCACCGTCAACAAATCTCCAGCCCACCCGCCAATGGGACGTGTAGAAAAACGCTCTGTAGACAGATCGGACCAGCGTGACCGCCGTTTCCCGCAACAACCGGATCAGGACCTGTTTCTGCGTGACCACTTGAAGTGCCTCTGCCTTCATTGGTGTGCCGTGCGCATGAGACCCTTCAACGACCTTCTTGATCAGAACTGCCACTCTCGAATAGACGGCGTCCATTGCACCGCCAAGTCCTCGTGCGGCCTCGAGCGAGGCGGTTCCGCACGCCGCAACGGTGCCAGCTTGCCGATCGATAACTTCTATGAGTGGTGTCCCTTTGCTCATCAATGCAGAGAATAAGGCTTCCTCACCGCAAGCTCCGTTGTATCGGACCTCAAAAATCTTGGAGCTTCCGTACTCACTCCCACCCATAGTGAGATCGAAAACTAGATCAGTATTTTTTCCGGTGGTGTGAGGCAGCTCCGAAGGGTCCAGTTTGCTCATACCGGAGAACGGATCTGCGCCGAGAACGCGTTCCTCAAGCTGCAGGGCCGTTTTCAGTTCCCTGGATACTGCCGCTGATGGCTTTATCAAATGATACGCCACTTCCTCTGACTGAGACGTCTTCAAGAGCTCGGCGAGATGCAGCAGCCATCGTCGGCACCTGTCCTTTTCAACAAGGATCCCGACCTTCATGAGACCGCCATGACCTGATGCTTGTCAGCGGCTAGATCTTTGCCAGTCGCAAGGGTTTCGTAGGCATCCACCATAGCATTCAGCGAATACCGCTCTTTCAAATCGCCGCTTCTATCACGAAATGTCTGCGCCACTTTCGGGTCATTCAGCATCGTGGCGATGGCATTCGAAAATGCTTCCGCGTCCATGACGTCAACAAACAGAGCACATGGTTTGCCATTGGCTTGAAGCACTTCCCGCAAGACCGGCAAATCGTTGGCAACAACGGGAATGCCCGCCTGTGCGGCTTCAATGGCTGCAAGCCCGAAACTCTCCGCAGCAGACGGGAATGTGAATACGTCCAGACAAACGAGAAATTTGCCGATCTGGCTGGGGGCAAATTCGCCCAGGAAATGAACACGGTTCGTGATCCCGAGTTTGACGGCTTCGTTTTGCAAACGCTCAAAATCCGGCCCCTGACCTGCGATCGCGAAATGCCATTCCGGTCGCTTAGCGAGGATGGCTAGAACCTTATCGATTTGCTTGGCCGGGTTCAGCCGTGCGGACACGCCAAGAAGCGGCACATCGATAGGCAAGCCAAGTTCCCCACGTGCCGAGGCTTTGTCCATCGCCCAGTCTTTGTTTTCAAATCCTTGCGGTATCAAATCCAATCGCGACACATAGCGGTTTGGGTAGCGGCCGTAAGTATCCAGCAGGAAGTTGGAGTTCACGGTGACCCGATCATAAATCCCGACTACCCCGAGACCCTTGTCGAGAAAGGCAACTACTGGATTGATCAAGCTGGGTGCCGTTACCTGATTGGCAACGATGACCGGACAGCCCGCAAGCCTGGCGACCGGTGCCCCGATCACATTTCCAAAATGTTGAAAGCAAAAGACGCAGTCTGGTTTGAAGTCCCGGATGGCCTTGTACAGCGCGCCCAAGAAAGAAAAGAAACGCCAGTTGGACGGCCGGGTTTGGCGTACGATAACAGTGTCCGGTGGCGCCGAAAAATCTTCCGACTTCTTGTAGAAGAAAAGGTGCTGGACTGTGTGACCACGGTTTGTCAGGTGTTCCCCGAGCAGACGGGAAACTTCCTGAGCACCGGCATTTTCCGCCTGCGTCTGGATGAAGAGAATGCGCTGCCCACTCATTCTCACGATTCCTTCGCGTTCATACGATCCGGCGCCAATCCGCCCAATATACGCGTTGCCGTGACATTGTAACCAGTCGCAGTGCGAGACCGGACGCTGACCAGAACAGCCATTGCAACGAGTGAAACAGTCGTGGTCACAGCTGCACCAACAATCCCAAACATTGGAACAATCAAAAAGAAGCCAGCCACTCGAATGAAAACGCTGAGCGCAACGATCCGCAGATAAGCCCCTTCATGCCCGGTCAACATCAAAACGGGCGCCGCCGGGCCTGTTGCTGCCATTGCGGCGCTTCCGAGACAAAGGATCACCAGAACATGATAGTAAGCCATGTACTCTGCGCCAAAGATCATCAGAAGCCAATGACCGGCAACGCCAACTACGAACAGTCCGCCGACAACCGCAAGCGCTGTCAGGATGGCAAGGGTCTGTAGCAACCGCAGCAGACCGCCCTCATCCGCTTTGTAGTAAAGCTCCGGAAATTGCCGCATGGCGAACATGTTGAACGCATCCGCAACGGACGCAAATCCGTTGGCAAGGCGCGTCGTGACGAAATAGGCGCCTGCAGCAATCGGATCGAGCAGATAGCCGACCAGAATGACGTCGAGATACTGATTGGAAGATTCCAGAATACTGGCGAACCAGAGCCGCGTAGAAGATGGCAGCCAGCGATCAACGGCGAACTCCGGCTTGGCTGCAAATATCTCCGGATACATTCGGCGCAGCACCCGGGTTAGGAAAAAAACCTGCAGGGCAATTGCAACGACTTTTCCGAGGACAATCAAATTGACAACAAATGTGACGGAAGAGCTCCAGTCAAAAACGAGACAGAAAATCAGCACAACGTTTGCAAACAGCAATGCGGTCAACTCTCTTTGCCCATCACCGACAAGTATGCTGACAATTGATCGGGCAAGACTGGAGAAAAACAGAAGGAAGACAGCAGCAGCAACAAACAATCCAGCGCTCAAGGCTGCCGCCCAATTGCTGTAGAAATAGACAATCCCCGCCATCACTATCGCGCCCAGAGTTGCGCCCAGCGCCGAGATCAAAAACCCAAACACGATCCCGCCTTTGGCAACCGAAATTCGCCCGGCGGCAACATTCTCGTTCCAGATCCGGATGATCAGCATTTCCTGGCCGAAAGCTGCGGCAACAGCTGCCATGGAAGCCGCACTGAAAAACAGCGCAAACTGGCCGAACTGCTCCTCACCCAACACGCGTGCGCTCAAGGTGAAGAGGGTGAAGGCCGACAGGATAGAGGCAGCTTTGACCATCATCGAGATGATCACGCCTCGAGTTTCCGACCTAAGGGCGAACGATGCCAGAGAGGCGAACAGGTTTTTCATGCCTATGGAACGAAGCCCTTTCGGATGGCTTGGCCAAGAACCATGCCATTTAGAGAAATCAATAGCCCGAGGGCGAGTGGCGAGAATAAAGCCTCTTCCTGAAAAATTCCGTTCACAAGAACGGTTAACAAAGCAAAACTCGCGGCAATGTGAAGAGATGCACCTGTAAAGGAAGCCACCCTAAGTGTTTGCCACCCGAGCCAGATGTATACTCCAAGTAGAAAGAACGCAGCTGGCCCCATTTGATAGAGCAAAACTCCAACCGCACTCTCGATTGCGACCGGCGTGCGCCCAGCGGCCTGATAAGCCGGCCAGTCCAGCTGAGAAAAGTCGGTACCAAGGTTGCCTCCCACACCGATGCCATGTCCGAAGGGGAAACCAAGAAAATTGTAAAGCCCGCCCATGAAACCAAGCACATGAAAGTCGCCGATCTGAAGCCCGACCACAATTCCCGCGACGGCATAGAGTGCCAGTACAAATCCTGTGACCCAAAGGCTCAGCCGCGCGCCGAAGAGTTTGAATGCAAACCATGCTCCGAGCACCAGAATGAACAGAATCAAGGCGCCTTTCGCATTGGCAAAGACGAGCAAAGGGAAAAGCAACAACGCCATGATAACCGAACCACGAAACAGCGCGAACACAAGCAGAAAAGCCACCGCGTACGAATAACTGATCGCGTGCATGTTTGGCCCCATGAGACGTGTAACCCTCAGGTCCAAGCCGTCGAGCAAGGGTGTGTTGAACAAATCGACACGAAAGGCATCGAGAAAGCCCAGCATGACGTAACCGGTTTCCCGCGCTTCCTGGTCCCATTCAAGTGACAAACGCGCCGATCGCATATCCAGCTCCCAGTAGCTTTCGCCTCCGGTGAAGTAGAGCCAATCCTCCCGGAAAATCAGTTCGATATATCCCATTAGAAGGAAGATCGTACCGACGATGAAGAGCGGTACGGTAAGGCCAAATTCAAACCGCCAAAAGGTGATCAAGGCAATTTGGAAGATGAGGATCGGCGTCAGAATGTTCCGGAGGTAAATGACGGCGGGGGTCGGGTTTTGAACAAAACCGATCAGAAAATAAAAAAAGACGAGCCCAACTGCGCCAAAGGTCAGGTTCATGATGAGATCGATGGACCTGTTTTGTCCGCGAAACCGGGTCCAGTAACTGGCGAAGAAAGCGGACCAAATCGATACGAGTATGACAAAGTTGTATCCTCGAATGATTTTGAATTCATCCGGGCCGCTCAGGTTAGACGAAACCATTGAAACAAAGAAATTCTGAAACAACAGGGCAATGATGACGCTGATCAATGCAGTGCGCGGCGCGTAGTTCGCGAGGAGAACACTGAGGACCAGAGCCATCGGAACCGCGATCAGCGGGCTTAAAATGTGCCCCGCAACCGGCAGTCCGATGAGCAAAAAACCACCTATTACTGCAGCCACCGAGCCCATCGGCTCCCGGCTCCAGTCAGGCCCCTCAGAAACCAGGCCATAGGGTTGATTTTTATCGACAGTTCTCACGCAAATACCAAGCTCTTCGGGGCTGTCGTGCTATGCATTTCGTCATACCGAAGGCGATTATGTTTAACGGATAGTTATTGATTGATTGCTAAGTTTTTGCCAGCCGACGAACCCGCATACGAACCACTGCGCCAAACCTAGTTTTGATTAGAGTGCTTTTCGATACGACTGGAGCGCCTTGACATGACCGCCATTCCAGGTGGAGCTTGGAACCAAGAGACTCCGGAAGGTCCGTTTTCACAAGACGGAAAACAGCGATACGGCGCATTCAACCAGGGTCTGATTGAGTTCTCGCAAATCATCGGCTTCTTCCGCCGGAACCTTGTGCGGATCACGATAATCACGGCTGTTTTGACAGCGATCGCGCTTATCCTGTTCTCGCTTTATCCGTTTCCGTACAAAGCGACTGCACTTGTTCTGGTTGACCCGCGCGAGCGCAGAGTGACGCTTACCGAAAACGTTTTGCCGGGCATTGGATCAGATGCCGCTTTCCTGGAAAGTATCGTACAAATCGTTCATTCCGATGGGTTTCTGCGCCCAGTGCTGGAAGATCTGGATGCCAAGACCGATCCGATTTTTGCGCGTTCTGTAGGTCCTGACGACCGTGAATTGCTCGCAGCCTTCAAGCGGCGTTTGCAAGTCAATCGGGTGGGCGCGACCTTCATTGTTGAAATATCGTTCTCATCCAACGACCCAGATAAATCCGCTCTTTACGCCAATGCAGTCGCGCAAGCCTTCGTAGACAGCCAGACCGATGCGTTGGTGACCGCGAACGCCACTGCAGCTTCGTCCCTGGAAGAACGCCTGAACGACTTGAGGTCAAACCTTGAAACTTCTGAAAAAGCCGTTGCGAGCTTTAAGGCAGAGAATGGCATCATCGGTGTTACTCAAGACAGCACATTGTTACAGCGTGAACTCATCACACTGAACGAGCAGATTGTTGCCGCGAAGGCTGAAACAGAGGCCATCCGTTCAAGGGTTGAAAAGATCAGCACAGGCGCGGGTCTTCCGTCCACGACCGAACAATCGGACGCGGCACAGCTTGCAGAGCTGCGCCGTGAAAGAGGCCAAATACTCCAGAACCTCTCCGAGTTCAGCCGGGTTTACGGCGACCGTCATCCCCGCGTGACCTCAGAGCGCAGCAAGCTGGCTGGAATCGAACGGCAAATCTCTCTGGAACAAAGCAGACTTCTTGCGATCCAAAAAGAGCGGCTTGAAAGTGCAAATTCCACTCTTCAAGCTTTGACCAACGAGCTCAATCAGAGGAAACAAACGGCCCTTCGAACCGAACGCGCCATGGTTCAGCTTGCAAGCCTGGAGCGTGAAGCAACCGCAAACCGACAGCTGTATGAAGAGTTTCTGGCTCGGTTCAAGGCAACCGAAAAGCAGAGCGGTCTGGAACTCGGGCAGGCTCGGATCGCATCGCCGGCCTTGCCTCCGCTGAAACCAAACCGGCCAAGTCGGGTTCTTGCTGGGCTCGTTTTTCTGGTCTTTTCGGGGGGCTGCGCGGTTCTTTATGCGTTTGCACGTGAGATGACAGGTGCTCCTGTAGAGAAAAAACGCGCGTCAAAGACGATGTCTCAATCGCTGTTTGGTTTTGGGAGACGGAAACAGACCGGACGCAAATTCAAAGAAGGCCGCAAGCGCTTTTCGGCGCCTGTTGGCAGATTGAATGAGACCATTCAGAAGATGGGTTTTCAGGAGGTTCCCGATCGCCCAATCCGCGCACAAAGGCATGCCCGCGCGAAGGATCACGACCATCACCGGGCCCAGACCCAAACCTATGAAAGGTTCGATCCGAAGGAAACTGCGCAGTATCTGAAGCGCGGTCCGCTTCGGCGTGACGTGAAGACCCTCCAAAGCAGAGGGGCAGTCGTGGTTGTAAGCTCGCTTGAGCCAAAGCTGGATCAGAGTGACGTCGTTCTTGGGATTGCAGCGCTTGCAGGACAGCGCGGGCTTCCAGTGTTGCTGCTGACTGAGAACCAGAACCTGATCGACGCTCACCGGACAGCGCCCGACTCCTTGGGCCTGCCTGCAGCTCGCGCACTTTCAATTGTTGATCCTGGGGAGATCGCAACGAACCACTTCCGGAACCGGCGTTCTATCCTGGAGGTCGTTGAGGGCTTTTCAGTCAGCAACACAGCTCGTGATGCCTGCATGATCATTGACGCTCCGCCGGTGCGCAATCACGGGCAAGTCCAGCGCCTGTCAGAGTTTGCAGATCTGTTCGTCGTTGTAGAGGAAGAATTCGAACCACACTCAATCAACGAAGACCCTCTCTCTGGAATATCGTCAGAAGTGGAAGAAAAGCTACGTTGGGTAACGCTCTAATCTATTTCTACCAACCAGCATTTCTGTTTGCTGAACGTTAATTCCCTGACGTTATCTTGCACACTGCGAAAATTCCGGAGCCTGGCGAATAGATAATGAGTCCGCAGCGTCCAAGACATACTCAGAGAGACCAAAAAAAACATGGTCAGTGGGACGCCCGGCAGCTCGCACAGCTTGCCCAATCCTATCATGTCGTTGAGGTTCTCGGTGGGCTTCCAATCACATGGACAGATCGGAAGACCGCGGCCGAGACACTGATTGCGCGAGCGCTCGCCAAGCGGGGTTCAGCCGAAGAGCCCTATTATTCCACGTCTGCAAATGGACAAGTCATCGTCATGTGCGACGAGGACGATGCCGTGCGCCAGGAATTCCTCCAAGCAGATCAGATCCTTGCCGATGGGATGCCGATGGTTTGGATAGCGCGGATAAAACATGGTTTGCAGAACATCGAACGTGTCGCTACGACCGACCTTTATCACGACGTTGCGCTCGTGGCTCAAGATGTCGGCGCATCGTTCTATTTGCTCGGCGCCGATGAAAAATCCAACGCGGCGGCAGTCAGCAACACCCAGAAATTCTATCCCGATCTTCACGTCGTTGGCCGGAGAAACGGCTATTTTGGCGCGAACGAAGAAGATGCAATTGTCTCGGAGATCAACAACCTCGCACCCGATATTCTATGGATCGGCATGGGGGTCCCCCGAGAGCAGCAGTTCGTATCTCGGAACCTCAAGAAACTGACCAATGTCGGTGTCATAAAGACCTCAGGCGGGCTCTTTGATTTTCTGTCACTCAAGAATCCCCGCGCGCCGGAATGGATGCAAAATCTTGGTCTGGAGTGGCTCTACAGGACGATGCAGGAGCCACGCCGTCTCGGGCCGCGCTATCTTCAAACCAATCACAAAGCATTTTTTATCATGCTGAGAGACTGACCGTATGTGGGTGCGTACTCTGGCAAGGCTTGTGCTGCCCGCATGCCTGGCAATGACTGCCTTTGGAGGTGCACACGCCAGTCCGCAAAATGCCGATCATTGTTTTTCCGCTCAGACCTTTCCGGCATTTGAAAATCCTGCGCTTCTCGAAACGATGGCGCGCGGTGTGAACCTACCCAACTGGGATGCTAATGACATTGCTTACCGTCCTGATTTGAGCACTCTCAGGCTGCTTTATACAAACGGCTTTACGCACATCCGCCTCCCCGTTTTTCATAACGCGTTCAATACGGGCGACTGGGGATCCGAGGATCTTTCCAAGTACTCCGACGAACTCCAAGCTATGGTGCAAAACCTGCTCGCCATCGGGTTTACGGTAACGGTCGATTTTCACCCGGACGGGACGTTCAACCACGTCTATCGAACGGCACCGGACGAAGGATACCGACGGCTCGAAGACAGCTGGCGCTATCTTTCATCAGTGCTGGAAGGCACCAATCCAGCAAAGGTCGCCGTTGAGTTTCTGAATGAACCGGATACGTCGCCAGAAATCTGGGAGGACCACACCCGACGGCTCTCCAGACAACTACGCGACTGGCTTCCAAATCATACGTTCGTCGTTGGCCCACATGGCCCCATGCGCCATGAAAGTTTGGCGAACCTTCCACCTCTGACAGATGGTAACACCGTTTACGCAATTCATTTCTACGATCCATTCATTTTTACCCATCAGGGTGCCGAATGGCACCCGCCGGACGATACGGCACGCCTTGCCATTGGCGTCCCTTTTCCAACGAAAGAAAACGATGCCCGGATCAGATCGCTGGTCTCCCGGCTCCAGGCGGAAGGGCATGACCAAGCCGCTGAGGAAATTCGCCAGGTTTTCGAAGAACCATGGACGAAAAAAGACGTCCAGAACGCTTTTTCGACAATTGATAACTGGTCGCAGAAGTATGGGCTTCCTGTTGTCATAAATGAGTTTGGCGTACTTTCTTACGATGCCCCGCGAAACGATCGTCTCTATTGGCTGCAGGCGGTTACAACGGAAGCCGAAGCCCGTTGTATCGGCTGGACGCACTGGGATTATTCGGATGGGTTCGGCATTGTCGACCCGCGTACGCAAACATTGGACGAGGACGCGATAAATGCCCTGCTCCACCGTCCGGCTTCTCGAAGAGCCGACTAGGAAACGCTGTCATGGATCATCAGAACATCAGTGTTCATTCCGGCTACCGGATCGAAGTCTGTAAGGAATACGATTTTTTATCCAATGAGTATTCAGCTCTATTCGATAGCGCGGCGGCAACGGCCTTTCAAAGTCCGCTTTGGCTTCATGAATTCTACAAAACCCTTGTCCCAGGTTCCGGCGCAGAACCGATAATCATGAAAATCTATCGCGAGGGTCAGGAGCAACCAGAGGTAATTCTGCCGCTAGTGCGAGAAACGTATTTTGGAATTCAGATCATTCAACCGGCGGATCTTGGAGTGGCCGATTACAATGCGGTAATCGGATCGCCAAAAAGCCTGGAAGACGTCTGTGCTGTTCCTGGCCTCGCGAGCAAAATCCTCACGGCAATGAAGCCGTATCATATTCTGCTCTTCCGTAAGCAGCCACCGTCCACCTTTGACGCGTCGAAGTTGTTTTCAAAAGCAAGAAAAAACCCGAACATCAGCAGCTCCTATGAAGTCGAAATCGAACAGACGCACGATCATTGGCTGAAGACGCATGTCTCGAAAAACATGCGCAAAGGATTGAGGCGAAAGCTGAGTGGGTTCCAGAAAGACCACGGCCCGCTTGAATACAGCGAACTCTCCAATCAGGCTGACATCGAGAACGCGTTCGAGATCATGCGGGGTCTTCGCGCTGGCCGCTACGAAACAGACTTGTTTTCAAGACCGGAGTATTTCGCTTTCTACCGGAACCTTGCGGTCAAGGGCGCTCAAACCGACATGACTTCAACCTTTGTCGGCAAACTCGAAAATCGGATCATGTCGATCGATTTCGGCGTCCGTCACAAGGGCCGTTTCCTGTTTTTGCTGGCAGCTTTTGTCGATGATGAGGACATGAAGCGTTACTCGCTCGGTCTGCTCGGCCTTAATGAAAAGATCCGGCATGAAGCCGATTTGGGGACCACGATTTTCGATTTCACAATCGGTGACGAGCCCTACAAGCTCTCCTTTGGGGCAGAGCAAATCCCCCTTACAAATGTCACAGTCACAGTAGGCCCGATTGGCCAATTGGCACTCACCGCCTATCAGTCCCGCGGACCGTTCCGCAGGACTTTGAAGAAACTGATGCCAAAATTCAGCTGATGTCCTGGTTTGATCGCAGCATCAGCTGCGGCCTTTCCACGGAACGAGCCAGTTTTCAGCGCGGCGCATTAAGACATCAATGGCAAACCCAATCACACCGATCAATATGATTCCCATAATCACAATGTCAGTCAGCTGAAACTTACTGGCTGCGACGATCATCTTGCCGGCGCCCTTTTCAGCAGCCACCAGTTCAGCAGCAACCACCGTCCCCCAACAAACGCCCATCGCAACCCGGGCACCGGTGAAAATCTCGGGCAATGAATTGGGCACGATCACGTGCCACAGGATCTGCGATTTGGACGCTCCGAGGGAATAAGCGGCATGAACCTTGGATATATTGACGCCTGAGACTCCAGCACGCGCGGCAATCGTCATAATCCAAAGAGCAGCAAGGAACAGGAGGATAATCTTGCCGGACTCGCCGATCCCGAACCAAATGATCACCAGCGGGATCAAGGCCAAGGGCGGCACGGGCCGCATAAACTCGACGATCGGATCAAACCACCCCCGGAACCAGCCGGACAGTCCCATAGCATACCCAAGCGGGATGCCGATCAGGCTGCCAAGAAGAAACCCAGCGCATACTCGCAGCAGCGACCAACCCAGATGGTCAAGCAAGGTAATGCCTTGATAGCCATCCCCGAAGATCTCAATATACCGGTGCCAGACAGCCTCTGGTGATGGAAGCCATATGGGCTCCATCTGCATGCCCTTGTCCGGGGTGAAGTTCAGTGACCCCTTTGCAGTCAGCGCGACCGAACCATTTGCAACAGAAACCGGCGAACCGACAGCAATTGGCTGACCATCGATTGCGGTGATCTTGAAGCCCTCGTCCTCACGTCCCTCATCGTTGCGGTTGACCCTGATCAGGCCACTCCGCCAAGCGGCAACACTGTCGACATCGTTCTGCGCAAACCCACTACTTGGGGCTGGTTCAGGCAGCTCTACATCTTCCCCAAGCTTGTGCACCACGACGGTCACAGTCGCACTGTCTGTCTCTCCCGCCGCATTTTCCGCGGTGTAGGTAAACTCGGTGGTGCCCATATACGGTCCAGGCACATGGATAGGAGTCAGTTTGGAGCCGGTGAAGGCACCCCAAATAAAGAAGACAGCAAGGACCGAAATTACGGAGGCGATGCGGTTTGCCTTAACGGCACTCTCATCCCCGAAAGTCACGGTCTTCAAGCTTGTGAAATCATTCCGGTGAACAATCCTGAGCGTGACAAAATGAACGATGAAAAAGGCGGCCGCAAAAATCGCGATATAGGCAATGAGAATGGTCATTGGGCAGCCTCCGCGCGGCCCATGATTTCCTCTTCCATTTCCCAAATCATGTTGAGGATTTCATCGCGTGTTTCTGAAAAGCCCTTTTCCCGCTTCACCTCACGAAGATCCGCATTCACAGCACTGTCTGCGAAGGGGAGCTGATACTCCTTGTGTATCCGTCCGGGCCTTGGCGCCATCACCAGCAGGCGTTCACCCAGCAAAAGGGCCTCCTCAACAGAGTGAGTAATCAGGATCACGGTTTTGCCGGTTTCCTTCCAAAGCTTCAGAACGAGCCCCTGCATCTTCTCGCGAGTCAACGCGTCCAGCGCTCCGAGTGGCTCATCCATCAAAATGACATCGGGTTCGTTGGCCAGACACCTTGCGAGCGCAACGCGCTGCTGCATCCCCCCAGAGAGTTCATAAACCGCTTTTTCCTTGAAATCCTGCAGACCGACGATTTCAAGGAGATGATCAGTAATCTCATCTCTTTCCTTCTTCGCCATTCCCTTCATTCGGGGGCCGAAATCGACATTATGGCGCACGTTCATCCATTCAAACAAAGCGCCTTTTTGAAAGACCATGCCGCGTTCAGGCGCCGGCCCTGTTACCGTCTCGCCATTCAGAACAACCTGACCGTCTGTTGGTGCCAGAAAACCAGCGATGATATTCAAAAGCGTTGTCTTACCGCACCCGGAAGGACCAAGCACGGAGAGCAATTCACCGTCGTTCAGAGTGAGGGAAACATCTTTAAGCGCCTGGATCGAACTGCCATTTGGCAGGTCAAAGCGCATGGAAATATTGTCTAATAAAAGCGGCACTTCACTCTCCCGGTTGCCCAGCCTGGATGGGCAGCGGGCTTCCCGCCCGCTGCACCGTTTTCGCGAAACCGCAGTTTACATGTTGGCGGCAGCACCGAGCGCAGACGTGTCGACCGCGCCGTCATAGGAATCCCGAGCAGACGGGATGCTGCCGGCATTCACGAACACTTCCGCAACGCCCTTCATGAATTCCTGCGATCCGCCGCCGAGCCACTTGGCGCTAAGCTGATCTTCTACGCTCGGAAACACGAAGGTTGCCATGGTGCTCGAGGTGTCATCTTCGGACATACCTGCGTCTTTTGCGATCACAGGAAGCATTTCAGCGGTGTTGTCGCCCGAGTTCCACATTGCATTGGCATCGGCCGTCACTTTAAGGAACTTGGCCAGGGTGTCACTTTCCTCTGCGATAAAGTCTGCAGGCGCAGATGTCACATCAAACACCAGAATGCCGAGCTCTTCCTTCTCCGCACCTGTAAGCAGAACATTGCCATGCTCTTTCATGCGGCGGAGTGCACCGCCCCATCCACAGACCATGTCGAGGCTACCCTGGGCGAAAGCCGCAGCGCCATCAGGCGGCGCCATGTCGACAATATCCATTGTGCCGATATCGACACCGAAATGCTCCATCTGCTTCAAGAACCCATAGTGAGCTGCCGTACCGATCGGAACACCGACCTTTTTGCCCGCAAGCTCGCTGGCGCTGTCCTTATCGATTTCAAGCTTTTCAGCAACGACGCAGTTGTCGTTCTCTGAATAGCTCACAGCCACATCGACGATTTGCAGGTCCTGACCGGCGGATGTCGCGACGACGAAAGGTGGAACACCCTGGCTGACTGCGATCTGAACATCTCCGGAAGCCATCGCTGCCGACATCGCGGTGCCTGTGTCGAAAGAAACCCAGTTCACCTTCATGCCCAGCGCTTCGTCATAGAGCCCCTTTGCCTTGGCGTACTGGAACGGCATCGGCCATTCTAGAAAATAAGCAACTGTCAATTCCTCTGCTGCTGCAGGCTGGAACGCCCCCATCAGGGCCAGAAGCCCAACTGCACCACCAAGTTTCGATTTCAACGCCATGGTTCCACTCCGTTATGTTTGTGGGTCTGCCAAGCGCTAAAAACAGGTATTGCTCACAAGCGCGCTGGCATTTGGTGACCGTCTCATTCCACTGGGTTTCAGGCAGTTCTGCCGCTGCCTTTTGTTTCCGGAAAAAGCGTATGAGCTGCGATTTCAGCTGACAAGCAACGGAATCAGTCTGGACCTATAGCTGGCAAATCACTGGCCCTATTGCGTGATTGGTGGCTGTGCACAGTGGCGCATGATTGTGCATTGCAATGGGTTGCCCTCACTGATTTGGCGGCGAACCACAAGCGCACGTTTTCAGCCGGATACCGGCAGGTTTTCCAATCAACTCTGGGGATGTGGCCATGGATGCTGTTCTTGCGAAAAACGACAATTCCGACGTCATTGCCGCCGACAAGGCGCACGTTTGGCATCATCTCATTCAGCACATGACGTTCGAGACCGTAGACCCGCGCATCATCGTTGAAGGCAAGGGACTGCGCGTTTGGGATGCCGCTGGTAAAGAGCACTTAGACGGGGTCTCCGGCGGTGTCTGGACCGTAAACGTCGGTTTCGGTCGGGAGACGATTGCTGACGCCGTCCGCGACCAGCTTGTGAAGATGAACTTCTTCGCAAATACGCTTGGATCTGTTCCAGGAGCCCTTTTTGCTGAAAGGCTAATCTCCAAGATGCCGGGCATGAGCCGGGTGTTTTATTCAAACTCGGGCTCGGAGGCGAACGAGAAAGTCTTCAAGATGGTCCGCCAGATTTCCAAGCAGCACCATGGCGGCAAAAAATCGAAAATCCTCTATCGTGACCGCGACTACCATGGCACCACAATTACGGCCCTGTCCGCTGGTGGTCAGGGCGAGCGTTCGGCTCACTACGGGCCGTTCACGCCTGGATTTGTCGCAGTTCCACACTGCCTTGAATACCGGAACCAATATGACAGCGCGGAAGCATATGGTGAGCGCGCTGCTGACGCCATCGAAGAAGTCATCCTCCGCGAAGGACCGGATACGATCGGTGCGATCTGCCTTGAAACCATGACAGCCGGCGGCGGTGTTATCGTACCGCCGGAGGGCTATTGGGAGCGCGTTCAGGAGATCTGCAAGCGGCATCAAATCCTGATACATCTCGATGAAGTCGTCTGCGGTGTCGGGCGCCTTGGAACCTGGTTCGGATACCAGCAGTTCGGCATCAAACCTGATTTCGTTACAATGGCAAAGGGCGTGGCTTCCGGATATGCCGCAATCTCCTGCACCGTGACCACCGAAGAAGTCTTTGACATGTTCAAGGATGCGTCCGGCGATCCTCTAAGTTATTTCCGGGACATTTCTACTTACGCTGGCTGTGCCGCAGGTCCCGCTGCAGCGCTTGAAAACATGCGCATCATCGAAGACGAAGGTCTTTTGGAAAACACGCTGTTGATGGGCGCACACCTGATGAAAAACCTGGAAGGCCTGAAGGAGAAACACGCCGTCGTTGGCGACGTGCGTGGCCGAGGATTGTTTGCAGGCGTCGAACTTGTGTCCGATCGTGAGACGAAGGAACCGGCCAATGAAGCCAAGGTTCAGGCGGTTGCAGGGCACTGTATGGCCCAGGGCGTCATCATCGGCATGACCAATCGGGCGCTTCCTGGCTTCAACAACACCTTGTGTCTCGCACCGGCATTAATCGCGACTGCCGATGACATCGATAACCTCACCAGCTCGATTGATGAGGCACTCACAGCAGTGTTCAGTTAAGGATCTGAACCCGGCCAGCAGCGCGCGGGTATCCTTACCGGAAAAGAGCAAAAACCCCGGCTTCTGCCCGGGGTTTTTCGTGGGTGAATGGATCTTCGTTTAGACCTTCATGCGGCTGCTGGTCGGATCATAGAGCGGCTTGAGACTTGGGATCGCTGGCACACGAGTGCCTGCAATCTCGATCTCATATGCCGAACCCAGAACATCGGCAGCGTTTTCCCCCTCGCACGGCACGTAGCCAAGACCAATCGCGGCGCCGAGTGCGTGTCCATAGGCACCGGATGAAAGGTACCCGCAGACCTCGCCCTCACGAAGGATCGGTTCGGCGTGGTAGAGCATCGGCTCCGGATCGTGCAGCTGGAACTGTACCAATCGGCTTTTAGGACCAGTTTCCTTGCGCTCTAAAACAGCGTCCCGTCCAATGAAACCAGGCTTGGAGGTTTTGGCAGCAAAGCCGAGACCTGCGTCGATGACATGGTCTTCGCAAGTTATGTCATGGCCAAAGTGCCGGAAGGCCTTTTCCATCCGGCAGCTGTCCATGGCATGAAGGCCGCACAGTTTCAGCCCCTCATCCCGGCCAGCCTCCCAAAGCGTTTCGAAGACATGCGCAGCAAATTCGGTTGGCACATAGATCTCCCAACCAAGTTCGCCCACATAGCTCACCCGGTGGGCCCGGGCGAGTGCCATACCAATTTCAATGTCTTGGGCTGTCCCGAACGGATTGGTTTCGTTAGTAAAGTCGTTTGGAGAAATACGGCCAAGCAGCTCCCGTGACTTCGGTCCCATCAAAGCCAAAACCGCTTCACCGGATGTCACATCGGTCAGCACGACCTGGTGATCACCCATATGACGCCGGAGCCACGTCTGGTCCGCCAATCGGGTGGCAGCTGGAGTGACCATCAGATATGCGGTTTCGCTCAACCGCGTGACTGTCACATCGGCCTCGATACCGCCAGCGGTATTGAGCATCTGTGTGTACACGATCCGGCCCGCCGGCACGCTCATGTCGGCGCCGCAAACATGATTGAGGAAACGTTCGGCATCCGGCCCTTCAACGCGGATCTTTCCGAAGGAACTCATGTCATATAGTCCGGCGCTTTCCCGGATCGCCATGTGTTCGCGGGCGCTGTTCTCAAACCAGTTCTGGCGTTTCCAGGAATACTGATAGGCGCGATCCTGTCCTGGATCTGCGAACCAATTCGCCCGTTCCCATCCGGCCAGTTCTCCCATCACCGCACCTTGCTCCAACAGATGCCCATGGAGCGGAGTGCGCCGGATTCCCCGTGCAGTCCTCTTTTGCCGGTAAGGGAAATGATCCGCGTACAACAGCCCGAGTGTTTCCTTGGATCGTTCAAACAGATAGGTCTTGTTGCCCTGAAACGGTTGCATCCGGGAGATATCAACATCCCCGAGATCAAATGGCTTCTCGCCGCTTTCCATCCAGGCGGCCAACGCCATACCCGCACCACCTGCGGACTGGATGCCGATGGAATTAAAGCCTGCCGCGACCCAGAAATTCTCAAGTTCCGGAGCGAGACCCAGATGGTAGGCGTCGTCCGGCGTAAAACTCTCAGGCCCATTGAAGAAGGTATGGATCCCCGCCTCCGCCAGCATAGGCATGCGTTCAACCGCAGCTGCAAGGATCGGTTCGAAATGATCAAAGTCTTCCGGCAACTGGTCGAACTCGAATTGGTCGGGAATGCCGGTCATCCCCCAAGGCTTAGCATTCGGCTCAAACGCGCCAAGCAGCATCTTGCCGGCATCTTCCTTGTAGTAGGCACACTCATCCGGGACACGCAGAACCGGCAGTTGCCCCAACCCTTCGATCTGTTCGGTCACAATGTAGAAGTGCTCGCACGCATGAAGTGGAACGTTGACCCCTGCCATCCGGCCAATCTCATGCCCCCACATGCCGCCGCAGTTGACCACCATCTCGGCTTCGACAAATCCGGTTTCACCGTCTTGCTCCCAACTGACGCCGGTGGCTCTGCGGTCTTTGACCTCTATCGCGGTAACCTTGACCCGCTCCAGGATCTTTCCGCCTTTCTGGCGCGCCCCCTTCGCCAAAGCCAATGCGATGTTTGCCGGGTCGCCCTGACCATCGAGCGGCAGGTAAACAGCTGCGGTTGCACCACTTGTGTTGACGTGCGGATAGCGGTTTTGGACTTCGCCCAGTGAAATCTCTTCAACCTCTACCCCGAACGCCCGTGCCATGGAGGCCTGACGCAGAATTTCTTCCCGGCGTTCCGCGGTCAGTGCCATTGTAATCGATCCACACCTTTTGAAGCCGGTCGACAGACCCGTCTCGTCTTCGAGAGAGCCGTAGAGCTCCTGGCTGTATTTGGCGAGACGGGTCATATTCTGGGTTGCCCGAAGCTGCGCAATCAGGCCGGCTGCGTGCCAGGTCGTTCCGCTGGTGAGCTGCTTGCGTTCCAGAAGCAGGATATCGCTCCAGCCTTGCTTGGCCAGGTGGTAGGCAACTGAACACCCGATGACCCCGCCACCAATAATGACAACGCGGGCTTTTGAAGGAATGGCCATGACTTATCGTCCAGATCTGGATTGAAAAAACTGACGCTTTGAAAGAGTGAAAATCACGCTTTTAGCCTGAGATTCTGCGGATCCCAGAGTGGTCCATCCGGCTGCACCGTGACGGGAAATCTTTGTCCGTAGACTTCGACTTCAAGAGCCGTGCCCGCTTCGGCCAGATCCGCCCGGACCATGCCCAACGCGACGCAGGCATCTACGCGGAACCCGAAAGCCGAGGACGTGGTTTCGCCGACGATGCTGCCGTTCATCCAGATGTTCGACATGTAGGGCGGGTCGATTTCCTCGCTATCGACAAGGAAAGTGACAAAGCGCTGTTTTGGACCTTGCTGCTTTTCATTCAAGAGCGCGACTTTGCCCGGAAAGTCTTCCGCCTTGTCCAGCTTCACGAACCGATCGAGGCCGGATTCCAGCAAGGTATAATCCGTGCTCAAATCGCCTTTCCAGGCTCGGTAACCTTTTTCAATCCGCAAGCTGTTGAGGGCATACATCCCAAAGGGCTTTGCACCTGCGCCGACAACCGCATCGTAAAGCGCTGGAATACTGGCCATTGGCGCGTGCAATTCCCAGCCCAGCTCCCCTGCAAAACTCACCCGGTAAAGCTCGCAGCGTGTCCCCGCCACCTCAGCCGTTTGAATGCTGAGCCATGGCAAGTCCAGATCGGCTGTTGTTCCGAGTTTCTCGAAAAGGTCCCGGGATTTCGGCCCAGTTACGATTAGCGTCGAAAGCTCCGAAGTGATGTCGGACAGCTCAAGACTGTCTGGCAAATGTGCAGTCAGAATTTCAAAATCGTGCCACTGCGCGGATGCTGCGGTGATCAGTACAAAGTCGTCCTCGCCCTTCCGGATGATTGACATCTCTGTGTGTACCCGGCCGTTGGAGGTTGGAAAATAGGCAAGCGTCATCCTACCAACTTTCGGCAGGCCGCCAGAGATACGGCCCCGCAACCAATCGGCAGCACCCGCGCCTGACAGTTTGAACCTCGAAAATCCCGGAAGATCCAAAACGCCAACACCATCGCGAACGGCCAAGGCTTCTTCGCGCACACGCTCGAACCAAGGGCCTTTGCGCATCCAGCTTTCTGTCGCTTCAATCGATGTATCGTCGCCGTCTTTTGCAAACCAGTTGGCACGCTCCCAACCGTTGTAAACGCCAAATTGGGCACCGGAGGCTTTCAGTTTTTCATGCACTGGGGACAGCTTCTTGTCTCTCCCTTCCGGCCACTCATAATGAGGGTAATGCATTGCGTATTCATGGCCGTAGACCTCCATCCCCTTGGCAACGCAATAATCGTGGTCGGTATAGTCCGTGAAGCGGCGTGGATCGAGGCCCCAGCAATCCCATTCGGTTTCGCCTTCAGTAATCCATTCGGTGAGGATCTTGCCAGCCCCGCCGGCTTGAGCAATTCCGAACGTGAAGACACAGGCTTCAAAGGCATTTTTCACACCCGGCATCGGGCCAATCAGCGGGATGCCATCAGGGGCATAAGGGATAGGGCCGTTGATAACCTTTGAGATTCCCGACATGCCAAGCAGCGGCACACGGGCCATGGCGTCTTCGATATACCATTCCAGCCGGTCAAGATCGTCGGGATAAAGCTGGAAGCTGAAATCGTCCGGCATCGGATCATCCGGCGTGACCCAGTGTGCCTTGCAGTTCCGTTCATAGGGACCAAGGTTCAGTCCGGTGTTTTCCTGCCGAAGGTAATAGGACGAATCCACATCCCGGAGCAGCGGCAGTTTTCGGCCATGCTCCTTGGTCCATGTTGCAAGCTCGTCCATTTGTTCGGTCAAAAGATACTGGTGGCTCATCACCATCATCGGCACGGTGCGCCCGCCATAGGGTTTGAACCACTCGCCAACACGCTGGGCATAGTACCCCGCTGCGTTGACAACATATTCGCAGCGGATCTCACCCTTTTCCGTTTCGACGATCCACTCGTCATTTTCACGCCGGACACCGGTCGCAGGTGTAAAACGCACCACCTTCTGACCCATGGCCCGCGCGCCCTTTGCGAACGCCTGCGTGAGCTGTGCAGGATCCATGTCGCCATCTGTCGGGTCCCAGAAGCCACCCTCAAGATCGTGCGTTTCCATGAAGGGATAGGCGTCCTTCAGATCCGCGACCGACATCATGTTAGTTTCGATGCCTTGCCGGCGGGCCATGGAGTTCGCCCGTTCAAACTCCATCATGCGGTTCTTGGAATGCGCCAGCCGGACAGATCCGGTCACATGATAATTAATCGGATAATCCACCTCATCACCCAAACGCCGGTAAAGCTCGGTGGAATAGCGCTGCATGTTCATGACCGCCCAGGAGGACGAAAAAGTCGGGATGTTTCCCGCAGCGTGCCAAGTGCTGCCAGCGGTGAGCTCATTCTTCTCCAGAAGGACACAATCGGTCCAACCGGCCAACCCGAGATGATAGAGAACCGAGGCGCCGACCGCACCTCCACCGATGATCACGACACGAGCTGTAGTGGGAAGGTCCGACATGACTGGCTCCGGTTTGATTTGAGGTAGAGGCTCGATTAGGGCCTGGCTTCAAAGAGTTATGTTCAAGGGTCAATAAACGGGCGGTGAGATGATCCAGACAGCGATCGCCGGTTCAGAATAAGGGTTTGCCCAGCGGTACTTGTTGCCGCGAATGCGGAAGGAATCGCCCTTTCGAATGAGAAACGGCTCGCCCTCGAGCCAGATTTTCAGCTTGCCAGACACCAGAAACGCGAGTTCCTGAGTTGGCCGCATGATTTCGTCGTTGCGTTCAGACCCTGGAAGAAATGTGGAATGGATGACTTCAAAACTGTCGGTCAGATCCGGGGACAGCAATTGCTCAACAAGTCCGGGAACCCGCTCACCGATCATCCGTCGATCGGATGCGCGAACGATTTTGCCATCTTCCTTGGGGTTTGGTCCCTGCCTTGCGCCCAAAAGCGACGGCGGCACGTCAAACACGCCGGCCATGCGATCAATATCTTCGCTCGACAGTTTCGAAATGCCGCGCTCGATCTGACTGAGCCAGCCGACCGACTTTCCGAGCCGTTCGGCAAGTTCTGCTAACGTCAACCCTTTTGTCTTGCGAAGTGCGCGTAAATCCGCACCCAAATTGGCCATGACCGCCTCGCCAGCGTGAAATTATTTCTGAAAATTTCACACAGAAAATGAAAAAAGAAAAGTTTTTTTCACGACATCTGTTGTCGAATTGCGACATGCCGATGAGTTTGAGAGGATAAACATTCACTATACGATGAGTTTTTGCGTCTCGGCTGCGATCGTTTTCTCTTCTTCGGCCTTTACGATCCAGATCGGAACGGCTGAGCCAAACACATCAATGCGGGACCTGTTGCTCTGATTGGACTGCGGATCGCAGGTCGCACCAAGAAATCCCAATCCAGAAATGATCTCCTGGCGCACTACAGCATCGTTTTCACCAATGCCACCGGTGAACGCAATTCCATCCAATCCGCCCATTGCCGCAATCATCGATCCGGCATGGCGAACAGCCCAATAGCAGAAATGCTCAACAGCAAAACGAGACGCGTCTGTCTCTGCCGCATGCAGGGCGCGCATGTCGGACAATCCCCCAAGGCCCAAGAGACCGCTCTTTTTGTTCAAGAGCTCTTTAGTGTCTTTAATTCCGTTTTCTTCGGCCAGCCGCAAGACCAGATTGCCATCAATACTCCCGGTCCGGGTACCCATGGTGAGACCTTCCAGAGGCGAATATCCCATCGTCGTTGCCACGGATTGTCCGGACTTGATCGCACACAGGCTTGCCCCGTTGCCAAGGTGAAGAGCCAGCAGGCGATCTGGCGTATCGGCCTTCACGTCTTCCTCCAGTGTCCTGACAAGCCCCTGATAGGAAATGCCGTGAAACCCATACCGCCGCAACATTTCCAACTCCGGCCGGTCGGGCAAGGCATATCGGCGGGCGACATCCGGGTTTGACGCATGAAATGCCGTATCGAAACAGGCCACTTGCATCAGGTCCGGCGCCAAATCCCGGAGTGCTAGGATGGCAGCCAGATTGTGCGGATTGTGTAAGGGGGCCAGATCATTGCAACGCTCGATCTCGGCGATGACTTGCCCATCTACATGGATCGCCGATTGAAGCACCGGACCGCCATGGACCACACGGTGACCAGCGCCATTCAGGTCCGCAATCTCAACGCCAGCGGACCGGATGACATCCAAGATCGCGCTGAGCGCGGCATTGTGATCCGGCAGGACTGTTGTTGTCTCTTCAGATTTCAAAGTCTTGGATGAGACTTTCAGACGCGAAACGCCACCGATTTCAGTGGCGCTTCCCGAGAGCGTTTCATCCAGGCTTTCATTGAAGAGAGCGAACTTGATGGACGAGGATCCAGAGTTCAGAACAAGGATATCGCCCATCAATCACTTTCCTTTCCACAACCTTACTGCGGCCGCATATCTGCCGGATCGATTCCGGCAACAACAACCGGTTTCTTCATGGCATCGCGCCGGAATGGCTCGCCAAGTTCCTGATTGATCAGCACTTCAACCAGCGTGGTCTTGCCGTTTTCCATCTGGTCTTTGACCGCCGCATCGAGCTTTTCGGTCAGCTCGTCCATGGTGCGGGCAACTTCACCTTTAAGGCCGCAAGCCTTTGCAATGGCTGCATAGCTAACATTGTCATCGAGTTCGGTGCCGACGAAATTGTCGTCGTACCAAAGCGTGGAGTTCCGCTTCTCCGCCCCCCACTGGTAATTGCGGAAGACAACCATGGTGATTGCGGGCCATTCGCTGCGGCCAATGGCGGTCAATTCTGTAACAGCAATGCCGAAGGCCCCGTCGCCCGCAAACCCAACGACCGGGGTATCCGGACAGCCAATTTTTGCACCAACGATCGCCGGAAGGCCGTAACCGCAGGGACCGAACAGCCCGGGCGCAAGGTATTTCCGGCCCTCTTCAAAACTTGGGTACGCATTACCGATGGCGCAGTTATTGCCAATATCAGAGCTGATGATCGCTTCACGCGGCAGGGCGGACTGAATTGCCCGCCACGCCTTGCGCGGGCTGAGCCAGTCCGGTTTGGCCGCACGAGCGCGCTCGTTCCAGCTTGTACCCGGATCGTCGTCCTCATGGTCCATAGAGGACAGCTGCTGCGCCCAGCGGGATTTCGTCTGCGCAATCTCGTGCTTGCGCTCTTCCCGCCCGGCATCACCTGCATTGGGAGCCAGCTTTGATAGGAGGGACTGGGAGACTTTCTTTGCATCCCCGACAATACCAACACTCACCGGCTTGGTCAGACCAATCCGATCGGGATTGATATCCACCTGAATGATCTTGGCATTTTTCGGCCAGTAGTCGATGCCATAACCCGGCAAGGTCGAGAACGGATTGAGGCGCGTGCCAAGGGCTAGAACAACGTCGGCCTTGGCGATCAGTTCCATGCCGGCCTTTGAACCGTTGTACCCGAGTGGTCCGGCAAAAAGGCGGTGTGAGCCGGGGAACGCATCATTGTGCTGATAGCCGCAGCAAACGGGCGCATCTAGGCGTTCTGCAAGCGCAATCGTGTCGCCGATTGCATCGGCCAGGACAACGCCGGCACCGTTGAGGATGACCGGGTGCTTGGCACTGCTGAGCAAGTCCGCAGCTTCCTGAATGGCTGTATCACCACCGGATGGGCGTTCAAAATCCACAATCGGCGGAAGATCAATATCTATCACCTGCGTCCAGAAATCGCGCGGCATGTTGATCTGGGCCGGCGCGCTGGCACGTTTTGCCTGAAGGATGACACGGTTCAGAACTTCGGCAACGCGGGATGCGTCGCGGACCTCTTCTTGATAGGCAACCATGTCCTTGAACAGGGCCATCTGCTCAACTTCCTGAAAACCGCCCTGCCCCAAGGTCTTATTGGCGGCCTGCGGCGTAACAAGAAGCAAGGGCGTGTGGTTCCAGTAGGCAGTTTTCACCGCCGTGACGAAGTTTGTGATACCCGGTCCGTTCTGGGCAATCATCATGCTGAGTTTGCCTGTCGCCCGGGTATAGCCATCGGCCATCATCCCACCCGAGCCTTCGTGCGCGCAATCCCAGAACGTAATCCCAGCCTTTGGAAACAGGTCGGAGATTGGCATGAAAGCAGAGCCGATAATCCCGAAAGCATGCTCAATCCCATGCCGTTGCAGGACTTTTACGAAGGCTTCCTCTGTCGTCATTTTCATTTGAAACGCACTCCCTCACCCGCTCGCAATACAGGTACACGATTAACTGGAATTGATTTCATGCCGCGCTGCGATGAGAGGTCTTAGGGCCAGATTAATTCACTCGGTATATCCAGATACTAAGGCGATGACATCGCCCTACCGGATTACATCCGCGATCCGTTGAATCCCCTCCGGAATGCGCGCGGAGGGAATGGATGAATAAGCAAGACGATAAAACTGATGATTGTCGTCTTCGCGTCCGAAAAACGCTCTGCCCTGATCAATCACGACACCACTCTTGCGAAGTTTGAGTGCCAACTCGCTGGTGTTGACGCCCTCGGGCGCGCGCATCCAGAAGCTTGATCCACCATGACTGCCACCGCTGGCAATTTGCAGGCCGTGGTCCCGAATTGCTTTATCCATGACGGAGCGTCTGCGCCGGTAAGCCTGCCCCATCCGGTTCACCATGGCATCATGATATCCAAGAGACAGAAAGTAGGCCGTGGTCCGCTGGATGTGGCCAGGAGGATGCCTGAGCACCAACGCACGCAGCGACCGTGCTTCCTGGATCAAAGGTTTGGCGGCGACGATATATCCAAGGCGCAATCCCGGGAACAAAGACTTTGAAAACGAGCCGACGTAGATAACGCTCCCCGCCCGGTCGAGGGACTTGAGCGCAGGCGTAGGCGCTTTTTGGAATGCCATTTCGAATTCGTAGTCATCCTCTACGATAACAAACCCTTCTTCTACGGAGCGGTTCAGCAAGGCGCGACGGCGGTCGATCGGCATGGTTGTATTGGTTGGACATTGGTGACTGGCCGTGGTGAAAACCACTTGGCAATTACCAGGAATGTCATCCGGAGGGAGACCATCGTTATCGACCCGCACCTCCGTAATCTGGCAACCGGTCTGATCGAGAATGTCGCGCAGTCCCGGATAACAGGGGTTTTCGATGGCCGCGACGCGATCCTTGTTCAACAAGACTTGCGCACAAAGCCACAGCGCATTCTGCGCGCCCATCGTCACCAGGATCTCATCTTGCTGCGCGGAAATCCCGCGGCGCGGCAAAATGTTTCTCACGATGTATTCGATCAGCTTGGGGTCGTCCTGTTCATAAGGATCGGCGGTCATGCTCTCAAAGTTCTTCCGGCCCAACGCCTCCAATGCACACCGGCGCCAGTTGTCATGATCGAACAGGCGCGCATCCGGCTGGCCATAAATGAAGGGGTACGGGTAGTCACGCCAATCCGACGGGCGCACCAGGCTGGAGCGGTAGGAATACCGGGAGCTGACCATTTCGTCCCAGGCCACCGCGTCCTGCCGGTCTCCCTCCGACTGATTGAGCATCGGTGGTGGTGGCGCGCTCTCAGAAACGAAGTAACCCGATCGCCCCCTCGATGTCAGGTAGTCATTGGCGACCAATTCTGCATAGGCCAGGGTGACCGTAATTCGGCTGACCCCGAGCCACTCAGCCAGTTTCCGGCTGGACGGCATCCGTTCACCGGGCAGGAACCGGCCCGACAACACGCCTTGGCTGACTAGATGTTGGATCTGTTGCTGGAGGGTGCCTTCAAACTTGGGGTCCAAATGAAACTGTTCGGATTTGATCGCCACGTCTGGATCCATTGTAGATATCAACTGGACCGACAGACTGTCATCAAAGCGGCAATTATCCAACACCTTCTGAGCAAAAAAGCATCGGGCCCTGCTTCAGTGAGTGCGATCCATGCCGCACACCGAAACAGGGCCCGAAGTAAATCTTGGTTTTCTGACGGGTTAACCGCCGAAATCATCCAACATGATGTCTTCGCGATCAACACCAAGATCGAGCAGCATGTTGATGACGGACTGGTTCATGATGGGAGGACCACACATGTAGAACTCACAGTCCTCAGGCGCCGGGTGGTCTTTCAGGTACTCATCGTAGAGCACATTGTGAATGAACCCAGTGTAGCCTTTCCAGTCGTCTTCCGGCAACGCGTCAGACAGTGCCACATGCCACTCAAAGTTCTCGTTCTCACGCTCCAGCATGTCGAAGTCTTCGACATAAAACATTTCACGCTTGGAGCGCGCGCCGTACCAGAAAGTGACCTTTCGATCAGTTTTGATCCGGCGCAGCTGATCGAAAATATGCGAGCGCATCGGCGCCATGCCGGCACCACCGCCCACGAAGACCATTTCCTTCTTGGTGTCGCGCGCAAAGAACTCACCAAACGGGCCTGAGATCGTGACTTCGTCGCCCGGCTTCAAGTTGAAGATGTACGAAGACATCTTGCCGGCTGGAATTCCCTGGGACCCGGGAGGTGGCGATGCAATCCGGACGTTGAGCATCACGATGCCCTTTTCTTCCGGATAGTTGGCCATGGAGTAGGCCCGCTCAACCGGCTCGGCAACTTTCGAGCTTACGTCCCAGATTTTGAAGCGGTCCCAATCCTCATGGTACTCTTCGCCGACATCGAACTCCTTGTAGGAAAGCTCATAAGGCGGGCATTCGATTTGGATATAACCACCGGCGCGGAAGTTAACGTCCTCGCCTTCTGGCAGTTCCAGGACAAGTTCCTTGATAAAGGTCGCCACGTTGTCGTTCGAGCGCACCTTGCAGCGCCATTTCTTGACGCCGAAGACCTCTTCAGGAACCTCGATTTCCATGTCCTGCTTGACGGCAACCTGACAGGACAGGCGGTCACCGCAAGCAGCTTCCCGCTTGGTGATGTGACCTTCTTCCGTTGGGAGGATTGACCCGCCGCCGGAAAAGATCTTCACCCGGCACTGGGCACAGGTACCACCGCCGCCGCACGCAGACGGAACAAAGAGTTTTTGTTCGGCAAGTGTTTGCAGCAACTTGCCACCAGCTGGCACCGAAATCGTCTTCTCGCCGTTGATGGAAATGTTGACATTGCCCATCGACACCAGCCTTGAGCGGGCGGCGAGAATGATCGTGACCAGCGCCAGAACGATCAGGGTAAAGAGAAGTATGCCTAGTCCAAATGTGGCCACAGGGCGCTCCCGTTACAGTTTGACGCCGCTGAAGGACATGAAGGCAAGCGCCATCAAGCCAGCGGTGATAAATGTGATGCCCAGGCCCTGCAGGCCGTCCGGGATATCGGAGTATTTCAGCTTCTCCCGCACACCAGCCATGGCCGTAATCGCCAAAGCCCAGCCAAAACCGGAAGACAAACCGTAGGTCACGGATTCGCCGAAATTGTAGTCCCGCTCCACCATGAACAGGGATCCGCCTAGGATCGCACAGTTCACCGTGATCAACGGCAGGAAGACGCCAAGCGCGTTGTAGAGCGGCGGAAAGTACTTATCGAGCACCATCTCCAGGATCTGAACCAGAGCTGCAATTACGCCGATGTACGAAATGAGCCCAAGGAAGGTCAGATCTACATTGCTGAAACCGGCCCAAGCCAAGGCGCCGGGGGCCAGAAGATAAGTCAGGATCAGGTTGTTTGCCGGCACTGTGATCGCCTGAACGATCATGACCGATATGCCGAGGCCGATTGCAGTTGAGATCTTCTTCGAAACCGCGATGAAGGTACACATGCCCAGGAAGAAGGACAGCGCCAGGTTCTCAACAAAGATGGCCTTTACGGCGAGTGAAAGCATATGTTCCATCAGTGCGCATCCACCGTTTGGATCTTGTACTCGCGCTCTTCAACCTGCTCCGGTTTCCAGGACCGGAACGCCCAGATGATCAGGCCGATAATGAAGAAAGCGGATGGCGGCAGAAGCAGCATGCCGTTCGGGACATACCAACCACCGTTGTTAACGGTCTCGAAAATCGTGATCCCAAACAGGCTGCCGGCACCAAACAATTCGCGAATAACACCAACCAGCATCAGGATCAGGCCATATCCAAGACCATTGCCTGCACCGTCAATAAAGGAGGCAATCGGCGGGTTCTTCATGGCAAACGCCTCTGCACGGCCCATCACAATACAGTTGGTGATGATCAGGCCCACGAAGACCGAGAGAGTTTTCGAAATCTCGTAGAGATACGCCTTCAGCACCTGATCAACGAGAATCACGAGAGATGCAATGATGACCATCTGCACAATGATCCGGATGGCTCCTGGAATGTGATTGCGCAGCATCGAGATGAACATTGAGGAGAATGCCGTAACGAAAATCACCGCAAGGGACATCACAAACGCCACCTGCAACGAAGATGTCACAGCAAGGGCTGAGCAGATCCCGAGAACCTGAAGGGTAATCGGGTTGTTATCGACCAGCGGATCGATAAGCATGCTTCTCTTGGTTTGCGCCATCAGATCTCTCCTGCTTTCAGATTTTCCAGGAAGGGTGCAAATCCGGCCTCGCCCATCCAGAACCGTACCAGGTTGTCGACACCAACCGTCGTCAGAGTTGCGCCTGCCAGCGCATCGACATGATACTCTTCGCCTTGTGGCGGAACGGTCTTGGCGACAGTGATCAGCAGATCTCCACTGTCATCGGAAAGTTTCTTGCCATTCCACTGTGATTTCCAGCGCGGGTTATCAACCTCGGCTCCGAGGCCCGGGGTCTCGCCGTGGCTGTAGAACTGAAGACCAAAGATGTCGTTACCGTTTTCTTCCAGGGCAATGAACCCGTACAGCGTAGACCAAAGTCCGTAGCCGTGGATCGGCAGAATGACCTTGTCGAGACTGCCATCGTCATTCCGCAGCAGATAAACAGTGACGTATTTTGATTGCCGTCCAATGGAAGCCGGGTCGTCCGTCAAAGCGATCGAGGTCTCCGGATCATCTGCTGCAGCGCGATCATCGAAGGTTGCCGGATCGAACTTGTCGGTGAATCTTCCGGTCGCAATCTCAAGAACTTGCGGCTCAAACACCTCAAATGCCTCAGCGACATTCGAGCCGGGTTCGTAAAGGCCAGCAACCTGAAGGATGTTGATCTGCTTATCCTTCAGTTTGTTGACTTCCTGCAGAGGGCGCAGAGAGACAGCCGCCGCAGACACCACCATGGACGCCACCAGACAGATCGACACGGCCACGAAGATGGTCTTCGGGACAGAATCCACCGGCAGATCAAGGAACCGGCGGATGAAGCCTTTGTTTTCTTTATCTTCAGGCATGTCGCTTCGCCCTGCGCTTGATGTTTGCCTGCACTACGAAATAATCGATCAGCGGTGCAAAAACGTTACCGAACAAAATCGCCAGCATCATTCCTTCCGGGAAGGCTGGATTGATAACGCGGATCATCACAACCATCACACCGATCAAGGCACCATAGATATAACGGCCAAGATTGGTGTGCGACGCTGATACCGGCTCCGTGACCATGAAGGCCAAACCAAACGCGTAGCCGCCAATCACCAGATGCCAATACCAAGGCATTGCAAACATTGGGTTGCTGTCGGAACCAATCAGATTGAGCAGCGTCGAGAATGCGATCATACCAACCAGGCAGCCGACCACCAACCGCCAGTTGGCGATCTTTGTGATCAAAAGGAAGGCAAGTCCGATGAAGCATGCCAGTGCAGAGACCTCACCGATGCTGCCCTGTATCGTACCAATAAACGCATCCATCCAGCTCACCCCGTGAGCTGCCAACTGCTGGTAACCGTCCGATGCACCGACCGACAAAGCGGTCGCACCCGAGAACCCATCAACCGGTGTCCAGATGGTATCGCCGGACATTTGCGCCGGGTATGCAAAGTACAGGAATGCGCGGCCTGTCAGCGCCGGGTTGAGGAAGTTCTTGCCTGTTCCACCGAAAACCTCTTTGCCGATCACAACACCAAATGCAATGCCCAGTGCGACCTGCCACAGCGGTGCAGACGGCGGCAAGATCAGCGCATAAAGCATGGAAGTCACGAGGAACCCCTCGTTCACTTCGTGACCGCGGACCGTTGCAAAGATCACTTCGCAGATGCCGCCGACGACCAGCGTCGTAATGTAAATCGGGAGGAAATAGAGTGCCCCATGCAGGATATTGGCGAGCGGGTTGGCCGGGTTGAACCCGATCCCCAGCGCCTCAATGATCCATGCACGCCAGCCAGATACCCCATATGTGGCAATTGCCGAATTGACCTGGAACCCGACGTTGTAAAGACCTACGAGAATACAAGGGATTGTCGCGATGACCACGTAGGTCATGATCCGCTTCATATCGATGTAAGAGCGCGCGTGCGGCGCGGCTGTCGTTACGGTCTTTGGGGTGTAGAGAAAGCTCTCCACCATTTCATAAATGGGGAAGAATTTCTCGTACTTGCCGCCCTTGACGAAATTTGGCTCGATGCGGTCGAAGAAGTTGCGCAGACCCAAGGCCTAGCCCTCCTTTTCGATTTTGGTGAGGCAATCGCGAAGCGCCATGCCATATTCATACTTGGCTGGACAAGCAAAGCCCACCAGACCCAAATCTTCTTCATCCAGTTCCAGCGCCCCAAGGGCCTGTGCCTGATCTGTATCCATAACCAGCAGGGAACGCAAAAGCTGGGTGGGTAGAAAATCCTGCGGCATCAATTCCTCAAAGGTGCCAATCGGCACCATGGCGCGCCGTCCACCGTTCAAATTGGACGTCAATGCGTAGAGTTTCTTTGAGAAAGCCGAGCCCAAGACAGGTTGGAGTGCAAACTTGGACGGCATTGGCCGAATCCAGCCCATCGGGATCTGTTTGTGATCTTCCTCAATCAGGGTCATCTGCCGTGCATAGCGTCCAAGATAGGCGCTTACGCCCTCTCCCAATCGGCCGCTCAACACTGACCCGGAGATCATTCGAACCGGAACATCGCCAGATATTTCACCGTTACTCAATTCGATCATTGAAGCACCGGAGATAGTGCGGATCAAACGTGGCTTGGTGCACAACGGTCCCGACAAGGCAATGATTCTAGTGGAGTCCAGCTTACCGGTTTCCAGAAGACGTCCGATCGCGATGACGTCCTGGTATCCAATGGTCCAGACCGTCTTTTCAGCGCTTGGCGTGTCCAAGAAGTGGATATGCGTTCCTGCAAGTCCAGCCGGATGCGGGCCGGAAAACCCAGCGACTTCGATCCCCGGCATCGTGAGGCCGGGAATATTGGCTCCGGTTTCACAGCACAAATAGGTCTTGCCCGAACTTAACGTTGCAACCGCGGCAAGGCCTTTTTCAAACGCTTCAGCCTGGTCCGCGATCACGATCGTCGGATCGGCGGTCAACGGTTCCGTGTCCATGGCTGTCACGAAAATGGCAGCAGGACGCGATTCCGGGTCAGGAACTTTCGAATAGGGACGCGTGCGGAATGATGTCCAAAGCCCGGACGCACACAGACGTTCTGTCAGACCTTCCGGCGTTGCGGCATCACCAACGTCTGAGAAGTCAACCGGATCAGCAGCTGACGCATCAACTTCGATTTCGACGCTGATGAGAACACGACGCGCACCGCGGTTAACTGCCTTCACCCGGCCAGAAACCGGAGCCGTGACCATGACGTTGGGCGTGTCCTTGTGGAAGAAAACAGGCGCACCCGCCCCGACCGCGTCACCTTCTTGAACGAGCAGACGAGGCTTCAATCCGATATAGTCTGCCGCAATGACTGCAGCGTTCTGGATCTTGTCCTTTGCGTCAATTTCTTGAACCGGCGCTCCCGTGATGGGTAGATCAAGACCTTTTTTCAGCTTAAAACTTTGCACGCATCCGGCCTCCAGAATTCGTTAGGGCGCCATATGCTATGTTTTCACGAGTTGAAAAAGCATTTTTTTGCCCTAGTCGTCCATTTTTTTGTTGAATCGGTCCTGAAAACCAATGAAAAGCGCCGCAGAACGCGCGACACTTTTCGCACATGATCAATCGGAGATGCATACCGTGCCAAACAATATCGTATTTTCCCGGCGCAGCTTCATCCTGATGTCGCTGACCTTGGCGGCCTGTAAAGGTGGATCGGATATCGTTGAGCTTTCCGGCTCCACGATGGGAACCAGCTACACAGTAACCGGGGTTGATCATAATCGGAATGTTGACCAGGCAGCGCTTAAGAAAGCGTTGGAGGCAAGCTTGGCTCAGGTCAATGCTCAAATGTCCAACTGGGACGCATCCTCGGAAGTTTCACGCTTCAATGCGCTGCGCTCCACCGCGCCGGTCACAGTCTCTGAAGGATTTGCGGAAGTTGTCCGCGCTTCTCGTGAGATCAACGCTGCCAGTGCCGGCCAGTTCGACATCACACTTGGCCCGGTAATCGAAGCCTGGGGCTTTGGTTCCAAAGGCGGAGGCCGCCCCGCAACAGCTGAAGCAACCGCTTTGGCAGCCGCGCGCAAGGTTTCCGGCCAAACAGATGGCCTCAAAGTCGACGGTACGCAAATCAGCAAAAGCCATCCGGAAGCCGAACTCTACCTGCCATCCATCGGCAAGGGGTATGGCGTCGACCAGATGGCCAAAGTTGTTGCCTCCTTTGGCATCAGCGATTTCATGGTCGAGATCGGCGGCGACCTCTATGTTTCCGGGCGCAACGCTGACAGCATGGATTGGCAAATCGGCATCGAAACGCCGACCGCTTACACCCGTTCCGCATACCAGGTAGCCAGTGTCTCCAACATGGGTATGGCGACATCCGGCGACTACAGAAACTATTTTGAACGCGACGGCAAACGGTTCTCCCACATCATCGATGCACACACTGGAGCGCCGATCACCCACAAGACGGCATCCGCAACGGTGCTTGCTGAAAACACCATGCTTGCGGACGCCTGGTCGACCGCTATGTTGGTGCTCGGAACCGAGCGTGGTTTGGAAATCGCGAATCAACGTGATATTGCTGTTCTGTTTATTGATCGCAGCACCGATGCAGAAAACGGCTTCGCTTCAGTCGCCAGCGACAAGTTCAAGCAACTTCAGGCCTGATAACCGAATCAAAGGGTATCCATCGTGGAAACGTTTGTTCTGGCTTTCGCGCTGCTCTTGACCGTCATCCTTGGTATGGCGATCGGCGTGATTTTTTCTGGCAGAACAATCAAGGGAAGCTGCGGTGGATTGAACGCAATTTCCGGCGCAGACCATTGCATGGTTTGCAAAAAGGAAATCGACCCGGATAGCCCGCTCCGCGACCGCCTGCAGTGCCCACGCGCACGCAAGCAACTTGCTGAAATGGAAGGCTAACCCCCAGATTCGGCCGGTGCCTTCGATCTATTGTACCGGAATAAAGGCGACCAACGCCAAACATCCACCGGCAGCAAGACCGTAGGCCCACAACTGCCAGCTCGGTCCTTCCTTCACCCAAACCCGCCGATATTGGTACCCGGAAAAGCACGCGATGACGAAGATGATCGTCGCGGCCAGCGGCGTAAGCGTGAAGTCAGCCAATTTCTAGAGTTCCTTAAACCGCTGAGTTTCGGGTAAGCTGTTCGTCCATGTCATACTTGGACATAGCAACAGGGAGCGATATTCATGCCGAGCTCTTATCAGGCCCCAAGCCGAAAAGACAAGATTCAAGAAAAGACACACAGCCAGACCCCTGTAACGAATGCGTCGGTAGAAACCGCGACCGTCGGCAAGATTTTGGAGTCCAAGGGCAAGGACGTATTTTCCTTGAGGCCCCAAAACACGCTTCATGAAGCTGTTGTACAGCTGAAAGAAAAGCGGATTGGTGCCTTGATCGTCAAAGATGCTGCCGGAAAGCTCCAAGGCATCTTGTCTGAACGAGACATTGTGCGGCGTCTTGCAGAGACACCCGGTCAAACACTTTCGCAGAAAGTGGAAGACATCATGACCCGGGACGTAAAAACCTGCTCCCCGGAAGACCGATTGATTTCAGTTCTTCAAACCATGACCAAAGGCAAATTCCGGCACATGCCGGTGGTCAACGGCGATATTGTGGTCGGGATCGTGACGATCGGCGATGTCGTCAATTACCGGCTACAGGAGCTCGAGTACGAATCGCTTCAGCTCAAACAGCTGATCGTCGGCTAACGCTCTTCAGAAGAAGCCTCGCAGAGACCGAAAGTCCCGCGAGGCTTGCTTGCCAAATGTCCAAGCTCTCAGATCCCAGAGAGAAGCCGTATTGTCTTAAGCCGGCATTTTGGTTTTACGCAGGTAAGGCAGAACCGCGTCAAATGTGCCGAACTTTGCCTTCGCATCTTCATCACTCACGCTTGGCGGAATGATAACATCCTGACCAACCTCCCAGTTGGCGGGCGTTGCGACACCTTTCGCAGAGGTTTGCAGCGCGTCGAGCGCGCGCAGAACTTCGGCAAAGTTCCGGCCAACAGTCATCGGGTACGTCATTGATAGCTTCAACTGCTTGTCCGGACCAATGATGAACACGGAGCGTACAGTCGCGCTGTCAGCCGGTGTCCGGCCATCCGGGAGATAAGCTTCAGCCGGCAGCATGTCGAATGCCTTTGAAACAGCCAAACCTTCATCTGCGATGATTGGGAAACCGGCTGCCGCGCCACCCACTTTCTCAATGTCGGTCTTCCATTTCTTATGATCTTCCGCGCTGTCCACAGAAACGCCGATGACCTTCGTACCGCGCTTTTCCCACTCAGCCGCCAGCTGCGCTACAGCGCCAAATTCCGTGGTGCAGACCGGTGTGAAGTCTTTCGGGTGGCTGAAAAGGATAGCCCAGCTGTCGCCAATCCAGTCGTGAAATGTGATTTGCCCCTGATCCGTTTCAGCGGTGAAATTCGGAACAACATCATTGATACGAAGTGACATGACAAAGGTGTCCTTTCAGCAGAAAACTAAAACATAGCCATCAGCGAGACGGGGCTGAGGCCGCTCTGTGTTACGCCTATGTAAGCGGGAAGACAAACAGAACAATGAGATGGCTTCAAGCTTTCGGCAAAAACTGAAGCAACGACTTTTTCGCACCCTCGATATGAGCCTTGGTCAACTCGGCCGCCGTGTCAGCCTCACCGCTCTCACAAGCATCAAGAATGGCGAAATGCTCCCGGCCGGCTCGCTCCATCCCATTGCTCATAACAAGTTGAGCCCGGATCTGCCGCTCAACCCGATCGATCGCATTTCCGGCAATTTCCAGGAAGTAACTGAGATTGCTCGCGCTATAGAGCGTCTCATGAAAATCTCTGTTCAGATTGCCCCATTCCATCGGGTCTTTGGACTCTGAAAATGCGGAACACTTCGCGCGCGCTTGGTCCAGCACTTCTTTGGACATCCTCGGCACAGCGTTCTTGATGATCTCAGGTTCCACAAGTGCTCGAAGGTTGAAGATTTCTTCAACCTCCTCCGGCGACAGACCGGCGACCACCGCGCCTTTGTACCGCTGCGTTTTCACCAGGCCCTGTTCCTCAAGCCGTGAAATCGCTTCGCGAACAGGAATCCGGCTCGTGTTGAAAAGGCGCGCTATTTCATCCTGACGAAGGGGTTCACCCTCCTCCAGCTGCCCTTCGATAATGGCGTTCCGCAAAGCATCAAAGACAATCGACGAGGCCGATGCTGTGGCGGAAATATCCATTGATTTCAGTTTCATACCAACGCCTCTCCATTCCCCGTCTTTTTTAATCGAACGCCCCGGTCCGGTACAGCAGGAACTTTTTTGAATATTTTATATTGAATATTGGATCCAATTTAGATTATCAATTTGGCGCTGACCAAAAATCTTCGAAAAGAAGAGGGGAAAATCATGTTCAGGAATTTCACGGCCGCCGCGCTGTTCTCACTCGCAGCTGCGCTTCCAACCCAGGCAGATACGCTCGATGATGTCGTCGATCGCGGGGAGCTGCGCTGCGGCGTTGTGCTCGACTTTCCGCCAATCGGATATCGGGACGCCAACAACGAACCGGCGGGTTTTGACGTCGACTACTGCAAGGACCTCGCTGCCGCGCTTGAGGTCGAGGCAACCATTTATCCGGTCACCTGGGCCGAGCGCCTGCCGGTCATCGTAACGGGCAGGGCCGATGTTGTCTTTGGCGCAACATCCGACAGTCTGGCGCGCGCACGCACCGTCGGCTTCACAATTCCTTACGCGATCTACTACGCGCAAGGTGTTGTCAACGCTGACAGCGGTATCGAATCTTTTGAAGACATCCGCGGCAAGCGTGTTGCGGGAGCGATTGGCACTGTCCCGGAACAAGAGTGGCTGAAAATCGCCGAGGAATGGGGTGAAGAGCATCTCTACCAAGGCTATCAGTCCGAAAACGAAGTCTTTCTCGCCGTCGCACAGGGCAAGGCTGACATTGGCATCACGACAAATACAGCCGTAAAGCCAATCACCGAACAATATGACACCGTTCTTGCGGGGCCGCGCATGCCCTGGACCACAGACTACACATCGGTTGTCGGCAAGCGCGAAGACGTGACCTGGCTGAACTTCCTCAACCTCTTCGTCACACACCAAGTCCGTTCCGGCCGTTATGCGGAGCTCTGGGGCAAATATGTCGGTGGTGAAGCGCCTGAACTGCGCATCCCGGGCGTCATGTACTGACGTCCTGCAGGGCATACCGCCTCTCCCACCGCGGCATGCCCTGCAACCTTGTTCCCGAAAACATTCGCGGCCATTGACCCGATGGCTTCGCAAAACCTCAATCCGCAGCCATCCAACCCGCATTGTGCTGGATCTGCCGGAGCATCCTGAGAATGTTTGACTACAATTTCCATTGGCGGCCGGTGATGAAAAGCCTGCCCGATCTTCTGGAAGCGGGCCTGCTCACGCTGCAAGTCGCGACGCTTTCGATGATCATCGGCATCATCATCGGTCTCGCTTTGGCGCTCAGTCGCCTGCACTTGCGAGGACCGCTGCATTGGCTCGCATCGGCGTGGATCGAGTTGGCCCGCAACACCCCTGCCCTGTTCCAACTGTTCTTTTTTGGGTTCGGGCTTGGCGCGTTCGGTTTGCACCTGTCGCCGTTTACCATCGTTCTGGCCGGTCTCAGCTTCAATTGCGCCGGATACCTTGCTGAGAATTTTCGTGGCGGGTTTCAGTCGGTCCCCGACACGCAACTGCGCGCGGCGCGCAGTCTCGGCATGTCCGCTTGGCAGGCCTACACCCGGATCATCATCCCGCAAGTGTTCCGCATCGTGTACCACCCGCTCACCAACCAGCTGGTCTGGGCTGTCTTGATGTCTTCGCTCGGCATGCTTGTCGGGTTTCGTGAGCTAAGCGGCGAAACCCAATTCTTCGCCAGCCGGACCTTCCGCATCTTCGAATATTTCGCCGTGACCGCGATCATCTACTACGTGATCGTAAAGGTCATCCTCGGGGCATCCCGGCTGCTTGCCTGGCGTTTGTTCCGGTACTGAGGAGGCTGATATGCAACAATCCATAAGTTTCTTCAGCGGATTTGGTATCAACGACCTGTGGTTCTTGGGCGAAGCAGCCCTCCGGACCCTCTGGATTTCCGCAGTCTCGATATCCGCCGGCACGGTTCTTGGAATTCTCTTCGGCTGGATCCTCTATGAGGCGAAATTCCTCGGCGCTGTCACCCTGGCCCCTGTCCTGGATATTTTCCGCTCCGTTCCACTGATCATCCAGCTGGTTCTCTTCTACAATTTCGCTCCGATCATCGGACTGGATTTTGGTCCGTTCGGCTCCGGCGTTGTCGTGTTGACGATCTACACGGCGTCGCTGGTTGCGAACGTTGCCCGCGGCGGCATCGAGGCCGTCGGAAAACCGATGCGCCGGGCGGCCCGCTCACTCGGCATGAGCTACTGGCAGGACATGCGCCATGTGGTTCTCCCGATCGGTGGCCGTGCCGTCTTCCCCTCATGGGTTGGCGTTGCCCTCGGCGTGATGAAGGACAGCGCGTTGGTCTCGGTCCTCGGCTATGTCGAACTCCTGAAAGCCAGCCAGATCCTCATCACAAGGACACAGGAACCCTTCCTGATCCTCGCTATCGCTGGCGCGTTCTACTTCGCGCTGTCCTATCCGATCGCGCGCTATGCCGCACAACTGGAAAAAAGGTGGGCCCAATGATCGAGATTCGCGGTCTTGAGAAATACTTCGGCGCGCTTCAGGTCCTCAAAGGCATCGACCTTGACGTTGCAAAGGGCGAAGTTCTGTCTGTCATTGGAGCATCAGGCTCCGGCAAATCGACGCTGCTCTACTGCATCAATGGCCTGGAACCAATCCAAAAAGGATCTGTTGTTGTCGACGGAACAGACGTCCATGACAAAGCGACCGACATCAACAAACTGCGCCAGAAACTCGGCATGGTGTTTCAGCAATGGAACAGCTTCCCTCATCTAACAGCGCTGGAAAATGTCGCTCTGTCGCCACGGATTGTAAAAGGCAAGTCACGGGCGGATGCCCAAGAAATTGCCGAACAGCAGCTCAAACATGTTGGATTGGCAGACAAGCTCAATGTCTATCCGAATGCATTGTCGGGCGGGCAGCAGCAGCGGTTAGCCATCGCACGCGCCCTTGCGATGGAACCAACCTACATGTTGTTCGACGAGGCCACATCCGCACTCGATCCGGAACTGGTTGGCGAAGTTCTCGATACCATGCGCCTGCTTGCCGAAGAAGGCATGACGATGATCTGCGTGACCCACGAAATGGGCTTCGCGCGCGATGTCTCCGATCGGGTCGCCTACTTTCATCACGGCGTCATGGAAGAGATCGGACCTCCAGGTCAGGTCTTTGGCGATCCGCAGTCCGAGCACACGCGCAAGTTCCTGTCCAACGTCCGCTAACAGCACTGTTTCAAAATTCGGCCCCAACGGTTTACGCTCAGTATTTCCGGCGGCCGTCCGGCTCGACTCCAAAGGAGAAGGCAATGTCCTCAAACATCTTTTCAGGCACCATTCCCGCACTGATGACCCCTTGCAACGCAGACCGGACACCGGACTTCGATGCCTTGGTCAAGAAGGGACAAGAACTCATTTCAAAGGGCATGTCAGCAGTCGTTTACTGCGGCTCCATGGGCGACTGGCCGCTTTTGACTGATGCAGAACGGATGGAAGGCGTTGAGCGCCTCGTCAAGGCCGGAGTGCCGACAATTGTCGGCACAGGCGCGGTCAACACAAAGTCAGCCGTGGCCCATGCGGCCCACGCGGCAAAGGTCGGGGCCCATGGCTTGATGGTGATCCCACGGGTCCTGTCCCGCGGCATTTCTCCGATTGCCCAGCGCAACCATTTCAGCGCTATCTTGTTTGCTGCGCCGAACCTTCCGGCCGTCATCTACAATAGCCCCTATTATGGTTTTGCGACCCGCGCCGATCTATTCTTTGACTTGCGCAAGGAGTTCCCGAGCCTGATCGGCTTCAAGGAATTCGGCGGTCACGATGACCTGCGCTATGCGGCGGAAAACATCACGTCCCAGGACGCTGATGTAACTTTGATGGTGGGGGTCGACACTGCTGTCTACCACGGCTTCGTCAATTGCGGCGCAACCGGTGCCATCACCGGCATTGGCAACGCCCTGCCAGACGCCGTTCTGCATCTTGTGGCTCTCTGCAAAAAAGCAGCGCAAGGAAACGCCGAAGCACGGACCCGCGCGAAAGAACTGGAAGAAGCGCTAGGTGTCCTTTCCAGCTTCGATGAAGGGCCGGATCTTGTTCTCTATTACAAGCACCTGATGGTGCTGAACGGCGAAGATGAATACCGGCTGCATTTCAATGAAACAGACGCCCTGACGGATGCACAACGCGGTTACATCGAAGCACAATATCAGCTTTTCAAAGCCTGGTATGCCGACTGGTGTGGACAAGGCGGAGTGCTAGCGGAATGCGCGTAATCGACAGCCATACCGCAGGCGAACCAACCCGGCTGGTGGTGGATGGAGGTCCGGATCTTGGGTCCGGTTCCCTGACCGAAAAGGCTGCCCGGCTGGAAGCCGAGCATATGGATTTCTGCGCTTCCATCGTGCTCGAGCCGCGCGGCCATGATGCGATCATTGGCGCCTTGCTACTGCCGCCGAGCCAGCCGGATTGCACCGCGGCCGTGATCTATTTCAACAACCTGCAAAACCTTGGCATGTGCGGACACGCGACCATTGGCCTTGCGGCAACACTGGCGCACATGGGCCGGATTGCACCCGGCCGGCACAAGTTTGAGACACCGGTTGGCATCGTGGACGTGGATCTCCAGGACGCCAACACCGTGTCCGTGGTGAACGTTGAAAGCTATCGCCTTCACAAGGGCATTTCGGTTGACGTTCCGGGCCAGGGCAAAGTTACCGGAGATGTTGCCTGGGGCGGGAACTGGTTCTTTCTCGTCAAGGACAGCCCGATTGAGCTCACACTGGACAACGTTTCGGCCCTGACGGCCTACACAAAGAGCATCCGGCAAGCGCTCGAAAATGCGGGCGTAACAGGTACGGGTGGTGCCTGGATTGATCACATCGAACTCTTCGGACCACCGAAAGGTCCAACCGCACAGAGCAGAAATTTCGTGCTGTGCCCCGGCGGTGCTTATGACCGCTCCCCCTGCGGCACGGGATGTTCTGCCAAACTTGCCTGTCTTGCAGAAGACGGTGTGCTTGCACCTGGAGAAGACTGGCTTCAGGAAAGTGTCATCGGCAGCACTTACCGGATCAGCTACCAACCGGGCACCAGCAAAGGCGTCATTCCAACGATCACCGGACAGGCCTTTGTCACCTCCGACGCGCACCTGATTTTCAATCCTGCCGATCCCTACCGCTTCGGGATCCGGCCCTAAAATTGGACAACCTCATGGATTATAATAACTTTATCGGTGGAGCATGGCTAGCGACAGCCGAGAGCACTCCCAACGTGAACCCGTCGGACACGACCGACATTCTTGGCCATGCAGCGAAGGGGACTGTGGCGGATCTCGACAAGGCCATCGGCGCAGCGCATGCAGCAGCTCCAGAGTGGGCCGCGTCCACGCCACAGCAACGTTTCGACGTGCTCGATTTCATCGGAACGGAAATTCTGGCGCGCAAGGAAGAGCTCGGCACGTTGCTTTCCAGGGAGGAAGGCAAGACACTGCCAGAGGGTATTGGTGAAGCCGCGCGTGCGGGCCAGATCTTCAAGTTCTTTGCCGGCGAAGCGCTTCGCCAAACGGGTGACCGGCTCGATTCTGTCCGGCCTGGCGTGGAGATCGATATCACCCGCGCACCGGTCGGCGTCATCGGATTGATCACACCATGGAATTTTCCGATCGCCATTCCAGCCTGGAAGCTCGCACCGGCGCTTTGCTACGGCAACACCGTCATCTTGAAACCGGCGGAACTGGTGCCTGGATGCGCCCATGCGCTGGTCGAGATCATTTCCCGATCCGGCTTGCCAGTTGGTGTCGTAAACTTGGTCATGGGCCGGGGCTCGGAACTCGGCCCGCGCATGATCGACAGCGACAAGGTCAACGCGATTTCCTTCACCGGCTCGGTGCCGACGGGCCGCGGGATCGCTGCGGCCTGCGGAGCAAACCTAAAAAAGGTTCAGCTGGAAATGGGCGGCAAGAACCCGATGGTGGTTCTAGACGACGCAGATTTGGAACTTGCCGTCGATGCCTGCTTGAATGGTGCTTTCTTCTCCACTGGTCAGCGCTGCACCGCTGGCTCCCGGTTGATCGTAACGGAGAAGATCCACGATCAGTTTGTGGCAACGCTCTACGATCGGATGATGGCGCTCAAGGTCGGTCATGCCTTAGAATCCGGCATACAGATGGGCCCCGTGGTCGATCAACGTCAGCTCGAGCAGAACCTTTCCTATGTCGACATCGCGGGCAACGAAGGTGGCAAGGTTCTGGGCGGCCAACAACTGAAGCTCGCCACAAGTGGTTTCTTTATGGCTCCGGCCTTGATCACGGAAACCACCAACGCCATGCGGATCAACCGTGAGGAAGTGTTTGGGCCGGTCGCGTCCGTCATCAGGGTCAAGGACTATGACGAAGCCCTTGCCACAGCCAATGATACGGAATTCGGTCTCAGCGCAGGCATCTGCACCACCTCGCTGAAACACGCGCAACATTTCAAAAGGAATGCCCAAGCCGGAATGGTGATGGTCAATCTTCCAACCGCTGGCGTCGACTACCACGTTCCGTTTGGCGGAACGAAAGGCTCCAGCTTTGGCTCCCGCGAGCAGGGACGCTACGCCGCGGAATTCTATACGACGGTTAAGACTGCGTACACCCTCCCATAAGCCTGTTCCTGTCCCGCCAATGACCGCCCGGCGGGACAGCCACTCAAGTTTCAAGTGGATCCCAACGTGCAAGACGTGATTGTCATCGGAGCCGGCGTTATCGGCATCTCCGCAGCCCTCGCCCTTCAGGCGGACGGCTGCAAGGTGACCGTCCTCGACCGGCAAGACAGCAGTCCAAGAGCCTCGGACATGAACGCCGGTGCTTTTGCCTTTGCAGACATCATGCCGCTTGCCGCGCCTGGCATCATGCGCAAGGCGCCCAAGTGGCTACTGGATCCCTTGGGACCTTTGTCCGTTCCCCCTGCTTATGCGTTCAAGATCCTTCCCTGGCTGGTCCGCTTCTGGCGTTCCAGCCTGCCCGACAGATACCGGAAAAGCCTCGCGGCACAGGCCAGCTTGATGACGTTGTCTCAGGAGGCTCTGGAAACAATGATCAGAGACACTTCAGCTGACGAGCTGATCCGCAGAGACGGCCAGTTGCAGCTTTACGAGAGTGAACAGGAGTTTCAGGCCAGTTTGCCCGATTGGGAGTTGCGCCGGAAACATGGGGTCAATTTCACGCTTCTAAAGTCCGCGGAAGAGATCGCGGACATTCAGCCCGGCATCGATAGTCGCTTTTCTTTCGCCGGCTTCACGCCGGATTGGATCAACACCTGTGATCCAGCGGCCTGGCTTTCGCATTTGACGAACGTCTTCCGGGCGCGCGACGGAGACATAATCAAAGCCAACGCAACGCAGCTCCGGTCAACGGGCAACGGGGTTGAGATCCGTACGGCAAACGGAACCCACTGCGCATCGCACGTGATTGTTGCTGCCGGTGCCTGGTCGCACCACTTGGCCAAGACGCTCGGCCACACAATCCCGCTGGAAACCGAGCGCGGTTACAACACAACACTTCCGGCAACTGACTTCGATTTGAAGACGCACCTGACCTTCCCGGGCCACGGTTTTGTCGTCACCCGCATCAACGACGGCATCCGGGTTGGTGGGGCTGTTGAATTGGGCGGCTTGAATCTTCCCGCCAACTACAAGCGGGCCGAGATCCTTCTTGAGAAGGCCAGATCCTTTTTGCCCGGGCTTGATAGCAAAACCGGAAAACAATGGATGGGGTTCCGCCCCTCTTTGCCGGACAGCCTTCCGGTGATCGGGCACTCATCCAAAGACAAACGAGTTATCTACGCCTTTGGACACGGCCACCTCGGACTGACCCAATCCGCTGGCACTGCTGAATTGGTCCGCGCATTCGTCGCGGGCACAGAGTTCCCCATCGACCCTGCGGTGTATTCGCCAAACCGCTTTTGAACCCCTTCATCGGAGGAGCACCATGAAAATCACCGCAATCAATGTTTACCAGGTGGACCTTCCCCTAAAGGAGGGCCGGTACAGCTGGTCGAATGGCAACTACATTGATGTCTTCGACAGCACCGTTGTTGAGCTTTTGACCGATGATGGCCTCAAAGGCTATGCGGAATGTTGTCCGCTCGGATCGGCCTATCTGCCAAGTTATGCCCTTGGCGTGCGCTCAGGTATCAAGGAGCTGGCACCGTATCTGATCGGCCTGGATCCGCTCAATATCGGCGAAGTCAACCGCGTTATGGACGCCGCCTTGCGCGGTCATCCTTACGCAAAAGCGCCAATCGACATTGCCTGCTGGGATCTCCTGGGCAAGGTAACCGGCCAACCGGTCTATACGCTGCTGGGTGGCGCAGCGCAGGACGATGTTGTGCTCTACCGGGCGATCAGCCAGGAAGCACCCGAAACCATGGCCGCTAAAATCGAAGGCTATGCGGCAGAAGGCTACACCAAGTTCCAGCTGAAAGTCGGCGGCGACGCCAATGACGATATCGAGCGCATTCGAGCCACACGAGCGGTCTTGAAACCCTCCGACATTTTGGTCGCAGACGCAAACACAGGCTGGACCCGGCATGAGGCGGCACGTGTTGTTGGCGCGGTCTCTGCGCTGGATGTCTATATCGAGCAACCCTGCCTGACATACGAAGAGAGCGTGTCTATCAGGCGCCGCACGGCCCTGCCGTTCATTCTGGATGAAGTCATCGACGGGCCGAACATGCTGGTCCGCGGCCTCGCCGAAGATGCCATGGATTGCATCAATTTGAAGATTTCGAAGGTCGGCGGCCTGACGAAGGCCAAGCTGATGCGGGATTTGTGTGTTGTGCACGGCATCCCGATGACCATTGAAGACACGTGGGGCGGCGACATCACCACGGCGACGATCGCCCATCTGGCCCGGTCGACACCGTCCGAGTTCACCTTCTCCGCCACAGACTTCAACAGCTATGGCACAGTCGATATCGCTGAGGGTGCGCCAAAACGCGAGAACGGCCGAATGACCGCTTCAAACCGGCCAGGCCTTGGCATCACACCGATTTTCGACGCCCTTGGCGAGCCAGTCGCCTCCTATGCATGAGGTACCCATATGCGTAGCTTGAAAACCGTGCACGTGATTTCCTGCCATGCCGAGGGTGAAGTCGGCGATGTCATCGTCGGAGGTGTCGCCCCACCTCCAGGAGAAACCATCTGGGATCAGCGCAGCTTCATCGCGCAGGATCAGACCCTTCGAAACTTCGTCTTGAACGAGCCGCGGGGCGGTGTCTTCCGGCATGTCAATCTCCTGGTGCCCCCAAAACATCCAGAGGCGAATGCAGCTTTCATCATCATGGAGCCGGAAGACACGCCCCCCATGTCCGGCTCCAATTCGATCTGCGTCTCGACGGTCCTTTTGGACAGCGGCATCATCGAAATGAAAGAGCCGGTCACCGAGCTCACTCTGGAAGCACCGGGCGGGCTGGTGCGCGTGCGGGCCGACTGCCGAAATGGCAAAGCTGAGCGTATCCATGTCCGGAACGTTGCCAGCTTTGCCGACAAGCTGTCCGTCCCACTGGAAGTCGAGGGACTTGGCACGTTGACGGTCGATACGGCCTTTGGCGGCGACAGTTTCGTGGTTGTCGATGCAGCGTCACTCGGATTTGAAATTACAGAGAGCGAGGCGAAAGACATCGCCCATCTCGGCGTCCGCATCACCAATGCCGCCAATGAACAACTGGGGTTCAAGCATCTCAAGATGCCGGACTGGTCCCACATTTCCTTTTGCGCGTTTGCAGGAACCCTGTCGGAAACCCCGACTGGCCTCGCGGCTCGGTCCGCCGTTGCCATACAACCGGGCAAAGTCGACCGTTCCCCAACCGGAACAGCCGTATCCGCGCGGATGGCCCTGCTCCATTCCCGCGGTCAAATGAAAGCCGGCCAGACTTTGGAAGCGACATCCATCATCGGCTCGACGTTCACGGGAAAAATTTGTGGAGAAACGTCGGTTGGCGAAAAGCCTGCCATTTTCCCCGAGATCAGCGGCCGCGGATGGATCAGCGGGATTCACCAGCACATGCTGGATCCGGATGATCCCTGGCCCACCGGTTACCGCCTCAGCGACACCTGGGGGGCTTAAGCGCCAGAGAAATCATTCGCGGAGAGCGGTCATCGCCTTCCTTGGAGACCAAGGCAGCCCCGGCGAACACTAGTGAGTTCGCCGAAGCAGCTTTCCTCCTGAATGATCAGGCAAGCTCCAGAACGCGTTTAAGCGCCGGAATGGCCATTGCTCGGCGCCCGGATTTTTGAGCTTGGCCAGCAACATAGACCTCCTCAACGGCGCGATCATCGCCGCGCATTTGCAAGATAAACAGCTCTTCAGAGATGTTTGATGCACGTTCCATACGCAGAGCCATCGCATCTGTAGCTTTGGAATTCAGCACGACCACATCGGCTTCCGTACCCGCATCCAGGGTTCCGATCTTGTCTTCCATGCCAAGCGCCACAGCGTTGCCACGGGTCATCCAATGGAAGGCACGAAGTGGATGAAGCTTCTGGTCTTGCAGCTGCAGGATCTTGTAACCCTCGTTCAGCGTCTGCAGCATCGAATAGCTGGTTCCGGCGCCGATATCTGTTGCAATGGCACTTATGATCCCGTTCTTCCGCATCCGTGCTTCATCGAACAATCCGCTGCCAAGGAAGAGATTTGAGGTTGGACAGAACACCGGGCGGGATCCGGTTTCAGCCATCACGGCAACCTCGCGCGGCTCCAGATGGATCGAGTGACCGAGCAACATCTTGTCGCTCAGCAGGTCATATCTTTGATAGACATCGAGATAGTCCCGCGCCTCCGGATAAAGCTCCAGTGTGTAGGCAATCTCGTTTTTATTCTCAGACAGATGCGTCTGCACGAAACAATCCGGATGTTCATGCACCAAGGCCCGCGTCATGACCATTTGCTCCGGCGTGGATGTGATCGCAAACCGGGGCGTAATCGCGTAGCTCGCCCGCCCCTTGCCATGCCATTTGGCGATCAGTTCCTTGGTGTCATCATAGCCGCTTTTCGGTGTGTCACGCAGCCCGTCAGGTGCGTTCCGGTCCATCAGTACCTTGCCACCGATCACCCGCATATTGCGCTGTTCGGCCTCTTCGAAATAGGCTTCCGCAGAGCCCTTGTGAACGGAGCAATAGGCAACGGCAGTGGTCGTTCCGTGGTTCGTCAGCAGGTCGAAAAACCGGCAGGCCATGGCCGCTGCGTGGTCATCATCGGAAAATCGCGTCTCTTCCGGAAATGTGTATGTGTTCAGCCAGTCAAGCAGCTGTGCGCCCCAAGATGCGATTACCTGAACCTGCGGGAAATGGATATGGGTGTCGATGAACCCGGCCATCAGCAGATGCGGGCGATGGTCGACGATCTCCGCCCCAGTGGCATCGCCGATCAGATCGCTGAAATCGCCTCTCGCACGGATCATTCCGTTTTCAACCAGCAATGCGCCGTCTTCGATGTAATCGTAGGCGGACGTGTCTTCGGCTCCGAAAGGCTCCGCATTAAACGTCAAAAGGCGTCCCCGGAGCATCAGGCGATCAGATTGCATGGTCACATCTTTCTGAAGGTTTGGATGCCGGGGCAGAGTGCCTGCCCCGGCGTTTATTTCAGCTTGGATTACTCGCCCGGTGCGGCTTGCGGGCGGGGCAGTCCTTCTGCTTCCGGCACAATCGCTTCTTCCTTGTGGAAGATCGGATAGATGACAAGGAAGGCAGCGGCGATCAGATAACCGAGGCTGACGGCGCCAAACTCGGGCAGGTGCAAGGTTGCCGAATGGATCACACCCAGCGACGCCATCACAAAGGCCGCAAAGGCAAAGCCAGCAGCGATCCGGAATTTGCCATCAATGACACTTGCAACGATTGCGCCCCAGATCAGTCCAGTCAGGATCGCACCCTGGCTCAGGGCCAAATGACCAGCGTAATGCGCGCCTTGTTGCATCAGTGCAGCCGTCAGCTCCGGCGAGCCCAGCGGCAGAACGTCCTGAGCTCCAGTTGCGTTCAGCGCGCCCATCAAGGAACCCCATTTCACCACCAGAAACGCGGAGACATGCGGCATCATCGCGATTGTGACGGCCGCCATATGCTCAACCTTGACGGCATGCGCGGTGTTGGTGATGAGGCTGAGGGCAACGAACACCAGAACCGGCGCAGCTGCGGCAACTGGGATCAGATTGCTCAAGAAGGCGAGGAACCCGAACATGGCCGCCAGCGGAATGACAATGCCGACACCGATGATGTAACCGGAATGAGCCCCCATCCGCTTGTAGGCCGGGTGTCCAATATAGGCGGTGGTCGGGAACGGCGAACCGAACAGCGCACCCACAATGGTGCCAGCGCCGTCGGTGATCTGACAGGCTGCAACCGGATAATGGTCCCCAGCCGCTTCCGCGCTTTCCACGTTGTTCATCGTTTCGATGAAATTGTAGATCTGCACCGGCACCAGAACCAGGAACAACTCCGGGTTGGCAAACAGATGCTGGATACCTGCAATCAGGTCGCCGAAGTATGGCAGCGGCGGATAGAAGCCGACACCTTCAAAACTGATCGAGGATTGACCGATCAAGAGAGCAACGACCGTTCCGATGATCAGAGCCAACAACCCTGCCGGGATGTTGAAAGGCAAACGGAAACGGCCAACCAGTCCCCAGACGATGATGATCATCGACGCAAAGCCAATGAACGGGTTTTCAAAGATGGTCGCAAGGGGGACCGAACCAATGAACACCAGCGCAATGCCGCACAATGTGCCGAGCATGCCTGCGCGCGGAGTCACCTTTTTAAGCCACGGACCGATGATGGCGCCCAGCGCTGCCACGATGCCGCCAAGGAAGCCGGCGCCGATACCGACCTGCCACGCCAGAACCGGATCGTTCGTGGACCAGTAGATCGGCCCGATCACCCCGAAGAGATAGACGAACATCACCGGAGTGGAGATGCCGTAGGGAAGTGCAGTTACTTCCCGACCGTGTTGTGCGGCCGCGCGTCTTGCGAGCAAGACATAGACGGCCACGCCGGCCAGAACTGCCACAGCGGCGCCTGGAATGATCCGGCCATAGACAATCTCCGCCGGCATTTGAAAGACGAACTGACAGATGCCCGCAAGCACCATCAGATTGACAAGGTTGTCGGTGAACAGTGCCCAAAAGGCGCTGAAATCGCCCCTTGAGAACAGTTTGTAATCGTAACTCCCAACCCGCATACCGGGTCTCCTTTCAGTCAAAAAGGCACACCTCGCCTCTCCTCAGGCGCGGCAAGCCCATTGGTTCACTGCGCAGCTTCGAGCGGCGCAGCCTCCTCCCCGCTGTCCGAGACATGCTGAACCGTCGTTAAAGCGGTCAGCGCTTCGGCAGCTACAAATGCAGCGATGATTTCCGGCCGTTTATCGCGGCTGGCCGTTGCCCCAATCGGGCAGGTCAGCTGGTCGATCGTCAGGCCGTCGCAATGGGTCCGGCACCATGAGCGCAGTTTCGCGCGTTTGGTGGCCGATCCGATCATTCCGACATATGCGGCATGCCCCAATTCCAGCGCCGCCGATGTCAAAAGAAAGTCGAGGCCATGGTCGTGGGTGAGCACGATGAAGGCGCTTTTGGGCGGCGCGTTGAACACATCCACCTCAGGCAGTGCACGCAACCGTTTGTCGACCGTGGCCTCACACTTCTGCAGCTCCTCCTGGCGCATGTCGACCAGAACGCATGTCACCGGAGCATGCTGAAGAAGATCAGCGATCGCGCGTCCAACATGCCCCGCACCCATGATGTAAACGTGCGGCTGCTCGGCCTTCTCCTTGCGGATCCGGTAGAGCGCTTCCTGGCGATCCGCCCGGCTCATCCAACTCAAGCGAAGGCGAACATGCCCGCCGCAGCATTGGCCGATTTCCGGCCCTAGCGGGACATCCAACATGTCCCAGAGCTGCCGGGTCTCCAACATCTCTCTGCCACGGTCGATCACAATCTGCTCTAGCCGCCCGCCGCCGATGGTCCCCTGGAGCAATTTTGCCCCGACAAACATCTCCGTTCCCGCTTCCCGTGGAGATGATCCACGGACTTCAGTCACCTCCACGCGAATGATCGCGGTTTCTGCATCAAAAAACGCGACCGCATTGGCAGAAAGCGCGGTCACAACATTAACCTCCTGCTTTCAGCCGTTCGACGGCAAGCAGCACCCGTTCAGGGGTCGCGGGCGCATCGAGGCGCGGGCATTCCCGGTAATCGGCAACACTGGCGACCGCCATCGATAGAGCTTCAAACACGGACACGCCGAGCATGAACGGCGGCTCGCCAACAGCCTTGGACCGTTTGATGGTCAGTTCCCGGTTCTCGGACCAGTCGGCCAGATTGACGTTGAAAACACGCGGCCGATCGGATGCCAGCGGGATCTTGTAGGTGGACGGCGCATGGGTGCGCAGGCGCCCGGCTTTGTCCCACCACAGCTCCTCGGTCGTCAGCCAGCCCATTCCCTGAATGAACGCACCTTCTACTTGCCCCTTGTCGAGGACAGGGTTTAGAGACCGGCCGACATCATGCAGGATGTCGGACCGCTCCACCCGGTATTCCCCGGTCAGCGTATCGATGGAGACTTCCGAGCACGAGGCGCCATAGGAATAGTAATAGAACGGGCGTCCCTTGCCGGCGGCACGGTCCCAATGGATCTTCGGTGTCTTGTAGAACCCGGCAGCCGATAAATGCACCCGGGCCATATAGGCTTTGCGAACCAGGTCGCTGAAGGATACGACGTCCTGACCAACCTGCACCATATTGTTGCGGAAGATGACCGTTTCTGGCTCAACGGACCAATGTTCAGCGGCAAAAGCCGTCAACCGCGCTTTGAGCTGCTCAGCCGCATCGAGGGCTGCCATCCCGTTGAGATCGGTTCCCGAAGACGCAGCCGTCGCAGAGGTATTGGGAACTTTTTCAGTGGTGGTCTTTGTGATCTTGATGCGCTCAAAATCGACTTGCAGGGCATCTGCAACGACCTGTGCGACCTTGGTGTTGAGCCCTTGACCCATTTCCGTTCCACCGTGGTTCAGGTGGATGGAGCCGTCATTGTAGATGTGGATCAGAGCGCCGGCCTGATTGTACCAGGTGGCGGTGAAGGAAATGCCGAACTTCACCGGTGTGAGGGCTATTCCCTTCTTAATAACTTTCGACGCCTTGTTGAACGCAAGGATCGCATCTCGGCGCGCCTGGTAATTGGCCGTTTCCTCAAGCTCGGAAATCAGCCGCGGCAGAATGTTGTCTTCAACCTCCTGATGATACGGCGTGAGTGTCCGCCCATCCCCTGCTTCTCCATAAAAGTTGGCCTTGCGGACTTCCAAAGGATCCTTGCCAAGCGCGTAGGCGATTTCCTCAATCATCCGTTCTGCTGCGACAACGCCTTGCGGCCCTCCAAAGCCGCGAAACGCCGTGTTCGAAACCGTGTTGGTTTTCATCGGCCGGCTGCGCAAGCGGACGTTCGGATAAAAATAGGCGTTATCAGCATGAAACAGCGCGCGATCGGTGACCGGGCCTGAGAGGTCCGCCGAGTAGCCGCAGCGTGCGGCGAAAACACCATCGACGGCCTGGATGCGGCCGCTGTCATCGAACGCGACATCGTAATCGACAACGAAGTCGTGGCGCTTGCCGGTCGCCGTCATATCCTGATCCCGGTCGGGCCGGATCTTGACCGGGCAATTCCATTTCTTGGCCGCGATCGCGGCAACAGCGGCAAAGAGGTTCATCTGGCTTTCCTTGCCACCGAACCCGCCGCCCATACGCCGGACGTTCACTGTTACCGCATTGGAGGGCAAGCCAAGAACATGCGCGACCATGTGCTGGGCCTCGCTCGGGTGCTGGGTCGAGCAATGCACGACAACATCGTCATCTTCTCCCGGAATGGCGAAGGCGATCTGCCCCTCCATATACATGTGATCCTGGCCGCCGATCTTGATCTGACCCTTGATCCGGTGGTCTGCGTCAGAAAAACCTTGTTCGATCTCACCGCGCACCAATTTAAGCGGCGCAGTTACGAACGGATGCCCCACCTCTTGAGCTTCGAGCGGATCCAGAGCATGGGGCAGCACTTCATAATCGACCTTGGCCAACTCTGCTGCTCTGCGCGCTGCGTTCCGGCTTTCGGCAACCACAGCAAACAGCGGCTGACCGTGGAATTCGGTTTTTTCCGTCGGGAAAACCGGCTCGTCTTTTAGGCCTGTCGGGCTGATGTCGTTCACGCCCGGAATGTCGTCTGCCGTCAGGACCCCGATTACACCGGGAGCCGCCAACACAGCAGACAGGTCCATGGATTTGATCAAGCCATGCGCAACAGAAGAGACACCCAAATAGGCGTGCAATGTCCCCTGCGGCTCGCCGATATCATCACAGTATTCCGCGCGGCCCGTGACATGCTTTTCCGCGCTGTCATGGTGCCGGTTGGTGTGAACAGTGCCGCTGACAGCTTCGGTCGCTTTGGTGATTGTATCGTGTTTCATGGAACTCTCGTCATCAAGCGGACAGAAGATCGGCCGCTTCTGCGGACTGATCGTCATGGGCGAGGAAAAAGCGTTGCAGCAGGTTGCGCGCGACGGTGATCCGGTACTCGGCGGACGCCCGCCAATCGGACAGCGGCTGGAAATCGGCCTCAAGCGCCTTGCCTGCGGCTGTGAAAGCGGCTCGTCCCCAAGCCTGCCCGGTCAGCGCGGCTTCCGCCGCAGCTGCGCGTTTCGGAGTACCGGCCATGCCGCCAAACGCCAGCCGGCATTCGGTAATCACACCGCTTTCCACCGTCACACTGATCCCGGCCGCGACAGAGGAAATATCCTCGTCGCGTCGCTTGGAGATCTTGTAGGCGCCGTGACGCTGAAGTTCAGATGCACGCGGGATCGAGATGCTTTCGACAAACTCACCTGGTGCGCGATCCTGCTTGCCGTATTCGATGAAGAAGTCTTCCAACGGCAACCAGCGTGTAAAGCTACCTTTGCGCAGCTTGACCTCAGCCCCAAGTGCAATCAGGACTGGCGGCATATCCCCGATCGGTGACCCATTGGCAATGTTGCCGCCAATCGTTCCCATATTGCGGACCTGCTGACCGGCAATCCGGTCCCAGTAGGCTTCAAGATGCGGGAATTCCTTGCAGAAGCTCTCCTGCGCTTCGGTGTATGTCACACCTGTCCCGATCTGCAGAGCATCCTTGGTCAGTGCAATGGATTTAAGCTCTTCAAGGTGTGCAATGAAGACAGCCGGACCTATGGGGCGCATGAACTTGGTGACCCAGAGCCCGACATCGGTTGACCCAGCCACAATGGTCGCTTGCGGAAATTCGGCCAGAACGTCAGCGAAATCGTCAAGACTAGAAGGAACAATCGATTGGTTGTCCTTTGGACCGCAAACCACCCTGCGGCCATCCCGCAAGGCTAAGAGCCGGTCCGCAATTACTTGGCGTTCTTTTGTCAGAAAATCATTCGCCGGTGTGCCATACCGATTGGCAGCCATTGCAGCGGCGATGATCGGCTGATAACCCGTACAGCGACAGAGGTTCCCCTGGATCGCGGTTTCAACCTCTGCTTCCGTGGGCTCCGGATTTCCCATCCACAGCGCATAAAGGGACATTATGAACCCTGGGGTGCAGAAGCCGCACTGGCTGCCGTGATAGTCGACCATGGCCTGCTGGATTGGATGCAATTGGCCGTTTTCGCCGCGCAGATGCTCGATGGTCACCACATGACTGCCATCAAGCGACGCCATGAACCGAATGCAGGCATTGACGGTCTCGTAGATCAACTGCCCGTCTTGCAGCCTGCCGACCAGAACCGTGCAGGCGCCGCAATCGCCTTCCGCGCAACCTTCCTTGGTTCCCGTCAGCCGGCGATCCAGCCGCAGAAAATCGAGTAGGGTCGCGTCGGCTTCGACATCTTTGACAGCGACGTCACGGCCGTTCAGAAGAAACCGGATTTCATTGCGGTGGTTCATTGCGTCCTCGGCAAGCTCTCATTTCGCCATGGACCGTACGGCCGCGTTCGCCTCTAAAAAATCTGGCTAAACCGGAAATTCTTTCAACAATCCATTGAAAATGCCTGTGCGATAATCGGTCTAGAACCACACCATTGGATCAATGGTACGGCTCGGAAGAACGATCGCGACCGGACACAGCTGAACGAGGGAGGACTGCTGATGGCCTATCTGGAAAGCCTGCGGGTCTTCACGCGGGTGGTTGAGCTCGGCAGCATAACGGCGGGCGGCCGGGATTTACGGATGACGCCAGCTGTTGCCAGCAAGCGGATCAAGGAGTTGGAGAAGCATCTTGGTGCCCGGTTGTTCAACAGAACGACCCGGTCCCTGACGCCGACAGAAGTCGGCAAGGTTTTCTACGAACATGCTGTAAAAGCTCTAGAATCCATCAATGACGCAGAGGCAGCGGTTGCGAGTTTCTCCGATATGCCGCGCGGTGTTTTACGGATCACCGCACCGCTCGGTGCAGGACGCCGGATCATCTCGCCGCTTGTGCCTAAGTTCGTTGAACAGTTCCCCGCAACAGAAGTTCACATGCGTTTATCCGACCGCAAAGTCGACATCATGTCGGACGGTTTGGACGTTGCTTTCTTCATTGGCACGCCGGAAGATTCCAACTTGAAACTGCGGAAGATCGCCGATTGTCCGCGGGTTCTATGCGCTGCTCCGGGATATCTTGAAAAGCATGGAATACCGCAATCACCAGATGATCTTTTGACCGGCGAACACAACTGCCTTTTGCTGCGTTATCCGCATTCTCCGGAATATTTTTGGGTCTTGGAGACCAAAGAAGGGCCGCGAAAACTACAAGTCTCCGGGAAGTTCGACGCCGATCACAGCGACGTCCTGACGGATTGGGCCCTCAGCGGATACGGTATTGTCAACAAACCCCGGTTCGATGTTGCTGAGCACTTGCGGAAGGGAGATCTCGTGGAGATCCTCACCGACACGCCGCCCCCGCCGACAATTTTTGGCTGCCTTTATCCGCACCGCCGCTTACAGGATCCCAAAATTCGGCACTTTGTCGACTTTGTCATCAAGCATGCCGATCTCAGCGATCGCGCCACAGCAGCAGAATAAAACCAGAGGCAGGTCCCCTGCCCCTGGCTTCCTCAAAGCTGAAAACAATATCCGGTCAATCAGCTTCCGCGGTAAGTCGAATAGCTAAATGGCGAGACGAGGAGCGGGACGTGATAATGCGCTTCCTCCGACAGGCCGAAGCGCAACGGGACGACGTCCAAGAACTTTGGGTCCGGCAGGGATGTTCCAGCTTCATCGAAATATGCGCCCACATAAAACTCGAGTTCATAAGTGCCGGTTTCGAATTCATCGGCCGGAAGTATGTGGCTGTCTGTCCTGCCATCACTATTCGTCACGAGGCTACGAACGAAAATACGGCTGTCACCGGAGATCCGGTAAAGGTCGATCTTGATCCCCTTGCCGGGACAGCCTTGGGCGGTGTCGAGAACATGGGTGGTTAGATATCCGGCCATAAGGCTCTCCTGAATAATCATTGTTGCCGCCAATCATGCTGAGCACAGGCATTGTTTTGCACCAGCCGATATCCAAAAGCACCTTCTGATTTTACAAGAAAGTCAGAAGATTATTTTGCTTTATAAGAAAAATGACAGCAATTGTTAGACGGGTCAGAGAACATGCCTGGATCCCCGCATCATTCTTCCGGACGGAAACTACAGGCACCGGTCGCCGATAATCCGGCAACCGGCTCAGATCTTGCGGGCGCAAGTATGTCTACGACTTGCAGTGTGCTGTCCCCATCGACCTTCACCACAACGACCAGAAAAGACCTGCGCACGGTTCTCTCACGCTCCGCGCGAAACAGGCTGCTCACCTTTTCAAAACCTGCCGTGCCGGGAGGGCTGGCAGTCACATCCGTGGGGATCACGCCAGAACTGGTTTGAGATTCACAAAAAGGATGATCCCGGTCCATCAAACGAGACAGGGACATCCGATCGACCTTCAGAGGAGAAACCATGAGTAACGCATCGATCGGATCGCCGGAGCAACTGCGCGATCCCAACTATACCCCGCCTTTGGCAAAGGCAATCCCGCTCGGGATCCAGCACGTCCTGGCCATGTTTGTTTCAAACGTGACCCCCGCGATCATCGTGGCGGGAGCTGCCGGTTTCGGCTTCGGTTCGAATTCACCTGATTTTCCCGAGCTTCTTTACCTAATCCAGATGTCGATGCTGTTTGCCGGTGTGGCAACACTGCTTCAAACCATCACGCTCGGCCCGGTCGGCGCGGGTCTGCCAATTGTACAAGGTACATCCTTTGCCTTCCTGCCGATCATGATTCCGCTTGTCGCCGGCAAAGGCGTTGACGGGCTCGCCGCCGTCTTTGGCGGGGTCATCATCGGCGGCATGTTCCATGCGGTACTGGGTCTGTTTATCGGGAAAATCCGCTTTGCCCTGCCGCCGCTTGTCACAGGATTGGTCGTTACGATGATCGGTCTGTCACTGGTCAAGGTCGGGATCCAATACGCCGCCGGCGGTGTACCGGCCATCGGCACTCCGGAATACGGGTCTTTGCTCAACTGGTCTGCGGCGCTGGTGGTCATCTTCGTCACCCTTGGGCTCAAGTTCTATGCCAGAGGTATGTTGTCGGTTTCTGCAGTGCTGCTGGGCCTGATTGCAGGTTACATTTATGCGCTTATGACCGGGATGCTCACTTTCGACACCATTGCGTCTTCCTGGTCAAATGCCAGCGCATTCGCCCTGCCGCAACCTTTCAAGTACGGGTTTGAAATCTCCGCAGCTGCGGTCATCGGCTTCTGTCTCATGGGCTTTGTTTCGGCAATCGAAACCGTGGGCGACGTCACCGGGATTACAAAAGGTGGTGCAGGCCGTGACGCAACAGACAAGGAAATTTCCGGTGCGACCTACGCCGATGGTCTGGGCAGCACCGTCGCCGGCTTGTTCGGCGGGTTTCCGAACACATCCTTCAGCCAGAACGTCGGCCTGATCGCCATGACCGGTGTCATGAGCAAGCATGTGGTGACATGCGGCGCCATTTTCCTGATCATCTGCGGGCTGGTTCCAAAGGTCGGCGGTTTGATCCGCACCGTCCCGATTGAGGTTCTTGGCGGCGGCGTCATCGTCATGTTCGGAATGGTTGTCGCAGCGGGTGTCTCAATGCTCTCGGATGTAAACTGGAACCGCCGCAACATGGTGATCTTCGCGATTGCCCTGACCATCGGACTGGGCCTTAAGCTGGAACCGGGCGCGCTGCAGCATATGCCGGATACAGCTCGGATCTTGCTGACAACGGGGCTTCTGCCCGCAGCAGCGATCGCCATTGTCCTTAATCTGATCCTTCCAGATGAACTGTCCGAAGAAGCGACCGAAGAAGTCTCCGGCGGCATGGCCGGCCATGGCAAAGGTTCTCTACCGGCGGAGTAATCCGAGTGCGTAAGAACCTACGAAATCGATTGGGCCGCTTCTGCGGCCCTTTTCTTTTTGGCATTCAGTATCTCAATAAATTCGGCTGCCCTTGTGATCAGCCCTATTCGTCTTGATCATTCACTTTGGCCCCGGATCAAGTCCGAGGCGGCGCCAGACTGAAAAGCATCACCAATGACATCCGCACCAACAAAAAAGAGGGCCAGCGTTTCCGCTGGCCCCAGGCAAGGTTCTTGGAAAATTGATTGGCCGAACCCCGTTAGAAATCAACGTTGATCGCGACACCCTTTTCGATCGCTAGGTCGACAACCGCTGAAGCAACAGCCAAGTCCTGCAGACCAACACCGGTACCGTCGAACAGGGTGATTTCATCCTCTGACGTCCGTCCCGGATGTTTACCGTTAATGACTGCCCCGATTTCGTTGATGTCATTCTGCGATATCAGCCCGTTTGCAACAGCGTGCTGGCACTCGCCGATGGTCGAGGACTGGGCGACTTCATCCGTGAAAACGGCGGCCGTGGCCACCAGTTCAGCTTCGACTTCCTGTTTGCCTTTCGTGTCGGTGCCCATGCAGGCAAGGTGCGTTCCGGATGTGACCTGCGCTGCTTTCAAGATCGGGTCAAAGCTGGATGTGATGGAAATGACAACATCGGCTTCCGCCCCCAGACGATCAAGATCTACGGCCTCAAAAGGCAGACCAAGCTCTTTGGCGGTCTCTTCCAGCCGGGACAGCATTTCAGGATGCAGGTTCCAGCCGATCACCTTCTCGAAAGACCGCTGTTCGGCAGCCGCCCGCATTTGAAACGCGGATTGGTGACCTGCGCCGATCATACCAAGAACCTTTGCATCCTTGCGCGCCAGATGCTTGATCGAGACGGCAGAAGCAGCCGCCGTGCGCAGCGCCGTCAACAGATTGCCGCCAACGATAGCTCTGGCCTTGCCGGTGTCCGCATCAAACAGGAAAACCGTCGACTGGTGGTTGGTCAGACCCTTGTCGGCATTGCCTGGCCAGTACCCACCGGACTTCAGCCCCAATGCCAGCGAGGACCGGTCAAAGCCGGACTTGAAGCCGTATAGTGCATCCGCATGGCCAATGGCTTCGCGAATGACCGGAAAATTATAGGCAGCGCCGCTCGACATTGCAGCGAATACGCTTTCGACTGCCTCAAAAGCTTCGGCCCGCCCCAGAAGGGCTGGTATTTCCTTTTCAGGAACAATGATCATAGGTGTCTCCACAAAAAAGCCGAGCCCGCTCGGGGCTCAGCCATATCGAACAACGTGCTGGATCAGTAAGCCTTGCCGCGGGCGGAGACCGGCCAGACCGTCTCAACCTTGCCATTGCGGACCCCAACGTACCAATCATGGACATTGGCCGTCGGGTCACAGTGGCCCGGGACAAGCTTCAGCTTCTCGCCAACCTGCAAGACACCATCTGGATCGGCAATCACCCCATGCTCGTCCGAGCATTTGACGTATTCAACATCAGATCTACCGAAAATGAAGGGCAGACCACTGTCGACCGACTGGGCTTTCAAACCGGCATCGCAGATCGCCTTGTCGGCCTTTGCGTGGCTCATCACCTGGGTGAGAATGAAGAACGCATTCTCCCACTCGCCCTGGTCAATGCGGTTGCCGTCCTTGTCCAGGATCCGGCCATAGTCCGCATCCATGAAAGCATACGACCCGCACTGCAACTCGTTGTAGACACCTGAATTGGATTCGAAATAGTAGGACCCTGTGCCGCCACCGGAGACCAGTTCCGGCTCCAAACAGGCCGCTTTCAATCCTGCGACTGCATCCTTGACCATGGCAATGGCAACGTCGAGCTTCTCCTGGCGCGCCTCGTACGTATCGAGATGCTGCATGGCGCCCTGATAAGCTTGGATACCGGTAAACTTCAGCCCCGGCGCTGCATCAACGGCTTTCGCGATTTCAACGACCGCCTCCGTCGTCGTTACGCCGCAGCGGCCGGCACCGCAGTCGATTTCAATGAAGACTTCCAGCGTCGTCCCTGCCTCTGCTGTCGCTGCCGAAAGTTCAACTACATTGTCGATATCATCGACACAAACCAAAGTGCGGGCACCGAGCTTCGGCAACTGCGCCAAGCGCTTTATCTTCGCCGGGTCGCGTACCTGGTTGGACACCAGAACATCCTTGATGCCGCCGCGGGCAAAGACCTCGGCTTCACTGACTTTCTGGCAGCAAACACCGACAGCCCCGCCGAGGCGTTCCTGCAATTTGGCGACATCGACGGACTTGTGCATCTTGCCGTGCACGCGGTGGCGCATACCATGCGCTTTGGCATAGTCGCCCATCTTCTTGATGTTGCGCTCCAGTGCATCCAAATCGAGCACCAGGCATGGCGTTTGGATGTCCGCTTCGTCCATACCCGGGACAGCCGGAACGTCGTACCCAACCTCAAGTTTTTCAAATCCAGTTATTGCGTTCATCAGTTTGATCTCCGAAACGGCTTCAAAGGGTCCAAGGGAGTTTGTTCAGGTCGACGTTGCCGCCGGTGATGATGACACCCACGCGCTTGCCAGCGAAGATGTGCCTGTTCTTCAAGATTGTCGCGAGCGGCACCGCGGAGGACGGCTCCATGACAATTTTCATGCGCGCCCAGGTCAGCCGCATGGCCTCAACAATCTCCTGCTCCGACGCCGTCAAGACGTCCGAGACGTAGTTGGAGACAAAGTGCCAAGTCAGATCTTTCAGCGGTACTTTTAGGCCGTCTGCAACCGTGCTTGGAGCATCATCCGCGATGATGTGACCGGCACGAAAGCTGCGCGCTGCATCGTCCGCCTGTTCCGGCTCAGCTGCGAAGATCTTTACCTCCGGCGCCAGGTTCGACAAGGTGAGACACGTGCCCGAGACCATGCCACCGCCACCAATCGGCGCGATCACCATGTCGAGACCGTCAGTCTGTTCCATCAGTTCCTTGGAGCATGTCCCCTGCCCCGCGATCACACGGTGGTCATTGTAGGGATGCACGAATTCAGCGCCGGTCTTTTTCTCCACTTCGGCGAAGACGGCTTCCCGGCTGGAGGTCGACGGTTCGCATTCGGTGATGATGCCGCCATAGCCGCGAACGGCATCCTTCTTGGCCTGCGGCGCTGTGCGCGGCATGACCACGTGACACGGGATGCCCCGCCGGCCCGCTGCATAGGACAAGCTCAGGGCATGATTGCCCGAGCTGTGGGTGGCGACACCCGTTTTGGCCGTTTCTTCATCGAGACCGAAGACCGCGTTGGACGCGCCGCGTACCTTAAAGGCACCAGCTTTCTGAAAATTCTCACACTTGAAAAACAGCTCAGCACCGGTCAGATCATTCAGGAACGAAGACGTCAGAACAGGTGTCCGATGCACGTATGGCTTGATCCGTTCATGCGCAACCAGCATGTCCTCCAGGGTTGGGATGTAGGAGTTCAGGGCGTCGGTCTTCATGCGGCCTCCTTTGAGGAAACGGCCTCCTCGGTGCGGTAATAGTCTTGAGCCGCGGCAACGCCTGAGCCCAGTTTGATGGAAAGACCCAGATCTGCCATGACCATTTCCGCTGTTGCCAAACCAGAGAGAGTCATGACGTCGGTTAGGCTGCCGAGGTGCCCGATCCGGAAGACCTTGCCGGCCACTTCCCCGAGGCCAACGCCAAACGCTACACCGTATTTCCCAGCTGCATGGGTGACGATGTCGGTGGCGTTGAAGCCCTCGGGGGTTCGAATGGCGCTGACCGTGTCGGAATAGACATCACGGGATCCCGCACAAAGCTGAAGCCCCCAGGCATGGACCGCCGCGCGCACGCCTTCTGCGATCCGATGGTGCCGGGCAAACACATTATCCAGTCCTTCGGATAACAGCATGTCACAGCTTGTTTTCAGGCCATTGAGCAGTCCAACCGCAGGTGTATAGGGGTAGGCATTGACCGCATAAGACTTCCGCATGTCGCGAATATCGAAGAATGTTCGCGGCAACTTCGCCTTGTCTACAGCCGCCTGCGCCTTGGGTGATAATCCGACGATTGCCAGACCAGCAGGAAGCATGAAACCCTTCTGCGATCCCGTGACAGCGGCATCGACGCCCCATTCATCCATACGGAAGTCCATGGACGCAATGGAGCTGACACCGTCGACATACAGCAGCGCCGGATGCTTGGCATTGTTCAGCGCCCGGCGGACAGCGGCAATGTCCGATTTAACGCCCGTTGCCGTCTCATTGTGCGTAGCAAGCACCGCCTTGATCTCATGATGCGTGTCTGCGGCCAGAATTTCTTCATAGCGTTCCGCTGGCAAACCAGTTCCCCACGGCGCATCAACAATCACAACATCCAGCCCATGACGCTGACAAAGGTCGATCCAGCGGTGCGAAAACATGCCGTTGCGAGCAGCCAGGATCTTGTCACCCGGGCTTAGTGTGTTCGTGATCACCGTTTCCCATCCACCGGTACCGGTCGATGGAAAGATGAAAACCTCTGCAAGTTCGCTCTTGAGTATCTTTTTTACACCCGACAGTGCCGGCTGGAGTATTTCGCCAAACAGCGGTGATCGGTGATCCAGTGTCGGCATATCGCACGCCTTGCGAAGCGCCTCCGGCATGTTTGTCGGACCTGGAATAAAAACAGGATTTTGAAAGCTCATGGCCGTTTCCTCTCACGGTTTCATAAAACGGTACCGGAGTGCAGCTAGAGCGTGCAATTTTTTTAAAAAACTTTTTTAGAAATTAAAATCCAACAAAACATCAATATTGTCAAATAGATATATTTTTCATATGATGAATTAGTTTTTCAATAAATTGTTGAGACAGTCTCATGCCAGAACGCGAAAACGACTTGATCACCGGGAGAAAGGCACGGGGCCGGCCGCGCGCCTGGGACGACAAGAGCGGTCAGAACACCATCAAATCACTCGATCGGGCAATGGCGGTTTTCGAGCACTTAAGCACCCAGTCGGGCGTTTCCTTGTCGGCGCTCTCCGACCAGACCGGAGAATCCAATGCGACGCTTTACCGGATCCTGTTTACGCTTGAAACGCGTGGGTTGGTCGAGTTCGATCAAGCCCAGCAACTCTGGCACATCGGGCCCGCGGCCTTCATCGTGGGGGCCCGCTTCCTACGCCGCACCAGTCTTGTTGAGAGAGCACGGCCAATCCTGAGGGAGCTCATGGAAGAGACAGGCGAAACCGCCAATCTCGGCATACAAAAAGGAGATCAGGTGCTGTTCGTCAGTCAGGTGGAAACGCATGCAAGCATCCGGGCCTTCTTTCCGCCTGGTTCCTTGTCTCCCCTGCACGCGTCCGGGATCGGCAAGGCCCTTCTCGCCTTCATGCCTGACACTCAGTGTGAGAAGATCCTGAAGAGCTCCAAGCGGGATAGGTTTACCAGCTACACATTATGCGACGCACCGCTCCTGAAAGCCGATCTGGCTCAGGCGCAAACGCGCGGCTATTCGATTGACGGGGAGGAGAAAAACCTCGGCATGCGCTGCATCGCAGCGCCGGTATTCAACCACTATGGCGAGATTGCAGCCGGCTTGTCGATCTCGGGACCAACAAGCCGGGTTACAAAAGACAAGATTGAGAGCTTTGGCTCCGCCGTCATGAGTGCAGCGGGCCGGCTGACATCAGCACTCGGCGGAGAACCGCTTATTGAAACATCGGATCGGTGAGGCCGATGTCGGCAGCAGAAGCGCCTCTGCCATACCCGTTATGGTAAGCCGTGAAGGGCACATCAAATTCCCGAACGGTGTAAAGCCCGATCTTGAAATAATAGCCGTTGACCTCTTTGTCGGTATAACCGGTTGCTCCGTTGTAGCGGATGAACTCTTCCCATACGCCGTTGGAGCAACCTAAATCGATGGGTTGGCATTGACGCCGCCAACCGACAATTTCACCATCATCTTGAGGCGACCAGACGACTTTGTAAGCGTATTCGTGAAACACTTCGCGCTGAAGTTCTGGCTGCGAATGAAGGATCTCGCCATCGCCCTTTTTGGTTCCAAGCTTCTTGATGCGCTCACCGTTCCAAAGAGTGACAACAAACCGGCCATCCCAGAGGCGATGGGACAAGGGCGGCCGCAGGCTTTCCTGACCTTCATTCACCCGCTCGTGCCATTGCGCCATCACCAATCGGTGCTTTGACTCCATTGGAAAATCACCGGGCAGAAGCGTTGAGAACCGGTACCAGGTTTCATCACCGTTTTTGGCAACATGCATGTCGCGCAGTTCGGCTCGGGTACCGGAAGAGATCTTTTTATCATCAGGAGATATCGTAAACTTGATGGCCGCGATGCTCTCTCCGGGCAGGTCAATTTCGACAAGTTCTGCGGAACTGCAGTCCACCAGCCGCTTGACGCTGATGTCCTTGGGAACGTCAGCCGGGTCAATATCGCATTTGATGGATTCCTCGGTGACCACGACCGGAACACCCTCGATCACGACCTCTTCTTGAGCCGCCATCACACCACCGGCTGCACAAAACAAAGAGACAAAAACACCGGCAAGCCGGGCCCAAATCGGCTGAAACCTCAGAAAAACTGTGTTTGGCATTCGCAATCCACCCATCAAATACACCTGCGACCCGGCGTCGCTTTCCGGAAAGGGTAAGAACATCCCGTTGTTCACACAAGCGGCAACCATGACTTGGCGCTTGTCCGGTTGCCAGTAACACACGAAACTGGGACTCAGTAAAATTTGCTTTCAGCATCGCGGGACACACGCGTCCCAACAGCATCGCTGGCAACCGCGTCGACAACATCTATGCCCGTATCAACACCAATGACATGAACATGAACATTGTGCTGTTTGGCCAAGACCAAAGCTGAACGATCCATGAACCCCAAGGAGTTGGTGATCGCGGTCTCGATTGAAAGTGTCCGATATCGTTTTGCGTCCGGGTTGGTCTTCGGATCGCTGTCGTAGACCCCGTCAATACCGTTTTTCAGACAGAGAACACTGGCACATTCCAGCTCCACTGCACGCTGAACAGATGGATAATCTGTGGTCACAAAGGGCTGCCCGATCCCACCACTCAGGATGACGAGCCGGCCTTTTTCCAAATGCCTCAGCGCCCGCCGGCGGATGTATTTCTCGCCAATTGCCGGTATATCGACGGCTGACATCAGCCGGACTTCGATGTCCGATGTTGCTTCCACCTTTGCACGAAGAAGAATGCCATTCGCGATGGTTCCGAGCATGCCAACATTGTCCGCTTCGACATGCTCAATGTTCCAATCTGAGGAGCTGGTGCCCCGGAATATGTTTCCGCCACCGACGACAACCGCAACTTCGTGACCGTTTTCAGCGAGCGCAACGAGGTGAGAACACACTCTGGAGATCGCAGCGTCCGAAAAGACACCTGCGGATCCTTCGGCCAGAGCTTCACCGCTTACTTTGACCAACAGTCTCATCGCGCCACCCCTGTCTTGAACCAACAGAAGCAATGGCATCGGATGTGGCGCCGTGTGTCAACCACAGCCGTGACATTTGGCGAGGCCTAATGTTCCTTAGGGGCGTAGTCTGCCGGATCGACCAGCCCTGGGCGGCCATCAATCTTAAGACGCGTCTGACGGGGTTCGGATGTTGCGATCACCTTGCCTGATTTGATAACAGCCAACCGGGTGGCCTTGAGCCGGATCGCCTCAATGGTATCGCGCGCTTGCAGAAGCACAAAATCCGCCTTGGAGCCCTTCTCCAAACCGTACCCTTCAAGCCCCATCGCCTTGGCTGGATGGCTGGTCACGCAGTCATAACAATAGCGGATCGCCTCACGGCTTGTCATCTGAGCCACGTGCAGGCCCATACTCGCAACTTCCAGCATGTCTCCGGAACCCATCGAGTACCAAGGGTCCATCACGCAGTCATGCCCAAAGGCAACGTTGATGCCATAGGAACGCATTTCCGGAACACGCGTTTGGCCCCGCCGTTTTGGATAGGTGTCATGCCTTCCCTGGAGCGTGATGTTGATCAGCGGGTTCGCGATCGCATGCACCTCAGCCTCAGCGATCAACGGCAAAAGTTTTGAGACATAGTAATTGTCCATGGAATGCATCGAGGTCAGATGCGAGCCGGCCACCTTGCCTTTCAAACCCAGTCTCTGCGTTTCATAGGCGAGCGTCTCGATGTGCCGGGACATCGGGTCATCGGTCTCGTCGCAATGCATGTCGACCATCAAGCCACGCTCGGCCGCAATTTCGCAAAGACGGCGAACCGACTTCGCTCCATCGTCCATAGTCCGCTCGAAATGCGGAATGCCGCCAACGATATCAACGCCCATGTCGAGCGCTTTCAGAAGGTTTGTTTCAGCACTCGGTGAGCGGTAAAGGCCATCCTGCGGGAAGGCGACCAGCTGAAGATCGATGTAGTCCTTAACCTTTTCGCGCACTTCCAATAGGCCTTGAACGCCGGTGAGCTTGTTATCACACACATCGACATGGGTGCGGATGGCAAGCAGTCCTTGCGAAACAGCGAGATCGCAGTATCTCAGCGCCCGCTCGACCACGGCATCGACGGTCAGGATCTGCTTCAGCTCGCCCCAGAGCGCAATGCCTTCCAAAAGTGTGCCGCTCTGGTTCATGCGCGGCAGACCAAGCGAGAGGGTCGCATCCATGTGAAAATGACTGTCAACAAAGGGCGGAGACACCAGCTTCCCAGTGGAATCGATCACCTCTGCCGCGTCCGCAGTTATACCGGCCTCGACGGCCGCAATCCGACCATCCTTACAGGCAATGTCGAGACCGGTCCGGCCATCCGGCAAGTTAGCGTTTTTAACGAGTAGATCGAAGGACATCGAAGAACACCTGTCAGCGTTGGCCGCGGAAATAAGGAACAAGCAGCGCCCGCGGATAATCAGCTTTCCTGGCCACCACGATCAGCGCGATAATGGATAGGATATACGGCATCATCAGGAAGACCTGTCCAGGGATGAAGCTGCCGACTTCTGTCTGAAGTCGAACCTGGAACGCGTCGAACGCACCGAACAACAACGCGCCGATCAGCGCTTTTCCGGGCCGCCAGGAGGCGAAAACGGTCAAAGCAATACAGATCCAGCCGCGGCCATTGACCATGCCGAAGAAGAAGGCATCAAAGGCCGACATGGTCAAAAACGCTCCGCCCAGCGCCATGATCGACGAGCCGACAACGACTGCGCCCATACGCAGGCCGTAGACCGAGAGCCCTTGCGATTCGACAGCCGACGGATTGTCGCCCACAGCCTGGATCGCAAGACCGAGCGGCGTGCGATAAAGCACATAGCCTGTCGCAAGCACCAGGATCAGTGCAAGAAACGTCAGCGAGGTTTGCTGGAACAATGCAGGACCAATAAACGGCAGATCGGACAGGATCGGGATATCCAACGGCTGAAACGCTTCAATCCGCGGCGGCGACGACACATCCGGCAGAGCGGTCCGGTAAATAAAGTAACTGAGCGATGTCGCGAACAGGGTGACGCCGATCCCCGAGACATGCTGAGACAATCCGAGCGGCACCGTCAGGATGGCGTGAAGCAACCCGAACAGCCCGCCGGCCAATGCGGCGACAAGCACACCGCCCCATAGCCCTGCTCCGAGCCAAACCGCCATCCAGCCAGCCATGGCACCTGCGGTAAAAATGCCTTCGATCCCAAGATTGAGCACCCCGGCACGCTCACAGATAAGCGCGCCGATGACACCGAAAATCAGCGGCGTGGCGATGCGTAAAGAGGCCGCCCAGAAGTTTTCGGATACAAGAATATCGAGGATCTCGATCATTTCGAGGCCTCCTTCGCATGCGGCGCGCCGACGAAGCGGATCTTGAACCTCAAGAACAAGCCGGAGACAAGAACGCATAAAAGCGCCATCGCAACGATCAGATCAGCCAGATAATTTGAAACACCGGTGGCGCGGGACATGGAATCTGCACCGACGAAGATGCTTGCAATAAAGAGCGCAGCAAAGACAACGCCTATAGGCGACAGCCCTGCCAGCATGGCAACGACGATACCGGAGTACCCGAAACCCGGTGACAGGTCTGCTGTCAGATATCCTTTCAGCCCTGCAACTTCACCCACACCGGCAAGGCCCGCCAGCGCACCGGAGAGCAATCCAACCCGAATGAAGGTTGCCGTGACAGGAATACCGGCATGACGGGCTGCGGACGCGTTTTCTCCGACAGCACGGATTTCAAACCCCCAGACCGTTCGTTTCAAAAGAAAATAAACGCCAAGCGCGGAAATGAGCGCAATGATGAGGCCCCAATGGATGCGCATCCGGTCCAACAGCTTGGGCAACGCGGCTTCATCGAGAATGGGTTCCGATTGCGGCCATCCCATCCCCATAGGGTCCTTCATAGGGCCTTCCAGCATCATCTGCACAAACAGCAGAATGACGAAATTCAGGAGAAGCGTCGTCACCACTTCATCGACGCCGAGGCGGGTTTTCAATAGGGTCGGCCCCAACATGACCAGCCCGCCCATCAGGGCCCCGGCAAGAATGACGGCGGGGATAAGCACGAAGGAAGGCCCGGAGATCAGCCCGGTACCGACCGCAACAGCGGCCAACGCTCCAGCATACAGCTGACCTTCGGCACCGATGTTCCAAAGCTTTGCCCGGAAAGCAACGGCGGCGGCAAGTCCTGTCAGGATCAACGGCGTTGCGCGGGTCAGCATTTCGGTAAAGGCAAAGGCTGACCCAAATGCGCCCTTGATCATAAGGCCATAGGCTTCAAAAACTGACAGACCTGCGAACAGCATCGGGACAGCCGCCAAAACGAGGGCGGCAACAGCGGCTGCCACGGTCACGCTGATGACTTTGGAAACGGTAACCGGACCTCTGGGTTCAAAACGGATCATGCAGCTTCTTCCCCATCGTGCCCGGCCATACGCAGACCGAGCTTGCCGCGATCGAGGTCTTCCGTCGGTTCTGCTTGTGAGAGTTGGCCGCGATGAATGACGGCGATGCGGTCGGAAAGACGCATGAGTTCATCCAGATCTTCGGAAATGAGAATGACGCCTGCACCGCGGGCGCGTGCTGCAAGCAGACGTTTGTGAACGTCGGACGTGGCACCGACATCAAGCCCGCGCGAGGGCTGGGCGGCGAGCACGACCTTGGGCTCCGTTTCAAGCGTTCTCGCCAAAACGATTTTTTGAATATTACCGCCAGAGAGCAACCGAGCGGGACTTGCCTCGCTTTGGCAGCGAATATCATAGGCCTTGATAAGATCCTTCGCCCGGTCCCGCATCGCCGAAAACCGGAGCATACCGAAGCGCTGGTTTTCTGGTTTGCGGATCGCCTCAATCGCAAGGTTTTCAGACACGGTCATCGCGCCCACTATGCCGTCGTGATGACGATCCTCGGGTATGCGCGCCAGACCGATGTCAATCATTTGACGCGCAGAGACTTGCCCGAGCTCATCGCCTTCCAGCATCAATTTGCCAGCCGACACCGTCTCAAGACCGGAAATAACCCGTGCCAGCGTGGTTTGGCCATTGCCAGACACCCCGGCTATACCAAGGATTTCACCGGCTCGTAAGTCCAACGAAACATCGGAGATCGCGTCGCGACCGTGTCCCGCTGCGACGCCGGTCAGGACAAAAAGCGACGCACCCGGAGTACCGGGCTCGCGTACGGTTTCGGAAATCTCGTGCCCGACCATCAGCTCGGCCAATTGGCGTTGCGAGCTGCCTTCAGTCGGCAGGTCCGCCACTTTCCGGCCTCTGCGCAAGACCGCAACGCGGTGGGAGGATGCCATCACTTCTGCCAGCTTGTGCGAAATGAAAATGATCCCGAGCCCATCGCCTGCAAGCTTCGTCAACGTGGCAAACAGCGTCTCGGATTCTTGCGGTGTCAAAACTGCCGTCGGCTCATCAAGGACAAGAATCCTCGCATCCCGGTAAAGCGCTTTCAAGATCTCAACGCGCTGTTTTTCCCCGACCGAGAGATTGGAAATGCGCGTGTCCAGATTGACCGCCAATCCGGATCTTTCCATCAGCTTGTCCAGCTTTTTGCGTGCCGGCAATCGGGCAGACTTTATGGCGGAAAGAGGTTCTGTGCCTAAAAGAATATTGTCGAAGGCGCTCAGGTTTTCTGCGAGCGTAAAGTGCTGATGCACCATCCCGATGCCAGCATCCAGTGCGGCATGCGGAGAGCCTGGCTCCAACTCTTCAAGGGCGCCATGCGCCCCCAACACAAGCACCTGTCCTTCATCGGCCACATAGTGACCGAAAAGGATGTTCATCAGCGTGGTTTTGCCGGCACCGTTTTCTCCGAGAAGTGCAAGGATTTCCCCTTGCCTCAGGTCCAGCGACACATCGCCATTGGCTGTCAACGCGCCAAAGCGCTTGGTGATGCCTTCAAGCCGCAACAGGACGGGGGCATCGATTGCTGGCGGCGCCATGCCAACCTCCGGTGGTTTTTGAATTCTTGTCCGACAAGGGAAAACATCGGCAGGTCACTGGCGGTCACAGGCGTCGAACCCAATGACCGCCAGATAGAACAGCAGGCGCTGCTTACATCGTGGATTTCGGTTCGCTGTCGTTCACATTGACGCGGAACAGGCCATCGAGAATTTCCTGTTCTTTTTCTTTTGCGGCAGCAACGGCATCAGCCGGAGCAAGGCCTTCATCGACAATGAAGCTGCCGCCGCCATAGCCCATGAAGCTATAACGGCCAAAATCGGCCGGTTCGAAAGTGCCTGATTTTACCTGCTCAAGTGCACGGTCAATCGTCGGCTCCATATGCCAAAGTGCCGAGGAAAGGATCGTGCCCGGATAATCGGCTGATGTGTCGATGACGTTGCCGATGGCCAGAAGACCTTTCTCCTTTGCCGCATCCGAAACACCAAAGCGCTCAGCGTACATGATGTCAGCGCCCTTATCGATCATCGCAAATGCAGCTTCTTTGGCCTTGGGCGGATCGTACCAGGAGTTGATGAAGGTCACGAGGAACTTCACGTCAGGGTTCACGGATGTTGCCCCGTCCATGAACGCGTGCATCAGACGGTTCACTTCTGGAATGGCATACCCGCCGACCATGCCGATAATGTTGGATTCGGTGGTCGCGCCCGCGATCATGCCCGACAGATAGCTCGGCTCATGGATCCAGTTGTCGAAAACGGCAAAGTTTGGTTTTCCCGGGCCAAAAGAAGACCCCATAAGGAACGCTGTGTCCGGATACTCTGCGGCGACCTTGCGTGCGGCCCGCTCCACAGCGAATGCTTCCCCGACAACAAGATCCATGCCCTGCTCTGCGTACTCGCGCATCACCCGCTCGTAGTCGGTGTTCGCGACGTTTTCAGAGAAGGTGTAAGTGATATCGCCACGCTCTTCGGCAGCTTTCAGCGCCTTATCAATACGGCTCACCCATTGCTGCTCGACCGGTACGGTATAGATCGCAGCAACTTTGATTGGATCTGCCGCTTGTGCAGCTGACATCGGCAAGGCGGCAACGGCTGTGACAGTCATTGCAGCCGCCAAAAGGCCCCGGCGGACCTTTGAAAACGGTTTAACGGTGAACATCTGGAAACCCCTGGAGTGCTTTTTTAACCCCAAAAGATGATCACAAATCCGGCGTGCCCACAAGTTAAGCAGGGCCTGCAAGAGCATTTTTTTTGAACAAACGGCAAAAAATGGCGCTTGTTTTTTGTGCGGCTCTGGTGACCGCCGAACTGCTCAACAGGGAAAACTCCCGAATGCTAACCCGTAAAATGTTATGTTTTCACAATTCAACAACCGACACCGAGCCAGTTTGGAAAACTCATTTTCGCGTCTTGTATCAGAGGCTTCTGAACGCTCGGCGAATTCCTCAAAATGAAAATCGGCATCAAATTTTGAATGCATTCAAAAAAATGAAACGTTTCATATTGACCTGTTTCGGGAGTCATGCTTTCACTTAGGAGCCTGTTCACCTGCCAGTCTGGAGGGAGGGACGGCAGTCTTCTTTGGGAGGAAATAATGAAGATATTCAAGCTCGCTGCCGCCGCAGCGACCGGTCTCGCTTTGCTTGCTGGCACCGCCATGGCAGATGACAAGCCAAAAGTCGGCCTCATCATGAAATCGCTCGCAAACGAGTTCTTTCAAAACATGATGGCAGGGGCCGAAGCCCACCAGGAAAAGCGTGGCGACTATGAACTTCTGGCCGTCGGCATGCAGAACGAAACCGACTTCGAGAGTCAGATCAACGCCGTCGAAAACTTCATCACGCAGGGGGTGGACGCAATTGTGGTGGCTCCTGCTGACAGCCGTGCCATGGTGCGACCGCTGAAGAAGGCGATGGAAGCGGGCATTGTCGTTGTCAACTTCGACGTCGCGCTCGATGAAGATGCCAAGAAACAACAGGGCATCGAGCTGGCGTTTGTCGGCCCGGACAACCGCGGTGGTGCGAAACTTGCCGGTGATGCATTGGGCAAAAAACTTGGCGAAGGCGGCAAGGTCGTCATCATCGAAGGCAACCCGGGCGCAGACAATGCCAACCAGCGCCGCATGGGCTTTGAAGACTCGGTCGCAGAATACAAGCTCGACCTTCTCGACAGCCGCACCGCGCATTGGGAAACAGAAGAAGCCAACACCGTCTTCTCCAACATGTTGACCGCACACCCGGACATCCAGGGCGTGATGGCTGCCAACGATTCCATGGCCATCGGCGTGGTGAAGGCGCTGGAAAGCGCTGGCCGCACCGACATTATGGTTGTCGGTTTCGACAACATCCCGGCTGTAAGCCCGATGATCGAGGACGGCCGGATGCTGGCAACTGTCGACCAATTCGGCACCGACATGGCCGCAAACGCCATTGATCTGGCGCTCGAGGTCGTCGGCGGCGGTGATGAACTCAAAGGTTGGGTCAAAACCCCGATCGAATTGGTGGCCGCTCAATAATCGGCCCCATGTGCCCCCGCTTGGTCAGCCTTGGGCGGGGGCAAATCAAACTCTTCCAATTACGATATGACTGGACGCACCATGGTAGCAGCGACGCAAACCGCGGCGCAGGCCCCTGCGCATTCCACGCCGTTTTTATCGGTTGAAGGACTGAAGAAATACTTCGGCGGTGTGAAGGCCCTCGACGGCGTGAGCTTCTTCCTCGAACAGGGAGAAGTGCATGCGCTGGTCGGTGAAAATGGCGCTGGCAAGTCCACCTTGATTAAGATCCTGTCTGGCGTCTTCCCTCACGACCACGGTGCGATCTCCTTGGACGGGCAGACATACCGCCCGCAGTCGCCACATGAGGCCAAGGAACGCGGTATCCAGGTCGTTCATCAGGAATTCAATCTCCTTGAGCATCTAACAATTGCGGAAAACATCTCGATCGAGAAGTTGCCACGCAACCGGTTTGGGCTCCTGGACCGGCAAGAACTCAACTCTCGTGCCCGCAAGGCGCTGGACGCCATCGGGCTGACTGATATCGATGTCAAAGCCCCTGTGAGCACCCTTGGCATCGCCCACCGGCAGCTTGTTGAAATCGCAAGGGCACTGCAGTCCGAGAGCCAGATTCTGATCCTCGATGAACCGACCGCCACACTGACGGAGCGTGAAACCAAGCGTCTCTTCGAACTTGTCTCGCGGATCAAGGAAGACGGCGTGACAGTCGTTTTCGTGTCCCATCACCTCGATGAAGTCTTCGAAATCTGTGATCGGGTCACGGTGTTTCGCAACGGCCGCACAATCGCAACTGACCTGATCGCCGAGACCACGCCGGACGGTATTGTCCAAAGAATGGTCGGCCGCCAACTTGCTGGGGAGATGGTTTCCGGTGACGAACAAAAAGCCTTCGGCGACATCGCACTAAGTGTCCAAAATATCTGCACTCAGGCCAATCCGACCGAAACGGGTATGTCTTTTGACTTGCGCTATGGCGAGATCGTCGGGATCGCCGGGCTGGTCGGAGCGGGCCGCACTGAAATCCTGCGCGGAATTTTCGGAATTGATCCGATCCGGTCCGGAGAAGTTCAACGGGATGGCAAGACCGCCCGTTTTTCAGGTCCAGGCGACGCCATAGCTGCCGGGATTGGCTTCGTAACCGAGGACCGTAAGGACGAAGGCCTGATCCTCGATATGCCGATATCGGCCAACGTCTCGCTCGCAAACATGAAGGCCGTGTCGCAATCCGGTCTCCTCAAATTCGCAGCTGAGCGGCGCCAGGCCATGGAGGCCGGCGAAAAACTGAAACTTAAATACGGCAAGACAGCCGACCCTGCCTCAAGCCTGTCTGGCGGAAACCAGCAAAAGGTGGTGCTGGCCAAGTGGCTCGCACGTGACCCAAAGGTCCTGTTGCTGGATGAGCCCACCAGAGGCGTCGATGTCGGCGCAAAGGCTGAAATCTACGCGATCTTGAAAGATCTGGCCCGCAACGGCGTTGCTCTTTTGGTGGTCTCGTCCGAAATGCCGGAACTCATGACGCTGGCAGATCGCATTCTCGTTCTTGCCGAACACCAGATCCAGGGCTCGCTTCAGCGCGCCGATTTCTCTGAAGAAAACATCCTGAAACTGGCCTACGGGCAAACCGAACTGGCCGGAGGAAACAGCCAATGACACTCCAGACAACAACCGATACGCTCCCGGCTCCATCCAGATTTTCCTTCCGGACAGTTTTGCAAAACGCGGGCATCGGCCTCGCCTTGCTGGCTCTAATCATATTTTTTTCCGTGTTCACCGAACACTTTCTGACACCGAACAACATCACCAACATCTTGACCCAGATCACCATCAATCTGGTCCTCGCCGTTGGCATGACATTCGTCATTCTGATCGGCGGCATTGACCTGTCGGTGGGGTCGGTGATGGCGTTTGCGGCGGTTGTTGCCGGCAAAGCCATCACCCTTCCCGGATTTGGGCCGGCCGAGGCAATTGCACTTGCGGTGATTGCCGCAACGCTGACCGGTGTGCTGTGCGGGTTCATCAACGGCGCCATCAGTGCTTATTGGGCGCTGCCATCGTTCATTATCACTCTTGGCATGTTGAACATTGCCCGCGGTGCGGCATTGCAGGTCTCCGATGCGCAGACAATCTACTCCTTCCCCTATGCATTTGAGGAATTCGGGTCCGCCATGATCTATGGCGTGCCTGTCGTATTCCTGGTGGCGCTGCTCCTGGTCTTCGTGGCTTGGTTCGTGTTGAACTTCACAGTTTTCGGGCGATTGCTCTACGGGATTGGCAACAACGAGGAAGCCGTCCGTTTGGCCGGACATTCGGTGCGTCGCTACAAGATTGCAGCCTTCACGATATGCGGCTTCACAGCCGGTATCGCGGCCGTTGTGTATATGGCCCGCCTCAACATCTCCAGCCCGATCGCCGGGATCGGTTTTGAACTCAATGCGATCGCTGCAGTGATCATCGGCGGCACCAGTTTGAGCGGCGGCCGGGGTTCGGTAATCGGGACACTGCTCGGCGCTTTCATCATTGGTGTGCTCGCAAACGGCTTGATCCTTATCGGTTTAAGCGACTTCATGCGCCAGATGATTACCGGTGTGGTCATCATCTTTGCAGTCATCCTTGATCATTACCGCGCCAAGTACGCGGCGACTTGATCGCCTATATTTAAAGCCTCAGCGGACACATCTTCCGCTGAGGCAAAATAATACGGTATACACAATCCGAACCCCATGAGCGGAGCGTAATTTTGAAGCCGGTTACTGTCGTTGGCAGCATAAACATCGACCTCTTCAGCTATCTCGATCGCTGGCCAAAAATCGGTGAAACCGTGATGGTCCGGGAAACCGCCAATACATTGGGTGGCAAAGGCGCAAATCAGGCTGTTGCAGCGACCAAGCTCGGCGCCAATGCCACGATGATCGGCGCAGTTGGTCAAGACGGTTTTGGCCGCGTCGCCGCAGATCAGCTGACAGCGTTCAACGTCACCGCGGAATTAATCGAAAAACGCGATTGCGGAACAGGCATGGCATTCATCGATGTTGGGCCAGACGGCGACAACATCATCCGGTTGGCAAGTGGCGCCAATGGTCAGATGCAGCCCGAAGACCTTGGGCCACATTCAAACCAGCTAAGCCTAAGCGGTGTCGTCCTCCTTCAAAACGAAATCAACCTGGAAACGTCATTGAAAGCCGCGGAACTTGCACGCGCTGGTGGCGCTTTGGTGATTATGGATCCAGCTCCAGCCCCTCACCCGGCCTGGACCAGGGATGTGATTGCCGCTTTTGATGTGCTGACCCCGAACGCAAGTGAGGCTGGTGCCATCTTGGGAAAAACACCAGAAACGCTAGACGAAGCCCGCGACGGCGCGCGGCACCTGCGCTCTTTTGGACTGAGTGGTGCGATCATCACGCTCGGGGAAAAAGGCGTCGCCTGGTCCTTTGGAAATGAAGACAGCGTAGAACCTGCTCCGAATGTAACCGCAATTGACACGGTGGCTGCTGGGGATTGCTTTAACGGCGCGCTGGCAACTGCGCTCTCAGAAGGTGCCTCAATGCGGTCCGCGATACGATTTGCTATGCATGCTGCGGCCCTTGCAACCACCCGAAAGGGTGCATCGGCTTCTCTGCCGACCCGAATCGAGGTCGACCGGTTCTACGCGCCGGGCCTGGTATAGCGCTGGCCTAAAAGAGGCAGTAAAAGGAACAGCGGCCCGCAGTCGGCTGGGACTACAGTATTTAGGGAGAAGCCTGTCTATGCCGACGATAAAGGATGTCGCGCGCAAAGCCGATGTGTCAGTCGGGACGGTTTCCAGGGTTCTTGCGAAAAACGATACGGTCAAACAACCGCTGAAGCTGCGGGTGCAGGCAGCCATGGACGAGCTTGGCTACAAACCCAACCTGGCAGCCAGGGCACTGCGTACAAACAGCATCGATGTTATAGGGCTGGTGGTGCCGGATATTACCAACCCGTTCTTTGCGCAACTCGCCAAGGATATCGAAAAGGAAGCGGCCAGCCGCAGCCACTCGGTCATGCTGGCAAATTCGGATGACGACCTGGAAACCGAAAAGATCCAGATCGCGGCCTTGCTGGACCGCTCCGTGCGCGGTGTCATTGTTGTTGCGACATCTGACAGCAACCACCCTTACGAGGCTGAGGTTCCAATCGTCTCGCTTGACCGCCGTCTTGGCGACCATGCGCTGGTCAGCACAAACCATTTCGACGGCTCAGCTCAGATTGCAGATCATCTCCATCAGCTTGGCCATCGGCGGATCGCCTACATAGCCGGGCCGGACACCATGGATGTGGCCCGCCGCCGTCGCGAAGGATTTGTTACCCAGATAAAGACACTCTCAACACCTGATGATCCAATCGAACTGACTATCCACGCAGGCCAGTTCGATTATGATTCCGGCGAAGAGGTCTGCCGGGAGATACTTGCAGAAACTGCGGACAGCGGTGATCGCCCGACCGCAATTGCCGCGGCCAGTGACCAGCAGGCGATTGGGGTCTTGCGCGCAGCTCGAGACTTGAAACTGGACGTTCCTGGAGATCTTTCCGTTACAGGTTTCGATGACATCTCGCTGGCAGCTCTTGTCGTCCCCAGGCTGACGACTGTCCGCCAGCCGACCGCCGCTTTGGCACGCACAGCAATTGATCGGATCTTCGAACCCGCAGACGCCACCGGAGATGAAGAGATCCCCGGTGACCTTGTTGTGCGGGAATCGACGGCAGCCCTTAACTGATCAGTTTAGATCCCTAGATAGGCTTCACGGATACGCGGATCGGCGATAAGTTCGTCCGAGGGCCCAGAAAGCGTGATCCGGCCCGTTTCCATGACATAACCTCGATCGGCGATCTTGAGTGCGCCAAAAGCGTTCTGTTCAACCAGCAGAACGGTCACTTCCTTTTCCCTCAAGGACTTGACCACATCGAAGATCTGCGCGACCAGAAGAGGCGCCAGGCCCATTGAAGGTTCATCCAGCAACAGGCAATGTGGCCGCCCCATCAAGGCACGGGCAATCGCCAGCATCTGTTGTTGCCCACCTGAAAGGCCACCCGCTGCCAGGTTCCGCTTTTCCCGCAGGATTGGGAACATCTGGAAGGCGTCCTCCATATCCTTTTCGACCCGATCATCGGTGAAAAGAAACGCGCCGAGACGCAGATTTTCTTCCACCGTGATATTCGTGAAGATCTGACGTCCCTCCGGCGATTGCGACAATCCACGTTTCAAACGCTTGTAGGCGGGCACGGTTGTCAGCGCATCGCCGCGAAACCGGATGTCTCCGCCGGTGACGGACTGCGTCCCGGACAAGCATTTCAGCAAGGTGGTTTTGCCCGCTCCATTGGCGCCGACCACAGTCACGATCTCTCTGGATGTCACCTCCAGATCGATCCCGTGCAGCACCTCGATGTGACCATAGGCCGACCGCAGGCCCTCAACCGTCAACATGGGCGGGCTCCTCTTCCGTGCCGAGATAGGCGGCAATCACATCCGGGTTCCTGGAGACGTCCTCCGGCGTGCCTTCAGCGATCTTTTCGCCGTGATCCAGCACCACGATGTGATTGGAGATCCGCATCACCATTTTCATATCGTGCTCCACGAGCAGGATCGCGATGCCGGATTTGGCAAGCTCCGCGATGAGCTCATCAATTTCCTCCGTCTCGACCGCATTACAGCCAGCTGCCGGTTCATCCAGCAGAAGAACCTGCGGACCAACAGCCAAGGCACGCGCAATCTCAAGGCGCTTGAGCGCGCCATAAGAAAGGTTCCCGGCTTCTTCCTCGGCAGCCTTTGACAGATGCACCTTTTCAAGAAGCAGCAACGCTTGTTCGCGCACTTCCGCAGACCGCCGCCGAGCAGAGGGGAGCGATAACAGATCAGCCCAGACAGACGGATTTTCCGTCAGATGAAATCCGGCGACCACATTTTCCAGAACCGTCATTCCCTGAAAAATCTGCAGGTTCTGAAAGGTTCGTGTCAGCCCCTTCTCCGCGAGGAGATTTGGGGCCTTAGCGGTCACGTCTTCCCCGTTTAGTTTCACGTACCCCGCATCCGGCAAATAGACACCGGAGATCATGTTGAAGAGGGTTGTTTTGCCAGCCCCGTTCGGGCCGATAACCGATACGATTTCACCCGGTTTGACCGAAAACCCGACATCGTTCACCGCCCGAAGCCCCCCGAAACTGATGCCAAGGCCGCTGATTTCGAGAATGCTCATCAGACACCCCTCCATCTGATACGCGCTGCAAGGGACGGCAAAAGGCCAAGCGGCAGGAAGATCATCACCAGGATCATGACGAGGCCGAGCACCAGATGCTCATAGTCGTGGAACACGGTCAGAATCTGCGGCAAGAGCGTCAGGACCGCCGCGCCGAATGTTGCACCGAGGACCGAGCCGACACCGCCGAGGACAGCCATGGTGACCATTTCCACCGAGTGCATGAAACCGGCAACATCGGGAGTGATAAACCCGTTCTGCAAGGCCAGAAGCGAGCCACCCACCGACGCGTAGACAGCTGAGATGATGAACGCTTGCAGCTTGAAACGCGCAACATCAATGCCGACGGTTTGCGCTGCGGTCTCTGACCCGTGCAGGGCGCGCATCGCGCGCCCGGTCGCGCTCTGGTAGAGATTGAGTGCAATCCAGATCCCGATCAGAAGCGCGGCCGCATTGAAGATGTACCAGAATTCACCGCCGGACAGCCGAAGCCCCATGTCCCTCAGGATTGGACGCAAACCAAGACTTGGAACCGCCATTCCATCCGGGCCACCTGTCAATCCGCGTTCATTGGAGAGCACCATGGAGACAAGGATGCCAAATCCGAGCGTTGCAACACCGAGATAATATCCCTTCAAGCGCAAAATCGGGCGGCCGATCATAAGGGCGAGCACAGCAGAAATCGCAGCGCCAAGCAAAATGGCCAGTACCGGCGGGATGCCGAGATGAACCGGTGCCAAAGCGCAGGCGTAGGCACCAATTCCGGCGAACCCCGCGTGTCCCAGACTGATCTGACCGGCGTAACCGATCAGGATCACCAAGCCGACCACGGATAGAGCATTCACGAATACAAGCGCGCCAACACGGTAGTAGTAACCGGACGGGAAAAAGGCTGGCAGGATGACGATGATTGCAGCCAGAATGGCCAGTTGAATCCATTTGTTTTTGAGTGTCATCACCTAGACCCTTTCTGTCGTCTTTTGACCGAAAAGGCCCTGTGGCATGACAAAAAGCACAGCAAGGATCACGACAAAAGCGACCGCTTCCTTGTACTGGGAGGAGATGTATCCAGCCGTCAGGGCTTCAAACAGGCCCAGCAGCAACCCGCCGACCAAAGCCCCTTTCGGATTTCCCATGCCGCCGAGCATTGCAGCCGCAAACCCTTTGAGGGCGAGGCCAACACCGACGTCATAGCTCACCAGCGTGATTGGTGTGACCAGAACACCGGCCAGCGCGCCGATGGCCGCTGACAAGGCAAAAGACAAGGTCATGACAAAACCGGTGTTGATGCCGACAAGCTGTGCTGCGAGCCGGTTGTTCGCGGTTGCCAAAACTGCTTTTCCCAAAAGCGTGCGCGTGAAGAACAGCCAAAGCGCTATGAAAATCGCAAAGGCTCCACCAATCACCCAAATGCTTTGCGGCAACAAAGTTGCGCCGAGAAGATGGATCGGATCGTCCCCTGAGAAGGCAGGCAGACGGTGCAGTTGCTTGTCGAACAGGACCTGTGTCGCACCGCGGATCAGGATCGAAGCGCCGATGGTAATGATGATCAGGGAGACGACCGGCGCTCCCCGCGCAGGCTCGATCGCAAACTTGTTCAGCGCCACACCAATGGCTGCTGTTGCCACGATTGCAATCAAAGCCGCCAAGGGCAACGGCAGACCCGCATCGAAGGCGAAAACGGTGATCATGCCGCCGAGCATGACGAATTCGCCTTGTGCGAAGTTCACCACATCAGAGGCGTTGTAGATGATGGTAAAGCCGAGCGCGACAAGGGCGTAGACCGCGCCGACGGTCAAGCCGGAAAAGACGAACTGCATCAATGCGTCCATCGACGTCTCCTAAGCGGGATTTTGGGTGCAAGGTTGGAAGCCGGACTTGTCGCCCGGCCTCCGAAAATGGCGTCAGTCGATCGAAGTCCACTTGCCGTCGCGAATTTCCAGCATGCGGAACGCACTGAGATCGAGCCCCAGGTGATCGTCCGGGCTGAAGGTGTAGGTGCCGGTTGTACCGACCATGCCGCTGGTTGCTTCAAGAGCATCGCGGATAGCGCTTGGATCCGAGCTGCCCGCACGGGCCATTGCATCCGTCATCAGTCGGAAGGCATCATGCGCATAGCCGCCAAAGGTCGAGACTGCTTCGCCGTACTCTTCTTCGTACGCAGTCTTATAGGCGATCACCACTTCCTTCTGCGGGTCCCCCTCTTCCATGATGTCTGCAATGAGCAGCGCGGTGCCTGGAAGACGCACGCCTTCGGCAGCTTCTTTTCCGGCCAACTCAATGAAACCATCGGAGGCAACCCCGTGGCTCTGATACAGAGGCAGATCAATTCCAAGCTGGGCATAGTTCCGGGTGACGATGGCCGGCCCCTGACCGAAACCGGGGTTCAAAACAGCCTGAACACCCTCAGTGGACTTGATCTTGGTAAGCTGCGGGGTCATGTCCGCATCCTGGCGGGAATAGGTCTCTTGAACCAGAATCTCGACACCGTAATTGCCAGAAACGTCAACGCATTGCGCTTCCATCGACGCACCAAATCCGCCGGTGCCGGAAATCATGCCGATCTTGGTGATGCCGTTCTTCTGCATATCCGTGAAGATCTTCTCACAGGCCATGCGGTCGGTATGCGGGGTCTTGAAGACATAATCGCGCACCGGATCAATGATCTGGATTGCACCAGCGAGTGAGATGAACGGAATACCCTCATCTTCGGCAACCGACAGGATGGACATGGTCGTACCCGTCGTTGACCCACCGATGATGGCAACAACTTCATCATCTTCTACCAGCCGCGTTGCAAAGGTGCGCGCCTTGTTCGGATCCCCTCCATCATCGTAAATCACCAGCTCGATCTTCTCGCCGTTGATCCCGCCCTTGGCGTTTAGATCATCAACGAGCATGTAAAGGGTCTTTGCTTCCGGGTCGCCAAGGAATGCAGCAGGGCCGGACGCGGACAGGCTGGCACCCAACTTGATGTCGGCGGCGGCGCCTGTGACTGTTCCCAGAACCATCAAGGTGGCGAGAGCTGTATTGGTAACTTTCATAATTTCCTCCCAGAGTGTGAAAATTCCGAAGTGACGGGCAGCCGGGCTCAGCTGCTGTGAGAGCTCCGGTCAGTGATGCAACGAAGACGGCTGTGGTGAGTAAACGCTCCGCCGGCCACGCATTGCTGATGACTACGGAGCGAATTGGAGACGCCGGCTGACCTCGATTGTGCCAGGCGGGGCAGCGCAATGCTGTGTCGGTTTGCCGGATCGAAAAATACTGAAACCGGCATTCCAGAGCGCGGCTTCCTGATCACCGAGAACGCAGCGCTCAACATTCTGTAATGCCGGCCAAGCAGTGTTGGCATAGTGTCTCCTCCCAAGTCCGTAACGAGCGTTACGCCTCAGCTCTTATAATTGACCGACCGGACGGTTTATGCAACGATTTGTTTTGTCGGCATCGTGAGAAAATGATGTCAGGGAGAGAAAGATGTCGGAAAATCAGACTGTTATCTCGGAATTAAACAACGGCGTTTTGAAGCTAACCCTCAATCGCCCGGACAAACTCAACTCGTTTAACGATGAAATGCACCTGTCATTTCGCGCAGAAATTGAGCGCGCACATTCCGAAAAAGCAGTCCGCTCGGTGTTGTTGACAGGATCCGGAAGGGGCTTTTGTGCCGGGCAAGATCTCGGCGACCGGGACCCGAGAAAGGGCGGCGAGCGCTCCGATCTCGGACATACGATCGAGACATTTTACAATCCGACCCTGCGCCTGATCCGCAGCCTGGAAAAACCAATCGTCTGCGCGGTGAATGGCGTGGCGGCAGGCGCCGGGGCCAATATCGCCCTTGCCTGTGACATCGTTCTGGCGGCACGTTCGGCAAAGTTCATCCAGGCTTTTTCCAAGATCGGGTTGATCCCGGATGCTGGCGGCAGCTGGTCTCTGCCCCGCATTCTAGGAGAACCACGTGCTAAAGCGCTCGCCCTCCTTGGGGAACCGCTACTGGCCGAACAGGCCGAAAGCTGGGGCCTGATCTGGAAAGCGGTCGATGATGCTGCTCTCCTTGAAGAGGCGACCGCACTGGCTGAGAAGCTGGCTGCCGGCCCTACCGTCGGACTGGGCCTCACCAAACGTCTCATCCAGGCCGCCGCCGACCAGGATCTCGACACGCATCTCGACATGGAGCGGGATTGCCAGCAGACAGCAGGCTTCACCGACGATTATGCTGAAGGTGTAATTGCGTTTTTGGAAAAACGCCCTGCACAGTTTCGCGGTGAATGACATGAAACACATATCTGAACTCAGCCCGCAGGAGTTGGCAGAAACCTGTGCCAAGCTGATGTGGGAGGAGGACAACGCCTCTCAGAAGCTCGGCATGAAACTGCTTCACGTGGCGCCAGGCGAAGCAGATATCTCCATGACCGTGACGAAGGACATGACCAACGGCCATGGCAACTGTCACGGCGGCTATATCTTTGCGTTGGCCGACAGCGCCTTCGCTTTTGCCTGCAACACGTACAATCAAGTCACCGTCGCCCAGCACTGTTCGGTCACCTACATCGCACCGGGCAGTCTGAACGATCTCTTGACCGCCTCGGCACGTGAGGTCTCCCGTACCGGGCGCTCCGGCATTTACGACATCAGCGTAGCCCGTGGCGACGGAACCGTAATCGCCGAATTTCGCGGCCACTCCCGCACTATCAACCGCACCTTTTTGCCAACAGAATAACTGCCGGCCTGACCAGCACCTTGTGGAGGAAACACATGATCGATCTCACACCGGATCGCGCCACTCTGGACCCCATCGAAATTGCAAGCCGTGACGAGATTGCAGCCCTTCAGGAAAAGCGCCTCGCCTGGACGCTGTCCCACGCCTACGACAACTCTTCGTTCTTCAAGATGCGCTTTGATGAACACGGCGCGCATCCGGGTGATTTCAAAACTCTGGCAGACATGGCGAAATTTCCCTTCACCGTGAAACAGGATCTGCGCGACACCTATCCGTTCGGCATGTTCGCGACACCGCGTGAAGACCTCGTCCGGATCCATGGTTCCTCCGGCACCACAGGCAAACCCACGGTGGTCGGATACACCGCCAATGACATTTCCAACTGGTCAGATCTGATTGCCCGCTCCATCCGCGCAGCCGGGGGGCGCAAAGGCAACATCCTGCACAATGCCTATGGTTATGGCCTCTTCACCGGCGGGCTTGGCGCCCACTATGGTGCGGAAAAACTTGGCTGCACGGTCGTCCCGATTTCCGGTGGCATGACAGAGCGTCAGGTCACTCTGATCGAAGACTTCAAGCCGGACGTCATCATGGTGACGCCGTCCTACATGCTGTCCATTTTGGACGAATACCGGCGCCGTGGCCTCGACGCCCGTCAAAGCTCGCTGAAGGTTGGCATTTTCGGCGCAGAGCCGTGGACAAATGCCATGCGACAGGAAATCGAACAGGCCTTCGACATGCATGCCGTCGACATTTATGGCCTCTCGGAAATCATGGGCCCTGGCGTTGCCCAAGAGTGTGTTGAGACCAAGGACGGCCTCCATGTTTGGGAAGACCATTTCTATCCGGAAATCATCGATCCGGTGACGGAAGAGGTCCTGCCAGACGGTGAGATGGGTGAATTGGTCTTCACGACACTGACCAAGGAAGGCCTGCCGATGGTCCGCTACCGGACCCGCGACCTGACCCGCATCCTGCCAGGAACTGCCCGCTCCATGCGCAGAATTGAAAAAATCACCGGTCGCAGCGACGACATGATCATCCTGCGCGGCGTCAATGTTTTCCCGACCCAGATCGAGGAGCAGATCCTGAAATGTGAAGGTCTTGCGGCGCATTTCCATATCGAGCTCGTCCGTTCTGGCCGCATGGATGCGATGATCGTTCATGGAGAAGCGATGCCGGATGCCAGCAGCAGCGAGGCAAGGGAAGCGTCGGCCAAAGAGCTGGCACACCACATCAAATCAACAATCGGGATTTCTTCAAAAATCGAGATCCACGAACCGGATAAACTGCAGCGCTCAGAAGGCAAAGCCAAGCGGGTTATCGACAACCGGCCCAAGGACTGAATCAGTCGTCGCTTTTCTATCCCCAATGAGTTGAAGCCGGCCAGGCATTGGTCGGCTTCGCTCTACATTGACTTAAAAAAGGCATTGAGTTGCTATGGCGGCACCGTGTCAAGAAATGGAGCTCCAAACACATGGCGAGAACCCGCGCCAATGATTTTGAGGAAAAACAGCATGGCCTTCTGCTGACGGCAGCGAATGTCTTTGCAACACAAGGCATGGAAAAGGCCTCCATGGCGCAGATCGCTCAGGAAGCCGGCGTTTCAAAATCCCTGCTCTATCACTACTACCCGTCGAAAGACGCGCTGATTTTCGAGATCATCCATTCTCACTTGGCAATCCTCGACAAAGCACTGGAGGAAGCAGACGATCCGACCCTACCACCGGAAGACCGGCTACAGACTCTCGTGATGACCGTTCTTGATTCCTACCGGGGAGCCGACGATCAGCATAAGGTGCAGCTCAATGCCGGCCCAGCGTTGTCGGACGAACAAAAGAGTGAAATCGTCGCAATAGAGCGGCGCATTGTCCGGCACTTTTCAAATGCCTTGAAAGACATCCATCCGCACCTCGACACACCGGACCGGCCCCTCCTGATGCCCGTAACAATGTCGCTTTTCGGCATGATGAACTGGGTCTACATGTGGTTCAAGGAAGGTGGACCGATCTCGCGCGAAGACTATGCCAAGGTCGCCACCACCTTGATCCTGGAAGGCGTGAAGGCCGTCCGCTGAATGGCTTGCCGGTCACGCTTCATCAGCTGACCGGCAGTACCACATATTTTTTATGCTGCAGGCGGCCAGGTCTTGGCGACCATGGTCAGGACGTCGTATTGCGCGACGACTTCGTCCTTCTGGTTGGTCACCTGGCAATCCCAGCGCACCTCGCCGTGGTCGGCGTTCTCGCGCGGATTGATTTCCTTGCATGTAAGCCGGACTTTCAGGCTGTCGCCGAAGTAGACCGGCGTCAGAAAGCGCAGGTTGTCGACGCCATAGTTGGCGAGAACCGGACCCGGCTCCGGATCCACGAACAAACCCGCCGCAAAAGACGCGATCAGATACCCGTGGGCGACCCGATCCTCAAAGAACGGATTTGCTTTGGCCGCTTGGCTGTTCATATGCGCGTAGAAGGTGTCACCGGTAAACTCTGCGAAATGTTCAACGTCTTCCAGCGTTACTTCGCGTGCCTTTGTGGCAATCTGATCGCCAATCTTGAGCTCGGCAAGCGATTTGCGGAACGGATGGACGTCGGTGCGCACAGATGCTCCATCGACCCATTGCCCGGTCACCGCGGACAACATTTCCGGTGTGCCCTGGATCGCTGAGCGTTGCATGAAATGCTTCACGCCGCGCATGCCACCCATTTCCTCGCCGCCCCCTGCCCGGCCCGGGCCGCCGTGAACAAGCGGTGCCAATGGTGAGCCGTGTCCTGTAGAGGACTTCGCGGATCCGCGATTGCCGATCAACACGCGACCGTGGAAAGGCGCAAGACCAGTGACCACGTCATGAATCAGCGCCCCATCATTGGAAAACAATGAGGATGCAAGCGAGCCCCGGCCTTTGCGGGCCAGTTCCACAGCTTCCTGATTGTCTTCGTAGGACATGATGGTCGCAACCGGTCCGAAAGCCTCAACGGAGTGGACGATCTCAGCGTCGAGCGGCTTGGCGCAGTGCATGAGTACTGGCGCCATGAAGGCACCGCGATCTGCTTCTCCGGAAATCAGATCAACCGTGTCCAAAGATCCGGACACAATCTCCGCTTCAGTGGCCAGTTCGGCGACCTTTGCTTTGACGCCATCGCGGTCCTTCAGGGAGACGATTGCCCCCATACGCACGGCCTCATCATCCGGCAAACCAACTTTCGTCTTGGAAAGCCGTGCGGAAATTGCTTCGACCGCCGCCTGCTCGTGTATCTTCGGAACGATGATCCGGCGAATGGCCGTGCACTTTTGGCCCGCCTTGACAGTCATCTCGTTTGCGACTTCGCGGACAAAAAGATCAAACTCGTCCGTCCCTGGACCGGCATCCGCACCCAGAATGGACGCGTTCAAACTGTCGGCTTCCATAGTAAAGCGGACAGAATGCTTGAGGATCGCGGGACTGGATTTCAGTTTTTGGCCGGTGGATGCGGAGCCTGTGAAGGTGACCACATCCTGTTCATTGACATGATCCAGAAGATCACCGGCTGACCCGGTCACGATCTGCAGCGCGCCTTCCGGCAAGAGGCCGGTTTCCAGCATCCGCCGCACCACAAGCTCTGTCAGATAAGCGGTTTGCGAGGCTGGTTTGACGATGCACGGCATGCCGGCGATCAGGGACGGTGCGATCTTTTCCAGCATCCCCCAGACCGGGAAGTTGTAGGCATTGATGTGCACGGCAACGCCGATAAAAGGCGAAAGGATGTGCTGTGCCACAAAGGATCCGTCGCGGGACAAGACTTCCACCGGCCCCTCGGTCAGTACCTTGGTATTCGGCAACTCGCGGCGGGCCTTTGACGCAAAAGTCAGCATGGTGCCAATCCCGCCTTCAATGTCGATCCAGCCGTCCCGGCGCGTTGCACCGGTCGCAAAGTTTTCCAGATAAAACTCTTCCTTGAGTTCCATCAGCCTCAAACCGACGGCCTTCAGCATCAAAGCCCGTTCGTGGATCGTCATGGCTCTTAGCGCCGGTCCACCTTTGGCCCGCCCCCAGGCGAGTGCTGCCTTGAAGTCGAGGCCTTCGGTCCCGATCAGCGCGTGAACGTTTCCTGTAGCGGCATTCAAGACCGGTTGACCTTCACCGTCCCCGCGGCGCCAAGCGCCTTCCACATAGCTTTCCAAACGGCGCGCCGTCGTCCCCATGGCCATTCTGGATTTCCCTTTATGTTTTTTTATCTGGTGAGCTTCAATTCGATAAGCCGCTGGTTTGCGTCAGCTTGCCATGCGGCTCGAAGCGTCTCGTTATCTGTCTGGCGCAGCCCCATCTGCTTAAGCCGGTCAAACCGCTCCGACTTGGCCGGACCAAATGTTTCAGAAACCTTGGGCAACCAATAGGCAACAGACGACAGCACTTCTTCGCGCATTGCCGCGTCGGCAGCCAGAACCTGAAGTCCCTCCAGGCCAAGTTCCATGTGACGCTGCTCCCGCGGCAAGATCTTGCGGAACACTTCGCCAAGCGGCTGATAAGAAGTTTGGCTGAGCTCCTTCAGCTGATGGACGGTCGCAAGGCCCATCAGAAAATTCATCACGACCGCATCTGTCCAACCTTGCAGCGGGTAATGAAACACCGACAGGCGCATATCTCCGCCCTGGCGTTTTGCATCCACCTGTGCATCCCGCGGCTGACGGGCGGACCACGAGTGCGCCTTGTTATAGAGCGCCTTGTCGGTTCCAAAGTCGCTCATCAGATCCAGCACCTGTTCGGCGTGGTCGACCTTTTCCAGCGTGATCCGGCTGGCCGCGATCCGTTCTTTCAAGCCCGGCGACCAATTAATGGCGTCGGCAAACCCGGCAGACCCGGCAAGTTCACTGTCGACAAAAGACGACATCAAACGCAGGAGTTCGGCGCGGTAGCGCGGCGGGACATTATTTGGCGACGTGAGCTTACCGCCCCGGGCTAGATAGTCGGCCAAGGACATGGTGTCGTTGTCCAGTACGGCTTCATTCGTCATAACTGATCACCACCTTGTCCGAGACCGGGATGCATTGGCAGGAAAGCACGTAACCGGCGCGGACTTCATAGTCCTCCAGCGCATGATTCACTTCCATCTCCACCTCCCCTTCAATGACCTTTGCCCGGCAGGTGGAGCACACACCGGCCTTGCAGGAATAGGGTGCGTCCATTGAATTCGCGATGGCCGCCTCCAGAACCGAGCTGCCGTTTTTTTCCATATGAAAATTCCGGGTACTGCCATCGAGAGTGACGGAAACTTCGCATGTCCCCGTGCTATTGGCGGCCGCTTCGGAAACAGCTTTGGCTTTTGCCCGGCCGGGTTGGGAAGACGCAAACAACTCGAACCGGATCTGCTCATCTGCAAGGCCGTGCTTGCGCAGGCTGTCCGCGATGGTCAGCATCATCGGCTCCGGACCACAGATGAAAGCCGTATCGACCTCTTCGGCATCGACCCATAGACGGAACAAGAGTTCCATCTTTTCCGCATCGATCCGACCGGTGAAGAGTTCAATGTCCTGGGTTTCCGTCTCCAGAATATGGATTACCGAGAACCGGCCGAGGTAGGTGTTTTTCAGGTCTTCCAGTTCCTCACGGAACATGATTGAGCTGGTCTGGCGGTTGGCATAAATCAGGGTAAATGTGCTCTTCGGCTCGCGCGCCAGAACCGTCTTGATGATGGAGAGAACTGGTGTGATGCCTGACCCGCCGGCAAAGCCGAGATAGCTTTTGGCCTTTTGCGGCTCAAGTTCGGTAAAGAACCGGCCCATTGGCGGCATGACATCAAGGAGGTCGCCCACTTTCAGGTCTTCATTGGCCCAGGTCGAAAACGCACCGCCCTCGACCCGTTTGATCCCGACCTTCAGGCACCCCTCATCCTTGCCCGCGCAAATCGAATAGGATCTGCGCAACTCCTCGCCGTCGAAGTCGCGGCGAAACGTTAGATACTGCCCCTGAATGAAGTCAAAAGCGTCTTGATCTGCGGCGTCGGGCTTCAGCGTGACCACAACGGCATCGCGGGTATCGCGGCGGATATCGGTAACTTGTAGCGCGTGAAATCGTGCCATAGGCGAAACCCTCCTCCTGGGTGTCAAATGCACTTGAAATAATCGAACGGTTCCAGACAGTCCTTGCAGCGCCAGGCGGCCTTGCACGGTGTCGACCCGAACTGGCTGACCCGTTCGGTATGAGCGGAGCCGCATCTTGGGCAGGGAACCACGAGATTTGTCTGGCCGGACAAGCGGGCCGCCTTCGCGCCCATGCCATCGGAAGCGGTTCCGTCGATCGGCGGCGCAATGCCAAACTGTTTCAGTTTCTCGCGCGCTTCAGGCGTCACCCAGTCCGTTGTCCAGGGCGGTGAGAGCCGGCGTTCCAGACGCACATTCTCCATGCCCTTTTCGCGCAGCTTGTCCTCGATCATCAGATCGATGACAGCCGTTGCAGGACATCCCGAATAGGTCGGCGTCACAGCCACCACGAGGGTATCGCCATCATATTGAACGTCGCGGATGATGCCGAGCTCTGTCACAGAGACAACGGGGATTTCCGGATCCGGGACTTCGGCAAGCCAGTCCCAGACCTGCTCAGTCGGCGTGGTTTGGGGTGCGGACATAGCAGACTTTCCTACCAACTTGCGCCCGGGTAAGCGCGTTGCAGAAACTGCATCTCCGCAAGGATGTAGCCTAGATGCTCTGTGTGCCGACCTTGCTTGCCGCCCTTATGAACGAAACCAGCGGCCTCAGGCGCTTTCAAAGTCGCCTCATCCAGGATCTCCCGCACGGATGTTTCCCAGTCCGCTTTCAGATCCTCTGGTTTCGGCGCAATACTGGCTTCAGCTACAGCCGCATCCAGTGCATCACCTTCAAACATCTCGCCCGTGTAAGGCCACAAGAGGTCCAGGGCGTCCTGCATTCTGCGATGGCTTTCCGGCGTCCCGTCGCCCAGGCGCACAACAAGATCAGATGCCCGCTCCAGGTGATAGCTCACTTCTTTCAAAGCTTTTGCGGAAATTTCGGCAACGCGCGGGCTCTTGGAGTTTTCTGCAAGCCAGGAGAGCAAAAGATGATGATGGGCGTCGAAAAGGAACTCCCGCATCACCGTGACAGCCATGTCGCCCTTCGGAAGCTCAACGAGCAGGACATTGCGGAACTTGAAGGCATCACGCAGGTAGGCGAGCTTGTCCGCGTCGCGCCCCGCACCTTCAACCTCGCCTGCAAGACCAAGCCACATCTGCGTGTGGCCGATGAGGTCGAGCGCTGTGTTGGCAAGGGCGATGTCTTCTTCCAGAACCGGACCATGACCGCACCATTCGGACGTCCGGTGGCCAAGGATTAGCGCATTGTCGCCCATGCGGCAGAGCCATTCAAAAAAGGCCGGTTTCAGCTCAGCGTCGGAAACGAACGGATCCTGAGTGGCACCGGAAACTGCAATTTGATCGCTCATCACATTTTCCCCACTTCTTCCGGAATATCGAAGAAGGTCGGATGGCGGTATGTCTTGCTTTCAGCCGGATCAAAAAGCGGGCCCTTTTCGGATGGGCTGGACGCTGTGATCTCCTTGGACGGCACCACCCAGATGGAAACACCTTCCTTGCGGCGGGTGTAGACATCCCGGGCGTGGTTGATCGCCATCTCCGCATCCGATGCATGCAGGCTACCGACATGACGGTGGTTCAGGCCATGCTGACCGCGGATAAACACTTCCCAGAGCGGCCACTCTTTCTTGCTCATGACTGTCTCTCCCTCAATCGCCTTGTCGGTTACTCTGCGGCCACGGTGGCAGCCTGACGGCGGTCTGCCGCCTTGTCGGCATAAGCGTTCAAGCCATCGCGGAACCACTCGCCGTCATCCCAGGCCTTGACCCGCGCTTCCAGCCGTTCTCGGTTGCACGGACCATTGCCCTTGATCACTTCAAAGAACTCGTTCCAATCCGGCTCGGCGAAGTCGTAGCCCTGCTTCTCCTCGTTCCAGGCGAGCGTTTCGTCCGGAACAGTCAGCCCGAGATACTCGGCCTGCGGCACGGTCTCGTTGACGAACTTCTGGCGCAATTCGTCGTTGGTATTGATTTTGATCTTCCAGGCCATCGATTGGGCGGAGTGGACGGAATCCTTGTCGGACGGACCAAACATCATCAGCGACGGGTACCAAAACCGGTTCAGGGCATCCTGTGCCATTTCCTTCTGCTCCGGCGTGCCGAAGGCCATCTTCATCATTATGGAATAGCCCTGACGCTGGTGGAAACTTTCCTCCTTACAGATCCGGATCATCGCGCGGGAATAGGGCCCGAAGGATGTCCGCTGCAGCGGCACCTGGTTCATGATGGCAGCGCCATCGACCAACCACCCAACCGCGCCCATATCGGCCCAGTTCAGTGTTGGGTAGTTGAAGATTGAAGAGTATTTCATTTTGCCGGAATGCAGAGCCTCAAAGAGCTCATCCCGGCTAACGCCCAGTGTCTCGGCCGCCGAATAGAGATAAAGCCCATGCCCGGCCTCGTCCTGAACCTTTGCAAGGAGAATGGCCTTGCGCTCCAAAGTCGGTGCACGCGTGATCCAGTTGCCTTCCGGCAGCTGGCCAACGATTTCGGAATGCGCGTGCTGACCAATCTGACGGATCAAGGTCTTGCGATAGCCTTCCGGCATCCAGTCCTTCGGCTCGATCTTTTCACCGTTATCGATCCGCTCCTGAAAAGCCTGCTCTTCGGGCGACATTTCCTCGCGGGACTTCAGAGCGTCAGATTTCACAAGCTGTGCGTACATGCCACTTCCTCCAACTGTGCCGGACTTAAATCCAGCGCGTTCCGATTGGGCTTTCCTCAAAGCGACCGCCTGCTTTCAAAGCAACCGGCACCGTCCCGAGCCCTTCAAATCCAATTTACACCCGCTCCAGAACGAGCGCGATCCCCTGACCAACACCGACACACATGGTGCAAAGCGCATACTGCCCGCCAGTCCGCTGTAGCTGATTAGCGGCGTGCAGGACCAGCCGCGATCCGCTCATGCCGAGTGGATGGCCAATGGCAATGGCCCCGCCGTTGGCATTCACGTGGGGTGCATCGTCAGGCAAACCAAGCTCACGCAAAACTGCGAGCGATTGGGACGCAAAAGCCTCATTGAGTTCAATCACATCCATTTGCTCAAGTGTCAGACCCGCGAGGCCCAGAACCTTTTGCGTCGCCGGCACCGGACCAATGCCCATGACACGTGGCGGAACGCCGGCTGCTGCCATGGCAACAATGCGGGCTTTGGGCGTCAGCCCATTCGCACTTGCGGCTTCTTCCGAAGCGATCAGCGCTGCAGCAGATCCATCGTTGACCCCGGACGCATTTCCAGCCGTAACCGTCAAATCAGGCGCGTTTACGCCACGCAGTTTTGCCAAGGCCTCGACACCCGTACCCGGTCGCGGATGTTCATCCGTATCAACGACAATCGGATCGCCTTTGCGTTGCGGGATCGAAACCGGAACGATTTCATCTTTAAAAACGCCAGCTTCCTGCGCTGCGGCCCATCGGCGTTGGCTTTCCGCTGCAAACTTGTCCTGGTCCTCACGGGAGATCTTGTAGTCCTCCGCCACATTGTCAGCCGTCTCCGGCATTGAATGCGTGCCGAAAGCCTTTTCCAGTTTCTTGTTCTTAAAGCGCCAGCCAATAGTGGTGTCATACATCTCGGCATTGCGCGAAAACGCTGTCGTCGCTTTGCCGACAACAAACGGTGCCCGGCTCATGCTTTCAACACCGCCCGCAAGCATCAACTCAGCATCTCCTGCCCGGATTGCGCGGGCCGCCATGCCGATAGCATCCATCCCGGATCCACAAAGCCGGTTCACTGTTGTGCCAGGAACGGAGACCGGCAACCCGGACAAAAGCACAGCCATACGGGCAACATTGCGGTTGTCTTCGCCAGCCTGATTGGCACAGCCGAGGATCACATCAGCAACAGCCTCCCAATCGACCTGAGGGTTACGCTCTTTCAGCGCCTGTAAAGGGATGGCCGCCAAATCATCTGCGCGCACCTGAGACAAGGCTCCGCCATACCGGCCGATAGGCGTGCGCACGGCGTCGCAGATGAAGGCATTTGGCATTTGTCTCTCCCATTTCGCGATCTATCAGGCATTCGCCGACCGATCGGTCAGCTTTGTATAACACCAAAACATCACACTATGAACTGTTTTTTGGAAAAAATGTGATACTTTGAATTTTATAACTGTCTTTCAGCTACTTAAATCGAACACCGATCTCTTCAATGCGGCTCACAGATCGGTTTGGACGGGCGTTCATATACGACTGTGGCACCGAACCACCTCATGCGGCAGAACTCTCGGGAATTTGACTGATGATTTACGTATAAGCACGTAGGATTACACAAGAAAAAACTGGCATTTTTGCAAAAAAATCGATATTATCACACTCATGAATATTCAGCCTCATATCGACCCGGCTCAAGAACCGTCTGCCACCCAGCGCGCCTATCTCGCGATACGGCAGATGATTCTGACCGGAGAAATCCCGCCCGGCGAAAAACTGAAAATCGAAAACCTGCGCAAGAAGCTGGATATGGGCGGCTCCCCGATCCGCGAGGCTCTGACGTTGCTTGTATCGGATCTCCTGGTCGAAAGACTGGATCAACGTGGCTTCCGGAGTGCGGAGGTTGGCCGGGAAAACTTCGCTGAAATCCTGAAACTCCGGTGCCATCTGGAAGAGATGGCGCTTCGGGAAAGCATTGCCCATGCCGATCAGGCCTGGGAAGACAACCTGGTCATCAGCCACCACCGGATGATGCGCGAACCACGCAACAATGTTGAGCGGTTCGAGGATCTGCACAAGACGTTCCATATGAACCTTCTCGCAGCCTGCACCTCGAAGGTTCTCCTGAAGTTCTGCAATCAGCTCTATGATCTCAATATCCGCTACCGCTATCTGGCCGGCAAGGCATTGGACTATTCGACCCGTGATATCGGCAGCGAACACACTGCGATCATGAATGCAGCTGTCGACCGCGACACAGAGACCGCATGCCATCTATTGCTGGATCACTACCAGCGCACTGGCGCTTTTTTGGAGAGGCTCTTCACCTCAGAAGCTGCAGAATGAACCAGCAGAGCATCTTTCAAAAAGTGGATCAGGTACAAAAAAGGCGGGCCAAACGACCCGCCTTTATATTGCCTGGCTGTTGACCTTACTCCCGGACCAGAACCAGGTCGAAGTCCGCCAGAAGATAGGGACCGTCCACCTTACCGGAGAGTTCAAAGCCGTCTGCCGGGAAGCTCCCAGCTGGCTTCTCGACATAGGTCATTACGAGATCTTCACGCACGCCGAACACGGTGTCCTCATCCAGATACGGATCATCATCTGGAAAAATCTCTGTAACGAGCGGCCGAAACCCCGGAGCGGTAACAATGTAATGAAGGTGCGATGGCCGCCATGGATGCCGTCCGCTTGCCCGAAGAATATCGCCAACCGGGCCATCACTTGGAACCGTGTAACTCACCGGCTTTACAGACGTGAACGCATAACGGCCATCTGCGCCCGTGGTTTGGATCCCGTGGAAGGAGTAAGTGTCCTGATCTGGGTCCTGACTAGAGTACAGACCATTCGGTGCCGTCTGCCAGATATCAAGTTCGGCACCCTCAATGGGATTTCCGTCCATGTCCCGCACAATGCCTTGGGCGAGCAGGACTTGTTCCTTGAAATCACCACGCAGATCCCCGCCAATCGGAAGCGGTGGAGACCCCGTAATATGGAACGGCCCAAGCACACTGGAAGACGTGCCCTCAGGGTGAGAGTGCAGCATGTCAACCAGCGAGGAGAGGCCAAGAACATCGGACAAAAGCACAAACTCGTGCCGTTCCTTGTCTGAAATATCTCCGGCCCATTCGAGGAACTCGATGCCCTTGCGCCATTCGGCATGAGTAAGGTTCGTCTCCCGGGCAAAGTTATGCAGATGGGTGACAAGGCTCTGCAATATCTCCCTGAGGCGCGGATCCGTATCCGGCCCGAAATAGTTCATGAAGACGTCAGTTATGTTGTCTTTGGTGACGCTGCGCATGGAGCTCCCCTTAGTTTAAGATGGCCAGGCTCAAGGACGGCCAGCGGATCAGAGCGATTAGAACGATCAGCATCACCAGCGCGAAGGGAAACGCGCCGATGAACACATCCTTCAAGGAAATCCTGGGGTCGTTTAGCGTTGCCTTGATCACAAAACACGAAATGCCGAGTGGGGGAGTTAGAAGCCCGATTTCCGCGCCGACCACCGTCACAATGCCGAACCAGACAAGGGACATGCCCATCGGTTCGACCAGCGGCAGGAACAAGGGCACCACGATGAGGATGATCGACGCAGTATCGAGAATGGTGCCAAGGAAAATCATCATCAGCACATAGATCACCATGACCCAGAAGAAGGTCATTTGCGTTTCCGTCAGGAGATCTCCGAGCTCATTCGGCAAGCCTGCGAGACCGAGCATCCGGCTGTAGATCGAGGCTGCGGTGATCAAAAACAGAATTGACGCAGTGATGTGACCGGTTTCCAAAAGCGCTTGCCACAGCGACTGCAATGTCAGCTTTTTACGGAACGCAGCGATCAGCAATCCAAGAAGAGATCCTGCAGCACCTGCTTCAACCGGGGTTAGCCATCCAGTGTATATCCCGCCGAGGACCGCAACGATCAACAAGAGCGTTGGAATGGTTTTGTCGGCAATTTCCAGAGGGCTCATCCATTCTGTTTCATCCGAAGTACGCCCACCGACATACTTCGGCGTGAAACGTCCCATCAAGAAGATCGCAACAACGTAAGCCGCCGCCAACATCAAGCCCGGGACAACACCGGCAAGGAACATATCGCCGACGCTTTGCTCAGCGACGAAGGAATAGATGATCAACATTGCCGATGGCGGAATGATCATCCCAAGGACCGACGATCCGGCAACCACACCGACCGCGAAACGCGGGTTGTAGTTGAACGCGAGCATTTGAGGAACGGAGACCTTAGAAAAGACCGAAGCGGAGGCAATGGATGATCCAGTCACCGCAGCGAAGACTGCATTGGCACCGACTGTCGCCATGCCGATCCCGCCTTTGACCCTCCGGAATCCGGAATTCATGACCTGATAGATATCGGCCCCAAGCCCTGCCTTGGAGACGATCAGACCCATGAATGTGAAGAGTGGCACGGTGGCGAAAGTGTATTCCATCACACTGTCGCCAATGGCGATTTTCAAAAGATTGATCGCAAGATCGAAATTGTCTCGCATCAACAAGATTGAAACGAAGGACACCAAGCCGAGCGCGATCGGAATGTAGACGCCGAGATAGACGAGAACGACGATCGCGACAACGGACGCAATTCCAATTTCAAATGGGCTCATTGAGTTTTCTCTTCAGCCGCAGGCTCATCGGGTTTTGGTGCGTTCTTCTGGCCGAAATAGGGTCCGCTGTACCCCAGTTCACTGTCGTCGTCTGAAGGCTTACCCAGTCGTTCGAAGGCCTTGAAAAGAAACAGAAGTGTGCACAGTCCAGCGCTAAGATAGATGGCCAGCTTGATCGGCCACCAAGGGGCCGTGAAGATACCAGGGACACCGAAGAAGTCTTTTGTCTCATACATTTCGACGAACTCAGGCCAAATCGCAAAAGCAACCAAAGCCATGAACACCGCCGATGCAAAGTCGATAACCCGGCGGATCGTGTCAGCCAGCTTTGGCCGGGTTGTTCCTAGGATCGTCAGAAATCCATCGGAACGCGTGAGCCGGCTCATCCGAACAACATCAGGTAACTGCAGGAAGACGATCAGAACCATCGAGAACTGAACGACTTCAACGGCACCCCGGAATGGCGCGTTGAAGAAGCCACGCGCCACCACATCGTAATTGACCACCAGAACCAGACCGAGGACGATCAGGGTGCCAACTGCGTTAGCGCCAATCGCTACCCAGTTGGCTGCTGTTGCCAAGGCCTTGAGGCCGGTGTCCAGAAGACGCAGCATAGAGCTAATCCTGTACTCAAGCCTGCGGCTTACTGCGTTAGTTCCGCGGACCAGTCCCGGACCGGGGTATGCCCTGCGTCCTTCAGTTTGGCCGTATAAGACTTCAGCATATCGCTGCCTGGCTCGCCTTTTGTGTCGAGATCTGCAGCCCATTCAACCGCGATGTTCGGCATGTTTGCGGCCCATTGTGCACGTTCAGCCGGGTCCATCTCGACGACAGTACCGCCGGATTCCACATAAGCGGCACGGCTTGCTTCAGCGCGGTCCATGGCAACACCGGCCACGTGATCGCGATAGGCAACAGCCACGTCCTGCAGCACTTCTTTGACTTCATCCGGGAGCTTGTCCCAGTAGTCCTTATTCACGGTGATTGTTTTGGAATTCACCGCGCCGAGATCCGCTTTGAGCATATACGGTGCCACTTCAGCGATCTTGAAGGTCTTGGCAGCTTCCGGCCACAGCATCGCGTTGTCGACCAGACCGGTCTGCAGCATGTTGTAGAAGTCCGTCAGACCACCACGCACACCAGCGGCATTGTCGAGACCTTCCAGGTACCGCAAGTTCATGCCTGCACCGGCAACCTTGGATCCGCTCAAGTCAGATAGCGAGTTGATCGGCTCCTTGGAAAACACCTGGTAGGTGTCGAGCACCACGCCCGTTGCCAGATAGACCTGGTTTTGAGCCTCAAACTCCTTCTGCATAGTTGGGTATTCCTTGGCGATTTCGTCGACCGCTTTGGCAACAGCCCGGGCATCCGGCGCAATGAACGGTGTCACGGCGGACAAAGCCTGACTTGGCAGCTTGGATGAATGGAAGATCGTGGTGACAATCCCGATGTCGCCCAGGCCGAGTTTAACGCCCTCAAGAACACCTTTCGGTTTGACGATTGACCCACCATAGCTCTCTTGCCAGTCGATCTTGTAGTTGCCTTTTTCAGAAAGGCGTTTGTCGACTTCAGGAATAAAGAAGTTTGTGAACTCCTTGACCCACATCGCACGGGCTGGATAGCCATCAATCACAACCGCCTTGATGGTTTCGGTCGCAAAAGACGGCATTGCAGTTGCGCTTAACGCGGCAAGAGCGATTACGCTCCGTCTGGTCAGTTTTCCGATCATCACATTTCCTCCCAAAACATCAGAGACCTCAGGCCTTGACCCAAGTTGTCTCCATTGAGGTCCCCGACTGTTCAAACAGTTTGGACAGGGGACAGTACTTGGCGACTTCAGATCCGACGCGGTCGAGCTCCTCTTGCGAGACCGTACCATCGCTGGTCACCACCTGCCGCAACGCGACAAAGGGAACGTCGATCTCCTCCTCAAGAGTGACGCCCCGGCGATCGAATTCGCAGGTAATTTCGATTGTCAGGTGACCGATGTCGGCCCCCAGTTTGCTGGCACACTTGTGCCCGATTACATTTGTACAACCCGCCAGTGCGGCCATTGCAGCTTCTGTTGGCGCTGGTCCCAAGTTTGTGCCACCCCGCGCCTCCGGTTCATCGATCTGAAAGGTCAAGTCGCGTATGGCAACGTCTGTCCGTGAATGGCTGATGCCCAGCCCTTTGGCACGAAGCTTGACAACTGTTTTTTCTCTCAAGCTCGGCATGAGGCCTCACAAGAATTTGCAGGCGGTCTCAAACGGCAACCGCGGCAGTTTTTGGAACAACGCACTCTCATCCGCATATCCAAGATTACACAAGAAATTCGACTTCAACGTCGTGCCGGCAAAAAACTCCTCATCGACTATCTTGTTCGAAAAGCCGGACATGGCTCCCACATCAAGACCGAGGGCCCGTGCAGCGATCATGAAATAGGCGCCTTGCAACGTCCCGTTGCGGAATGCGGTCGTCTCGGAATGCTCGGGCTTCCCTTCGAAATGCGGCCTCCGGTCCTCGTGCGGAAACAGGAATGGCAGCTCTTTCCAGAAGTCCAGATCATGGGCAATGATCACAGCCACCGGTGCAGACATCATCTTGTCGATGTTCTTGTCCTTGAGCGACTTAGCCAGCCGCTCCTTTGCAGCCTGGCTCTCGATGAAGAAGAACCGCGCCGGACAGGTGTTCATGCTCGTTGGACCTGCAGCGGTGATCTCGTAAAGCAATTCAAGCGTGTCACGGGACACTGGCTTGTCCTGCCAGGCATAATGCGAACGCGCCTGGCGCAGGATCAAATCAATGCCGTCATCATCAAGTTTCGTGACTCGTTCGCGTAGGGACCGGACCACATCCTGGGCCTCAGCACGCAATGTTGCCAGAGCTTCTCCAACCGGTGCTTGCGACGCTGCCATTGTCATTCGGCGGCCTCCGTCGCGCGCATGTCTTCTTCAGCGACAATCGGATTTGCACAAATACCGATGCCTTCGATTTCGACTTCAACCACTTCACCCGGCCGCAGCCAGCGCTGAGGCGTCTTCGCGTGCCCCACGCCAGGGGGTGTCCCCATGGCAAGGTAATCACCCGGCTCCAGGGTCGTATATTCAGAGATGGTGGAGATCGTACGGGCCACGCTCCAAAGCATGTCGGACGTGGTCGCGCTTTGCAAAATTTCGCTGCCGACCCGGCTTTCGATCTTCAAGCCTTCAGCGCCCTTTGGCAGCTCGTCTGGCGTCACAACAACTGGACCCACGGGACCTGTGCCGTCAAAGTTCTTGCCAGGCGTCCATTGATGGGTTTTGCGCTGATATTCGCGAACGGAACCGTCGTTGAAAAGCGTGTAACCGAAGACGTGATCCAACGCGCTGTCTTCACTGATATGCCGGCCGCCTTTGCCGATGATCACCATAAGTTCGGCTTCATAATCGAGCTGCTCGGAACACGAAGGACGCACCATCGGAGCCCCGGCGGGGATCATTGACGTCATCGACCGCATGAAGAGCGCCGGATAGGTCGGCACATCATAACCGCCTTCCTTGATATGATCGACGTAATTCAACCCAAGGCAAATGATCTTGCCGGGTGCCGCCACCGGCAATTCCGGCGCAATCGCGGACAGATCAAAACTGGCACCTTCGTCTTTTTTGGCCACCAGTTCCGAAATATCCGCTGCGCCGGAAATCAAACCCATCAGATCATGGCCAACTTTGCGGTCCAGTGCCGTCAAGTTCCAAGCCTTTTGACCTTCGACCAGATAAACGCCCTGACCTCCGGGTCCGGTTCCCACAATGAAGCGCATGATTTCCTCGGTGTTAACGAATACAATCTCACTTTGACGACGTTTTTTTAGTTTGTCAAATAATATCGATTTTTTTATACTACTTCAAAATTGGAGGATAAAAATGCCCAAATGGCAGGAATATAAGCAGGTCGCCAAAGAGCGCGGTGCGCTTGCATTGGAGCTTTATGTCGTCAACACAAAGCCTGTCGGTCCGGGTGCAGACATTCCCGGGACCCTCCCAGATCACCTCGCATACCAGGCGCAGTTGGAAGCATCAGGCAGTCTCGCCTTTGCTGGTCCGGTCTCCGATGAAACCGGCGAAGAAATGCAGGGCGAAGGCATGATCATCTATCGAGCGACGTCTCTGGAAGAAGCTCGAGCGCTTGCTGATGGCGACCCGATGCATGCGCGCGGGGTTCGCAGCTACACACTCCGACGCTGGATGATCAATGAAGGCAGTTTCACGCTGTCGGTCGGTCTTTCGGCGAAAAAAACGAGTTTCTCGTAAGCAAAAATCGGCCGGCGCCGGGCAAAGCACGCAGCGCCGTCCAAAGGATCAAGAAAAACGGGACTCAAAGAAGGAAGAAACGAAACCATTGGGAGGAAACGATGTTTCGGGCACTGATTTCTGGATTACTGCTCAGCGCAGGCACCTTGATGGCGCCGCCCGCACTGGCAGAAAACTGTCTCAAAGTCACCTTAACCGGCACCCAAGGCGGACCACCTGTCTTTCAAGGACAGGCGGGTGCCGGTACTCTTGTGCAGTACGGCTCGGAAGAAAACAAATGCAATGACATGCGCTTGCAGTTCGATACCGGCCGTGGAACCACGCAGCGCCTGTCCCAGGCCGGTGTACCGGTCGGCAAAATCGATGCGATTTTCCTGAGCCATCTGCATTCCGATCACACCGAAGGCCTTGCAGACATGATGCAGCTGCGCTGGCACTTTAATTCTGGCGGGCCGAAGGTTGATCTGGTGTGCAGTGAGGAAACCAAATCTCCGCTTGGCTTCTCCTTAAGCTGCGAGCGCTTTGCCACACATATCGGAGATGCCTTGATCAACTCCGGTGAAATCGCCCAACGGCTTGCTGAAAACAAAAAACGCCTTCCCGGTGGCCCGGCCGAACTGATCAATGTCAAGGACTTCAAACCTCAAGATGAGGCCCAGGAAGTCTGGTCAAAAGGCGACGTTACAGTCAGCGCCATCCGGTCAACACACATCCCAGGACATGCTTCCTATCGGGTGGATACCCCTGCCGGCAGCGTGGTAATCGGCGGTGATGCAGGCAATGATGTGCGCAAGCCGCCGCGAGAGACATCTACATCAGGCCAGGTCGAAAAGCTGGCACAAGGTGCCGACATTGTCGTGCATTCCACGATCCACCCGGTCATGGGGCCAGACGGTGGCACGGGCTTCCCGCCACCGATTTATTTCCGTCAAAGCAATGCCACGGACCTTGGGCATCTAGCCCGCAGGGCCGGGGTAAAACACTTGATGCTCACCCATCTGATCCCGCCGGTCGGCGCCCCGCGTCAAGGCCCCTACAAACTCCCTGAAGGCGCATTGACCAACGAGGACTATACCGGAGCCGTAGCCGAAAGCGGTTTCGACGGCACCACGATTGTAGGCCAGGATCTTGTCTCGTTGACACTTCCGGTCAAAAACTGACCCGGTCAAAAGTCCAAAACGAAAAAGCCGTCCCGAAAGCTTCGGGGCGGCTTTTTTCGTCACTGTTCCTGAACGATTTCAAAGGAAACAAACGTTGTAAAATTCAAACCTCTTTGAGGGTCCTGTCCTCCTCAACCCTGCGCAAAGACATCTGCCGAGTAACAATTTGCCGGCGGATGAAGGCTGCAATGAACGCTGCTGTCAGGATTAGGACAATGGTCGGTGCCGGCGCACTGTCGATGAAAAAGCTCAAATACGTACCGGCAAGCATGGAGAGCATGCAGACAACCACGGACACCCAGAGCATCGTGCTGAATTTCCGCACAAGCAAGAATGCGATCGCGCCCGGTGCAATCACCAAACCAATGGCAAGGATCAGCCCGGTCGCCGAAAGGGTCGCAACGATCGTCAATGAGAGTGCAGCAAGCAGGCCATAGTGAAGCAAATTGACCGGCAGCCCCGAGGCCTGTGCCTGCGCGGCATCAAAGCTGTGAAGGACGAGATCCTTCCATTTCAAAACCAGACCACCTGCAACAACAAATGAGATGATGCCAGCGGTCCAGAGGTCCTGATTGCCAACACCGAGCATGTTGCCAAAGAGGATGTGGTCAAGGTGAGCGTTGGTTTCGACAGCCACATAGAGCACGATCCCAAGACCGAACATGCCGGAGAAAACAACACCCATAACGGTGTCCTGCTTTACCCGGCTGTTGGTCGAGAGATACCCAGTTGCCACAGCGCACACCATGCCGGCGGCAAAGGCACCCAGGATCAAGGGAAGGCCGACGATGTAGGCCAGCACAATGCCGGGAAGAACGGCATGACTGACAGCGTCACCCATCAGCGCCCATCCTTTCATGACCAAAAAACAGGACAACAGCGCGGTCGGAATCGAAACCAGAACGCAGATCAGGAACGCGTTCTGCATGAATGGGAATTTGAACGGCAGAAGAAGAAAATCGAGATCCATCACTGCGGCCCTCCGCCGGGCTGTCCTGGCAACACGGTATCAGAAGGACCATTGCGAAGCGCTTCAGATGCTTTCCGGCGCGCGGCCAAAAGGCCGTGTTTTGGCGCAAAGACAAAGGCAACAAGAAAGATCAGGGTCTGCAGCACCACGATGATCCCGCCGGTCGCTCCATTTAGAAAGTAGCTGATATAGGCACCGGAAAAACTGGTGACCGATCCGATCACGACAGACAGTGCGATCAGTCTTGGGAACCTGTCACACAAAAGATATGCCGTTGCACCCGGCGTGACCACCATAGCGATCACTAGAAACGCACCGACCGTCTGCATGGCCGCCACAACGGAGGCAGAAAGAAGTATGAAAAAAACAGCCTTCAGGAGTCCTGGTCGCAGACCAATGGTGCGCGCGTGGTTCTCGTCAAAGAAAGTGACCATAAGGTCCTTCCACTTGAGCAGCAGCACGCCCAGCGACACAAACCCGATAATCGCAAGCTGAAGCGTGTCTTCCGGTGTGATGGCCAGAATGTTGCCCATGGTGATCGTCTGGATCGAAACCGACATCGGATTGACCGACACAATGAAGAGGCCCAGTCCGAAGAATGAGGTGAAGATCAATCCGATGATCACATCGACTTTCAATCCGGACCGTTCCGACAGGAACAACATGGCTCCGGCAGCGAGCCCGCCGGCAATAAAAGCCCCAAGAGCAAAGGGCAATCCGAGGATATAAGCGCCGGCGACACCCGGCACGACAGAGTGCGAAAGAGCATCGCCAATCAAAGACCAGCCTTTGAGCATGAGATAGGCAGAAAGGAACGCACAAACGCCGCCGACAAGCGCGGAAACCCACATAGCGTTGGTCATATAGGCGTAGTTGAAGGGCTCAAGCAGAGTGGCAATCATGGCCGTTTCTCGGCCGTTTGCGTCTCATCTCCATATTGAACAAATGGGCGTTCATCATCGGTCAGGATAGTCACCTTCCGCTCATCCCCATCCGTGTGCAACGTCTGATCGCTGATGGTGAAATGCCGGAGAACGCCGCCAAAGGCCTGCTCCAGGTTCTCACGGGTGAACGTCGTTTCGGTGGGGCCAAAGGCTAGCACCGTTCCCTTGACGAGCACAGTGCGATCACAGAATTCCGGTACAGATCCGAGGTTGTGAGTGGAGACCAGCATCACACGTCCTTCGGCCCGCAATTCTCCAAGGAGTTCGATAATCTGTTCCTCGGTTTTCACGTCGACGCCCGTGAACGGTTCATCGAGCAGAATGACTTGGCCGTCTTGTGCCAATGCCCGCGCGAGGAACACACGTTTGCGCTGACCACCAGACAGTTCCCCGATCTGGCGCTTCCGGTAATCCTGCATGTTGACCCGGCTGAGCGCTTCGGCAACAGCATCGTGATCGGACTGTTTGGGACGGCGCAAGAACCCCATGTGGCCATACCGGCCCATCATGACGACGTCTTCAACCAGCACCGGAAAAGACCAGTCTACTTCTTCCGACTGCGGTACGTAGGCGACGAGGTTTTTGCGAAGCGCTTCTTTGACGCTCATGCCCAGAAGTTGAATGGTTCCCTTCGCAGCTGGCACAAAGCCCATGATAGCCTTGAAGAGTGTTGATTTACCGGCCCCGTTGACGCCGACGAGTGCGGTGACTGTGCCACGCGGGATCTCAAAACTGGCGTTCCAAAGCGCGGTATGGCCATTGCGGTAGGTTACGGTCACGTCCTCTGCGGAGATCCCGATATCTGACACCATGTTTGTCGATGCCAACTCCGGCTCCTCGATGACCTTCAACATTCAACAAATCCAATCATTACAAAATCCGGTCCGCCGGGGAAGAGCCGCGGCACCGAAAGGCGCCGCGGAAAAATCAATTGGTCGCGCTTTCGAGCCCTTTGGCGACCGTTGTTGAGGTCACCCGCAGAAGGTCGAGATAGGTCGGGACCTGCCCGTCGGCTTCGCTGAGTGAATCGACATAAAGCACCCCGCCATAACTCGCGCCAGTCTCCCGGGCGACCTGTTCAGCAGGCGCTGTGTTGACCGTGCTTTCACAGAAGACCACCGGGATGTTGTTGTCTTTTACGCCGTCGATAACCGAGCGGACCTGTTGCGGTGTCCCAACCTGATCAGCATTCATCGGCCATAGGTACAGTTCCTTCATGCCGAAATCGCGCGCAAGATAACTAAACGCACCTTCACAAGTCACAAGCCAACGCTTGTCTTCCGGAACTTGTGCGATTGTCTCACGAAGCGGTTCGATTACGCCACGCAACTGCTCTTTGTAAGCTTCCGCATTCTGTTTGTAGACGTCCGCGTTGGCCGGATCTTGAGCAGAAAAAGCAGCTGCAATGTTGTCGATGTAGACCTGCGCATTGTTGAGGCCCATCCAAGCGTGGGGGTTGGGCTTGCCCTCGTAGGACCCGCTTCTGATGGAAATCGGATCAATGCCGTCTGTCAGTGTCGCCGACGGAATGTCGCCGAGGTTTGACAGGAACTGTTCAAACCAAAGCTCCAGGTTCATGCCGTTCCACAGAATTAGGTCGGCATCGGAGGCCCGTACGATGTCCTGCGGCGTCGGTTCATACCCATGAATTTCAGCGCCTGGCTTGGTGATGGACACCACCTCAGCCGCATCACCGGCAACATTCGAGGCCATGTCGGCAATGACGGTAAAGGTCGTAACGACCTTCATCTTATCTTCCGCCCAAGCGCTCTGCCCGGACATCATCGCGACCGCTGCCACAGCAGCAAATAAAGCAGTCTTTTTCACTGAAACCTCACACAAGAAGTGTTTGACCCTGATGCAAGTGATATTGCAACTCATTCGCAAGTGTCAAGCTTATTGCGAATGAGTTGCATTAAAAACTGGAAACTTGGCCTGAGCCACTTCTTCACTTATCCTGTACTCAGAACACTGCTTCGTTCTAAGAATGGTGTTGAGTGGGAGGACGCTCACAATGACAGTGACGCACGAGCCCTGGCTCGTGGCGCTTTCCCTGATAATGGCGTTTCAGGGCAGCTTTGTTGGTTTGGGTTTGGCTGTCCAAGTCCGTACGTCGACTGAACCCCGTCGGCGCTTGCTGTTGGCCGGAGCCGCGCTCACACTCGCACTTGCGATTTGGTCGATGCATTTTGTCGGCATGCTCGCCGCCCGCCTGCCCGTCCTGACAGACTTTCTTGTATTGCCGACCCTTCTTTCCTTTCTCGTCTGTGTGCTGGTCGTCGGTATCGGCGTGTTTGCGGCCAGCAATCGCCAACTGACGCCCGTTCGCCTTGGGATCGCAGCCTTTGTCATGGGGGCCGGGATATGCACGATGCACTATCTAGGCATGTACGCGTTGCATCTCTCGTTAAGTCTGTCTCATGACACGGCCTATGTATTTGCCAGTTTCTTGATCGCCTTTAACGCCTCAGGCCTTGCGCTCTGGCTCTTATTCGGCCCCGGACGACGGCCACCAATGTTTTTTTCCGCTGTAGTGATGGCGCTTGCGATCTCTGCAATGCATTACATCGCGATGGCCGGCTTGACCGTTGAACCGCTTGTATCGCCAACACCCTCGTTGGCTCCGGCCCTAGACCCCGGAACTCTCGCCATTTTGGTGTCCTGTGTGGCTTTTCTTGTCTCCGGTCTTTTTCTGCTCAAGCTTGTCCCGGAACAGCCTCTTGAAGGGGATGAGGCTCCCCACTTTGATGATGAGCTTGCTTTGCAAGCGGCAACACCAGCGAGCCCTGCGGCTGCGGAAGCGAATTCCGGAGGTTCGTCTTCTGCCAAACCGGAGCAGACCTCCAAACGCACTGCCCATGGTTTACAGTCCGCCGCCACTCCGATCCAAGCGCAGAAATTGACGGCAAAAAGGATGCTGCCGATCGAACATGACGGTCAAAAAACTCAGATTGCCACAACGGAGATCGTGGCCATCCATGCAGATGCGCATTACACGAAGCTGTTCGACGGATCACGGGAGTATTTTTGTCCCTTATCCATAAGCGAAGCCGAGCGTCAGCTGGACAGCAAAACTTTCAACCGGGTGCACCGGAGCCACATCGTGAACCTTGCATGTGTCGCTTCCTTCAAGAGATCCGGTGATGGTGGCCTACTGGTCCTGCACGGCGACGCCGGGCAGACCGTACCAGTCAGCCGCTCTCGCTTAAGCCGTGTCAAATCCCAGCTCACGACGATGTCGGCGACCAACGCTCCAGAGCCCGACCCGGCTCCCGCTCACTAGCATCGTACTATCGGTTTCCTTCGGCAAAACGCCCAGCACGCAGTGCAACATACGCGTGCAAAGGCCGCATTTCGTGAACCAGAACGCTTTTCTGGCCTTTCGCTGCACAGCCACAGGTCAATCGGAAATTCGATATCCTTAAATTACTGACATTTCAAACAAATTTATCTCTACACCAAAGTCAAAAATATCGATTTTTTCACAAAAAGCGTCAGTAATGATGACGTAATTCGTGAGGGAATAAACGTATTCCGTGCATACTACTAGGTCATTTGTGCAGGTTTCCTTGAGAGTGCGCTGCAGCAACTGCGACGCTTATTGTCAAATGAGGCGCGTGGGAGAGCGCCGAACTCAAACGAAAGGGCCTGTCCAAATCTCGGACCAACGCCCAACCGTTTAAGCTGCATGAGGGAGGAGAAAGACGTGATCCCAGGTGAATTCACATATCACCGGCCAGCGACTGTCAAAGAAGCAGTAGCGATCCTGGCCGAACACGGCGATGAAGCCCGGCCCCTTTCCGGAGGCCACAGCCTGATCCCAATGATGAAGCTGCGCATGGCCGCGCCGGAGCATCTGATCGACCTCGGCGGTGTCGAGGGCCTCAAGGGTACTTCAGAAGACGCCGGCACTATCGTCATTGGAACGATGACCACCCAACATGAGATGATCCAGTCGGATCTCCTTGCCGCAAAACTTCCCATCATTCGCGAAACATCCCTGCTGATCGCCGATCCTCAAATCCGGTATCTCGGTACACTCGGTGGCAACGTCGCTAACGGCGATCCGGGCAACGACATGCCCGCCCTGATGCAATGCCTTAACGCAAGTTATGTGCTGACCGGCCCGGACGGCGACCGCGAAGTCGCTGCGCGCGAGTTTTACGAGGCCGCCTATTTCACGGCACTGGCGCCGGAAGAAATTCTGACCGCTGTTCGGATCCCGACACCGGCGACGGGCCATGGTTATGCTTATGAAAAACTGAAGCGCAAGGTGGGTGACTACGCTACCGCCGCCGCAGCAGTCGTCCTCACGATGAACGGCGGCACCGTCGCATCCTGTTCTATAGCCCTCACAAATGTGGCCGACACTCCGCTTTTTGCCGCTGAGGCAGGCGAGATCCTGACCGGGTCTGCTTTGGACGCAGAGACCGTGAAGAGAGCTGTCGCAGCCGCAGAGGCCATCACCGAACCGGCATCCGATGGACGCGGTCCAGCCGAATACCGCACGAAAATGGCGGGCGTGATGCTGGAACGCGCGCTGGCCCGCGCAGCAGAGCGCGCAAGCAGCTGACCGGGGACGAGGGAGAGACAAGAATGAGCGATATTGAACAAATCCCGGTCACCATGACCGTCAACGGCAAGAAGGTGCAGCGCTTCGTGGAGCCGCGCACGCTTCTGATCCACTTCCTGCGGGAAGATCTCGACATCACCGGCCCGCATATTGGTTGCGAAACATCCCACTGTGGGGCCTGCACCATCGAAATGAACGGCATGTCGGTCAAGGCCTGCACGATGTTCGCAGCGCAAGCCAACGGCGCAGATCTTACGACCGTCGAAGGCATGGCCAACCCGGACGGCACATTATCTGCGCTTCAGGAAGGTTTCCGGCAGATGCACGGTCTCCAGTGCGGCTACTGCACACCGGGCATGATCATGCGGGCGCATGTTCTCTTGAAGGAAAACCCGAACCCAACGGAAGACGAAATCCGCATGGGGATCGCCGGCAACCTGTGCCGGTGCACCGGATACCAGAACATCGTCAAAGCCATCCAGTATGCCGCCGCCAAACTCAACGGCGCTGATTTCCAGGAGGCTGCAGAATGAACGACATGACCCCTACACGGGAACAGCGGGAAGCAGCCCTCGAAGGCATGGGCTGCAAGCGCAAGCGCGTAGAAGACATCCGCTTCACGCAAGGCCAGGGCCAGTATGTGGACGATCTCAAACTGCCGGGCATGGTGTTCGGTGATTTCGTGCGCTCGCCCTACCCGCACGCAAAGATCACCAAGATCGATGCTTCAGAAGCGCTCAAGATCCCAGGCGTGATTGCCGTTTTGACGGCGGAAGACCTGAAGGGTGTAAACCTTGCCTGGATGCCGACACTTGCTGGTGACGTCCAGATGGTTCTGGCCGATGGCAAGGTCCTCTACCAGAACCAGGAAGTCGCCTTTGTCGTGGCGGAAAACCGCTATATTGCGGATGATGCCATCCAGCTCGTTGAAGTCGAATACGAAGAGCTGCCGGTGCTGATCGATCCGTTCAAGGCCATGGACCCGGACGCACCCGTCCTGCGGCCCGATCTTGAAGGCAAGACAGAAGGCGCACACGGACCGCGCGATCACCACAACCACATCTTCAAATGGCAAGTGGGCGACAAGGACGAAACCGCCAAAGCATTTTCCGACGCCGACGTCACCATCGAGGAGATGATCTCCTATCACCGCACACACCCGTCACCGCTGGAGACCTGCCAGTGTGTTGCGTCCATGGACAAGATGAAGGGAGAGCTGACGGTCTGGGGCACCTTCCAGGCGCCGCATGTTATCCGGACGGTTGCCTCGCTGCTGTCAACCATTCCGGAGCACAAGATCCATGTGATCGCGCCGGATATCGGCGGCGGCTTCGGCAACAAGGTGGGCGCTTACCCAGGCTACATCTGCTCAATTGTTGCGTCGATCGTCACAGGGGTTCCGGTGAAATGGGTTGAGGACCGGATGGAGAACCTCTCCACCACATCCTTTGCCCGCGACTATCACATGACCACGGAAATCGCCGCAAAGAATGACGGCACCGTGACCGGACTGAAAGTGCACGTGCTCGCCGACCATGGCGGTTTTGATGCCTGCGCCGACCCGTCCAAATGGCCCGCCGGGTTCTTCAACATCGTCACCGGCTCCTATGATTTCCCGACCGCCCATCTTGAGGTCGACGGGGTCTACACCAACAAGGCACCGGGCGGGGTTGCCTACCGCTGTTCCTTCCGGGTGACGGAAGCAGCCTACTGCATTGAACGGGCCATGGACATCCTGGCACAGAAGCTGGAGATGGACCCAGCCGATCTTCGTATGAAGAATTTCGTCAAGCAGGAACAGTTCCCATATCAGTCGGCACTCGGCTGGGAGTATGACAGCGGCGACTACCACACGGCCATGCAAAAGGCGATGGACACCATCGGCTACCGCCAGCTGCGCGAAGAACAAAAAGCCAAACAAGAGGCCTTTAAACGCGGAGAAACTCGCGAAATCATGGGCATCGGCATTTCGTTCTTCACCGAAATTGTCGGCGCCGGCCCGTCGAAGAACTGTGACATCCTCGGTGTTGCCATGTTCGACAGTGCGGAAATCCGTGTCCATCCGACAGGCTCGGTGATCTCGCGCATGGGCACAAAATCCCAGGGCCAGGGCCATGAGACCACCTGGGCCCAGATCATCGCGACCGAGATCGGTATCCCGGCTGACGATATCATGGTCGAGGAAGGCAACACGGATACGGCGCCTTATGGTCTCGGGACCTACGGCTCACGGTCGACGCCGGTCGCGGGTGCTGCTATAGCGCTTGCTGCGCGGAAAATCCGCAACAAGGCCCAGATGATCGCGGCGCACATGCTGGAAGTCTCCGAGTACGACCTGGAGTGGGACATCGACGGGTTCCAGGTGAAAGGCAATCCGCAGGCCCGCAAGTCGATGAAGGAAATTGCCTGGGCAGCCTACAACGCTCCACCGCCGAACATGGAGCCAGGTCTGGAAGCGGTCAGCTACTATGACCCGCCCAACATGACCTATCCGTTCGGCGCGTACTTCTGTGTCATGGACATCGATGTCGATACGGGCGTTGCCAAGACACGGCGGTTCTACGCACTGGACGATTGTGGCACCCGCATCAACCCGATGATCATCGAAGGACAGGTGCATGGCGGTTTGACCGAGGCATTCGCCATCGCGATGGGCCAGGAAATTCGATACGACGAAAACGGCAATGTCATGGGCGCATCGTTCATGGACTTCTTCCTGCCAACCGCCGTAGAAACGCCGCATTGGGAAACCGATCACACGGTCACCCCGAGCCCGCATCACCCGATTGGTGCCAAGGGGGTCGGTGAAAGCCCGAACGTCGGCGGCGTTCCGGCCTTCTCCAACGCGGTCAACGATGCGTTCCAGTTCCTGGGCTCAACGCACATCCAGATGCCGCATGATGCCTGGCGTGTCTGGCAGGCGGCCAAGGATCTTGGCGCGCACAGCTAAGCCCAATCGAATGGGATCTCCCTCCCGGGGCCGGGAGGGGGACAATTCAAGGACGATTTTATGACACTCACTGATGCGCTGCAGGCCGATAATCTGCTTCTTCCAATCAATGCACCGTCCCGGCGTGTGTTCGAAATCGCCGTCGCGAATGGTTTTGTGGTCTGGCCGAAACCGGCCAACGAAAAATCTGAAAAGGCGCTGGCGTCCAGCTGACTGGCCCAGCCGAACAGACCATGACGACCCAGACAAAAGACACACTCGCCGAAGCGCTCGCTGCCACCGGATATGTTGCAGACAATGGCCTTGCCATGGCCCTTCTCCTCACCGAGATGCTGAACAGGCCTTTGCTTCTGGAAGGGGAAGCCGGGGTCGGTAAAACGGAAGTCGCCAAAGCGCTCGCAAAGCTGGACCACACGGATCTGATCCGTTTGCAATGCTATGAGGGCCTGGACCGTTCCGACGCGATTTACGAATGGAACTATCAGCGCCAACTGCTTGCCATCAAGGCACGGGAAGGTGCCGGCGACGATGCGGACACCGTTGAAGAGGCGGTGTTTTCCGAAAAGTACCTTCTGGAACGTCCCCTTCTGGCTGCAATCCGCCAGGACAAGGCACCGGTCCTTCTGATCGATGAAGTCGACAGGGCCGATGAAGAATTCGAGGCGTTCCTATTGGAACTCCTGTCCGACTTTCAGGTCTCCATTCCCGAACTCGGCACCATCGAAGCCAAAAGCATTCCCCGGGTCATCCTGACTTCGAACGGAACACGGGAGCTGTCCGATGCACTGCGCCGCCGGTGCCTTTATCACTATGTCGATTACCCAGACACCAGCCGCGAAGCGCGCATTCTTTCGAGCCGGGTAGAGGGACTGGACACTGCGCTTGCCCTGCAAATCGCCGAACTGATGGGCAAGTTGCGCAAGGAAGACCTGATGAAGGTGCCGGGCGTCGCAGAAACCATCGACTGGGCGGCTGCCCTTGTCGGCCTCGGCACAAAAAATCTGCATGAGCAGCGTGAGACGGTTTTCGATACTCTGGTCTGTGTTCTGAAGACACGCGAAGACCAGGCCCGCATTACTCCGGAAGTCACCGACCGGCTTCTTGGAAAGGTGGCCTGAGCCATGACTTCCGTTCATCTTGACAACCATGACGATCTCGGCGCTGCAGTCAGGATCCGCCTTGCCGGGTTCGTGCGTTCCTTGCGCGACAGCGGCTACAAGGTGGGTCTTGGCGAGACGGAAGATGCCATCCGGCTGCTTCGCTCCGATGCCATCAAACGTCCCCACAGGTTGAAAGAAGCGTTTCGGGCGCTTTTCTGTGGCCGGCTTTCGGATTGGAAGAAATTCGACGAACTTTTCGATGCCTATTGGCTTGGGCGCGGCGTCAAATCTGGCATCAAGGTCTCCGGCAGCAGTTCCAAGAAGACCATGAAAACCATTCGCGAGATGGTTGATGCCCAAGGACGGCGTCAGGACACAATTGCAGGCGATGTTGACCGGGTTCCGGGCGAAGAGGACGAACCCAGCGACGAGGCACCGTCGGGACGCCGGGAGGGCGCCAGCATTGCCGACCACCTCGGCAAGACCGATTTCCGGAACATCCATGATCCGGAACAAATGGCCAAGGCCCATGAGCTCGCGGAAAAACTCGCCAAAGCCATGCGGATCCGCCTCACACGCCGGGACAAGCAAAAGCGCAAGGGCCCACGGCTCGACTTGCGCAAGACGATCCGTCACTCGATCGCCCACGGCGGCACACCCATCGAGTTGATCCACAAGGGGCCGCGCGCGCGCCAGCTCCGCCTTGTTGTCCTGCTCGATGCTTCCGGGTCGATGAGCAATTACACCGGTGTCTTTACACGGTTCGTGCACGGCCTGCTCGACAACTTCCGGGAGGCCGAGGCCTTCCTGTTCCACACCCGGCTTGTACATGTCTCATCCGCACTTTCAGAACGGGATGCAACGCGCGCCCTCGACCGGATGAGGCTGATGGCCCAGGGCATCGGCGGCGGCACGAAGATCGGTGAGGCTCTGGCGGATTTCAACAGGTCCCATGCAGCCCGTGTCATCCACTCACGGACCTGCGTGATGATCCTTTCCGATGGCTATGACACCGGAGCGCCGGACCAGCTCGGCGAAGAGATGGCCCGTCTGCGCAAACGCTGTAAGCGGATCGTCTGGCTCAACCCCATGATCGGGTGGGATGGCTACGAGCCGGTAACCGGCGGGATGCAGGCCGCCCTGCCCCATGTCGATCTGTTTGCGCCAGCCCATAATCTCGACAGCCTGGCCGCCCTTGAACCTTATCTTGAACGCCTGTGATGCGATGGGAGAGACACCGATGAAACACTCTGCCCCTGAAACACTGAGCGCTGCACACCAAGCCTCGGCGAGCGATGTTTCCGCTTTGGCGGAGCAACTGCGGCAAGATGCAGAACCCTATGCACTGGCGACAGTCGTCCGAACCATTTCGGTGACTGCCGCAAAAGCGGGCGCAAAGGCCGTTATTGCCGCAGACGGCAGCATCGCAGGGGGGTGGATCGGTGGCGGCTGCGCCCGGTCCGCCGTCATCAAGGCTGCGAAGGCTGCCATTGAGGACGGCGAGACAAAGCTGATTTCCATTCAGCCCGAAGACCTGCTGGCGGAACTTGGCGTTGAAGCTGGAGACAACCGGCAAGGGGTCCAGTTTGCCAGGAACATGTGCCCAAGCCAGGGCACGATGGACATCTTTGTCGAACCGGTATTGCCACGCCCCAAGCTGCTTATCTTGGGTGCCAGTCCGGTGGCCGCCGCCCTTGCGCAGCAGGGGCCTAACATCGGCTTTGAGTGTATTGCTCATGCCCCGCTCGAAGACCTGAGTGCATTCCCAGAGTTTTGTGATCTCAAAGACGGTTTTGACATCCCCGAGAACAGCAATGCCGAGCGCTATCTCGTGGTCTCCACGCAAGGGCGCGGTGATTTGGCGGCGCTTCAGTCCGCCCTTGCTGCAAACTCGAAACACATCGCCTTTGTCGGAAGCCACAGGAAAATCGCCCATCTGAAATCCAAGCTGCGCGAAAAGGGTATCAGCGAGGAACGCCTTGACCGGATAGACGGTCCCGCCGGGCTCGACCTTGGTGCGATCACGCCGGAAGAAATCGCCCTTTCGATCCTTGCCGAACTCTTGATGGTCCGCCGCAAGGGCCAACGCGGGACCGACGTTCATCACATTTGAAGTCACAGACGGAGTAAAAGACCCATGCAAATGACCGACAGCCAACGGATCGAAGCGCCCCGCGAAACGGTTTGGGCGGCGCTGAACGACCCGGAAGTTCTGAAGGAATCCATCCCCGGCTGCGAAGAGTTGATCAAGCACTCCGACACCGAACTGGAAGCCAAAGTGAAGCTGAAGGTCGGCCCGGTGAAGGCAACATTCGGCGGCAAGGTAGAACTGCTCGATCTCGATCCGCCGAACGGGTATCGCATTGAGGGCGAAGGCTCCGGCGGTGTCGCCGGTTTTGCACGCGGCGGCGCGAAAGTTCAACTGGAGGCAGATGGGCCGGATGCCACCATTTTGCACTACGAGGTGGACGCAAAAGTTGGCGGCAAGCTCGCGCAGCTCGGCGCCAGGCTGATCGATTCCACGGCCAAGCGACTGGCTGGTGAGTTCTTCACTGCGTTCGCGGAACAAGTCGCCCCGAGCACACCAGAAGAGGCTGAAGAAGGCATAGACGCTCACAGTGACACAGACGCGTCCAAGGAAAAGAAAGGCTGGCTTGGCGGTCTGTTTGGCGGAAAGAAAACCGAAGAAACACCCCAGGAAGCAGCCGAGTGACCGGCCTGGGAAATGTCACGCAATGTGAACCACTGAAACTGGAAAGAAGTGAGCTGATGACCGCACAGACCTTGAGCTGGAAGGCCGCCGTGGATGAAGTCCGGCAAGACCCTTCATTGATGCTGGCACTTGGTACCGGCGCAACTCTGACCGCGTTTCTGGCAACCGTTCACGCCTGCTGCCTCGGCCTTGCAACACCGCCAATCGCCGCGCTCCTGCAGATCTGTTCTGCGGCGGGGTGACTGGCCTTCAAAGAGCTTTGTCGGTTCAATCACCCAGAACTCACGATTGGCAGTCCCGGTCCTGAGCCGGGACCAATTCATGCAACGCAGAGACCCCGGCTCAAGGCCGGGGCGGCGCTAGCGGCGGATGTCAGGATGATTAAACTCAGGCCGTGATCGCCTTGAGCTCCAGAAAATCTTCCAGACCGAACTGGCCGAATTCGCGGCCGTTGCCGGACTGCTTGTACCCGCCGAAGGGAACGTCGTAGTCAATGCCCGCGCCGTTGATATAGACGTTTCCAGCGCGCAGTTTTCGAGCGACCCTAGCAGCTCGCTCCGGATCTCCGGTCTGGATATAGGCGGCCAGACCATAGGGGGTGTCGTTGGCAATGCGGATTGCGTCTTCTTCCGTCTCAAATGGCAAGACCGCAAGCACCGGCCCAAAGATTTCTTCCCGCGCAACATGCATGTCGTTGGAGACGTCCACAAAGATGGTTGGCCGGACGTAGTAGCCGGTTTCCAGCCCTTCGGGCTTTCCAGCACCGCCGGCAAGCAGTTTGGTGCCTTCCTTGATGCCCGCCTCGATATGGCCTTGGATCCGCTCATATTGCAGCTGGCTCACGACCGGCCCGATGTGATCTCCATCCTGCTCCGGATCGCCGACAGCCGTCTCGCCGGCAAATTGTTTGGCCAGCGCGAGGACTTCATCGTAGACAGACCGCTCGACCAGTAGCCGGGTTGGCGCGTCGCAAGACTGGCCGGAGTTGGCAAAACAACCTTCGACTGAAAACCGGACGGCGGTTTCAAGGTCAGCATCGGCAAACAGGATATTCGCCGATTTCCCACCGAGTTCCAGCGCAACGCGTTTGACAGTCGCCGCTGCGTTCCGGGAGACGGATGTGCCGGCCCGTGTCGACCCGGTAAAAGACACCATGTCGATTTCGGGGTGTGACGACATCGGCACCCCGATCTCGAGACCATCCCCGTTGACCAGATTGAAGACCCCTTTGGGGCAGCCAGCCTCGTGCAGGATCTCGGCAAATAGCATCGCCGAGAGCGGCGCAATTTCGCTCGGTTTCAGGACCATCGTGCATCCAGCGGCAAGTGCTGGCGCGACCTTTGCGGCTATCTGATTGATCGGCCAGTTCCAAGGAGTGATGAGACCACAAATACCGATCGGCTCATCCCGCAAGGTACTGCCACCGCGCGGGCTTGGCCGCTCCCATTGATGGGATTTGAGCGCTTCAAGCGTAGCCTCAAAATGACCGGAACCTGAGGGTGTCTGCTGTTCACGGGCAAATTTGGCTGGCGCCCCCATTTCAAGGCGGATCGCCTCATCCATTTCAACGGACCGGCGATTGTAGATTTCGATGATCCGTTCAAACAGAGCAACACGCTCTTCAACCGGACTCTCACCCCAGGTTTGAAAGGCTGATTTGGCCGCGGCGACCGCCTTGTTCAGGTCAGCCTCGCCTCCCAAAGAGATGACCGCAACCGGCAGCTCCGTTGCCGGATTGATGACATCGAAGTCTTTGGCTTCAGTTGGAGCAACCCATTGCCCATCGATATAAAATTGGCGTTTATCAAGCATTTCAGTCAGATCACTCCAGACTCATTCCGCCGCGATGGCAACCGCAGCTGTTGGTCTGACTTCGTACCCCGGTTCTTCCGGCTCGTCATCTTCCATTTCGGCCGGAAAGCCATCTCCAAGGATCGTGAGTCCTGTCGCATCCTCCAGCCGCTTGATGATGTTCGGCGACAGCTCGCGAGGACCATAGCGGGAGATGCCATCAGCGAAGATCTGGTTCAACAGGGGTGACAGCTCGAGCGGGACGCAGTGTTCCTCGGCAATCGACTGGAACAATCCGATATCCTTGGCAACCAGATCCATTGTAAAGGAAATATCCCGGGACCCATTGAGGATGACCTGGCCTTCGGTTTCATGCACGAAGGAAGTCCCAGATGAGATCTTGATCGCCTCATAGGCCGTGTTGAGATCCATACCAGCCGCCTTGCAGGTGGTTAAAGCTTCACAGACGGAGACAAGGTTCGCGGTCGCCAGATAATTCGTGACCACTTTCAACACCGAAGCCGACCCGATGTCACCTGTGTGCAGAACCCGGCGTCCCAGCACAGTCAGGAAAGGCAGGGCCTTTTCAAAGGTCTCCCGGCTGCACCCGGCGAAGATCGATATATTGCCGGTGGCCGCCCGGTGGCATCCGCCTGAAACCGGGCATTCAATGGCCGCACCGCCCTTTTCTGTTACAAGCCCGGCAAGCCGTTTGACTTCGCTGGCATCCGTTGTCGACATTTCCGCCCAAATGGTGCCTGGACCAATGCCTTCAAGAATACCATCCGGCCCCTCGACAACTGCAGCACAGGCGGCCGGACTTGGCAGACAAGTAATCACCACATCGCAGTCTTGAGCTAGCTGTTTCGGACTTTGCCCCTTTTGGGCGCCAAGCGCGGCAAACTTCGGGATGAGATTTTCATCGAGATCGAGAACCGTGAGATCAAAACCATTGCGCAAGATGCTTCCAGCCAGTTTGCCGCCAACATTGCCAAGACCGATAAACCCTACATGCATGTCCGCCTCTCCGAAGTTACAAGGCCAATTCAGATGGCGGAAAGGATTCCTGAACCAGTACAAAAAGAAAAACGAATAAATAGATGGACATTCCTATAATTTTTTTATCAATAAGAAGATGTCCATTCTTCCAAATCTGATGTGGCTCAGAAGCTTCGAGACGGCCGCCCGGCTCGGCAGTTTCACAGCGGCCGCCGATGACCTGGGCCTCACCCAGGCCGCCGTCAGCACACATATCCGCAACTTGGAGAGCCAGCTCGGGCATGCGCTGTTTCTCCGCTCGACGCGCAAACTCGCTCTGACCGAAATCGGAAAGGCCTATTTGCCCTCCGTACGCAAGGCAATTGACGAGCTGTCTTTGTCAACGGCAGGTCTTTTCGGGGCACGCCAGTCCGGGACTGTCACCCTGCGGGCACCAATCTCAACGACGGTTCTGGTGGTCGCGCCACAATTGCCTATATTTTTAGAGCAACATCCGACAATCAAGGTTCGCCTCCTGTCTGCCATCTGGGCAGAGACAGTTTTAGAGACCGAAGTCGATATCGACATTCGACTTGGCATCGGCAAATGGCCAGACGGCCACGCAGACCTTCTGGCAATGGACACAATCATTCCCGTCTGCGCCCCCTTGCTTGCCGAAGCCATAGACACGCCCAATACGCTTCTGGAGACACCGCTCATCCACATTCTAGGTTTCGAGGATCACTGGGACCGATACTTTGAAAGATGTGGCCTGGAACGCCCAAAGGGGCAGCGACGGGTAACTGTCGACACCACGCTTGCAGCTGTTGAGCTGGCAGCAGCAGGTGCTGGAGTCGCTCTCATCCTGGAGCGGGCTGCGATCCGGCTGGAAGAGGCTGGGCGGCTCAAGATTCCCTTGGACATTCGTATTCCACTCGGACAAGACCATTACCTTGTGGAACGGGATCATTCAGCAAGAACACGTCCTGAAGTGGAGACGGTGAAAGCCTGGCTAAGGACAATCCTCACATAGCCTTGCTTAAGACGTTCCAACGACCGGCTGCGCAGGTGCGGTCTTGGCCGGACGGCCATTCAATGCAAAGTCGGTCAATCCCGCAGATAGCCAGATCGCCGAGAGCGTAGTCCAGGCAGTCACCGCGAAAACTGAGGCCCCGGTGATACCCGCGCCAACGGCACAGCCGCCGGCCAGCATGCCGCCAAAGCCCATCAGCGCTGCACCCGTTCCATAGCGGGCCATAGACCGGCCACCTTCAAAGCCTTGAAGCTCCAGTTCGCGGGAAAAAAGTGCAGCGAGGAACGAGCCGGCAAAAACGCCGGGAACAAGTCCGATACCAAAATCGAGCGCAGACTGCGCGGGCGACAAGAACAGCATCAGCGTATCAGCCGAGGGGCCGGTAAAGGTGATGCCCTCGATCTGCACCGGCTCAAACGCCTGACTGGCAACGGAAGCTGTGAACCACCATGCGAGCGGTACGGCAAGCCCCGCTCCGCACGCTGCAATTGCTTGCCAAAGGGGTGTTTTGGCCTTGATCGCAATCACAATCCCGGCCCCCAACCAAAGCAATGCAAAACCAAGTACGACTGTCTGCGACAGCCCTAAATGTGCAATCAAATCATTCCCGCCGATGTCCGCCGTTGTCCAGAGCCCGGCGAACCATTCGCGCAAGGGTTTCAAGATACCCCTCAGGCTGGCTTGGGCAATCACCGCAAAGACCAGTCCGGACAGAAGCGCCCGCAAGTTGCCGGTCGCAGAGAGGACGAGAAGCCGGCTGGCGCACCCCCTAGCCAAGACCATTCCAATGCCAAACATCACGCCGCCCAGCGCCGCACCAGAGAGACTTTGCGGAGAGGCGAGTTGACGGGCTTCTTGCGATGGCACTTCGCCGAAGCCAACAAGCAGCTGCGTTCCAAGAAGTGCTGCGGAGAACGCAAACAGCCAGATTGATAAGCGAACGCCAAAAACACCGTGCGCAAAGTCAAGCGCTGCAGCCCTCAAACAGAACCGGCTTTGCTGCGCGAACCCGCCAAACAAAGCACCGGCCAGAAAGCCGCCCGCAGTCAAAATCGCAGGTTCTGAAAATCGATCCAGAAAGTAGGTCAAATCCATCGTTTTCTACCGATTAGCCGGTGTTGGATCTGCAACACTTGCCTGCCTCTTTCCCTATCTGCATTGACGTTTCTCAAGGAAACATAGATAAATTCATAAATTTGAATATGTGGAGGACTACGCATGCCGGTTGCCTTGAAAGAACACCCCTCGCGCCGCTTTTTGCTAAAGGCCGGACTCGGCATAGGAGCAGCTGCGATCACGGGCCTCCGCCCTTCCTTTGCAGCCTCGGACCCCATAAAACTCGGCGGCAATGAGGTCAGCGTCTTTTCTGACGGCAACTTGAGCCTACCGATGAATTTCCTTCTGCCTGAGCAAAGCCCGGAGGAGATTCAGGCACTGTTGAAACCTCATGGCCTGCCAACCGATATAGCATCACCGGACTGCAACATCACCCTCCTGCGCCAAGACGACCGGCTTGTTCTGTTCGATGCAGGCGCCGGAGCCAACTTCCAGCCCAGCGCAGGCGAGCTGTTATCCGGTCTCGAAGAGGCCGGCATTGATCCTTCAGACGTGACCGATGTGATCTTCACCCATGCGCATCCGGATCATCTCTGGGGCATTCTCGATGACTTTGATGATGTGCTTTATCCAGAAGCGACGCTCTGGGTGCCGCAAGCTGAATGGGACTATTGGCGCGCCGATGACACGCTGGCGAAGACACCGGAAGCCCGTAAAAGCTTCGTCGTCGGGGCGCAGGCACGCTTTGAGGCCATCGAAGACCAGGTGCAGATGGTCACGCCTGGCATGGAAGTCGTACCCGGTGTTGAAGCTGTCGACACGTCCGGTCATACACCGGGTCACACGTCCTATATGATCCATGGAGATGGCGAATCCGTTCTGGTCTTGGGGGATGCAATCACCAATTCAGTGATTTCCTTCGAGAAGCCCGACTGGGTGTCTGGATCGGATCAGGACCCGCAAAAGGGTATAAAAACACGGAAGGCTCTTCTGGATCGACTGGCCACGGACCAAACGCAATTGATCGGCTTTCATCTGCCGGACATGGGCATCGGCCGCGTCGAGCGTGCCGGGTCTGCCTACAAGTTCGTGGCGGGGTGAAGCTGTGAAGCCGCCTCGGCCTTGAGCCAGGGCCTCAATAATGGTCCCGGTTCACAACCGGGACTGCACTAGTCCGTACAACTCCGCTGCCGCTATTCCGCTGGATGACGATGATCGGCGCCGTCACTCCGCCGGAAAGCCGCCAGGGCGGAGCCTTCGACGAGCCACGCGAGACCTACCCGGGCGCCGAATGCCATGGATAGCATCACGATCGGTGCCGAGATCGCCATGGTGGAAAAACCCGTAATGCCCTGCCCAACGGTGCAGCCCATCGCGAAAACACCGCCGATGCCCATAAGTGTACCGCCAAGAATGTGACGCCCGAGTTCCCGGGCATCATCACAAGCTTCCCAGCGGATATCGCGATTCCAGAGAGCCGCAAGAACCGCACCAGTGAGCGTGCCTGCGATCAGTCCGACACCATAGTCGGGCCAAACACCGGTGTAGGTGATCAGCTGCAGAATACTGTCTCCAACCGGCACAACGAAGGACCCTGCCTCGATCTGCACAGGGTCAAAGGAATTTGCGGCTACGTAAGTTGTGGCCCACCAGCCGAACGGGATGACCAGACCGATCCCAACGGCAGAAGCGATTTTGGCCCGGGCACTGCGATAGGCCTTGTCCTTGAATATCCAGCCCAGTCCGATCCCAATCATGAGAAGCGCGACCAGCCACCGCAGATCGAAACCAGCCAGACTGGAGGCAATATCGCCCATGGACTGACTGCCGGCGGCCGTGAAGGTAATCATTTGATCATCAACCAATGGCACCCGAATGATCCCGACGATCCCGCGCTGAGCGGCCAATGCGGCCAGTCCGATGACGGTCAGAACCACCAGAGCTCTCAGACTGCCGCCACCAAGGCGCAGCACGGCGCCAAACCCGCATGTGCCAACCAAGGCCATGCCGAGGCCGAACATCGCCCCACCGAGAATGGCACCGGTCCAGGGGAATCCCGGGTCGAGATAAAAGGAAGCGCCAGTGTTGGCGAGACCGAATGCGACAAGCACCTGCGTTCCAATCAACGCAACCACGGCTGCAAGCACCCAGGTTCTTAGGCCGGAACTGTCTCCGGCATACCAGTGCCGCTCCAGCGCGGACAGGGTGCAAAAATGTGTGGCGCGGCCAATAAATCCAAGAAAGCATCCGGCAAGAACGCCGAATACAGGCAACACAAGCGTCAGGTCTAATTCAGGCATTGTTGGCTGCCGTTACCGGCCCCTCGTCGCGTCCCCCCAAAGGCTACTCTCCGGTGGCTCTTTTTAGAGAGTAACAAGGGGGATAAGGCTCTTCAACGCTCAAGCGTGCTGCAATGCACGCGGCAGCATAGTCCAAGCTTACTGATTATCGCTGGGCTGTGGCCTGACCTCCTTGCAGAAAAGATCATACAAGGTGGAGATGATGGAGCTGACCTCATCATCAACCAGACTGTAGTAAATCATCCGGCCTTCGCGCCGTGTCTGCACAAGACCCTCAAGACGCAATCGGGCGAGCTGCTGTGACACTGCCGCTTGCGGCACAGTGAGGATATCTTCCAGTTCTGAAACGGATTTCTCTCCTTCAGACAACAGGCACAAGATCACAAGACGCACTTCATGGGACAGTGCTTTCAAAAGATCACTTGCCTTGCGCGCCTGACCCATCAACTGGTCAAAGTCTTCGGCGCTCATATCCTTCTTGAAGACGGGCAGGTTCATCGAACGTTTCAGTATCCGTACAGGTCCAGCGAAAAACTACTGCAGCGCAGCAATTCTGCGCTCATTCAGGTAGATGATGCAAGTGGCAGCAATAATCAACTGCCGCTTTTTCTGTGTTCCTCCAATTTGTCGAGCATATCGCCGAGCAATGGCCAAAAGAAATGCTCACCGGGATACCCGCGGAGCCGTGCGATCTCCTCGCCATCTTCAACTAGGATGAACGTCGGAGTCAGGCGCTCGCGTTGAATACTGTCCAGATCTTCCGGCCAGCCATCCGTGATATCCACACGGCGCAGGGGCGCGCGCTTGCCCTCATCGGTTTTCGGGTAGGCAACGCCGATCTCTTCATTCCAGATCATGCACCAGGAACAACCCGGTTGTTCAACCATGATCAACTCTGCTGCAATCCCGGGCCTGGGAAGCGCAGCAAGTCCGGTAAAAAAGGCGCACGCAACCAGCGCTCCCACAACATTCAAACGACGCACTTGCCATTCTCCGTGTTTTCTGTGATTGCAATATATATGACTTTTTGAATATTTTAAACAAAACACAAAGTCGTCATGTCTGGGAGGACACTTTATGCTCGAGGTTTCGTGGGGCGCGGCCTTTCTGGCGGGATTGCTATCCTTTGTGTCGCCCTGCGTCCTGCCAATCGTACCACCCTATTTGTGTTACCTCGCCGGCGTGAGCGTGGACGAGCTGAAGGGGGAGGCGGCAACGGCTGCCACCGGACGCCGGGTGGTCCTGGCCGCAATTGCATTCGTGCTCGGCTTCTCTGCCGTGTTCGTGGCGCTTGGAGCAACCGCGAGCGTGATCGGTCAATCTATCGCGCGCTATTACGATGTTCTGTCCTACATCGCCGGCACGATCATCATTATCATGGGTCTGCACTTTCTCGGCATTTTCCGGATCGGACTATTGTTCCGCGAGGCAAGAGTTCACGTGGAGACCAAACCGGCTGGTCTGGTCGGTGCATTCATCATGGGGCTCGCCTTCGCATTTGGCTGGACGCCCTGCGTCGGGCCAGTGCTGGCAGCAATCTTGTTTGTTGCCGGATCCTCGCAAACGACCTGGCATGGCGCAGGCCTTCTGGCCGTCTACGCCTTAGGCATCGGTATCCCGTTCATTCTCGCGGCAGCCTTTGCAAGCCAGTTTCTGGGCTGGGCCAGTCGCTTCCGCAAACATATGGGCACCATCGAAAAAATCATGGGCGGGTTCTTGGTCTTGACCGGAGTTCTGTTCATCACCGGCCAGATGTCCGCCATTGCCTTCTGGTTGTTGGAAACATTTCCGGTTTTCTCACAAATCGGCTGAGCGTATCTGGGAGGAGTTCGACATGCATCAGATCATCAAATCAATCGCGGCGGCAGCGGTCTGCTTAACGCTGAGCCACACTGCAGGCCTTACCGCAACCCTCGGCGAAGACGGGCTCCACAAACAACCCTGGTTCACCATCACTTTCAAGGATATCGCAGAAGACATTGAAACAGCATCCGACGAGGGAAAACGTCTCGCCTTGGTATTCGAGCAACGCGGATGCATCTACTGCAAGGCGATGCATGAGAAGCTCCTGAGTGACCCGGAAGTGACGGACTACATCAAAGAGCACTTCATGGTTGTGCAATACAACATGTTCGGCGACGAAGAAGTCATCGACATTGACGGAGAAGAGCTGACCGAGAAGACCGCCGCCCGAAAATGGGGCTATGTGTTCACACCGACAATCGTCTTTCTTCCAGACGAAATACCGGAAGATGGAACGGTCGCGGATTCGGCGGTTGCGACAATGCCCGGATCATTCGGAAAGTGGACATTCCTGAATATGTTCCGCTGGGTGAACGAAAAAGGCTACGAGAGTGACGAACACTTTCAGAAGTATCACGCTCGTATAATCAATGAGTTACGTGACCAAGGCCGTCTTGGAGGGGACTAAAACTTGCACAAATTTGAAAGTCCGCAAAAAGGCGTATTGCATAACATATGCAAAAAATCATATCTTTTAATGTGAGGAGAACAGATGGACCGTGGAAATGAGTCCATCTTGGGTACGGTGGAGCGTACCCGCACTGAGGAGGAAAGCCAATAATATGACAAAGGGCGCAAGACTATGGGGCGCTGCTTTAGCGATATGCCTGGCCGGGACACTTTCGGTCAGCGCATTGCATGCGGAAACCATCGCTCCAACGGCCGTCGAGATTGTCGACATGGAGGCCAAATCATCACTTACCGGCAAGGCCGGTGACCCTGTTGCCGGCCGGGACACTTTCGCTGACCGGAAAAAAGGCAACTGCCTCGCCTGTCACGCGAACGCAGACCTGGCCGAGCTTCTGTTTCACGGCGAAGTTGGCCCGGAACTGGATGGCGTTGGCGATCGCTGGAGCACGGAGCAATTGCGCGCGATCGTGATCAACAGCAAGCAGGTATTCGGCGACCAAACCATAATGCCCGGTTTCTACACGACGGCACTTGGAGCACGCATCGCCGATAAATTCACCGATAAGACGATCCTCTCCGCCCAGGAAGTCGAGGATGTGGTCGCTTATCTGCTGACCCTCAAAGAAAACTGATCTCCGGTTTCAAGGAGCAAGAGATGACCATCACTAGACGCCAGGCTTTGGCCATGACTGCAGGTGCAGCCGCCTTCCTGACATTCGCCCCGCGAATTTCTTTCGCGGCAACACCTGACACGGACGCTGCTATCAAGGAGTTTACCGGAGGAGCGACCCCGACCGAGGGCACAGTCTCATTGGATACGCCGGAAATCGCGGAAAACGGTAACACCGTTCCCGTGGGTGTGACTGTCGATAGCCCGATGACTTCGGACAATTATGTTGAATCGGTTCTGATCCTGGCAGATGGGAACCCGAACCCGGCTGTTGCGACGTTCCACTTTTCAGCCATGAGCGGTGCAGCCGAAGCCAAGACCCGGATCCGGCTGGCGAAGACACAAAACGTCATCGCTGTCGCCAAAATGAGCGACGGTTCAACCTTCATGGACACCAAGGAAGTCAAGGTCACCATCGGCGGCTGCGGCGGCTAATCGGCAACGACCGGACGAGAGGAAACGAAAAATGGCATCCCCAAAACCCCGCGTAAAAGTGCCAAAGAAGGCCGACAAGGGTGAAGTCATCACCATCAAGACACTGATCAGCCATCCGATGGAATCAGGTCAGCGCAAAGACAAGAAAACCGGCGAGTTGATCCCCCGGCAGATCATCAACAAGTTCACCTGCGAGTTCGACGGCCAAGTCGTGTTCTCCTGTGATCTGGACCCTGCGGTATCGGCTAACCCATACCTTCAGTTCAGCGCAAAGGTCGACAACAGCGGGACCTTCAAGTTCACCTGGGTGGACGACAACGGCAGCGTCTATGAGACCGAAAAGAAAATAACGGTCGAATAGGGTCTAAAGCCATCACGGTCGCACAAATCGGGAGGAGACGATTTGACCATGACGAAAAATACAGGACGCTCTGCCGCTGCAATCCTTGCGACAGGTTTGGTACTCGGAATGTCCAACCAATCCGTTGCGGATGAAAATGCGGAATTGATCGTCGAAGGCGAACAGCTCGTTACAAAAGTGGCGGCACCGGAAGGTCACCCGTTGGATGAACTTCTTTCTGGATGGCGGTTCCGCTCTGATGAAACTCAGGCCCTGCAAACAGACGACTTTGAAAACCCCGCATTTGCAGCAGTCGACTACGGTTCGGAACTTTGGGAAACTGAAGCCGGCACTTCCGGGAAATCGTGTGCGTCTTGCCACGGAGATGCCTCGGAAAGCATGAAGGGCTTGCGAGCCTCCATGCCCAAATGGCACGAGGGCGAAAACACCCTGATGACCCTTGAAGACCACATCAACTGGTCACGGAAGGAACACCAGGGCGCCGATCCATGGAAATGGGAAAGTGCCGAGATGCTCGCAATGACGGCGTTTCTTGGTCTTCAATCCCGCGGCATGCCGGTCAATGTGAAGATCGACGGCCCTGCCAAGGAGTGGTTCAACAAGGGCAAGGATCTCTACTACACACGCGTCGGTCAGCTCGACATGTCGTGTTCCAATTGTCATGAGGACAACTATGGCAACATGATCCGTGCCGACCATTTGAGTCAGGGTCAGATCAACGGCTTCCCGACCTATCGCTTGAAATGGCAGGGGCTTGGATCAACACACCGGCGGTTCAAAGGCTGCATGGACAACATCCGCGCAACGCCGTTCAAACGCGGCTCGGATGAATTCACATCGCTTGAATTGTACCTCGCCTGGCGCGGCTCCGGCCTGTCGGTCGAAACACCGGCCGTTCGCCAGTAAAACAACGTAAGAACTCTGGAGGCGGCGGTGAACTGCCGCTTCCTAAACTCCGGCCAGGGCGCCGGCGGCTGATCAAATCAACACCGGTCGATAAAACGATCAAGGTGCGTAAGTTTTTACGCGCCAACAGAAAAACTTTGCCTTTTGCTATTGGCTAATTCGGAGGCTTTGGCCTCATCAGGATTCGGGAGTTAAGTGAATGTTTTCAAGACGTGAGTTCTTGATGGCGGCAACCGCAACAAGCGCCCTGCTTGGCTCCGGCATGGCCGGGTCGTGGTCAAAGCTGACGGCACAACAGGCGTTGAGCGAAGACCAACTCCTGGCCATGGAGCCGGCAGGGTCCCTGACGCTGGTCCACATTACCGACATTCATGCCCAGCTGAAGCCGATCTACTTCCGGGAACCCTCCATCAATCTCGGCATTGGCGATGTCACCGGCAAACCTCCGCATGTGACCGGTGCGGACTTTCTCAAACTCTACAACATCGAAGCCGGTTCGCCGGACGCCTACGCCCTCACATCAGAGGACTTCGCCTCCCTGGCGAAATCCTACGGCAAGATGGGCGGCATGGACCGGGTTGCAACCGTGATCAAGCGCATTCGCGCCGAGCGCGGCGATGACAACGTCCTGCTACTGGACGGGGGCGACACCTGGCAGGGCAGTTACACGTCCAATCAAACGCTTGGCCAGGACATGGTAACGGTCATGAACGCGTTGAAACCGGATGCCATGACCGGCCACTGGGAATTCACATACGGCACGGACCGGGTTCAGGAGATCATCGACGACCTTCCCTTTGCGTTCCTGGGCTCCAACATTTACGACAACGAGTGGGATGAGCCCGCGTTCGAAGCCTGGAAAATGTTTGAGCGCGGTGGGTCAAAGGTTGCGGTCATTGGGCAGGCCTTCCCCTACACGCCGATCGCCAATCCACGCTGGATGATTCCGGGCTGGTCCTTCGGCATCCGCGAGGAAGACATTGCCAAGCACGTCGAAGAGGCCCGCGGCGAAGGCGCCGAGGTCATTGTCTTGCTCTCTCACAATGGGTTCGACGTTGACCGGAAGCTTGCCTCCAACGTTGCTGGCATCGACGTCATCCTAACCGGCCACACGCACGACGCTTTGCCTGAACCGGTCATTGTCAACGACACGCTGGTGATTGCATCTGGCTCGAACGGCAAGTTCGTCTCCCGCGTTGATCTGGATGTGAAAGACGGCGCGGTTATAGGCTACAAGTACCGTCTGATCCCGATCTTTTCTGACGTAATCACGCCAGATGCAGAGATGAGTGCGCTGATCGATGAGGTCCGCGCGCCCTTTGAGGCAGACCTTTCGCGGATTCTCGGCAAGACAGAAAGCCTCCTTTACCGGCGCGGCAACTTCAACGGCACCTTCGATGACCTGATTTGTCAGGCGCTTGTGAAGGAACGCGACGCCCAGATTGCACTGTCGCCCGGCTTTCGCTGGGGCACCAGCCTCCTGCCCGGTCAAGATATCACCTTCGAAGACCTCCACAACGCCTGTGCCATGACCTACCCGGCCGCTTATCGCTCGACCATGAACGGTCAAATGCTGAAGGACATTCTCGAAGACGTTGGCGACAACCTCTTCAACAAGGACCCGTATTATCAGCAAGGCGGCGACATGGTCCGCGTTGGCGGCATGGGGTATACGATCGACCCCAAAATGGAGATCGGCGAACGCATCTCCGACATGACGCTTCTTTCAACCGGTGAGCCGATCGACCCTGCGAAAGACTACGTCGTTGCCGGCTGGGCTTCGGTCAATGAAGACACCGAGGGCCCGGCGATCTGGGACGTCGTTGAAAACCACATCACAAAAAATCCGACCGTGAAGCTTCCGGACAATGAGTCCGTGAAGGTGATCGGTGTCTAAATTTGTTTAAGACCTGAGGACAGAAACATGACTGAGACAAAGGACAAGGGCACTCCCTCCCTCTCTCGGCGGTCCCTTCTCAAGGCCGGCCTCGCGAGCGGTGTTGCCGCAGGTGCCGCCGGAGCTGCAGGCGCAGCGCGCGCAGCAGGTGACCCATTGATCACGGAAATTCAGGACTGGAACCGGTATCTCGGCGATGGCGTCGATGCAGCACCGTACGGTCTACCATCAGAATTTGAATCGGAAGTGGTCCGGCGCAACGTGCCCTGGCTGACCGCTGATGCCGTCGCCTCAATCAATTTTACACCACTCCATGAACTCGACGGGATCATCACACCGAACGGGCTGTGTTTTGAGCGCCACCATGGCGGTGTCGCGCAGATCCGACCGCAGGATCACCGCCTGATGATCAACGGCCTGGTCGACACACCTCTGGTCTTCACCATGGAAGACCTGAAGCGCTTCCCCCGCGAAAACCACGTCTACTTCCTGGAATGCGCGGCAAATGGCGGCATGGAGTGGCGCGGGTCTCAGCTCAATGGCTGCCAGTTCACCCACGGTATGGTGCACAACGTGATGTACACCGGCGTGAAACTGAAAACACTTCTGGAAGAAGCCGGTGTCAAGACCAACGGCAAATGGGTGCTTCCCGAAGGCGCAGATGCCGCCCACATGACACGTTCCATCCCAATGGAAAAGGCGCTGGATGACTGCCTGGTTGCCTGGAAAATGAACGGCGAAGCGCTGCGCGCCGAACAGGGCTACCCGCTGCGTCTCGTCGTTCCAGGTTGGGAAGGCAACATGTGGGTCAAATGGCTGCGCCGCTTGGAAGTCGGCGATCAGCCGTGGCACCACCGGGAGGAAACGTCGAAATACACCGACCTTCTGGAAACAGGAAAAGCCAGGCGCTTTACCTGGGTGATGGATCCGAAATCCGTCATCACCAGCCCAAGCCCGCAAATGCCGGTTTCTCACGGCAAGGGACCAATGGTGATTTCAGGGCTAGCCTGGTCGGGCAACGGCCGCATCACCCGGGTAGACGTATCTCTGGACGGCGGCCGGAATTGGAAGACGGCGCGGATTGACGGGCCAAGCCTGTCGAAATCTCTGCACCGCTTCTACCTAGACATTGATTGGGACGGGTCGGAAATGCTGATCCAGTCCCGCGCAATGGATGAACACGGGTTCTACCAGCCAACCAAAAACGAGCTGCGGGCCGCCCGAGGCGAAAACTCCATCTACCACAACAACGGCATTCAGACCTGGTATGTCCAAAAGAACGGGGCGGTTGAAAATGTTGAAGTCTCTTAAAGCGCTTTCGCTCGGCACCGTTCTCGTTGCGCTTGCCTCCACTGCCACCGCGGGTGATGCGGCCAAGGGCGAGAAGGTCTTCAAGAAATGCCAAGCCTGCCATGCTGTCGGTGATGGGGCCAAGAACAAAGTTGGTCCGCATCTAAACGACCTGTTTGGGCGCACAGCTGGCGAGATCGATGGCTACAAGTACTCGAACGCCATGATCAAGGCTGGAGAGGATGGATTGGTCTGGGACATGGAAACCACCCGCACCTATCTCGCCAAACCGAAGGCCATGATCAAAGGCACCAAGATGGCCTTCACGGGGCTCCGCAAGGATGCGGATCTCGACAACATTTTGGCATATCTTGCAACTTACTCGGAAGATGCAGACAACGGTTCACAACAATCAGAGGCACCTTCACAAGATAGCGGATCTCAAGTCGCCGCCGCATCTGCCTCAACAGAACCCGTTACCGCCGCTGCTTTTAATACAAGAGACGGTGGAGTCTTCGGCCTCGGCCGTGTTGCCTTGGCTGAAGAAGTGACGGCCTGGGACATCGACATCCGGCCAGATGGACAAGGGCTTCCCGAAGGATCGGGAACTGTTGCCGACGGAGAAGTTCTTTACACAGACAACTGCGCCATGTGTCACGGTGATTTTGGCGAGGCAGTAGACCGCTGGCCGGTTTTAGCTGGTGGCCATGACACCCTGACCGACGATCGCCCAGAAAAGACAATCGGTTCCTACTGGCCCTACTTGTCGACAGTCTATGACTATGTCCGCCGGGCAATGCCTTTTGGCAATGCCAGGTCTTTGTCCGACGATGAGGTCTACGCCATCACCGCGTATCTCCTTTACCTGAACGATCTGGTGGACGATGAGGAGTTTGAACTCTCGAAGGACAACTTCCTCGATATCCGCCTGCCCAATGAGGAAAACTTCATTGCGGATGACCGGGCCGAAGAAGCACATTACGCTCAAAAGAGCGAACCGTGCATGACCGACTGCAAGCCCGGTCCTGTAGAGATTACCATGCGCGCGCGCATTCTGGATGTGACGCCCGACGACGGCGGCGATGACAACGCCGGTGTCGGCGCGGTAGACTGATCCATACCGGGTCACGGGAGGAACCGGTATGGACCAAAAGCAGGAAAAGGCTGAACGGCCTTATGCCGACTTTCCGACATTGAGAAATGCGGCATGGGCCCGAGCAAGGAAATGGATCGCAGGCGCGTCGTTTTTACTGACGGTGCCGGCCATGGCATCGGACGGCGATCCAATAAAAGGCGAAAAGCTCTTTAAAGCCTGCAAAGCATGCCACCAAGTTGGAGCCAATGCACGTAATGGCGTGGGTCCTCATCTCGACGGCCTTTTTGAACGCCCGGCCGGGACCCTGGAAGGGTTCAAGTATTCCAGTGCGATGAAGAAACTTGGCAGTGACGGTATGGTCTGGAACGAGTTCTCGTTGGACCTTTATCTCGAAAAGCCGCGAGAATATGTACCCGGAACCCGAATGTCCTATCGCGGCATGCCAGACCGTCAGGATCGCACCCACATCATCGCTTACTTGAGAGAACTTTCCAAAGCCGAACCGGCGTCAGAACCGGAGGCGGAAACTGTGACGCCGGAAATGGGTGCCGTTGCTATGCAGATCGACGGAGACATGGCGTATGGCGAATATCTTTCGAGTGAATGTGTCATCTGTCATCAAGTCTCTGGCCGGGCCGATGGCATCCCATCCATTATCGGCTGGCCTAAGAAACCGTTCATCCGGGCACTCTTTGAGTACAAGACAAATGTCCGCAGTCATCAGGTCATGCAGAACATGACAGTCAACCTCGGCAACGAGGAAATCGCAGCCTTGGCCGCCTATTTCGGGTCCATCGATCCGCAATGAGGTTTTGTCAAATGCAGGGGCCAAACTGCATACTTGGGAGGAAATGACATGCCAAATCTCACACGCCGTAGTTTTGGGCTTCTGGTTGGCGCCGGGGCGACATCCCTGGCACTGCCGTACTACGCCCGGGCGCAGGGGAAACCTAAAGTCGTCGTCATCGGCGGCGGCGCCGGAGGCGCCACAGCCGCCCGGTATATGGCCAAGGATGCTGGTGAGGATCTTGACGTCACTCTGATCGAAGCCAACCCGGCCTACACTACCTGCTTCTTTTCCAACCTTTATCTCGGCGGGTTCCGCGATTTCGATTCCATCACACACGGCTACGATACGTTGTCTTCGAACTACGGCATCACCGTTGTAAACGGCATGGCAGATGCCGTTGATCGGGATGCTAAAATGGTTGTTATGGCGGACGGTTCCAAAGTGCCTTACGACCGTCTGGTCGTGTCTCCGGGCATTGATCTCATCTACGACAGTGTGCCCGGCTACTCAGAAGAAGCGGCTGAAATCATGCCGCATTCCTGGAAGGCGGGTCCTCAGACTCAGCTTCTGAAAGCCAAACTGGATGCTATCGAAAACGGCCAGCAAATCGTCATGGTGGCCCCGCCGAACCCATATCGGTGCCCTCCGGGACCGTATGAGCGCGTTTCGATGATGGCGCATATTCTCAAATCTAAGGGGCTGAACGACAGCAAGATCGTCATCATTGATCCCAAGCCGAAATTCTCCAAACAAGCCCTATTCCAGGAAGGCTGGGACAAGCACTATCCGGGCATGATCGAGTGGTATGGACCGGATGTGCATGGCGGTATCGTCAAGGTCGATGCATCGACCGGGGAGGTCGAAACGGACCTGGACACCTTCCAGGGCGATTTGGTGAACGTCATCCCGGCGCAAAAGGCGGGCATGATCGCTTCCAAGGCCGCACTTGCCAACGACAGCGGGTTCTGTGCCATTGATCCGGCTTCCATGCGCTCCAAGGAAGACGATTCCATCTTTGTCATCGGAGATGCCTGCATCGCCGGAGACATGCCGAAGTCCGGTTTCTCGGCGAACAGCCAGGCCAAGGTGGCAGCCATGGCCATTCGCGGAGACCTCACCGGGTCCCGTGTTTTCCCAGCAAAGTACTCCAACACCTGCTGGAGCCTGATCGAGACCAACGACGGCGTAAAAGTCGGCGCACAATACGCCCCGACAGATGAAAAAATCGCGTCCACCTCGAAATTCATCAGCCAGACCGGTGAAGATGCAGGCCTCCGTCAGGCGACCTATGAAGAGTCTATCGGCTGGTACAAAGGTATCACCACCGACATGTTCGGCGCCTAATTCCTCCCCCACCTTACTTGCGGTGGTGCCGTCCGCCGCAAGCCTCTTTTTCTCCATCGCTATTGTCCATACTTCACATTACCCGCCTTTAGTGCGAAGACAGCGTCCGCTTCCATCGGCATTCTGAAACAGTGTTGCTTGGAAAAACCAGCCAAATGGAGACGCAATGACCTGGACCGCATCGCCCGACCGTTACACCAGCATGGACTACCGCCGCTGTGGTAGGTCCGGATTGAAACTGCCGCTCATTTCTCTGGGACTTTGGCACAATTTCGGCGATGACACCCCGCACCAACGCAAACAGGAAATTGCGCGGGCCGCTTTTGATCTCGGCATCACCCACTTCGACCTTGCCAACAATTATGGTCCGGCAAAGGGCTCCGCGGAGAGCGCATTCGGCGAACTCCTGCGCACCGACTTTGCACCGTATCGGGACGAGATGATCATTTCGTCCAAGGCCGGGTACGACATGTGGCCTGGGCCTTATGGCGAGTGGGGCAGCCGCAAATACCTGATCGCGTCCTGCGATCAATCGCTGAAACGCATGGGTCTCGACTATGTCGACATCTTCTATTCACACAGGTTCGACCCGGACACGCCGTTGGAAGAAACCATGATGGCGCTGGACCACATCGTCCGCTCCGGACGGGCCCTATACGTCGGTATTTCCTCTTACAATACGAAGAGGACCCGAGAAGCAGCAGCAATCCTGAAGGAGCTCGGCACTCCCTGTCTGATCCATCAACCGAGCTATTCCATGATCAACCGTTGGGTGGAAGAAGACGGCCTTCTCGACACCTTGAACGATCTCGGCATTGGTTCCATCGCCTTTTCCCCACTCGCCCAAGGCATGCTGACAAACAAGTATCTGAAGGAGATTCCGGAAGGCAGCCGGGCCACACAGGGCAAATCCCTGCAGGACCAATTCCTCAGCGACGAGAACCTTGCAACCATCCGGGCACTCAACGCCATCGCACAGCGGCGCGGGCAAACCCTGGCGCAGATGGCACTTGCCTGGGTCTTGAGAGGCGGACGCGTCACGACCGCCCTCATTGGGGCAAGCCGTGCAACCCAAGTGATTGACTGTGTCGGCGCGCTCAACAATCTCGAGTTCACTGAAGCGGAGCTTCAGGAAATCGATGCGACAGCCAAGGACGCCAACATCAATCTTTGGGCGGCCTCGTCTGAGCGCGAAGGCCCTTCCCGGAAGAAATAGGTCCGGACACTGGGCGGTTTCGACCGCCCGGTCATCCTAGACGGCCTAATAAAGCCAGCGCGGAAGCCACGTTGCGATAATCGGGAACATCCACAAGATCGCGACGGCAGCTATTTGCAATCCGATGAACGGAACCACACCGCGATAGATCTGTCCGGTGGTGATTTCTTTTGGCGCAGCGCCGCGCAAATAGAACAGCGAAAAACCGAACGGCGGCGTCAGAAACGATGTCTGAAGATTGATTGCGATCAGGACTGTGAGCCAGATCGGATCAATACCCATCAGGATGAGCGGCGGGATCAAAACAGGCAGAAGAATCACCGAGATCTCGACAAAGTCGAGGAAAAAGCCCAACACGAAGACGAACAGCATTGCAAAGATCAATGCGCCCGTCGCCCCCCCAGGCATTTCTTTCAAGAGCTCATGAACACGGTCTTCCCCACCCAGGCCGACAAATACCAGACTGAAAAAACTCGCCATCAGGATGGTTGCGAAGATCATTGAGGTTACGGTCAGGGTCGACAGCAATGATGACTTCAAAAGCCCATCGGCAAAAGCTGCACGTAAAATTTTCAGAACAACGGCCAGCGCAAAAAGAGCAAGCCCAGCGTAGATTGCAGCAAGCACATAGCCACCAATCGTCACATCTGACCTTTGAAGGCGAACGGGAAAGGCCGCAGCCGACACTGCAACTACCAGCAAAGCGATGGTCGCCAGAATGATGAGTTTGACCGGCACGCCCAACCGCCGACCGGCCAGCAAGATAGCTCCAACGGCGCCGACAGAAGCTGCTTCATTCGGAGATGCCACACCGCCAAGGATCGAGCCCAAAACGGCGATAATCAACAGGATCGGCGGAACGATTGCAGACGCGATTTCCACGCCGCTTGGTGGCTCAACACTCTCCTTCATAGCCGGTGCGTCACCAGGAAATAGTTTCGCGCGACCGATGATGTAGACGCAATAGACGGCCACCAGCAGAAGTCCAGGCACCATTGCGGCCGCAAAGGTCTGTCCAACCGAGATCGTTTCGATCGTGAATTTGCCTTGCGCATATTGCGCCTGCTGAAACGCATTCGACATGACATCGGCAAGGATGATCAGAAGGGTCGAGGGCGGGATGATCTGACCAAGTGTACCGGCTGTACATACCATGCCGGAGGCCAATTTCGGGTCATACCCGTTGCGCAACATGGTCGGCAGCGCAATCAGGCCCATCGCAACGACCGTTGCGCCGACAATACCGGTCGACGCAGCCAGAAGGGCACCGACCAGAACGACGGAAACACCAAGGCCGCCATTCATCTTGCCGAACAGCCGGCCCATCGTTTCAAGAAGGTCCTCGGCAATCCGGCTTTTTTCCAGGATTACACCCATCAGAACAAATAGTGGGATTGCGGTGAGCACCGGGTTGGTCAGAACCCCAAAAAACCGCTGGCCCATCGCCCCCATTAGCTGAATGTTGAAGTCTCCAAGCATCCACCCCAGGAGCGCGAAGCCGGTTGCAACGCCCGCTATCGTGAAGGCCACCGGATAGCCGAGCAGAATGAAGGCGATCAGCGCCCCGAACATCATCAAGTCAAGAGGAAGGCTCATGCAGCGGTGGCTTTCAGACGGGAGATATCACGGATCAGGGCAGCCGCGCCTTGAACGAGTAAAAGAATGCAGTAGGCCGGAATGAGCGTCTTCAACAGGAACGAGGCCGGGATCCCACCAACGGAAATTGGTCCCTCGAGAATTGCCCAGCTGCTGCGCACAGTCGGCCAGGAGAACCACAACAGAATAAGCAACGCTGGCGTCAGCAGAAACAGGTGGCCAAAGATGTCGATCCAGGCCTGTGCGCGCTCGCTCGCCTTGGCATAAAAAATGTCCACACGCACATGGGCATTGACCAGGAACGTATAACCTGCGCCCAGCATGAAGATGGCTGCATGGAAATACAAAACACCTTCATCGAGAAAGATGAAGCTGTAGCCGAAAACATAGCGCAGAAGCACAATCACGAACTGCAACATCAGCATGCCCAGCGCCGCCCAGCACAGGGTGTTGCCTATTACCGAATTCACACGCTCGAGCACACCCGCAAGCTTTTCCATCGCGGTCGGTTCCTGTTTTTGTCTCACAAGGTCACGCCCTCATCGTGAGGAGTTGGACCAGATGGTCAAGTCAAGCAGTGGCGACCGGAGAAGCGTTTCGACTTCTCCGATCGCCAAAGGCAGGCTGTGCCTTATGTTACCGACGATCAGTCGTACTTGTAGTCCAGCAGACGCGCGTTCATCTGGCCATTGTCAGCGTAGGGCATGTACTCGCGCATCAGTTTGCGGTAGCCGAGGAAGCTCTCCGTGATCTGCTTGACCAAATCGTCGCTGTCTGCTCGCAGGTCAGCGATCACTTCACCAGCTGCATTGCCCATCGCCACGATCACATCGTCCGGGAGCTTACGCACCATCACGCCATGATCGTTGACGAGACCCGTCAATGCCTGAGCGTGTTTGGTGTTGTACTCAGTCAGGACATCGTTGTAGAGGCTGGAACAGGCTTGTGTGACGACCTCTTTGAGATCATCCGGCAATTCGTTGTAGGCATCCAGATTGACCGCGCATTCTTCGGCAGAAGACGGTTCACCAACACCCGGCCAATAGTAGTTCTTGGCGATCTGGTAGTAGCCAAGCGCGCTGTCCGTCCACGGGCCGATGAACTCGCCAGCATCAAGGGCGCCAGACTGCAGCGCCTGGAACATTGCCGGGCCGCTCATGGCCTGGACTGCCATGCCGAGCTTGGAACACATTTCTGACGCAAGCCCCGTTGAGCGGAACTTCAAGCCCTTGAGATCGTCAACACTGTTGATCTCGTTGCGGAACCAGCCAGCCCATTGCGGACCGGAGTTGCCGCACAAGAACGGCTTCAGATTGAAGCGTCCGTACATTTCATCATACAGCGCCTGACCGCCACCGTGGATCAACCAGCCCGCTTGTTCAGGAGCCGTCAGTCCAAACGGCTGGGACCCAAACAACAGGATGCCCTTGGACTTTGAGCCCCAGTAGGCCGGCACCGCATGATAGAGCTCAGCGGTGCCCTGCCCGACGGCATCGAAAACACCATTGCCCGGAACGATTTCGCCGGCCGCAAACAGCTTCACCTCGATGCGCCCGCCCGACAGGGTCGTGATACGGTCCGCGAGCATCTGCGCGGCAACACCAGGTCCTGGTAGGTTCTTCGGCCAGGCCGTAACCATGCGCCACTGGCGGACATCTTGAGCAATGGCAGGTGCTGCAAGCGTTGTCGCTGCTGCGCCTGTTGCGCCGATTGCACCGGCTTTCAGAAAATCACGTCTTTTCATCTTGTCCTCTTTGTCAAAGGTGATTGGAGGGCTGTCCGCCGTTGTTTTTATCTCCCAAGGATACCCGGCAGTTTCAATCCCTGTTCTTTTGCGCAATCCAGCGCAATTTCATAACCCGCATCGGCGTGCCGCATCACACCGGTTGCAGGGTCGTTCCAAAGCACACGCTCAATCCGGCGCGCGGCATCATCTGTTCCGTCACAGCAAATGACCATGCCCGAATGCTGCGAGAATCCCATACCGACGCCGCCACCATGGTGCAAAGACACCCAGGTTGCGCCAGATGCGGTGTTCAACAGTGCGTTCAAAAGTGGCCAATCTGACACCGCGTCCGAGCCATCTTTCATAGATTCCGTTTCCCGGTTCGGAGACGCCACGGATCCGCTGTCCAGATGATCACGGCCAATAACGACCGGGGCCTTCAGTTCACCGTTGCGGACCATCTCGTTAAAGGCAAGACCCAACCGATGGCGTTGACCCAGACCAACCCAACAGATCCGGGCCGGCAGTCCTTGAAACGAGATCCGCTCCTTGGCCATGTCGAGCCAATTGTGCAGATGCTCATCATCCGGAATGAGTTCCTTCACCTTGGCGTCGGTCTTGTAAATATCCTCCGGATCGCCGGAAAGCGCACACCAGCGGAACGGCCCGATCCCGCGGCAGAAGAGCGGCCGAATATAAGCAGGCACAAAGCCCGGGAACGCGAAAGCGTTTTCAAAACCTTCTTCCAAGGCGACTTGGCGGATGTTGTTTCCGTAGTCCAGCGTTGGAACACCGGCATTCCAGAAATCGACCATCGCCTGCACATGAACTTTCATTGAAGCCCGTGCGGCTTTCTCGACCGCTTTCGGATTTGTCTCTGCCTTTGAGCGCCATTCGGCAACAGTCCAGCCTTGCGGCAGGTACCCATTGACCGGGTCATGCGCGGACGTCTGGTCGGTAACGATGTCCGGTTTGACACCGCGTTTGACGAGTTCTGAAAAGACATCTGCAGCGTTGCCGATCAAGGCAACGGATTTTGCCTCGCCTGCCTTCGTCCAGCGCTCGATCATCTCAAGCGCTTCGTCGAGGGAACGCGTCTTTTCATCGACGTATTTTGTACGCAGGCGGAAGTCAGCGCTCTTTTCATCGCACTCGACCGCGAGACAGCAGGCTCCGGCCATGACGGCAGCAAGCGGTTGCGCACCGCCCATGCCACCAAGACCACCGGTGAGGATCCAGCGGCCTTTCAGGTTACCCTCATAGTGCTGGCGGCCGGCTTCCATGAAGGTCTCGTAGGTTCCCTGAACGATGCCCTGCGTGCCGATGTAGATCCAGGAGCCCGCGGTCATCTGGCCGTACATTGCCAGACCTTTTTTATCGAGTTCGTGGAAGTGGTCCCAGTTAGCCCAATTCGGCACCAAATTGGAATTCGCGATCAGAACCCGCGGTGCATCCTTATGGGTTTTGAACACACCAACCGGTTTGCCCGATTGAACCATCAAGGTTTCATCGTCTTCCAGTGACTTCAAACTCGCAACGATTTGGTCGAAATCATCCCAAGTGCGCGCAGCACGGCCGATGCCGCCATAAACAACCAACTCGTGGGGGTTTTCAGCAACATCTGGATGCAGGTTGTTCATCAGCATCCGCAACGGAGCTTCCGTCAACCAGGACTTGGTGTTGAGCTCCGTCCCCGTCGGCGGGAAAACGTCACGTGCATTGTGGCGGCGGTCAACCATGGTTGGCTCCCTCGGAATTTTTGGTCTGTTGGACGAGCGCAGGGGCGAGATCAGCCAGTGCGCTGAGAATTTCTTTCAGATGGACCCGCAAACGCGCAGCTTTCGCCTCGTCATAAGCAAAGGGCGTGTCTTCGGTCACAAGATGCGTGGACTGTGCCAGTTCCATCTGGATGGCATGGAAGCCGCGCGCCGGCTGGCCGTAGTGGCGGGTGGTCCAGCCGCCCTTGAAGCGGCCGTTCAGGATCGACGTGTAGCCCTCAGCTTTTGCTGTGAGGTCGACAACGGCCTTCTCGATTCCGGGTGCGCATGTAGCGCCACCATTTGTTCCGGTGTTGAAATCCGGCAGCGTGCCCTCAAACAGGTAGGGCACGACGGAACGGATCGAGTGGCAATCGTAGAGAATTGCGATGCCGTGTATTGCGTGGACACGCTCCAGTTCGGCCTTGAGCGCAGCGTGATAAGGCGCATGCCAAACCAGCCGCCGCTTTTCGATCTCTTCTGGATCCGGCTCGCTGCCGTTCAGATAGATCGGGCGCCCGTCAAAGTCCGTTGTTGGACAGAGCGTTGTCGTGTTCTGGCCAGGATAAAGACTGACGCCTTCCGGGTCGCGGTTGGCATCGATGACATAGCGGTGAAAATTTGCCTTCACCATCGTCGCGCCCGGCAAAAGCTCAGAATAGAGTTGGTCAACGTGCCAATCGGTATCGGCAAGCTTGTGGCCCACTTTATTCAGGCAAGACCAAATCTCAGGCGGCACGTACGTTCCGGCATGCGGCACCCCAAGCACCAACGGCCCGTCTCCGTAAAAGACCTCAACCGGCTGCATGCGCACCTCCAAGGACCAAGGCGGCATTGTCATCAAGAAACGCAACCAAGCTTCGGGACTTGATCAACTCTGCAGCGGTCTCCAGGTCCGGTGCCAGGTACCGGTCCTTCTCCAGCGCAGGAACTCGGTGCCGAAGCTGTTCCAGTGCGTTTTGCAGCGGTGCACTCGTCTTGAGCGGTGCACGATGTTCAATCCCTTCAGCAGCACAAAGCAGTTCAACACCCAGGATATGAGCCAAGTTCTCATTCATGCGTGCCAATCGGCGCGCGCCGTGCGCGGCCATCGACACATGATCTTCCTGATTGGCGCTGGTGGGCGTGGAATCTGTTGAGCATGGATTTGCGAGATGTTTGTTTTCGCTCATCAATGCAGCAGTGGTCACTTCGGCAATCATAAGCCCGGAATTCAACCCCGGATCGCGCGTAAGAAACGGAGGCAAATCGAAAGACAAGGCCGGATCCACCATCAAGGCAATACGCCGCTGAGCAATTGCCCCGAGTTCAGCTATCGCGAGCGCAATCTGGTCTGCAGCAAAAGCAACAGGTTCTGCGTGAAAGTTGCCACCGGAAACAATCCGATCTTCCTCGATCAAAACCAAAGGATTGTCGGTTGCCGCATTGGCTTCAATCTCAAGTGTGCTGGCCGCCATCCTTAGAAGATCGATACAGGCGCCTGTCACCTGCGGCTGGCAGCGGATGCAGTAGGGATCCTGAACACGAGTGTCGCCTTCCCGGTGGCTTTCACGAATTTCAGACCCCTCCATGACTGCGCGCATTGCGGCAGCCACTTCGATCTGACCACGATGGCCGCGCAGTGCATGGATCTCGGGAAGAAGTGGTGCCGTCGACCCCATGATGGCGTCGGTCGACATGCTCGCGGTCAAGACCGTAGCCTCGGCGAGACGCCAGGCTTCAAAGAGACCAACAAGCGCACAGGCGGTCGAAAACTGTGTGCCATTGATTAGGCCCAAACCTTCCTTGGGCCCCAAAACGACCGGTTTAAGCCCCGCCCTATCAAGCGCGACACCACCCGGCATCCGCTCGCCGCCGAATTCTGCTTCGCCTTCGCCAATGAGAACGGCAGCCATGTGGGCCAAGGGTGCCAAATCACCGGAAGCTCCCACAGAGCCTTGAGAGGGCGTGACCGGTGTGACGCCCTTTTCTAGGCAAGCTTCTATCAGCTCCAGCACTCCAAGCCGAACTCCAGACGCACCGCGCCCGAGGGAGAGAAGCTTTAGTACCATCATCAAACGAGTTGTCGCCGTGTCGAGCGGCTCTCCAACACCGCAGCAATGCGACAGGATCAGATTACGTTGAAGTGTCTCTGTGTCTTCAGCGGCAATTTTTACACTCGCCAGCTTGCCGAACCCTGTGTTGACGCCATAGACGGCCTCTTTACCGCGTGCCGCTATGCCAACCCGCTCCGCAGCCAAACAGATTGCAGCTTCTGCAGCCCGGTCGACCCGGACGGAAAGGCTTTCACGGTAGACGCGTTCCAGATCGGCAAGGCGAACAGCGCCCGGTGAGACAACAAGAGCGCTCATTCGGCTCCTCCAAAAATCCGTTTTTCTAGGGCGTTAAAGCCGATGCGGTAGCTGAGTTCTGCCGGGTGCTGAACGTTCCAGATGGCAAGATCGGCGCGTTTTCCGGCCTCCAGCGTACCGCGGTCCGTTAGTCTGAGTGCTTTGGCCGCCTCGCGGGTGACACCGGCAAGTGCTTCTTCCGGTGTCATGCAGAACAACGTGCAGCCCATGTTCATGGTGAGAAGGAGAGAAGCGAGCGGTGAGGACCCAGGATTGCAGTCTGTCGCAAGCGCCATGGGCACTTCATGTCGACGCAGAAGATCAACCGGCGGGGCTTGCGTTTCGCGCAAGGTGTAAAAAGCGCCGGGCAGGATGACGGCAACCGTTCCGCTGCTGGCCATGGCTTCGACGCCAGCTTCATCCAGGTATTCCAAATGATCTGCCGACAGAGCCCCATAGGAAGCCGCAAGCGCGGTACCGCCCAGATTTGACAGCTGCTCGGCGTGGAGTTTGACGGGCAGGCCAAGTGCCTTTGCCTTGTCGAATACTTTCGCGATCTGGGCCGGGGAGAAGGCGATGCCTTCACAGAAGCCGTCGACCGCATCGACAAGACCCTCGGCATGGGCGGCTTCCAACGTCGGCAGGCAAACCTCCGAGAGGTAAGCGTCCGCTCTGTCCTTATAATCTGCCGGAACAGCATGGGCACCAAGGAACGTTGTGCATACTGTGATGGGCCGCAGGCTGCCGACCTTGCGGGCTACTCTGAGCATCTTGAGTTCAGTCTCCTGATCGAGGCCATAACCAGACTTGATCTCTATACCGGTAAGACCTTCGGCAATCAGCGCATCCACCCGGGACAGCGCGCCTTCAAGCAATTCGTCTTCACTGGCTGAACGCGTTGCCTTGACGGTCGAGACAATGCCCCCACCTGCGCGTGCAACCTCTTCGTAGGACGCGCCTTCGAGACGCATTTCGAATTCGCGGGCCCGGTCACCGCCAAAGACAACATGGGTGTGGCAATCGATAAGACCCGGCGTCACCAGACGCCCATTCAAGTTCTCATTCGGATAGACCGAGAATGCCTCTGGCAGATCTGCTGCCGGACCAGCATAGCCAATCGTCTCGCCATCAATGGCGAGCACACCGTCTTCAATCAAGCCGTACGGATCTCCCGTCTCGGTGAGTGTTACCAATTTGGCATTTGTCAGCAGGCGCTGTGGCACCGGACATCTCCCGCTTGATTAGATTGCGATAAAAGATAATATGCATGCACATATTAACGTGTCAACGAGGGAAAGAGACCGGCATGCCTACGGCGCAAGACAGCACCATTTTCGCAGACAAGGCGCTGCTTCCCACTGGCTGGGCGGAATACGTCCACGTTGATGTTTCCGCTAACGGCGAGATTTCTGCTGTCGAACCAAACGCGGCGTCGCCAGCTGGAAAAGCGCATCGGGTCGGGATCCTGTTACCTGCACCATCCAACCTGCATAGCCATGCGTTTCAGCGCGCGATGGCCGGAATGAGCGAACGCCGGGGTCAGGAGAGCCGCGACAGCTTCTGGACTTGGCGGCAGATCATGTTCCGGTTTCTCGACACGCTCACCCCAGATGATGTCGAAGCGATTGCCGCCTTTGTTCAGATGGAAATGCTTGAGGCCGGTTATGCGGCCGTCGGAGAATTCCACTACCTGCATCACCAACCTGGCGGCGCGCCTTTTGATAATCTCGGCGAAATGTCCGAACGGATTGTGGCAGCTGCAAGCAAGACCGGCATTGGGTTGACCTTGTTGCCAGTGCTTTACACACATGGTGGCTGCGATCAACGCCCTCTGGCGCCGGGACAAATCCGCTTCGGCAATGATTTCGACCGGTTCCAAAAACTCCATGAACAGGCTGGCAACGCCCTACAGTCCCTTGATCAGGATTGCGTTTTAGGCGTCGCGCCCCATTCAATGCGCGCAGTCGATTCGGACGCCTTGAAAAACGCTGTCGTACTCGCAGGGCAAAGTCCCTTGCACATGCACCTGGCAGAACAAGTCGCCGAAGTCGAAGAAGTTCTGGAAGCGTCGGGCAAGCGGCCGGTCGACTGGCTTTTGGAAAACCATGATGTGTCGAAGAACTGGTGCCTCATTCACTGCACACAGATGACAGACGAAGAGACCGTTGGACTGGCACGGACGGGCGCGGTTGCCGGGCTTTGTCCAATCACCGAATCGAGCCTCGGCGACGGGATTTTCGACGGCGTCCGGTATCTGGGTGCCGGCGGCCGGTTCGGAGTTGGCTCCGATTCCAACATCCGGATTTCCTTGTCAGAAGAGTTGCGCACGCTCGAGTACTCACAGCGCCTTCGCGACAAATGCCGGGCGTCGGTGGCAAATCCGGAAAATTCGACAGGCCGCGTGTTGTTTGATGGAGCGGTTTCGGGAAGTGCGCAAGCGTGTGGACGCAGTGCTGGACAGATCGCTGCCGGTTACCTTGCCGACATGGTCGCGCTGGACGCGAATGCCATCGACCTTGAGGACCGCGAGGGCGACGAGATCCTGGATGCCTACATCTTCGCGGGCGATGACAGAATGATCCAGGATGTCTGGTCGGCAGGCCGCCATGTTGTTACCGGGGGAATCCATGTAAAAGGCGAGGAAATCCGCGCGCGCTACCGGGCGACGATGAAGGCGTTGCGCGGCCGAATCTGAACAAGGAACTGATCACCTGTGGCCCTGACCGATACGAACTCCTGGACTGGCATTCGCAAAGAGCTTCTTCGCCGGATCCATGACCGCGTCTGGGAACCGGGCGCGCAGATCCCGCACGAAGCGGATCTGGCAGAGGAATTCGGTTGCGCGCGCACGACCGTCAATAGAGCGCTCAGGGACCTGGCCGAAAGCGGGCTGGTCATACGCAAACGCCGTGCGGGCACGCGTGTTGCACTCAATCCGCCGCAGCGGGCCACGCTCACGATTCCAATCATCCGGGAAGAGGTGGAAGCGCTTGGCAAGACCTACCGGCACAGTCTTCTCGAACGGGCCTACCAACCGGTTCCACCAATGCTGCACGGGGTATTTCACGCATCGCTTGGTGATGACGTGCTCTATCTGAAAACGCTCCACTTTGCGGACGACCGTCCTTATGCGTTTGAAGAGCGTTACATCAATCTTGATACCGTGCCCGAAGCGCGCCAGCGTAAGTTCGAGGTCTCCAGCGCCAACGAATGGCTGGTCCACAATGCCCCCTACAGCCGGGGGGATCTGTCGTTTTCTGCGCTCAACGCCAACGAAGACACCGCCCGGATCCTTGATTGCACACTGGGGACAGCATTGTTTGCCATGGAGCGCATAACTTGGACCGGCGATGCGCCGATCACACATGTAAAACTCATCTTTGCTCCAGGCTACCGAATGCGCAGCCGCATATAGGAGCTGGAGGTGTTACCGGAGGCAACGGGCGCTTCACTCTGACGGAAAAACGTCTGTGCAAGAAGCATGTTGCGGTTTATTGACTGAACGTTCCGGAACCTCTTTTGAAAGACATTAAATCGGGATGGTGACTTCGTTCGACATCGGCGGCAGCTTTATACGCTACGCGCATCCCGATGCGCATGGTCCGGTGCAAGAGGCTGGGCGGGTTCCAACACCGTTGCACTCGTGGTCTGAGTTTGTCGAAGCACTCCGTAAGTGTCTTCCAGAGACTCGCAGCCCGGCTGTTATATCCCTCGCAGGGGCCTTCGATGCACAAACCGGCATCGCAGACGTCGCGAACATTCCCTGTCTGAACGGCCGCCCGATCGCTTCGGATCTGACGAGAGAACTCGGCACACCGGTCGAAATCATCAATGATGCGGATGCCTTTGCACTGGCAGAAGCTGTTGAGGGATCGGGCGCTGGCAAAGAAACTGTCTTCGCCATCATTCTTGGCTCAGGAGTCGGCGGTGGCTTGGTTCACAACGGCAGCCTTGTTTCGGGGCGCGGCGGGATCGCCGGAGAGTGGGGGCACGGTCCGGTTGTCGATCCAACCGCGGGTGGGACGATTTCAGGCATTCCGCATTTTCAATGCGGGTGCAGTCAAATCGGTTGCCTGGATGCTTACGGTTCGGCGCGAGGTCTGGAAAAGATACACGCCGCTCTTCACAACACATCGTACTCAAGCATTGAAGTAACGACCGCTTGGCACGCCGGAGAGCCGCAAGCAGCAAGGACCATCGACGCCTTTACAACTATTCTAGCTCGAGCGCTCAGCATGGTGATCAATCTGCTTGGCCCGGATGTAATCCCGGTGAGCGGAGGCTTGAGCGCCGATGGCCGGCTTCTGGCAGAAATCGATAGCAAGACCCGCGCAATAACACTTGCGAATTACACCAAACCACTTGTGGTGCGTGGCGTGTTCTCCAAGACCGGCGGCTTGCAAGGGGCGAGTATTCACGCCCGACGCGCGTTTCCAAAAGAATTTACGAATTGATTTTCTGCATTCACGGCCCAGGAAATGTCACGCGCCAGCGTTTCAAGAAAGTTTCCCGGGTCAGCTGATCCCGCGCAACCATGAGCGCCGGAGACAAACCGATCGGGCGAAGCGCTGTCGAACTTAAGGTCTCTCCCTCAGCCCCCTCTTCCGTCTCAAGAAGCGGGCTGATCAGCAACGCTTGACGCAAGACCCTGCGCCCCTCGGGCGACAACAAAAAGTCCAGAAAATCAGTGGCTGCAGCACCGTTGTCTGCCCCATTCGGGATCATCAGCGCACGGGACAGCACCAATGTGTAATCGGTTGGCAAAACGATCCCGATCCGGTCATCTTGCTGCTGATATCCTTGGGCGTAAGATCCCAGCACATTGTAGGCGATCAGGTAGCGGCCATCGGCCACGCTCCGGATAATATCGGAGGAGCAGCACGACCGGACGGCTTGGGTGCGCACAAAGGCTTCCTGCAATGCGCCAAAGGTCGATGCCTCTTGTGCGTCGACAAAAGCAAAGAGATACCCGAGGCCGGAGCGCTCGATATCGTAAGTGGCGACACGGCCGGCATAGGGGGTGTTGGCTGGCCGGAGCAAATCCAGGAGATCAAAACGCGACTTTGGCACCTCAGCTGGCGGTACCAAGTCCTGATTATAGATTACGACAGCGGGTTCTCTGGAAATACCCCACAATTCATCGCGCCATCGCAGCGCAGCTGGCAACTGCTCAGTCTCCCGCGACACATGGCTTTGGGCACAGGCTTCGTTGACCAGCTTGACCATTTGGTGAACGCCGGAACTGATAACGACATCGGCGACCGGCGCCCCTTCCCTGCACTCTGCGCGGGATTGGGTGTAGAGATCGTTCGATCCCCACTGCTCATAGATGAGTGTCAGATCAGGCCGCGTTTCCAGAAAAGCTTCGACAACCGGCGCAAAGACCGAAATGTCGGCGGTCGAGCGCACAGTGAGGGTCTGTTCGGCAGCAGCACCCCCATATTGTTCGACCAACTCAGGTTCGGCCGCCATTGCAGGGACGTTGAAGGCTGCCAACATCCAGAGACCAAAAGCAATTGACTTGCACAGAATACCCTTCATGCAGCCTCCGCATTGATTTCCGGAAAACACAGAGCCGCGCGAAAGGTCCTGTCGCCGTGTGTTTCCAAAACCAACTGTCCTTCAAAAGACCGGGCAACAGCATGCGCTATGGCAAGTCCTAAACCGGAACTGTTCTGACGGGACAAACCAGATTGATTGAAGCGTGTTCCCAGGGCGGAAAGGATTTCAGGATCGGGCCCACCGCCATCATCTTCTACCCAGATAGAGGCAACACCGTTTTCGGTCGTAGCACCAATGCGCACCGGTGCCCGTCCATATTTCAAGGCATTGCTCAGAAGATTCTTGACAGCTTCTTGAAGGGACGTCGTATCCGCAAGCACGTGAACCGGTTGGTCTGCCAATTGCGGAACGACTGAAATATCCGGCCGCAGAACTGCATGATCGCCCTCCTCGAAAACGTCCAGCACAACATCCCGCAGATCGATTTTTTCACGGCGGACACTGTCGCCGCGATGGATCACCAACGCCTGGCTCAGCATTTGGTCGAGCAGCCGGCCGAGACTCGCGGACCGGGTCTGAATACGCTCAACAATGCGATCTTTGCGCTCGGGATCCTCCTCATCTGAAAAGAGATCTGCTTGTGCCCTGAGCGCCGCGACGGGTGTTCTCAATTGGTGAGCCGTGTCCGAAATCAGATGCCGCATGGAATCCATCTGCCGATCCAGCCGCCCCATAAAGGCATTCAACGCCTGGATCATCATGGCGGTTTCACGCGGCACGTCTGTATCAAGCGGTGTCAAATCGTGAGGATCACGTTCTGCCAATCCACCGGCAATCCGCTTCAAGGGATTGAAAACAGCACGCACCACCAGAACCGCTAAGAGCATCATCGCCAATCCGGATGCTGCCAACACGTAGAGCGCTTTGCGCGTGATATCCACGGCCATGGCGTTCCGCGCCTTCAGGGTCTGCCCCACAACAACCCGGATGGTCCCGCTCCAAGTGCGTTCGGCAAATCGCCGGGAGACAACAACATATCTGGCCGCTTCGCCAAAAAATGCGCCATCGAAGAAAACGTCGTTGTATCCCGTCAACCCGGCAGGAAGAGCGATTTCATCGTAACCGGTCAGGGTCTGGCCATTTGGCCCAACGATCCGGTACCCGATCCGGTCATCAGGCGCGAGCGCCAGAAGCTCGAATGCAGAATGCGGCAACTCAAGGACCGGATTGCCGTCCACGACAGTGATTGCGGAGGCAATGTCATTGGCCGCGCCCACAAGCAACCGGTCATAAGCCGAGCGGGCAGCTTCGCGTCCATATGCAAAGGCCGCGATCGAGACGATAATCCCACCAAACGTCAAAAGGAACGTTAAGCCCAACGCAACCCGCGCTGTAAGGGAGGTCGCACCAAACCGGCTGAGCAAGCTAGTCATTGACCTCAAGCTTGTATCCAAGCCCTCTCTGCGTCTCGATCACAACAGAACTTCCGGAGAGTTTTTTACGCAGGCGCGCAACATAAAGCTCCAGCGCATTCATGCTGACATCCGTGTCCTGAAAGCTGAAAATGCCCTCAAAAAGCCGTTCCTTGCTCAGAACCTTTCCCCGATTCCGAATGAACAATTCCAGCAGTGAGAATTCCCGCCGTGTCAGGTTGACCGGTGCCTCCTTCAACCGAACAACGCGGGCCGTCGCATTAAAGGTCAGATCCCCGATCGCCAGTTCTTCCGCTTTGTCTCCTTGCTCACGTCTGTAGAGCGCCTGTATGCGCGCTTCCAGCTCGCGATGATCAAAGGGCTTCACCAGATAATCGTCAGCTCCGGAGTTGAGCGTCGACACGCGATCATCCACGGAGAACTCTGCGGTCAGCACCAAAACCGGCGTGCGATCGGATTTTTGCCGCAACTCTTTCAAAAGATCGGTTCCAAGCCCGTCCGGTAAATTCAGATCCAGAACAATGACATCATAACGCTGAACATCCAGAAGAGAGCGTGCTTCCTCCAGTGTTTTGGCAAGGTCACAGGCTATACCGCTCCGGTCCAGCCGGATCATGATGGCTTCAGCCATGTCAAAGGTGTCTTCAACGAGCAATAGCCGCAATTCTTGGTCCTCCTGCCCTCACTCTTGCCTGCCCTAATCACTTCTTGCAAGCGCATAGACAGCCGGTGACAGGTTGGTGACAGGGTTTGCCGCTAGGTTGAATTCAAGCCCAAAGGGAGGCTCCGCAATGCGGACCTGAGGCTGAATAGGCCCATGCAATGGGCCAGTTTATGTGGAGGAAAACATGACACTCATGAAAATGACCCGCCGGGTCGTTCTGGCTGCGGTTGCAGCTTCTATGACGTTCGCCAGCCCAGTGCTCGCGGACGGCCACAAGGTTGTCGATTCAATTCACTTCCTGATCCCGGGTGGTGCTGGCGGTGGCTGGGACGGCACGGCACGCGGCACTGGCGAAGCGCTCACCAAAGCAGGGTTGGTTGGCACTGCATCTTACGAAAACATGTCCGGCGGTGGCGGCGGCAAGGCGATCGGCTACCTGATCGAGAATGCTGCGTCAAACCACGGCACGATTATGGTCAACTCGACCCCGATCGTGATCCGGTCTTTGACTGGCGTATTTCCGCAAAACTTCCGTGACCTGACACTCGTCGCAGGAACAATCGGCGACTATGCAGCCCTGGTGGTTGGCAAGGACAGCCCGATCAATTCCATGACCGACCTCATCGCGGCCTACAAGGCTGATCCGTCCGGCACCGCCATTGGTGGCGGCTCCGTTCCGGGCGGCATGGACCACCTGGTTGCAGCCATGGCAATGGAAGCCGCTGGCGAAGATCCGACCGCTTTCAAATACATCCCGTATGATGCCGGCGGTAAGGCAATGGCCGCACTGCTGTCCGGCGAGATTGCTGCTCTGTCGACCGGTTTCTCCGAAGCTGTGGACCTTGCCAACGCTGGTGAAGTCAAGATCATCGGTGTGACGTCTGATGAGCGCGTGGATGCCTATAAAGACGCCCCAACCATGAAGGAACAGGGCATCGACACCACCTTCGTCAACTGGCGCGGTTTCTTCGCAGCACCGGGCCTGCCGGAAGAGCAGCTGGTTGCTTACCAGACTGCACTGACCAAAATGTACGACACCCCGGAGTGGGAAGAAGTTCGTGCCCGCAACGGCTGGGTCAACATTCACAACAATGGTGATGACTTCCGCGCCTTCCTGGAAAACCAGGAGCAGGTTATCGGCGATCTGATGAAGAAGCTGGGCTTCCTCTAATCTGAACGGCATGACGGCGCAGACCCAGTCTGCGCCGTCTTTGCATATGAAGATGATCTCAACCGCCGCACGAGCGGACATCTAACGAAACAAATAAAGACTTGGGGAGGAGGCCATGGCGCTCGATCGATGGATCGCCATGATCATTTTGTTGATCTGTCTCGCATATGGCTATGCGGCATTCTTTACGATGGATGAGGCGCTCGCGCCTTTCATGCGGCGCAATCCGATCTGGCCGTCGACCTTTCCCAAAATCCTCTCGGTCATGGCGATCATATGCTCTTTGCTGATCTTGCTTGGATTTGAGAAGAGCAGCGGCGAACCGAAGCCGAGCGAAATCAACTATCGGCGATTGACCGATTACAAACTCGGACAGGCAATCGCCTTGCTGGGGTTGATGGTTGCTTATGCTCTGCTCCTACGGCCGGCAGGTTTCCTGCTTTCCACGTTCGGCTTCTTGTTCTTAGGGTCGTTTATCCTCGGCGAGCGCAAGTACATTGTCATGGCGCTCGCATCCGCAATCGCGGCAGGTGTCGTCTGGTATCTGGTCGATCGGGTCCTCGGGATCTTCCTGAGCCCGATGCCCGTCTTCATGGCTAACGGAGGCTGACATGCTCGAAGGAATCCTGATCGGGCTGAGCACAGCCTTTTCTGTCACCAATTTGCTGATGGTTGTCGGCGGCTGTTTGATCGGCACATTCATTGGCATGCTCCCGGGCCTGGGGCCGATGTCGATCATAGCCATCATGATCCCGGTTGCCATTTCAATTGGCGATCCATCTGCCGCCCTCATTCTGCTTGCCGGTGTTTACTACGGGGCGATTTTCGGCGGCTCGACGTCTTCTATCCTCATCAATGCGCCCGGCGTGGCCTCGACCGTTGCGACGAGTTTCGATGGCTATCCCCTTGCAAGGCAGGGCAAGGCCGGCAAGGCATTGACCGTTGCAGCCATCTCGTCGTTTGCAGGCGGCTCCATCGGTGCGGTTCTTCTGATGATTTTCGCTCCGGCTCTCGCAACCGTCGCACTTCTATTCCATTCGGCCGAATATTTCGCGCTGATGGTCGTCGGTCTTTCTGCGATCGCAGCCTTTGCCGGAACTGGCCAGGTTATCAAGGCACTTTTGATGACCATCCTTGGGGTCATCATGGCGACGGTCGGTGAAGGTGCGCTCTTCAACATGCCCCGCTTCACCATGGGTTTGATGGACCTGCAATCCGGCTTCGGCTTCATCACGCTCGCGATGGCGATGTTTGCGCTGCCCGAAGCCCTCTACCTCGTTCTCGATCCGAACCGTTCCAAAACCGAGAGCGGCAACAACGAGATCAAGGATCTCAGGATCACCAAAGAAGAAGCCAAGGCCATCACTCCGGTTATTGGACGCCAGTCCATCCAGGGGTTCCTGATCGGCGTCCTGCCAGGTGCTGGTGCAACGATTGCGTCTTTCCTCGGCTACGCGGTGGAGCGCAACATCGCAACGAAGGAAGAACAAGAGCAGTTCGGCAAAGGCTCCGTCAAAGGTCTGGCAGCGCCGGAAAGTGCCAACAACGCCGCCTGCACAGGTTCCTTCGTACCGCTCCTCACACTTGGTATTCCCGGATCCGGCACAACGGCCATTTTGCTTGGTGCACTGATCGCCCTCAACGTATCTCCAGGGCCACGTTTGATGGTCGACCAGCCGGAAATCTTTTGGGCGGTGATTATCTCCATGTATCTCGGCAACGTGATCCTGCTGATCCTGAACCTGCCGTTGATTCCGTATATTGCGAAGATCCTCGCGGTCCCGCGCAACTTCCTGATCCCCTTCATTTTGTTCTTCACCTTGATGGGCGCTTACATCGGGCAGAACAATTCGACCGAACTTCTGATCCTAGTGGGCTTCGGGATTTGCGCGACCGTCCTCCGCTTCGCCGACTACCCGCTGGCGCCGCTGCTGATCGGTTTCATCTTGGGCCGGATGCTGGAGGACAATTTCTCCCGTTCCATGCAGCTTTATGACGGCATCGGCTTCATCCTTGAGCGGCCAATGACGATGGGTCTCTTGGTCCTGGCCGTCATCCTAGTTGTCCTGCCGAGCTATCGTGCCCGCCGGGCGCGTGCGCGGGCAGAAGGCGTGGCCGACGGCGATTGAGACGAAACGAAACGAGGACCCGGATATGACAAAACCCCTTGATGGAATCCGGGTTCTCGACCTGACGAATGTGCTTGCTGGGCCTTTTGCCTGCCACCAGCTGGCCCATCTCGGCGCAGAAGTCATAAAGGTTGAAGCCGTTGGGCGGGGCGATCTTGCGCGCAATCTCGGCGCAGATCCGGACCTCTCGGCAAAGGGCATGGGCATCAGCTTCCTTGCCCAGAATGCCGGCAAGAAATCCCTCACCCTCAATCTCAAGGACCCGCGCGGTAAAGACGTTTTGAAGCGCCTTGTTGCCGGAGCGGATGTGCTCGTGGAGAACTTTCGCCCGGGGGTCATGGATCGTCTGGGGCTCGGTTATGAAGTTCTGAAAGCGGAGGCTCCGCATCTTATCTACTGTGCAATCTCCGGGTTCGGGCAAGATGGGCCCTGGGCTCACCGCCCCGCCTATGATCAGATTGTCCAAGGGGCTTCGGGCGTCATGTCGATCACCGGCGATGCTGACAGTGCTCCTTTGCGCGTAGGGTATCCGCTGGCAGATACTGTGGGTGGTCTGACAGCAGCCATGGCGATTTGCGGTGCGCTCAATGCCGAAAAGCGCGGTGCTTTCATTGATGTATCCATGCTGGAGTCGGTTCTGGCCACCATGGGCTGGGTCGTCTCAAATCATCTGATCGGCGGCGTTGCCCCAACGCCCAATGGCAATGAAAATCCAACGTCTGCGCCATCCGGTGCGTTTCAATGCTCGGACGGCTTGATTAACATTGCAGCCAACAAGGACGAGCAGTGGGACCTTCTGGCCAAACACCTTGGCCGGGAAGACCTTGTTGGACACGCTGATTTTGCCTCCCGGGAAGACCGGAAATGCAACAGGCTACGGCTTAAGGCAGAATTGGAAACCGTTCTCACCACAAGGCCTGCGCGGGAATGGGCACGCGAGCTCAACAAGCTGGGCGTGCCTGCTGGCGCGGTCCTGAGCGTGCCTGAAGTTCTTGACCATCCCCAGATCAGGGACCGCGATTTTCTGGCACGCTTCGATGAAACGCCGGGGATTGGAAAACCCATCGATCTCTTACGGATTGGCGCCATGATTGACGGCACACGCCCATCTGTGGACACCCCGCCTCCGGCCCTCGGTGCGGACACCGACCGTATTTTGACGGCACTTGGATACGCTGCAGAAGACATTGAGACCTTGCGCAAGGAGAACGTGGTGTGAGCGAGAACACAGATGTCGCCGATTGGTGGCGCACCTCGATCATTGACATGGAACCCGGTCGCATCGCTCTTCGCGGACACCCGGTCGAAGACCTGATCGGTAACCAGGGTTTTGCCCAGATGATCTGGCTGATGGTCACCGGCAAGGAAATATCCGGGCAACGAGCCAGCCTTTTTGAAGCGGCGCTCGTTGCCGCCGTTGATCATGGACCTCAAGCCCCGTCTATCGCGGCAGCACGGATGGCGACGACCTGTGGCATCGGTCTGCAATCGGCCATGGCGACGGGTCTCAATATGCTCGGTGACGTTCACGGCGGCGCGGGCGAACAGGCAGTGGAGCTTTACCGGGCGATAGAGACCGCCGGACTTGATGAACTCGGCACAACGCTTGATACCTGGCGGCAAGCTAACGGGCGTTTCATTCCAGGCTTTGGACATCGCTTCCACAAACCTGTCGACCCAAGGGCACCGCGCCTGCTCGGGCTGGTCGATGAAGCCGCAGCCACTGGTGAGGTCTCCGGGGCATACGCTCAGATCGGTCGAGCCATCGAGACGCATCTGGCTAGTGAACGCGGCAAGCCGGTGCCAATGAACATTGATGGCGCGACCGCAGTGATTTATGCCGAACTTGGCTGTCCAGCTCCCCTTGCCCGTGGCTTCTTCGGATTGTCCCGATCTGTCGGCATCCTGGCGCACGCGTGGGAACAGTCCGAACAAGGCGGACGCAACAAAGGTCCGACCCCACCGCATTACCGCTGGACCTACGAAGAAGGCTCCGGCTCCGATTGAAAGGTATCCCTTTGGCCGGACCGCTTTACCTAATCCGGCCAACCTTAGAGCCCTGCTTTGTCCGAAGCAGGGCTCTTTTTTGACAAAAGCGGCATTGAATGGCTGTCGCGCTCCGGCCGGCAACAATTTCGAGCTATGCGCTTTTATGTTTTTTGTGTTATTTTCTCCGAAAAGGTGGGAGGAAAAGCGCATATGGACAGTTTCTGGAACGTGCTGGCAAGTGCCGTTGGCCTTGTTTTCGCGTTTGATCCAGACCTCATGGAGATTGTTGGCCTGTCAATGCAGGTCACCTTGAGTGCTGTCGCAATCGCATGCCTGATCGGCTTTCCACTCGGTGCAATCGCAGGCGCCTTCCGGTTCCCCGGCCGAACCTTATTGTCGATTGTCCTCAATGCCTTGATGGGACTACCACCTGTCGTCGTCGGGCTTTTGGTATACCTCATGTTGTCGGCCTCTGGGCCGCTCGGACCACTGGGACTCCTCTACACCCCAACTGCCATGATCATCGCCCAGACGGTTCTGGTGACCCCAATCGTTGCGGCATTGACGAAGCAGGTGGTGGAGGACCTCTACCAGGAATATGGCGAGCAATTTACTTCGCTCGGCGTCGGACCATTCGACCGCGTCATGGCACTCCTTTGGGATGCTCGTTACAGCCTGCTCACCGTTGCGTTAGCCGGGTTTGGCCGCGCAGTCGCTGAAGTTGGCGCAGTGATCATTGTCGGCGGCAACATCAACCATGTCACTCGGGTCATGACCACAACGATTGCTCTGGAAACTTCCAAGGGCAATCTTGAGCTTGCTTTGGCGCTCGGGGTGATCCTTCTGGCGATTGCGTTTGCGGTCAATGCTCTTGTCATGACCCTGCGCGCATCCGCTGTGAGGGCTGCTTATGCGTAATCTTGTGCAAGACACCCCGTCCACTCCATCCATTTCTGCATTGCCCGATACCCGAGAGATCCTGCTTGAGACCCGCGGGCTCGGATTTGAAACCAATGGGCACCGCTTGCTCACTGATGTTGACCTCCAGATACGTCGCGGTTCGCGCACAGTAATCATGGGGCCGAACGGCGCCGGCAAAAGCCTGCTTCTGCGACTGATGCACGGCCTGATTTCGCCGACACACGGTGACGTCTTGTGGCGGGGCCACGCGCTGGACAAAGCCGCCCGGCAAGACCAGGCCATGGTCTTCCAGCGGCCTGTGCTACTCCGGCGGTCTGCAAAGGCAAACCTGAATTTCGCGCTTGGGGTTCGCGGAGAAAAGGGTGAAAAACGCAATGGCTTGATCCAGAAAGCCTTGGCGGCGGCCGGGCTAAGCCATCTTGCGAACCGTCCTGCCCGCGTCCTGTCAGGCGGCGAACAGCAGCGCCTTGCCACCGTCCGCGCGCTCGCTTGCCAACCGGATATTCTGTTTCTGGATGAGCCGACGGCAAGCCTCGATCCGGCCTCCACTGCCGCTATTGAGCAGCTCATCCTGGAAGCGAATGCAAACGGTATCACCATCGTACTTGTGACCCACGATGCAGGACAGGCGAGCCGCCTGGGGCAGGAATTGATTTTCCTGCAAGATGGAGAAATCGCTGAAACCGGCCCTGCGCAACGGGTGTTAAAGATCCCACAAAGCGCGCCTGCACGTGCTCTTCGGGACGGACAGCTTTTCGTAAAGAGTTAAAACAAAAGCACTTTTGGAGGAAAACATGATCAGACGAGCTTTTTTGAAAATCATTGCTGCCGCGTTTCTCACAACCGGCCTCCTTCAATCCGCTCAGGCGGAAAACCCGTTTATCATCGTTCAATCAACCACCTCGACCCAGAACTCCGGCCTGTTCGACGACTTGCTACCGAAGTTCACCGCCAAGACAGGCATTGACGTCCGCGTGGTTGCTGTCGGGACCGGACAAGCCATCCGCAACGCGGCAAATGGCGACGGCGATGTTCTGTTTGTGCATTCCAAACCATCGGAAGAAAAATTCGTGGCTGACGGATTGGGCGTCTCCCGCGCCGATGTTATGTACAACGACTTTGTCATTGTTGGTCCGGCAGATGATCCGGCTGGCATCGCCGGCACCAACAATGTGGCTGAAGCGCTCACCAAGATCGCCTCAAGCAAATCCATCTTTGCGTCCCGCGGGGATGACAGCGGCACCCACAAAGCAGAGCTCCGGCTTTGGAAGAGCGCAGAGATCGATCCGTTAGAAGCCTCCGGAACCTGGTATCGCGAAACCGGCTCCGGTATGGGGGCAACCCTTAATACAGGAACCGGTATGGGCGCTTACGTGATGACCGACCGAGCAACCTGGATCGCCTTTGGCAACAAAGGCACGCATCAAATCGTTGTTGAGGGAGATGCCAAGATGTTCAACCAGTATGGTGTCATTCTGGTGAACCCCGAAGCACATCCGCACGTCAAGGCTGACATGGCACAAAGGTTTATTGACTGGCTTCTCTCGCCAGAAGGCCAGGCGGCAATCGCAGACTATCAGGTGGACGGGCAGCAGCTATTCTTCCCGAATGCCGGATCCGGTTCAAGCTAAGCCGTAAAGATACGCAAAATTGCACCGCAGTGCTGAAGAGATCCGAAACCATAGTCCCTACGCAGAATTGACATTATCACCCGCTTCCGGGCAGCTTGACTGCAGAAACATGCGAAAGGAGACAGACCGTGGAGGCCCGGGGTCCAGAGACGAAAGGCTCTACGAACCCAATTGAGCCGAACGGGGGCGTGAGAGCGAAACGAATACTGTTGTTTGGCGCAACCGGAACCATCGGACGCGCCACGCTGACCGAGTTGCTGAGCCAAGGTCATTACGTCGTTTGTTTCGTCCGGCCACAGACAGCTGCAAAGATACAACGTGTCGCGCCAGAGACGGTTGTTCGAACTGGTTATGTCACCAATCCAAAGTCGATCCGCCAGGATGCTTTCCGGGGCGATCAGTTCGACGCTGTGATTTCCTGCCTGTCCTCTCGAACAGGTATTCCCGACGACGCCTGGAAAATCGATCATCAGGCGAACAGTGAAATCCTTCAAATCGCGAGAGAAACCGGGAAGCCGCATTTCATTTTGTTATCGGCAATATGCGTACAAAAACCGAGACTTGCATTTCAGCACGCCAAACTCGCATTCGAAGCGGAGCTCCAAGCGTCAGGCCTGCCCTATTCGATCCTTCGGCCTACCGCTTTCTTCAAGTCACTCTCCGGGCAAGTGGAACGTGTGAAAGCCGGCAAACCATTCCTCATCTTTGGGGATGGAACGCTGACGTCCTGCAAGCCGATCAGCGATCATGATGTCGCGGCCTTCATTGCCGACTGCTTGGAGAACCCGGCGATGAAAAACAAGGTCCTGCCGATTGGCGGCCCGGGTGAGGCGATCACGCCCCGGGCACAGGGCACGTACTTGTTTCAAAGCTTTGGGCTGGAGCCGCGGTTCCGCAAGGTACCTGTTGCACTGATGGACTGGATTATCAGAGCACTTGAGTTTGCCGGCCGGTTTGGGCCGAAATACCGGGACAAGGCGGAGCTGGCCCGCATCGGCCGTTATTATGCAACTGAATCCATGCTGGTAATCAATCCGAAGACCGGACAGTATGACGCCGACGCCACGCCTTCGTTCGGAAAAGACACGCTGTTCGGGTTTTATAAAAAGCTTGCGAACGGAGACGAAACCCCGTCCCTGGGCGAGCACGCGGTTTTCGACCGGAAGTCACGCGTCTGAAACCGGCCTTTAGGTGCCCCTCGCCTCAGTCTCCAAGTCGGACTGACGAGCTGCTGCCCTGCTCAGCGCTTGAGAACCCTGCCCGATCCAATACCTGGCTTGCTCCGATGGTCAGCACAATAAGGGCCGCAAAGGCCGTCAGCATGGCTTTCATTGTTGTCCTCCCTCCGCTTCTTCTGGCGCGGTTGCCACCTTTAAGTAGTCAACTAGATCTTTCCGGTCTTCCGGCAAGGCAATGACCTGCATCGGCATTTTGGAGCCAGGAATATAATGGTCCGGACCGTCCAGAAACAATTGGTCTATCGTCTCTTCTGACCAGATGATATCAGATCCGTCCAGGGTTGCAGAATAGCTGTAATCCGGCAGGGCGCCGGCCTTTCGCCCGAACAACTTGTAGAGCGTCGGCCCTGCCCGCCGCACACCATCATCGGTCACCGAATGGCAAATGGAGCACTTGCGCGCGAACTGCCGCTCACCGTTGGACATTTCTTCTGGTTTGCGCAAGAACTCGGGTGTTTCCGTTGCCATTGGATCAAAACTGGAAAGGTCGGCAACCGGCCAAGAATACACAATACTCTCAATGCCGGCAGCATGCAGAACCGACCCGTCATTTGAGAAAGCCAAGGCCCAGATGGGACCTTTGAGCGCGGCGCGAAAATCGGTCTCTATCCCCCAAGCCCCCGTCTCGAACACTGTGATGTAACCTTGACCATCCCCTGTTGCGAGCCGTGTACCATCGGGGCTGACATCGAGCCCTAAGATTGGCCGACGTTCGAGTGAAAACTCGTACAGCCGGTCGCCTGTTTCAAGATCGAGGATCCGGGTCACGCCGTCTTGTGCGCCGTAAGCAAGCCACGTCTCGGGTCCGTCTGCCGCCCCCCCCAGCCTCAAGACGTTGATACCGAACCCGTTGCGATCGACAACCCGCTTTTCAGTGCGTTCTTCAACATCCCAGAGAATTATCGAACCATCCATAGAGGCCGAATAGAGAGATTTGCCGTCTTTAGTAAAAGCAACCGCATTAACGCCCGCATTGTGCCCACTCAGGAAAATCGGCTCACCTCCGTCAACCGGCCAGAGCCCGACCCGAGCGTCCCAGCTGGCGCTGGCAATGAGGCTCTTGTCCGGCGAAACGGCAAGCCCCTGAACTTTGGCGGTATGGCCTTCCAGTCTTTGTTGTGTTCCTGCAACACGGTCCCAGAGGATCAGATCATTGTCGTCGCCCGCTGACACAAGCCGATCGGTATCTATGAACTGGACAACCTTCACAGCTGCTTCATGCCCGTCGAGCCAAGTCGGGTCTCGCCCTGACCAAAGCCCGACAGAATTGTCGAAACTGGCGGTTGCGACAGCACCGGTCTCGGGTTCCACCGCAATATCCATAACCGGGCCACCGTGCCCTTTAAGGGTCTGAAACTCGGTCGCCAAAGATGGGGAAACAGGCCAAAGCGAACAGCACACGTAAATCGCAACTGCCACGACGGTTTTTTTCCCAACCGCCGCGAATGACCTTTGGATGAGTGACGCGCACATCGAACTGATCGCCTGAACGACTATTCAGCAGGAACAGCGTTTTTGGCTTCCCGGTCTTTTTCGGCGGCTTCGACTTCCGCAACCCAAAGTCCGTGGTGCTCCTTCGCCCACTGCAGCTCGACCTCTCCGGACCCCATGGCGTCGTAGGCACCTTCCATGCCAACCGATCCAATGTAGATGTGAGCCAGAATGATCGCCATCATCAGGAATGCGACAATGGAGTGCCAAAGCTGGGCGTACTGCATTTCCTCATGCGGCGCGAGCTGGGTCGGCAAGTCTCCAAATCCAATGAGTTGTGGCAAGCCCGTAGAGTTCAGCACGTTGAATGTCGCCGCAAACATTGGATATTCAAACGGGAAAAGCAGTGAAATACCGGACGCGGAAATAGACGCACCCAGAACAATGACGCTCCAGAAAATCATCTTCTGACCGAAATTGAATTTCTTGGCCGGTGGGTGCACACCTTTTTTGAGGAGCCCGCCCCCAACTGCAATCCATTTCAGATCAGTCTTGTTGGGGATATTGTGGACCACCCACATCACAAACACCATCACCAAGGCGATCATGAATGCCCAGGACACGTTGTTGTGGATCCATTTCGAGGCCTGCGCGATCGGGGCAAATGCGTCGTGGCCGATCAGCGGGATAATGGCCATCCGGCCGAACAAGGTGATCAGACCGGTGATGCCAAGCAGGATGAACGAGCCGGCGAGTAGCCAGTGGCCAAACCGCTCGACCGCCTTGAACCGGGTGATTGTCCGGCCGGTTTTCTCACCATCGATACGGATCCGGCCGCGAAGCAAATAGAACAGTGCCAGAAACCCGAGAGTTCCGAGCAGAAGATAGCCGCCGTAGGTGGCGAGCGGCCCCTGGCGGAACAACAGCCACCGCATGCCGCCGTCTTGCATGAGAACGGATGCCACTTGCCCGCCAGATGAAACGGTTACATCGGCAGACCCATAACGCAGTGCCCGCCAAAGCTCCGGGTCGGATGCCCCGCCGAGCGTCCCGAGTTGAGAACTCATGCTTGCAGCTGAATCCGGATCGCCGGTCGCGTTCCTGCGGAAGTCATAATCGACCTTCTCGCCGCGCTGGCGTTTCAGGATGTCTTCCAGAGTTTGTGCGCCGCCTGTCGCGGAGCGATCGACGTCAGCGCTTGGTGCCGCTGTGTCCTGCGCAAAGGCTTGCATCATGAAAGCAAACAGTACGGCAAATGCCAGCACGAAGCGGTTCATCTCTGGTTCCTCACCCAATTGTTCCCGTAGAGACAGGTGGGGCGGCAAACAGCCGCCCCACTCTTTTTTCTTTTGTCAGAAGGGCGTTTGATCGGCCGGCCCAGAGTGCATCTGAGCCGGCATTGACCAACGTATCCTTAGCCGCCGTTTTGGCCGTATGCAGAGCCCCAGCCCCAGGCGCCGGAGCCGAAGCCGCGGGCGACCACACGCTCACGGTAGATGTTGGCGACAACGTCGCCATCACCTGCGAGCAGAGCTTTGGTCGAACACATTTCCGCGCAGATCGGCAGCTTGCCTTCCGCAATACGGTTGCGGCCGTATTTCGCGAATTCCGCTGTGGAATGGTTCTCTTCAGGGCCACCAGCACAGAAGGTACACTTGTCCATCTTGCCGCGCGATCCGAAGTTGCCCGCTTGCGGGAACTGCGGTGCGCCGAACGGACAGGCATAGAAGCAATAGCCGCAGCCAATGCAGAGGTCTTTCGAGTGAAGGACCACACCTTCTTCGTTCTGGTAGAAGCAGTCGACCGGGCACACCGCCATACATGGTGCGTCCGAACAGTGCATGCAGGCAACGGAGATCGACCGTTCCCCCGGCTTACCATCATTGATGGTCACAACCCGGCGGCGGTTGATGCCCCACGGCACCTCATGCTCGTTTTTACAGGCGGTCACACAGGCATTGCATTCAATGCAACGCTCAGCGTCACAGAGGAACTTAGCCCTCGCTTGTCCACCAAGTGCCATTGCGTTTCCTCCTTACGCTGCCGAGATCTTGCAGAGAGTGGCTTTGGTCTCCTGCATCTGGGTAACGGAGTCGTAGCCGTAGGTTTGAGCCGTATTCGTGCTCTCGCCGAGAACATACGGGTCGGCCCCTTTTGGATATTTCGACCGCTGGTCTTCGCCTTGATAATGACCACCGAAGTGGAACGGCATGAAGGCAACGCCTTCGCCGACCCGCTCGGTCACCATTGCCATGACCTTGACCTTGCCGCCTTCCGGACCTTCGACCCAGACCTGCGCGCCGTCCCGAATACCAATGTTGTTGGCATCACGTGGATTGATTTCGACGAACATGTCCTGCTGAAGTTCGGCAAGCCACGGGTTCGACCGTGTCTCATCACCACCGCCTTCATACTCGACCAGACGACCGGAGGTCAGGATGATCGGGTAGTCGCGGGAGAAGTCCTGCTTCTGGATCGACGCGTAAAGCGTCGGCAGACGATAGAACTTGCGGTCTTCGTAGGTCGGGTAATCCGCCACGAGATCCCTGCGATTGGTGTAGAGTGGCTCGCGGTGAAGCGGAACCGGGTCCGGGAAGGTCCATACAACAGCACGAGCCTTCGCGTTGCCGAACGGTGAGCAGCCATGCTTGATGGCCACCCGCTGGATGCCGCCGGAAAGGTCGGTCTTCCAGTTGGTTTTCGGTCCGGCGACGGCATCAATCGCTGCACGCTCTTCATCGGTCAGGTCACCGTCCCATCCAAGATCCATCAGCATCTGCATGGTGAATTCCGGATAGCCGTCCTGAATTTCCGCACCCGGATTGGAGACACCTTCGGCCAGAAGGTTCTGACCATCACGCTCGACACCGAAACGTGCCCGGAAGCTGAGACCGCCTTCGGCGACCGGCTTGGACATGTCGTAAAGGTTCGGCGTGCCCGGGTGTTTCATTTCTGCAGTACCCCAGCACGGCCACGGCATACCGTAGTAGTCGCCATCCGCGGGACCGCCATTTGCCTGCAGCGTCGTCCTGTCGAACGTGTGCTGGTTGGCCATGTGCAGCTTGATCCGCTCTGGAGACTGACCAGTGTAGCCGACCGTCCACATACCACGGTTAAACTCGCGGGTTGTATCCTCGATGTTCGGCGTGATGCCGTCATCCTCAAGGGCAATGTTGCGGAAGATTCGGTCATGGAAACCGAACTTCTTGGCAAACAGGCCAATGATTTCGTGGTCGGTCTTGGATTCGAACAACGGCTCAATCACCTGGTCGCGCCACTGGATGGAGCGGTTTGAGGCGGTGACAGATCCATAGGTTTCGAACTGGGTCGTTGCCGGGAGTAGATAGACACCATCCGTCCGGTCATGAAGTACGGCAGAGACGGTCGGGAACGGGTCAATGACGACCAGCGTATCCAGTTTCTCCATCGCGGTTTTCATTTCCGTCATGCGGGTCTGGGAGTTTGGAGCGTGGCCCCAAAGCACCATGGCCCGAACTTCGGCCGGCTGATCGGTGTTCGCCGGATCTTCCAGAACCCCGTCGATCCAGCGGCTGACCGGAATACCGGTAAGGTTCATGAGGTTCTTTTCTTTGCCGTCAGCGCCGGTCGTCTTTGCGAACTGCCCCTTCAGCCAATCAAGATCCTCGCCCCAGACACGGGACCAGTGCCCCCAAGCACCTGCACTCAGGCCGTAGTAGCCCGGCAGGGTGTGGGACAGAACGCCAAGGTCGGTTGCACCCTGGACGTTGTCGTGGCCTCGGAAAATGTTGGTTCCGCCACCGGTTGTGCCCATGTTGCCAAGAGCCAACTGCAGCACGCAGTAAGCGCGCGTGTTGTTGTTACCGTTGGTGTGCTGTGTTCCACCCATGCACCAGATCACGGTGCCTGGACGGTTGTTTGCAAGCGTCCGCGCCACGCGTTTCAACTGGCTGCCCGGAGTGCCGGTGACACGCTCGACTTCGTCCGGCGTCCACCTAGCGACCTCTTCCTTGATCTGGTCCATGCCCCAGACACGGGTCCGGATGAACTCTTTGTCCTCCCAGCCATTGTCGAAGATATGCCAGAGGATGCCCCAGATGAGCGCCACGTCCGAACCTGGACGGAAACGGACATACTCGTCTGCATGAGCAGCGGTACGGGTGAAACGCGGATCACAAACGATCAGCGGTGCGTTGTTCTGCTCCTTGGCGCGCAAGACGTGCAGCAAAGACACAGGGTGCGCCTCAGCCGGGTTACCGCCAATGATGAAGATCGCACGGGAATTGTGGATGTCGTTGTAGCTGTTTGTCATGGCGCCGTAGCCCCATGTGTTTGCTACGCCGGCGACCGTTGTCGAGTGACAAATACGAGCCTGGTGGTCAACGTTGTTGGTTCCCCAGTAGGCCGCGAATTTCCGGAACAGATAAGCCTGCTCATTGTTGTGCTTGGCCGAACCGAGCCAATAAACACTGTCCGGACCGCTTTCCTCGCGGATTTGCATCATCTGGTCGCCGATCTCGTTGATCGCCTGCTCCCAGCTGATCTTCTTCCACTCGCCGCCTTCCTTTTTCATCGGATATTTCAGGCGGCGTTCGCCGTGCGCATGCTCACGAACAGCAGCACCCTTGGCGCAGTGCGCACCGAGGTTGAATGGGCTGTCCCAACCCGGTTCCTGGCCGACCCAGACCCCGTTGGAAACTTCAGCCACAACTGTACAACCGACGGAGCAGTGTGTGCAGACCGTTTTCACGTTCTTCACGGCACCGGCGCCAGCTTGTGCTTTGGCTTGTGTTACAGAACCGCCCATGGCGGAAATGGCGGCCAATCCGCCAGCTGCGACACCGGAACCCTTAAGGAATGTCCGGCGGTCTACAGATTTATGTGCAGTGTCTCTAAGGATACTTGCACCTTGGGGGCGTCGCGCAACCCCATTGGTCTTTTTCCTAAGCATTTTGCCCTACCTTGCTGATACCCTATTTGGGTACGGCTGGGTGTGTCAGTGAACCGGCCATCGGGCGTCACGCAACCATCGGCCGGTGTGTTCACAGGGTCCAGTTAGAACCGGGCGCTGTCGTAATAGGCGCGGGTGTGCACGGTATCTTGCATCTTCTCAGAAGCAAGATCCGGCTCAGCGGCTTGCGCAGCTGTTCCCGTCGCGACCACAGCAGCTGCGGCCGGGGCCGAAATGGCCGCCAGTTTCAGAAAGTCACGGCGTCCGGCCTCAAGGCCTGCGCCCGACTCTTCGGGTCGTTTCATCGTTGCAATCCTCCTCTCATTCCAGGCGGCGGCGCCGCCTTAATTGCCAACGTGAATTTTAGATTTCCCGGCATCGCGTCATGCCGAAAGATCTAATTGGGCAGCATCTCGAATGCTTCTGCTTCGATCTCCATAAACTGCCGCCCGAGCGACCCGACGGCCGAGTAAAGGACCGACGTCCTTGAGGCCTCCAAGTCACTGAAGAAATGCACGGCCCAAGGGCCTACATGTGCGTTGAAAAAGGACTTCTGGTCTGCGACCGAAGTGACCTTACCGAAGCGTCCAACGATCAGCCCGCCCATGATTTCCATTAGCGATGCGATGTTGTCCTCTGGCTCTTTTTTGCCCTCTGCGCGCTGTATACCGCGCTCAGCCATCTCTTGCCGCAGGTTTGCAAGAGGCTTTTCATTCAAAAATCCTGTCAGGTAATGGCTCGCGTAGGGCAAGAGCTCGCCGCGTCCAAGGCCGATGAACAACGCGTTGAATTCGCGCTCGGCATCCTGTTCCGATGTCACCGAAGCAAGTTTTGCAAGGGTTTTGAGGATCGTGCCCAGCGGGGTGTCGTCGCCCGAAAGCGCAGCAATTTGCTTAAGGAGGTCGTTGTCCGCCGGCTTTGCCAGCAATACCCCCAAAAAATTATATAAGTCTGCTCTCGCCTGGTCTTCCGGGTCGATCACATATTCCGTAACAACAGCGGCCATGCGCCGTCACCTCCCTCAAACGCAAAGAGTTTAGCTCCCACAAGTCGGGTTCGATATTCACGAATAGTCGAACCTCATTCGGCGAGGGCGTTGAGGCGGCTCTGCCTCGACATTGGTTGTATCACCCGCCGAAGACTCAAACTCGTCACGTATTGGCATATCTTGCAACAACGCTTCTCCTTGCGTCAATTGCACAAGTGCTTCTTCATTTTCGCCACAATTATGCTGCTCTGCAGTATTTTCATCATCTTGCACTGCAGCAATTCTTTGATTTGCTTCGTCTGGCTCGACGATCGCTTCTGCCACCTCTTCGGCGATCTCGTCTTCCTCGCCTTCTACAAACCGTTCCACCATCCCTTTACCGACCTGATAGACGGTCTGGAGGTTAGAGACGACTGTTGCGGCATCAGTGAAGTCATCTGCGTAATCAACCAAGCCATCCAGGTTGGCGAGAACCGGATTGAGGCCCCAGAGCCTGCGCAGCGCACGCCGCTTAAGCCGCTCAGGAACCGCAGCTGACAAAAATTGGCTAAAGTCATCTTTTTCGGTGAGCGTATCGGGGTCCGGAAGGTTGAGTTCTTCAAGGATCTCAGCATCGCTTTTGGTTTCAAGCTCCGCCCGTTCCTTTGCGACCACCGCTTCTTCTACCTGAACACGTTCCAGCTCTTCGGACCGCTGCACTGCCGCTTTTCGCCGCGACCAGAAATCCATCCCCGCTTTTTCATCGCCGGTCATTGCAAAGTGTCCTTTGGCTTGCGCCGCGGAGAGCGGTAGACATCCGTCATCTGGCGAATGCGGGGGTCGCCAATTCCTTCTTCTTGCAGATCGACCCGCTTTTTATCCCGACGGCGCTTGATAAAGATTTCGTCCTCATGATGGGTCTCGGCAAACTCTCGCACCCATGCGATCAGGCCCGGCGGCATCGGAACCTTTTCAACGAGAACGTCGCTCGTATCCGCATAGTCTTGCCCTTCGTAAGCTGACGCAGTGATCAGCATCACCTCCATGGGGACGTCCCGGTCCAGCTCTTCGGCGGGCCGCATCACGACATAAAGCGAGGGCGTTTTGTCAGAGAGCGCGGTGAGATAGGCCTCGGTTTCGGCGCGGTGCAGCTCAAGCGGAAGGGTGGCCGCATGGTACTCAACTGCGTCTCCTTCCTTGCGCAGCACTTGCCAGTCTGCATCACCTGCGCCTGGCAAAAGCGATACAGCACGCCACGACCATTTCTGCCAGCGCGTCACGCCGGGCAAGCGGCGCACGACAACGCCAACCGGCATCGAACGGCTTCTTTCCGTATTCACAGGCGCGCATCCTCCAGATATCCGGTCCGGCCGGAAATTTTATTTTTGCCCATGCTGACGCAACATTTGGAAATTTCAAGTCCTTACAAAGGCCACTTGACGGAAAGACACCTTCGCCCTTGATTAGAAACTGTTGAGCCAATTTCCTGCGCGGGAGACGCTGAAATGGCATCATGGGGGAGAGGACGCGCGCTCGATGACAGATGCGAAGCTGCTGCTGTGCGACTGCTTGAAAAGCCAGTCGATTAACGCAGAAGAGATTGAAAAATATACTGGGCTGGCTTGCTCGAAAGTCCACACAGCCCTGTGTCACACGGAAGCTGCAGCGGCCGAATCAGAGTTACAGAGCGGCGACGTCGTCATTGCCTGCGCTCAAGAACGAACGTTTTTCGAAGAGCTCGCGCAAGATCTTGAAGTTAATGACCCGCATTTTATCGATATCCGCGACCGAGCGGGGTGGACCTCGAACGATGTTGAACCAACGGCAAAAATGGCGGCGCTCATTGCTGAGGCCATGTTGCCGGACCCAGGTGAGCGCGTCGTCGACGTTTCCTCCGAAGGAACTTGCCTGCTACTTGGTGAACCGGACATCGCGTTTGATGCGGCCAAGCTTCTTTGTGACACACTGAGTGTGACTGTTCTGGTCACCCCCGATGTCGAGTTACCGGTTACTGACGATCGCCGCTTTGATGTCGTGCGCGGTCACATCAAATCGGCAACCGGTGCCCTCGGCGGATTTCAAGTCGCTTTCGATGCTCTGCAGGAACGCATTCCAGGTGGCCGGGGCGCATTCAACTGGACAGAACCGAAAGGCGGCGGCCAGAGCGCGTGTGACATCATCGTAGACCTGCGCAGGGATGCACCGTTGTTTCCCGCCGCTGATAAGCGCGAGGGGTATCTTCGCGCGGATCCCGGCAACAAGGATGCTTATTCGAAGGTTATCCTGGAAGCTTCTCAACTCATCGGGACGTTTGAAAAACCAATCTACGTAAAGGTCAACGAAGACCTTTGTGCGCACTCCAGAGCACAGAAAACCGGCTGCAACCGCTGCCTGAACCTTTGCCCAACCGGTGCAATTACTCCCGCTGGGGATCACATCACCATCGACCCGATGGTTTGCGCAGGATGCGGGATGTGTTCAGCGGTGTGTCCGTCCGGCGCTGTTTCCTATGACGCGCCGACACCGCAACATGTCTTCAAGCGGATTGAGACGCTTTCAACGACCTGGCGAAAGGCGTCAAACGAGCCTCCACGCCTGCTGGTCCATGATGCGGCCTACGGTCTTGAAATCATCAAACTGTCGGCCCGATACGGCAAAGGCCTGCCGACTGACGTTATTCCGCTTGAAGTATCGGCATTGGCCGCTTTCGGCCACGCAGAGGCTCTAGCAGCCCTGGGGTGTGGATTTTCAGCAGTCGACATCCTAGTGTCACCCCAGACAGAACAGGATGGTCTCGCCTTTCAGGTCGATCTCGCAAACTCCATCTCCGGAAACAACCAGATACGATTGCTCGAACCAACGGATCCGGATGATTTGGAAGCCGCGCTCTATGAAGAGGCGGAACGGACAGCAAACGAGGCCCCAATCCTTCCGCTTGGATCCCGCCGACAGGTGACGCGCCTTGCCGCGAAGACCTTGAATGCACCGGACGCCGTGCTGGAACTTCCTGCCGGAGCCCCCTACGGCGCCGTTGCCATAAACGAAGACGCTTGCACATTGTGCCTTTCTTGCGTGTCCTTATGCCCATCTGGTGCCCTTAAGGAAAACCCTGATCAACCGCAACTTCGCTTCCAGGAAGACGCCTGCTTGCAATGCGGCATTTGCACAAACATCTGCCCGGAAATCGCTCTTTCCCTGGTTCCCCAGCTGAACTTGACCGACGCGGCTTTGACACCGATTGTGCTGAAAGAGGAAGAACCGTTTGAGTGCATCGAATGCGGCAAACCGTTTGGGGTTCGCTCAACAGTCGAACGGATCATGGGGCAGCTGGCAGGCAAGCATTCCATGTTCAAAGATGGCGGGGCCGCCCGGATGATTCAGATGTGTGACGATTGCCGGGTCAATGCGGCTTACCACAGCGAGAACAATCCGTTTGGATCCAACGAACGCCCGCGGGTTCGAACCACCGACGATTATATCAGGCGCGACCATTGACCGTGCCTGATCAGGATCACTGGTACTGGAGCGGCGCGCCCAAATCGGCCGGCGGGATGCGTGAGACAAAGGCGAGGATGGCATCCAGATCGTCCAGCGTCATTTCGACCGGAACAATGGGCGGCGGCCGTGTTTCATCGAACGGCTCCGTTACGTCTTCGATCAGCGTAAATGACGGATGCGGATTGAGCGCGAAAAACGCCTCGAATCGCGGCTTCCAGTCGGCGAGCGTTCGGAGAATCGCGAACGACGGGGTAGAGCCGATGCCCGCCATGCGCGTTGCGGCATTAACCCGGTGGCACCGCCCGCAATGCACCACGGCGAGCTTTTCGCCTTTTCCCGCATCTCCGGCGATCAGTCCGTCGTCAACTTCCTTTGCGATAGGAGCTGCAGCGGTAAACGCAAAGCCATCCTTAGCCGGAAAACCATTAATGGTCCGCCGGCCGACATCGCCGGTAAGCCAGTCCATAAATCTTTTGGTACCGCCCGTTTCCTGTTCGACAGATGCGTACCATGTGCGGTCCAATCCTTCGAATACTGGTGTTCCGCCTTCCTCATCCAATAGCCGCACTTCGGCTGGATCCTCAGGCGAAACCAGTTCGATCCGCGTATTCGTTTTCAAGGAAAATCGGGGCAGCAGGTATTTCAGGAAATCGCTGTCGTTGAGATCTTGCGGCACGCTGAGCCGAAACGGCTCCGCAGAGCGCACAGCATTAAAAGACGCGCTCATCCAGATGCACGCAAACACGAATATCAATAGTTTCCGGCAGGCCACGCGCTCCTCCTTCACGCAGCTGACATCAGTCTGTAAGCGTAGAAGCGAAAATGCCGATACGTCAATGCATGTCAAAACAACGGGGAGGTCCAAATGAACGACGACTTTAACATGTCCATGCGCAAATTCCTGAAACAGGTCGGGGTCACATCCCAACAAGCCATTGAAAACGCAGTTCGCGAAGCTGGCGCACCGGAGGGCAAAAGCTTCAACGTAAAGGCCGTGATCGTGATCGAGGAACTCGGCCTTGAGCATGTCGTTGAAGGCGAAATCAAGGGGTAAGGCAGACGTGTCCCTTTCACGCGAAACTGTTATTGAAACACTCAAGGCGATCGTGGATCCGGTGACGGGGGAAGACCTTCCGGCAACAGGCATGATCCGCGGCCTCAAGGTTGCCGATGGGACTGTGCGGTTCGTCCTTCAGATCGATCAAACCCGTGTTGATGAGATGGAACGGCTCCGGGAAGATGCCGTCCAACGGCTCGAAGCCTTGCCGGACTGCTCGTCTGCGCAAGTGATTCTGACATCGCACTCTGACCAACCCACCGCGCCAGCACCGGCAACACCTGCTGCCTCAATCCCTCAGGCGGGTCCTGGAGAGCTGAAGCCGATCAAACCGATCCCGGCTGCACCTGGCACTTCCGGACCGCAGCATGTGCCGGGCATCAAGAAGATCATCGCGATTGCGTCCGGTAAGGGTGGCGTTGGAAAATCGACTGTTGCCTCAAACCTCGCCTGTGCTCTGGCAGCGCAGGGTCTAAAGGTCGGTCTTCTGGATGCGGACGTTTACGGTCCGTCACAACCGGAAATGCTCGGCATAAAAGGACGACCGTCTTCACCCGATGGCCAGACCATTTTGCCACTTCGGAACCACGGCGTGACACTGATGTCGATCGGCCTGATGACATCTGGCGACAAGGCTGTTGTCTGGCGGGGGCCCATGCTGATGGGCGCTTTGCAACAGATGATGACCCAGGTTCAATGGGGTGCCCTGGATGTCCTGATTGTCGATCTGCCACCTGGAACCGGCGACGTCCAAATGACATTGTCGCAGAAGTTCATTGTCGACGGCGCAGTGATTGTCTCCACTCCGCAGGACATTGCCTTGCTGGATGCGCGCAAGGGCATCGACATGTTCCAGGAAATGAAAGTGCCGATCCTTGGCATGGTGGAGAACATGTCGACGCATATCTGTTCGAAATGCGGAAACGAGGAGCATATCTTCGGTCATGGCGGCGTCGCCAAGGAGGCCGCAAACCTGCGGGTTCCAGTACTTGCGGAGATACCCTTGCACCTCAACATCCGCACTGCGGCAGATGGCGATACACCAGCCGTGATCAAGGCCCCAGATGCGCCGGAATCGGCAGCCTTCAAGAAGCTGGCGAGAGCAGTGACAGAACAGCTTGCCGCTCAGGAGAGCTCGGCGTGAACGATCTCCAATTCCCACCGCTCTTCCAGGGAGAAGCGGTCACCGGTACGGCTGACCCATTCGACCGGGCAATAGCCCTTGCTGTTGCGGGTACAGACCCCGGAACTGTTGTCTATAACCTTGGAGGTGGCACATTACGGGCAAGCCTGATCTTTGCTCCGGAAGTTCCGCTGGAAGAAGCGATGAGCATGCTGCCGGTCTGCGGACTAGGATTTCAGGCAGCTCTCGGCGCCCTCGCCCCGCCCGAGGTCGCGGTTCATCTGGATTGGGCTGGCGGCATTCGGGTAAACGGGGCCACCTGCGGGCGTTTTCGCGTACGCGCGTCTGGAACAGACCCGGCCGAAACACCGGACTGGCTGATCATTGGCCTGGAGCTCAATGTTCAAATCCTTGAGGGAAATCCAGGCAACGATCCAGACAGGACATCTCTGATTGAAGAGGGCTGCGGCGAAGTTGAACCCGAACGCCTTCTTGAAAGCTGGGTTCGCCACACGCTTTACTGGATCAACCGATGGCAGGAAGACGGTCCTCGTCCGGTGCATGCAGAATGGCGCGGCCTTGCAAAAAACCTCGGCGAGGACATCGATTTCAACGGTGAAACCGGGACATTTGTTGGCGTTGATGAGTTTTTCGGTATGTTGATGCGGACGGATGGTGAAACAAAGCTTGTTCCGCTGTCTACCCAACTTGAGGGATCAAAATGAAGCTTGCTCGCGCGATCCATCTCGATGAGAGCGACCAGAACGTTTATTTTTCGCCAGCAAGGACTGGCGAATGGTGCCTATCCGGCGGTTTTGAATTCTCGGATTGGACGGAGGCGGAGCTGACCGGCAAGGCCAGGCAGGCCTTCGTCAACGGCTGGCTCGGATTGGAAACCTTCGGCCGGGTGACCTTTGTGGCAGTTACTCCGATTGAGGATCCGGAGTTCAACCAACTGGTGGACCGGCTGGCACAACACTTTGTCGACATCTATGGCGCCCCGTCTGTCGAGGCAGCAAGGGGCGTTGCGTCCGAAGAGCTGTCCTACATGGCCTCCATGTGCGCAGAGCACGACGACAACACGCTCCTCGCCGTCCAGCGTGAACTCTCAGACGAAGGCCTCCGGGAGGGCTTCTCGGCAATCAAGCCGCAGGCGGCAGAGCTCGACATGGTCGCCGTGCATGGAGACATGGGCGGGCACTAAGTTCTCTAAAGTTCAAAAATAGAAAAGGGCGCCGGTTGGCGCCCTTTACGTGCTGATCGTTCGCTTATGTTGATATCACATGATCTCTTCGAAAAGCGCTCGCGTGTTTTCGGCGGTCATCTCGATCGGATTACCACCAGTGCTCGGGTCACGAAGAGCCGCCGCGGTCAGTTCCTCGATATTCGGATCCTTGACGCCGAGCTCGGTCAAGGTCTTCGGAATGTTCATCGAAGCGTTGAACTCATCCACGAACGCGCAGAAGCCGTCAAAACCGCCTGAAATACCGAGATAGCCTGCTGCCGTGTCGAACCGGTCCGCAATTGCGGATTTGTTGAACTGGAGGACTGCCGGCATGCACACAGCGTTGGTCGTGCCGTGGTGGGTGTGGTGCACCGCGCCGATCGGATGGCTGAGTGCGTGAATGGCTCCGAGGCCCTTCTGGAACGCGGTCGCGCCCATTGCAGCCGCCGACATCATGTGTCCGCGTGCTTCCAGATCCGTGCCATCGGCGTAGGCCCGAGGGAGGTAGTCCACAACCAGACGCATGCCTTCCAGCGCAATGCCCTGGCTCATCGGATGGTAGTGCGGGCTGGAATAGGCTTCCACACAGTGGGCAAAAGCATCGAGGCCCGTTCCAGCAGTCAGGAACTTCGGCATTCCGACCGTCAGTTCCGGATCGCAGATCACCACGGACGGCAGCATCTTCGGATGGAAGATGATTTTCTTTTCCGCCGTATCGACCTTGGTGATGATACTGGCGCGGCCGACTTCGGATCCGGTCCCGGCGGTCGTTGGAACAGCGACGATCGGCGCGATCGCATCGGCATTTGCCCGGGTCCACCAGTCGCCAATGTCCTCAAAGTCCCAAAGCGGACGGGTCTGCCCCGCCATGAAGGCAATCACCTTAGCAAGATCGAGCCCGGAGCCGCCGCCGAAAGCAACAACCCCGTCATAACCACCATCCTGGTAAACCTTAACGCCTTCTGCGGCGTTCAGATCCGTTGGGTTCGGGTCGACTTCGGAAAACAGGCCCCGGCCCAGACCGGCAGCATCCAGCAGGTCCAGGGTCTTGGTGGTGATGTCCATGCTTGCCAGACCTTTGTCCGTAACAAGCAGCGGCTTGGAGATACCGGACGCCTTACAGGCATCGGCGATTTCCGAAATACGTCCCGCGCCGAAGCGCATGGCGGTTGGATATGACCAATTGGCAGTCAGCACCATCTTATTGAGCTTTCTTGAGGTGATAGGATTTCGGACGTGTCAGATTGTGATAGCCGATAATGGACAGACCGCCGCCGCGGCCAGTGTCCTTGCAACCTGTCCAGCACAGCGCCGGATCCAGATAATCTGCACGATTGAGGAAGACGGTTCCGGTCTCGATCTGATCGCCGATGGCTTCCGCGCGGGCGACATCCCGGGTCCAGAGCGATGCTGTCAGACCGAAATTGCTGTCGTTCATCAGCCGGATAGCTTCCGCATCGTCTTTGACCTTCATGATGCCGACAACGGGGCCGAAGCTCTCATCGCGCATAACGCGCATGGAATGATCCACATCGACGAGGATTTGCGGCATCAAGTAAGCGCCGCCATCATCTTCCGGGAACTTTGCAGGATCGATCAGGGCCTTGGCCCCATCTGTAATAGCTTCTTGCGTCTGGGCACGGACTTCTGCCGCGAAACGGGCATGGGCCATCGGACCAAGCGTCGTTTCCGGGTTTAGCGGATTGCCGAGCTTGTAGCCTTCGACAATCTTTACCGCCTTTTCGACAAAGGCGTCATAGAGGCTCTCCACCACATAGATCCGCTCAATGCCGCAACAACATTGACCGGCATTGAACATGGCCCCATCGATCAGTGTATCGACCGCTGCATCGAGATCCGCGTCTTCCATGACGTAGCCGGGGTCTTTGCCGCCGAGCTCAAGGCCAACGCCGGTGAACGTTCCAGCTGCGGCCTTTTCCATCGCCTGACCGCCCCCTACTGAGCCCGTGAAATTCACGAACCCAAAGGACTTTTCAGCAATCAGCGCAGAGGTTGTCGCGTGATCCAGAAATACATTCTGGAATACGTCTTCCGGAACGCCTGCTTCGTGGAAAGCCTTCGCCATACGCTCGCCCACCAACAGTGTCTGGGAGGCATGTTTCAGAACAACAGAGTTCCCTGCGATCAACGCGGGTGCGACCGTATTGATCGCGGTCATGTAAGGGTAATTCCAAGGAGCCACGACAAGCACCACGCCATGGGGCACGCGCTTGATCATCCGCTTGAATGCCGCATCATCGGCAACTTCGATCGGCGCCAGTGCCTCGGCAGCAATCTCCGCCATGTAAGAGGCACGCTCTGTAAAGCCGCCAAACTCACCACCGTAGCGGACGGGACGGCCCATCTGATGGGCGAGTTCGGGAACGATCTCGTCGTTCATCTCACCGACCTTGGCAACTCCGGCGAGAACAAGAGAGATCCGGTCTTCCAGCGGACGTGCTTGCCAGGCGATCTGAGCGGATTTTGCCCGCGCGACAGCCTCGCGGGCGTCGTCGGCGGACAAGACAGGGCGCTCCGCATAGACCGATCCGTCAATCGGAGAAATACAGGTTACTTTGCTTGTCATGTTTAGGCTCTTTCAAAACCCCGGGCGATTTCATAATCGGTGACAGCCCGGTCGAACTCTTCGATTTCCCATTCCGCTGCGCGGGCATAGTGGTCAATGACCGCGTCGGAGAAAGCTTCCCGCAGGAATTTTGATTTGCGCAGTGTTTCGCGCGCATCTCGCAAGGTGTGCGGGATTTCCTTGGCTTTTTTTACTTCATAGACGTCGCCGGATGTCGGCTTATCGAGCGGCAGTTCATCCTCAATTCCCTTGAGGCCAGCCGCAATCTGAACCGCAAGCGCCAAATATGGGTTCAGATCCGAACCGCCAATGCGGCACTCGATGCGCAGCGCTTTGGTCCCCTCGCCACACAAGCGGAACCCGGCGGTGCGGTTGTCGACAGACCAAACCATCTTGGTCGGCGCGAAGGTGCCTTTTTGGAAGCGTTTGTAGCTGTTGATGTAAGGCGCCAGGAAGTAGGTGTAGTCGGGCGCATATTTGATAAGGCCAGCCAGATAATGCTGCATCAACGCAGACATTCCGTATTCACCATCAGGATCGCAAAAGACATTGTTTCCGTCTTTGTCGAACAGCGACTGGTGCACGTGAGATGAAGAGCCAACCTTGTCGCTCGCCCATTTCGGCAGGAACGTCGCTGACCGACCCTTTGCCCATGCGATTTCCTTTACCGCGTGCTTTGAAATCGTATGATACTCGGCGGTATCAAGAGCCGGTGCGTACTTGATATTGAGCTCTTCCTGACCGGCTTCGGCCTCTCCCTTGGTGTTCTCGACCGGAATTCCAGCGGCATAGAGACCGTTGCGGATCGGCCGCATCACGTCCTCTTCCTTCGTTGTTTGAAGGATGTGATAATCTTCGTTGTAGCCGGAGATCGGCTCCATATCCCGGTAACCGCTCTTGCGCAGCTCATCGAAGCTCTTCTCGAAAAGGAAGAACTCAAGTTCGGTTGCCATGATCGGTGTAAGGCCCAGGGCGTTCATGCGCGCAACCTGGGTCTTGAGCATCGCGCGCGGCGAGTGCGGCACTTCCTTGTGAGTGTGGTGATCAAGAACATCACAGATCACCATGGCCGTGCCTTCGAGCCACGGAATGCGGCGGATCGTGGAGAGATCCGGCTTCATGACGTAGTCGCCATAGCCGCCCGACCAACTGGTCGCGGCATAGCCCTCCACGGTGAACATCTCCAGGTCCGTTGCCAGCAGGTAATTGCAGCAATGGGTTTCTTCGTAAGCGCTGTCCACGAAATGCTGGGCCAGAAAGCGTTTGCCCATCAACCGCCCCTGCATATCGACGATGCAAGCAAGTACTGTGTCGATCTCACCCGATGTCACGAGTGAATTCAGGGCATCAAAGGTCAGATTTCCCGGCATGTTGTCTGGTCCCTATTTGGCGGTTTACGAGCGCTCTTATTCAAAAAAATTCCCGGTCCGGAGGGTTCTATTTTTCCGGACCGGTAGTTGCAAGAACCGGCCACCCCGAAGGGTGAGATGGTCGGCTCCAGGGCTTGCATTAGGTGTAGCGGTAAGGACGTCCAGCTTTCTGCATGTCCTGATTGTACTTCTTGAAGATCTCGACAACTTTCGCCTTTGTCGGAGACTCTGCAGCGATCTCATCCCAGAAGACCATGGCAGCGGCTTCAACTGTTGCCCACTCTTCATCCGGAATGGATGTCAGTTCCATCTTGGTGCCGTTGACGCGCAGGTTCGCTTCGCCGCCCCAATACCACCATTGGCGGTAGTAGTGTGATGCATCCATGGCGAGCTGCAGCATCGTTTTCAGGTGATCCGGAAGCTCGTTCCAACGTTCCTGGTTTGCAAAGAACGAGCCTGCCCAAGCGCCAGAGATGTTGTTGGTCAGGAAGTAATTGGTAACGTCAGCCCAACCGACCGTGTAGTCTTCGGTGATGCCGGACCAGGCAATACCGTCGAGCTCACCGGTCTGAACCGCAACTTCAATATCTTCCCAAGGCAGGGTTACCGGAACAACGCCAAACTGTGCCATGAAGCGGCCGGCCGTCGGGAAGGTAAAGACGCGCTTGCCTTTCAGATCTTCCAGCGAGCGGATCGGATCTTTGGTGGCAAAGTGGCACGGGTCCCAAGCGCCAGCAGAGATGTGCTTGACGCCGACCTTGGCGTATTCCTCTTCCCAGATTTCCTTCAGACCGTACTGGTTGAAGAGTACCGGCACATCCAGGGAATACCGAGACGCAAACGGGAAATAACCGCCGAATACAGTGACTTCGGTCGGAGATGCCATGGAGTCATCGTCAGACTGCACCGCATCGATTGTTCCCTGTTGCATGGCACGGAACAGCTCGCCCGTTGGGACCAGCTGATCGGCGGTGTAGAGTTCGATCTCCATTTCACCGTTAGCGGCCTTGTTGAAGGCATCGATGTGCGGCTTGATCACATGCTCGGCCAGCGCCGGGCCTGCATAGGTCTGAAGGCGCCACTTGATCGGCGTCTGGCCGTGAACGGCCGGTGCGGCGAGCGTTACGGCACCCGCAGCTGCAACGGTACCTGTCCCGGCTTTTTTGAGAAAATCACGTCTGTTCGTCATTACTGTTCCCCTAATTTTCGGTTCCAAGGTCAAGCGGTCCGTCCGTTTGCCGGATCTCATTTAACCGCACATTCAAATCCGTTTCCTCCGGATATATTGTTTTTGTCCCGCTCCGCGCGTCATCGGCTGTAAACCAGTTCAGGCAGCCAAAGAGCGATTTGCGGGAAAGCCATGACAAGAGCCAGCGCAAGAGCCATCACCAGGACAAACGGCGTAATCGACCCGTAAATGTCCCGCATGGTGATGTCCTTGGGCGCCATTGCCCGCATCAGGAAGAGGTTGTAGCCAAACGGTGGCGTCATGTAGGCGATCTGTGTTGTGATCGTGTAAAGCACTCCGTACCAGATCAGCACTTGCCCGACCGGCATGCCTAGATCCAAGGTTGCCACCAATGGCACATAAAGAGGCGCCACGATCACCAGCATTGCCGTGTCGTCCAAAAATGTTCCCATAACCAAGAACGACAGCTGCATCAGGATCAGGATCATCCAGGGAGACAGGCCAAGCTGTTCGGTAAAGAGGTTCTCGATCGCTTTGACTGCGCCGAGCCCGTCAAAGACCGCGCCAAAGCCGAGAGCCGCAAGAATGATCCACATGAACATGCAGGAGATGCCGAGCGTGTTCCGCAGGCAGAGGATAAGGATGTCCATGGTCATGCGGCGTTTGATGATCGATGCAAGCAAGGCCGCCAGAGCACCGATCGCAGAGCTTTCGACAAGGCTGGTCCAGCCATTGACGAACGGTACCATCATCACCGCGAAAATGATCAGCGGAAGCAGTCCGGCAAGCAGAAGCCGATACTTTTCTTCCTTGGACGCTTCCCGCTCTTCAATCGTAAGGGCTGGGCCAAGATTGGGCTGAAGCTTACAGCGGACTGCGATGTAGACAATAAACATGGCCGCCATCATCAGGCCCGGGATGATACCGGCAAGCCAAAGCTGTCCGACTGGTGCCCGTGCAATCATCGCGTAGAGCACGAGGACAACGGAAGGCGGCACCAGAATGCCCAGCGATGACCCTGCCTGGATCACCCCCGTGACCATGCGCTTGTCGTACCCGCGTTTCAAGAGCTCCGGCAGAGCGATTGTCGCGCCAATCGCCATTCCGGCAACCGACAAACCGTTCATGGCTGAAATCAGAACCATGAGGAGGATCGTTCCAATGGCGAGTCCGCCGTTGAGCGGGCCCATCCAGACATGGAACATTTTGTAAAGATCGTCGGCGATCTTGGTCTCCGACAGGACGTAGCCCATGAAAATGAACATCGGCAGCGTCAGCAGCGGATACCATTTCATGAGCTTCATCGCCGCGGAAAACGGAATATCCTGGCCGCCGACACCCCACAGGCTAATGGCTGCGATGGCTGCAATACCGCCGATGGCTCCAAACACCCGCTGCCCGGTGAGCAGCATGAGCATCATCGACGAGAACATCAAAAGGGCGATCATCTCGTAAGACATCAGATGGTCTCTCCCCGGATGGTCGCAATATCCTTGATCAGCTCAGAAACGGTCTGCAGAAGCATCAGGAAAAAGCCGATACACATGGTCACCTTGATTGGCCAGAGAACCGGCCGCCACGCCGTCGGACTGCGTTCGATATAGCCCATGACCTCTCCGGCGGCAGCAGGCCCGCCGGTAAAGAAGGCGACGATCAGCTCCCAGTAGAACTCCGGAAACTCCCGACCGAAATAACCTAGGGAATAGGCTGTAGACCCAAGCGCCCCATAGAGGAGAACGCCAAGATAGAAGATCAAAAGAAGCACGGTGAAAGCATCGAACCAAGCCTTTTTCTTGATGCTCCACTCCGCATAAAACAGGTCCATACGGACATTCGACCCAAGCTGAACAGAATAGGGTCCGCCCAGAACGTAGTAGGCGACCATTGCAAACTGCGCCACTTCCAGGGTCCAAAGCGACGGATTGAAAAACGTCTTGGAGATTGAGGACCACAACAGGATCCCCGCCATGACAAAGACACCCCACATGATGACTTTGCCCAGACCGCGATTGAAACCGTCAACCGCGTGAACATACCAATGGGCGATCCTAGGCATGATCCGCAACCTCCTTCCGCAACACCGTTTTGGCAGCGGATTTCAACAAAGGTCCCAAGATGTCCGCCCAGTGCAGTTCCTCATTTGGCGTGCGCACTTCGTCGTTTCGGATTTCGATCATCAGGCACGGCAGCGACTTGTCTTCGCCATGCCGCCTGACAGTGTAGTAAACCCCATCGGAGGGGGCATAGGGCTCATTGTCGCCAACGGTCAGATCGCCACGTGCCTTCAACCCCGCCAACACAGGATCGGCCAGGCGGCGGTCGTTTTCGGAGATCAAACCGATTTCCCAGGGCCGAGACTCGCCTTTGTAGACCGGCGTATAGGTGTGGATGGACACCACTGCAGATGGCAGCCCCTTGTCCGCCCGAAGCGCAAGCACTTTGTCGATCGCATCGTGAAACGGGCGATGAACCAGATTGATCCGGAATGTCCGCTCTTCATCGGATAAATTCTTGTTTCCGGAGATCTCTGTCAGCTCACTTAAGCACGGCGTCAGATCTTCGCGAGTTTCTTCGCGATTGCAGTCGATGACCAGACGGGAAACCGTCGTATAGATCAAAGGCGCATCAAGCGCCTTCGACAACGCCATCGCGACGCCGAGCGCGCCCGGATCCCATGAAATGTGCGCGGATTTCTCTTCATCCGACACACCAAGGCACTGATCATAGGGAGCAGGAAAATGATTCGAAGCATGATCACACAAAAGGACCAGCTCACCGGCACCTTCTGCATTTACAACCTCTACAGCACGGGACATTCCGCCGTTTTGGTGGTTTGATCCCATTCATCCCCCCGGAAAAGCGTCTGCTTGTTTCTGTAATGTTTGTTACAGTATTGCCGACAAATTCAAACTCTGTAATATCTGATACACGAAATACGGTTCTGTCAAACAGTTTTGATAGCTCCGCCAAAAATTGAGGCAGCAGCCCATGGAACGCCCACTTTTGGACGACATACGTGATCGGCTCGACGAGTTTACCGCGACCGAAAAGAAGGCGGCGCATGCCCTGATGGCAAATTATCCGGTGCAGGGATTGGGGACTGTTGCAGAGTTTGCAAAAGCCGCCGGGGTGAGCGCTCCGACCATTCTCAGGTTTGTGGCCCGGCTGGGGTTTCCAGGCTTCGCGGAATTCCAGAAAAAGCTGCGCAGCGAACTCGCCAATCAGCTGAACTCCCCGCTCGCACGCAGCGCCAGTCTTGCAAAGGATACAACGGGCGACCCGCATGTCGGGCAACTGATCGAGAACATCCGTGAGACATTCGACCATCTGCCAAAAGGCGAGCTTGACGGTCTTGTCAAATTATTGGCCGACGACCGCAAGACCGTTCACCTGATCGGCGGGCGGTTCACTGACGGCCTTGCAAGGTACATGGCAGCGCACTTGCGTATCGTGCGGCCGAACGTCGTTCATGTGGCCGGGCAGCACGGGAACTGGCTCGACCAGTTGCTTGGGATTGGCCCAAAAGATGTTGTGCTGGTCTTCGACATCCGCCGGTACCAGGCAGAGATCATTCAGTTTGCAGAAGCTGCGGCCAAACAAGGAGCGACCGTTGCGCTGGTCACAGACAGCTGGATGTCGCCCATTGGCCGAATAGCTTCCTACGTGTTGCCAGCCCGTGTCGCAGTTCCCTCGCCCTGGGATTCATCCCTGGCGCTGATGGCTATTGCCGAAGTGTTGATTGCCGGGGTGACGCGGGAAAATCAGGACAAAGCAGAAGAACGGATGCGCGCCCTGGAGGCACTTCGCAATTCCCATGACCCTGCAACTGAGAGCCGGACCGATACACCGGACATCTAAAGCCTAAGGTGTAGAAAGCTTTCCGGCCCAATCCAGGAAAAATGCCTGTGCCCTCGTGAGGTTGGCGGCCGCCTGATCTGAAAGGCCTTCCTTCACGTCACCGTATTCCACACCGGTTATCCCAAGTACAAAGGCGGTCGGCGCCGCGCCATAAAGGGTTTCGCACAAGGACAGGACAGTTTCAGGAACCAGACTGTGGCTGCCCAGAACTTCCGGCGCACCAGGTTTGATCTCGCGGAACGAAAAGGGCTCCGAGCTCCCAATCTCTGCGTCTGCAAACACGACAAGCTCATGTCCAGAGACATCAAAGGCGTGCTCTGCCACGAGCTGGTAATCGGTATCGATCGTCCAGGACGTCAGGTCACGCGTTGCCATGCTTTCAGAAAACGCAGGCCCAAGCCCATCGTCTCCCCGACCCGGATTGCCGTACCCAATCAACAACATCCCAGCGCCCTCATACCGACTGCGCCTTGCTATCGACCAACTCCCCGTCCGAATTGAAAAGCTCCACCTGCAATGGCATCTGGCCCAGCGCATGGGTGGCACAGGAGAGGCATGGATCATAAGCCCGGATCGCAACTTCGACATGGTTGAGCATGCCCTCTGTGATCTGTTCATGACCACTTAAGTGTTTGACGGCGACATCCTTGACCGCCCTGTTCATGCCCTCGTTGTTGTGCGTCGTTGACACGATCAGATTGCAATAGGTGACCTGATCGTTTTCATCGACTTGATAATGATGAATGAGATTTCCGCGCGGCGCTTCGATGACGCCAATCCCCTCGCCGCGCCGGTCCCCGGTCACAACCAAATCGTCTCCTTGTAGGTCTGGGTCGTTGAGCAGTTCGCGGATCTTCTCAACGCAATGCACGACCTCGATCATCCGGGCCCAGTGATTTGCGAGCGTCGAATTGTTTGGGCGACCATCCGTGACGGTTTTAAGCTCGTCCAGTGAAGCGTTGGCAATTGGCGTTTCTATGAAGCTGGCCGTATTCATACGCGCCAGCGGCCCAACCCGGTACCAACCAACCTCTGGTCCAAGCTCCTTGATGAAGGGAAACTTCATATAAGACCAGGACCGCACATCCTCGATCAGACGCTCATGATACTGCGTATAAGGCAATTGATCGAAGATCTCGTCCCCAGTCGACTTCAATGCGCGGAGGTTGCCATGGTAGAGATCAAGCGCACCATCTTCCTCTCGTACGAGAGACATGTAGTTCGACGGAAATGATCCGAACTCGGCGACCAGATCCTCATGTTCGAGCGTATAGTCTCTGGCAAGCTTGACCGCGTCCTGTGCCCATTCGAGCATCTCATCAATCGTGCTCAGAAAATGATCGCGTCTTTCGATCGGAAGATTGCGGTTGATGCCCCCAGGGATAGCGCCGGTTCCATGGATCTTCTTGCCCGCCGTCGCCTCGATGATCTCCTGACCGTATTTGCGCATCAGGACGGCGCGTTTGCCGAGCTCTGGCTGTTCCTTGATCACTTCGAAAATGTTGCGTTTCTCGGCAGGAGCCCCAAACCCAAACAACAGGTCTGGCGCCGCCAAATGGAAGAAATGCAGTACGTGGCTCTGCATGACCTGCCCGTAGTGCATCAACCGCCGCATTTTCTCAGCGGTCGGCGTCAACTGATCGACGCCCACGATCATGTCCATGGCCTTGGCGGCCGCTAGGTGGTGGCTGACCGGGCAAATACCGCACAGGCGCTGCACGATGACTGGGACTTCCCACATGAGGCGCCCACGAATGAACCGTTCGAAACCACGGAATTCGACAATATGCAGCCTGGCCTCATCCACTTCGTTTTCCGAATTGAGGTGAATGGTGACTTTCCCATGCCCTTCGACACGGGTGACCGGCGAGATTTCAATCAGTCTGGGTTCGCCCATATACTCGCCCCTGGTTAGTCGAACTTGATCATTTCGCGCTCAAAGCCCCGAAATTTCCCGGTGAGCAGCTTTGAGAGCGTGTCAAAAATAATGTCCCCTTCCGGCGCGCAGCCGGGAATCTGATAGTCGATCTCCACCACCTGCGCGCACGGATACACCTCATCAAGCAGCAGCGGCAAAGCCGGATCATTGGGCACATTGTGGGTCGTGTTTCGGATGTAGCGGCCGGTTATGTAGGCCTCGTCCAGGCATTCTCGTAAGGGCTCGTCGGAGTGCATGATCGCGTTGCGCATGGCCGGAAGTCCGCCCATGATCGCGCACTGCCCTAGCGCAATCAGCACATCGCAGTTCCGCCGAAAATCCTGCAGGACATGAACGTTTTCCTCGTTGCAGCAACCGCCTTCAATGATACCGATGTCGCAGCGCTGGGTGAAACGCTTCTTATCGGTCAAGGGAGACCGGTCGACCTCGACGAGCTTCATCAGATCAATCAGGCGTTCATCGACATCGAGGATTGCCATGTGACAGCCGAAACAACCGGCCAGTGAAGCTGTCGCGATCCGGGCCTTAGGAAGCTCCACCTGAGATCTCGCACTCATTTGCGCTTCTCCTCAATGTCATGACCGATCAGCCCTTTGTCGAACTCCCGCTCGCCAATCGGAGTTACAAAACCGACCCGTTTGCGGATGATGCAGCCGACCGGACAGACTTCCGCCGAGATCGCATTGTCAGTCACAGCTGCATCTGTGTCGGCAAGGTTCTCGCCGTTCACAGCGACACGCCGGTGAATTCCCCGGCCGACATAACCAAAGACGCCCTTGCCATCGACATCCTGAGACGCCCGGATACACCGTCCGCAACTGATGCAGCGGTTGGTGTCGAGCGCAATGTCAGGGTGAGAAGCATCGAGAGCCCGGCAAGGTTCCAGATACGGAAAATTTGTCGCCTCGGTCATGTCGAGCCGGTAAGCCATTGCCTGAAGCTCGCAATTGCCACTGGCTTCGCAGATAGGACACAAGTGATTGCCTTCATGAAACAGCATTTCCACGAGATCACGGCGCATCTTGTTGAGGTGCGGCGTTTCGTTTTCGACCGTCTGGCCCGGAGCCGCCGGCTGGGTGCAGGCGGATACGCTCCGGCCGCCTGCTTTCACGGTACAAACCCTACAACTGCCCTGATGGCGCAGCCCTTCATGGTCGCACAAACGAGGGATGTAGACACCGGCCTCATCGGCAGCTTCCATGATGGTTTGCCCGGCATAGGCCGTGACCTCGACACCATCGATCGTGAAACTGAACCCGGTTTCCTTTTTTGTGCCGCTCATTCTGTGAAATCCCTGTCGAAGATGTAGGAACGGCGCTTGGCGATCTTCCGGGCACCCTCAATCGCCGACTGAATATCGAAAGTGTCGCGGATCCCGTCCTTGCTCGGCTTGGTCATGGCTGAATAGACCAGCGGGAAGTTCGCCAAGGTCGACAACACCGGATTGGGTGATGTCATGCCAAGGCCGCAGCGGCTGGTCTCAATGATCGTGCCGGAGAGATCCTTGAGGTAGTCGATGTCCTCTGGATTGGCGAGCCCTTTGCGGAACTTCTGGATTGCCTTTTGCAAGAAGACATTACCGACCCGGCAAGGCGTGCAATAGCCGCAGCTTTCATGCACGAAGAACGACATGTAGTAGTCAACGATTTCAAGAATGTTCCGCTGACCGTTAAAGACGATGATCGCGCCACCGGTCGCGAGATCGTCGAATGTGAGCTTTCGGTGAAAACTGTCCCGGGCGATCATTGCACCGCTCGGCCCGCCAACCTGAACCGCCGCAGCATCCTGACCGCCGACCATTTCCAGAAGCTCCCAGACTGAATGACCGTAAGGAAGCTCGTAAATCCCAGGGTTTAAACAGTCACCGCAGACCGAGAACAGCTTGGTTCCATGACTGCCTTCAGTGCCCATGTCATGGAACCACTTCGCACCCTGGTCCAGAATGCGTGCGGCATGGCAGAAGGTCTCCACATTGTTGACCACGGTCGGGTAGCCGAGATACCCGCGATTGACCGGGAACGGCGGGCGGGTTTTCGGCTCACCCGGCAACCCTTCACAAGAACTGATCAGGGCACCTTCTTCACCGCAGATATAAGCGCCCGCGCCCATCTGGATACGGATATCAAAGTTGAAGCGCTTGGTGCCAAGGATCTCTTTGCCAAGCAGTCCGCGCCGGCGGCGCTCCTCTAGCACTTGTTCCAAAAGTTCGCGCAGGTAGACATACTCGCCGCGCAGATAAAGGATCCCTTCCTTCGCCCCAACCGCACGGGCGGCTATTGTCATACCCTCGATCAGAAGATGTGGCCGCTCTGTGAGAAGAACGCGGTCCTTGAAGGTGCCAGGTTCGCCCTCATCTGCATTGCAGATCACAAAAGACCGCTCAGCTCGCTCAGCTGCCGCAAATCGCCATTTGCGCCCCGTCGTAAATCCAGCACCCCCACAACCGCGCAAGCCGCTTTCTTCAATCATCGAGATAATCTGGGAGGAGGTGATGCTGACCGCTTTGGAAAGGCCCGCATCTTCGCGCACCGGCCCAAGAAGCACAGTACCGGCATGGCGGATGTTGTTGTCCACCATGCGCACTGCACGGTCATGCTGTGAGAGAGTGGCAAACCGGTCGCTGACAAGATCATCTGGGCTGCCGCCTGCTTTAATCGTCAGGGCCACTTCCCGCGCAGATTGAGCTGTCAGATTGGTCAGGACAATATCGTTGACCATCGCTGCAGGCGCTTGGTCGCACATACCAATGCAAGGGGTGTATTCAAGGGACACGGCCCCATCTGCGGATGTTTCGCCAATCTTGACCCCGAGCGCATCTTCGAAAGCGGCTGTGACGGCTTCCAGTCCGGCATATCGATCGACAATATCGTCGCACAGACGGATGGTAATCCGGCCTTTCGGCTTTAGGGACAGGAAAGAATAAAAGCTCGCGACCCCTTCGACCTCGATCCGGGTCAGGCCAGTTTCTTCAGCGATTTGGTCCATGGTCGCTGGTGCAATGCATTGGAAACGGTCCTGAACCTCGCGCAGGATATCCAGCATCCGATGCTTGTCATTGCCGAACCGTTCGCAGATCTCGGCAATCGCACCGTCCGGTACCGGGGTCACGCTGCAAGCTGCCTTCGATACTCCGTTGCCAGCCTGCTGACCGTTATCCATGATTTTCTCCCAAGGTCCAGCAGGACCCGGATGCAGCCTTTTTGCTTCTTAAGGCGACACACCCGGACCTGAGGTTCGCCGCATCACTGGCAAAACTCCGTAGCCCACACCGTTCCAGAGATGGCCTGACACGTCTTTGAGCAATATCAACGGACCGCGACCAAACGGCCGGGCCTGAGCCCGAATACAGCGCCAACAAAAAAGCCCAGGCAATGTGCCCGGGCTTTTGATGACCGTTGATGGTCGATTTTACATGCTGCACTCACCAGCGTAGGCATCCGCATGATCGCTCAAGCCGGTGGCAATGATCTTGTTGGTATAGACATCGCCTTCCTTGATGACTTCGCGGACATAGATGTCCTGGATCGGGTGGTGATTGTCGCCAAACTTGAAGTCACCACGGGTCGATGCGAAATCAGCTTCCTTGAGTGCCGCGCGGAATGCATCGGCATCCTTCACATCCGCCTTGGCCATCGCCGACAGCAGAAGATTGGCGGTGTCAAAACCTTGGGACGCATAGAGCGACGGCAGGCGGCCATATTCAGCCTGGAAGCTTTCGACAAAGGCCTTGTTGGCCGGATTGTCGATGTCCTTTGACCACTGGCTGGTGTTTTTCACGCCCATTGCCGCATCGCCGACAGCTTGCAGAATGCCTTGGTCGAAAGAGAACGCCGGCCCGACGACCGGAAGGTCGATTCCACTGTCCGCGTACTGCTTCAGGAAGGAAATCCCCATGCCACCCGGCAGGAAAAAGAACACGCTATCAGCACCGGAGGCCCGGATCTGAGCAAGCTCTGCGGCGTAGTCAGTCTGGCCGAGTTTGGTATAAAGCTCGCCAGCCAACTCACCACCATAAAAACGCTTGTAACCTGTCAACGCGTCTTTGCCGGCCGGATAGTTCGGCGCCAGAATGAAGCTGTTCTTGTAGCCTTGGTCCTTGGCGTAGGCACCGGCTGCTTCGTGCAAATTGTCGTTCTGCCAGGCCACATTGAAATAGTTCGGGTGGCAGCCTTTACCTGCGAGAGCGGATGGCCCCGCATTTGGCGACAGATAGAATTTGCCCTGGGCGGTCACAGATGGCACAACGGCCATAGCAAGATTTGACCAGATAATGCCGGTCAGAACGTCAACATTTTCCGACTGCACCAGCTTGTCCGCCAGCTTCACAGCCACATCCGGTTTGCGTTGATCGTCTTCAACGATCACCTCCAGGTCGGAGTTGCCTGCCTGTTTCACAGCAAGCAGGAAACCATCCCGCACATCAATACCAAGCCCGGCGCCGCCACCGGACAAGGTGGTGATCATGCCAACTTTGACCGGCTCCGCCACGGCGGCACCGCTCAGCATGGCCAGCACACTTGCTGTTGCCGCAAGTCTCTTCAACATCAGAACTTCCCCTCTGTTCAACTGCTCCCGGACCTTGTTTTTCAGGTCCTTGATCAGCAGCTTAACTCGAGGATTGGAATTGGCAATGCTTCTTCTGCTTGACCGTAAATCTTGCGAGGTGCGCTCAGAGTTCCGTTCGGACATGCCAGAGTTCGGGGAACAGTTCGACCTCCAGCATGCGCTTCAGATAGGTCACACCTCCCGTGCCGCCGGTGCCTCGCTTGAAACCGATGACACGTTCCACCGTGGTGACGTGATTGAACCGCCAACGCCGGAAGTAGTCTTCCAGGTCGACCAGTTTTTCACCCACTTCATAAAGCGCCCAATATTGTGCAGGATCACGATAAACCTTCTGCCAAAGGTCCACGATTTCTGGCACCTCGCCATGCGGTCTGTCCGATGGTTTTGCGATCACATGCTCAGGAACGTCCAGTCCTTGCCGCTGCGCAAATGACAGCACCACCTGATAAAGGCTTGGCTTGGCAAGTTCCTGATGCAGCAGATCGACGTTTTCGGGGACATGTTCATGCGGACGGATCATCGCAAGATTGCGGTTTCCAAGGGCATATTCGATCAGGCGGTACTGCAAAGACTGAAACCCGGACGACAAACCGAGCGAATCCCGGAACTGGGTGTAATCGCTTGGTGTCATGGTCCGAAGCACGTCCCACGCAGAATTCAATTGCTCCATGATCCTGCTGACACGTGCAAGCAGCTTCATCGCTTCCGGCATGTGATCTTCGGCAATGGCTGTCCGTGCCCCTTCCAACTCGTGAAGCATCAACTTCATCCAAAGCTCGGACGTTTGGTGTTGAATAATGAACAGCAACTCATCCGGCGCATTCGACAAAGGAGCTTGCGAGCTCAGGATAGTCTCAAGGCCGAGGTAATCGCCGTATGACATTTTGCCGGAAAACGCCATTTCCGCGCCTTCAGTCTCAGGATTATAGCCACCAGACTGAGTTTCGTTCTTGTTGTTCATGAAACACCTCACCTCCAGAATCATCGGGGAAGGTTTCAGCTTCACTCAATCAAGGCAAGAACAAACGACCTGCGACATTTAAGTCAAAAAACTCACGCTGCGGCTTCAATTCTTTGCAGCATTCAAGATCGCAGTTGCTGAAAAATCGTACTGCGACAGGCCGGTCATAGCCTGGCTGAAACCGAGAAAATCGATCTTGGCCCAGTTCTGATCACCCAACCGGTCGAGGAAGAGATTGACGTTATCCCGGGTGATCGCGGACATCTGGAAAGACACATTATCTAGTGCACTCTTGGGTGCGGGCCGGTTGTGGTAATCATAGAGCATCACGATGACCCAGGCTCCGGCGAAAAAATGACCGCCATGCGTCATGGTCAACTGTCCATTCTTGACCGCCTCCATCCCCGCCTTTGACCAATTCAATCCAGCAAAGGCAATGTTCTCACCGGGCTTCATACCAAGCTCGATTGCGGCCCGTTTTGCTCCGAGGGCAATGGCGTCATTCGCGCCCCAGATGGCATCAACCTTCGTCCGATTCAAAAACGTCTTTGCCCGCTCATAAGCAGTCTCTTCGTTCCAATTCACGGGCACTGCGCCGATTAGATCGACACCGCTGTCAGCCGCAGCCTGTTCCATACCCCTTTGCCGGTCGAGAGCCGCCGGCGTGCTATCGTCGCCGGTGAGGGCCAACATTCTTAGGCCGCCGTTGGCTGCACCTCCGGTTTTTCCGAAGGAGACTAGGGACTGCGCCATCTCATAGCCGGCCCACTCATTGTTTGGGGTAATGGACCCGATGATTGAGGACTTACCGCGCTCGTTCAAAACTCCGTACTGGGATTGGGTCAACGTGTTTAGAAGAAATACTGTCTCAACCGGCTGCCCATCGAGCAGCTGCATAAGCCGGGCACCTTCCTGAAGCTCATTCACCAAGATGAAATAGTCAGGCAGATCTCCCTTGCTGAGACGCTCCTGTAAGAGCTTCTCCATATAATAGGGTCGCCGGTCGGCATTCAAAATTTCAAGATCGACATCAAAGTCTGCAGCTGCCGCCTGCATGGTCTTTGAAACATGGCCCCAAAACCCGCTGTCCCCACCTGGATTGATGAATGTGACACGGAAGCCAGCGGCATGAACATTGGCCACGCAAGCACTCACGAGAACACCGAAGGCCAGCAGGATGCTGCGCAGGATAGTCATGGTAAGCACCGCCCCCTTCACAATTGAAGTGTTCGCGACCGATGCTTTATCCTATTACTGACATTCCGCATTGTATACGCTGTAAAAACACCTCATCAACCACTGCGGATCGCTCGGTCGTCCTTGTCAAAGAAGTGCATGCGGCTTTCATCGAACTTCAGTCCGATGCGTGCCCCTTCTGCGATTTCTTCACTGCCGCTGATCCGCACGAGGACAGTGTCAAGGCCATCAAGCGCGACATAAAGGAACGTGTCAGCCCCGAGATATTCGGCAACCTCAACGGTGCCCGAACAGTGCCCCTCTTCCGGTGCAACAACCAGCATGTGTTCCGGCCGGATGCCCAGTTTGACCGGCGCACCGGATGCACCACCATGCGGGTAATGGCCACCGCCATGTCCATCGAGCGAGAACGTATCTCCTGTTACTGAACAGGGCAGAACATTCATCTTCGGGGACCCAATAAACTGGGCAACGAAAAGATTGTCGGGCCGCTCATAGAGTTCGCGCGGAGAGCCGACTTGCTCAATCTCGCCAGCCTGCAGGACAACGATTTTGTCCGCAAGTGTCATCGCCTCGACCTGATCATGGGTCACGTAGATCATGGTTGTCCCGAGGCTCTTGTGGAGCCGGGCCACTTCGAACCGCATTTCAACGCGCAGTGCGGCATCCAGGTTTGACAACGGCTCGTCAAACAAAAACGCGCTCGGTTCGCGGACGATGGCCCGGCCGATGGCAACACGTTGACGCTGACCACCGGACAAAGCTTTGGGCCTACGTTCAAGGTAGTCATCCAGCTTTAGGATCTCCGCGGCCGCGTTCACTTTCCGGTCGATCTCCGCTTTTGGCACGCCCGCAGTCTTCAGGCCAAACCCAACATTTTCCCGAACGGACATATGCGGATAAAGCGCATAGGACTGAAACACCATTGAAAGACCGCGCCCGGAGGGCGGCAATGCGGTGACGTCCTTGCCGTCAATCTCGATTGCGCCGCGGCTCGATTCTTCAAGTCCGGAAATCAATCGCAGCAGTGTGGACTTACCGCACCCGGATGGGCCGACAAAGATAACGAATTCACCGTCCTGGATATCGAGATCAATTCCTTTGATGACTTGCAGGTCACCGAACCACTTCTCGACACTCTTGAGCTGGATTGCACCCATATCTGCTGCCCCCTTAAGCCGCTTGATCTGCTAGCGATGGTCTTGCCCAGGCAAGCCAGATCGCCGCTGTCCAAGAGAATGATCCGCCACCGGCAGCTTCTGCCGTTTCCGGGCTGAAATATTCCGCAAATCCGCCGGTTTGAATGAGCGCAGCCGTGTCACGCCGAAGCCTGTCAGACCGGCCAGGATCACCAGCTTCCGCGAAACCGCGAGCAATCATGAAATTGACCATAGCCCAGACAGGGCCGCGCCAATACCGCAAATGCTCATAGGCTTGATGCTCCGGATCGTAGGACGGCATCAGATATCGGACCTTTGCGCTGATCCGGTCGAAATGTTCCTGAAGCGGCTTTAACACCTCAGGATCAGTAAGGCCTGCATAGGGCGCAAGGAAAGACGCACTTGAAACACCGTCGGTCTGTTTCCCGGTTCGCAGGTTCATGGCTACGTGAGCCTTGAGCTCTGCATTCCAAAGGCGCGCAGCACCCGTTTCCATCCGGCTGATCCATCCCTCAATTTCCGGCTGCGCGGCTGTTTCTCCAAGGCGATCTGCGAGTGCCAGGAGATCTCGGCAAGCTCTCAGGAGAATGAAGGTGATACCCGGGTCAGCCACGAAAAACGGACAGGTTCGGGCAACCTTTTCAGGATCCCAACCCACTTTCCGGCAAGCCGCAACGATAGAAAGGTAGCGGTCATAGTCCTCTTTGTGCGGGCGCATGGCCGGATCGACATGAGAGGTGTCTTTCCGCTCGTATGGAGCGACATCCTTGATTTCCACATCGCGCAAGGCATCATCCCAGTCGGGAAGATTGTCCCGCCCTGACTCCCAGGGATGAATTACGGCAATCACGCCGAGACTGTCTGGATCCCGGTAAGCCATGAACCAACGGTGCCATTGAAGGATTTTTGGGAAGAGCAACTTCGCCCGATCCAGAGCGGCGTCAGAGGCATCAAGTTCCAGCAAGTCCCGGACGATGGTTGCGGCGACCGGAGGCTGAGAGTGGCCTGAACTTGGAATGGGTCCGCCATCTGTTCCCCAAACGGAGGGACCGGGGAAGTAACTCGGATCGTCCTTCCGGAACAGGATATGTGGCACCATCCCGTCTCGCCATTGCCCCTCGAAGAGAAGCTCTATCTCCCGCCAGGCCCGGTCGGTGTCGAAGGTCGCAAAACCTCGGGCAACAAAGACCGAATCCCAGTTCCATTGGTAGGGGTAAAGCCCCTTCGTCGGCACCGTGTATCCACCCTGGTCGTTGTCGGTCAGGATTTTCCGGGCGACTTTGTCTAACTCAGTCTGTGACACGAATATCTCCTTGAGCTTCTTGTGAGCTCTTTGATGAGTTGGTTAGCCCTTCACACTGCCGGCCGTCAGGCCCTGGACAAGGAAGCGTTCGAACCAAAGAAAGATGAAGAGAACCGGAACGGTCGCGATCACTGCGCCTGCCATAAGGTGCTGGCGCGGGACCTCCGAGGAGTTCAGCGAAACCACACCGCGCGAAAGGGTGAAAATGTCCGGGTCATCGAGGAACATGAAAGCGAACAGGAACTCGTTCCAGGCAATCATGAACACATAGAGCGATACAGAGGCCAATGCCGGCAATGACAACGGCAGCGTGATCTTCATGATCACCCCAAGCCTCGACAATCCGTCCATCAGGCCAGCTTCTTCCAATTCGGACGGAAGCCCCCGGAAGTAACCCTGCAACATGTAGAGCGCGACCGGAATTGTTGTGGCTGGATAGACAATCAGCAAACCGGTCAATGTGTTGCGCAGCCCCAGCTGTGAGAACACAGCATAAAGCGGGATTACAAGAACAATGGCCGGAACCATGTAAATCAGGAGCACCGAACGGGACAAAAGCGCCTGCCCCGGAAACCGCAACCGGGAGACCGCATAAGCGCCGGGCACCGAAAATAGCAGCGTCAGGATCACGGTACCCACCGACACGATGGCCGAGACCATCAGATAGCGGCCGAAATTGAACTGCGTGAAGAGCTCCACATAGGACCGGAAGAGCCCGTCAAACCCTTGCGAGAGGTCGATCGACAGATCAAGCGGATTGGCAAGCAACGCCTGCTGACTTTTCAGCGATGTCATCACCATCACGTAAAAGGGCAGCGCAACGATAATCGTGAAGACGACGAAACCAATTCCCTTGAAGATCCGGATGTAGATCACCTCGCGTTCGTACCGCGACATCGACCCGAGAGTTGCGCCATTGAGGCTCACATGGTTGGCCGCCGTGACGCTGGCAACGAAGGCGAGCAGTCCGGCCAATTGCCAAAAGGGAACGTTGTTTAGAGGCAAAGTGAAAGGTGCTGCGAACGTACCCAACAGAAGAACCAACGTTAGGACGACCGCGGATAACACCCAGGCAGGCATCCCTTTTATGTCCGCAGTCTGCCGCCAAACCAGAACCAGCGCTCCGATCAAGCCGGCCACTCCGGCGGCAGTCGCCTGAGGCAGAGCAACTTCGCCAGTGATAAGGGTCAAGGTGACGCCAATCACCACCATGGCGGTCACGCCCCAGATAAGGCCCGTGATGGCTATCAGAAAAATGCTGCCGGGTCTCATAGGCCTTCCTCCTTGGGTGAAAAGTGCAGGAAGAGTGTCGCAAACGTAACGAGGACGACAAAGATCACCACGGCGACCGCAGCCCCTGCTCCAAGGTTGGACAGGGCAAACCCTTGTTCATAAACATCGACTGTCAACGTTCTCGTTCCGGCATTGCCGCCGGTCAGAAGGAAGATGTCGTCGAACTTGTTGAAGGTCCAAATGAAACGGAGAAGGAACAGGACCGACAGGATGCCCATCAACTGCGGCAAGGACAGGTACCAAAACTGCTGTAGCGGCGTTGCACCATCCATTTCAGCCGCTTCATAGATATCTGTATTGAGCGACTGCATGCGCGCGAGAATGAACAGGAAAGACAAGGGGAAGTAACGCCATGCCTCAAACGCGATGACGGTCGAAAGCGCCAGAGGAAACTCCATTGGGATCCCGAAGAATGAAAACTCCACGGCCCGCTGACCGAAGAAATTGATCGGGTCCGCAACGACGCCCATTTTGGTCAAAAGCGCGTTTAAGGTTCCGGAAAATGGGTCGAACAGCACCACCCAGGTGAAGGCAACGGCAATCACCGGCGAGACGTAAGGAAAGAGGAACAGTCCGCGCAGAAAACCGCGCCCCTTGAACGTCGTGTTCAAAAGTTGCGCAGCGAACAGCCCGAGCACCAATGCTCCGGCCGTCCCGAAGATTGTGTAATAGAACGTCACCCGCAGCACCGACCAAAACTCATCTGCATCAAAGATCCGGACGAAATTGTCGAAGGTGAAGTCGAGGTTTGTCAGGACATTGTCTGCATCGCCCGAGACCTCAGGTGTGCTTGCCCGCTCGGGGCGGTCAGCTGCCAAATAGGCCGGGGTTACTGTTCCCTCAAAGCGCAGCCGCTCACGCCATTTTGGCGGAACAGTGCCGATGTCACATGTGATCGACGCGCCCTGAAGCGCGCAAACCTCAGGCACGCTCGTTACATCGAACCCATCAGGTAGGGTGTCCCGCACAACAACATCCCGGATTTCCTTGTCCTGCGAGGAGTTGCGCATCCGGTATTCGAGTGTCGCCGCATCGCCTGCACTTTCCGGATTGCCGCGCATGCGTTCGTTTACCAGCACGCTTGGGGGCCGGAGGTCCGCGAGTTGAACCGGCTTGAAGCTGATCCAGAAATTGGCAAGCAAAGGACCTGCAACAATGGCGAGAATGATCAGGAATGTTGGCGCCAACATCAGGTAGGCGAGCCGCATCTCCCGTCGTTGCATCGGTCCAATGCCTTTCGGCGGCCGGTGCTCGGCGATGGTCTTGTCCTGCGCGGTCATGGTTTCCTGCTCAAGTTTCAAACGGACAGAGATAGGGCAAAAAGTCCCTGTGCGTCGACGGTTCAACCCGTCGAAACTTCATAGTGCAAAGGCCCTCTTTAAATGAGGGGTGGTGGCCGATGGGGTTGGCCCGTGTCCGAAAACACGGGCCATTTTGCAGTTACTGGATATTGGCCAGTTCTTCGTTCATCTGAGCAACGGTCTGTGCTGCGTCCCGTTCGCCATCAATGTATTCCCGGACAAGCCGGTTGATCGCCTGGCTGTTGATGATCTTGGAGGCCAAAGACAACTGTCCTTCCTTGACGCCCCAACGCGCAGCCGTATCGAGACCGGAAACAATGGTGCTGATGGTCTCGGCATCATAAAGATCGGTCAACGGTGCCTTGCGGTCCACACCAACCGGCAACTTGGACCAGCCTTCAACAAACGCTGTCGGATTGGCTTTGTTGCCTCGGCGGATCGGGAACTTGCCCTCCGGTGCGATCGACAGGGTCGACATGTAACCGTCATCCATCGAGAACTCGACAAACTGCATGGCGGCGTCCGTATCCGCATCGTTTGTGATGCCGAAGTAACGCACATCCCCCCAGGCAGCGCCATCCGGATTTGACGGACCCTTTAAGGTTGTCACGATACCGGTTTTTGACGCCAGTTCTTTGGATGTCGGGTCATCGGAAATGGTTGGCGGAGCACTGTCGCGAAGACCAGCGAGCTCATCGAGAATGAACGGAGACCAGATGATCATGGCTGCTTTGCCGGCAAAGTATAGCTCCCGAGACTGCTTCCAAAACAGATCTCCTGGAGGAGATGCCTCTGCAATTGCCTTATAGAACTCGAGTGCTTCGATCGTCTTTTTCTCGTCCAGCGGCTTGAAGCCGTCACTGCCGACCGGGCTAACGCCATTGGCCAGAAGAACATGCTCGAGCACCTGGCTCATGAAGTTCTCATCAACCTTGGTGGCTGCGACGAATGCAAACATTTCCGGCGGGTTATGAAGTTTCTCAACCGCTGCCAAAATGTTCTCGTAGCTGTCGGGGGCCGCGAGGCCATTCGCATCGAAAAGGTCCTTGCGATAGACAACCATTTGTGTCCAGCCATCAACCGGCACAGAAGCGACCCCCCCTTCGACCGCGGCCATTGCCACTGCGCCAGGCGCAAATGTATCAGTGCCCAGGTTCTCCAGAACCTCTGTCGCCGCTTCGGTGTCCAGAATACCGGCCTCTGCCCATGGCAGCGCATACTGTAGGGTGTGATAAATCACATCCGGCAGATCACCGGCAGCGAAAGCTGCAGTGGCACGGGTTCCAAGATCGGATTCCGTGACTGGAATGACATCAACCTCGATGCCGGTTTTGTCTTTGAAGGCCGCGGCCAGTTCTTCCTGTTTCGCCAGCCGCTCCGGCTGCTCTTCCGTCGTCCAGAAACGCAGGGTTTGCGCCTGAGCCACCGTAATGCTCAATGCGAGTACACCCGCAATGGTCGAGGTCAGGAAAGTGCTCCTCCCAATCATGTCAGTCTCCCTTACTGCCAGGTCATGGCTGTTGGTTCAGCCGGGACCGGAGCACTTCTGCCAGTGCCGCCGGTGTCTTATGCGGCGCGCCGTCTGATGCACGCCGGATTAAAGTCGCTTCTGAAAGTGCCTTCAGGGTCTTCGGATCTTTGCCGTCCAAAACATCAATCAACATCCGGGCGACGCGGCTGCCTGCTTCCGACGCACTTTGCGAAAAGGTGGTAAGCGGCGGCTCGAGATAGTCACCAAAGGGCAGTCCGTCATAGCCGATGATCGTGACATCCGAGCCTACGGTGAGGCCATGTTTCCGGCAGTATTGAATAGCACCAATCGCAAGTGCGTCTGTCACGCACAACAAGGCGGTGGGCGGCAGATCGTTGCCCGCCAGAAGTCGTTCCGCTCCAGCAAAACCGCCTTCTTCGTTGAGGTCCACGAATGTTTCAAGACCAGGATCATAAGATACGCCCAACGCCTCGAGACCGGCACGGTAGCCATCTCGGCGCTGGAGCGCGAAATTCAGGTCTAGCGATCCGCCTATGAATCCGATGCGGCTGTGTCCGAGGCTGTAAATATGCCGCACGCCATCAGCAAAGGTTTTTTCATTGTCGATGTCGAACCACGCATGGGTGTCGGGAAGATGCGACCGGCCGTGCGTGACAAAGGGAAACCCCTGTTCACTCAAGAAAGCAATGCGCGGATCTTCAACTTCGGTTCTGGTGAGAATAAAACCATCGACCTTCCGCCGGGCAATAAGACGCTGAAGCGTCTCGATCATGTGATCCCGCGAGTGGGCGGTTGTCACCAGGAGATCAATCCCGAGTTCATCCAAGGCACGTGCAATTCCATCGATAAATTCAGACAGAAATGGATCAGCGCCATTGCCATGCCCAACGGGTATGACAATGCCGAGCGTATCCTGCCGGCCGCGTTTCAAGTTACGGGCAGTCGCCGACGGCTGGTAGCCAAGTTCCTTGACGGCTTTCAGGATGCGCTCGCGGGTGGCTTGGGAAATGTCGGTATAATTGTTCAGGACCCGCGAAACGGTTCCCTTTGCGACGCCCACATGGCGTGCAACGTCGTCAATCGTCACTGACCCGCGGTGACCCGACATTTTTCCTCCCAAAGGCCGACCGGCCCGAATTTCTTTCTGCCTGCGGCTCAGATGATCGAAGGCGATTTATTTCAATAATGGTTCCAAAACCGATTTCGGAAGTCAACAAAATCGGTTTTGGAAACTCAAAAATTCGTTTTTGCAGAACGGGAAGGCTTTGGCAGATAAACGAAACTTCAATCGGAAAGGTTTCGGAACAGATCCAAACAGCGCCAGCTACGCCAGCTTGGCAGTGTTACCACGCACACACTCCCCTGAGAGTATGCCTCTATCGGTAAATCAGAAGAGCACTCGCCCGCAGCTGGTCGACCAGTACTTCATATAAAACAATTAAGCCCGCGCAGAAAAGGCGCGGGCTCGATGTTGGCAAATCTGTAAAACAGGCCGTTAGAACGGTACACCCGAGACCAGAATGACATTCGCATAAGGTGTGCATTCGCCCGTGCGAATAACGGCACGCGCCTGCTTCGTCCGTGTTTTGAAGTCCTCGTGAGGCACCCGGTCATGCTCGATCGGCTTGCCGGTTTCCGCAGCCCAATGGGCCAGCCGAACTTCGATCTCGGTCGCCAGTTCCGCACTTGCCTCTTCGGCAAAAACAGCTTTCTCGACTACCAATTCGCTCGTCAGAACATCCAGGACATCAAAGAAGCCGGGCACCCCAGGCGAAACAGCCAAGTCAATGACATCGACGCCCGGCGGCACCGGCAGACCAGCGTCTGCAACAACGATTTCATCCATGTGCCCGAGGGAGGCGATCAGCGTACTCATGTGCCGATTCAGCATCGGGGTCCGTTTCATGGGCGTTTCCTTCGCATCCTTTATCGGTCAAGTCAGTGAAACCAGCGCCTCACAGAGCGGCACTGGGTCGTAATAAGGATCTGATTTGCTGGATATCAGATCCAGCCGCAAAACGGTAATGCCAAGTTGCTCCACTGCCCCGATATCATCTTCTTCCGTGCGTTGATCCGTTACGACAAAATTCAACAGCCGTTCGACCGGGCAATCGCTACCGGCATCTTTTCGAAGATAAGCAAGCAATGCCTGAACGCGATCCTCAAGCGTCATTCCAGGCGCTTCGGGATCATGACCCAAACTAGGCACATACACTTTGGGAACCGTGCGGCTGGCAACAGCTCGGCCAACACCCCGAGGTAAAAGGCTGGCAATCAGGCTTGTGTACAAGCTGCCGGGGGAATAGCAGATGAGATCCGCAGACTGCACCAAAGCCGTATTGCGCTCCGGGAACACGGACACCGCCGGTTCCCGGCTTTGCAAACTTCTGTTCAGGAATATCTCCTCAATCGGCGACGTCAGTGGCGCTTGTTCTTTGCCTGTCAGAAGGTGCTGTCCGACGACAATGTCGCCGGTTTCGAGCTTGGCCGCCAGATGCAGATTGTCATCGGATACAGCTTTCACATGGCCAAGGACGCCGACGAGTTTTGCGACCAGGAAGATAATAGGTTCCAACTGTTTGTTTTGGTTGAGATAACCACCGGCAAGAATGAGATTGCCGATGCTTGCACCGCGCAAATCAAAGGTTGGCGGACACCCCTTCTGAAACGTCCGCAGTTGGTTTTGAATGAGCGTCCGCATCGGTTGTTCAACGACTGCCACGAGCGGATGAATGCCGGCGATCATCGCCTCAAGCTCACCTGCCAGTTCCTCTTGTCCAGACTCTTTGGAAAACCGATGCGTGAACAGCCGGAACACATCGGGCTGACCAAGAACGGTTTCATCTGCAAGAGCCATCAGACGGCTTCTGAGATCACCTATCGCAGGCATATCAAAGGCAAGCCGCAACCCTTGTGAACTGCCTCCGGAATCAAAAGGTGTCACAAGGTGAATGGAGTTGTGCGTATACCTTTTCAGACACCTTGAAACATCATTCAGCGCGGAGCCGCCGCTAAAGAACAAAAGCCGCGGACCGAGCTTGGGATTGGACAAAAACCGCGCAATACGGAATTGGTCCGGCATTCGCACTGCCCGGGTAATAGTCACTTCAGACACGCGGCTTCCTTTTTGCCCAATCTTTCGAGGTGTTTCAGGTCATTCGCCGCTAGAATAACAAAAAGGAGTTACCTCTCTGTGACTTAGATAGAGATTGGCGATCCAGCGTTTCCATCAGCCGCAGCGAATATCAGCCACGAGAATGCCGTCTGCACCACCTTCGCAAGCAGCGATCAACATTGCAGCGGCCCTTTGATGATCTGGATGCGGCGCATAGTCGGCAAGAACAGCTTCATCGCTGACCGTTACAATAAACCCATATTGAAACGGCTTCGATTTGCCCTCCAGATCGATGTTCGGACCATGTGTGACTGAAAGCACGCCAGAAAGTTTATCAACTAGCCCTGAAATCAACGCCATCGGTTCAACGAGCGCTGATAGATTATCCGGATCCCTCAACGACAACAAAACACAGTGCTGCAGCATGCCTCACACTCCATTGATGTAAATTGCGCGGAAATCATTCACATTCGTCAGTGTTGGACCTGTCACGACCTGATCACCAATTGCTCTGAAAAACTCATGAGCATCATTCCGGTCAAGCGCGTCACTCATCGACACACCCCTCGAAGTGGCCCTGGAAGGGGTGTCAGGACCGATAATCGCGCCGGCCACTTCGGCTGCGCCATCGACACCGTCTGTATCGCAAGCAATCGCATGGATACCCGCTGCACCTTTGAGCGAATTTGCTAAAGCAAGTGCATATTCTGCATTGGGACCGCCAACTCCGTCGCCGCGCCGCGTAACCGTCAATTCTCCACCCGACAACAGGATCAAAGGCCGCTTTGATGATCCCCGCTCTTTTTGCCTTTGCAGAGCAAGGTCCGCATGTGTTGCGGCAACATCTCGCGCCTCGCCTTCCAAGGCATCACCAAGGATCTCGACGTCGCATCCAGCCTTCTCTGCAAGGCTTCTCGCAGCCTCCAAGGACTGCGACGGCGCGGCAAAGATAGTGTTTGTCACGCGGCCCAGACGTTCATGGTCTGGCGGCAAAACTCCGGTTTGCCCAGAGAGGACCTCCGAAACCGAGCCCGGTACATCTATGCTCCATCTTGCAAGGATTTGAAGGGCATCTTCCGGAGTACTGCCGTCCCCGACCGTTGGCCCGGACCCGATCTCAGCCGGATCATCTCCTGGAACATCGGACAAAAGCAATGCCACCATCTTTGCCGGATAAGCAGCGGCCGCAAGCTGCCCCCCCTTCACCCGGCTCAGATGCTTGCGAACAACGTTCATTTGGCCGATCGGCGCGCCGGATGCGAGCAGCGCCTGATTGACCGCCTGCTTCTCTTCAAGACTAATGGCTCCTGCCGGTGCGGTCAAAAGAGCCGATGCACCACCGGAAATGAGGGCAAGAACGCAATCATCCCCATCAAGATCGGATAGCAACTCCAGCATGCGTTTCGTCGCGTCCTGTCCGGCCTTGTCCGGCACCGGGTGCGCAGCCTCGACAATCTCAATGCCCTTTGTGGGGCGCCCATAGCCGTAGCGAGTGATGACCAACCCTTCACAAGCCCCCCATTCTGCCTCAACAGCCTCTGCCATCCGTGCGGACGCTTTTCCAGCACCGATCACAACAACCCTGCCATCAGGTTTTTCAGGCAACTGGCTCGCAAGGTTCTTCATCGGATCAGCAACCTCAACGGCCCGCTCGAAAAGAGCACGTAGCAACTCTTGGGGGTTGGTAGCCATATTCTGTCTCCAAGGCGAAAAGGTCGGGAGCTCTTTTGAGCGCAAAAGCTGAATGAATTGCAAGCTGTGCTTGGCTGGAAAAGGACCACTTCGGATCTTGTGGTGGTATAGGTTGGACGAAAATCAGAGTTCCGGTCGCTTTTGTAACCACCCAAGGCACCGCCACATACCTCTCTACCGCAGGATTGATCATGACAGTGGATCCAGTACTTCAATCACCCGCCTTTGTGGATGCCATTCGAAACCCGAAAGATCCCAATCATCTGATGGTCATCAAACCGGTAACGCGGAACATCCGTGTTTTTGGAGGTGAAACCCTGCTTGCCGAGACAACAAATGCCATTCGTGTAATGGAGGTTGGTAGAAGCGTTTATGATCCGGTCATCTATGTGCCGGCAAACAGCCTCCAGTCGCCCTTCTCTGAGCTTAGCAAATCGACGCATTGCCCGATAAAAGGAGATGCGAGCTATGTGGCCATTGGCGGAGATGAGATCGGCTGGGTCTATAAGACACCGCTTCAGATGAGCCTCCAGCTGAAAAATCACTACGCATTTTGGCCGGACAAAGTCAGGATCGTCGAAGGCAAATAGCGAAAGGACGAGCCGGACCAAAGCCGGCAACCTCAGCTTGATACCTAACAAGTGCTGACGACATCACTGCTTCCCCAAAAGAAATTGTCACTGGAAACTGTGTGTGGTAGCTAGCGACAGCTCTTCGGTGGCTTAACTGGCTGCCACCAGTATTTTGCTTTCACTTCGAAAACGACTTTCCGAGAAAACGCAAAAATGCGGCCGGCAAAATGAATTATCCGTTTCGCGATCAATACCACCGCTTAAGAAAACCATTGCTGCGGCTGTGCGACTCACTTCTGCCGGCACGTCCCCGTTCAGACTTTTTGCAGCCTCTGCTAGAGCGCACAAGTGACCCTTTCTGTTTTGAAACGGCCGCCCCAATGCCTGAACAAGCAAGAGCGTGGGCAGAAGAACGAAAAGGTGCGACCGAGAGGGAAGGCCTTTACAAAGCGTTGGCCCCCTGTTCAGTCGACCCCAAGATTGGTGTCCTGTTTCACCAGGGGCGCGTGATCTGGAAAACCAGTGACTTGCCAGAACGCGAGCGCAGTCCGCTCTTTTTTGCCCATAGGAAGTCACCCTCCCGCCAACTTCCAGAAGCTATCGTGCTTCATCACGTCTTCGGCGACAACTATTTCCACTTTTTCATGTTCATCATGAACAAGGTTTGGCTGGTGGAACAGTTCGGCTTGCCGCGCTCGATCCCCTTTCTTGTAAATGCGGCATCAGCCAACACCCCGTTTTTTCGTCAGGCTCAGGAACTGGGCGCGTTCTTTGGACGCGATGTTATCGTTCAAGGTCGGCGAGAGATCGTAAAGGTCGATCAGGCATATTTGGCTTTGCCATTTTTCTGCAACGCGGACACGATGACGTGGATTGCAAGCGCGTTCAGGGATGAAACCTCTGAACAGCCCGACAGGCCTGTCTTCACGATACGGAGCAGCACGGCCCCCAATGGCCGTTTGTTTCGTAATCAGGACGAGGTCTCACGCCTTGCCGAGAAAGCCGGTTTTGAGGTACTTGATCCGGCAACGATGAGCCTCAAGGAACAGGCAAACCGGTTTGCAAACGCACCCATTATCGCCGGTGCTCACGGGGCTGCCTTGACCAATATGATTTTCCGCGCAGGAAAACCTTCAGGCATAATAGAGCTCTTCAGTCCGAGCATGGGCTCTCCGCATTATGCAATGATGGCTCGCGAGTTTGGCTTCTGCTATCGCTCGACGCTCACGAAGAACCCGGAAGGCCGGACGTTTACCGCCAGCACTGAAGTCGATCTGGTCGAACTTGAAAAAATGTTCGACGACATGCTGGTACAGGTTCAAACATAAGAAATCATAGTCCAGATACACTGGCGATTGCTGCACTTAACCCCGTGCGGGGTCACCTGAAAAGAAATGTAAACCAATCTGATGGCGTCACCGCAAGACCTCTCGACCGTCACACGTTTGATCGTGACCTATAACAGCGCGGACGTGCTTGAGTACTCACGTATCCCGGCGCATGAGCTTGCGACACTCGCTGTCGACAATGCCAGTAGTGACAACACCCCCACCGAGGCCCAAGCTCTTGGCTATGAGGTACTGAACCTCGACCAGAACGTCGGATACGCCAACGCGATTATGGCCGGCCTTGAAAAGATCGAGACAGAATTCGCACTGATCGCCAATCCGGATGTGCAGATTTCAAAAAAGGCCGTGCAAGCACTCTTGGACGCAGCTGCACGAAACTCTGATTGCAGTCTTTTCATTCCGAGAATCTTCAAGCCGGACGGCCGCGAGTTCTTTCGCTATGAAACAAGGTTTGATCCGCGTGTGCGAAACCGCGTTCCCCCATCAACAGATCAGAACGTGGATACCGTCAGCGGCGCTGTCTTGCTGGTGCGGAGAAAGCCATTCATTCAATACGGCGGCTTCGACACAAATATCTTTTTGTATTTTGAAGATGATGAACTTTCGCTGCGATTTCGAAAACTCAATCAACCCATGCGCTTTGTGGCTGACGCCAGCGCCAAGCATATTGGAGATGGGTCTTCAGGAAATACCGTCTCGGCCAACCGGATCAAGGACATTTCCTTCGGCTGGTCGTGGGGCTATTTGATGGACAAAATGCAGCTTGGAAACCGCTGGATTACGTTTTTCAAAATTCTCGGCAAACTGCTGGTTTATGTTGCCAGCTTCCGGTCAGGCAAAGCGCGGCGGCAAATAGGCATAGCCAACGGTTTTCTCAAGAACCTCGCGGGTCAAACCGCGCCATTCTTGAGAAATTCCAAATAGGTTCTATGTCGACTAAAAAAGTCCTGAGATCAGGCGACCGCGCGGGCCAGAGCACACTGTGACCAAAGGTCGTTGATCGCATTGACAAGACGGTCAATGTCATCTGCCGTGTGCAATGGCGTCGGGGTAAAGCGCAGCCGTTCCGTGCCGACCGGCACGGTTGGATAGTTGATCGGCTGAACGTAAATGCCATAGGTATCCAGCAAGATGTCCGAGATCCACTTGCACTTCTTCGCATCACCCACCATCACCGGGACGATATGGCTCGGGTTGTCCATGTGCGGGATGCCGCTTTTGTCCAGCGCTGCGCGAACTTGAGCCACCCTGTCTTTGTGCGCCTTGCGTTCAAACGGGCTGGCTTTCAGGTGTTTGATCGAAGCAGCGGCGCCGGCCGCAAGGGCCGGCGGCAAAGCCGTTGTAAAAATGAAGCCGGATGCAAACGAGCGAATGAAATCAACCACGGTCTTGGAACCGGTGATGTAACCACCCATGACACCGAAAGCCTTGCCGAGGGTGCCCTCGATGATGGTCAACCGGTCCATGAGGCCTTCTTGTTCGGCAACACCACCACCGCGCGGACCGTACATGCCGACGGCATGAACTTCATCAAGGTAGGTCATGGCGCCGAACCTGTCGGCGACGTCGCAGATTTTCTTGATCGGAGCGATATCACCATCCATGGAATAGACGCTCTCGAATGCCACAAGCTTCGGTGCATTCGGGTCATCAGCTGCCATCAGACGCTCAAGGTCGGCGACATCATTGTGCTTGAAGATCCGCTTTTCGCAACGGGCGTGGCGAATGCCTTCGATCATGGACGCATGATTGAGCGCATCGGAATAGACGATCATTCCTGGAACTTCTGATGCCAGCGTTCCGAGCGCCGCCCAGTTCGACACATAGCCTGACGTGAAAATAAGCGCCGCGTCCTTTGCATGAAGGTCCGCCAGCTCTTCTTCCAACAAGACGTGATAGTGATTGGTGCCGGAGATGTTTCGGGTCCCACCTGCGCCAGCGCCGCACTTTGAAAGCACGTCCTGCATGGCGTTTGTCACTTTATCGTGCTGCCCCATGCCAAGGTAGTCATTTGAGCACCAGACGGTCACTTCTTGGGTTGATCCATCTTCGCGGTAACGCGTTGCCTTCGGGAAATCGCCTGAATGCCGCTCCAAATCCGCGAACACGCGGTAATTGCCATTATCATGGAGTTTGCTCAGTCGATCTTCCAGGTACGCATTCACGTCCATGGTGCGGCTCCCTCAATCCGCCAGGTCCAGCCCCGGCTGCTCATTCATTTCCACATCAGCCTGCGTCCGGGCTGCGCGTTCGCTCTTTGAAAAGGCGATCCGGCTCGTTTAGGCCAGAGGCTCACCTTATATTCATTCAAAACTAAATATCAAACTTAGTTCCATGACAAAAATCAAAAACGGCTCTGCGGCGATACGCCATAGTCCAAAGACTGCCGACGAGCCCAACCCACGTATCCATCCTCCCTGAGATTATCGCTTGCAGATCACCGCAAAACATGAATACTGGTTCATGTTTGAAGAAACCGGAATTGATCCATGGGTACCACCGCCGCACCGAACAAGCACGCGTCCGCGAAAACGAGCGCAAAAGCTGCGACACCGCAGCCTAAGACGGCACGCGGTGAAGCCACCAGGCGCGCCATACTGGCGGCAGCAGAACGGGTCATTGGAGAAAAGGGATACAACGACGCCTCCATCGGTCACATTACCAGCGAGGCTGGTGTCGCCCAAGGCACCTTTTACATCTATTTCAAAACCAAGGAGCAGGTCTTCTCGGAACTGGTCTTGGAAATGGGCCGGCTCGTCCGTCATTCGATTTCCGAATCGACCTCAACGCTGACGGACCACCTGAATGTCGAAAAGGCCGGCCTGACCGCATTCTTGAGGTTCGTGCGAGCCCATCCAAACCTTTATAAGATCGTTCAGGAAGCCCTGTTCGTTGATCCAGCCGCATACCGCGAGTACTACGCAAAATTCGCTTCCGGATATCGGGTTGGCCTGACAGCCGCCGTCAAAAAGGGGCAAATTTCTGAGGGTGATGCGGAAACGCGGGCGTGGGCTCTGATGGGAATTGCCCGCGCGCTCGGAGAGCAACTGGTGGTCTTCAATACTCAGAAAACCATTCCCGAGCTTGTCGACAGCGCCCATGATTTGATCGCCAACGGCCTGAAGCCATGAAACTGGTTGATACCGAGCACAAAGATGGTGCCATATGGCTCTATCTGAATCGGCCTGCGCGCCACAACGCACTCACCCAGCCGCTGTTAGATGAGCTTTTTACAGCAATCAAACTGGCTGAAGCAGAGAAACCTACGGCGCTCGTGCTCTCCGCAAGAGGCCGTAGTTTTTCGACCGGCGGAGATATCGCAGGTTTTCTCGACCAGGCAGAATCACAAGACCAGCTGCTGGCCTACGCGGATCGGCTGGTCGGCGCCCTGCATGATGTGATCCTGTCTCTTCTTGCTTTTCCTTCACCGGTTCTGGCAGCCGTGAACGGCCCTGTCACCGGCGGTTCAACAGGCTTGGTGCTGGCGGCAGACATGGTCTCGCTGTCGAACACCGCATTCATTCAACCATACTATTCTGAGGTCGGATTTGCCCCGGATGGCGGCTGGACAGCAATGCTGCCCGAAAAGATCGGCACCGCCAAAGCACTGGAAATTCAGTTCCTCAACTCGCGGATCTCGGCAGACGAGGCACAGCGTTTCGGACTGGCGACCCACGTTTGCGCCCCATCCGATATTGAACAGAAGATAGCAGAATGGGTCACCGGGATTTCCTGCCGATTTGCGCAGACCCATATCGCGACGCGTCAAAACGTTTGGGATGAACCGCGCCGGCAACAGGTGAAGGAGCGGCTTGATCGGGAAAAGGCACGGTTCCTCGACCTGATCTCCAGACCGGAAACGCTCGCCGGCATGCAAGAATTTACACAACAAAGCGCCTGAGCATCAGCACTATAGCTGACCAGGATCCAAGTGTTGGGAGGACACATGGAGTTCTTGACCGATATGGCCGCCAAGCGGGCGGAACTAACACCTGACGCTGTGGCCTTCGCAGATTATGACACGGGGCTTCTTTATACATTTGCCGATATCAATGTCCGGGCAAATCAGCTGGCCAATCGTCTGCGCGAAAACGGCTTGTCACGGGGCGATCGGATGGCGGTGCTCTGTCACAATCATCCAGACTTCTTTGTTCTGCTGTTTGCCGCCCAAAAGTCCGGAATTCTTCTGGTTCCGCTCAACTGGCGTCAACCAGCCGCCGAGCTCAGGCCCATTCTGCACGCCTCCCGGTCCAGGGTTCTGTTCCACGACGGCGCGTTCGCAGAAGCAGCGCACGACCTTTCAACGGCGAGCGGCCTGGAGCTTATCCAGATCGGCGCGACCGCGGATGGCAAGAGCGCGCTCGACGCATATCTGAAAGGGGCCAGGCCCACCGCCCCCAACCAAGCTGCCATCAAGGCAAGCGCGCCCTGGTATCTGCTGTACACATCCGGAACGACGGGCCTGCCCAAGGCGGTTATCCAAACTGCCGGCATGGCCACTGCCAACATGATCAACTACTGCCAGGCGACCGGGCTAAGTACGCACGAAACAGGCGTCAACTTCCTACCGCTGTTTCATACGGCCGGGATAAATCTGCCGACCTTGCCGATCTTTCTGAACGGCGGATCTTCGACAGTGCTGCGCAAGTTTGACCCCGATGTGGTGCTGGACCTGGTCAATGCGGGCAAGGTCACCGCGTTCTTCGGCGTTCCGGCGATTTATCAGGCCCTTGCTCTGTCCAAAACCGTCGGCACAACGGATTTTTCAAAAGTCCGCTCACTGGGCTGCGGCGGCGCCCCCGTTCCAAAGCACCTTCTGGCCAGCTTTCAAAAACGCGGTGTAACGATCTGCAACGGCATGGGCATGACGGAAACCGGACCGACCGTCTTCCTGATGGACAAGCACCATGCTGCCGCCAAGATCGGCTCCGTCGGCAAGGCCCAGATCATGACCGATGTTCGCCTGCAGTCTTTAGATGGCGCGGTCGTTGACGGCGCGGGCGAAGGCGAGGTTCAGTTCCGCGGTCCCAATATCACACCCGGCTATATGGACAACAAGGAAGCAACCCTTGCGACCTTCACCGTCGATGGCTGGCTGAAGTCTGGCGACATCGCCCGCAGGGATGAAGACGGCTACTACTACATCGTCGACCGGATCAAGGACATGTACATCTCCGGCGGCGAAAACGTTTACCCTGCTGAGGTCGAAAAGGTTCTGGACGCTCACCCGGCCATTATGGAAGCTGTCGTGATCGGCGTTCCGGACGAAAAATGGGGCGAGGTTGGCGCAGCGTTCCTGGTATCTCGCCCTGGAGCAGAGATCGACACCGCAGCCCTGCCCGGCTGGTGCCGGGATCATCTTGCCCCTTACAAGATCCCGAAAACCTTTACCGTTTCTGACGATTTGCCGCGCACGGCTGCCGGCAAGGTCCGCAAAAACATTCTCAAAGACAGTTTGCTTCAAAAATTGCCCGAGGAGGCCTGAACTATGAGCCTGATTGACGAAGTACCGGCAACGGCAACTTTCACCTGGATCCCAACTCAGGCCGAATTCGATGCTTTTGCTAAGCTTTCTGGTGACGACAACCCGATCCATGTTGATCCGGACTTCTCGGCGCGCACGCGGTTCGGCAGAACGGTCTCGCACGGCATGCTGCTCTACACCCGCGTGTTCGGATATTTGCAGGAGCTCTATCCAGGTCGCGCTCATGCCGTGCAAAACCTGATGTTCCCCAATCCGTCCTATGCCGATGAAGAACTGACGCTGCGGTTTTCCGAAACTGCCGGCATGCCTGGAGAGATCCAGATTGAAATCTCAAGAACAGCGGATGGGGCTGTCACCCTGTCCGGAAGCTGCGAACTGACGGAGGCGCGTGATGTTTGAAGTCGGTCAACGCGACGAGATCAAACGGTCCTACACGGTTACCGACATGGCGGATTTTGCCGCCCTTGCCGGCCCAGAAGCAGTTGCGCCCGAGACTGTTCCCGGCCCGCTGATCGGCGGTCTCTTTTCCTATCTCCTCGGCGTCAAACTGCCCGGCCGGGGCACGAATTATCTCAAGCAAAGCCTTGAGTTCTTGACGCCCGCGCCGGTCGGTGAAGAACTCACAGCTTCAGTCACCATCACCCGCCTGCGCCCTGAAAAGCATTTGGTAGACCTCGAAACCGTTTGCGAGACTGCCGACGGCACCCGCATCTGCCAGGGCCGCGCCTTGGTCTACGTGGGGGACGTAGGCAAGGGGTGATTTCTACCATTCACTCCATCATGCCAAGGCTTTGACGCAAGCGGTCCGGCAAGGCCTTTTCTCCGCCACACCTGGCTTGATGTTGAGTCCGTCGTTTCCAAAGCGAAAGGGAAATGGCAAAACCTATCCTCACCTGCCGTCGTCATCCCCGCTTCTTGCGGGGATCCATTGGCACCCGAGGACAAGGAAAGGGGCATGGCATTGCAGTCCGGCTGCGGGCTCAAACTTTCCTCTGGCCGATGCGGGTCGGTGGATTGGATCCCCGCATGAAGCGGGGATGACCGCAGAAGGAGAAGGCACGGCTTTGCCGCAATCACGAACCGTCACCCCGGACGCGTTCCCGGGCCTACTCCTTTCCAAAGCGCGGGGAAAAAAGCGGAGCCAAAGTCCCCCCACTGGCATCACCCCTGTGCCATGCGGGAATGGCTGCTGATGCCGCTTTACCGGGCCACCTCACCCAGCACCAAAGCCTGGAACTTCTCCGGTTCTTCCAGATGCGGCGCGTGGCCGGAGTGGTCAAAGAGGGTAAGCTGAAAATCCGGGACGTTTTCGCAATGCCACTTATGGACATCCGGACCGTAAAGCTGACTTTTTGCACCAGCAGCCAAATGAAACGGGACTGGGAAGGTTCTGAGCAGATCCCGGAAATCGAGGGCTGTCAGAGACATCCAGATGTCCTTGAGCCAAAGGGGATTGGCTTTTGCGATTTCCCTGCTGGCATAGTCCAACAAGCCCGGGCACGGTTCGCTGTCAGCTGCAAACATACGCCGAGCGATCCGGCGCGGCAGGCGCTGCCAGTCGGCGGTAATCGTGTTGATGAAATGGGTGTTCTGGTCGGCCGTCAAACCGCTGCGTGTTCCGTTTTGCCAGCCTGCATCGTTCAGAACCTTCGGTGACATGTCGATGGCAATCATCGAGCCAATCCGATCCGCACCGTGCCGCTCGATAAGCGCATAGGAAACGAGTGCTCCCATAGACCAGCCGCACAAGACAACGTCTTGAAGGTCCTGTTCGCTCAAATAGGCATGGATGGCGTCTGCCGCAGCGTCGATCGTGCGCGGTAAGCGAACTCCCGTTGCCCCATGCCCGGGAAGATCCGGAACTATGCAGCGGGCATCGTCCTTCAAGTCAGCAACCTGGCGATCGAAGAACATGCCGGGGCAGGACCAGCCATGAACAAAAACAATCGGTCGGCCGGCACCCTCGTCGCGAATGTAAAGTCCTGATGCCGTCACGTACGCCCTGCCCTCAAGCGCCCCACAATTCCGGACGGGAAGAAATAGACGGACAGAATGAACAAAACCCCGAGCCACAGCAACCATCGTTCTGGCGCGACGAGTGTAGAGACAAGTGGCAGCGCGCTGGTGGCATCTGCAGCGACACCCATCAGGTTCTGCAAATAGGTCTGCGCCAGGATGAAGATCGTGGCTCCAATGACGGCCCCATACAGCGTTCCCATGCCACCGATCACAACCATCAGCAGGATGTCGATCATGATTTCCATCGATAGTGTTGTCGCCGGACCTGTGTAGCGCAACCAGATTGCGAGCAACGAGCCCGCCAGCGCTGCCATGACTGCCGACAGAACCGTTGCGGTGGTGCGGTACCAGACGACACGATAGCCGATCGCTTCCGCCCGGAAGGCATTGTCCCTCACGGCTTTCAGCGTTCGGCCAAAAGGTGAATTCACGATCCGCAGCATGGTCAAAAAGAGGATCAGTGAAGCGAAGAAGACAAGATAATAGAGCAGCAGCTTGCCATTGATCCGCACGTCGAAAATCTTTTCATCGACAAGTTTGAAGGCCGGCTTGAACTCACGCGGGATGCTGTAGTTCAAACCGTCTTCACCGCCGGTGAGCCAGGAGAGTTGCGACAACAGAACGGCAAATGCGCTGGCAACGGCAAGGGTGACCATGGCGAAGAAGATCGCCTTGACCCGTAAGGAAAACAGACCGATCGCGAGCGCGAAGACCGCTGCGACGATGGCCCCTGCAGCCGTGCCCCAAATCATGGACCCGTAGGTCGGGCCAGTCGTCGACAAGGCCAATGCGGTGCCATAGGCGCCGATCCCGAAGAACATGGTATGCGCGAAAGAGACGATGCCGGCATACCCCAGAAGCAGGTCATAACTTGCCACCAGAACGATGAAAATGCAGATCTTTGCGGCCGTTTCCAGCGAGCGGGTGCCGGGAAACAGAAACGGCGCAAAGGCCAGCGAAATCAGGATGACAAGCAGAAGCACGGCAAGCAGACCGCTGCGCGGCGTATCGCCTGAAAGAAGTTTGATCAGCATCTGCAGTTCCTCACTTCGCCTTGACGACCGGATAGAGCCCTTGCGGCCGCCACATCAGCACCGCCACCATCAACGCGATGGTTGAAATGAGCGCGACCTTTGGCGCCAGGAAGGCCGTGTAGTTGGCCAGCAACCCGACAAGCAGCGCGCCAATGAAACAGCCTTCAACGGACCCTAGACCGCCGATGATCACCACGATGAAAACAAGCACCATGATTTCAGAGCCCATGTGTGCGGTGATGGTCTCCTGGTAGAGGCCCCACATGACACCGCCAAGACCTGCGAGCGCGGAGCCCGTCATAAAGACGATCAGGAACAGGCGTCGGATCCGGTAGCCGAGCGACTCAACCATCTCACCGTTTTCAACACCGGCGCGGACCAGCAGGCCGATCTTCGTGTTCTTCAAGATATGGCGCATGCCGAGAAACAGCGCGAGGCCAATGGCAACCGCGACGAGGCGGTATTTCTCGATGGCCGCATCGCCAAGGACAATCGAACCCTGCAGCGCTTCGGGGCGCGACAGGTGCATCTCGTCCGGCCCCCAAACGACGTGGATCATCTGCTGCGCCACAATCAGCCCGCCCATGGTGACGAGGATCTGTTTGAGGTGTTCACCGTAAACGGGTTTCACAATCACCCGTTCGAAGGCATAGCCGAGACCACCGGTGATCAGCATCGCGGCCAGAATGGCAACCAGCAGAGCGCTCAAGTTAAGGAGCACGCTGGGTGAGGCGGTCCAGCCGGCGAGCCACGCAAGGACGGTAAATCCGACAAAGGCACCGACGGTGACAAACGCCCCGTGACCGAAATTGATCACGTCCATCAGGCCGAAGACGACTGTCAGTCCGGACGCCATGACGAAGATCATCATGCCCATCGCAAGACCGGCCACGGTCAGGGTCAGCCAGGTGGACGGATTGCCGATCGCAAGCAGCCCGGCCAGCGCCAGAACCGGAACAAGCAGAACTGGCAGTTTCTGCATCAGCTGCTCGGTTACGGGAACCTTTTCAATGCGCGGTTTGATCGTCGTGTCGCTCATTGGTGCGCCTCCAGGCTCAATCCCATCAGCCGTTCCTGCATTTCGGAATTGGCGGCCAGCTCCGCCATGCCGCCGGAATGAATGATCCGGCCATCATCCATGACAGCGACGGTGTCGCCGATGCTCGAGGCCATGGAAAAATTCTGTTCTACCAGCAAGATTGTGGTGTCGGTGTTCTTCAGCTCACGCAAGGCATCTGTCATCGCATTGATGATTGCTGGCGCAAGTCCTTTGGTCGGCTCATCGATCAGGATCAGGCGGCGCGGCTCAATGATGGCGCGGGCGACAGACAGCATCTGCTTCTGCCCGCCCGAGAGCGTTCCGGCGGACGAATTCCAGAAGCTGCCGATAGGGGGAAACAGCTCCTTGATCCAGGACAGCCTCTTTGGATCCATCGTCCCGTTTGCCGCAGCCAGGATCATGTTTTCTTCAACCGTCAGATCGGTGAAGATCCCCATGTCTTCGGGCACAAAAGCAATGCCCCGACCCGCGATGGCCGGTGTGTCCAGCTTAGTGATGTCGTGGTCGGCGAAATGGATCTCACCCTGACTGGCCGTCCAGAGCCCCATGATGGTGCGCAAGGTCGTGGTCTTGCCGGCACCGTTACGGCCGAGCAGAACGGTGACGCCGCCCTCTGGAACAATCAGTTCGACACCTTGGAGGATATGATAGGGACCGATATGCGTGTGCACGCCGGACAGGGACAAAAGCGTATCTGCCATCACGCGGCCTCCGGTGTCTTGCCTAGATAAGCTTCCTGCACCACCGGCAGGGCAATCACTTCTGCAGGGTCGCCATCCGCCACCAGCGCACCGTTGTGCAGGACAATAATCCGGTCGGCGAGGGAGCGAATGACATCCATCTTGTGTTCAACAAGCAGGATGGTCCGATCCATATCGGCCTTCAGCTTGCCGATTAACTCCAGGATGATCGGGACTTCATCAACACTCATGCCGGCTGTCGGCTCATCAAACATCAGAACCTGCGGCCCAAGGGCGATCAGCATAGCGACTTCCAGCTTCCGCTGATCACCATGCGGCAGAGCCGATACGGTCTGATCGGCCTGATCAATCAGCCGGACCTCGTTCAGCACATGATCTGCGCGCTCGATGAGTTCGATATGACTTTCGGCAATGGAAAACAAATCGAAGCCCTGGCGCGCCTTGGCCTGCGCCACCAGACGTACATTTTCGCGAACGGTCAGCGTTGGAAACAGGTTGGTCAGTTGGAACGCCCGACCGATCCCTTTGTCTGTCCGCTCGGGAACCGACATCCGTGTGATGTTCTCACCATTCAGAAGCACAGTACCGCTGGTCGCATTGAGTTGCCCGGACATCAGATTGAAATAGGTGGTCTTGCCCGCTCCATTCGGCCCAACGATGGCGGTCAATGTGCCACGGTCAAAGGCACAAGACACGTGATCGACAGCAACGTGCCCGCCGAAGCGAATGGTCAGGTCTTTCGTTTCCAGAATAGGATGTTCTTTGGTCACGGTTCGAAGACTTCCGAGCTCAAGGACAAAAGGATCAGGTCAACTGAAACGTTTGGGTTTCAGCCATCAAAACTCTAGCAGTGAAAGAAAGGAAACAGGGATCAAGGCAGGCTGCAACCCGCCTTGATCCAATAAGATCACTGGTTGCGGATCGGAATGTTCATGTCCTCGATCTTCAGCTCGCGGACCAGCTCAGGAATGCCCCATTCGACGTCCGGATCCACCTTGATCTTGAAGTGGTACATGGACTGCAGCGCCTGATGGTCTTCCGGGCGAAACATCATCTTGCCCTTCGGCGTTTCGAATTCCATGCCTTCCATGGCAGTAATCAGCTCTTCGGCGTCCGTGGACCCGGCCTTCTTGATCGCCTCGACGATTGCAAGGCCAGCCGTCATACCCCCGGCGGTGAAGAAATCCGGCGGCGAATTGAACCGCTTCTGGTGCTCGGCCACCAGCCAGTCATTCACCGGGTTTTGCGGGATCTCATGGTAGTAATAGGTCGCACCTTCCATACCCGGAAGTTCCTTATAGGCTTTCATGGCCGCCAGGATGTTGCCACCCGTTGCGATCTCAACCCCGAAGCGCTCCGGCTCCATCGCCTTGATCTTGGAGATCGGGTTGCCGCCCCCGGCCCAGATGACGAACAGGAACTTACGGCCCGGCTCGTCTTTCAAGGCATCAAAGATCCGCTGCGCATTGGCGGTGAAGTCCTTGGTATCGGTCGGTGCATACTCTTCAAAGACCAGATTTGCCCCGGTGCCCTCAAGGGCCTCCTTGAACGCTGCAACGCCGTCACGGCCGAAGGCGTAGTCTTGTGCAAGGGTTGCGATGGAGACGCCTTCCTGACCAAGAGCAACCGCATTGGCAATTGCATCCTGGGACGAGTTCCGGGAAGTCCGGAAGATGTAACGGTTCCAGTTCGCACCAGTAATGGAATCGGCAACGGCCGGTTCCACGATCAGGATCTTCTCATACTCTTCAGCAACCGGCAGCATGGCAAGTGCCACACCTGAGGACACCGGGCCAACAGCGATGTCCACCTCGTCATCGCCATAAGCTTCCGCCAGTGCGCCCTTGGCAATATCCGGCTTCAGCTGGGTGTCTTTTTCGATCACCACGATCTTGCGGCCATCGATTTCCATGGTTCCGTCAGTGGCGTACTCAAGGCCCATCATAAGACCTGTATGCGACTGCTTCGCATAGGCCTCAAGAGCCCCGGTCTTGCCGTAAACATGGGCGATTTTGATGTCCTCGGCCGCCGCACCAAACGTGCTGGCCGCCAGTAGTCCGAGCCCGGCCGCAAGCGGAGCGGCCCAGCGTGAAACGCGGATCGTCATAAAAATTTCCTCCCGTTTGCGCAGTATCGGACACCAACGGTGCTGGCGCTAGTCTCACAGCCAGTTTGTGAAGGTCCGTCCTACGGCTGCAATATATGAAACCTGAATCAGTATTCATGTCAAGAACCAATCCCGAGATCAATACCTCCTGTTGGGTCTCCAGGACTTCTTTCCGTATCGGCAGGTAGGCAGATGAGAAAGACGCATTCGGGCGTTTTTTATTTGGACAAAAATGTTTGATAACTGTCCCGATTACCGCAATGCGACGGAGCAAACATGTCGGCTCTCAAACTTACAAATCCATTCCGTATCTTCGCTAGGCTTCGCGAACTGCGGGACGAAGAACGCAAGCAAGCACAGTCCAACCTGTTTTTGTCTCAGGCGCTTGAAAAGGAGAAAATGGAGGGCCATCGCCTTGCCGTCATTGCCCGCACGGTCGCGCTTGGTCTGGTTATTCTCCTGATCCCTTTTTTGAACCCCACGCTCAGTGCCCTTTATTACCAGGCTTGGGTCTTGGTTTTCATTGCACTTGGATGGTTGCAACTTCGCCTGGCGAGCGTCGGATACTCCAGAGCGGAACTCCTGCTGATTTTCCTGGACCTTTTTCTGCTAACCGCACTCTTTACGACAGCCAATCCCTTCGTCAGCGAGGACATACCGACCGCGATCACCTACCGCTTCGACAATTTCATCTATTTCTTCATCATTCTGGCCGTTGGCACGCTTGCCTATTCATGGCGCACGGTTTGGGCAATCGGGACTTGGGTGGCCATTCTCTGGATGCTCGGCATGATCCGTGTCTCATTGTTCGGCCACGAGGTGCCAGAACTCAGCGCGCTGGCCGCCCAAGCGTTTTCAGCAAACCCCATAATCTTGGGGGAACTGGATCCAAACAGCGTGCAGCCCGGTGTCAGGATCCAGGAAATCGTCGTCTTTTTCATGGTCGCAGCGATACTGGCGTTGAAGGGATGGCGGTCAAACCAGCTGCTCATGCGGCAAGCGGATATCGCAGCAGAACGGGCCAACCTGTCTCGCTATTTTCCGTCAAGTCTTGTGGATGTTCTGGCCTCATCGGACCGCGATATTGGTGCCGTCCGGACACAGGACGTCGCTGTTCTCTTCACGGATATCGTCGGCTTTACCGAATTCGCCGAACGGCACAAACCTGAACAGGTGATGACCTTGCTCAGGCAGTACCATGCCATGGTTGAGCGGGTGATATTCCAGAATGGAGGCACGCTCGACAAGTATCTTGGCGACGGGGTGATGGCGACCTTTGGCACGCCTGAAACAAAGCCAGGAGACGCCGCAAATGCGCTCAAGGCTGCAACCCAGCTTCTCGAAGAAAACGAAGCCTTCAACAAAGGACAGGCGGACCTTGGCCTGGACCCGATCCAGATTTCGGTCGGCGTTCATTTCGGCCCTGTGATTCTTGGTGATATCGGGCCGTCACGCCGGCTGGAGTTTGCGGTCGTTGGCGACACTGTGAATGTCGCCAGCCGCCTTGAGGCAGCTACTCGCGACCTTGGATGCAGATGCGTTGTCAGCGAAGACCTGATGAGGAAGGCTGGACACTCTGATGAAGCCCTGCAGCCCGATCTCGCCGAGTTTTCCGAACAACAGGCCATCAAACTTCGTGGACGCAAAACGTCGATCAACGTCTGCACGATTTGACGCTGCTTGGTGCCAACAATGATCAGGTTTTGTTACGTCAGGCTGCTTCGCCCTCGACCAGCTGTTTTAAAATAGCTGCATAGTTGTCGACGCCTTGGGCGCCGGTGATCAGGTGCCGCCGATCGAACACAACGGCCGGAACACCCTGAATGCCATTTTGTATCCAAAACTTCTCTTCTTGTTTCACCGGAACGGCGTACCGCCCTTCTTCCAGGACCTTCTGCGCCTCAGTTTCATCCAGACCAACACTGCCGGCAATCTTTACCAGAACCGCATTGTCGTTCAGATCTTTCCCGTCCCTGAAGTAAGCTTCAAAAAGTGCCATTTTCAAAGGATGTTCTTGTCCCTGCGGGCCGGCCCAATGAATGAGCTGATGCGCCTTGAACGTATTGACCATTCGGCTCTCATCGGAAAACTGGAATTCAAATCCGAGCTCCTTGCCGAGCTCTGTCAATCTGTCGCGTGCAGCCTGTGACTGCTCAGCGGTCGAGCCGTATTTCCGCATGATGTGCTCACGCAGGTTTTCACCATCCCCGGCCATATCCGGGTTGAGTTCAAACGGGTGCCACTTGATGGCAACAGAAACCCCGGTTTTTTCGATCGCTTGTTCCAGTTGCTTGAAACCGACGATGCACCAAGGGCATACAACATCGGACACGATGTCGATCTGGAGCAGTTCTTCCATGTCGAGATCTGTCATGGCGGTCATTGGCTTGGTCCTTTCTGCCCCGTGCACAGCGGGTATTCAAAGTGTGGCATCGCCCTTTGGCGGCGGGTTCCACCCCCGCTCCGTGCGCTCATGTTTTTCATCACCGTGATCAGTCCGCATGATTTCAAACAGAGTTTGCGAGTGCGCGCGCATCGCATCAATATAAGACTTGTCGACGCCGCCGTCGTTATAGTTTTCCCGAAGGTCGTCCAGCATCGCACGATCGTGATGCCAAAAGTCCTTCGCTTTGCTGCGTGCCCGAAACGGGTGCATGCCAAGATCTATTAGGGCGCGGCGTCCCATTGTCATCGCGCCTTCAAAGACTTCACGTTCGGCATGATGGGCCCCCGCTTGTTCGAGTTCGTAGACATGGTGGCGGTCCCGTGCTCGCGCAAGGATCCGCACTTTCGGGTATGTCTTCGCAACATGCTCAACAACCATTGTCTGCTTGTCCCGGTCATCTAATGCCGCAATGAAGAGGTCTGCATCTTGCAAACCAGCTCCGTGCAGCAAATCCGGCCGCGTTGCATCACCATAAAAGGTCTTCAGGCCCACTTTCCCAAGATTTTCAACTGTTTGCGGATCGTGATCAAGGATCACGACATCATAACCGCTTGTAATCAGGAGCCGCCCGACGATCTGGCCGAACCGGCCCATCCCCGCAATAACAATGCGCCCTTTTCGATCGATTTCGTCAGCCGGTCTGGTGGATTGGGTTACAGCTCTGGGCGCAATGACCTTCTCATAGAGAATGAAAAGCGCTGGCGTCAGCAACATGGAAATCGCAACAACCAGGGTTAGTGTCTGCAGCAGGGCAGGTTCCAGAACACCGGCGCTCAAGGCAAAGCCAAACAGGACAAAGGCGAACTCCCCCGCTTGGGCAAGACCCAGAGCGAAGAGCCATTTGTCAGCGCCTTTCAGTTTGAAAATTGTCCCCAATCCGAAGAGAAGAGCGAATTTGGTGACGATCAAGCCGATTGCCAAACCAAAAATGGTAACTGGCGCGCCGAACAAGAGGTTGAAGTCGATCCCGGCCCCAACCGTTAGGAAAAACAGCCCTAAAAGCAGGCCCTTGAACGGTTCAATGTCACTTTCAAGCTCGTGCCGGTAGTCGCTATCGGACAGGACCACGCCGGCAAGAAACGTCCCAAGGGCGGGCGACAGACCAACAAAGTCCATCAAAAGGGCGATGCCGATCACCAACAACAGTGCGGTTGCTGTGAAAATCTCCCGCAGGTGCGATTCGGCGATGAACCGGAATATGGGCCGCATCAAATGACGTCCAGCCACAATAATGGCCGCAATCACGGCGAGGATGACCACTGCCTGCAACCAGCCGGGTAGGCTCGCCAACGCCTCGCCGCCATGCGCAGCCCCATCACTATGTCCGCCGCCATGCCCTGCGCCGTGGGAATCCCCCTGGCTGCCACCGCCATGGCCAACCGCGAGAACCGGCAGGATGGCTAGCATGGGAATGACTGCGATGTCCTGGGTCAAGAGAACCGAGAAAGAACTCTGACCGCCTTCCGTCTTCAGCCAGCCTTTTTCATTGAGGGTTTGCAAGACGATTGCAGTTGATGACAGCGCGAGGATCATGCCCAGCGCGACCGCGCTTTGCCAGACAAGGCCGAATGCCAACCCCGCTCCTGCAAAGACGGCTGTGGTTCCAAGAACCTGAAGCCCGCCCAGCCCGATAAGCTGCTTGCGCATTTTCCAAAGCATGGCAGGCTGCAGCTCAAGGCCAACCAAAAACAGCATCATAACCACGCCGAACTCGGCAAAATGCTGCACCTCGGTCGTCTCAGACCCGACGATCCCGAGAACGGGACCAATCACCACGCCAGCGATGAGATAACCGAGAACGGATCCAAGTCCCAGACGGTTCGCAATCGGCACCGCGATCACAGCCGCGCACAGATACACAAAGGCGTCACTGAGAAGTTCCATCAGACCGCCTCCCCTTTGAGAATGAAGTCGTCGAGAACATCCGAGATCTGTTTTGCCTTGGCAGCCTTTTCGAGATCGAACCGGTCCGCAACCATCGCCTTCAAAAGATCATCGTAAGCATTGCGGTGCACATTCAACCGGTTTTCTTCCAAGGCTCTTCCGGCGCCGAACATGATAAAGGGTGCCAGAAACCGCATGCCGCATAGGTCCGCTGTCTTCTCGAACGGGGCGAGCAAACTGCGGATATCGGAATGGTTCAGACCATCGGCTGAATAGGCTTCCGGTTTGGCACCGGCTGTCGTCACATTCATGAAGCTTTTTCCGACGAGCGCTTTGCCATGGAGGCCATAGGCGAAGCCGTGCTCAAGCACCAGATCCTGCCATTCCTTCATGATTGACGGCGCCGAATACCAATAGAACGGGTGTTGGAAGATGATGGTGTCATGGCTCCGCAGCCGCTCTTGCTCCACATCGACACGGATGTCGAAATCGGGGTATTCGGCATAAAGATCAACAGCCGTCACCCCTTGGACGCCTTTTGCAGTTTCAAACAGGGGCTGATTGATCTCCGACCGGTCAGGCCGGGGATGGGCGTAAAGAACAAGAACTTTGGCCAAAGGACACTCCGGTAAGCAAGGAAGGCGGCCAGCCATTAAGGACCGCCCGCCAACACGGTGAGTTCAGCTGCTGCGGCTGAACCGAATTTTGTAAAATGCTACGCTTTCTTTACGTCAGCTGCAAAACGCGCCGCATTTTCCTTCAAAAACGCGCTTTCGTCCGCATCGCCCCAGAAAGCCGGTTGAGCCTTCGGGATCGTCAGGGCCTTTTGAACCGCTGGACGCGCATCGATCCGGTCGAACCAGGCCTTGAGATGGTCCAGTCCATCTATCGAAACCTTTGCCCAAGGGTACGCCCGCGCCCAGGGGTAGGTGGCGATATCAGCAATCGAATACGCGTCCCCGGCGAGCCATTCACGGCCCTCAAGCCGCGTGTTCAAAACCTCCAGAAGACGACGCGTTTCATCGACATAGCGTTTGATGGAAAACGGTTCTTCGTGTCCGTTCGGCGCGGCGATGCGCTGGAAATACATGGCTTGCCCCATCATAGGGCCAACACCGGCCATCTGGAACATTAGCCACTGGTGTGTTTCTGAACGGGCCTTGGGTTCTTCAGCCAGAAACACGCCGTATTTCTCAGCCAAATACCACAGGATCGCACCGCTTTCGAAAACGGCGAAGTCGTCATTGCTGCGGTCGACAATGGTCGGGATCCGGCCGTTCGGATTGAGCTTCACATAGTCCGGAGCTTTCTGCTCCTTTTTGGAAAAATCAATAAAGGTCAGATCGTACGGAACACCGGCTTCTTCCAGAAAGATGACCGGCTTGTAACCGTTCATGGTCGCTGCGGTGTAAAGATGAATATCAGGCTGCGGCATGGGACGTGTCCTCTTTGAAGATTTCGGTCAGATGCGCATCGAAGCGGACAAAATCGTGTTCGATATCCGGGTTTTTCATGACATCGTAGGCAGCAAACGTCGGCAGTTTCTCAAGGCCGAAAAACCGTGCGTTCATATGCATCGGCATCATCAAATCATCGACGGATCGGCCCTCAAAGAGGAATTCCTGCGCGTCATTGAAAGCCTCGCGCGGCGCGTTGAATGTCACGGACAACATGTAGGTTTTGCCTGTGAGACTGCCGCCAGCGCCGTAGTTTTCTTTTGGTGCTTCGGTAGTACGCCCATCGCCGGCGCAAAGACGCCCATCCATTCCGGCAGTGTAGACATCGTCCTGATACTTCTTGAAAGACCACGGCACACCCATCCAGTTCACGGGAAACTGCATGACAATCGTGTCGGCCCACTGGTGATTTCCCACCTCGACTTCCGTGTCATAGTTCTTTGCGGTCTCAACAACCCGGACTTCATCGCCGCGATCTTCAAAAAACGCCTTGGCACGCTCGACCAGTGCAGCGTTTAGCCTCCCTTCGGCAAATGGATAAGGCTGATGCCCGTTAATGATCAGAATTCGCGCCATGTGCAAACACCTCTTGAGCTGACGTACCGCCGGACCCCGACGGTGCTACTTGATTTCAGCCCTGAGATGAGCGATTAAGTTACAAAGATCAACCAGTATACTTTTTGTAACCTAAAAATCAGGAGAGGATCACGGAATGGCCGGTCGGCTGGAGACTGTTGGCAAACGCCGGGTCGTGCTGGAAGCCTGCACGGAACCCTGCCCCATCGAGCGCGGCATGCGTATTCTCGGTGGCAAATGGACAGGCTCGCTTCTTTGGCACCTGAAAGACGGCCCAGTCCGCTTCAACGATCTGTCGCGAATGCTGGGAGGTGCCAGCAAAAAAATGATCGCGGAACGTCTCAAACAACTGGAAGAGCGCGGGCTTGTCACCCGGACAGTACTTCAAACCGCACCTGTCTCCGTCGAATACGAAATCACAGAGTTCGGCGCGACAGCTTTGAAGTTTCTGGATGAGCTCAGGATCTGGTCAGAGAACCTGCCTCAAGATCACTTGGTATATAACTGAACAGGCGACGGTCAGATCTGATTTAGGCGACCAGTCCACTGGAAAGATCAACCAGAGCACCCCGATGCTGGATAACAGTTCCGGCGAGACGAGCCCCCGCCGCCACGCTTGCGTCAACATCACCCGATACGAGATATTCAGCAAGAAACGCGGCGTTGAAACTGTCGCCGGCGGCGGTTGTGTCGACCACATTGCGGACCGGGTCCGGCCGGAACGATCTACGGTCGTTTTCCGTCGCCACGATCACCTCTTGCGGGCCATTCTTGACGACTATCATTTTCGCACCGGCTGCAAGATAGCGATCCGCGCTCACAAATGGCGTTGTGTCGCCAAAATGTGCTTCCTCGTCCTCAAAGGACGGCATCACAAAATCACACAGGCCCGCTGCCTCGGTAACGCAATCCCGCATGGTCTGCGCATCTTCCCAAAGACGCGGCCGGAGATTGGGATCAAAGGCGGCCCTGGCTCCTTTCTCGCGTGCGGCAGCAAGTGACGATAGGAATGCCTGTCGGCTTTCCGGTGAAAGGATGCCGAGCGTAATACCGCTGAAATAGATCAGCCCTGCCGTATCCATCGCCGTCGACAGAGCAACGGCATCATCTGCAAGACATCGGGCAGCAGACTGCGACCGCCAGTAGGCAAAGCTGCGCTCGCCATCCTTCAGCTGGATCAAGTAGAGACCGATGGTGCGGTCATTCAGCCGCTGAATGTGATCGGTTGCAAGCCCCGCCCCATCAAGAAACGCAATCATTTCTTCGGAGATCTGATCGTTGCCAACTGCGGTGAGATAGGAAACAGTCCAATCTTGGCTTAAGGACTTTCGCACATACCAGGCAGTGTTCAGCGTATCTCCAGCAAAACCCTTTGCAAAAGTCCCCCCGCCGGTCGGCGCCATTTCCACCATGCACTCACCAATTGCCAGAAAATTTGATGGCACGAACCTTCCTCCGGGGCAGTATACAGGCACGAAAAAACCGCAGAATTCTGCGGCTTAAATCCATTAACACGAAACAGGTCAATTGCGGAAGGGGTGATATTCGCAGACACGGTGCCCTGCTCGCCACTGCGATAACCTGGCTTTGGTTCAACCTCGCGGCCGTTACTTGATGCCGGCGCGCATGAAGCTCTGAACAAACTGGCGCTGAAACAGCAGGAATGCGATCAAAAGAGGACCGGATGTCATGAGCGTCGCTGCATTGATCACCGACCATTCGATCCCACTGTCAATGGCGGAAAACACGCTGAGGCCAACAGTCACTGGGCGAGTTTCGACCGAATTCGTTACAATCAAGGGCCAAAGAAAGTTGTTCCAGTGATGGCTGACGGACACCAGTCCGTAGGCGAGGTAGGTCGGTTTTGCGAGCGGAATGTAGACTTTCCATAAGACGCCCAGAACCGAAGCTCCTTCAATCCGGGCCGCCTCGTCCAGTTCCTTCGGGATGGTCATGAAGGTCTGGCGCAGCAGGAAGATCCCGAAGCCGGAAGCAATGTACGGCAGCGCAATTGCGGGAATGGTGTCGACCAGATTCAGCAGCCGCATGGTCTGATAGTTTTCCACCATCAGAATGTCCGGCATGACCAGCAACTGAAGGAGCACCAATGCAAACAGGACGTTGCGGCCGGGAAACTCAAACCGTGCGAAGGCGAAGGCGGCCAAGGTGCAAAGGAAGAACTGCCCCGCCAGGATCATGGTCACCAAGATGAAGGTGTTGAGAAAGTAGCGGTGAAACGGCGCAGCCTCCCAAGCCTTTACAAAGTTCTCCGTTGTCAGCGGCGCGAAGAGATCGAAGTTGGCTTCATAGGCAGATGGATGGATAGCGGTCCAAACCGCATAGGCGAGTGGCAGGATCCACAGAAGCGCCAGCGCCCAGGCAGCAAAGGCATTCAAAAAGCGGTCAAACATGTCGGAGGCCCGGGTCATTTGTAATGCACCTTGCGGTCAAAGAAGAAGAACTGGCCGATGGCAAGGAGCGATAACAAAACCAACAGGGCGACGGTGAGTGTCGCGCCATAAGCGGTCTCCCAGAACCGGAAGGCAACCTCGTAGATGTAGAAGAGAAGCAACGCCGAAGCATTGTCCGGACCACCGTCGGTGAGGATGAATATGTGATCAACAAGCCGGAAGGAGTTGATCACTGCATTGACGCAAACGAACAAGGTCGTCGGCATCAACAGCGGAAACGTGATCCGCCAGAAGATCGTCCAGCGCCCTGCTCCCTCAATCTGCGCCGCCTCTTTTAGTGAAACGGGAATTGCCTGAAGCGCGGCCAGATAAAAGATCATGAAGAACCCAGCCTCTTTCCAGACTGTCACGACAATGATCGCATTGAGGGCGGTGTCCGGATTGCCAAGGTAATTGGATGCCGGCCAGCCGAATAGGAAACCAGTGATCTGGTCAAACAGGCCAAAGCCGGGCGTATAGAAAAACAGCCAGATGTTTGCCACGGCAATGAGCGGTAAAACGGTTGGGGTAAAATAAGCCATGCGGACGAAGCTCCGACCAGCCAGCTTGTCGTTGACCCAAAGAGCCATGACAATAGCCAGGGCCACGGAGACCGGGATGGTGCCGATTGCAAACCAGAGGTTGTTCCACAGCACCTTCCAAAAGACCGCGTCATTGAGCATGCGCTCGTAGTTTTCGAGCCCGATGAATTTCGCAGGACGGCGGCCACGGGGCGTGGAAAAGAAGCTGTTCAAGAGCGTCGTGACAGCCGGAATATGCGTAAATGCGAACAGGAACACGAGTGCGGGCAGCAACAAGAGCCAGCCATAGATCCAGTCACGTTTCAGTCTCAACGTCTGCATGCGCGTCACAACCCGGAGATGTCTTTCCGGCCCGATTTTGAATGGGCGTCAACAAAAATGAGAAGCAGCGCACCGGGCCGTGGTCCGGTGCGCTGCTCCCCGACCCTCCTTAGCGGTATTCCGCCAGGATCTCGTCAGCTTGTGCTTGCGCTTCTTTCAAAGCCGTCTCAGCGTCTTTCTGGCCAGTGATGACAGCTGCCAGGGCGTCGTTGAAGATGCCGGTGACGCGCTGGTTCTGGTATGTGGACAGCTCGGCCTTGGCGAACTCAAGCTGATCTCGGGCAACCAGAGCCGGAGCGAAGTCAGCCGTGTAGGCTTTCATCTCTTCGGTTTCCCAGGTCTCGGCGCGCGGTGCGACGTATCCGGTTGCGATGGTCCACTTTGCAGACTGTTCCGGCGCAGTGATCCACTGAACGAACTCGACAGCGGCCTTGTTCTGCTCATCGGATGCGCCCTTGAACAGATAGAAGTTGCCGCCACCTGTCGGCGCGCCGCGGGTCACTTTTGCAGGCAGCATTGCAACACCGAAATCAAACGGCGCATTGTCACGCACGTTGGTCAGGTTGCCGGTGGAGGTCCACATCATGGCCGTCTGACCTTCGAAGAAAGCCTTCGGTGTCGCGCCCCACTCAATAATGCCCGGAGCCATAACTTCGTGCTTGGTGCTCAGGTCAACGAGGTATTGCAGCGCCTCAACAACCTTCGGATCATCGAAGTTGGTTTTGTTGCCTTCCGCATTCACAAGCTCTGCACCATTCGCGATGGCGAGGCCCTGGAATAGCCAGTATGGGAAACCGGAAGACGGGATGCGCACACCCCATTGCGTTGCATTACCGGACGCGTCTTTTTTGGTCAGCTTCTTGCCGAATTCGACCATTTCTTCCCAGGTCTCAGGAGCGACTTCCGGGTCAAGACCTGCTTCCTTGAAAGCTTCCTTGTTCCAGTAAAGCACCGGCGTGGAGCGCTGGAACGGGATGCCGTAGGTCTTGCCACCAGTCTGGCTGTTTTCCATGAACGCAGGATAGAAACCTTCAAGCCATTTCTTGTCTTCCTCGGTGGTGAGGTAGTCATCGAACGGCACAATGAGGTCTTCGTCAATCAGTGTGTACATGTCGACGGACAGGATCACGCTGAGCTGTGGCGGGTTGCCACCACGCGAAGCAGTGATCGCCTTGGCAACTGTGTCCTGATAGGAACCAGCGTAGACCGCGTCGATGTTCACATCCGGGTTTTGAGCGACGTATTCAGCGGTCAACTCTTGAATGGTGTCAGCTGCTTTGCCGCCGACAGCAACCGGGAAATAGAACTGAAGATCAACAGCCTGAGCGGACGCCCAGGTGCTGAATGTCAAAGCCGTTGCAGCAACGGCCTTCAGGAAAGTGGACTTCAACATTCGTTTTCTTCCTAAGGCTAATGACTTCCTAGGGTTTGAACATCCGCACAGGGCGGGGTTTCCACGCGGGCCCACGTAGACTGTCAGGAGCGCAACTGCGCCCCAATTTCAGAAACAAGATCATCCCGGCGCGCACCGGACTGCGCATCAAAGACGTGCAAGGCATCCGGCTCAAAGCCGAGTTCAATGGACTGACCGGGTGTAACCGGATCTGCGGTCGCCAACCGGACTTGAAACGCCGTATCAGCAACAACGCAGTCGGCGAGAATGTCCGCTCCAAGATATTCGACCGTACGGATCGTCGCCTCCAGTGGGCCACCTGCCTGCCGGCGCATGGCTTCCGGGCGAACACCCAACTTGTGCGATGGCGCATTTTCGAGTTTTCGAAAGGCCGCTGCCGGGAACAAATTCATCGGCGGCGTGCCGATAAACCGGGCTGCAAAGGGTGTGGCCGGCCGATCATAAAGCGTCCGCGGCCCTGCGGCCTGAACCAATTGCCCTTTGTTTAACAGGACGACCTGGTCCGCCATTGTGATGGCTTCAACCTGATCGTGGGTGACATAGACCATGGTAAAACCGAGCTGCCGCTGCAGCGCACGGATTTCCACCCGCATTTCGTGGCGAAGTTTAGCATCAAGGTTGGACAGCGGCTCGTCCATCAAACAGATCGGCTTCTCGCCGATAATCGCCCGGCCCAGCGCAACCCGCTGCTGCTGACCGCCGGAAAGCTGGCCGGGTTTCCGCTCCAGAAGCTGGGACAAGCCCAGAAGGTCAGCGACTTTCTGCAAGCGCTCATCGCGTTCCGCACGGCCAACGCGGCGCACCTTCAATCCGAAGATGATGTTCTCTGCGACCGACAGGTGCGGGAACAATGCATAGGACTGAAACACCATAGACAAATCGCGCTTTGATGACGGTGTATGGGTCACATCGCTTTCACCAATCTTGATGCTTCCCGACGAAACGCTTTCCAGTCCGGCGATCATCCTCAAGGTTGTGGATTTGCCACAACCGGACGGCCCCAAAAGAGCTGTAAAAGACCCTGCGGGCATTGTGATGCTGAGGTTATCGACGGCCACCGTCTCCCCCCAGACCCGGGAGATGTTCTCCAGAACGATCGGCTTACCGGCACTGGACAGGTTCAGGTCTGTCATTGTTCACCCTCCGCCGATCCGGGGAGATGAACAATGGTCTGTGCATCTTTCAAACTCTCCAGAAAGGCCTGAGGCACAGGTTTGTCGGTGAAAATATCTGTGACGTCGCTCAAGTGGCCGCCCCGAACGTGGGCACTCCGGCCAAACTTGCTGTTGTCGAGAACAAGATAGGAAGTCCGGCAATTGGCCAGAATAGCCTGACGGGCCGCGACCTCGTCTTCATGGAAGTCAAGCAGCGTGCCGTCTTCATCGACCCCGGCAACACCAAAGATGCCGATATCCACCTTGTAGTTCGCAAAAAACGACTGGGCAGATGACCCAAGAACATCCCTGTCGCCGTAGCGCAGCCGGCCACCCGCAATCGTTACCTGAAAAGACGGATTGCTTGATGCACTGAACGCTACGTTCAAATTGTTGGTGAAGACCGCCAGATTCTCGTGACCGGTCAAAGCCTGCATCACGATCTCAGGCGTTGTACCAATGGAAAAAGCTATCGACTGATTGTTTTCAACCCGAGCTGCGACCTGACGGGCGATATCCTGCTTGCCCGGAAGGTTCAGAATCTGCCGGGTGGAGTAGTGGATGTTGGCAGCGCGCGCTGGTGGCTCGACGCCACCGTGGGTCCGGCGCAAAATTCCAAGTTCACAAAGTCCGTTTACATCGCGGCGAATTGTCTGGGTTGTCACTTCAAACCGCTCGGCCAATTCCTCAACTGAGGCAAATCCGGCTTTTTGAACCAGATCAGCAATCTCTGCCTGCCGTTTTGTGATATCAATTTGCCCGAGCATACGACGCACCCAACATTCCTGCCGCCGCTGCCATATCTCGTCCGACCAGGTACAAACAAATCTGGATCGAACCGCTCAGCGGCTGTTCCCAACAATCAATCATTTTCATATGAACCTTATTCGACGCTCATATGAAAATGCTATGACAGTTTCAGCCGTGAGATTGAAAATTGCTGCAAAACGCCGGGAGAGCGTCTGGCTACCGTCACCCCTCAGAAACAGAAATCAATTGTGCTCTAGAGGCTTCCTCGCAAGTCAGCGGTGCCCGTTTTGTAGAGATCGAATCCGCGCCGGAACCCTTTTCAATCTAAAAACACCGAGTTATCGATAAGCTGCTGGAAAAAATCACAATTGCGAAACGCCGCTACGTTCGAAAACAGATATCAGTGCTTGCAAGGCACTCAATCTATGAGCCTGGGCTATTTCGCTTGCTGCTTTCTCATTGCCACCTGAGAAAGCCTCTATTAAAGAGCGATGATCTGCATCCGCCTCAACAGGAGCACCGTTCATTCGTGTGAGAACGCGGACCGCCCGATGAATCTGATCCAGATTCAAACCGATTTCCCGCTCAAGGCGTGCATTGCTGTATCTGGCAATTATCCTGTGAAAGCGGTCGTCTTGATCAATCCATCCATTTAGATCGTTCTGTTCCCGCGCAAGCAACGCGGCCGTCGACGCACACTCCAACTCTGCAAGCGCATCGGCTTTGTTTTCAAGTCGAGCAAGAAGTGAGGCCGCCAGCCCCTCAAGCGCCGCGAGGATTTCCATCACCTCTGTCAGGTCTTGAAGCTGGATGGACAACACCTTCGCCCCCCGCCGCGGGATCAACGACACCAACCCTTCTGACTCCAAACGGATCAACGCTTCGCGGACTGGTGTGCGGCTCATTTCAAGACGGGCAGCTATCTCTGGTTCGGGCGCCTGAAATCCGGGCGCAAGTTCACCGCTAAGTATATCTGTTTTAAGTTTTTCATATGCGTTGTTAACGCGGGTCTCTTTGACACGAGCAAGCATTGGCGGGCGAACCTGGTTCTTGTGGCACGGCACGAAACCCGCTTTGGACAGACGCTACCGCTCCTGGCCGTCTCATTGGCATACCAGAAGCAGCAGAATTGCATCAAACGAGTTTGTTGAGGGACGGTTCTGAGGCCAAATTCATTCTGGCTTGTAAATTTTATCATTAAGATTTTATTTAAACACGTTACGCAACGGAATAGATGCCACCATATTCGATCTAAGGCATTGTTATTAATTAATAAATTAGAAATACACTCAACATAAAATAATTCGTAAAACTGCCAATATATAGAGACGAATACACGAGACGACAGGTGGGGTGCGATAAGCTTGGAAAGCTAAATTCGGCCTTCGAAGACACGCTGCCTCAAATCAGGATCACCTTGAGAGCCTTTTATGAACACCTTTCGGGAAACCACCCTTCATTGGCGCCTGACCACCGAATTTGATGTCGCCTACAAGCGCCTACAGCGCTCCAAAAATTCCTGGCCTAAAAACAAATATGCGAAATTATTACAATAGATAAAAAAGACAATATTATAGATTTACATAAAAACTGTTTGTTATTACTTTTAACTTAACCTCTCACGGAGTACGTGGGGGCCTATATGAACTTGGCGACAGCTGTAATATCGTCAAACTACAATTCTGTTCTCTTGATTTTTTCGCTTGCGCTTTGCATCGCCGGAGCGGTCTTCTCTGTTCAACTCATTGGAAGGCTAAACAAGAGCGCCGGAAAAGCGCGGACTATTCGATTGATCTGGGTCTCTTTGGTGCTTGGCACTTCGCTGTGGGCTGCCGGTGTGTTTGCCGCAGCCGCACCTATTCCATCGTCACAGACGGGATTTCAGTTTGCGACGCTCATGGCCGCCTTGTTTATCGCAACAACCGGCACTTTTGTGAGCATCTGGCTCCCACAGTTGGCTAAAAACCTGGTGATGCAGGTCATCAGCGGCATTGTTTATGGAGCAGGTGTCGCAACAACCTTTTTAATGATTGGTTTTTCCTACAAGGTTGCCGGCATGCAGGCAGGAGCCGGACTTTCAGCCATCTGGCCAATCATCCTTGGCACCGTGTTCGGAGCCGCGCTTTTTCCTGTGGCCCTTGACGCAGCTGCTAAGACCAAACTGGTCCAGGGTGTCTGTTTTATCTCCATCCCGGCAGTCGTGTGCCTCCTTGCCTCACCAACCTCGGTTCCACCTGAGGTCCCATACTGGTTTCCGCCGGGAATGAACTTGTTGCCGGTGTCCCAGACCCTGGTTGTTTCTGTTTTGCTACCCGCGCTCTGTGCTGTTTTCGCGGCATCTGGAGATGTTCTGGAACATCACTACAAACACTTGTCCCGCAGAACCTACCAGCATTTGGCCTTGCAGGATCCCCTCACCCACCTTCCAAACCGGCATTATGTCGAGAACATTGCAGAACAATTGCTCAAGGAAGCTAGCCAAAACCAAAAAATCTGCGCAGTGGTTCTTGTCAGCCTTGACCAGTTCAAAACAGTGAACGAGCTACACGGCTACGCGACCGGCGACGCAGTCTTGAAGCAAATGGCCAGTCTTTTCCGGGAAGAATTCGCAGACCCCATCGTCATTTCAAGGTTTTATGGTGACGAGTTTCTCATCATAAACCCGACTGTAAATACCTTGGACGAAGCAACCAGTTTAGCCCGTCAGGTCCGCGATATGGCCAGACGCCCCATACAAACAGCAACCTACCGGCTCTCTATTCAGTGCAGCATTGGTGTCGCAGTATCGCCAAGGGATGGTGAGAACCTGGCACAGCTGGTCCAACGCGCAAACCTTGCGGCGAAACGGGCAAAATCCATCGGTGGGAATTCCATTCAACCTTACGTCACCGGCATGGAGGAAAACAATCGTTGGGAAGCCGCATTGGCGGCAGACCTTCGTTACGCCACTCTGGACAATCAGCTGAACCTTTTGTTCCAGAAACAGAACCAAACCAAAACCGGTGAACTTGTAGGCTACGAAGCCCTCGTACGATGGCGCCACGCGGAGAAGGGACAAATTCCTCCAGAGGACTTTATTCCGATTGCCGAACGCTCGGGCATCATTCTGGATATTGGTGCCTGGGTGCTGCGGGAGGCCTGCCGCGCCGCTGCTGACTGGCAAGACCCGGTCGCAGTTTCCGTCAACGCATCCCCCTCGCAGTTTACCCGCAGTGATTTCAGTGGCCTGGTCTCAACAGTGCTCATGGAAACAGGATTGGAACCGCATCGCCTTGAAATAGAACTGACCGAAAGCACCCCTATCGAAGACCACAGCCGAGTACTTCAAACCATTATTGCGTTACGCGAAATGGGAGTTCGGGTGGCGATGGACGATTATGGAACTGGTTATTCCTCTCTCAACACCTTGCAGGCATTTCCGTTCGACAAGTTGAAAGTCGACCGTGTTTTCACTCAATCTCTTGAGGACAGCCCGCAAGCCAGGGCGATCTTGCGCTCCGCTGTTTTGCTAGGACACAGCTTTGGTATACCCGTTATCGCCGAAGGCGTCGAAACTGAAAAGCAATTGAACTTTTTGAAAGAAATGGGTTGCCAGCAAGTGCAAGGCTTCCTCTTCGGAAAGCACCTGTTGCCAGGCCAAATCAAGTCGGCACGAGAAACCGAAAAAAGACGCGCCGGATAAAGAATTTCATCCCACAGACCTTGAAAATATTTGAACATTAACAAAAACAATTCAAAAATTAATATTCTAGACAATTATTACAATATGATATCTACTATTTTATTGACAGGCATTAACGATAAACAATTGATTACAATTACCTTTGATTAACTATAAAACTTTACCTTAGTAGCAGATAACGAAAACGGTGCTGCTATGACAAACTCGAACGCATCTTCGACAACTGGAAAAAGTAGACGCAACGATCGGCAAACGCTCTCGCGATTGCTGATGGCGAGCGCTGCTTTGGTCGGCGTTTTGATGTCAGGCGCTCCCTCATACGCCCAGTCCCTCGAAGAAGCGATGGGCGCTGCATATGCCTTGAACCCCGGCCTGAAAGCAGAACGGTCCAGATATCAAGCGACCAACCAAGGTGTCTGGACTGCGCGTTCAGAGTTCCTTCCGACAGTGACCGGCAGTTACATCGGCGAACACAATTCGTTCCGGAACACTCGGGACACATTGTCAAGTGACCGGGAGTACTTCCACGAGCTTGGCGTCTCCATGTCGCAGACGCTCTTCCAGGGTTTTGCCGGTGTAAACCGACTCAATCAGGCCCATGAAGAAGCCCAATCCGGCCGCAACCAGCTCATCGGTGCCGAACAGACGCTATTGTTCAACACAGCCGACGCCTATTTGCGTGTGGTCCGGGACCGCGGCGTACTGGCTTATTTGAAGTCTTACACAAATGTTGTGCAGCGTGAGGTGAATGCTGCACGAGCACGTTACAAATCTGGCGATGCCACGCGTACCGACATCGAACAGGCTCTTGCCCGCCTTGCGGAAGCTCAAGGGAACAAGGACCAGGCTGTTGGCGATTTGGAAGCGTCAGAAGCGCTCTATGAACGCCTCACCGGGCAAAAACCTGGAAAAATTGGCTGGCCGGGCATCCCCAAGACCATCGAACCTGCTGGTCTTGATGATGCCATCACAGTTGCTTTTCAGAACAATCCGTCCATTCGCGCCGCGATGAATGACGCGCGGGCGGCACGATATGCTGCGCGCGCCTCAGTTGGCGACATGCTGCCCCGGGTTTCCTTGGAAGGCGAATGGTCGAATGGATACCGGCGCGATTTCAGCGACCGCGATCGGGAAGACTACCGGCTCGGCATTCGGGTGACGGCTCCGTTCTTCACCGGTGGTCGAAACATTGCATCAGTGAAGCGTGCCAAATACACCGCAGCGCAGGAAGAGTATGAGCTGGATGATACGCAACAGATTATCCGCGAGAACGTCATTCGTGCCATGAAGCAACGCGCGGCGGCGCGCCTTCGGGCCAAAGCTGGTGTCCGCGCGATCGAAGCCAACAAGCGCGCTGTCAAAGGTCTTCAAGTCGAGTTTGAAAGCGGCCAACGCACATTGCTCAACGTGCTGGACGGTGAACGTGAGTTGCTATTGAGCCAGGTCGACTACGTCCGGGCCCAGTATGACGCGAAAATCGCGGACTTTTTCCTGCTGGCCAATATCGGCCGACTGGCACCGCAGCACTTCGCTATTATCGAAGAGAGGCCGGCGCCGCCGTCCCGGATTATCCCTGAATTCAATACGTGGGATTTGCGTCTCGGGCCGACGGAGAATGATCCGTTCCAGTCTGGCGTCATTGAGATTGCAGAGACCGAACCGGTGATCATCCAAGCAGAAGCGCTTCCTCCGATCCAATAGACGGTCAAGCTGCCGACATTAAAAAAGCGGGCTGCAAGGCCCGCTTTTTTGTGCTTTAGAAGCTGTCCGGATCAGGAGTATTGGATACCCTCGATCTCGGCAAAGTCGACGCGGCCGCCGTCTGCAAGATCGATGTGGCCACCGGAGTCTTGAGACAATGACACTTCACCGTTGAGTGGATCGACATTCTCAATGCTCCCATCGGTCACGGTCACCGACCAGTCGGTGCCGTATTCACCGATTTGGGTGCCATTCGTGCCGTCACCGAGATCAATGATATCAATCCAGTTTTCACCGGCACCGCCGTAGATGGAGTCGTTGCCGTCGCCCAGCATGTAGGCAAAGACGTCGGAGCCGTCACCACCATTCATGCTGTCGTCACCTGGGCCACCATCGAGCGTGTCATCACCCGGGCCGCCAAAGAGAGCGTCGCTGCCTCCCTCACCGCTCAAGATGTCGTCACCACCCTTGCCGAACAAGGCGTCATTGGCATCTTCGCCAACCAGCTCATCGTCATCTTCCGTGCCAACCTGGAATGTCGGGAGTTCGATGACATTGCTGTCTTCATCTTCGCTCTCGTCATCATCATCGCCATCATTGCTGAAGCGGCTAGCCGAGGAAGCTGCGAGCTCATTGTCGTCGTCGCGCTCATCGTCATCATCGTCGCGATCATCGTCATCATCATCATCACCGGCGACTGGCGGCAAATCATCATCTGTATCGTCAACATCGATGATATCCAGCGTGATGGTCTCCGTATCTGAAAGTCCACCGCTGTCGGTCGCCGTTACATCAAGTGTGATGCTTTGCTCTTCTTCGTAATCGAGTTCGACCCCATCTTTCAGTTTCAACATGTATCCGTTGCCATCCGGCACGACCTCAAAGCGATCATCAGATACAGTGAACGTATGGGTGTCTCCGACGTCCGGATCGACAACAGAGAGTGCCACCACTCCCGCGCCAGCAGAATTTTCGGTCACATTAACCGGATTGCCAACGATGAGATCCGGGGCAGCGTTGCTACCGGCAACCACGTCAATCGGGAAAGTTCCGGAAGACTCTGATCCATCGCTGGACGTTGCCGTGATGACAACATCGATGGTTTCACCCGGTGTCAGGGTTGCGCCATCAGCCACGGTCACAACTCCGGTGTCTTCATCAATGTCGAACCGGCTATCGTCGATCGTGTAGGTCACCGTGTCTGCGGCATCTGCATCTTCTGCAAACGCCGTCAACCCAACCAACGCCCCCGCTGCAACAGAGGCGGCAACAAGGTTCTTGGCAGAATCGGCATCCTGAACCGGGCCGATATCTGTGTTCGGCACTGCCGGTCCATCATCATATCCGTTGACGGTGATCTTCAGGTTTGCAGTGTCCGTGTTCCCACCACTGTCGGTGACGGTGTACGTGAACACTTCGACATCGGATTCCCCTTGGCCAAGTGCCTGCGCGGCGGGGCTGTCGGGATCAAGGATGTAGGTGTACGTACCGTCAGAGTTGATCAGCAGCGATCCGTAGTCACCTGGGATGGTCGAGCCCGGCGCATAATCCTGGCCGTCGAAGGAGACGTTCGTGACCGTCAGAGCACCTTCCGCATCCGTGTCATTGGTCAGGACATTGCCTTCCACTTTTGCTGTCTGACCGGACGAGTCGGCAGTCTCCGTTGCGCCCCAACCACTGTCGTTCATGACATAGTCATCCGGAACAGACACAGTCCCCGTCTCCGGGTCGATCTGATAAACGCGGCCGCCATTGGTGAAGGCGTAGAGTTGCCCGCCATCGTCACCGACCAACCCAAAGGCGTTGGACACCGGCAAGGTCGCAACAACATCAATGGTCGCCCCGGTATCCGGATCGATTTCCACGATTTTGCCGGTGGATGTTGACAGGTACAAACTGCCGTTGGCAAAGGCCAAATCACCGGCAGAACCATAGTCCATCTGCCCGATCGTGGTCAGGCTGCCATCGTTAAAGTCGACTGAGTACAGTTTCCCAGAAGTGTCCGCAGCGTAGAGCGTACCATCCGGCCCGAACTCCAAAGCGTTCATCGACGTTCCGAACCGAGAGGTTGAAATAAGCGACGCCTCGCCAGTATCCGGATCAATGGAGTAAAGCTTACTGAAGCTGATGCCATAGAGATTTCCGGCACTGTCCAGCGCAATGTCGGTCATCGCACCAACACCCGTCGACCCGATCACAACGTCGGAACCATCCGAACTGATCAGGTGGATTTCACCGTCATCATCGCTGTAGTAGAAAGATGTCTTGGTCAGCCCGACTGTCGCCGCATCGTCATTTGCCACTGGCGGCTCGTCAAACTCCGTGACATCAATCCGGAATGTCTCAGTAACACTGGATCCATCTGTAGAGGTTGCCGTAACGTCCAGATCGATAAACGGTGTTTGCTCCGCATCAAAGCTGGCATTGTCCGCAACGGTCACCACACCGGTGTCCGGGTCAATCTCAAAACGCGGATCAGTGATTGCGTAGGTCACGCTGTCCCCGGCATCCGGCTCATTTGCAAACGCCGTCAAACCAACAACAGTGCCTGCCGTCGCGCCCTCGGCGATCACATTATCCGATGTGTCGCTGTCGATGAGATCTGTGAGCGGTGTGTTGGTCTCATCGACGTCAATGACATCAATCACCACCACTTCCGTATCAGACAAACCGCCCTGATCAGTCGCAGTTACTTCCAGGGTAACCTGCGTTTCAGTTTCATAATCGAGTGCCTGATTGTCCTTCAACTTGAGCGTGTACTTGTCGCCAGAGACAACAACTTCAAACCGGTCATCGGACACCGTGAACGTGTGGGTGTCGCCTATGTCAGGATCAATGACCGACAACGGAGCGATTTCCGCGCCGAAGAACTCTTCAACAACAGCTGTGCGATTGTCTGAGACGATGGAAACGCTGTCGATCAGTGCTCCGCCATTGTTGTCAGACCCGATTTCGACAAAGGTCAGCGTGTTGGAGCCGTCACCGGATCCACCGACAATGTTGAAGTTGTAGGTCTGCCAGCCGGTTCCCGTGGTCGCCGGATCAATCGTGTCGATCAGCTCACCATTCCAGTAAACCTCGGCAACACTCTGGCCGACACCACCCCGAGACTTCATGTCAAACTGAAGCTCGTAGACCTGACCTTCCATCTGGCCTTCGATCTGCTGGGATGCCCAACCGTTCGTGACCGAAGCCAAATCCAGATGGTGATTGCCGTCAGTGGCACCGAAGTTGTTGTGGCCCGCCTGATGGACATCAACGTTGTCGTAGGTCCAGCCTTCAATCGAATTCGGATCCTGGTACCAGCCAGACCCATCCGAGCCGCCCAACTGTCCGTCAAAGTTCTCAAAGCTGCCGTTGATGATGAACTGCTGCGAACCGCTTTCCAGCTCAACGATGAGATCCGGCGGCTCGTTGCCGTCCGTGATGTCGATCGAGAACGTCTGGCTGGAGGAAGATCCATCCGTTGAGGTCGCCTTTACCGTCACATCGACAGTCGGCTCGGTCTCGGCATCGAACTGAGCACCATCTTTGACAGTGATAACACCCGAGGTCTCATCAATCTCAAAGCGGTCACCGCCGCCAGTCAGCTCATAGGTGACCGTATCGGTCGCATCCTCGTCCTCGGCAAAAGCGGTGATGCCGGTGTCTTCGCCGCCATCAGCAGACTCAGAAATGGTGTTTTCACTGGTATCGACATCTGAAACAGGACCGATGTCGAACTCATCTTCATCACCCACTTCAACCGTGAAGGTCTTCGTTGTGGACGTCCCGTCTGTGGACGTCGCCTTGACCGTAACGTCAATCGTCGGCGTGGTCTCGCGGTCGATATCCGCACCCGGAGCGACCGAGATCACACCAGACGTCGGGTCGATCACGAATGGAGAGTTCTGATCTACGATCTCATAAGTGACATCGTCAGACGTATCCGGATCGGTCGCAAACGCTGTCACACCAACAACGGTGCCAGCATCGGAGTTTTCCGCAACCAGGTTCGAAGTAGCGTCGCTGTCGGTCAGCGGGCCGATTGGTTCCGCACCCTCGTCAATGTCGATGACGTCGATTACCACTGTTTCCGTATCGGACAGACCGCCGGTGTCGGTTGCCGTGATCTGGACAGTCACCTGTTGCTCGGTCTCATAATCGAGCGCCTGGTCGTCTTTCAGCTTCAGCAGATACTTGCCGTCGGCGGCAACCACCTCGAAGCGGTCGTCGGACACTGTGAAAGTATGCGTGTCACCCACATCAGGATCGATGACGGAGAGCGGAACAACCTTGGCACCTTCCAATTCTTCATAGACGCCGATCCGGTTTGTGCCGGTCAGCTCGACGTTATCAATGAACGCGCCATAGGTGTTGTTGTCTTCACTGGTTTCACGGAACTCAAGGACGTCATTGCCGCCTGTTCCGACAACCTGGACCTCAAGCGTTTCCCAGTTGCCGAAAGCTGGATCGACAGTGGAAACCAGTTCACCGTTCCAATAAACCTCGACGGTGTTGGAGGCATCATCCCTGCGCGCCTGGACATCGAATGAAAGGTCATAAACCTGACCCACCGACGTCTCGACGGTTTGGGAAATCGAATTGACGTTCTTTTCAGAATCCAACTCGAGATGCTGGTCACCCTCGGTGGCTTTTATACCGCCGAAGTTGTCCCAGACCTCCATTTTGCCGTTACTCGTCCAGGCACCTGAACTGTCTTCCGAAAATTGATTCCACTTTCCGGTGGCAACATCGAAGGACTCGAACGAACCGTTTTTGATGAGGTTGGTGCCGATGTCGCCATACTCAACAACGAGATCCGGCGGCTCGTTGCCGTCTGTGACATCAATCGAGAAAGTGTTACTGGACGAAGATCCATCCGTGGACGTTGCCTTCACGGTCACGTCGACAGTCGGTTCTGTTTCCGCATCAAACTGCGCACCGTCTTTCACCGTGATAACGCCGGAGCTTTCGTCAATCTCGAAGCGATCGTTGCCACCTGTCAACTCATAGGTGACGGTGTCAGTCGCATCCTCGTCCTCGGCAAAAGCGGTGATGCCGGTGTCTTCGCCGCCATCAGCAGACTCAGAAATGGTGTTGTCACTGGTATCGACATCTGAAACAGGACCGATGTCGAACTCGTCTTCGTCACCGACTTCAACCGTGAAGGTCTTCGTCGTCGAAGTCCCGTCCGTCGACGTTGCTTTGACCGTGACGTCGATCGACGGAGTCGTCTCGCGATCAATGTCCGCACCCGGTGCGACAGAGATCACGCCAGACGTCGGATCAATCACAAACGGAGAGTCTTGATCAACGATCTCGTAGGTCACGTCATCGGCCGCGTCCGGATCGGTCGCAAACGCCGTTACGCCAACAACAGTGCCAGCATCGGAGTTTTCCGCAACCAGGTTGTCGCTGGTATCGCTATCCGACAGCGGACCGATCGGCTCTGAGTTTTCATCGACATCGATCACGTCGACAATGACGGTTTCAGTGTCGGAAAGACCACCGCTATCTGTCGCTGTCACTTGGACCGTGACCTGCTGCTCGGTCTCATAGTCGAGCGCTTGGTCATCTTTCAGCTTCAGCAGATACTTGCCATCTGCAGCCACAACCTCGAACCGGTCATCGGACACGGTGAAGGTGTGCGTATCGCCCACATCCGGGTCGATGACAGAAAGCGGCGCGACTTCAGCGCCCTTGAACTCTTCCAGGATAGCGATGCGGCCATCCGCCTTGATCGACACGGTGTCGATGTAGGTTCCGTGGCTGTTGTCAGAGCCCTTCTCAACAAACGTCAGCGTGTTGGAGCCGTCACCAGATCCACCAACAATGTCATAGCTGTAGCTTTGCCAGTCGCCCCCGCCATCGGTTGGATCAATGGTGTCGATGAGCTCACCGTTCCAATATACCTCGGCAACGCCTTCGCCAGACCGATTGCCACGCGAGTTCATATTGAACGACAGTGTGTAGACATGGCCGTCCAACTGACCTTCGATTGTCTGAGAGATCGTGCCGTTGTCGTCAGCTGTCAGATCCAGGCGGTGCGCGCCATCTGTTGTGCCCTCGCCGTGACGCGCCGATTGATGGATGTCGACGTCATTGTAGGTCCAGCCTTCAATGGTGTCCGGCGTGTCGTACCAGCCGGTGCCATCTGTGCCGCTCAAGGTTCCAGAGAAATTCTCGAAACCACCATTGATCACCAACTCGTTGGACGCATTCTCCAACTCAACGATCAGATCCGGCGGCTCATTGCCGTCCGTCACGTCGATCGAGAAGGTTTTGCTGGACGAAGACCCATCCGTGGAGGTCGCCTTGACGGTTACGTCGACGGTCGGCTCTGTCTCCGCATCAAACTGCGCTCCGTCTTTCACCGTGATAACGCCGGAGCTTTCGTCGATCTCGAAGCGATCGTTGCCACCTGTCAACTCGTAAGTGACGGTGTCGGTTGCATCCTCGTCCTCGGCAAAGGCCGTGATACCGGTGTCTTCGCCGCCGTCAGCAGTCTCCGAAATGGTGTTGTCGCTGGTGTCGACATCTGAAACCGGACCAATGTCGAACTCATCCTCATCGCCAACTTCAACCGTGAAGGTCTTCGTTGTCGACGTCCCGTCCGTAGACGTTGCTTTGACCGTGACATCAATAGACGGGGTCGTCTCCCGGTCAATGTCCGCACCCGGCGCAACCGAGATCAGACCAGAAGTCGGATCGATCACGAATGGAGAGTCTTGATCAACGATCTCATACGACACGGTGTCAATGGCATCAGGATCAGTCGCGAATGCCGTGACGCCCACCACTGTTCCGGCATCGGAATTCTCAGCTACGAGGTTGTCGCTCGTGTCGCTGTCGGAGAGCGGCCCAATCGGCTCTTCGCTCTCATTGACATCGATAACGTCAATGATGATGGTTTCCGTGTCGGACAATCCACCAGAGTCGGTGGCCGTTACTGTGACACTCACCTGTGTCTCGGTTTCGTAATCAAGCGCCTGATCATCTTTCAGTTTCAGGACATACTTGCCCCCTGAAACAACAACCTCGAACCGGTCATCGGACACGGTAAAGGTGTGCGTGTCGCCCTCGTCCGGATCAATAACCGACAGGGGCGCTGCTTCAGCGCCTTCAACTTCCTCAACGATCGTTGTCCGGTAGTCAAAGTCAGTTGTTTGGGTCTGGAAGACAAAGTCATCGAAGTCTTCGTCGCCATTGTTGACCAAATCTTCGAAACCGATCGTGACACCACTTTCGACCGTGTGGTCCAATCCGTCTGGATTAAGGCCCGCGCCTCCAGAGAAGTAGGCATCGGCACCTTGGCCAGTCAGAGGTGTCCCATCCTGCGCGACGGCTTGCCAGTTTCCATCACTGTCTTTCTGGAAAGTCACCATGTCGCCGGCGGCAATACCCGGGTTCTGGTCAGCGCCATCCGGGATAAGGAAATAACCGATATTGGCCGCATCAACATTCGGGAACGCGACATTCACGGTATCGCCCGGCGTAAGCTCATTGCCGTTTGTCCAAACGATTTGACCAGCAACCGGATCACCGTTCGCGTCCATCACGAACACACCCAGCGAACTGCTGTAGTTTGCACCTTCTGATACAAAAGTAAGAGTTGCGCTCACGCCATCGACATCGCCGGTCTCAAAGGTGAGATCAGGCGCTTCATTCACATCTAGAATATTGACAGTGAACGTTCCCGTTGAAGATGATCCATCCGACGAAGTCGCGGTGATTTCAACGTCAACGGCTTTGGTCTGCTCGTAGTCGAAGCTAACGCCTGGCTTGACGGTCAGAACACCGGTGTCCGGATCGATATCGAACCGCGGATCATCGGTCGAATAGGTCACCGTGTCTGTTGCATCCGGATCCTCAGCGAAAGCCGTAATACCGACTTCTTCGCCACCAGTTCCGTTTTCAGCCACAGCGTTCAAGTCATTGTTTGACTTATCGATATCGACGACTGGGCCAATGTCGCCCTCGTTGTCATCACCCACCTCAACCCGGAAGGTTTCCTGAGACGTCGATCCATCAGTGGACGTCGCTTTGACAGTCACATCAATGAATGGAGTTGTCTCACGGTCAATATCTGCGTTCGGGCCAACAGTTATAAGACCGCTGTTCGGATCAATGACAAACGGCGAGTCGCCAACAATTTCATACGTAACCGTGTCGGTTGTATCCGGGTCTTCTGCAAAGGCAGTAAGACCAACGACCGTTCCTGGATCAGAATTTTCAAGGACAAAATTCTGCTCTGCATCGGTGTCGGTCACCGGCCCAATGCCAAACTCGTTGGCGTCACCTACGGTGACACGGAAGGTCTCCTGAGACGTCGAGCCGTCGGTCGAGGTCGCCTGTACCGTTACATCTACAAATGGCGTGGTTTCACGGTCGATGTCAGCACCCGGGGCGACGGTGATCACACCGGTCGTTGGATCGATGACGAACGGCGTGTCGCCAATGATTTCGTAAGTCACCGTATCGGTTGCATCCGGATCTTCGGCGAATGCCGTTACTCCAACAACCGTGCCGCCATCTGAATTCTCTTCGACAAAGTTTGTGTCATCGTCAACATCGGTAACCGGGCCGATCGCGAATTCATTCTCATCACCAACGTCTACCCGGAAGGTTTCCTGGGAAGTTGTTCCATCCGTTGACGTCGCCCGCACGGTCACATCAATAAACGGGGTCTCTTCCCGGTCAATGACTGCACCGTCCTTTACCGTGAGCACACCTGAGACGGGGTCGATAACAAACGGGCTATCGCCGATAATTTCATAAGATACCGTGTCTGTATCATCGAGGTCCTCGGCAAAGGCCGTGACATCGATGCCCGTTCCTCCGACAGCGTTTTCCTGAACGAAGTTGGCGTCTTCGTCCGTATCGATCACCGGACCGACCGGAAATTCCGAATTGTCGTCACCAACGGTGATCCGGAAAGTCTCCTGAGAGGTCGATCCATCCGTGGACGTGGCCTGGACCGTTACATCGAAAAACGGTGTGGTTTCGCGATCAATCTCGGCGCCGGGTCCGACGCTGATAACACCCGTAACCGGGTCGATGACAAACGGCGTATCGCCTACGATTTCGTAAGTCACCGTATCGGTTGCATCCGGATCTTCGGCGAATGCCGTTACTCCAACAACCGTGCCTGGATCAGAATTTTCGAGAATAAAGTTGTCTGTTGTGTCCGTGTCTACAACAGGCCCGATCTGAAACTCTGTATTATCGTCTCCAATCTGGATGACAAAAGTCTCAACCGCAAACGATCCATCGCTGGAAGTCGCTTGCACCGTCACACTGATAGCGGGCGTTTCTTCTCGATCAATGACTGCACCGGGACCAACAGAAATCACACCGGTCTCTGGATCGATAACAAATGGCGAGTCGCCGACGATGGAATAGGTAACGTCGTCTCCATCAGGATCTTCTGCGAATGCGACAACCCCGACAGTTGTTCCAGGATCTGCGTTTTCTTCGACAAAGTTTACATCGAGATTGATATCAGTCAGCGGGCCGATCGGTTCGCCGAGATCATCATCGCCGCCGCCGTCGCCATCACCGCCATCGTCATCGTCGCCGGCATCATCGCCACCGTCGTCACCGTCATCGTCGGCCAGAACGGTCGTGCCGCCATCGCCGCCGCCTCCACCGCCGCCAATGCCGTCACCGATGCCATCGTCACTTGTCGGAATGCCTTGACCGCCGAGATTGAATTGAGAAAGCCCGGCATCAAGGCCGCGTGCTTCTGGAACATCCCCGCCTCCGAGACCACCAGCATCGCCCAAACCACCGTCAGATGTTTCCGCAACATCCTGAAGACCATCCGGAAGCGGCACGTTATCATTGCGGTCCAGACCCAAGCCGTTGCTAGGACCATCGTTGCCTGCTCCGCCATTCAAGCCGCCGTCACCGCCAAGACCGTCACCATCGTGAAGAGAGGAACCGCTTCCTTCGTATTCCAATGGCACCGCCTGGAAGAGGTTGGCAACTGTTGCCTCACCTGTGTCCTCTGGATTGATGGACAAGGAGTAGTCGTTGCCATCCGCTGGCTTGTACGGATCACCGGCCTGAGCTTCCGCACGGGCAGCATTTGGCGAGTTCGCACCTGAATTGGTTCGTGCAGCCGCTTCTGCGCCCGCGCCTTCAGTCGGTTTGCCAGATGTTTTCGGTGTGTCGGTATCAGCCATGCTCGCACAAGCTCCATTAGATCATGAAGCCATTCGCGCAGGCTTGTCTTAACAAAAACCAACCAGAACCTGTGAAATACCACTATATCTTGATGTAAATTAGCGAGTTCCATAGTTCTTGGTAAACGCTTTTGAAACACTTGCGCGCCTTAATAGAGTTAGGAGGCGCCAAGTATGGTCAGTTTTATCAGCAATGCTTTAGCTAACACTGCGTTACCTCAGCTGAAATTTCATTCATCTGAGACAGGAGAACAAGTTAAAGCCCCAAATTTGCCGCGCTCGGTGGTAATGGCCTCGATACTTATAAATGTATTGGGCTTGGCAATGCCCCTAACAATTCTTCAGGTATATGACCGAATTCTTCCAAACCAGGCTATCGATACACTGGTCGTTCTAATTGTCGGGCTTGGGATCGTCCTGGCGGTCGATGCGGTATTGAAGATTGCTAGATCATTTGTTGTCGCCTGGTCAGCAGCTTCCTTTACACACAAAGCAAACATGGAAGCGACGCACCGTCTGCTCTGCTCCCGTTCTGATGCCGTGACCGATGCCAGTGTTTCCAAGCATCTGGACTCTCTGAAGTCACTTCAGTCCTTGGGAGACCAGTACGGCGGACCGGCGCGCCTTTTGGCGATCGACCTCCCGGCTAGCCTTATCTTTCTCGTTGTCCTGTTTCTCATCGGCGGCCCGATCGGTTTCATCCCGCCAGTCTTGTTGTTGATTTTCGTGTTGCGGACCGCTCACCTGAATTCCAAACTCAATACGCTCGTTGAAAAACGCGCTGTCCAGGACCAACGCAAATACGATTTCATTTTCGAAGTCCTGTCTGGGCTCAACACGATCAAGGCGATGGCGCTTGAACCCGTGATCCTCCGGCGATTTGAAAGACTACAGACCCAGGTCTCCCGCCTCGGTTACGACCAGATCGACCTGAACAACAAGGCGCGCAACAGCAGCGGCTTTTTCACTGTCCTGACAACGGTATGCGTTGTATCGGCTGGTGCATTGCTGGTGATGGGAGGCTTCATAAGCATCGGTGCTGTTGCTGCATGTACGCTCCTTGCGGGCCAAGTCGTCCAGCCTCTTTTGCGGGGCATCAACCACTGGACGGAGATGCAGCGGGTCAAGCACGATTATCGTGCCGCTCAATCCCTCTTTGATCTGCCAGTTCAAAACAGGCAGCAATCGCGGAATATTCCGATCATCGGCAATGTACAGATCCAAAATGCTGGATACGATTCAAGGCATGACGTGATCGTCCCGATCCACGGACTGAACCTGTCCGTCAATGCTGGAGAAACGATAGCCTTTGAAGGCAAAGATGGTAGCGGACGATCAACACTCTCCCGATTGATTTCAGGCAGCCTGGAACCAACTTCGGGATCAGTCTTGCTTGATGGTCATGATCTGTACGGTGAAGATCATTGGAGCCTGAGGAAACACATTGCCTACGTGGGCAACGATTCCGAGATGTTCGCCGGAACAATCTTACAGAATCTGACTTTGTTTGGGTCCCAATCGACGCCGCAGACCGCACGAATGGCCGCAGAGCTCATCGGCCTGGAAAAAGATATTCACCTGCTCCCGCTGGGCTACGACACACAATTGGGCAACACCATCGAGGAAAATCTCACGGACTCCATGATCCAGCGGATCGCGATTGCACGTGCCTTGGCCCGAGAACCAAAAATCTTGATCCTGGATGATGCAAACGGCGCCCTCGATCACCGCAGCGAAGCTGAGCTTGCGGAAGGACTTAAACGCATCAAAGGGCAGCTCACGATGATCATTGTCAGCCACCGCCCATCCTTCCGGGCGATTGCTGACAAGCAGTATCTGGTGGAGGACGGGAAATTGAAATCAGTACCGGTAAAACCCGCCACAACAAAAAAATACAAGCTTCAGCCGCGTATACGCAAAGTAGCGCCAAAAATGAGCCAAGGAGCCTGACATGTCCCTGGCAGCGTTTGAAAACAGCTCCGCTTATATTCAGGGTTCAGACCCGTCTACCCGGCGCTTAAATCTGGCAAGCCGGGTCCGCCAGCAAGCAGGCACACATATTGACCGAAACACGGCAGCTGAAGCATGCCTCTTGCCGGTGCTGGAAGCACTTGGGTGGGACGGCATGGAGCGGCACCTGTTTGAGGCTTTGCCACATCTTGAGGGCATCACCGAAATCTATGATTTGCGGGCCGTGCTTACCCGGCTCAACTACCGGGTCACCAGCTCATCAAGGCCGATCAAGCAACTCACAGCGGAGCAATTTCCCTGCCTGTTAAAGGTCGGACAAAATGTCTGTGTTGGCCTTGGACCAAGCGGGGACGGCCGGCTTCGTGTTTTCAGCGGCGAAGCTCAGCAAACTGTGAATCTTGATTACTCTGCCCTGAAGGATGCAGAGCTGTTCCTGATCGCCGAAGATGATCCAACGGCCACTTCCGGCTTCAAACATTGGTCATCCAGATTGTTTCACAGATTTCGGGGTACGCTGACCTCGATTATGGCAATCGGCTTTCTTGCCAACCTGTTGGCGCTCGGCCTGCCCTTGTTTGTGATGAACGTCTACGACAAAGCGATTGGCGCAAAGTCCGTTTCCGTTCTCATTACACTCATGATAGGCATCGCGGTGATCTTGTGTATGGATTGGCTGGTCAAGGGTACCAAATCCCGCCTCCAAGCATACCTTGGCGCACGACTGGACGCTGTCGTTGCGAATACGACCTTCCGCCATTTCCTACACCTGCCTTTGCCATTGACGACTTCAGCACCAATTGGCGCACAGATCACCCGCCTGAAGCAGTTTGACGGTGTCCGAGAAATATTTCACGGCAACCTTGCTAATGCTCTGATTGACCTGCCATTTTCTGCTTTGTTCGTGGTGGTTCTTTCACTGATCGGCGGCCCGCTCGCGCTGCTTCCGCTCGGCTTGCTGGGGCTCTACATCATCGCCGCGCTTCTCATCGTTCCCCGGATGAAACGTGCGATCAACCTTGCCGGTGAGGCCAAATCCCGCGTCCAGAACATCACGGTAGAAATCCTGTCAAAGCGCGATGCGATCCAAAATTTGTCCGCAGATGACGTTTGGATCGACAAGTTTCGTGCCCTGTCAGCAGATTTTGCGCAGAAGAACCTGAAAACAAAACACCTGTCTCAAATCATGCAGGTCATCTCGCAAATGATGATGACTCTGTGCGGTATCGGTGTTTTGGGTTTCGGCGCCATCATGGTGATGAACCAAAGCCTCACACAAGGCGCCTTGATCGCGGTCATGGCTTTGTCCTGGCGCGCGTTGAACCCGATGCATCAGGCCTTCCTGAGCTTCTCGCAGCTCGGCCAGGCCCAGCAAACGATCGAACGGATCAACGGTCTTTTGAAGATCGACATGGAACGGCAACCTGGCAAACTCCCGAGCTTGCATCGTCAATTCCTAGGTACTGTCCGCTACTCCAACGTGGTGCTTCGCTATCCGGCCCGCCAGGAACCCGCATTGCGGAATTTCTCTTTACAGGTCGAACAAGGCGCAGTCGCTGCGATCACAGGCCCAAGTGGATCAGGGAAAACTTCTCTGGTTCGTGCGACGCTGGGGCTTTACCGGCCACAGATGGGGGCGGTCTTGGTGGATGACCTCGATATCCGCCAGCTGGATCCGGGTGAATGGCGCCATGCAATCGGCTATGCGCCCGAACACTACGATTTCTTCTACGGGACCATCGCCCAGAACTTCCGGATGGCCAATCCGCAAGCTGACAATGATCAGGTCCGCGGCGCATTCGAAGACTTTGGCCTCAACAACTACGCAGAGCTGCTTCCTCAGGGAGTTGAGACGCGTCTTACAGGCCAGCTTCTGCAAGTGCTTCCAGACAACGTGAAACAGCGGATCCTGCTTGCAAGGGCCTTCGTACGGCCGGCCTCAATCTACGTTCTGGATGATCCAGCCGGCAATCTAGATGTTGATGGCGACAAGCTGCTGATGAAAAAAATTGAACAGGTTCGCGGTAAATCAACCGTCATCCTGACCACTTATCGGCCAAGCCACATGCGGATCGCTGACCAGCTCGTCTACATGCAGAACGGAATGGTCACCATGGCAGGTCCGCCATCAGAGATTTTGGACGACGTCCTGAAACAGCAATCGAAGTAATTGGAGCGTGCGCTGAGAAAAGCCGCACCTCACGACAACCGCCGAGGAAGAAACCGATGGCAGCCAAAGATACCTCAGATCCGCTTCGCAAAGCCGTTTATGGCCGAGTAGGATTGCCACTCGAATTGGAGGACGGGGTTCCACCGGCCTTCTACACCCGGCTGTTGATCGGTCTCACGATTGCGACCCTGGCACTCTTGGTATGGGCAGCCATTGGTCAGATCCGTGAAGTTGCCAACACGATCGGTGAAATCACGCCTGCAGGTCAGATCCTTGCTGTCGAACACCTGGAGGGCGGTATTGTCAGTGAGATCCTCGTTGAAGAAGGCCAACTCATCATGGCAGGCGACCCGATCGCTCGCCTCGAGAAAGAAGACACTACTGCCGAACTTGGCCGCATTCAGAGCCGCCTGAGTTATCTGGAACTCGAAGAAGAGCGGCTAAGAGCCCAAGAGTTCAGTGATCCGAACACAGTTGGACTGCGTTTGGACCCGGCAGTCAGCGGTTTGAGCACACAGCAACGTGCCGCACTCACAGCCAACCGCAGAGCTGTCGCCGATGAACAGGATGCTTATACGGCTCGTGTCGCACAAAAACGTGCGGAAGTGGCCAGCCTGGAGGCCCAGGTTGTTCTGCAACGGTCACAAGTGGAGCTGGAACGGGAAAAATTCCAGATTCAAGAAAACCTTCTGAAAGATGGCTACACATCCCGCCGCCGGTATCTTGAATCAAAAGGTGAATACCAACGTTCCCAGGTAACGCTGGAACAGCTCGTCGGCAATCTGGCACAAGCCCGTGAAATGCTGACCGAAGCTCAAGCGAGCCTGAACCAGGCGGGCGCTGAGGTGAACCGGGATGTAGCCGATGAGCGCGCTCGAATTGCTCAAGAGCGGGCTGAGCTGGCACAGGAAATCGCGAAACTCGAAGACAGGCAGAATCGCTTGTTCGTAAGGGCTCCAGTTGATGGCTACATCAAAACACTGGGTCAAACCGGACGTGGTGCTGTTGTGAATCCGGGCGACATGATCGCGGAGATCGTTCCGCAGACCGAAAGCATGGTGGCTGAGGTGAAGGTCAATCCACGCGACATCGGCCACATCAATGTGGGCGACAAGGCTGAAATCACGATCACCAGCTATGACCCGAACATCTATGGGACGATCGTCGCGGAGGTGGAAACCATCTCAGCATCCAGTTTCCAAGATGAATATGGCGAGTACTATTTCAAGGCTGACCTTGGCTTTCCCGGCAACACCATCGGCACCGGGAATGTAACCAGCCCCGTCCGGCCGGGCATGCAGGTGAATGCGCAGATTGTGACCGGGTCCAAATCAGTCCTTGCCTATCTGCTCAACCCTGTCACGCGCGCAATGCGCACGGTGTTCTCAGAACGCTAAGCGATTGGGACACAGCAAACAAAAAACCCCGGTCAACCGACCGGGGTTTCTTTTTGTCTGGTTTCCAGCCTTCAGTGGGACGCTGGCGTCACCATCGCACTGATGGTGTCTTGAACGTTCAAAACACCCAAGGGCTTTCCGTCACCGTTGACAACACAGCACTCGCCTTGACCGGTTTCGGCAAACTTCTTGGCTGCTTCTTCCAGCATAATCCCGCTCTGGACGGTCAAACCGCCCTCGAGGGTCTTCGTCTTGTCCATCACTGTATCGACGAGGATCACGCGCCCACGGTTCACCTCCTTGACGAAATCAGCGATGTACTCGTCCGCAGGCCGCAGGACAATCTCTTGTCCAGTGCCTTGCTGAATGACTGCACCATCGCGCAAGATCGCAATCTTGTCGCCGAGCCGCAGCGCTTCATCTAGGTCGTGAGTGATGAAGACGATTGTCTTGTGAAGCTCTTCCTGAAGATCAAGCAAAACAGTCTGCATATCCATACGGATCAACGGATCAAGCGCTGAGAACGCTTCGTCCATAAGCAAAATGTCCGCATCGTTTGTCAGAGCACGGGCAAGACCGACACGCTGCTGCATACCGCCCGACAACTGGTTCGGATAATGGTCTTCAAAGCCTTCCAAGCCAACACGAGCGATCCATCGTGCAGCCCGTTCCTCAGCCTCTTTCATAGAGACGCCCTGGATTTCCAGCCCGTAGACCGTGTTTTTCATGACAGTCCGGTGCGGCAGGAGCGCAAACTTCTGGAAGACCATCGCTGTTTTGTGGCGACGGAATTCCCTCAGCTCACCCTGAGACATCTTACAAACGTCTTCATCACCGTAGAGCACTTCTCCGTCTGTCGGATCGATCAGTCGGTTGATGTGCCGGATCAAGGTGGATTTCCCCGACCCGGACAACCCCATCACCACCTCGATCTTACCGCCAGGCATAGAGATGTTGATGTTGTTCAAGCCCAAGACGTGATTGTGCTTTTCGTTGAGCTCGGCTTTGGACATGCCGTCCTTTACGAGCTGCACCATGTCTTTGCCGTTTGGACCAAAAATCTTGTATAGATTTTTAATCTCAATGCCTGTCGCCTCACCCATGGATCACCTCCGAGTGTTTCTGAAGGCGCTTACCGTAGGCCTGGGTCGCGCGGTCGAAAATAATGGCAATCGCAACGATCGCGAGACCATTCATGACGCCCATCGTCAAATACTGGTTCGCAATGGCGTTCAGCACCGGCTGACCGAGACCTTTCACGCCGATAAGAGCCGCAACAACAACCATCGCAAGTGCCATCATGATGGTCTGGTTCACGCCAGCCATGATCGTTGGCAACGCAAGTGGCAGCTGCACATTGGTCAACTTCTGCCAAGAACTGGAACCGAAGGCGTCTGCTGCCTCAAGAACGTCTTGGTCAACAAGACGAATACCGAGGTTGGTCAGTCGGATCATCGGCGGAATGGCGTAGATAACCACCGCAATCATGCCTGGCACTTTGCCAAGGCCGAAAATCATGACCACCGGAATGAGATAAACGAAGCTCGGCATCGTCTGCATGAGATCGAGCACTGGATTGATGATGCTTTGAATTCGATCTGAGCGGGCCATCAAAATTCCAAGCGGGATACCCAACACGATCGCCATCATCGTACAAACAGTCACCATGGCGATTGTGCGCATGGTGTCTTCCCACATGCCGAGATAGCCGATGACACAAAGTGCCACCAAGGAGCCGATTGTAATTCGGGTGTTCCGGCTCATGAGATAAACAATCCCAACCAGCACTGCCAGGATAATTGGCCAAGGCGAGTTGATGAGCAGTTGCTCCAAAAAGATCAGGAAGTCCTTGATCGGATCAAACGCACTTTCGATTGCGTCCCCGTAGGCACGCGTAAAATCCTTAAAGGCCCCGTCAATTGTTTGGCGCATTTCGCGCAAGCCACCCCGGCTCATAGCGGGGAATTCTTGTAACCACTCCATCACTCTCGTCCCGTTTCTTTGCCCCTCAATGAAGAGCCCGCATCGTGATGCGGGCTCCTTTTCGCTTCAACGGATTATAGAGAAGCTTTCACTTTTTCAGCGACTTCCGGGCTGACCCACTGGGTCCATACATCTTCAAAGTTTTCAAGGAAGTAGTATGCGCCGTCTTCGTTGGTCGCCTGATTGTCAGTCATCCATGCCAAGACCTTACCGGCAGTCCGGTTGTCCCAAGTCCGGCCTTTCACGTAGTCCATGGTCGGACCAGCTTTTTTGGCAAACTCTTCGGTAACAACTGTGAACACCTCGGATTTAACCCAGGAGTTTGGCTTCGGGTTCGGGCAGTCTTCAACAACTGTACACTTGTCCCACTCTTCCTTGTCGTGTTCGACTTCAAAATCGAGCAGTGTCATGTCGTACTTGCCGAGGATCGCTGTCGGAGCCCAGTAGTAACCGAGCCAACCTTCACCGCGCTCGTTTGCACGAGCCAAAGACCCGTCAAGACCGGCAGCAGAACCCGGATCTACGAGTTCGAAACCAGCTTCGTCGAAACCGTTTGCGCGGAAGAGGTTACCTGTCGTGATGCGGCAGTTCCAACCGGTCGGACAGGTGAAGAAGCCACCCTTGGTGTCGTCCTCGGCGCCTTTGAAGAGATCTGGACGCTCTTTGGCGGCAGCTACGGTGTAGATGTCATGCTCTTCGGCGATAGCGGTCGGAACCCAAAAGCCTTCAACACCACCTTCGTTCAGGATTTCACCACCGATGATCAGAGATCCTTCAGCGACGGCCTTATCAAGCGGCTCACGCACAGCGTTAATCCAGAGCTCCGGAGCCATGTCCGGCTCACCCTTCTCGTTCATGGACGTGAAGGTCGGCATGGTGTCGCCAGTGACCAACTCAACATTACAGCCGTATCCATTTTCAAGAATGATCTTGTCGATGTGCGCGATCGCGCCGGCAGATGCCCAGTTCATTTCCGCAACAGTGACTGTTCCGCATTCTTCGGCCATGGCGGAAGACGCCATCCCGACGAGCGCAGTCGCAGCGACTGTGACAAACAACTTTTTCATGGGGTACTCCTATGCAGTCTGTTTGTTGAGTTTTCCATTGGCGCATCCTGAGAATACTACAACTCTAGTATTCACCTCCCGGCGCATCAATTGATCATGTAAATTGGGAATGTGGATCAAATCACACAAAAGGGCGGGAAGATCTAAGATCTTCTCGACTGCCTTTACTCGTAGCATATACTTCGACCCTGCTCCCTAATCTTCAGCATGAGCCCATTGGGCCGCACGAGGTCGAAACAGGTATTTCGACCAAGCTCTTGGGCTCGCTCTCAATACCATTGCATTATGCGACGGCCAGCACAACAGTTGACCTGCACTTCTTTTGCCGATCGTTCCTTTTATTTCCCAGACTAGCCAAGCAGCGACATTTTCCTGCCAATAAACGCCACAGAAGATAACATTATGACTTTTAAGTGCAGTTCTGAATACACTATTTTGGCTAATTTTTAATTAAAAACACCTTAAGGTTGTGCTTTTGCTTGCCGTGGACTGAATTTATCGGAAGCACCTAATGCGGTGTTTTGCAAAAGCAAATCTATTTTGGCGACGAGGGACATGTTCCGTTGCAGCAAGACAATCGAACGCTTCGGGATGGAAGGAATTGGCGACGCCGAAGCACAGAGATCGGAATGATGAATTTCGAGACCAGACCAACGAGGGACTGCCGCTTGCCCAAGCCCCTCATGGACCATTGCGGCAATGGTCTCCGGGGAATCCAGTTCACACAAAACAGGCACATGCGAAAGTGCCTTATCGAGATAACGGCTCGCCAGCCCCCCTCCCCAAGATGACCGGTCGTAGATAATCCAGGGTAGAACATCGTTTTTATCCTGCCGAAGGTGCGTTTCTGGGCGGATATGCAGAAAGGGCTCTTCTGCAACCGGGAAGGACCGGATCCCCTTCGGCAGCTGAAACGGAGGTGCGACGCAAATCACTGCATCAACCTTTTCAACCAACAGATCTTCATAAAGCGCTCGGGAGTTGCCAGGCAGAACAGACAGTTGCACATCGGGCGCCTGTTCACGAAACGCCCGCACAACCTTGGGCACAACATCAAGCAACGCCGTTGAAATAGCTCCAATGCGATAGGGCCCGCTCAGACGGTCATTTGATATCCCAAACGACAACCGGCTTGCATCACGAACCAACGCGCTTGCTGCTGGAAGAAGCCGCTGACATTCTGGCGATGGCTTTACCGTTTTGGCGGAACGAACGAGAAGTCTGCAATTCAAATCAGTTTCGAGCACCTTGATCCGCTGACTGATTGCAGCAGCGGTTAAGCCTTGTTGGCGCGCAGCCCCGGCAATGGACCCCGTCTCGACCACAGCAAGGAGGCTTTCCAAAAATCGCGTGTCCAATATTTTTTCCTATGCTCAGAGAAGAAAAAACATAGTAATTGTTTTTCTCAGGCTCTGCTATGAAACAAAGACCTCAGTTGGAGACGACATATGCAGCCCTGCTTTCACCTCGCTTTTCACGTGACCAATCTTGATGACGCCCGCGCCTTCTACGGTGAATTGTTGGGCTGCCAAGAAGGACGCAGCACCGACACATGGGTTGACTACAATTTTTTTGGACACCAGCTTTCGCTGCATATCGGGAAACCTTTCGAGACCACCAACACCGGAAAAGTTGGCGAGCACATGGTTCCGATGCCGCATATGGGCGCGGTGCTTGATATGGGCACTTGGAAAAAAGTGGCGGACCGGCTCACGAGCGCGGGCGTCGAATTTGTTATCCCGCCTACCATCCGTTTCGAAGGGCAACCAGGGGAGCAAAGCACCATGTTTTTTCGGGACCCTTCCGGCAATCCGATCGAGATCAAGGGATTTGCCGATGAAACGGGAGTTTTCGCTGCATGATGCCCGTAATACCTTTCGTTTCCGAGGTCGGCGGTGTGGAGCGGAAAGCATGGAAAGATGCGCTGCCCGAAGCCCTGAGCGGGATTGCGCAAGTCAAGGCGTTCGATGATCTGACACAGGTTGAACGAGAGAAAGCCACCGTCGCTATCGTCGCAAATCCAGACCCGACAAAAGTGGCCTCACTTCCCAACCTGGTTTGGGTTCAAAGCTTATGGGCCGGCGTTGAGCGCCTGGTCGCCGAACTGCCGGACACGGGTCCCCAGATCGTGCGCCTCGCGGATCCGCAAATGGCGGAAACCATGTCGGAAGCGGTCCTTGCCTGGTCTCTCTATCTCCACCGTGACATGCCGGTATATATGCGGCAGCAGCGGGACCATGTCTGGCAACACCATCTCCTGAAAACGCCTCAGGAAGTAACGATCGGTGTGCTGGGAATTGGAGAACTCGGATCAGCTTCGGCACTGCGCCTGAAAGCCAATGGCTTCAATGTGCTTGGGTGGAGCCGGTCCCGCAAAACACTCAAAGGCATCGAGACATTTGCCGGAGCAGAAGAACTCGACAAAGTCCTGGCCCGATCCGACATCCTTGTGCTGCTGATGCCTTTGACAGGCGACACACGCGGTCTGATCGGCAAGCAGTCACTGGCTTCGGTGAAACCGGGTGCAAAGCTGATCAACTTCGCCAGGGGGCCGATCGTAGACACCAACGCGCTTCTTGCCGCGCTTGACGACGGCCGTGTCGGGCATGCCGTGCTGGATGTTTTTGACCAGGAACCCTTGGCCAAGGAGCATCCCTTCTGGTCCCACCCTGAAGTGACAGTCCTCCCTCATATCTCCGCGCCAACAATCACCAGCACTGCATCTGCGATTGTTGCTCAAAACATCAAACAGTATCTGGAAACCGGCAGCATCCCGCCAACCGTTGATCGTCAAAGGGGCTATTAAGGTACGCCCCACGCCAGTACCGTTTACGGCCGTCGCAAAACTGTCACCGGTTACCGCCTAAGAGGCGGACATTGATGTTCAATTTTTCAGAGCCGAATATGTCCAGTCTTCCTATCCTTGGCGCTGCCATGTCGCTGTCGTCTTTCGAACGCCACCGGGATCTCATGCTTGAAAAACAGCGGGACCTGGAACTACAGGATTTTGTAACCGGGGAAGTCCTAAACGGAGACTGGGCGTCCATTGCGGACCACGCCAAGAAACTGCTGGATGGACATAAAGGTCGGGTTGGCATCCATGGCCCGTTCTGGGGCTTTACAGTTGATGCAAAGGACCCTGACGTACGAGAGATCGTCAAGAAACGTCTGTTGCAGGGGCTTGAGGCTTGCGAAGCCATTGGTGGCACACACATGGTCGTGCACAGCCCTTACTCGACTTGGGATTACAACAATCTCGACAACTACGAGACCGGCCGGGCAACAAAGATCGAACTCTGTCACCTCACGATGACAGAAGCGGTCAAGCGCGCAGAAGATATCGGTTGCGAACTGGTGTTTGAAAACATTGAAGACAAGGACCCTTACGCTCGCATTGAACTTGCCGAGAGTTTCGGTTCGCAATCTGTGAAGATATCCATAGACACGGGTCATGCCCACTACGCCCACGGGTCCACAGGCGCACCGCCGGTCGACTATTTCATCAAGGCTGCGGGCAACAACCTAAGGCACATTCATCTTCAGGATGCTGATGGCTATGCGGACCGTCACTGGACGTTAGGAGAAGGCACCATCAACTGGCCGAGCGTGTTTGCAGAACTTGGAAAACTGGACAGCGACCCGCGGCTGATCGTTGAACTGCGGGACGTTTCCGGGCTACCCGCCTCAATTGCCAACATGGAAGCTCTAGGGCTCGCCCAATAGACAATCGGCGATCTATTTTGGACCTGTGTTTTTGGGAATGACGCACGGGCGGGCGTCTTTATCGATGGCGCCTGATCCGGAAAAGATGTGACCGAGGACGTTGATCGGAAGTGACAAGACCTCTCCCATGGCTCGGCCAGCTCCACCGTCTTTCACAATGAGTTCCGGGTCCGACAGGCTACCCTTGATTTCAAATGGAGACACAATCTCAACAAGTTGCTTTTTCTTAGCGCGCGGCAAAAAGGCCAAGTCCAGATTGCCGCTTTTGAAGTTGACTGAGCCGCCTCCGACAATCTGAACATTTTCGGTTTCGACAACCAGGGAATTGCCTGACGCTTTACCGGATTTGAACCGGAGTGGCAGAACCGCACAGACCAGCTCGGCGCCCTGTTCCGAGTTACCGGACATCAGCCAAGTGAAAACACTCAAACCGCTGAGCTCGATCAAACGGTCCGGAAAACGTCCTCCCCACAAGGATGTTGTCACTTTGCCGTTCAACGTATCCAAAAAAGCATCAAGAGAGCCGGTCTCTCCGTGGAGATCGAGACTGGCGTAGACAGTGCTGCTGATCGGAGCCGTGAGGCCAAGCTCATTCATCAGGCTCTTGAGTGGAAACTTTTCCATCCGCCCCTTGATTGAAGCCACCGGCGGTTCTGTTTTGAAGTTAAAACCGAGATTACCGCTCACCCGTCCGCCGATATATGCCAATGCCAACTCTGCGATGCTCAAAACCTCGTCCTCGAATAGAACATGTGCCGAGATGTCACCTGCTTTCTTTTTGCCAACGACTAGGCTTTTCGCTGCGACATGAATGCTGGCCGCAAACTGGGATGCGTCACCGTCAGTAATCTCAAGTCCGGTCTCCGGTCCTTCAAACCCAAGCTCGGCAAGCTGCGCGAGACCTGATAACTCCGAGAGGTTCAAAGCTTCAGAGCGAATATCACCGCTCAAGAGCCAGGTAGAAGTCTCGGGCTTTGGACCAACATTCAGATCGGCCGAGATAGCGCTGCTGCCGGAAAGAAACTCTCCGGAAATCCCGAGTTCGCCAGCTTGCAGGCTGCTTTGACCTGAGAAAGTGATATCTGGCAATGGTTCTGAAGCCGCCCCCGAAACCAGCTCTACGACTGCTGCAGGGTCCGGAATTGCAAATTCGGTTGTGAAGTTAAGCTCATCAACGCGGCGCAACTCAGGCACGGTCAGGTCAAAACTGAAATCCAGCAGATCGGTGCCTTCCACCGCCCCCTTGAAGGTGTTGAGAGCAAACCAGCTATCGGAATCGCTGAGTTCAACCTGCCCGACAAGCGTTCCAAGATCCGGTCGTGGTTCTCTGTTCGAGTTGAGAAAGAAGGACACCGGATATTCAAAACGTCCGGCAAGCGTTATCCCGTCCAATGCGATCACATCATCTATCTGACCAGCCAGTGTGAGGTTTGGACCGCCATCGGTCCCATTATTGATAGTCAGCTCCTGCAGGCCTACCCGGCCGTCTTCGGATTTAACAATGTGACCCACGGAGATTGGACCGATCGTCTCAATATCCAAGATGGCGGCGTTGGTTTTGACTTGCGCATTGCGAATCGCCAGATCATTCAACGGGCCGTAGATTTCGCCGGCCAGCGCCAAAATTTCAATTGCCAGTTCATTGTCCGTTGACGCGAACGGCGCTAAAAGCGCGTTGAGCGAAAGATCCAAAGACGGATCCAGGCTGGCGTTTTCAACCGCTCCCGTAATCGTCACCTTGTCGGAGTGCCGGCTTGTGACGTTGATCTCGATGTTGGAAATCGATAACGACTCAAGCGTTCCAGAGAACTTCCAAGACGCATCGACTTGACCATCGACTTCACTGGTCAATCCGCCCGAGGCCAATGCTTGAGCCAGCGAGCCGGAAGACAATTCCAGCTCACCCTCAACACCGGCGTAGGCTGTCGAGGTGTTGATCCTGCCGGAAATTTTGGAGTTTATGCCGGGAAACGCCAGCGCGAGTTCAAAGGCGCCATTTTGCAGTGGCCCGTTTTGCGGTGGCCGGGCAATTTCACCCGATATTTGAAGCGGAGTTCCGTTCAAGTCGGCATCCAGTTCAATATCGAGCGTGTCCGTTTCTTCTGACGGAGCAATGTTGAGCGAACGGATATTAGCTCGCTCATTCCATCCACTTTGGACGCCCAGGTAGTGTAAGGTAACGTCGGTCAATTTCAGCGCTTCAAACACCGGCAGATTGATAACCTCAGACGGCAGCCGGTAATAGGAAAGTTCCTCGTCAGTGGTCTCCCCCGGAGACGCCAGCAATTCAATGTCAGCACCAGCCATTTCAAAATTGGAGATACCGGATAGGTCGCCGAGAAGAAGTCTGTAAGGTGCATCAAACCGGACATAATCAAAAAACCTTCCGGTGCCGCCTTTTGGCTGGCTGTACCGCTCGACGACGGCATCCTCCATCCGCACAACGATCTGAGACCCGAATTCGATCCGGACAGGACCTTGCACCTCTGCCGACCGATCGAGCTGCACCGTCAGAATGCGGCTTGCGATGGTTTGCCGGAGTGGCTCAAGGACTCCAAGGGTTAGAGCCGAGACCATAAGAGCAGCCAATACCAACAGACCAACCACACAGCCGGCGAAGACACGCCGGACTATTCTGATGTTCGGCCGAACCGTCACTTTCGGGGTTTCTATTGCCACTTTGGAGACCGCTTCTCTTGCAGCCCCCCGCCGGGGGATCTGAATGTGAACTGCAATTACAGATCAAACAGATATTGCTTTCAACTGAGAAGTCTCCGGTGCATGGATTTTATCCCTGCGCGCCCCCGCCCGGAGGGTCTACTGGCAGCACCGACAAACTGACCTCGATCATCTTGTCCAACTCAGTCAGCGAAAGCCCAGCTTGGGCCATGGACGAAATGGCGGCCGCTTGTCCCGCGAAGAAGTCTGCAAGTGCATTGATATCGGTGCTGTTCGACAACTCGCCTTCGGTCTCGGCCCGCCTTAAGCGCAGAAGAAAGGCGTCCCGCCGCTCAAAATTAAGGTCTTGAAGCGCCTGTTTCAATTGCTGGCTTTGGGCCGAACAAGTGAAACTGTTGTTGACGATGAAACAGCCCTCGGGCAGTCCGCTCCCTTCTTTCGCGTGCAGCACGCCCCTCAAAGCGGTTCGCAAGCTCTGTTTCAGAGGTTCAGGTGAGTTCACAAGATCGTTGACAAGAGGCGCACCAATCTCTTCCTGGTAGAGCCGCAAAGCCTTTTGGAAAATCTCGTCCTTGTCACCAAGGTTGGCATAAAGGCCCGGCTTGGCCATTCCCGTGGCGGACACAAGATCCGCCATTGACGTGCGATCATAGCCCCGCTCCCACAAAGTGTGCATAGCGGTTTTAAGCGCATCCTTCGGATCAATTTTTCTCGGCCGGCCTCTCGGCATGTGCTGGTTGTCCTACGTGATCGCAAATTAAAATACCAATCCGTATTTTATTGTCTTGAAACTCGCTTTCAAGCACTTATTAAAATACCGTATCGTATTTTATTCGATCTGCCACCAGAGAGGACGTTTGCAAATGTCGAAAATTGAAGGAAAAGCCGTCTTGGTCACAGGCGCGAACCGGGGCATCGGACGGGCGTTTGTCACTGCGCTTCTGGAACGCGGTGCCGCAAAAGTCTACGCAGCCGCGCGCCAGCCAGAAACACTGAGTGATGTAGTTGCGCACAACAATGGCAAGGTGGTTCCAGTCAAGCTGGATGTGACTAAACCGGAAGACATTGCGGCCGCGGCAAAACACAAGGACGTAGCACTTGTGATCAACAATGCGGGAACGGCCGGTTTCTCAAGCTTCACGAATCCGGATGCCGCAGATCGCGGGCGCTTTGAAATGGAGACCAACTATTTCGGCACTTTGAATGTGTCTCAAGCCTTTACTCCGATCCTGAAAGCCAACGGCGGAGGCGCGATCATCAACCTAGGATCGATCGCCTCGCACGTGAATTTCCCGGTCTTGGGGACCTACAGCGCCTCGAAAGCGGCCGTACACTCGCTGACACAGGGCCTTCGAGCGGAGCTCGCAGCACAAGGAACGCAAGTTGTCGGCGTCTACCCTGGACCGGTGGATACCGACATGGCGGAGAAGTTTGAAACCGATAAAACCTCGCCTCAGGAGGTCGTCCGGCAGATCCTTGATGCCTTGGATAAGGGGAAAGAGAATGTCTTCCCAGACCCTACATCGACGCAATTGTATGATCAATTCCTCGCAGCGCCCGATGCAACGGCACAGTTTGTTGGTCAGACATATCTGCCCGGCTAACAAGACAGAAAATTCTCGAGCGCGCCACTCGGCGCGCTCAAACTGCCACGCCTGGTCTAATTCTATGATCCGCCCTTAACCCATCGCCCAGGGACCGTGATAGCCACCGCCCTCCTTGTCCGTACGCGCAAATCCATGTGCTCCAAAGAAATCACGCTGACCTTGAAGCATGTTCGCAGTCGAACGCTGGGTCCGCATAATGTCGAAATACGACAGCGCGGCCGATAGGGCCGGAACCGGCAGTCCGTGAAGCGTGGCCTGTGCCACGACCTGGCGCAGGTTCGCTTCGGTTTCTTTCAATTTTTCAGTGAAGAACGGGGCCAGCATCAGATTGCGTTTTGCATCGTCCGACAGTGCGGACGACATGTCGTTCAACATGGCAGAGCGTATAATACAGCCGTTGCGCCAGATCTTGGCGATCTCCGGCAATGGCATGTCCCAGCCATACTGTTTGGCGGCTTCGAGAATGAGACCGAACCCCTGCGCGTAACAGATGATCTTTCCGGCAACGAGCGCAGCCTCCAGAGCGTCAATTCCGATGAGGTCCTTGTCCATACGCTGAGGCGCAGCGCCGAACACCTGTTCGCCCTTATCACGCTCTTCAAGTCTCGCGGACATATTGCGCGCGGCAACGGCAGCCTCGATTGCACTGGCAGGCGTGCCAAGCATCAACGCCTCGATCGCTGTCCAGCGGCCCGTGCCCTTCTGACCCGCGGTGTCCAGAATGATATCCAGCATCGGCTTGCCGGTTTCCGGATCTGCCGTCTTGGCGACCTTCCCTGAGATTTCGATCAGGTACGACTGCAGTATCCCGCCATTCCAGCGTTCAAGAACCTCACCAACTTCGGCTGCGCTCATACCGAAGCCATCACGCATCACACCATAGACCTCGGCGATCATCTGCATGTCGGCATATTCAATGCCATTGTGCACCGTCTTGACCAGGTGACCGGCACCGGCAGCGCCAAGGAATGCGGCACACGGCTCGTCCTCATACTTGGCCGAGATCGCCTCCAGAATATGCCCCACGCGGTCCCAGGCGGATTTGTCGCCCCCACCCATAATGGACGGACCAAACCGGGCCCCTTCCTCACCGCCAGACACTCCGATGCCCATGAACCGCGGCCCCTTTTCATCGGCTTCTTCCGCCCGCCGATTGGTGTCGTGGTAGTTGGCGTTGCCCGCATCGATGATGAGATCATCCGCATCCAGAAGCGGACGAAGAGCCGCGATCTGCGCGTCAACGGCCTCCCCGGCCGGCACCATCAAAATGATTGCGCGCGGTGAAGCGATCGACGCAACGAAGCCCTCAAGGGCCTTGCTTGGCACGAGTTTCCCAGCCAGCGGACCCGACTTTTCCATGAACTGATCGGTTTTTTCCGATGTCCGGTTAAACACGGCAATCCGAAAACCGTTTTCAGCGATATTGAGCGCCAGATTTCCGCCCATCGTTCCAAGGCCGATCAGGCCGATTTCCGCTTTAGCGCCGTCAGTTGTCATGCATTGTGCCCGTAAGTTTTCTTTAAATCGATTTGACGTGGTGATAGCCGACCTCATGACAATCGGCAATTGCCTGGTGTCATCGTCAGTGAAGGGGCAGCGTATTTTCTCAATCGTCCGTCAATAAGACGGAAGCCCCAATCACGTATTTTTACCTAGCAGCCAAAAAAATCTGTCACACAAGCCTGATAGCCAAGGCCATCTGTTAACCACCAGTGGCCTTTCGCAAGAGGATCCGTGACATGAAAAAGTTCCTGATGGCTGCCGGCATTCTTGCCGGTGCAACCGCATCCGCATTTGCCGGCGACGTTTCCGGCAAACTGGTTCTTTATACCTCCCAGCCGAACCAGGACGCCCAGGCAACGGTCGACGCGTTCACCGCAAAACACCCGGGCGTTGAAGTCGAATGGGTGCGCGACGGCACCACAAAAATGATGGCCAAGCTGCGCACGGAATTTGAAGCAGGCGCGCCGAAGCCAGACGTTCTCTTGATTGCAGACATGGTCACCATGGAAGGGCTGAAGCAGGAAGGCCGTTTGATGGCCCACGAAGGCGCTGATGTGTCCGCCTATGATCCGGCTCTGATGGATGATGACAAAACCTACTTCTCCACCAAGCTGATCACTAGCGGCATCGTCTACAACATCAATGCACCGATGAAGCCGTCCTCCTACAAGGATCTCCTGAAGCCGGAGGCCAAAGACAAATTGGCCATGCCGTCTCCGCTGACCTCCGGTGCGGCCACCATCCACATGGCAGCTCTGACCTCCGACCCGGATCTCGGCTGGGCCTTTTACGAAGGCCTTGCTGATCAGGGCGCCAATCCGAAAGGTGGCAACGGTGGCACCTACAAGGCCATCGCCGGCGGTGAAAAACTCTATGGTTTCGTCGTGGATTTTCTTCCGATCCGCGAAAAGCTGAAAGGCGCTCCGGTCGAATTCGTGTTCCCGGAAGAAGGTGTTTCTGCTGTCACCGAACCGGTTGCGATCCTGTCCACCGCCCAGAACCCGGTTGCTGCCAAGGCTTTTGTTGATTTTCTTCTTTCCGAAGAAGGCCAGAAATTGGCGTCGTCTCAAGGATATCTGCCAGCCCACCCGGCTGTTGCAGCACCGGAAGGCTTCCCGGCTCGTGACCAGATCAAGCTGATGGACTTCGATCCAGCAAAGGCCCTCGAGCGGGATCAAGCCAACAAGATCAAGTTCACCGAGATCTTCGGTGGCTAAGACTTGATGGCGCAAGCCCAGAAATCAAAACTCCTCAATGGCGAGAGGATCTCTCTCGCCATTTTGGTTCTCTGCGCGACGCTCCTGTGCGGGTTGCCGCTCCTCCTCTTGTTCAAGATCGGATTGACACAGGACGGCGCGCTTGCTTTGGCGCCGCTGGCAGAAACCTTATCCAGCCGGTCTGTTCAAAGGGCGCTCTGGCACTCCATGGAAAGCAGCCTTTTGTCGGCGCTCGCGGCAACAGTCTTGGGAACAGTTCTGGCCCTGATTGTCGGACTGACAGATGTTCGCGCCAAGGGACTGCTCGTCTTTTTGATCCTCCTACCGATGATGATCCCGCCGCATGTCACGGCAATTGCCTGGATCCAGGCACTGGGGCCGGCAAGTCCGGTGCTTCGATGGATTGGGCTGGCACCCGAAATCGGGTCGACGCATCCGCTTTATTCACGCGAGGGTCTTGTTCTTCTTCTGACACTCCAGCACAGCCCCTTGGTCTTCCTGCTGGTTCGAGCAGCGCTCCGGTCCTTTCCGAGGGAATTGTCTGATGCTGCGCGCGTGTCCGGCGCAGGGGCATTCCGTCTTTTGACAAGAATTACGCTGCCACTCCTCGCGCCAGCTTTGCTCGCCGGCTTCGCTCTTGCATTTGTCGCAGCGCTTGGAAACTTCGGCATCAACGCGCTGATCGGCGTTCCGGCACGCTACACGACACTGCCGGTTCTGATTTGGCGAAGACTGGCGAGTTTCGGGCCGGATGTCCTCCCGAATGTCGCAATCATTTCGGTCATCCTGGCGCTGGTCGCTCTTGTAGCCCTCCTCATACAGGGGGTGTTGCAACGACGTATGCGCGCCAGCCTCATTGGCCTGCCGCAGGACCCGCTGGCAATCTCGCTTGGGTCAAAACGCAAATGGGTAGAAGCAGGTCTTTGGAGTTTTGTTGGCCTGGTTCTGTTGCTTCCCGCTGCATCGCTTCTGGCGACTTCCTTGGTGAAGACATACGGGCTCCCGCTTTTAGCAAGCACCGTGAATCTGGACAATTTCGCAGAAGTTCTCTGGCGCCAGTCTGTGACGCTAAGAGCCTTTGCGAATTCGACGCTGATTGCTGCCATTGCAGCGGGCGTCATCGCGGTCATCAGCATCTTCTTGGGGTACTTCCTAAGTCACCGGCATAAAATTTGTCGCCTTGCGGGGACCGCAACGGCCGCACAGGCAGAGATTGCTTTTGCCGTGCCCGGTCTGGTCCTATCCATCGCCTTTATTCTGGCGTTCATCCATCCGCTACCGTTCTTGAACATCTCCCTCTACAACACGCTTTGGATCATTTTGATTGCTTATATCTCCGCTTTTCTCGCGGTCGGATTAAAACCCGTTGCAGCTGCCTTTGTGCAGATGGACAGATCACTGGAAGACGCCGCCCGTGTATCCGGCGCGGGATTTTTTCGGCGCGTCCGGCGGGTATTTGCGCCGCTTGTTGCGCCGTCTGCAGCTTCCGGCGCCATTCTCGTGTTCCTCACTGCCTACAACGAGGTCACTGTCTCGGCACTTCTGTGGTCCACGGGAAACGAGACAATCGGAACCACCATTTTCAATTACGAAGATGGTGGTTACACAACGCTCGCAGCTTCCATGTCTGTGGTGGTTGTTCTGGCAACAATACTGGTCATGCTCGGCATGAATGGTCTGGCAAAACGCGTGCCCTCTGGAACGATCCCCTGGAAGGACTAGTATCAGTCTTAGAAAGTGTGAGATTTGAAGATCAGACAAACACGCAAAAGCGATATCTCAGCTCTTCAGGCCGTGGAGATTTCCGCGAGCAGAGCCTTTCTAGAAATCGAAGGATTGGAAACCTTCGCGGATGGCAGTTGCGCGACCGAAGAACAGCATATGTCTGCAATCGAACCAGGAACAAGTTGGACCGCGGAAACAGATGACGGACAACAGGTCGGCTTTCTGGCCGCGATCCCGGAAGACGACGCAATCCATGTCTATGAGATTTCCGTTCATTCCGATTACCAGAAACAGGGGATCGGCAAAGCGCTGATGGAATACGCTGAAGCCCATGCAAGAGCGCTCGGACTATTGGAAATGACATTAACGACGTTCAGGCACGTGCCCTGGAATGCGCCATTTTATGAAAGACTGGGGTTCCAGATCCTGAAGTTGGAAGAATGTGATGCGCGGCTTGGCAGCATCCTCGCGGAAGAACTCGGCCGCGGATTGCCTATGCCCGAACAACGCTGCGCCATGCGCAAAGCGCTGACTTGAGCAAGCCAACTACTCCGGCAATATCCATCCACGGAGTATGTCCAGAGACAGAGTTTCACCGGTCACAGCCGGGCGATTGAGGGTCATCAACAACGGCATTGAGAGCCCATCGAGGGCTACAAAAACCTCCCAGAACCCGCCGCGGTAAATCGTCCGCTCAACGGTTGCTTTGAGGCCCTGCCCACCAACAGATGGAACCAAGTGCTCGGGCCGCAGCATCAACGTTGCTGAACCGGTTCTGGTACCAACAGGGCAGTCCACGTCGACCCGGTGCCCGGCAAGTGTAATATTCGCGTGCCCGGCTTCCACATGGTTGACCTCAACGCCAACAAGGCTGCTGCGCCCGATAAAACTGGCAACCTTTCGCGATGTAGGGCGCCGGTAAAGCACATCGGGCTCGGCAACCTGCAAGATCTCGCCGTCCCACATAACCGCAACCTGATCGGCGAGTGCCATAGCTTCACGCTGATCGTGAGTGATGAACAGTGTCGTTGCGCCACTGGCCTTGTGAAACGCCGCAAGCTCTTCCTCCATGGCACCGCGCAAGTGCGGATCAAGGTTCGCAAGCGGCTCGTCCATCAACACTGTTTTTGCGCCCTGCGCCAAACAGCGGGCGAGCGCAACCCGCTGACGCTGCCCGCCAGAAAGATCAGCCGGTTTCCGGTCGCGAAGTGCCGTCAATTCCACCGTGGCAAGGTGTTCATTGGTGCGTGTTTTGATGTCGGACTTTTTCAAGCCAGACGTTTCCATCGGAAAGGCGACATTTTCAGCAACACTCATGTGTGGCCAGAGAGCGTAGGACTGGAATACGACGCCGGTTTGCCTCCGTTCCGGCTCCATATGGTAGCCGTCTCGAGCGACTGTTGCGCCGCCCAGCGCGATTTCTCCACTGTCGATCGGCTCAAGTCCGGCGATCGTACGCAACAGTGTGGACTTGCCGCAGCCGGAAGGACCAAGCACCACAAAAAATGTGCCCTCCGGGATCGAAAGAGATACGTCATTCAGAGCCTTGTGTGACCCGAACGACTTGGTAACGGACGCAATTTCAATAGACATATGACCCCGTTACCGGCTTCCTATGACAGCCGGATTACACCCGTCCATGGTCGCTTCGTTCACTTTCCGCGCAGTCTGAGGAGAAGATCGACCTCTTCTTCCAGTGCACGTGCATAGGCACGTGAGGCCGGAGCGTTTTCGTGGGTCAGGGTTTCCTGCCGAAACAGACAATATGCGGCCAATCGCCAATGGTAGGCGGATCGTTCAGCCAAAAAACGATCAACAATCGCGCGGTCCGGATAATGCTCCAAAAACAGGTCCTCGGCATAAAGGACGAGTGGCTTCAGGCCATAAAGCGTGAGGAGACCGGGAGAGAGAAAACAAGCGATGTCTTCAACGGGATCGCCGAGACCAGCATATTGCCAATCGATCAAAGCGGGTCCTGCCGCTGTCATTTGCACTGTGCCGAGGCAAAGGGACCTATGAATCAAAATGTGTTGGGGTACCGCAGGCACCTCAATTGAACTGTCATTTGGCCGGAGACGTTTCAAATTGGCAGCCCGGCGGCTATCCGGAATCTTTTCCAGAATAGCATCAGCATGAGCGAGCACCTGGTGATACCCAGACGGCACCATTCTGACTTCCTCTGGTGCAAGCTCCAGAGCTGCAAACCGCCCAAGCAGCAGAGCCGCATCACGCACATCAATTTCAGCTTCCGAGCCGCGTTCATATCCATAAATCACTAAGGGCGACCCAGCTGGACTGTCTAGAAAACACTCCAAACGCGGCGCCAATCGATGACGCTCCAACAAGGTCAGGGCAGTCGCTTCTTCCTGGGGCAGCGTCGGATAGAGCGGATTGTTCTCAAGGCCCGGAAAATACTCCTTGATGACATAATCGCGCTCGCGCGTTTGGAGACGCCAAAACCGGTGTGTGTAGGAACTCGGAAGAGGCCGTAGCCGCGCTCCGCCCAGATCCCCGAACGGATAGCGGCCTTGCAAAAAGTCCAGCAATTCAGCGTCGGTCATCCTGTCAGTCACGCAACACCATCAAAATTCACTTCAATTTTTTGAAGCCTTTGCAACGCAGACGTCAAGCTTCGTCAATAGCCGGGCAGACTCGATTGACCGCCGGATCCGGAAATGTCGCGAAAGTGGCAACCGCCGTCGTTCTGAGACGCCGTGGAAAAATGACCCTCTCGATTAAGGTTGAACGACAGGTTTGGGCAGACATCTGCTCACGGCCCCAAAGTCTTTCACGCTCTGTGTATACGGCCACGGAAAGGTGTCTCGCCATGTCCAGTCAGCTCGATCTTGTTGAGACCACGGAAGCGGCGCCAGTAAGGCGTGGCCGCCGCCGGCGCGGGGGTGGAGACAAAGCGGGCCCGGAGCTTTTCCCTCAAAAGCCTTTCAAACAACCCCGCCACATCTACAAACCTGTGGAGGCTGTCTCCGCTGATGAGCTGGAGTCCATTCACGAAGCTTCAATGCGGGTGCTCGAAGACATCGGCATCGACTTCCTTCATGAGGAAGCAAAAGGTATTTTGAAAGCTGCTGGCGCGGATGTGACACCGGGATCAGACCGGGTTCGCATGGACCGGGCTATGGTTGAAGAGCTCGTCGGAAAAACGCCGAACCAGTTTACGGTTCATGCCAGAAATCCAGCGCATAATTTGACTCTTGGCGGCGACCATATTGCCTTCTCCTGTGTCGCAAGTGCACCGAATGCTGTCGACCGCGAGGGTGGGCGCAGGCCCGGAAACCAGGCGGACTATCGCAATTTCCTGAAGCTTGCGCAGTTCTTCAACATCATTCACTGCGTCATGGGGTATCCGGTCGAACCGGTCGACATTCACCCCTCTGTTCGGCATCTGGATTGTGTGTCCGACATGATCCGCCTGATGGACAAGGTGTTTCACATCTATTCGCTCGGCAAGGAACGGAATCGCGATGGTCTGGAGATGACCCGCATCGCGATGGGGTTATCGGAAGAAGAGTTCCGCAAGACCCCGAGCGTTATCACCATCATCAATTCTTCCTCCCCGCTTCGGCTCGATACGCCGATGCTCCAGGGCCTCATCGAAATGGCACGGGCCGGACAAGTGAGCGTTCTGACGCCGTTCACGTTGGCGGGCGCAATGGCTCCTGTGACGGTCGCGGGAGCATTGACACTCCAAAATGCCGAAGCACTCGCCGGCATCGCCTTCACCCAGATGGTCAATCCCGGCGCGCCGATGGTCTATGGCGGTTTTACCTCGAATGTGGACATGAAATCCGGCGCACCGGCCTTCGGAACGCCGGAATATATCAAGGCCGCCCTCGTCAGCGGACAACTTGCCCGGCGTTACGGCCTTCCGTTCCGCACCTCCGGCGTGTGCGCGGCCAATACTGTCGACTATCAAGCTGCACTTGAAACGACATTGTCAGAGTGGGGTGCGATCAATGGCGGCGGCAACCTGATCAAGCATGCCGCCGGATGGCTCGAAGGTGGCCTATCGGCCGGGTTTGAGAAATTCATCACGGATATCGACCTCCTCCAGATGCTGGCCGAATATCTGACGCCCCTCGATGTGTCGGAAGAGGCGCTTGCCATCGAGGCTATCCGCGACGTGGGGCCGGCTGGGCATTTCTTTGGAACCGAGCACACTCAGGCGCGCTACAAGGATGCATTCTACGCTCCGATCGTTTCCGATTGGCGCAATTATGAGACGTGGCAAGAGGCGGGCAGCCCGGTCGCGTACGACAAGGCGAATATGCTCTACAAGAAGGCACTTGAGGCCTACGAAGCCCCGGCACTTGATCCTGCAATCGATGAAGAACTCTCTGCCTTTGTCGCAAAACGCAAGGAAGAAGGCGGCGCGCCAACCGACTTCTAACGAGCCAATTTTGACATGCCGCGCTTTAAGCGGATGAAACTGACTTTTTGGAGCAATTGAGAATGAAGTCCCATACTCAGGTCGTCGTGATTGGTGGCGGTGTCGTTGGCTGCAGTGTGCTCTATCACTTGACCAAGCTTGGCTGGAAGGACGTGGTCCTGGTCGAGCGGAGCGAACTCACATCAGGTTCCTCTTGGCACGCGGCGGGCGGCTTTCACACGCTCAACGGTGACCCGAACGTCTCCCAGCTTCAAAGCTACACGGTCGATCTCTATAAGGAACTGGAAGAGATCTCGGGCCAGTCCTGCAGTTTGCATCTGACCGGTGGCGTGATGCTGGCAGACACTCCCGAGCGGATGGATTTTTTGCGCCTCGCCCAGGCCAAGGGCCGGTATCTCGGCATGGATCTGGAACTGATCTCGGTCTCTGAGGCCAAGAAGATGTTTCCGATCCTCGATGAGAAATACTTCATCGGCGCCTTATGGGATCCGATTGAAGGACATCTCGATCCTTCGGGCACCACCCACGCCTATGCAAAGGCGGCGCGGATCAATGGCGCAGAGATCTATCGGCACACCAAGGTTGAGGAGATGGTACAGACCTCGGAAGGCACCTGGGATGTCATCACCGACAAAGGCACCATCCGGGCTGAACATGTCGTCAACGCGGGCGGTCTCTGGGCCCGCGAATGCGGCCGCATGGTCGGGATAGAATTGCCGGTGCTCGCCATGGAGCACATGTATCTGCTCACCGATGAAATGCCCGAAGTCGTCGCGCATAACGAGGCAACCGGCAAGGAGCTGATTGGCGTCCTTGATTTTGGCGGTGAAATCTACACCCGACAAGAAGGCAAGGGCATGCTGCTTGGCACTTACGAGCAGAATTGCCGCCCCTGGAGCCCGAAGGAAACGCCCTGGGATTTCGGGCACGAGCTCTTGGCACCGGACCTTGACCGGATCTCTCCGGAACTCGAAGTCGGCTTTGAGCATTTCCCAGCCCTGCAAAACGCCGGCATCAAGCAGATCATCAACGGCCCGTTCACCTTTGCCCCGGACGGCAATCCATTGGTTGGCCCGGTGCGGGGCCTCAAGAACTACTGGGTTGCTTGCGGCGTCATGGCCGGCTTCAGTCAGGGCGGCGGCGTTGGGTTGACACTTGCTAACTGGATGATCGACGGCGATCCGGGCTACGACATCTGGGGCATGGATGTTGCCAGGTACGGTGACTGGGCGACACTTGCCTACACGAACAAGAAAGTTCAGGAGAACTACAGCCGCCGGTTCCGCATCCGCTTCCCGAACGAAGAATTGCCCACCGGGCGTCCGCATCAGACAACACCGCTCTACGACAAGATGTTGGCGCAAGGGGCTGTCATGGGCGACAGTTGGGGGCTTGAAACACCCCTCTGGTTTGCTCGAGATGGTGAGCCAGCTGAAGATGTCGTCTCGTTCCGGCGATCAAACGACTTTGAAGCGATTGGAGCGGAATGCCGAGCGGTACGATCAGGGGTTGGCATTACCGAAATCGCCAATTTCGCCAAGTACAAGATCACCGGCGCAGGAGCCGAGGACTACCTGTCCTACCTGATGACCAACACCATGCCGAAGGTCGGACGGATTGTGCTGACGCCGATGCTGAACGAAGCCGGCAAGCTGATCGGCGACTTCACCATCGCCCGCGCCAGTGATGAGACGTTCTACATGTTCGGGTCAAGTCAAGCCGAAGTCTATCATATGCGGTGGTTTGAGAAGCATTTGCCGGATGATGGCAGCGTTGCAATTGAGGCCATCAACCTTGGCTGGGTGGGTCTTTCCATTGCAGGCCCTAAGGCCCGCGATGTCCTTGCCAAAGTTGCCGGTGACGATGTCTCCAATGACGCTTTCCGGTTTATGGACTTCCGCGAAATGGACATCGCGAATGCGCCCTGCAAGATCAATCGGATCAGCTACACCGGTGACCTTGGCTACGAGATCTGGATGACACCGGAATACGAGCGTCAGGTCTACATGGCTCTAATGGAAGCCGGGGCGGAATTCGGCATCCAAAACTTTGGCATGCGCGCGCTGCTCGCCATGCGCCTGGAAAAGAACTTCGGGACTTGGTTCCGGGAGTTTCGCCCCATTTATGGTCCATTCGAAGCCGATCTTGGGCGGTTCGTAAAACTTGGCAAAAACAATTTTATTGGCCAGGAAGCCGCGCGCAGGGAATACGAGGATGGGCCGAAACGATCACGGGTTTCCTTCGTCGTCGATGCACTCGATGCCGATGTAATGGGCGATGAACCGATCTGGCACGAGAACGATGTGATCGGCTGGATCACATCGGGCGGCTACGCACACCATGTCGAGAGGTCTTTGGCTCAGGGCTATGTCCCCAGCGAGTTTGCGGGAAACACGGATGACGGAGCCTTCGAGATCGAAATTCTCGGAGAGCGCCGCAAGGCCACCCTCATCACGGATCCATTGTTCGATCCCAAAGCGGAACGTATGCGGATGTAGACGGGACACGGCATTTGCGGGATTGACCAATTGGCGGAGGAGAGCAGGCGGTCATGAATACGGAACACTTTGGCCGGCACCGGCGAAAAATCATGCCGGCCGTCTTGCCCGATCATCCTGGTGATGCAGCCGGATACGAGGCGCTGTCGGCCTACGCGACTGAAAAAGCCTCTGTGCTCAATCGTCATGTCCTTGGATATGGTGAGCTTGCAGAAACCGAGTGGTCAGCGCTTGGCCTTGCCGCACCTGACCTGGATGCCGTTCGCGAATACCGGCTTCAACGGATTCGCCAACAGCTCCAGGCCTTCGATTTAAGCGCAGCTATACTGTGTGACCCGCTGAACGTTCGGTATGCGACCGACAGCACCAACATGCAGGTCTGGAGCACTCATAATGCTGTGCGCTACACGCTCGTGACGCTTAACGGCCCGGTCATCGCCTTCGACTTTCACAACTGCGAACACCTGTCCGCGCACAACATGCTCGTTGATGAAGTCCGCCACGGTGTGCCCTGGTTCTACTTTGAAGCCGGACCGCGGTCTGCGGAACTTGCTCAGAAGTGGGCTGATGAGCTGGCCGATCTGATCAAGACTTATTGTGGCCCAAACGCTCGGATCGCCGTCGACAAATGCCGCCGGGAAGGCGTTGCAGCACTTCAAGGCCATGGTATGACGCTGCACGACGGTGAAGAGGTCATGGAACTTGCCCGTGCCGTTAAATGCTCCGACGAAATCAAGGCGATGCGCCGGTCCATTGCTGCCTGTGAAGCTGCAATGTCGGAAATGGAAGCGGCCCTCCGGCCGGGCATGACGGAATGGGATCTTTGGGCGCTGTTGCATGCAGGGAATATCCGACGCGGCGGCGAGTGGATTGAAACGCATCTGCTCGCTTCCGGCCCACGCACAAATCCCTGGTTTCAAGAAGCCTCAGCGCGTGAAATCAAATCCGGTGAGCTGGTCGCCTTCGACACCGATCTTGTTGGGCCCTACGGCATGTGCTGCGACATTTCCCGCACGTGGCTGTGCGGCGACGGACAACCGACCAACGAGCAGAGATCTCTCTATCAAATGGCGGTGGATCAGATTGAAGCGAACATAGAAATGCTCGCGCCAGGGCGCAGTTTCTTCGAGCTTTCACACAGCGCCAAGAACCTACCGGAAGACTATCAGGCGAATCGATACTCGGTTCTGTTTCACGGTGTTGGCCTGTGTGATGAATACCCGGCAGTCCCCTACCCCGCAGACTGGGCGAGCGGTGGATACGATGGGGTATTGGTACCTGGAATGGTGGTCTGTGTGGAAAGCTATATTGGCCGCCATGGCGGACATGAAGGCGTAAAGTTGGAGGAGCAACTGCTCATCACAGAAACTGGCTATGAACGCCTCAGCACGTATCCATACGATACCCGGTTGATGGGATGTCAGATCTGACGGCCTATTCCAACCAAGACTACTTCAGACGGACTATCTTGGCACCAAGGCCACGCACGTAGTCATCTTGGCTCATGACGACCACATTGGTCTCATTTATTTCTGTTTGCCGGAGCTCCAGCGGCGTCTTGCCACCTGGATTGATGATCACTTTGCGGGTTGGCGGCAGACCGCGGAAAACCAACACGCCCGCTTCCTTGGTCACGATGGCGCCGTACGGCTCGTCATGAAGGATACGGGTTGTGTCGCCCGCATAAGCCGATCCGGCAACAACGATCGCCGCCGCAGCGACAATAGTTTTTGTCAGGATATTCATTTGAGCGCCTCTTCGCTGAATACACTTTTGCAATTCGCGAAAGAGTAACTCTTTGTTAACTATGTGGCGATCCGTTTTTACGGATTGTTAACTTTATGGTTAATGTCATCCGGATGCGAGCGCACCGCCAAGCGTGATCTCCTTGAAACACTCCTCCACATGCTCGGCAAAGGCATGGGTCGCGCGCCCAGCGCGCGGACGCTGCTTCATGATGATATGATAGTCGCCAATCTTTGGCAGCCCGTGACGATCATCAAGGACTTGAAGGGGTGGCTCAACAACACTGGCCGGAAACGGTGCAACTGCGAGATCCGCCAACAAGGCCGCTTCCTGCCCCGCGCTATGAAAGCTTGTGTATGAGATGCGATAGGGTTTCTGGGCCGCGTCCAGCGCAATCCGGGCCGCACGGCGCCATGGACACCCAGGGGTCGACACGGCCAATGGAAGCGGATCCCGGTCGTAGGCAATCCCCCCCTCCAAACCCACCCATACAAGTGGTTCAGAAAACACGACATCCGTTCCCGTTGGCATCGGTGCTCCAGGACGGACCGTTGACAGTACAAGATCCAATTCGCCCTTGCGAATTTTATCATCCAACGCCGGACTGCCGTCCAGATGCACGTCGACATTCACGCCGGGATGAGACCGGGCAAAGCGGGACAGGAAATTTGGCAAGAAGCGTGTCCCAAAATCCGCCGGTGCGCCGAACCGCACTTCACCCTCGACAGATGGCGAAACAAACAGACTCACAGCCTCTTCGTTCAACATCAATATCCGGCGAGCGTATCCCAGCAATGCCTCACCTTCTGAAGTTAACCGCACAGCGCGACCCTCCCTTGCAAAAACTGCAACGCCGAGAATGGTTTCCAACTTCTTAATCTGCATGGAAACGGCAGATGGCGTCCGGCCAATCAGGTCAGATGCTTTTGAAAAGCTTGAGGTTTCAGCGATGACAAGGAACGTTCGATAAAGATCCATATCGATCAGTTCAGTTCCTGTCCCTGGCAATTTTTCCATAGGTGAATTCCGGATTTTCTGAGTTCAATTTTTTTGAACAAACCGATGAATACTATTCGATTGATTGAACCGCAAGTTATGCCCATATAGCAGTCAAGCGGCCCGTTATTTAAGCAGCGGACCGCACTTTCAAAATCAAACTTCGAACTGAACTCAGGATTGGGAAGATCATGACCTATCTTGCACAAGCCCTCGGCACCAACCTCATGGGTGTTGTCTCCGGCCGCTCCGCTGCTGAACTCGCCCGTATGAACCAGACTCTGCGTCTGGGCGAAGCTGCAAAAGCTCGTATCCTCGGCCGCTAATTGCCGAGTGGAAGCATCAAACAAGGACGGAGTAGTTTCGCGCCCTTGCATCAGCTTCCATATCCAGGATGACTTGATAGTCAGCCAAAGACAGTTTTGAAAAGCCGCAAATGCGAAGGCGTTTGCGGCTTTTTTCTGTCTGCGGATTTGAAAGAACACGAGACACCGCGGCGGATATCTCCGCATGTGTTTCCGCGCCCAGATGCATTGAGGTTATGAACGGCAAACCTGGAACTTGCGCGGTTTGCGCTAAAGCGCGCAGTTGGTTGGCAAGCCCAGGCTTTTCTTGTTCAGCAAGGGCCCAGCACACCCCGTCAATGGCCGCAACATCAGCCCGCCCCTTGGCAACAGCGTCCATCGACGCCAAGTGACCACCACTTTCTACGACGCTTTCAAAGTAGGGGCCCCCATCCGACATCGGTGCGATGGTATCTCGAAACGCATTCATGCCAGATTGACTGTCCGGACCGTTGAAGACAGCGCGCGCTCCCTTCAGATCGGGCAAAGATTGAAATGGGTTGTTTTTCTTGACCACAATCTGGCTGCAATACTTAGCACCAGTACATCCAGTGGCCCTGTAGTGCGGTGCCCCCAGAAGATAGACCTTGCCAGCCAGTTTGTGCGTGAGGGGATACCCGCAGGTCTGCGCGAGAAGCAAGGCCGGATCGGTCCACATATCATAAAGGCTGATCTCAGGATCCCAGGGTTCCAAAGCAGACGGCGCAATGGCCAGCGCGCTGCAGATCTCATCCGTCAGCGCTGCTTCTATTTCTTGTGTTTCACTAGCCACTTCCGGCCAATCGTACATCGGCAACCGAACCGGCCGGAATGGTCTTTGGGTCATGATGGTGGCAGTGCGCGACCGGCGTCGGCATTCCGAACGAGAGGATGTGGAACAGGTTCCTTGACCTTGAAAAGGAAGGCTTTGACCATTTGCAAATAACTCTTGAACACATACCCCTGATTGCGCGCTTGCCATTCGTCCCGAGCGTCGTGGTACAACTTCGGAAGCGTATACCAAGGCGCCCGTGGGTGCGAATGGTGCACGATATGTAGATTATTGTTTAAGAAAAGCAGCGAAAACAGAGGGCAAAACTCTACGATCACAGATCGCGCCTCGGCATTTTCGTGAGCCCTGTGCTCTGCGTAAGTGCGCAACATCAACAAACTCATTCCGGGATAGGCTACTCCAAATATGTAGAGCCAGAGGGGGATGCCGCCAACAAACGATAAGAACGCCAGCACGAGAAGCAGGCCCACCAGATGATGCGCCCATGCTCTCGCTACACCGCTGTCTCCGGACGCTACTGCGCGAATTTCCGATCCATAGAACCCGACCAAAGACACAGCCGGACCAATCAGCAAGCGGCCGGCAAGTGTGTTGTTCAAGGTCAATACAAGTCGCAAGGCCCAAGGCATTTTCTGCCAGTCTCCCCAGGCGAGGTAAAAACTCTCCGGGTCATCGTAAGGATCCGTCAACCGATCGTCATTGTGGTGGCGTAAGTGCAGCGTCTTGAACCGGCGATACGGGATAAACAACCCGAAAGAACAATAAATCAGGGCTTCATTGAACCTCGCATTTCGGGTCGGATGGCCATGCAGGACTTCATGCTGAAGGGAAGATTGAAGCGTCACAAGCAGGGCAGCCAGCGGACAGACGATCCAGCCTCCCCAGTCCGAATAAAACGAAATGACCAAAGTCCAAGCCGCCGTTGTGGCCATAATCAGCGCCAACGTCGGCCACTCGCAGGATTTCCCAAGCGGCACGCTTTCCCCCAAATAACTGATACATTTTGAAAAACCGAAATGGTTTGGGGAGGATGCAGAGTTGGTAATTTGCATTCAACGAGAGACTTGGGAACAAAGTCTACAAAGTATAATTTTCAAAACGTAATGATGCATCTTGTCTATTTTGCTGAATAATTTCTGCAAGTAAGCCATATCGAGACGTTTGTAATGACCGAAAAGCGACAGTCGTAGCCGGATTTCTTTCTGGACAAATCAAGCCACGGGTCATGATCTTGTCATCGCTGTACTGGAGACCATCATGAACGCCCAATCAAACGCCGCTAAAGCTTTGCAATTCGATGCCGTTATCATCGGAGCCGGGGTCATCGGTTGCGCAATCGCATTCAATCTCGCCAAACGTGGCTATCGTACGCTGAACATCGACAAATTACCCGCCGCTGGCTACGGCTCTACATCCAGTTCTGCAGCCGTTATCCGGACGTATTATTCAACCCTTGATGGGTCAGCGATGGCCTATGAGGGCTACCACACCTGGAAAAACTGGCCCTCTTATCTGGAAAGCGATGATGCCTCCGACCTTGCCCGGTTTATCGAAACCGGCACACTCGTCATGAAAACCGAAGCCAATGGATATTTGGCAAAGGTTCTCAAAAGTGCAGACCAGCTGGGCATTTCCTATGAGCATTGGACTGCTGATCAAATCCGAGACGCGATGCCGGGCTATGACCTTCAGCGCTTTGCGCCAGCCAAGTCTATGGAAGACGACACCTTCGGCCAGCCAGCTGGCGGCGAGATTTCAGGCGGAGTTTATTTCCCGTTTGGAGGGTATGTCGACGACCCGCAGCTCTCGGCCCGTAATCTGAAGGATGCGGCTGAAAAACACGGTGCCACCTTCATGTTCAAGACTTCGGTGACCGAGATATTGGTCGCAGAAAATCGCGTGACTGGCGTTGAGCTGGAAACTGGACAACAAATCTCTGCGCCAATCGTCGTGAATGCTGCCGGCCCGCATTCCGGTAAGGTGAACTCCCTGCTGCCAATCGATCCCGGCATGACAATCCGGACCCGCCCCCTTCGGCAAGAAGTGGTTCAAATATCTCCACCCAGCGATCTGGGCTATTCGCGGGAAGGTCTGATCGTATCCGACAACGACATTGCCTGTTACATAAAGCCTGGAAGCGGCGGCCAACTGATGATCGGCAGTGAAAACCCGGCCTGCGATGCACCGCATGAAGTCGATCCGGACGATTTCTCCAGAGACTTAAGCGACCGCGCACTCACGTATGCTTACCGCTATTCCCAAAGACTGCCGAACCTGGGCGTTTCACAACACCCGGTCGGCATTGCCGATCTGTACGACGCGACGGACGACTGGCTGCCCATTTACGACTGCACCGATGTTGGAGGCTACTATCTTGCAATCGGAACCAGTGGCAATCAATTCAAGAATGCCCCTGTGGCCGGTGAGCTGATGGCCGAACTGATCGGCTATTGCGAAACCGGCAATGCTCACGATGAAGCCCCTTTGCAGTTTCGATTGCCAAACATCGGTTACACGATTAACACGGCGACTTTCTCCAGAAAGCGTCCGGTCAATCAGGACAGCTCGTTCTCGGTGCTCGGGTAATACATCATCGACCGCTTTCCCTTGGCGCGCACTGCCAAATCAGGTTATGGAGGCAGCTCGATTGTAGATCCCGGAGATACGATTTGGCTTGGTCGCCTCAACAAGACACCGCCTTGAAGGACGCCGCAGCTTGGCTGAAACGCGGCGACCGGCAGGTATTCAGGCTGTTCGGGTTTGCAGGCACCGGAAAGACCACGCTAGCGCGGCATCTGGCTGAGGACATTGACGGAGACGTCTGCTTCGGGGCTTTCACAGGCAAAGCAGCACATGTTTTGCGCCAAAAAGGCTGTGAAGATGCCGGCACCATTCATTCCCTGATCTATCGCCCCCGTTCCGCCAAGGAAGAAGAAGCCGTCGATGACGATGAGGAAGACGCCGGCCCGCAGTTTGCCATCAAGCGGGACAGTGCGGCGGCCACGGCCCGGCTGATCGTTATCGATGAATGCTCTATGGTCGACGAGGAGCTTGGCCGCGATCTTCTGTCGTTCGGCACGCCTGTTCTGGTTCTAGGCGACCCGGCGCAGCTCCCACCAGTTAAGGGCGGAGGCTTTTTCACGGAGGCCGAGCCGGACATCATGTTGACGGAAGTCCATCGCCAGGCGCAGGACAATCCCATTGTTCGCATGTCGATGACCATCCGCGACGGCGGCAAATTGGACTACGGTGATTTCGGCGAGAGCAAAGTGATCAACCGCCGCCAGATCGACAAGGATCAGATCCTTACCGCCGATCAGGTTTTGGTCGGGACGAACAAGACGCGTCGGCTCTACAACAGCCGCATTCGTGAACTGAAGGACTTCACTACGCCGATGCCGGCCGTTGGTGACAAACTGGTTTGCTTGCGCAACGACAAAACCAAAGGTTTGCTGAATGGCGGCCTCTGGACGGTGAAACGCCTGCGGCAGCCGCGCGGAAACACCTTGCGCTTCGACGTGGTGTCGGAAGACGAGCTCATCAAAACGGCGGTGAAGGTCAAGGTTCTTCCGGCCATGTTCGAGGACGGGGCTGAGAGCATTCCATACGCCATCCGGCGCAAGGCGGATGAATTCGATTTTGGTTACGCCCTGACGGTTCACAAGGCGCAAGGGTCACAATGGGACGATGTCGTGCTGTTTGACGAAAGCTGGGCCTTCCGTGAGCACCGGGACCGCTGGCTTTACACGGCCGTGACCCGCGCGGCCGAACGGATCACTGTCGTAAAGTGAATTCTGGAAAATCTTCGAAATCAAACGGTGTTGCAGAGGGCAATGCCTTGACCGCCGTTTCGACAAACTGGTCTATCCGGACCTTATTTGCTCCGGTTCGAGCCAGAATGGACACGGCCCCAAGCTGACCATCGACGTAGGTCGCCAGGGCATCGATGTCAGCGTCGTCTCCCAACTCGCCAGAGTCGACGGCCTTCAACAAGCGGGTCCGGATACCCTCGTATCTCGTCTGCCCCAGATCCGACAACAGAACCTTGTGCTTTTCTGTTCCATAGGCGTTTTCAACCTGTGCGTTGAAAAGGAAACAGCCCAGCGGCGTGGCCTTGTCCGCGGCAAGATACCCGACGGTCTGGATAAGGTTCCGAATATCGATGAGATAGTGTTTTTCAGCCCTCATCAACGGGCCAAAAACCGTATCGCCGTAGCAGTCGAAATAATGCAGAAGCGATTTTTCAAACATCGCTTCCTTGTCACCAAAAGCGGCATAGAGACTGGGCTTCGCCATCCCCGAAGCATCGACAAGATCATTCATGGATGTCGCCTTGTAGCCGTTCTGCCAGAACGCGCGCATGATGCCATGTAAAGCGTCTTGCGTTTCCGTTTTCCGCGGTCGGCCTCTTGTCACACCCACATCTCCACTTGCCAATGTCTGCTCACAACGTCAGCGTCCAAACCAACGATGAGCCGAAAGAACCAACTCTCTTCGAACGCACTTTGTTTTCCAACGCGCAAAGCAGCATTATTCGCTATTCAGCACTGTTGAAACTACCAAATAACAGCGGCGCAAGAATACGCAAAACTAAGCAAATCGTTCGATTGTTGAAATTTTACGCAATATTACCGACCAATTGCCGAACAAAACTGCACTCTTTACGCGATTTTTATCAAATATCCATCTTGAGTTTTTGCGGTCCAGGTCTGTTGCTGGGCGTTCAATGGTTTCCGATTTGGAAGCGCATGGCGATCGACACACCAGATATCGAGAATTGCCAGTGGATCATAGATCGGACCTCTTTTGCGCGGAGAGTGTCCGAATTATCGTCCCTGTCTCGTTTCCAGTCCTGAAAGTGTAGACCCAGATGACAAGCGTCGCTGCTCCAGACCCGACATCCCAGAAGTCCGCAAATTCCCTCCCCGCAGAAACGGCGCTGCGGATCGCAAGAAGAATTGCAGACGAAATCGGCTGCCAGGCCGGTCAGGTGAATGCAACTGTTCAGCTGCTGGACGAAGGATCGACAGTGCCGTTCATCGCCCGGTACCGGAAAGAGGCCACTGGCGGACTGGACGACAGCCAACTGCGCAAGCTCGAGGAGCGGCTGATTTACCTGCGCGAACTTGAAGACCGGCGCGGTGCCATCACCCGGTCCATCGATGAGCAGGGCAAGATGACCGAGGCCCTCGCTGCAAGCATTCAGGCAGCCGAGACCAAGTCGCAGCTCGAAGACATCTACCTGCCCTTCAAAAAGAAGCGCCGCACCAAAGCTCAGATTGCGCGGGAAGCCGGACTGGAACCGCTCGCGGACCTGCTGCTGGCCGATCCAGGAAAAACACCGGAAACGGAAGCTGCAGGTTTCATCGACGATGCCAAGGGCGTTGCGGATACGAAAGCCGCGCTTGACGGCGCGCGCCAGATCCTCATGGAACGGTTTGCAGAAAATGCCGAGCTCGTCGGACGGCTGCGCCGGTATATGGAAGAGCGCGGTGTGGTACAGTCGAAGCTGATCGACGGCATGGGCGACAAGGGTGCAAAGTTCGCCGATTATTTCGACTATTCGGAGAGCTGGTCCAAAATCCCGAGCCACCGGGCGCTTGCCCTTTTCCGTGGCCGCAATGAAGGCATTCTGTCTGTCGATCTGACAGTCGACGCCGATGATCCGGCGCCGATCCTGCCAGCCGTGAAGATGGTCGCAGACACCTACGGCATCGCCGATCGAGGCCGCCCGGCCGACAAATGGCTGATGGATGTCGCCCGCTTTGCCTGGAAGGTCAAACTAGCCCTTCATCTGGAACTCGACCTGATGGGTGTCCTTCGGGACAAGGCGGAAGAAGAAGCCATTCAGGTGTTTGCCAAGAACCTCAAGGATCTGCTGCTTGCCGCTCCTGCCGGCTCAAAAGCAACGCTCGGCCTGGACCCGGGCATCCGGACCGGGGTCAAGGTTGCCGTGGTCGACGAAACCGGCAAGCTGATCGACACCGCAACGATCTATCCATTCCAGCCGCGCAATGATCTTTCCGGATCCCGCAACACACTTCTGGCACTGATTGCAAAGCACAAGGTCGGCCTGATCGCCATCGGCAACGGTACGGCGAGCCGGGAGACCGACAAGCTGACCGGCGACGTCCTGGCCGATGTTCCGGCGGCTCAGCGACCGGTAAAGGTGATCGTCAACGAGGCAGGTGCGTCGGTCTATTCCGCGTCGGAATTGGCCGCGAAGGAAATGCCGGACGTTGATGTCTCCCTGCGCGGGGCCGCGTCGATTGCCCGGCGCCTCCAGGATCCTTTGGCAGAACTCGTCAAAATCGAGCCGAAGTCCATTGGTGTTGGGCAGTACCAGCATGACGTCAACCAGACGAAACTTGCCCGTGCCCTGGATGCAGTTGTCGAAGACGCGGTGAACGCAGTTGGTGTTGATCTCAACACCGCCTCGCCGGCGCTTCTTTCCCGGATTTCCGGTCTGTCCGATAGCCTTGCAAAAGCGGTCGTTGAACATCGCGATACAATCGGCCGGTTTGACAAGCGCTCGCAGTTGAAGGACGTACCGCGTTTGGGTGCAAAGGCGTTTGAACTCTGCGCCGGCTTCCTGCGCATCAACGATGGAGCCGAACCTCTCGATTCGTCCTCGGTTCACCCGGAAGCCTATCCGCTCGCCAAGCGCATCGTGAAAGCCTGTGGCCGGGATGTTCGCCAGTTGATGGGCGACAGCAGCATTCTGCAGAACCTGGAACCGAAAGACTTCATCGACGAGAAATTCGGATTGCCAACAGTCAAGGACATCCTGTCCGAACTTGAAAAGCCGGGCCGCGATCCGCGCCCCGAATTCAAGACCGCAGCCCTTCAGGATGGTGTCGAGGAAATCTCGGATCTGAAACCGGGCATGAAACTGGAAGGCACGGTGACCAACGTCACGAACTTCGGTGCCTTCGTTGACGTAGGGGTACACCAGGACGGTCTGGTTCATGTCTCCCAGCTTGCGGACAAGTTCGTTGATGATCCGCACACGGTCGTCAAAGCGGGTGACATCGTCAAGGTCACCATTCTGGAAGTCGACATTCCGCGCAAACGCATTTCAATGACAATGAAGTCACAGGCCGATTATCAGGGACAAAAGGAACGGAATGCGCAAAACCGGTCGGGTGGTGCTGGCGGGAAAGGATCAGGTGGTGGCCGGGGCCCGGCTAACGCCTCACGCGGTGGCAAGGGCGGCCCTCAAAAGTCCTCCGGCAATGACGGCGGAAACAACGCCATGGCCGCGGCTCTTGCGGCAGCCATGAACAAGAAGCGTAAGTAGCAACTTTGGTACTTGTCAAAACCGGTCGGCGCGAAATGGATTCGGGTCGACCGAAGGCGCTGCACCGTCGATCATGTCGGTGATCATCTCCCCGGTCACTGCGGCTTCCGTCAGACCATGATGGGCATGACCAAAGGCGTAATAGACCCCATCAGCCTGTAGCGCAGGACCAATGACAGGCAGACTGTCTGGAATAGACGGACGGAAGCCCATCCAGCGCTTGCCCCCTTCAGTCTTCAGATCCGGAAAGAAGCGTCGCGCTTTGGCAACCATGGCATCAACCCGCTTCCAGTTCTCAGGCAGGTCCAATCCGCCGAACTCGACGGCTCCGCCGACCCGCAATCCCGTGGACAGGGGCGACAGGACAAAACCATGTCCTGGCAACATGATGAAGCGGTTGACGGTGACACCGGGCTCCGGGATCGTGATGTTGTAGCCTCGCTCTGTATCCAATGGGATCTTGTCACCAAGTTGTGCCGCAAGTTTTTTGGACCAGGCACCACAAGCGATGACCAACCGATCCGGATGAGCGGTTCGGCCATCTGCAAGCGTCAATTCCGGGCCTGAAGAGCCGGACTGAACGTTCACGACATCCCCGACATCGAAAGAAACGCCCTGGCTTTTCAACCAATCGGCCAGAGACAGGCACAACAGTTTCGGATCATCAACCTGCGCCCATTCTGGTACGAGGGCACCGCCCACAACGCGATCAGACAATGCCGGCTCCATGTCTCTGATCGCCGTAAGATCGAGCTCCTGAACATCAATGCCGAAGGCGCGCTGTTCCTCCCATCCCGAATGCGCATCTTTTAGTGAACTGGCGGTATCGAACAGCTCCAGACAACCATCCTTGCGCACTTGATTGTGCGTTCCGGAAACCCGCCACAAACGCTCCCACGACGGCCAGGCTTCGGCATTGAGTGCGGCCAAAGCCTCAGTGCTGCGTTTCATCTGGCTGTGATTGGAGGCCGCCATGAAACGGAGCATCCATGGCAAGATCTTGACGGCATAAGCCGGGCGAACAGTCAGCGGCCCAAGCGGATCCATCAACCATTTGATCGCCTGTTTCCAAAGGCCGGGACTCGCGAGCGGGGCGACATCAGTCCATGCAATCGCACCGGCATTGCCCTGGCTCGCGCCAGCCGCTGGTCCTTCGCGATCGAGGATTGTGACACGGTATCCGCGTTGCAGGAGATTTGCCGCCGTCGCCAGCCCAATGATGCCGGCTCCGACGATAGTGACGTCAGGTTTGCTCATGCATCCCTTCAATCAACCCAAACCGGATTTTGCAAGCCAAGTATCGGGTTTAAAGCGCGCGTTACCGGTTAAGCCTCAGAGGGTTTCAGGGCTTCCTTCTCCGACGTTTTTGATTGCAGGAGCCAAGAGAACACCGCAAGGGCAAGCGCCGCCCCGATCAGCTGGGCAACAATAAACCCAGGCACATCAACCGGCCGGATGCCTGCAAAGGTATCGGTAAACGCACGGGAGATCGCGACCGCCGGATTGGCGAAGGATGTGGAAGCGGTGAACCAGTAAGCTGCGGTGATGTAGAGCCCTACCAGCCACGGCACCGCATCAGCGCGGAACCGGATACCCGCCAAGATACTTGCAAGCAGGCCAAATGTGGCGACCACCTCTGCGACCCATTGGGCACCGCCGGTTCGAACCGTGGTCGATGCCTGCCAGACCGGCAATTCAAACATCACATGCGCGATCAGCGACCCGCAAATGCCGCCGAGGATCTGAACAGCGACATAGGCTGCGGCCACCGGAATTGTCAGTTCACGCTTCAACCAAAACACAAACGTGACCGCCGGATTGAAGTGCGCCCCCGAAATTGGTCCGAACAAGGTGATCAGGACCACCAAGATCGCACCGGTCGGGATCGTGTTGCCCAGAAGGGAGACCGCAACATCCTCGGACAAATTGTCTGCCATGATGCCGGACCCGACAACGGTTCCAACCAGCATCGCGGTTCCAAGCGCTTCAGCGACGAGACGCCGTGAGAGAGAGAATTCTGACATGAGGTGTAATCCTAGTCGTCGGCCGAGGCGCCGATAGCGGAGAGTTGGTTTTTTCCGTCAGCTGCGGAGAAGACATCATCGCCAAGCGCGAGCATCGCACCGATGCGGCGCTCAAGACGGTCATAAGCAAGGTCGAAAGCCTCAGCGCGGGTCGCATCATCGCCCTCAACGGAGGCCGGATCGGCAATACCCCAATGCACGACAAACGGATGCCCCGGCCAAACCGGGCAGGCCTCTCCGGCTGCACTGTCACAAACAGTGATGATCAGATCCATTTTAGGTGCACCCACACCGGCAAACTCTTCCCAGCTCTTCGATCTAAAGCCGTCTGTCGGCAGGTTCTTGCGCTGCAGGCAGGAGATTGCGTCGGGATTGACCATGCCCCGCGGTGTCGAGCCCGCTGAATACGTGTTGAATTTTCCCTCGCTCATATGGCGCAGGATCGCTTCGCCTAAAACCGAGCGCGCAGAATTGGCCGTGCAAACAAACAAGGCGTTACGCATATTAAGAAGCCCCACTTTTTCCGGTTCTAACACCGGTCCTTTTCAACGCTCACACTATCGCCGAGCATGGTCATGATCGGGGCGCACATTTCCGGGTTTCCGCCGCAACAGTCTTGCAGCAGATACGTTGTGAGCGCGCCCATGGCGGAGAGATCCGCGCGGTAATGGATTGAGCGCCCGTCCCGTTCGGCGTGCACAAGGCCGGAGCGGGACAGGGCGCTCAAGTGGGTCGATAGGGTATTCGGACGCACGCTGAGAGAATCTGAAATGGCGCCCGCTGCCATGCCTTCTTTTCCCGCTCTCACCAACAGGCGAAAGACGTCGAGGCGGGTTTCCTGACCCAAGGCCGCCAATGCTCTCAAGGCATCTTCTTTTTCCATATTTCGAGAATACTCGAATTATGGAAAAGTGCAACCCAAACTCCCGCCAAAAGAGAACCTCAAACGGAGGAGGCCGCCCAACATACCAATGGAAGATGGAAGAGTTTGGTTTGGAGACCAAACGCCAATAAAGAACTGATCTAAAACCGGCCAGCCGACATGACTCCCCAAACCCTGATGGGGCTAACTGTCTTTAATGGCGTTTGCGCTCAATCGGTCAGGTCTACGCCCTTAAACGAATGACCACCGAGCGGATCCATAACGTATCCGGTGACTTTCGCGGTCATCGGAACATAAGCCATAGAGTGCGCGATGGTCACCCAAGGGGCTTCTTCCTTGAAGATCCGTTGAGCCTCTTCATAAAGCCTTGCGCGTTCTGCAGTGTCAAATGTAGTTCGAGCCTTCTTGATCAGCTCTTCAAATGCGTTGTTACACCATTGCGCTCTGTTGGAACCCCCGACACGCTCACAACTCAAAAGTTCGCTCAAGAAGTTGTCCGGATCACCATTGCGACCGGTCCATCCGAATAGCACAGCACCCTGCCGATTAACGTCTTTCGACAACGACAAGTACTTGCCCCATTTATGGGAAATGATCTCAACACGCACACCAACCTTCTCCAAGTCAGCTTTGATGTATTCAGCCATCAAACGCGCATTCGGATTGTACGACCGCGGAACCGGCATCGCCCAGATCGTCAGGGAAAGATCTTCAATGCCGGCCGCGGCAAGCATTTCCCTGGCGAGTTCCGGGTTATAGGCATCGTCTTTGATCGCAGTGTTGTAGGACCAGACTGTCGGCGGGAACGGATTTTTCGCAACTTGACCGGCTCCCTGGTAAACCGCCCCAAGTATCTCCTGCTTGTTGATGGCGTGATACAGAGCCTTGCGAACCTCCTTGCGATCGAATGGAGGCACTTTGGTATTGTACGCCAGATAGCCGATGTTCAAGCTCGGCTGCTCCATCAAAGTCAGATCGCCGTCTGAGCGAATATCATCGATATCCGTCGGAGCCGGGCGTGACATCAGATGACACTCGCCCGCCTTGAGTTTTTGAAGCCGGACTGCTGCGTTCGGGGTGATTGCGAAAGTCAGGTTATCGATGGCTTGCTTGCCATCCCAGTAATCGGAATGCGCGGAGAAGCGAACGATCGCGTCTTCCTGGTAGCCAACAAAGGCGAAAGGCCCCGTGCCAACCGGCTGGACGTTCAACTGCTCTTTGGCACCCGCATCCTCAAGCTGATCAGCATATTCAGCTGACAAAATGGACGCGAAATCCATCGCAAGGTTTGCCAAAATCGGCGCTTCCGGGCGTGTCAGCACAACTTTCACTGTGTGGTCATCGACCTTGACGATGTCCTTGATGAACTCCGGCATGGACATAGCATCGAAAAACTCCCAAGCAGTGCCAGGCATGTAGGCGTGCCAGGAATGGCTTTTCTTACGCTGGCGCTCGAGAGAGAACAGCACGTCGTCAGCATTCAACTCACGGCTCGGCGTAAAAAATGGGGTGTTGTGGAATGCAACGCCTTTGCGGAGATAAAACGTGACCTCCCGCCCATCATCAGACACGTCCCAGCTCTCAGCCAAACCAGGTTCGACTTCAGTGGTTCCGGGTTTGAATTCGACCAAACGATTGTAGAGGGGCTTGGAAGACGCGTCGAACGTGATCGTTGAGGTATGAAGTGCTGGGTCAAAACCTTCTGGTGAGCCTTCTGAGCAAAACACCAGTGTCTTCGCTGCAGATCCCGAAGCGGTGGCCACTACCAAGCAAACACCCAGGACCGCGGACTTCAAAGTTCTCGAAACAGTCATCAAGCGCATCTCTTTTTTGAAAAAGCATAGCCCACAACCATCGGAACGTTCTCTTTGAGTAGAACTTGAGCCCTCAGGAAACAGGATTCCACGGTTCGAAAGATAACTAGATTCGACATGTTGGAAATGCGTAATTACGAAAAAGCCCCGGCAATGCCGGGGCCCTAACTGTCTGCCTAGTCCAGATTGGAGCGCGTTCTTCTGACCGCGTCATTCCAACCGGTCAGAAGCTGCTCCCGCCGATCCTGGTCAAGATTGGGTTCAAACCGTTTTTCCAGTTTCCATTTGGCTGAGAATTCCTTCTGGCCAGGCCAGATGCCTGCCCGACTTCCCGCGAGCCAGGCGGCGCCGAGGGCCGTGGTTTCAGCAACGGTCGGACGATCCACCGGCGCACCAAGGATGTCGGACAGGAACTGCATCGTCCAGTCGGACGCCGTCATGCCCCCGTCGACACGCAATACGGGCGAATGCGCATCCGGCCAGTCAGACTGCATCGCAGAGATGAGGTCACTGGTCTGATAACCAACACTTTGCAGAACCGAGCGGGCGATTTCCTTTGGCCCGGTGTTCCGGGTCAACCCGAACATCGCGCCACGCGCATCCGCGTCCCAGTATGGCGCACCGAGACCGACGAAGGCCGGGACCAGATAGACGTCCTGGTTTGGGTCCGCTTGTTCGGCAAGAGCCTGAGAGTCGGCCGCATTTTCAATGAGGCCGAGGCCATCACGGAGCCATTGGACCGCGGCACCTGCAATGAAAATCGACCCCTCGAGCGCGTATGTTGTTTCCCCATTCAGCCGGTAAGCAATCGTCGTCAACATCCGGTTTGCAGAGGCGACCGGGTTCGCACCCGTATTCATCAAGGCAAAACAGCCGGTCCCGTAGGTCGACTTAACCATGCCCGGTTCAAAACACGCCTGTCCCACAGTGGCTGCCTGCTGGTCCCCGGCAACACCAAGGATCGGCAACTCCCGCCCGAAGAGATCCGCCTTGGCCACCCCAAAATCATCCGCGCTGTCTTTGACGTCAGGAAGCAGGCTCATAGGGATTTTCAGAAGCTCGCAGAGCTCCGCATCCCACGTGTTGTCATGAATGTTGTAAATTAGCGTCCGGGACGCATTCGTCGCGTCAGTGGCATGTACCTCGCCTTCGGTCAAATGCCATATCAGCCAGCTATCAACCGTTCCGAACGCAAGTTCGCCGCGTTCGGCTCGTGCACGAACGCCGTCGACATTGTCCAAGATCCAGGCGATTTTTGTCCCGGAGAAATAAGGATCAAGCAGCAAGCCAGTCTTGGCTGTGAATTTTGCCTCTAGACCGTCTGCGCGGAGTTTTGCGCAAAAGTCGGCGGTCCGGCGGTCCTGCCACACGATCGCATTGTAGACCGGCTCACCGGTTTTACGCTCCCAGACCAGCGTTGTTTCACGCTGGTTTGTAATCCCGATCGCTGCAACATCGGCACCGTTGCCCGGTGCATTTGCCATCGCCTCGCGGCAAACACGGAGCGTGCTGGTCCAAATATCGGATGGTGAGTGCTCAACCCAACCAGACTTTGGAAAGTGTTGCGGAAACTCCTGCTGCCCGACACTTACCGGCTGAAAATCCTCACCAAAGACAATGGCACGGCTTGACGTAGTGCCCTGGTCAATCGCCAACACACATCCGGCCATGGCGCTCCTCCCAAATTTCATGCTTGTTGTTTTTTGAAAAACCGCCGAAGGCTCCCGGCGGTTCGGTCAGGTTTTGACAGTACTATGCAGCAGTGCCAACCAACTCCGCAAGATGAGCAGAGAGGTAGTTGTCGAGCGCGGCTGTTTCCACTTCGCTCAAACGCAAACCCAATTTGGTCCGCCGCCACAAGACATCTTCTGCGGTCCGGGCCCATTCGCGGCTGACGAGCCATTTCACTTCGGCTTCATAGAGATTGTAGCCAAACAGCTGACCAAGATCAGAAAGTTGCGCTGCCTTGCCCAGGATAGACCGGGCATCAGTGCCGTAAAGGCGGATCAGGCGCGTGGCGAAGGCCTTGTCGAGGAAAGGATAATGAGCCTTTAGCGCTGAGACTTCTTCATCAAAAGCCAGAACGTTGAAGTTTCCGCCCGGCAACACGTCCTGATCCGTCCACTCATCGCGTTTGAACGACAGATGTGGTTTCAGTTTTTCCAGAACGTGTTCGGATAGCTTCCTGTACGTTGTGATTTTACCGCCAAACACAGACAGAACGGCGGGTTTCTTGTCCCCGGCATCCAACTCAAGGACATAGTCGCGTGTGGCAGCCTTCGCATCTTTCGCGCCATCATCATAAAGTGGGCGCACGCCCGAATAGGTATGGACGACATCATCCGGAGTTACCGGCGTCTCGAGATATTCGCTCACCGCCTTGCACAGATACTCAACCTCGTCTTGAGAGATTTGCACCCTGCCAAGGTCATCCTGGTAATCAACGTCGGTGGTCCCGATGAGCGTAAAGTCATTTTCATACGGGATCGCAAATACAATCCGGCCATCTCCGTTCTGGAAAATGAAGCACCGGTCGTGCTCGAACTGACGCGGCACAATGATGTGGCTGCCTTTAACGAGGCGGATTGCCGACGAATTGTTTGCTCCGACGACCCCGCGCAACATTTCCGCAACCCAAGGCCCTGCAGCGTTGACCAAGACGGAGGCTGTCACGGTGCGCTCAGTGCCGGTCGATAGATCTTTCAGGACAACTTTCCAATGATCCCCCTCCCGGCGGGCGCTGACGCATTTTGTGCGGGTGAGGACTTCAGCCCCGCGATCGGCAGCATCGCGGGCATTCAGAACCACTAAACGCGCATCGTCGACCCAGCAATCTGAGTACTCAAAACCCTTCTTGAAAAGCTTTTTCAAACCCTTGCTGAAGGCCCCTTGATCCAGGGGTACGGTTTTTGTCGCCGGAAGAAGTTTCCGGCCGCCGAGATGGTCATACATGAACAAGCCGAGCCGCAGCAGCCACGCCGGGCGCAGGTCCTTGTGATGGGGCAGGATGAAACGCAGTGGCCAGGCGATATGCGGCGCCAGCTTCCAAAGGACCTCGCGCTCCTTCAGCGCTTTGCGCACCAAGTCGAACTCGTAATACTCAAGGTAGCGCAAGCCGCCATGGATAAGCTTGGTAGATGCAGACGAGGTTGCTCCCGCAAGATCCCCCATCTCAACAAGCATAACCGACGCGCCCCGACCGACAGCATCACGGGCGATTCCTGCACCATTGATCCCGCCACCAATTACCAAAAGATCGTAGTCCGCCGCCATGGTCCTCTAAGGCTCCGTATATTTCGCGCGATTTCAAAAACGAAAATAATTCGAAACCAGTCGAAAATCAATCACAATTCATTCACGCATAAGAAAAGCCCCTGCCAGAGGACAAGCCAGCCAGCAGAGGCTCAGAAAAATGCAAATGAGAAGTGTGCGGCTAGCGATCGCCATCCTCCGCCGGCGCGTCATCGGCGAGCGGTTTCGGTTTCTTGGCGGCCTTGGCTTGCGTGACCTTTGGCACATCATCCTGCGCATACGCTGGCGTTGCTGCATGATAGGTCACTTGCGGGAACGGAATTTCGATATTGCGCTCGTCAAAAACCTGTTTGACATACTCGTTATAAGCCCGGCCGACCGACCATTGATCACCTGGCGTGGTTTTGATCCGGGCACGAATGTCGATCGAACTTGCACCGAAGTTTGTGACCCCGTGCATTTCAAGATCTTCATATATCTTGGAACCGTAGTCGGTCGCCTTGAGACGCCGGAATGCTTCCTGCATCGCCTCTTTTGCCTCGGCGATATCTGTATCGTAAGAAACCCCAATCAAGGCCACGTGATACGAGAAACCGCGCATGAAATTGGACACCATGTCCACAGACGAGAATGGAATGATGTGTGTCGTCCCATTCAGATCGCGAATCCGGACAGATCTCACGGTAATGCCTTCAACAGTGCCGGTGATGCCTGCAACGGTCACAACATCTCCCTGGTTGATTGCATTCTCAATCTGAATGAAGGCGCCCGTGATGATGTCTTTAACCAGGGTCTGCGCGCCAAATGAAATCGCAAGACCCACCACACCGGCACCGGCAATCAGCGGGCCAATATCGATTCCGATTTCCGACAGTCCGAGCAAAACGGTCATCACGAGAATGACGACGGTCGCGGCATTCCGAAACAGTTGGAAAAGTGTTCGCTCGCGCGCGGTAACGATGTGACCGCGCCGCGATTGCAGACGCAGGTCAACCCAAGACATCAACGCCAACCAGATAGCGAAACCAACCAGAACAACAAGGAACGCGGACCCGTAGCTGCTGACGAGACGATTGCCGGTTTCAGACGACAACCAATCCAGAATGCTGAAGAGCCCCCAAACCTCAAAGAGCAGGAGAACAGTTGCGATAAAGACGAAAAATCGAACCAGCTTGAGAAGTCGCGGAACGAAGGCATTTAGCCGGTGTTGGAGTGCCGGAAGCTTTGCGTTCAGGTCATCGGGCAGTCGAATTCCGCCCTTTATGGCTCGGGTAACGATCAACGACAGCGCCATCCCTGCCATGATCGTGACAATCGACAGGACGGTCGCCCGCAAGATGATGGTTGTTGCATCAAACGGTCGCGTTACCCAGACAACAAAGATCGCGATGATGTAACCGAGCGCGCCAACATGCCAAAGCTTTCCAAGGTTGGATAGAGCCCTTTGCGCCAGATTACTCTGCAGCGTTTCCGCATATCCTTGCGTTCCTTCCCGCACCCGGACGCGGTTCCGCACAATCAGCACCATCAAGTAGATCATACCGCTGAGCACGATCAGAAAGCGAAGCGCATTCCCAAGAACAAACGAAACAGCAATGTTGGAAACGGGAACAAGCAAAAATATGCCGAAGTTGTTCCAGTACATATACAGACGAAGCCTTGTGTACCAATAAAGGGCATTCTGGTCGTCGAAGGGAAGCAATCGCAACTCCGGACGGCGCGGCGCAAACACAAACCGAAGCGCGACATTGGCCATTCCAGTTATGAAAAACGCATTGAGCGCAAGACTTTCCTGAATGGTGACGCCAGCTGCAAACCCGCCATACGCCAAAAGAGCAACAAAATAGCCAACGCCCAAACCGATTGCGACCGTGATGCCGTCAATCACGGTCGACAAAACCAGAATGGATGTCCGCATCAGCCCGCCACCATACCGCGCCTTGAGAGCGAGCCCGGCATACGCTTTTCGAGCAACCAACTGACCTGACCAGAAAGCCAAGTATGCGGCAATCAAGACCGCCGCAACCTGCACAAATACCGTCTGAACCCGATCCCACTTGATCGGGATATCCCCTTTGAGGATCAAATACAGTCCGTTCAGCGAATGCCCGGCCCTATCGAGGAAGATGCCAACTTCATCTGCAAGCTTGCGGGTGTATTCCCCCACCCTCAGCACAAAGCTCTCATTGGCCTCAACTGGTGTCGCCGTAGCGGGCTCGGACTGCGCGCCAGTTTGATCACTGCCGTTATCCGGCGTCTGCTGGTCTTCGCTCAGTTGTTTGATGAGTGCCGCGCGGGTATCAGGATCCTCTAAAATCTTGATCAGTGCATCACGCGCCTGGCTGATTTCGTCTGCTTGCTGGGTGGAATCAGCAGCGTCTTGCGCGATGGCCGCACCTGGAACAAGCATGAGAAAAATGATCAGGCAAAGGCTACGCATAAGGACGGTCATAAAGGCTTCCACCAGCACAGAATTATCGTTGGAAAGACAGTATGCTAGAGGTGACGTAGGCCCACGGCAATCCCGGTTCGGTGTCTTTAGCCGTTCGCTCAACAGAAGCCATGTCTGCTCCCGATCAGTCAATACATTGCGATTTATGACGATATACGTCGCAAAATATCAAGAGATATCCTAAATTTCCGCAAGGTCATCTTTAACTTTCGGACTAAATGGTAACGTATTAATAACAGTATGAAGCTTTCCTTCCGTGTTAAGAGGAGGAAAGATGTCAGTCACGCTGTTAAAACTTGCCGAGGAAGGTACAGATTCCGCACGGGCGGCGCTGTTCGGTGAGCTTTGCAGGCTCGTTACTGATGATCTGGACCAGCGCACCACACCGGAACTCACGATATTTGCTGAGGTAACGCTCAAGCTTTACAGCGACGCCACGGCCGACGACCGCGTGCGCCTCGCGCAGAAACTGTCAAACTGCCCAGACATACCCGATACGCTGGCCAAAAAAATCGCGGAAGATGATGCACCAATCGCATCCCCCCTCCTGGCGTCTTCTCCTGTCTTCTCACAGGAAGATCTTCTTCAGTTCATTCAAGAACTGAGCAATGCGCATCTGCAAGCCATTGCCCACCGTCCGGACCTCAGCTCTGAAGTCTCCGACGCACTTGCGCAAAAGGGTGATACCCCGATTCACCGTATCCTTGCCGGAAACCGGGAAATTCGATTGTCCCGAGATGCCATGGTTTGCCTCGTACGGCTTGCTGCCGAAGACACCAAAGTTCGGGAAAGCTTGTCGCATAGATCGGATCTGACGCCCGCGATCTGTCAGCAATTGCTGCCAATGGTCAATGAAGACGCAAAGAAGCGTTTGACGTCAATCATTCAAGGTGCCCTGTCACAGGAACAGCTCGATCAGATTGCGAAGATCAAGAAACTGAGACGGGAACTTGGGCATGCCTTGGACAATCACGATATGAGCTTGTTGTGGCCTGATGCACAACGCGCCGGTGCAACACCGGATGAGCTGATCACACTCTTGCTCCAGGACCAGCGATTTAACCACGTCATCGAGCTGATGAGCTTGCGTGGAAGGATCGCGCAAAAAGCCTTCAAGGACGCCGTTTTCAACGGAAAGCTGGAAACCGTCATGCGGACGGCTGCCCGTTGCGGCCTTCAACCTCAAACTTTTGCATTGTTTGTGAAAGCTCGGTGCGACCACCTTCGGATTCCGTCAAAGAAGGGTTCGAGCTGGATCGGCGCTTACGCTGCGCACCTTAAAGAGTTGGAAGCGTCTAAAGAGGGCCGGTGTTCTGACTTCCAGGCAAATCGCAAAGGCAGAAAATCAGACGCAGTTGCGACCGTTTCTAGCAGGCTCGCTTTTGCATAATCATCCTCCGGTCGCCCGCCGGCACAAGGCTGCAGCAAGTGCGGTCGCAACAGTAGCGCTGGCATAAAACCATAACCCCGGCAGGATCGAGGCGGCCGCCAAACCGCTGGTTTTCGCCGCGAAGAGGACCAGCGCGACAAGCATCACATCCAGCATGGACCACTTACTGAGCGTCGACAGCAATGCGAGCGATCTCAGCCGTGCGCCTGTTATCACCGCGACATGTACAACGATGATCTTTGCAGCAGGAAACACGACGGAAAACAACGCGATGATCACCGCTAGCGCTCCATCCCCTTCCAGCCACAAACCATGAATGACCGCTAGCAGAGACGGCCGCTCCTCCAGAAAATAGAGTTTTTCAATACTCATCAGCGGGAGGGTAATGCCGAGTGTGAATGAAAAAGTTGCGAATGGCAGGAGTAGTGCAATCATCAACCGCATATTGGTTGCTCCTGCAGAAGGTTTATTCAATTTCAGAAGACGATTTCGTCCCGCAATTTATGTCGTGAGAATAGTATTCCAAATATATCTTTATGAAGGCGAGTGGCTCACACAATTTATACGCCGTGGCCAAAACCGCCGCGGCGCCTGTTTCACAAACCGTTCCTGATCTCAGTATCTGGACCGTCCACGCGCCGCAACTTCATCAAGTTGTTCCTGCTCTGCGGCTTCCTGAGCGGTGCGTTCGCGCTGCTGATCCCGCTCTTCCAGCTGTTCGAACTTCTTCAGATCTTCAATAGCCTCACTGAGCTCGTCCTGAGCGCGTTGCAACTGATCGTCCAGTTCATGGGCCGAATTACGCAAATTGTCTCTACGATCAGCAGCAGCCTTTGCGAATGTCGGGTAGGCGAAATGACTGACGTCGGTAATCCCTGTCCGCTCCTGCTCGGTGCGAATCTGATCATCGAGCTCGTCTGCCATCCGGTTGAACTCGGATATCATGCTCTCGATCTGGGCGAGCTGCCGCCGTTTTTCGTCAACCTGAAACCGCTTCAAACGGATCAAACTGTCTCGGGTTTTCATTACTCAATACTCCCCTTACACGGGTAGTCTATCCCTGAGTCATTTCCAAAAGGTTGGCAAGCTGCGCATAACCTTCAAAAATTGTTGTCGACTCGTCTTTGCCCTGATTCAGGAAATCATCAATTGGCCCGAATCGAAAGATTGCCTCATCAACAGTCGGGTCCGATCCCCGCCTGTAGGCACCAAGCCGAATGAGTTCCTCCATATCCGTATAGGTGGAGAGAAGCTGCTTTGCCTTTCTCAAGACAGGTTGCTGCTCCGGAGGGACACAACGCGGCATGGTCCGCGATACAGATTTCAAGACATTAATTGCTGGATACCGTCCCCGTTCCGCGATCCCGCGCTCCATCACAACGTGCCCGTCCAGGATCCCGCGCACAGCATCCGCCACAGGTTCGTTGTGATTGTCGCCTTCCACAAGAACAGTGAAGAGCCCCGTAATCGAGCCTGATCCGGTTTTGCCGGGACCAGCCCGCTCCAGAAGGCGCGGCAATTCGGTGAAGACCGTCGGTGTATATCCTTTTGATGTCGGCGGTTCGCCGATGGAAAGGCCGATTTCCCGTTGCGCCATAGCGAATCGGGTTACCGAATCCATCATGCACAGGACTTTGTCGCCCTCGTCCCGGAAATGTTCTGCGACCGTCATAGCAAGATAAGCTGCCTGCCGCCGCATCAACACACTCTCATCGGAAGTCGCGACCACAACCACCGACCGGGCCAATCCTTCTTCGCCAAGATCGTCTTCAATGAACTCTTGCACTTCCCGGCCACGTTCACCGATCAACCCGATTACGGCCGTATCGCACTGAGTGTTTCGGGCCAGCATCGACATAAGCACGGATTTACCAACGCCCGAACCGGCGAAGATACCCATACGCTGACCTTCACAGCACGTAACGAAGGTATTGAGTGCCCGAACACCTAGATCCAGCGGCGGCCCCACTCGGGCCCGTTCAGAGGCCGGCGGAGGTGCGCTTCGCAATTTGCGAGGCAGACCGCCATTTGGAAGAGGTCCTTTACCATCAATCGGTTCACCAAGAGCATTAATCACTCGGCCAAGCCAGGCATTACTCGGATGAACAACGCTCTCCCGGGAGGTGATTACGGCCTTGCATCCCATCCGCACTCCTTCAAGACCGGAGAAAGGCATACACAGCGCGTGCCCTTCCCGGAAACCTACAACTTCTGCAGGAACCTGCGGGTTATCCTCACCACTGTCGATCAACAAACGGGATCCGACACTCATTTCGTGAATGGGTCCGGCAATCTCGACAAGCAGCCCCTGAACGGCGGCTACACGGCCATAAATTTCCGTAGCCATAAGCGAATCAATTTCCGCAAAAAGCGCCTTCACCTAAGAATCCTCTAACCATTAATGGTTTTGGTAACCGATCGTTTACGAGTCTGGTTAATCTTAACCTTTGAAAGGCAGACGAGCGAGGGTCATTTCTAAGTTAATCTGGCTTTGTTGAAAGGAATCTGAACGGAATCGGTTACGCCGGTTTCTTAACGCACCACTTTAAGAAAGATGAATCGGGATTCTTTCCGGGGATTCAATTAGTTGGTTGTTGTTCACAGAAACGTTCCAACGAGCCTTGCCGCTATGAAAGAGAATTTGTTAACCATTAACCGATAACAAATGAGTCGGGGTTAACAGCAGTCCTTCGTAGCAGGCGCCGACACAGCCGTTGCGACTTGCCCAGGAAAGGCAGAATAAGGGGATTGGCATGCGTGTATTGTTGATTGAGGATGATAACGCGACAGCGCAAAGCATCGAATTGATGCTGAAGTCCGAGAACTTCAACGTCTACACGACAGATCTTGGCGAGGAAGGTATCGACCTCGGCAAGCTGTACGATTACGACATCATTATGCTGGATCTGAACCTGCCGGACATGTCCGGGTACGAGGTTCTCCGCACACTTCGGGTCTCTAAAGTTAAGACACCGATCTTGATCCTGTCCGGTAACGCCGGCATCGAGGACAAGGTCCGTGGCTTAGGCTTTGGCGCCGACGACTACATGACCAAGCCGTTCCACAAGGACGAGCTTGTGGCCCGCATCCACGCGATCGTGCGCCGTTCGAAAGGTCATGCACAGTCCGTCATCGTCACTGGCGATTTGAAGGTCAATCTGGACACCAAGACAGTTGAGGTCGGTGGACAGCGTGTGCATCTGACCGGCAAAGAATATCAGATGCTTGAACTTCTCTCTCTTCGGAAGGGCACGACCCTGACCAAGGAGATGTTCCTGAACCACCTGTATGGCGGCATGGACGAACCCGAGCTGAAGATCATCGACGTCTTTATTTGTAAGCTGCGCAAAAAATTGGCCGCTGCGACGTCTGGAAAGAACTACATCGAAACAGTCTGGGGCCGTGGATACGTTCTGCGTGAACCGGATGTTGAGGCTGCTGCATAAACACGCGGCTCAATTAGATCGAAAAAACCCGGCTGAAATAGCCGGGTTTTTTATTGCTCAAAATAGAAGCGGCTGGATCGAGCTCCAGCCGCTTCCGCCTCTCTAGTTTCAGGGATGGGGCCTGTGCGCTAGAGGCTAAGCTGATAGGACGCTGGTACGTAACGGAAGCCGTCACCGTCCGTTGCAACATATCCGACGGCTGGGAATGGCATATGGTAGCCGACAAATGGGATACGGTCGGATGCGAGCATGCCCAGGACAGATTTCCGGGTTGCTGCCGCAGCTTCCTTGTCCATATCAAACCGAACTTCCCAGTCAGGGCGCGCCAACGACCAGACATAGTGATTTGCCAGGTCAGCAGCGAGAAGAAGCTGCTGACCGCCATCTTCCAACATATAAAGTGTATGACCCGGTGTATGACCGTAGGCAGCCATTGCGGTGATCCCACCGGCAACACTGCCACCTTCATCCAGGAAAGTCATCTTGTCCGCGAGCGGCTTGACGTTTTTGGTCATCAGTTTTGTGACACCGTTCGCTTCCGGATCCATTCCCGCCCAGAAATCATATTCTTTTTGAGCGATCACGTAACGCGCATTCGGGAAAGCTGGCGCACCGCCCTCCATCAGGCCACCGATGTGGTCAGGATGCATATGGGTGATGACCACGACGTCGACCTGTTCCGGAGTGTAGCCTGCGCTTTCCAGGGCAGCACGCATGTTGCCCCGCGCTGGGCGTCCACCTTCGCCAACGCCAGTGTCAAAGAGAACCAGCTCAGAGCCTGTGTTGACCAGAGTGGGTGTGAAAAACGCTTTGAACGTGTCCGCAGGGATAAAGGACTCTGACGATTTTGCCGCAAATGTGTCCGCATCGACATTCATGCCGAAGGTCTTTTGTGGCTCACCAACGGTCACGGCACCATCCAGCAACGTGTTGACCTCAAAAGAGCCAACATTGTAGCGCGCGACGGGTGCAGCCATAGGGCCTTGCTTCTCGGCAGCAGCATGCACTGCTCCAGAAGACACCACTCCAGCTCCTACTGCAGCAGCCCCTGCCCCGAGAAGCGCAGCGCGCCGCGTCAGTTGGACTTGGATATCACTCATGTGTATTTCCCTTGATTGATCAAACTGGGTCCAAGGCTTTTTAACTCGTCATACAACGAAGCCGTGAACGAACACATTTGGATAACTGGGACACAATAGCTGACAGTAAACCGCCTTAGACCAATTGAGCCCTCATTAATTCGTGAATTCTTAAGCGTAAAAATAATATCAATATTTCCAGATGCTTATTGAAGTTTTCCATTCATGCATCATCAATGGTATGATGAACCCTGTCCGATGGAAGGAATTCTGAATGACGCGGCACGGGTCGCTAACATTGTTTGGGCTGACCCTCGCTGCAGCGGGATTGCTGGCTGCGAACCAACAGACGCGGCCGGAGGGATGGCCTGTCATCGGCGTTTATGGCTATTGGTTGGTCCGGATCGGAATTGAATCCACTCTGTTTATAGCCTTTTTGCAGCTGCTCAGCTTGTTGCCCAGAATTGCCAAGCATACCCTTTGGGCAATCAGCCTCGCTGCACTCGCAAGCTACATTCCCTTTGTCCTATCTGTAACCGCACTGGATATTGTTCTCGGACTCCCTGAACTCGACGCGCCCGCATTGGGCGTAGCGGGATCCGCAATTCGACTTGGGGCGTTTCTGCAAGAGCTTGTCTATCTCTTGGACAACCATATCGCTTTGTGCGCGTTGCTCAGCATTCCCATGATACTCCAGGCATGTTGGAGACCGGCACAGCTTCAGCCACTCAGCGGCGCAAACACTGGCTCAACGCAGATGTCAGCCGCAGAACCATCCGGCCCGGGAATAACAGAACCAGAGAACACCTCGACAAAATCATCTTTGCTGCAGAGCCTGTCACCACCATTTACTGACCGCATTCTCCGCGCAGAAGCTCAAGAGCATTATGTAAAACTGGTCGGCCCGAATGACACACAAATGGTGCTCTACAGGTTCAGCGATATTCTCCGGGAGCTTCCGGAAAACACTGGCATGCAGGTTCACCGGAGCCATTGGATAGCCCACGAGGCCATTCAGCAGGTCCAGAAAGAGGGCAACAATACGCGGCTCGTGTTGAACGACGGAACTCAAATCCCGGTTAGCCGACGCTATGTCAGCACGGTAAGAGCCTGGGCAGAGCAAAATCTGCGACAACCGTCAGCTGATTATGGATCTCAAATCGATAAATAGAACCTTAGTCCGTCAGGACGAACTGGCGCGGACCTCCACCGGCACTTGCATCGTTCCAGATCAAAAGAAAAGCCCGCAAAGTTTCGGGAAAACCAGCGGGCTTTATAGAAATTTGGAGTGTCGCCTTAACGGAGCGTTGTTGCACCAACTGCCAGCCGTGATGTTGCCCCTGCCAAAGCAGGACGTGTCGCCGTCTGAGCAGCCTGCTTTTTCTGAAAAAGACCGCGTTTCCCAGGAACCGGTTTGAAGGCATCAGTCAAGCCAACCACCGTTTCAGCTGCGCCCAGAACCAGGAAACCATCATCTGGGAGAGCCTTGGCGATCCGCTCTAGGATCTCGGTCTTCGTCGGTTGATCAAAGTAGATCAAGACGTTCCGGCAGAACACGATATCGAACTCCCCGATATGAGAGAACTGCTCCAGAAGATTCAGTTTCTTCCACTCGATCATGGCCCGCAATCCGGCATTGATCTGCCACATGTCGCCCTTTTGATCGAAGTATTTCAACAGAAGCTGGATCGGCAGTCCGCGTTGAACCTCGAACTGGCTATAAAGCCCGGTTTTCGCCTTTTCCAGCACTTCCTGCGAGAGGTCTGTGCCCAGAATGCGGATCCGCCAACCGCCGACCTTTGCGGCCGCCTCTTTCAGGCAAATCGCGAGCGAATACGGTTCTTGGCCAGTCGATGCGGCCGCGCACCAGATTTTAATCTGCTTACGGGTTGCACGGTTTTGCAACATTGCCGGAAGCATCGTCTCTTTGAAATGCTCAAACGGGGTCTTGTCGCGGAAGAAGAACGACTCATTGGTCGTCATGGCTTCGACAACTTCCGTTTCCAAAGCCCGGTTGCCACCTTTTTGCAGTGACTGAATCAGCGCACTCAAGGTTTCCAACTTGGAACTACGGGCAATCGGCAACAGCCGGCTTTCCACCAGATATTGCTTGTCGTTTGACAGAACGAGACCGGAGCGCGTTTTCAAGAATGTCTTGAGAAAATCAAATTCCATAGGGGTCATCGTGTGCTCCCCTTCAAGACGCGGGACACCTTCGGTCCGATTGCCTTCAATGGCAGAACTTCAGAGCACATGCCGGTGTTGGCGGCTGCTCCAGGCATACCCCAAACAACACTTGTTTCTTCATCCTGAGTGATAATGCTACCGCCTCCTGCGGCAATTGTCCGGACGCCATTGGCCCCATCGGAGCCCATGCCGGTCAAAATCAAACCAAGGCAGGCCGACCCATAGGCCTTCGACACACTGTCAAAAAGCGGATCAACTGCTGGCTTACAGAAATTGACAGGCGGTCCGTCATTGAGCCGTATTTTTACAGCTCCACCCTCTTTTTCGACTGTCATGTGCTTGCCACCCGGAGCGACATAGATGTTTCCGGGTTTCAATACCTCGCCATCCTCGCCTTCTTTTGACGGGCGCAGCGCGGCTTTCCCCATATGTTCAGCGAGAATCGCCGTAAACGTCGGCGGCATGTGCTGTGTAATAACCACCGGCACATCATTCATTGCCGTGCCAATTTCCTTCATGACTTCCTGCAAAGCCTGAGGTCCACCGGTCGACGACCCGATTGCCAGGATCCGCGGACGCGCTGAGGAATACGGCCGGAGTTTAAACTTCGGCGTCGCGGCTGCCCCTTGAGGACCAGCTCCGCGAAAGCTTGCACGCGTATCAACAGCTGGACGAGCAGCCGGAGACGTTGGTGCGGATGGCCGTGATGTCTGGCCAGCACGCGTCTCCGCACGCATCGTCCGCACTGGTGCACGCATCCGAATAGCACGGGCGCCAAGGGCTTTGACCTTGTCGATCAGTTCCCGGCGGAAATCGACAGATGTAGTGACTTCAGAAGTCGACTCCGGCTTAGGGACGTAATCGGCGGCGCCCAATGACAGGGCCTTAAGACTGACCTCCGCGTTCCGACGCGTCAGTGTGGATGCCATGATGACAACCAAGTCCCGTTTCTTTGCCAACATAAGCGGCAAAGCAGTCATCCCGTCCATTTCCGGCATTTCAATATCGAGGACCACAACATCAGGGTTGCTTTTCTCAATATCCTCGACGGCTAACCTGCCGTTCCGGTGAGAGCCGACAACCTTGAGCGCCTTGTCCTCACCGAGCCACCTGGTCAAAAGCCCACGGATCACAACGGCATCATCCACCACCATGACCTTAATCGGGTCTGCACCCGGCGTGACCCCAGCCGTCACATTTCGTTGAGCAAATGCCATATTGATCGACCAACTCTGTACTTAGATAAGCCCAACTTCTTGAAACTTGGCTTCCACGATCTCACGATCAAACGGCTTCATAATGTATTCATTTGCACCCGCACGAATTGCCCGGGCGATATGAGCAACATCATTTTCCGTCGTACAAAACACGACCACAGGACTTTCGCCGCCTTCCTCTGCGCGCAGGCTGGTCAAGAACTCCAGCCCATCCATGACAGGCATGTTCCAGTCCAGAAGGATGGCATCCGGCATTGTCTTCCGGCATTCTTCAAGCGCCTTCTGACCGTCCTCTGCCTCGACAATCTCGAAGTTCATATCTTCAAGGATCCGGCGTGCGACCTTTCGAATGACGCTAGAGTCATCGACGACAAGGCACTGTTTCATCGGGCGTAACTCCACTATCGACCGTCTTGCAGGTCTTTTTATGCTGCTGCCATGGGTTCGGTGAACATTGCGCCAAGCAAGCGGTCCACGTCCAAAATTACCATCAACTGACCATCAAGCCGATGGACACCACCTGCGATTTCCGCCCAGCGGCGATCCAGGTTCGATGGGTTTGGTTCAGCTGAACTGGACGGCAGGGTCAAAACCTCACCGACCGTGTCGATAACCAGTCCATAGCTCTCATGTTTGTATTCGATACCGACAGCCATCATCTGCTCATCCTGAAGCGGCGGCAGATGCAGCCGACGCCGCATATTGATCGCAGTGACAATACGTCCACGCAGGTTCAATACGCCTTGTACTTCCGGTGCGGACATCGGGACCCGTGTCACGCTCTCAGGAACAAACACATCGTGAACCTGAGAGATCGGCAATCCAAACAACTGACCGCCAATCACTACGGTCACATATTGGATCATGTCGTTGCCGGCATTTTTATCTCCGGCAACCTTGTTCTCCAACATACTCATGCGGCAGCTCCCAAATCACCGGCAAAGATATCTTTCAACGCTGCGATCAGACCTGGACGGTCGAATTTTGCGACGTAATCATCAAATCCAGCCTGACGGCCACGCTCGATGGACGCGGGCGTCACAAGCGAAGACAGTGCTAGGATTGGCATCTGTCGGAAACGCGGATCACGACGGATTGCCTCGCAGAACTCGAAGCCGTTGATTTCAGGCATCTCGATATCGCTGACAATCGCGTGGAACTTGTCACCGTTTTCCAACAGTTCGAACGCCTGCGATACACCAACACAAGTGGTTACATCGTAACCGGCCGCTTTCAGAACGGGTGTCAGCATATTGCGGAAGAAAGACGAGTCGTCGACAAAGAGAACTTTCTTCGTCAGCGCCTCAATGTCCATTTCTTTCCGCATGAACCAGTCTTCGAACGCCTGCGGCAGATAGAAGCCAAGGTCGATGATCTCGGTCGCACGTTCTTTGACAATCGCGGAGCCGAGAACGCCCGGGCGTTCCGAACCGACTTCGATGTTCATCCGGTCCTCGACGATGTCGACGATTTCGTCGACCACAAGGCCCATGGATCGACCCGCATCGGAGAACACCAGCATCGGCTGGGTGCCTTCGGTCTTGTGGCTGTCGCCGTCGTTGACGTAAACGAGCGGCATGAGCGCACCGCGGTATTGCACCAGATCGCGACCATTGGAACGTTCGATCTTGGAAATGTCGAACTCTTCCAAACGCGTGACCAGCGACAGCGGAACTGCCTTCGGTTCTGGAGCACCGGCGCGGAAAAGAAGCAACGAAATCGCGTTCTGTCCGGTCATTGCCTTTTGCTGCAAATCCTCTTGTTCGTCTTCGCTGTTTTCTGCGACAGCACTGGATGCATGGCTTGCCATTGCGCCTGCAATGCCGTTCGGGTCGATGATCATGATCACCGAACCATCGCCGAGGATGGTGTTGCCCGAGAACATGTCGAGATTACGCAGCATGGTGGACATCGGCTTGACCACGATTTCTTCCGTGTGGAAGACACCATCTACGACAACACCGAATGTCTGGCTGCCGACCTGCATCACAACGATGAAGCCGTTATCAGCATCAATCGCCTCGTCTGCGTTTTCGCCCTCATAGATACCCAAAAGCTGGGACAAATGGACGAGAGGAAGCAGCTTGTTGCGCAACCGAAGGACCGGCGTGTCCTTGATGCGTTCAATCCGATGCTCGGAGTTCTTCTGAACACGCACCAACTCCACGACAGAAAGCTGCGGAATTGCAAACCGGTCGCCACCGGCCTCAACGATCAACGTGGAAACGATCGCAAGGGTCAGCGGGATCTTGATAATGAAGCTCGAACCCTTGCCCGTAACAGACCGCAGATCAACGGTTCCGCCGATCAATTCGATGTTGTTGCGGACAACGTCCATCCCGACACCACGGCCAGAAACGCTTGTCACTGCCGCCGCTGTCGAGAAGCCTGCATGGAAGATGAACTTCTGAACCTGAGCATCCGTCATCTTCTCGACTTCGGCCTCGGTCGCAAGACCACGCTCGATGATCTTGGCCTTTACACGCTCAACGTCGATACCCTTACCATCATCACGAACTTCGATGATGATGTGGCCACCTTCGTGATAGGCAGCAAGGGTGATGATGCCCTTCTCCGGCTTGCCAGCTGCGCGGCGTTCTTCCGGACGCTCCAATCCGTGGTCGGCGGAGTTCCGAACCATGTGCGTCAGCGGATCCTTGATCATCTCAAGAACCTGACGGTCAAGTTCGGTGTCAGCGCCGATCATTTCCAGTTCGATCGGCTTCTCCAGATCCTGGCTCAAATCGCGAACGATCCGAGGCAGTTTCTGCCAAGCATTGCCAATCGGCTGCATGCGGGTCGCCATCACGCCCTCTTGCAACTCGGCAGTCACATTTGACAGGCGCTGAAGCGGAACCTTGAATTCACTGTCTTCATGGCGGCGTACAATTTCCAGAAGCTGGTTCCGGGTCAGCACCAGCTCGGACACCATCGTCATGAGGTGTTCAAGCGTATCGACCGCAACACGGATGCTCTGGTTGGAGACACCACCGCCGGATGCTTTCTTCTCGCCGCCCTCACCAGAAGGCTTGGCTTTTGCCGCTGGCTGCGCCTCTGCAGGCTTTTCAGGGGCTTTTGTTGCCGCTGGAGCCGGGGCCGGCGCCTCAATTTCTTCCGGCTGCTCGTCCGGAGCCTCATCTTCAGCGCTTTCGGCAACCTCGACTTCAATCTCGGTCTCACGGAAGGCACGCTCAAGCTCATCGAGCGAAACTTCGCCTGGCCGCAACGGCCGTTCAATGGTTTGTTCAGGCAGTGTAAAGTCGTCGCTGTCGGTCGCAGCTTCGGCTTCCGGCTCAGCATCCGGCGCCGGTTCATCGGCTGCACCGCCGCCGGCCATCGCGGCATCAGCCGCTGCAGACATCTCTTCCAGCTTACCGATCAGCTCGCTGTCATCGCCTTGCGGTTCTTCGCCTTCAGCAGCTTCCAGCTCACCAAGAATGTCCTTGATCTGGTCAATGGAAACCAAGATCAATGACACCGCGTCTTGGGTGACCGGCGCACCGTCGCGGAACTTGCCCATAAGGGTTTCAGCCGCGTGTGCAATTCCTTCAAGCCGGGGAAGGCCCAAGAACCCACAGGTGCCCTTAATCGTATGTACCAGACGGAATATGTTGTCTAGAATCGTAGCGTTGTTCGGTTCTTGCTCGAATTTTACGAGCTCCACGTCTACAACGTCGAGACTCTCATTGGTCTCGGTAATAAATTCCCTGAGGAGGTCGTCCATGGCCTGCTCTCACCCGACTTGTTACTGGTTCCGCACCCTGAAAAGGATGTCTGGACCGGGAAGTCCATGAGAGTAGATTGGCGTCAAAGCGTTAAGATACGCTGAAGCAAAAAGATTCTTTTCGGGCCTAAGTTATTCGGTCGGAAGGGCTGTTATTTTTACGCAGTCTTCGTCTTTATCTATTGTTAACTCCATCCCGCACTCACGCGCCAGAAGCAACGAGTAAATCGGCTGAACAGAGTGTGCATCAACGCGCTCAGGCTCTTCTCCGCTCAAGGTTTCCTTCATTCCAAGTGGAATTCGCGGGTTCAAACCAGCCGCATTCAAAGTAAAGGACGGAGATTGTGGTGTCCCACTCATTTCAACCTTGATCTCGCCCCCACGCGGAACGCACTGATTGGCGATCAGGATGAGATTGAGAAGCAACTTCACAAAATTTTTCGGCATCAAGTGCCGGTCCAGTTGCCAATTCAGGTTGGATTTTTCATTTTCCATAAACCCGGTGGCAACCACTTGGGCATCGCCAAGATCAATCTCTGCGCCGGCGGATCCGGCAGCACCAAAGGCAAGTCGTGCAAACTGCAGCTTGGCAGACGCCTGTCGCGCACTTTTCCGGATCAGATCCATGGCGAATTCGCGCATGTCCTCAGACCCTTCTTCATCCAGCACTTCCAGTCCATTGGTGATCGCACCAACCGGACTGATGATGTCGTGACAGACCCGGCTTGCCACCAGGGCTGCAAGATCCATGGATGAAAGCTCTTTAAGTGCGGACATTGCTCGACGCTGCTCTTTGTAAAAAACCTGCCAAAACGACCTGATTCGCAAGCCGATATGCCAGCGTTACACATCCGCAAAGGCCCTGCCAAGGCGGCAAATCAGCCGATTTCCCGGTCATCCAAGCTATTTTTGGAGATACATCTGCCGAAACCGGCAAACCAAACTCAAATCCGTCCCAACGGCCACATCAATCGTCATTCCGGCAGGCAGCCGACAGTTTCAGCATACGACCGAGCTTCGGTGAGCCTTTGGGTGCCATTCACAATGAATAGAAACCGGTTGACCACCGAATAGAAGAACATCAGCCGCCCTTCGACTATCGCATAGATAAACGGATTTCCGGCCGTCGCGAAGCCTTCCGACAGGCCATATCCGCCGCAAGCCGCAAACATCGGGGCATAGGCATTGGGGTGCAGTTTGAAGGCTTCCATATTGCCCTTGTTGACGAAAACCCACTCGGTGTTGCCCCATTTATATGTGTATTCCCGGCTTCCCTTCCGCGGGTATCCATCAACAAAATAGCTGACTGGGTCGTGCCCACCAATTGCATACCCAGTAATCGGATCCGGCACAAAGCTCCTCGGACGTGCCTTTCCGTCGACACTCCACAGACAAATAACCGCTGCAAGGATTGCAGAAAGACACATCCAGGTCTTTTTTGGGGGCCAACGTTTCATTGATTCGGCGGACACGTCTTTCATCAATTGAACTGCGAATCATCACTGTATTCGTTAAGTTTAACATCGAAGAGACGCAACGCAGCGAGAAAGACGTCGCCTGTCTGGCGCCAAGGAGTTTACTGGATGGCACATATGTCACGGCTCATATTTTCAATTCTTCCAGCCGCCGCAGTCATTCTGCTTTTGTCCGTTGGACCCAAAGCTGCGTTCGCACAGACCACGACCAACACGCAGTCGCCCCCCGTCAACACTTATGACCAAGATCAGATCCTGCAAACGGGGCATCAGTTTTTCGGATCTGTGTCTGGTGGGCTGGCCTCGGTTGTGGAGAGAGCTTTTGCAAGTTATGGCGAACCAAATGGGTACATCCTTGGGGAAGAAGGCTCTGGTGCATTCGTTGCAGGTGCCCGGTTTGGAGAAGGTCAGCTTTACACCCGCAATGCAGGCAACCACAAAATATTCTGGCAAGGACCGTCTATAGGTTTCGACTTTGGAGCTGACGGCGCACGCGTCATGATGCTGATCTACAATTTGCCGAGCATTGACCGGGTTTACGACCGGTTCAGCGGCGTAAATGGGTCCGCCTATCTGGTTGGCGGCGTCGGCATGACAGTCCTTGCAAAAGACTCAGTCTTCGTGGTCCCGATCAAGGCCGGGGTCGGCGCACGCCTCGGGTTGAATCTCGGTTACTTGAAATTCACAAGAGAACCGACTTGGAATCCTTTCTAGAGACCTGCAAAAACTATCAGGGTCCAGCCTCAACTGGAGCCCAGACTTGGCTATTAAACCGATGTCCTCTAATGATGATGTAACGTCTTGATGCTTTGAACGGCCACCGGGAGCCTGATGTGATAGAAGCGGCGATGTATGTGGCACTAGGGTTTTGCACGGCCGGGCTGATTTGCCTTGCGATCCTGCCAGCTTTCTATCGCCGTGCCGCGAGACTGACCGAAGAGGCTCTTCGGGCTGTCAATCCATCCAGTTACGCAGAGGTCCGAGCTGCGCAAGACCAGGCACGCGCACAACATGCCGTCGATCTGCGCCGCGTTGAACAGTCTCTGAACGCCGAGCGGGAAAAGGCGGCAAAATGGCACGTGGATGTGACACGGCTGAAAACAGAAATGGCTGCGCTGGAAAAAAGCCACGAAGGCGAGATTTCCAAACTGAAAGAAGAGCTTTCTGCAAAAGCCTCTGATGAGAAATCAGCTGACATGCTGTCCTCGGAAGTCGCACAACTAAAGCAAAAACTCGCCGAAGCTGAGAAGGCTCTGGCGGAAAGCTGGTCTCAGAAACCGGAAACCGGCGAAGACGTGCTCGCAAAAGGCGCGCAAGGCGAAGACACTTCCGATTGGCTGCCTGCCACAGACACGATGGCGCTTGCGACCATCACGGGGTTGGAAGCTGAAGTTGCGACCTTGAAAGCGCGCCTGGCCAAGGCGGAACCGTCTGTTGCCGGAGAACTCGACGCTGAACGATCAGAGACTGCCCGGGCCCGCCTTGCAGAGCTTGAAGCCCAGCTTGTGGATACTGAGGCAAAGTTCATAACTGCTCAGGCGGAAGTGACCCGGCTTTCCCTGCAGCTGGACGCAGCCGACATTAAGGACAGCGATCTTCAGAAGCATTTGACCGAGCAGTTGGAAGCGCTGGCAACAGAAAACGCGCAAAGACTTTCTCAGCTAAAAAACAAGGACCGCACGGTCAACCGGCTAACCGGGGAGATCAAGAAGCTTCGGCAAGACCTTGCCGCCACCTCTTCCCTTGCGCAGGTGCGGCAGGATTTCCGGCAGCTGGTTGCTCAAGTGTCAGCGGACCCTAACGATAAAAAGAAAGCCGCTTCCAAGCCCTCCCCCAAAGCAGCCGGCAAATCGGCACCTGTGTCGAATACCGCTGGTGACATGAAGCCCAAGAGAAGAACACGCCGTGCTGCCGCTAGTGCCGAAAAGCCAAACACAGCGCCTCCACCGGCTCCCAAAGCCGCAGAAAGCTCATCTACCACAGATATCGCCAACGCGGCGGAAGCCCTTGTTAGCCGGATTGTTGCGTCGACCCGAAAAAACAAAGAGCCCTCGAGTGACAGCGATCAAGTGCCCCCTGAAAAGACAGATCCGCCGACTATGAAAAAGCCGAAACAACGGCGGACCGCCGGGGCTGCCTGACAAGAGTTCTGCTGCGACAGAAGGCGTCAGTTTGTGTGCGTTTTGAATTATTGAACTAACTTCCTACCGGACCAATACCTCATGCTTATCGAACGCCATAACGCCATTCTCGAACTGGCCCGCCAGATGGGTCGTGTCAGCGTGGACGACTTGGCGAAAAGATTCGAAGTCAGTCCGCAGACCATCCGTAAAGACTTGAATGAGCTGTGTGAGCGCCGACTTCTCGCACGCACGCACGGCGGAGCCTTACTCTCATCTGGTATTGAAAACGTCGGCTATGAAGCAAGACGCATCATTTCCAGCAAGGAAAAGGCTGACATTGGCTCCAGTGTCGCTGCACTCATTCCCGACAATGCGTCTATTTTCATCAATATCGGCACGACAACTGAGGCGGTCGCACAGGCGCTGTTGCAACACCACGGACTGATGGTGATCACCAACAACCTGAATGTCGCCAGCTTGATGCGGGGTTATTCCCAGATTGAAGTGGTTGTTGCCGGCGGGGTTTTAAGGCATGCCGACGGCGGAATTGTCGGCGAAGCCGCAGTTGATTTCATGCGCCAATTCAAGGTGGATTTTGCAGTGATAGGCGCATCTGCCATTGATCCGGACGGGTCTTTGCTCGACTACGATTATCGCGAAGTCAAAGTCACCAAAACGATCATGGAAAATGCTCGGCATGTGATCTTGGCAGCGGACAGCACCAAGTTTGAGCGCACCGCGCCCGTCCGGGTTGGCCACCTCTCGCAAGTCACGACGCTTGTAACCGACCGTTGCCCGAGCCCGGAATTCGCGACGATTGCAAAAGACTCAGATACGCAGCTTATCGAAACTGAAAACCTGCCGGCCATCTAGAAGCGGCCAAGTGGTAAGCCTTTTCGAAACCAGCCACTTGTGACCAGTTTAAAAATAGACCTAGATCTCGAGAGAAAGTTGGCACGCCCAACGGGACTCGAACCCGTGTTTCCGCCGTGAAAGGGCGGCGTCCTAGACCGCTAGACGATGGGCGCGCGGGGCTTGAAAGTTGCTTGTTTCAAGCCGAGGACCGTGCGTATAAAGGGGGTTCGAGCAGGACGCAAGCCCCCTTGGTCATTTTTTTGAAGTCAACCGGTCTATATCCACTACCGGCCGACGAAAACCGTCCGGCCCAATAATTTTCCATCTTGCGGATCAAACCGGAGCAAGGCGGTGGTGGTGCCTTCACGCACGAGAACGAGCATAATCCCTTCTGATATCGTTGCCTGCAGAACTTCGGCATCAGCACCGACATTTAGGGTTTCAACGATTGCGGCCTCAGATGGATCGGCCTCATAAGTGTTGATCTTGTAAAGGATTGCTGCAAAGACAGCGATAAACCCGGCAAACATGATCAGGGACGACCCGAGCAACAGGCGCTTCAGTTTTGCCTGAACGCGTTCGGTCGCAGGATCTAAAGGGGCATCTTCCGGACCTTCATCCCGGAAATCAGGTTGAGACATGACAGACAATTCCCAAGACGATCCGGCCAGCTTTGACGCGGATTTCATTTTAAAGGTTGATCCTGAGGACGCCGGGAAGCGGATAGACGCCGTCCTTGCATCGCATTTGGAAACATTGAGCCGGAACAGAATTCAGTCACTGATCAAGGCGGGCGACGTTTCCATCGGAGGCGCGAAAATAGGGGAGCCGAAATACCGGGTCAATGAAGGTGACGAGATTACTTTGCATCTTCCTGAACCGGAGGATCCGGATCCCAAAGGCGAAGACATTCCGCTCAGTGTGGTTTTCGAAGATTCACATGTCATCGTAATCGACAAACCGGCTGGGTTGGTCGTTCACCCTGGTGCCGGCAACTGGACCGGCACACTGGTCAACGCCTTGATCCATCATTGCGGTGACAGTCTGTCGGGGATAGGCGGGGTGAAACGTCCCGGCATTGTTCACCGGATCGACAAAGACACGTCAGGGCTTCTAGTCGTCGCCAAAACGGATCAGGCACATCAAGGGCTAGCAGCACAATTTGCAGATCATGGCCGCACCGGACCACTGGAGCGAGCATATTCCGCGCTTGTGTGGGGCGCGCCATCCAGCCTCAAGGGTACGATTGATGCCAATCTGGCCCGTTCTCAGGCAAACCGGCAGAAGATGGCGGTTGTGAAAACGAGCGGACGTCATGCAATTACGCATTGGCAGGTCAAGGAACGTTTCGGCGCCGCGGACCAGCCTCCACTTGCCTCACTCATGGAATGCAGACTAGAGACAGGCCGAACTCATCAGATCCGGGTCCACATGGCCCATATTGGCCATCCATTGCTTGGCGACGATGATTATGGCTCCGGCTTCAAGACGAAAATCAACCGGTTGGAAGAGCCATTAAAGAGCCTTGTCGGCGGTTTCACACGGCAAGCTTTGCATGCTGGACTGTTGGCATTTGAGCATCCAGTTTCAGGCGAGACACTGCGCTTTGAGAGCCCATATCCCGATGATTTTGCAAATCTTTTATCCGGATTACAAAAATTTTAGAAAGCCAATTCGCATTGAAGCCATGCAATCGGCAAAATTCAACCTATATTAGCTGTTCGCGTGTGCCGATAGGGCACGCATTGTAACTTGGTTGCCTCAGCCAAACGCCTGCGCTCTGCGGGGCAAAGTGGGGAACCGGGTGATTTCGACGAGAGGGGGTGCATTCAATGGCCCAGAACTTACCGACACTCACTGCAGGGGAAGGCGGACTTAGCCGCTACCTTGATGAGATTCGCAAGTTTCCGATGCTTCAGCCGCAGGAGGAGTACATGCTCGCCAAGCGGTACAAGGAGCACGAAGATCCGGAAGCTGCCGAGCGCCTTGTGAATTCACACCTGCGCCTCGTTGCCAAGATCGCCATGGGTTATCGCGGGTATGGTCTCCCGATTGGCGAGGTCGTATCCGAAGGCAACGTTGGCCTCATGCAAGCCGTTAAACGTTTTGAGCCCGACAAAGGGTTCCGTTTGGCGACCTATGCCATGTGGTGGATCAAGGCTGCCATCCAGGAATACATTCTCCGTTCCTGGTCACTCGTCAAAATGGGGACGACAGCCAACCAGAAACGCCTGTTCTTCAATCTGCGCCGCCTGAAGGGCAAGATACAAGCGCTGGAAGAGGGCGATCTGAAGCCGCACCAGGTACAGGAAATCGCAACCCGTCTCGGCGTTTCGGAAGAAGAAGTCGTGTCGATGAACCGCCGCCTCGGCGGCGACGCAAGCCTGAACGCACCGATCCGGGCGGAAGCAGATGCTGGCGAATGGCAGGATTGGCTCGTCGACGAAAGCGATAGCCAAGAAACCTTGCTTGCCAATCAGGAAGAACTCGACATGCGTCGCAAAATGCTCAGCGACGCTATGGACGTTCTGAATGATCGGGAACGCCGGATTTTCGAGGCTCGCCGGCTGTCGGAGGACCCAATGACGCTGGAAGATCTTTCCGGAGAGTTTGGTGTCAGCCGGGAGCGCGTGCGGCAAATCGAGGTCCGTGCTTTTGAAAAGGTTCAAAAAGCGGTCCGGAACAGTGCCCGCACGCTTGACCAACAACCAGCCGCTTAATCGTCTGGAACACAGATTTAAGGAAACGCCGGGCAAAACGCCCGGCGTTTTTTGTTTGCTGGTCCGTCTGAGCTTGCTCCTTGGCGCCTTACCACCCTAGGGTCAGGACCACTGCTGGTTAGTTTCAAGACATCAGGCACCAATGGCGTTTCGGATAGACCCTTTTTTTTCACGGCGCGGTTTTGTTGCCCTCACCGCAACCATCGTCCTGATTCTCATGACCGGGCTTCGGATTGCCAATCCGGACTTTCTCGTTGCCGTTCGGGAGCTCACATTCGATTACTATCAACGTTTCAGTCCGCGCGAGTATATGCCCGCCCCAGTTCGGATCGTTGACATTGACGAGACCTCCATCACCGAAATCGGGCAATGGCCGTGGCCACGCACCAAAGTTGCCGAGCTGGTCGAAACCCTGACTGAAATGGGCGCAGCCGCCATTGCATTCGACGTAGTTTTCGCTGAACCGGATCGAACGTCGCCAACGCAAATTCGTGCTTCCCTTCCCCCAGAGACGCCAGCGAGTGTTCAGGAAGCTCTGCAACAGCTGCCGGACAATGATGAACGTTTCGCCGCGACAATAGCCAGCGCACCGGTTGTTCTCGGCTTCGCGATCTCGGATCAGTTAACCGGCCGAACGCCTTTGAAAAAAGCCGGCATTGCCTATGGGGGAGCAGATCCTGTTACGATCCTGCCGCCCTTCCCAGCCGCAGTCCCCAGCCTCGACGCACTTCAACAAACAGCGAGCGGAATTGGATCGATTTCTGTTTCCCTCGATGATCGCGATGGCGTCATCCGCCGCATTCCATTGATTACGAGCGACGGAACCAACGTTTATCCAGGCCTGATCACAGAGGCCCTTCGGGTGGCCCAGGGAGCAAGCGGCTTGATAGTCCGAACGACCAACGCCAGCGGCGAAGTGGACAGCGGCACTCCAGCAATAACTGACCTTAAAATTGGTGCTTTTGAAGTTCCAACAACAGCTGCAGGGGAAATGTGGGTCCATTACACACCGGACCAATCAGATCGATATGTCCGGGCGATGGATTTTTTTAAACCGGAGCACTATGGCGTACTTGCGCCGTTGATCGAAGGGCAAATTGTGCTGGTCGGAACGTCTGCAGCAGGCCTCCGTGATATCCGCTCAACCGCGATCGGTGAATTGGTTCCAGGTGTGGCAGTGCATGCTCAGGCACTTGAGCAAATCATCAACGGTCAGTTTCTGAGCCGGCCGGACTGGGCAAGTGGCCTGGAGACACTCACGACTTTTTTGGTCGGTGCGCTTTTCATTCTCATCTTGCCCATCATTGGCAGCGTTGGAACAGCCTTGCTTGGCGGTATTGTTGCCGCGGTGCTGATCGGCGGTTCTTTCTACCTTTTTTTGGACAAAGGGCTTCTCATCGACCCGATATACCCAAGCCTGTCTGTGTTTCTTGTCTTCGCAGCAGCAACGGTCATGCTCTATTTTCTGACTGAACGTGAAAAGCGTTTTGTCCGGCAGGCATTCAGTCAATATCTCTCTCCGGATCTCGTGAATCAGCTGGAGAAGGCGCCGGAACAACTGACATTGGGCGGTGAGATACGGCCAATGACCATACTGTTCATGGACATTCGCGGCTTCACGCCAATCTCCGAGCAACTGACGCCGACAGAGCTCGTTACCTTCCTCAATACTCTGCTCTCTCCTCTGTCCGATGCCATCCAGGCCGAAGGGGGAACGATCGACAAGTATATCGGTGACAGCATCATGGCGTTCTGGAATGCCCCAATACCCGTGCCGGACCACGCAGAAAAAGCAGGCCGGGCCAGTCTCGCTATGCTTAAGATTGTCGATGAACTGAACGAGAAAGACGCATTCGGTTTCAAGGCGCGCGGATTAAAAGCACAGACGGTTCAGATCGGTATAGGTCTGAACAGCGGCGATGCCTGCGTTGGCAACATGGGCTCAGAGCACCGGTTCAATTATTCTGTGATCGGCGATGCGGTAAACGTGGCATCGAGGATTGAATCAAGTTGCAAGGCAGTGGGCGCAGATCTCCTCGTCTCGGAAGAGACAAGAAAGCAGGCACCGGAGCTGGCCTACCTGGAAGCCGGCGAGATTTCTCTCAAAGGCAAAAGCGAAACCGTCACACTGTTTGCGCTGTTAGGCGATGAGAACTACGCAAAATCCGAGGATTTTCAGAGGCTCGCTCAAAATCACAATTCACTTATAAGTGCGATCGAAGCAGGCAATGTAACTACCGCACATAGTGCTCTCACTACCGCCCAGCAGTCCGCCCCACGGCTCAGCAGCTTTTACGCCCCGTTTGCCGCCCGGATTGCAGACCTCCCCTTGGCGCAAGACGAAAGCAGCGCGGCATCCTGAGACACCGCGCTGCTGATTTAGAAGTTAGTGATGATCAGCGGATCTCGACCGCATAGGTATCGACAGGAACCACTTTAGAGATCAGGTCATTTTCAGCCATGAACTCCGCAAAACGCTGATAGCGGCCTTCATCAAGGGCTGCCGGGCGTTTTGCGAAACGCGGCAGCGTATCGGCCCAGGCGCGTTTGTTCAGCTCGTCATTCAGGTTCGGGTAGGCTTCGATGAACGCATTCCAGGCTTCGTCCGGATGGTTCGTCAGGAAAATCGTTGCCGCTTCGATGGCCGCCATGAATTTTACGTAGCGCGGATCATCTGTCTTGTCCTTGTGAACAACGTAAATCAGCTCGTCAAAAATCGGCACACCGTTCTCTTCCGGATAGAACGCCTTGCCTTCCTTGCCTTCAATCTCAATCTGAGTGAGCTCGAAATTCCGGTAAGCACCAATGACCGCATCGACTTGGCCGGACATCAGCGACGGTGACAGAGCAAAGTTGACGTTGATCAGCTCGACATCGTCGACACTGAGATCGACAGACCGCAGCATCTGGCCGAGCATGGCGTCTTCAAACCCGGAAACAGAAAAACCGATCTTCTTTCCCTTAAGGTCTTTCAATTCCTTGATCGGACCATCTTTGAGGACGATCAGTGAGTTCAATGGTGTCTCAACAAGCGTTCCGATCCATTTGAGCGGAAGTCCTTCCTCGATCTGGGCGTGCAAGGTCGGCTGATAGGAAATGGCAATGTCGCCCTGTCCTGCTGCAACCAGTTTCGGCGGCATCGCAGGGTCGGCAGGTTCTATCAATTCGACATCCAGACCTTCTGCCTCAAAGAATCCCATCGCTTGGGCGGTGATCAGCGGTGCGTGGTCGGGATTGGTGAACCAATCCATCAAGACCGTCAGTTTTTCGGCTGCTTGTACAGGTGCCGACGCAAACAGAGCGGCTGCGAAAGCGGCAGAGAGCAGTGTTTTTTTCATTCAATCCTCCAAGGAAAAGCAGATCAGTCTTCAACCTGCCAAGGAACAAGAAACCGGGTGAAATGGTCTACGGCGAACCGCAATGACAGAACCATGAGAGCCAGCAGGATCAGCGCGGCAAACATCACGTCCGTCTGCATCCGTGCGTTGCTTTGAAGCATGATGAAAGCGAGCCCGCCCTTCGCGCCGACCCACTCCCCAACAATCGCACCGATTGGTGCGAAAACAGCCGCGATCCTCAAGCCGGACGCCAAGGCAGGCATGGCAGACGGCAGCCGGAACACCCAAAGTTCCTTTAGGCGAGACACACGATAAAGGCGGCTGAGGTCCGCAAGCCCGGGATCAAGGCGGCGCAGCCCATCATAGAACGTGGAGGTCACGGCAAAGAAGATCACCAAAACCGCCATGACAATTTTGGAGGCTAATCCAAATCCGAGCCACAAAACGAGGATCGGCGCGATCGCAAAAACGGGCAAGGCCTGGGTGACGAGGATCGTCGGCATAATCGCCCGTTTGGCCACGGGAAACACCCAAATAAGGATCGCCAAAAGGCACCCTGCAGCGACCCCAAAGACGAAGCCGAGAAGTGTCTCGGAAAAGGTGATGCTTGCATGGTGCAGGAGAAACAGACCCTGGTTCTGAAACGCAACAAAAACGCGCTCAGGGCCAGGTAGCATATAAGGCGGGATTTCAAAGAAACGGACCAAGGCCGCCCAAATGAAAACGGCGACCGCAACGCCGGCACAGCGTTTCAGCAGGAAAACCAAAACCATCATATATCGCCGTTCCCTACCGGGATGGCGTATGGTTTTGTGAATCTATAAAGGGCAGACAGCTGTTGTACAGCGTGTGCCCCGCGCATTAACGCATTAGCAGACATAAGGATCTCCTGCCTTCAGCAAAGCCGAAAATGACACTGGAGATCCGGGAAGAGGCTAAGGTTTCCGTCCCTTCGCCGGCATGACCCGGATCAGGTTCTAAGGGTTCGGCGCGATGCCATCTCAGTTCCGGAAACCGGAACACCCCTCGGACCAAGCGGGACAATGCCCCGCCAATTTACAAATTGCAAGAGAAAGTGCCGACCACCGGCCAAAAACACAAGAAGCTGGATCTGCTTAGCCGGCTTGCCAGGCGGTGACTGCCTTTTCAACGGCATCTTCGCCGATCGGGCCCTTCTCGAGCGTAAGAATGCCGCGTTTGCCATTCTCATAAAGCATCGGGATGTCGATCCAGCCACGCTCACGCAGAAGTGCCAAATTGCGTTGTTGCTCATTGGGCAAGCTGGACAACGCAATCCAGAAAAAGCCGGGAGAGACCTTCACGGATGCTCCGATCAAGGCATCGCCGCGCGCTTCCTCGGTCGGCTTCATGACCAAGCCGGGAACATTGACGATATCGCCACCGGAAAACCCTTCTGGTAGCTCATATTTGATTTCAACCAAGTGGCTTGCCGGCAGGGAGGTATCGTCGTTGGGCTTAATACGGATATCGACTTTGATATCCCGCTCCGGAATTTCGACGGCAGCGGAGAGGACGGACTGCGCTTCACCGCCAAGATCGGTCTCTTCGCCAAGTGTCCAGATGACGGCTCCTTGTGCCGCAGTGCCGGTAGAGCTGGCATCTGCCCCTTCCTCATAAAGGATGGAACGTTGCGCTCCGGAAGCCGGCACCTGAGCTGCCGGTGCCGGTTCGGATTGCTCTGGGCTCACTGCAGCAAGACTGTCCGGCTGAACGCCCTGACTTACTTCGGCGCTATCCGTCGCTGGCGTATCGACATCGGCAGACGGGGTGCTTTCCACATTCGTCACGATCGACGGCTGAGCAACAGTCCCCGGTGCGGTTTCTTGCGGGTTGATGGTCGTAGTTGTCACTGCGCGCGCGTCAGGTGCAACCACATTTGCATCGGTCTCATTCAAAAGACGATCAGTGTTCTTGCTCGCCTCGTCTGCATCTTCCGAGGATGCGGCCACGGTGTCTTCGACGGGTGCCGCTGGTTCGGTAACAGCCGTTGTTTCCGGCTCTTGTGAAACAGCCGGTGCGGCGTCGGTCACAGCCTCATCAGACGGCCCGGACAAGAAGAAATAGGCAGCGGCTCCAAGAACCAGAACGGCAACCACAGCAGCAGCTGCAATCGGCACTGTCCGGCTTTTTTCGTCCGAACCGCGAAGCGCCGCTGAAGCAGACGATCTTGAACGGTTGGCGCGGGACGATACTGGGGCGTCTGTTAAGCCTGCTGTTCCGGTCTGCGGCTGAACCACCTCATCTTCAAAGAGCGGTTCTGTTTGAGAGACTTGATCATCCGAGACCGGAGCCGGTTCGACTGAAACAGGGTCATAGGCCGGAGTTGTCTCTGGTGAGGATACTGGACCTTCGGGCTCAGCCAGACTTGAACCAGTCGTTCCTGATAGAGGTGCGGCTTGTGGCTGGCTGTCATATGAAGCATCGGACGAAGGAGCACTTGCTGGCTCTTCGACTGGATAGGCAGACGGCTCCGGAGACGACACTGGCGGTGCAGGTGGCGCCGAAGTCTCAACTGGAGAAGTCGTGGTGGCCGCCGGGATCGAAGGCGCTGGCTCCGGCTCCCGGACCGGCGGTGCAGCTGGGGTGGCAGGCGCTGGCGGCGTAGATGGCTGCAATCCCAGGCTTTCTCTGGCAGCCTCCGCCTCGACCTTCCGGATTGCTTCTTCCAGACGAAGTTGTTCTGCTGTGATTTCCGATGGCGACAGTGGCGGCTCATAGGCCTTGAGCTGATTCACGATGGCATTGCGCGCACGGCTGTAAACGCTGCGCCGCGCTGCACCATTGCTTTCGGGCAAGGACGCGATTGTTTTCTTTAATATCGAATAGTAATCAGCCATCTTCCTGCCTACCGGCCAACTGCGCTCCTGCGTCTCCTGGATCCGATTCGCGACTTCTTCGTGACTTATACCAAGCTTTCGAAGAGATTTTCGCCTATCAGATCGCGCGAGACGCGCACAATTGTCGTTCCATCTTGCTTTTGATGCCGGAGACCCCGGACTTCAAAAGCTGCCGAGTGCGTAGCGATTCGCAACGCACTCTAAGCATCTTTGATATTGTCTTGTTTACGTCAATTCGCTCAGTCTTGGAAAGGATTCTGCACAAGAATTGTGTCATCGCGTTCCGGACTGGTCGACAAGATCGCGACCGGTGCACCGATCAGCTCTTCAACATGCCGTACGTATTTGATCGCTTGCGCCGGAAGCTCAGCCCAAGTCCGCGCACCTTCAGTGGATTCTTTCCAACCCGGCATGCTCTCATAGATCGGCTTGACCCGTTCTTGGGCGCCTTGTGACGCTGGAAGATAGTCGATGCGCTCACCGTCGAGTTCGTAGCCAACGCAAATCTTGATTTCCTCAAGACCATCCAGAACATCAAGCTTGGTCAGCGCGATCCCGTTGATACCGGACGTACAAACGGTCTGACGCACAAGAACCGCATCGAACCAGCCACAACGGCGGCGGCGGCCGGTCACCGTACCGAACTCATGACCACGGGTCCCGAGAAACTCACCAACCTCGTTTTCCTGCTCGGTCGGGAAAGGCCCCTCGCCCACACGTGTGGTATAAGCCTTGGTAATACCGAGAACATAGTCAACCGATCCTGGTCCAAGGCCGCAGCCAGTCGCAGCCTGCCCGGCGACCGTGTTGGACGATGTCACGAACGGATATGTCCCATGGTCGATGTCGAGAAGTGCGCCTTGAGCCCCTTCAAAGAGGATCCGTTTGCCTTGGCGGCGTTGCTCGTCGAGCAGGTACCAGACCTTGTCCATGTAAGGCAGAACCTGATCTGCAACGCTGGACAGCTCTTCGAAAATGACATCCGCTGAGATTTCGTCCTGCCCCAGCCCCCGGCGCAAAGCATTGTGGTGAGTCAAGAGCCGGTCGATTTTCGCCGGAAGCGTTGTGAGGTTTTTCAGATCCATCAGACGGATCGCACGGCGGCCGACCTTATCTTCGTATGCCGGACCGATACCGCGTTTTGTTGTGCCGATCTTGGTGCCGGTGTTGGAGTTTTCGCGAAGAGCGTCCAGTTCCCGGTGCAAAGACAGGATCAAGGTTGCGTTCTCAGCCACCCGCAGGCTTTCAGGCGTAACAACAACGCCTTGCTCGCCGAGCCGTTTGACCTCTTCGGCCAACGCATGTGGATCCAGCACAACACCATTGCCGATCACAGACAACTTGCCCGGCCGGGCCACACCGGATGGCAGCAAGGAGAGCTTGTAGCTCACACCGTCAATAACGAGTGTATGTCCAGCGTTGTGTCCGCCCTGGAACCTTACAATGACATCGGCTTGTTCCGACAACCAGTCGACAATCTTGCCTTTGCCTTCGTCACCCCATTGCGAACCGACAACAACCACATTCGCCATCTAGCTTTTGCTCTCCTAAAGCAGGTTCGTGACGTCCTTGACGCCAACACAACAAGCCCCGGACAAGGCCCCGGGGCAAACGGCGCGGACTATAGACAGGATTGGTTTGCCGCGCGAGTCTTCCCAGCCATTTAATTGAAGAATTGCGCAAGCGACCGATCAAACTCTCCCCAATTCCGGTGCCTGTTCGTTTTATCACTGCGCAAGACAAGTCTGAGCGTCCAATATTCACTCGGTTTTCGGGTGTCGGGATCCGAAAACACATGGTACCCGGGAGACATTCACCTGGTTGGAGCTCCCACATGAAATTGCAGCATTGGATCTTGCTGATTTGTCTCGGCGCGATTTGGGGCGGATCGTTTATCTTTGCCAAGGTTGCGGTTGCCGAGATCCCTCCGCTGACGCTGGTATTTTTCCGCGTCGCGTCCGCCTGCCTCGCCCTTTGGCTTGTGCTCTGGGCCCAAGGCACCCTGAAGCAGTTTCCTATCAAGATGGCGGCCTCGTTTCTGGCAATGGGCCTCTTGAACAACGTTATTCCGTTTTCGCTGCTCTTTGCAGGACAGACTGTGATCGGGGCAGGTCTTGCGTCTATCCTCAACGCAACGACACCGGTCTTCACCGTTTTGGTAGCAGGCGTTTTGTTCCGCCAGGAAACTCTCGGCATTCACAAGATTACCGGTATTGCTCTGGGAATCGCTGGCGTCGCAACCATGCTCTCCGGCAGTTTGTCCGGCATAGTCTCAGACCCTTTATGGGCTCAGGTGGCATGTCTGGGAGCAGCGCTGTCCTATGCCTTTGCAGCAACCTTTGCAAAACGCTTCAAAGGCCTACCGCCCCTGATCTCGGCAACTGGTCAATTGTCCGGTTCAACCCTGATCATGGCTCCGATCGCCCTGTTCGCATCCGGTTCTTGGAGCGTGGCGGATCCAAGCCTCATTGCCTGGCTCAACGTTCTCGCGCTCGGCATCTTCGCGACAGCACTTGCTTACCTGATGTACTTTCGGCTTCTGGCCGAAGCTGGCGCGACCAACGCTTCGCTGGTCACGCTTCTGGTGCCAGCCAGCGCCTTGTTCTTTGGCTGGCTTTTGTTGGGCGAGGAACTGTCGGCGATCCAACTTGCCGGCTTCGCACTCTTGTTAAGTGGGTTGGTCGTTCTTGATGGGCGGCTCTTCGCCCGTTTCAAACCAGTATCCACATCCGCAAAATAGCAAGCGCCCGGATGACTTTTCATCCGGGCGCCCTTGGTGTCAAAAGCGAAGCGGCTTGACTTGCTTTACATGGGAGACCGTCTCCAAGCGGGCCATGACCTCTTTTGAGACCGGGGCGTCCACTTCAACGAGACATATCGCTTCCTCTCCTGGTGCTGTCCGGCCGAGGTTGAAGGTCGCAATATTTACCTCGTTGTTGCCCAATTCCATTCCAAGGTGGCCGATAAAACCCGGTTTGTCTTCGTTGGTGATGTAAAGCATGTGCTCGCCGAGCTCAGCTTCCATATTGATGCCCTTCACTTGGATGATCCGAGGCTTGCCGTCGGCGAACACCGTCCCGGCAACGGAGCGGCTTTGGCGCTCGGTTTCCACAGTCAGGCGGATGTAGGTCTCATACGCCCCTTGCTTGTCCCGCCGGACCTCTTCGATTTGCATGCCCCTTTCCTTCGCCAGGATGGGTGCAGAGACCATGTTCACGGTCTGCAAAAGCGGTGTCAGCAATCCTGTGAGTGCTGCCGATGTCAGTGCCTGAACGTTCATGTCGGCGACGGCACCGGCATATTCCAGGCGAACGCGTTCAATGCCGGTTTCAGTAAGCTGTCCAGCGAAAGACCCTAACTGTTCGGCCAACCGGACAAACGGCGCCAGTTTCGGCGCTTCTTCCGCCGTGATTGACGGCATGTTGAGTGCATTCCGGACAGCACCGCTCAAGAGGTAGTCGCACATTTGCTCGGCAACTTGCAGAGCAACGTTCTCTTGGGCTTCCTCCGTTGAGGCTCCAAGATGCGGTGTCGACACAAAGTTCGGCGCGCCGAAAAGCACATTTTCCTTGGCTGGTTCGTTGACAAAGACGTCGAAAGCGGCGCCCGCAAGTTTCCCGCTATCAAGTGCATCACGGACAGCCTGTTCATCAGCAAGACCACCGCGGGCACAGTTGATGAGGTAAGCCCCGTCCCGCATTTGGGCGATCGCGGCCGCATCAATGATGTTCCGCGTCTTATCAGTGAGCGGTGTGTGCAACGTGATGAAGTCAGACCGGGAGAGAAGCCCTTCCAGTTCGACCTTCTCGACACCGAGCGCAAGCGCCCGTTCCGGCGTCAGGAACGGGTCAAAGGCGATCACCTTCATCTTGAGACCGATACCCCGCTCGGCAACGATCGATCCAATGTTTCCGCAACCGATCAGGCCCAAGGTTTTGCCGGTGATCTCACGCCCCATGAACCGGGACTTTTCCCATTTGCCAGCCTGGGTCGACGCATCAGCGGCCGGGATCTGACGGGCCACCGCCATCATCATGGAAATCGCGTGTTCGGCCGTCGTGATGGCATTGCCGAACGGCGTGTTCATCACGATGATGCCGCGTGCCGTAGCCTTGGGAATGTCGACATTGTCGACGCCAATCCCTGCGCGGCCGACAACCTTCAGGTTGTCCGCTGCAGCAATGATTTTTTCGGTCACCTTCGTGGCAGAACGGATCGCCAGACCATCGTACTGACCGATGATCTCGCGCAGCTTTTCCTTGTCCTTGCCAACGTCTGGCAGGAAATCCGCCTCCACGCCGCGATCCTTGAAGATCTGCACGGCAGCTGGAGACAACTTGTCAGAAATCAATACTTTCGGGGCCATATGAGCCTCTCCTTGACATCAATACCTGACCGGGCAGCGTACCGCCCGGCATTGGACTTAGCTGTTCAAAGAACAGGCTCAGGCGGCCTGAGCGTGTTTCGCTTTTTCGGTTTGGAAGGCCCAATCCAGCCAAGACGTCAGCGCTTTCAGATCGCTAGCCTCAACGGTTGCCCCTGCCCAGATCCGAAGACCGGAAGGTGCATCCCGGTAAGCGCCGATGTCATAGGCAACGCCTTCACCGTCGAGCAGGGAAACCATGCCCTTCGCGAAAGCGGCCTGCTGCTCATCGGACAGCGCCAGAATGTCCGGATCAACCACGGTCAGACAGACGGACGTGTTGGACCGGTTGGCAGGATCCTTCGGCAGAAAATCGACCCAAGACGTCTGATCAACCCAGTCAGCCAGAACCTGAAGGTTGCCGTCAGCGCGCGCGACAAGACCGGCCAAACCACCGAGATCGTCAGCCCATTTCAGAGCATCGAGATAATCTTCAACGCACAGCATAGACGGGGTATTGATCGTCTCGCCGCGGAAAATCCCTTCAATCAACTTCCCGCCTTTGGTCAGGCGGAAAATCTTCGGCAAGGGCCAAGCCGGAGAATAGGTTTCCAGGCGTTCGACGGCGCGCGGGCTGAGAATCAGCATGCCATGTGCGGCTTCACCGCCAAGCACCTTTTGCCAGGAAAACGTCACCACATCGAGCTTGGTAAAATCCAGCTCCTGAGCGAATGCGGCCGAGGTCGCATCGCAGATTGTCAGACCTTCGCGGTTCGCTGGAATCCAATCTGCGTTCGGCACACGGACGCCCGATGTGGTCCCATTCCATGTGAAGACGACGTCATTCGAAAAGTCGACCGTCGCAAGGTCCGGCAGCTCGCCATAAGGCGCTTCTATCTTGCGGACATTTTCCAGCTTCAGCTGTTTGACCACATCGGTCACCCAGCCGGATCCGAAGCTTTCCCAGGCGAGCATGTCGACGCCCCGGGCACCAAGCAATGACCACATGGCCATTTCAACTGCGCCGGTATCGGAGGCCGGAACAATGCCAATGCGGTAATCTGCTGGAACGCTCAGCACCTTGCGTGTCAGCTCAATAGCTTCCGCAAGTTTGGCCTTGCCCGCCTTGGCGCGGTGCGACCGTCCAAGCGGCGCATCGGAAAGCGCCTCCAGCGACCAGCCGGGACGCTTGGAGCAGGGACCAGAAGAAAAATTAGGATTGGCCGGACGCACGTCCGGCTTGGAGATAACTATGCTCATTTCAAGTCTACCCTCACAGATAGGAGCCCCTCGTTGGGGAGGGGTGGCCCACCTATGGGGATAAAGCCGAACGGCAGTTACGTCAATTCAATTGCGAAAAAGACGAGAAAAAGGGCCGGTCGATGACCAGCCCTTTCACCAACACGTGTGCTGGATAATCAGAAATTGCTCGTGATCGGGCCGGCTGGATAATATGCCGGAGCCGCTGCAGGTGCGTTGAATGTGTAGCGCGCACCAATGCGGAACTCGTGAGCGGTCAGGTCTTCCCAGACTTCACGGGATTCACCGGTGCCAACGTTATAAAGCTTAACGGTTTTTGCTTCGCCAAGGTCCTTATACCGGTAACCCGCATCGATGCTCCAATTCGGCGTCACAGCGTATTCTGCACCTGCCATCAAGGCCCAGGCAAAATTCCAATCGCCGTTGCTGCCGTCGTAGCTGGAGAACGTACCGTCCGGGTTGAGGGACGTTTTGTTGCTGGCGCTCACGTATGACGCACCGATACCGGCACCGACATAAGGTGTGATCCGGTTCCAGGTCGCAAGATCGACATAACCATTCAGCATGACCGTCCAGACGTCGATATCGGCCTTCTCGGTTGAGAATTGGCCTGCAGCCGCACAGCCACCACACGGCGCGTAGCCGGTTGCAGTTGCCTTGGCTTCATAATCGACCGTGACATCACTTCTGAAGTAACGGTTGAACTGATAACCGACACCTGCGCCAATCATCCAGGTGTTGTCGAGGCTTTCGCGCTCATAGCGCAGCCCACCGATCGCGGAGTCGCTGAAACTTCCACTGGGGTCGCCGTAGACCTTGTAGCCGATATCACCCCGCAAGTAGAAACCGCCGACCGCCGCAGGAGCGACCGGAACGTGTTCAATGACCGGCGTCGGCAAGTCTGCTGCAAAACCCGCAGTGGACAGCACAACAGCAAAGCCGGTCAAAGACAAACGTTTAAAAAATTTATCCATGTCTTCGTCCTCTTTCGATGTAGCGTCTGCATTTCATTGCCGACACACCAATCTCGAGGCCAAAAATGACGTGTATTCATTAAGGTTGACTTAACTGTGTTCTTTAACCGAGTTTTTTTACGTAAATGAATGGTAAATCCTGCGCCTTGCTTTTTACCAAACATTAAAAAAGCCAGCTGAAACAGCTGGCTTTATTGTTAAGAACGTAAGTGAAACTCAGAGGGGGCAGGCGCTACGCAGCGGAAGACGCAACAACCCCGGCAATATCGTTCACAACTTGTTTAACCAAATCCGCGTCATCGCCTTCAGCCATAACCCGAATCAAAGGTTCTGTCCCGGAAGCCCTGATCACGAGACGGCCGGACGTCCCGAGACGGGCTTCGCCGTCCTCAATCGCAGATTTTACTTCGGAATGCTGAAGCGGCGCGCCGCCTTTGTATCGGACGTTTTTCAGGATTTGCGGAACAGGCTCAAACCGGCGGCAAACTTCTGACACAGGTTTATCCTGCTGCTTGATACAAGCCATAATCTGAAGTGCTGCGATCAGACCGTCACCCGTGGTCGCAAAGTCCGACAGCACAATATGGCCGGACTGCTCCCCGCCCACGTTGAAGCCATTGGCGCGCATATGTTCAACCACATAACGGTCGCCGACTTTCGTGCGCTCAAGACCGAGCCCCAAATCCCCCAAATACCGTTCCAGCCCAAGGTTGGACATAACAGTTGCAACGATGCCATTGCCTGCCAAGCGGCCATTGGCTTGCCAGGATTGGGCAACCACCGCCATCAACTGGTCACCGTCAACTACGTTTCCGTTTTCATCTACGATGATCACCCGGTCCGCATCGCCATCAAGAGCGATGCCGATGTCGGCGCGCACTTCATGAACCTTCTTGGACAATGCATCTGTGGAGGTCGACCCGCAGTCCTTGTTGATGTTGAACCCGTCCGGAGACACGCCCATCCGGATTACATCGGCTCCGAGCTCAAAAAGGGCATCCGGCGCGACTTTGTAGGCAGCGCCATTGGCGCAATCGACAACGACCCGCAGGCCTTCAAGGCTCATCTTACGCGGCAAGGTGCGCTTGGCCGTTTCAATGTAGCGCTCTTGAGCCCCGTCAATTCGTTTGGCCCGTCCAAGCTCCTGAGCGCTTGCAAGATGCGGTGTCAGATCGCTTTCGACGAGTTCCTCAATGGACTTCTCGATTTCGTCACTCAGTTTGAATCCGTCAGGCCCAAAGAACTTGATGCCATTATCCTGGAAGGGATTGTGAGATGCGGAGATCATGACACCAAGATCCGTACGTAAGGAACGGGTCAGCATCGCAACGGCCGGGGTTGGAAGAGGCCCGAGCAAGAAAACATCCATACCGACCGATGTAAAACCTGCCACCAGCGCATTTTCCAGCATGTAACCGGACAGTCTTGTGTCTTTTCCGATGACAACACGATGGCGATGACCGCCATTCTTAAACACCAGGCCCGCCGCCATGCCGATCTTAAGAGCCATTTCCGCGGTCATAGGATAGGCATTCGCCTGTCCGCGAATACCGTCGGTGCCAAAGAACTTGCGCATAAACCAAACCTTGTCGTTTTAGAATCTTTGTCGTTGTAACCGAGATTACCGGCGCCGTGTGTCACATCTTATGAGCAAATGTTACCATCGGCGGCCAGTTCATATCTATCCAAACACATGAAAAATGCCCGGTGAGACACCGGGCACTTTAATTGTTCAATAGAGGAGCGTTTTAGGCCTGAGGCTGAGGCTCCATGCCGCCGCTCGGCTCATCGCCGCCGCGCTTTGCGCCCGCTTTCGGAACCGCAGAGGAACGACCGATCGGCTGATCGTCATCAGTGTCACGCACCGGCGGCTTGCCATCGAGAAGATCCTTGATCTCATCGCCTGAAAGCGTCTCGTATTCGAGTAGACCTTTCGCAATACTGTGCAACTGGTCCTCGTGATCACCAAGGATCTTCTTCGCTGTCTCATATCCCTGGTTAACGAAGGATTTGATTTCAGCGTCGACGATCTTCTGGGTCTCATCCGCAACGCTCTGATTTTTCGCAACGGAATGGCCGAGAAAAACCTCTTCTTGGTTTTCGCCGTAGAGCAGCGGACCGAGCTTGTCGGACATGCCGAACTGGGTCGCCATCGCACGGGCAAGTTTGGTGGCCATCTGGATGTCGCCAGATGCACCTGAGGTTACCTTCTCATATCCGAAGATCATTTCCTCGGCGACGCGTCCGCCCATCGCTACGGCCAGGTCGGCCTTACACTTGGCGCGTGTCAAGGACACCTGATCTTTTTCCGGCAACCGCATGACCATGCCAAGCGCGCGACCGCGCGGGATGATTGTCGCCTTATGGATGGGATCAGAAGCTTCCTGATGAAGAGCAACCAGAGCATGACCAGCTTCATGGTAGGCCGTCAGCTTCTTCTCTTCCTCAGTCATTACCAACGTGCGGCGCTCTGCACCCATCATGACCTTATCCTTGGCGTCCTCGAACTCGGCCATCGTGACCAAGCGCTTGGACCGGCGTGCTGCAAGTAGGGCAGCCTCATTAACAAGGTTCATAAGATCGGCACCAGAGAAGCCTGGCGTGCCGCGTGCCAGTGTGCGCACATCGACATCGGGAGCCAGTGGTACTTTCCGCATGTGGACCTTGAGGATCTTTTCGCGGCCAGTCACGTCCGGGTTCGGAACAACAATCTGACGGTCGAAACGACCAGGGCGCAGAAGCGCAGGATCAAGAACATCCGGACGGTTGGTGGCCGCGATGATGATGATGCCCTCGTTCGGCTCAAAGCCGTCCATCTCGACGAGAAGCTGGTTGAGCGTCTGCTCGCGCTCATCATTACCACCACCTAGGCCTGCACCGCGGTGACGGCCGACGGCGTCAATCTCATCGATAAAGATGATGCAAGGTGCGTTCTTCTTGGCTTGCTCGAACATGTCGCGGACGCGGCTTGCGCCCACGCCGACAAACATTTCCACAAAGTCAGAACCGGAGATCGTGAAGAACGGCACGTTTGCTTCACCTGCAACCGCTCGGGCGGTCAGGGTTTTACCAGTACCTGGAGGGCCTACCAGCAGCACGCCGCGCGGAATACGACCGCCGAGCCGCTGGAATTTTTGCGGATCGCGCAAGAATTCGACGATTTCCTGGAGATCTTCCTTAGCTTCGTCGATGCCGGCAACGTCTTCGAATGTGACCCGGCCGTGCGCTTCGGTCAGCAATTTCGCTTTGGATTTGCCAAAGCCCATGGCTTTGCCACCAGAGCCCTGCATCTGCCGCATCACGAAAATCCAGATGCCAAGAATGATCAGCATCGGAAGCCAAGAGAACAGCGCGCCGAGGAGCGGTGAACTTTCGGCCGGCGGACGCGCGTTGATCAACACGCCTTTGGTGCGAAGTTCTTCGACATACTGCGCACCTTCGGGCGCGTACGTCTGGAACGGACCCGTCGTCGAGCTGCCCGAGATCTTCTGTTCCTGAATGGTCACCGATCGCACATCGCCGCGATCGACTTTATTCATGAACTCGGAGAAAGCGATCTCGTCCGTTGCGCTGTTCTGTGTTGGGCTCTGAAACAGCTGGAACAAAGCGATCAGCAGAAGGGCGATTATCACCCAGAGCGCGAAGTTGCGAAAATGTGCGTTCATTTCTATCCCTTAACCGCCCGACGCGACTTTATTAGAATGCGCGCGGTTACATTTCTTTCATCGAAGATAGGTCGCCCATAGCCCTATGCCAAGGTGGTGCGCCATATTGCGCATGCACACTGACTATTTTCTTAAGAGACACCCCTAACAGATGTTTGCGCCCGCGAAAACCGCGGAAATCCTAAGACCCCTCAAGATCTGTCCTATAGTTACCGGCCAATTTTGCCGGAACGGGGATCCGCTGAAGTGAAATTTCGTACCCGCCGCGCAGCACATCATGCCAAATCAAGGAGGCCGCAGACCGAACACCCACCGGCCCGTTTCCGATCCAGAACACCGGCGCGCTTTCAAACGCCTCCTTTGGCCACCCATTTGGCCAGGAAATCTGCCGCCGGTCGACCGGCGCATTGAACAGCGGGCCGAGACTGACTGTCATACCGTTCGACGGTGCCCCCTCGGCGGCCTGAACATCGAACAGAAACCGGGCGTCCCATTTCCCCTCTCCGCTGAGGTTCTCAAGAACCACAGGCGGTGATCGGCCGATTTCTTTCCAGGCAAATAGAGTATCCCGTTTCATTTCCAGAACGGCTCCACCCAATGTTTGGCGCCCTACCTTGTTGTTCAAAATCCAGTGATCGAGGGCTTCGATCTTCCGCAACTTCGGCTGATAAACCCGGCCGGTCACCCGCTCGATCATGAGTATGAGCAAACGGAGCCTGAATTCTTCTGACTGAGCGCGAAACATCAGCGTCGAAGTCTTGACCGGTCCTGCCGGATGTTCCTCGACATGCTGACGAAAAAGCTCCGCGAGGACCGTTTCCAGAGCTTCGCGCGCACGCCTAAGCTGCCGTGCTGTTGTGGCAATTCGACTCGGCGACAACCCCTCTTCCGCGAGAGTGCTCGAAATCGACCGCAAACGGCTGCGCTTGTACTTCAAACTCTTATTGGAAGGATCTTCACACCATTTTTGACCCCGGTCTTCCAAGGTCGCCAAAAGACGGCTTTTGGGTACACCGAGAAAAGGGCGCAGCAAACGAAGTCCGGCGGGTCCTTCAGGTTCATCTGAAGCCATGGCGCCAAGCCCGTTTAATCCGCTTCCACGGGTCAAACGATCGAGAAACGTTTCAGCCTGGTCATCGAGATGATGCGCGAGAAGAACGGCTTCAAAATCCGACACAGCAGTCTGTTTTGCGATCAATTTGTATCGCGCGTCGCGCGCAGCCTCTTGAAGGCCAGTTGCCGGCTTGTCATCCGTCCATTTCAAAATATGGCAGTGCAAACCATATTGTTCGCTCAATTCCCGAACAAAGCACGCTTCTTGAGAACTTTCTGGACGCAGCTTGTGATCAACAACGACCACCTCGCAAGCACCTTCCCAGTTTTGTCTCGATCGCCATTCACAAAAGGCGATCAGCAGGCAAACTGAGTCTCCACCGCCTGAGACAGCAAGAGCAATCTTTGAAAAGTTGTTTAATGAATGAAATAGTTGGTCAATTTCCCGGTCAGTAAGCCCGGAATAGGGATCCGGCTGGTTACGAACACTGGGCACTTTGGCGTTCATCCCGCGCTTGTGACAAAACCGCCGGCGCAGCATTTGGAAATTTGCTCAAGAGTTCGGAAAACGTCGCGCAAGCAACATCGGTTTCGCCGAGCCCGCGCAACGAAACTCCGAGTTTCAGCAAACTGTCCGGACTTTTTGAATTGCCGGGATGATCCCGGTAGGTTTTCAAAAACGCGTCCGCAGCTTCGCGATAGTTCTGCTGAGCCAGGAGGCTTTCGCCGAGCCAATACTGCGCATTGGCCGCCAGCTGATTGTCTGGATAACTTTCCAGGAATGTGCGAAATCCGGCCTCAGCCGCTGCATAATCTCCATTCACTGCCATGGAATACGCGCGGTCGTAGTCCGTCCGCGGGTCACCACTTCCAATGATACCGGCAATCTGGTCATCGTCTGTCGAAAACTCAGGGCTGGGAGTGGAGTCTGAAGCTCCTCCGGGTGGCACGACTTGACCTTGCGCCAGAGACGACAAATCAATCGGTCCGTTCGAAGGAACGCCTGCACCGGCTTCATATCCGCCCGATTGGGACCAATCTCCGTCTCCAGAGCCATCGGCAGGAAGGGTTGCAAATCCGCCGCCAGGTGCAACCAGGCTTCCAGACTGAGGTGTGCCATCCGGCGCCAGCCCAGGAGAAGCGTCCGACCGTTTGCCAGGCGTCCCGCCTTCAAGCTGCTGAAAACGGTACTCGTTGTCTTCCTGCATCCGGCGCATCTGGTCTTGCAATTCGCGCATCTGAAACGCCATTTGCTCGATTTGACCGGTCAACACCCGGATCTGCTCTTCCAGCTGTCCGATCCGGACACTGGAATCATCATTCCGTTTTCCGAAAAGCTGCGCATGAGATGGCGTTGCCACTGAGATGAGCATTACGGCCAATACAGGGCATACCAGCCTGTAAAATTGTTTCATTCGTCCCTCCGCTGTGCAGCCACCTGTCATATACCAATATTGATAAATGGAAAGCCATCTGATTGGCAGGGAGAGGTTCTCACCCGTATGGCCACACGCTGAATTCTAGCGCAAATGGCGCTCCGAGTTCGGCCAAATTTTGACAAACAAACCGGGAAAGGGCGTGTTTTTGCTCCGGGCAAATAAAAACGCCGGGCTGACCCCGGCGTTTTTAGCGTTATTCGGACACTGATCAGTTGGTCGCGTTGTTCAGCACGGTCACTGCCCGCCTGTTCTGAGACCAGCAGCTGTTGTCGTTACAAACGGCAACTGGCCGTTCTTTGCCATACGAAATCGTTTTGATCCGGGAGGCAGAAACTCCCTGGGATACAAGGTAATCGCGTGCGGCCTGCGCACGCCTTGCACCAAGTGCGATGTTGTATTGGCGCGTACCGCGCTCATCAGCATGGCCTTCCACGGTAATCGTGTACTGCGAGTACCGTTGAAGCCACTTTGCCTGGTTGGCAAGCGTGGCCTGCCCCTGCGAATTCAGGGTGGATTGGTCTTCTTCGAAGAACACCCGGTCCCCGACATTCACCACGAAATCCTGCCCGGTCCCCGGCTTGACGTTGGTCGCCAGCCCGTCCGGCTTGGTTTGCGCGCACGCTGCGGCAAATAGGACTGCAAAACAGACTGCAATCCAACGCGCCCCGCTGGAGGCACTCACCATATTGAACATTCCTGTCTCCTTACCCCAGCCCGCTAAACCGGCTTTCCAAATGCGCCCCCACATTTTGGTAAACGCTTTCTAGCCAAAGTCGGTTAATGCGCTCTCAATAAGGCTGGTAAACACTTCGTTATTCGTTGTCTCAGTCGATCAATGGCGACCAAGACGGATCTGATGCAAATGCCGGTGTTTCCAGCCTTTGTTCATTGTAGCCGGTCAAATCGACGGTCCAGACCTGCGGACCTCCGTTTGCGCCCGGCGTATCACGGAAGAACACCAGAACCCGGCCATTCGGAGCCCAGGCTGGTCCTTCGTTGTGATATCCCTCTGTCAGAATCCGCTCGCCTTTTCCGTCAGGCCGCATCACACCGATCATGAACCGGCCCTGGTGCTGCTTGGTAAAAGCAATCAGGTCGCCCCGTGGAGACCAGACCGGTGTCGAGTAGCGCCCCGGGCCGAAGGAAATCCGCTGAGCCTGGCCGCCAGCTGCACTCATCACATAAAGCTGCTGTGAGCCCCCCCGATCGGATTCAAAAACAATACGGCCGCTATCCGGAGAGAAAGACGGGCTCGTATCAATGGCGGCTGTGTTGGTCAAGCGGGTCGTCTGCCGCGACCGCAAATCCATTTTGAATATGTTTGCGTTGCCACCCTGTTGCAAACTCATGACCACGCTCTGTCCATCAGGTGAAAACCGCGGCGCAAAGGTCATCCCCGGAAAATTGCCCACGATCTCGCGCTGCCCGGTCTCGATGTTCAAGAGGTACACACTTGGATCCGCACCTGCATAAGACATGTAGGTGATTTCCTGGCTCGTCGGCGAAAAACGCGGTGTCAAAACCAGATCATCACCCCGGGTGAGGTACCGAACATTCGCGCCGTCCTGATCCATCAGTGCCAAGCGTTTTACGCGCTTGTCTTTCGGCCCCGTCTCGTCGACAAACACGATGCGCGTGTCAAAATAGCCTTTTTCGCCGGTGAGACGCTCGTAAACGGCATCCGCAATGATATGGGCGAGTCGCCGCCAGTTTTCCGGTGTCGTATAGAACTGTTGCCCAAGCATCTGCTCTGCCGCAAAGACATCCCAAAGCCGGAATTCAGCGCGCAAGCGGCCATCCGCCTGCTTTGTCACGGTTCCCGTCACAAGCGCCTGTGCACTGATCGTACGCCAATCCCCAAAGCGCGGGGTGGAATTCACGCTCATGTTCTTCTGTATGAAGCTCGCTGGATCGAGAGGATTAAAGAGACCGGACCGTTTGAGATCCGCCGCAATCACCGCGGTCATGTCGGCGGCCAGTTTGCTGTCGCCACCTTCTGCAGAGAACTGCGGCAAGGCAATTGGCAGCGGTTCGACATTCCCTTGAGTGATGTCGATTTCAACCAGCGCAGCGGCCGGGATCGGACTGAGTACTGCTAGGAGTGCAACAAACCCACCGCGGACGCGGGCCGAGGACCCGACGAACCCTAAAAAATGTTTCCAAATCTGACGCATGAGCAATACAGCTCCTTCACCTTTGGGTTCCGACTGCGAAATCGGCTTAGCCCCCGAGCATCTCTCTCGGGTCAAAATTGATAATCACTTCCTGCCACGCATCATATTTCGCAATTGGCAGGCTGTATGGCTGGCAGCGCATCACAGCACGGACCGCACTGCTTGCTGCTGCGCGGAAGGCCGGATTTGCATTGGAATTCATGACTTCCGGACCATTGGACACTTCGCCGTTCTGCGACAGGTTGAAACGAACCCGCACATTCAGATCTTCCGCACCCACTGCCCCAACAGGAGGGCTCCAACACATGGCAACTTGGGAGCGTAACGCATCCAACTCCGATTGGGTCATGCGGATGTTTGGCGCGCCTTGCCGTGTTCCCAGCGATGCAGGCGTATCAGGTTGTCCCCCGGTCTGGCCGGCTGGCTCCACCTTGTTGAGCAGGGCCGCAACGTCGTTGACGATAGATTCATCCCGCGGCTCCTGTCGCTGCGGCCGTGGCGGCGCCGGTTTTGTCCTCGGTGCAACGCTTGTCAGAATCGGCTGCACAGCCGGTGCGGCTTCCTGCTGAGGTACAGGCTCCGGTTCAGGGGCCGGCTCTGGCTCAGCAGCTGGTACCGGTTCGGGCGCAGGTGCAGGTTCAGGGGCATCTTCAGGCTCTGCGACTGGTTCCGGTTCAGGCGGCGTCGGAGTTGGCGCTGGCGCCGGCGTGGGAGGCGAGGGCTGCTGAACTTGACTGTCACCAGGTTTGTCGGCCGGTTGCGGGGTGTCTTCAGCCGGTGTATCGCTCGGCCGCAGCGCCGCAACGTCCCGAACTTCAGCCGTTTTCTCACCTAAGCGAAGCTGCGTAAATTCCTCGATTGGAACGAGATCCACCGGCAGCGTTTCAACTTGAGGAACGGAAAAACTCTTTGCGTCCGGAAAGGCTATCAAGCCCCAGACCAAAAAAACCGAGTGACCGGTCAAAGACGCAATGAGACCTGCGCGCATTCTGCGTTACGAGTCCCGTTCTTCCAGAGTGACAAGGCCGAGCCGTTTAAAGCCAGCCGCGTTGATCCGGCCCATGAGTTTCATCATGGTGCCGTAATCAGCATCCTGATCTCCACGCACGTAGATGCGTTCTTCGTACCCGTTGGCCGCAATCGCCTCCAATTTGGGAACGACCTCATCAATGAGGATCGGAGTATCCTGAATAAAAATTTCGCCTGCCGAATTGATGGAAATCGTTATCGGCTCGGTGTCCCCTTCCAGGGCCTTCGCACGTGTCTCCGGCAGGTCAATCGGCACACCGACTGTCAACAATGGCGCTGCGACCATAAAAATGATGAGCAGCACCAGCATCACATCGACGAAGGGTGTGACGTTGATCTCACTTATCGGAAGACTGCGCCGCCGGCGCCGTCCCCGGCGGCCGCCACCTGCTTGTCCACCACCGGCCTGCATGCCCATGGATCAGGCCCTCTCGTCGATCTGCCGCGACAAGATCGCGGAGAACTCGTCAGCAAAGCCTTCCATACGAGCAACCGCCCGGCCGACATCCGAAGAGAATTTGTTGTATGCGATAACCGCTGGAATGGCGGCCAGAAGACCCAGAGCCGTCGCAAACAGAGCTTCCGCGATACCGGGAGCCACGACCGCAAGGTTCGTACTCTCAGACGCCGCGATCGCCTGGAATGCAGTCATGATGCCCCAAACGGTTCCAAACAGTCCGATGAACGGAGCAGATGACCCAACGGTCGCCAGGATCAGCAACCGGTTTTCCAGCCGCTCCTGCTCGCGCTGGATTGTGACATCCATAACGCGGTCGATCCGTTGTTGAAGGCTTCCAATCGCCGGGCGCGCGCCCTCATGACTGCGCTTCCATTCCCGCATGGCCGCTACAAACAGCGCCGCCAGGGAATGGTTCACACGATTGTGCAGCGTTCCATAAAGCTCTTCCAAAGACTGACCCGACCAGAACACGGTTTCGAACCGGTTCATTTGCCGTTTTGTCTTTCCGAAAATCATGATCTTGTCGACAATGATTGCCCAGCACCAAACCGATGCAGCAAGCAATCCCAACATTACGATCTGTACGACAATGTGCGCTTGCCAGAACAAGCCATAAAAAGAAAGGTCGCCTTTCGGCGCCGCCAATGTCGTTTCGACTAGTGTTTCCATAAACCCGATGACCTCTCGGCCGAATGATGCGTGTTGCATTCAGAGTACCGGCGCCCCGATTGCACCGATCACGGGGGAATTCGCCCCTATTCGCCGACCGCTTCTCTGACGTTTGATTTTGTCAAAACTGGGACTTATTACGCGCAATTGCGCGCTTTTCTAAAAGAATCAATTAAGGTTACTGCAAGATTAACGCGACCCGGTCGAACCGCTTATTTTTGCCGCTGGCGCGCTCAATTATGCGTCAGCGTTTGCCCGCGAACAGCCAAGTCAGTCTTGCTCAGAAGGCCTGTGTTTTAGCAGCTTCTCCGAAAGGGCTGACGGAAGACGGGTTGGCCGACCTTCAGATGAAATGACAGCAACGGTCACTGCCGCCGACACAAGCAGTTCATCACCTCTGTAAATGAGTTGATCAAGCTTGATCCTGGCGCCCTTATACTCGGCTAGAGACGTCTGCACTTCCAGGACATCATCGATCTTCGCAGGTTTCTGGAAATCCAAGGTCATTGTGCGCACGGCAAAAGCCAGCGATGTGCCATCGTCCCCTTCTGCCAACTCACTGTGGTGAATACCGATCAGCCTCAAAAAGTCGGATCGGGCCCGCTCAAAGAAACGGACATAGGCACCGTGGTAGACGATACCTGTGAAATCGGTGTCCTCATAATAGACGCGTACGGGCAGAACGTGACCGCTTTGGTCCAAACGGCCTGCGAGATCCGGCCAATCACTCACGATAGTGTCTCCACAAATCCAAAAAGGGCTCTCCGATCTAAAAACCGGAAAGCCCATAACTCTATTGATTTAGGAAGACGGTCAGGCCGCCGCAACCTCATTGAGGAATTTTTCGACAGATCCTCTCAAGCGATCTGCCTGCTGTTTCATCTCGATCGTCGCGGACAACATGTCATCAACCGCGCGAGAATTCTCAGTAACACCGTCGTTGAGAGACGCAACCGTGGTGGCAACAGAACGGGTCCCATCGGCAGCTTCGGCGACGTTTCTGGAAATTTCGTTCGTCGCAGCGCCTTGTTGCTGTACCGCATCCTGGATGGTGGATGTGTACTCATTGACTTCACCAACGGACTCCGAAACACGCGCGATTTCCGCGACCGCCTCTGTGGTGGACGCCTGAATGGCTGCAATCTGCGTTGAAATCTCTTCGGTCGCCTTGGCCGTTTGCCCCGCAAGCGACTTCACTTCAGAAGCAACAACAGCAAACCCGCGGCCCGCCTCACCAGCGCGTGCGGCCTCAATCGTCGCATTGAGTGCCAGCAGATTGGTCTGTTCGGCAATCTCGGAGATCAGGGAGACAACGTCACCAATCCGGTTGGCAGCTTCAGCCAACCCAGAAATTTTACCGTTAGACACCTGCGCAGCAGTGGTTGTTTGAGCCACGATGCCGGCCGTGGTTTCGACCTGGCGGGAGATTTCTGAAATCGAAGCATTCAGTTCTTCTGTTGCAGAGGCAACAGCCTGCACATTTGCAGATGCGTTTTCGGACGACACCACAGCAGTTTGTCCTTCATCTGCTGCAGCTCCAGATCGCTCACGCAATTCTGCCGTGACGGCTTCAACCCGGCCAATATTGGCTTCAACCAACTCCAGAACGCCTTGGGCTTCTGCGCGGAACCCATTGATCAACGCATCGATATGTTTCTCGCGCTTTTCGCGAGCAATATGGCCAACTTTCCGTTCAGCAGCCAACCTCTCGCGCTCAACCGAGTTGTCTTTGAAGACTTCAATACAGCGCGCCATCTCGCCGATCTCATCCGAGCGTTCGGTCGCATGCACAGGGACTTCAAGATCACCGTCTGCAATTTGCCGCGCTGCCGCAGATAGTCCTTGGAGCGGGGCAAACATCCGGCCTGTCACCCACCAGATGACACCAACGATTGGCACCAGGCACAAGAACCCGGAAATGACCGCGCCATAGGTAATCCGGTCGGCTGCAGCAGACAGCTTGGTCTGGAGAACAGCATCCACAATCCCGTAAGGCATGTTTGCGAATGAGGCGTCAGCTTCCGCATACCGATAGTCGTTTCCATCCAAAACAAGTGTTTCATTGCCCGCATAGACCGTTTGCTTGTCGTGGACAACTTCAGCAGCCCCTGCCGCGTCCAGACCGACCAACTGCCCGGCAGTATCAATCAGGAATACCTTTTCGCCATCTTCAAGTTCACCAGATCCGCTGACCAGGTTTGCGAAGTTTGCCATGTTCACAGAGAAGGCCGCGGCACCGAAAAACCGGTCGAGATAGAAAACCGGTGTAGCGATGATCATGGAAACTTTGCCGTCTTCCCCGGTCATGAAACCCGACGTGAAGATCTGACCCGCTTCAATCGTCTCATTCGCCACCGCGTCGAACAGTGGGCTGAATGCGATTTGCACAGGGTGCCCGGAGATTTCAGCATCGCCGATGTGAAACGCGAACTCATCGCCTTTCGCATACGTGTAAGTGATCACCCCATCCGGAGTTGCCAGCGCTACATCCGAGAAAACACCCTGGCTGACCAGATCCTGGAAGATCGGGTGCACCACTTTGTGGTTGTTCGTGTACTGGTTCCCTTCCGCAGGCTCGATCAGCAAGTGCCGCTCGTCCGGAGAATGCGGGTTGTTGGTGACGTAGATCCCGCGCAGGATCGCGTTCTGGCCTTCTTTGAGGTTCTTCCAGCCAACCAGCGTTTTCATCAGGCTGTTCTTGGCATCTTCGAGCGATGCAAAGAACTTGGCGCTGTCAGCTGCCTGACCCAAGGCGAGTTCAGCGACTTTCAATTTCGCCTTTGTTCCGCTTTGCAAAGCGGCATCCGCCTGACCATTGGCCACATCACGCGAGAGCGTCGATGTAACTGTGACAATCGCGATGCACATTGTGAGTGCACCGGCCAAGAACATAACAGCAAGTTTAGTTGAAAGCCGCTTACGCATAGGTCCCCCCAGAATTCGAGCGAACCCTAGGAAAGAATCGGAAATTATTGGTTAACTAGTAAAAATCCCTACCGTTAAAACTGCAGACATCTTTAGAAGCATTTGCTCAAGGGTAAATGTCTGCCGAACGCTCGGTTTAAGGGTCACGGATCAGAATCGAGGAACAAACCCATTTGCGGCCCATCCGGCCGCGACGGCACGGCAAGACCAAGATGCGAGAATGCGGTTGGCGTCAAGATGCGTCCACGCGGTGTCCGCTGCAAAAATCCGTTTTGTATTAGGTAGGGTTCCACGATTTCTTCAATCGCGTCGCGCGGCTCCGATAAGGCGGCTGCGATGGTCTCGATCCCAACCGGGCCACCGCCGAAGTTGACGGCGATCTGATTGAGATAGCGCCGATCCAGGCTATCGAGCCCGGCGCCATCGACCTCCAGCTGCCGCAAGGCCTTATCCGCCAACGCTCGGTCGACCTTCTCAGCACCTTCAAAAACTGCAAAGTCCCGAACCCGGCGCAGCAGGCGACCCGCGATCCGGGGCGTTCCGCGGGACCGTTTTGCGATCTCATGGGCACCGTCTTCCGCCATACCAATCCCAAGGATGGACGCGCCACGTTTTACGATGTGCTCCAGCTCCGGCACCGTATAGAACTCAAGACGCACCGGAATACCAAACCGGTCGCGCAGAGGCGTTGTGAGAAGTCCCAGACGTGTGGTGGCTGCAACCAGTGTGAATTTCGCAAGATCAATCTTTACTGAGCGCGCGGCTGGCCCCTCTCCGATGATCAGATCCAGTTGATAGTCTTCCATCGCAGGATAAAGGACTTCCTCAACGGCCGGATTGAGTCGATGGATCTCGTCAATAAAAAGAACGTCGCGCTCTTCCAGGTTTGTCAGAAGAGCTGCCAGGTCACCCGCCTTGGCAATGACCGGGCCGGAAGTCGCCCGGAAGTTCACGCCAAGTTCGCGCGCCATGATCTGCGCAAGGGTTGTTTTTCCGAGCCCGGGAGGCCCGACGAACAAGACGTGGTCCAGCGCTTCCCCACGCGCCTTGGCCGCACCAATGAAGACCTTCAGATTCGCACGGGCTTGCGCCTGGCCGACAAAGTCATCAAGCGCTTGCGGGCGCATTGTGCTGTCGATCTCATCGCCCCGGATTTCCGGAGAGACGATGCGCTGGTCATCCGACATGGCTGACCACCACGAACAACAAGACGAGTAGGAACAGAGAGTAGGCGACCCGGATAGCATAGAATTTCCGGAACTGTTTCCGGACAAAAGGATCATCGGTCTCGATCCGGCGCCCCTTGATCGCAAACGGCCGATCACCAACCGTCAGAGAAAACCGATGGTCCAGATACATGATCCCGCCGATCCCAAGCACGACGAAAGAAATCGCAATAACGGCATAGGTAAAAACAATCATCCCGCGAGCTCCTTCAGCCCAAGACGTATCAAGGTTTCCGTTGTCGCATCTTCGCCTGCAGACTGCATCGCCTTGGCAACAGCGGCACTTGCTTGAGGTTGCCCATAACCAAGATTTGTCAAGGCCGATACGGCCTCTGCCACCGGACGAGCCGCCACATTGTCCGCCACCGTTTGAGAGACAGCAATCGTATCTTGATCAATGCTCGCAAAGCCGGGCGCCTTGTCTTTCAGCTCGCTGAGGATCCGCTCTGCGACCCGCTTGCCCACACCTGGCGCACGCGAGATCGTGGCCTTGTCGCCCAGCGCGATCGCATTGGCAACTTCGCTTGCCTTCAAAATCCCGAGTATGCCCAGCGCCACCTTTGCACCAACGCCCTGCACCGTCATCAGGATGCGGAACCATTCCCGTTCGGCTTCCGCTGCAAATCCGTAAAGGCGGATCATGTCTTCGCGCACGATTGTCTCGATAAACAGAACGGCAGCCTCCCCAGCCCGCGGCAGCGCTTGCAATATCCGGGACGGGCAATGCACCTGGTACCCCACGCCATGAACATCAAGGATCACGTGATCCTCTCCATAACTGTCGATTGTTCCCTTCAGTTTCCCGATCATGCTGCCCCCAAGGCTTTCAGTTGCGCAGCCGTGCTCGCCCGGTGCTGGGAATGACAGATGGCAATCGCAAGTGCATCTGCTGCGTCATCTGAATTGAAGGTCGCCCGTGGCATCAAGACCTTCACCATGGCCCGAATCTGTTCTTTTTCCGCGTGCCCGGTCCCGACCACAGTTTTCTTCACCAGGTTCGGAGCATATTCCGCGACCGATAGCCCGGCCAGCGAAGGAACAAGAAGCGCCACGCCGCGCGCTTGACCGAGCTTCAGAGTTGCCCCTGCATCCTTATTGACAAAGGTGTGCTCGACGGCGGCCTCTGCCGGATTGTGCTGACGCACAACAGCGGTCAACCCGTCATGCAACTCGACCAGGCGCTCTGCAAGGCTCTTCTTGTTATCGGAAGTCACCGTCCCTGAGGCAATGAAGGAGAGCCGGTTTCCAGCCGCCTCGATCATGCCCCACCCGGTCCGCCGGAGGCCGGGGTCTATGCCCAGCAATCGAATCGCATGTGTCATGGAACAAATCGGTAACAAAACTTGCCCATTGACGCCAGCTAAAGCGCTGCTTACGAACATTTCCCACAGCGCCTTTCCGCAAATTGCGAGATTGCATGTTCGACATTCTGGCGTCTTTTTCCCCGCAGTTGCTGGTTTTTCTGGCGGCGGTCCTGTTTGTTGCCGGATATATCCGAGGCTTTGCAGGATTTGGCGCAGGAATGATTTTCATACCGGTCGCCGCAAGTGTGATGCTCCCCTCAACGGCGGCCGCCACATTTCTCTTTATCGACAGCATCGTCTCCTTGCCTCTGGTCCGCCGGGCGATCCATTTGTGTGACTGGTCGACGGTGCTTCCTGCAGTGATTGGATCTGTCCTATTTGTCCATGCCGGAGCGTGGTTTCTGGCGACTATGGATGTATTGACCTTGCGTTGGATAATCAGTGCTGTCGTCACAGGCACCCTGGCGCTCGTGGTGTCCGGTTGGCGCTATCAGAAACACCCAACACCTCAGGTTTCATTTGGCGTTGGAGCAGTGTCCGGAGTTCTGGGCGGTGTCTCACAAGTCTCTGCTCCGCCGGTTGCTGCTTTCTGGCTTTCCGGCAGGAACGACACACCAGTCATCCGCGCCAACCTCATTATGTTTTTCCCGCTGGCAAGCATAGGAACATTTGTCGCCTACATACTGAATGGATTTTTCACGGTTGAGGTCGCCCGGCTTCTCGTCCTCGCCATACCGGTATACGGAATTGCGCTTTATCTCGGGTCCAAGGGCTTTACCGGTTCAAATCAGTGGACATACAGATGGATCGCAAACCTGCTCATCGCCATTGCAGCCATTACCAGCCTGCCACTACTAGACCCCCTACTCCGTTAGTTTCGCCTGCCACTTGGCAGACTTTTCTCGCATCAAACGGTCTAGTTCTGCCGAAAACTCTTCCGAAGTTTTGCACGTTTGAGCCAAAACACTTAAGGCAACCAATGCCGCATCGGCCGCTTCCTCGCGCACATCGTGAAGGGTGTGCACTTTGTAGGCACTTCCGGGCGCATCGGTGACTGAAAGCACGGCCTCGGCCAACTCGCCGGTCTCCTCCGACAATTTCAAGGCGCGCTGAAGGAGAGACTTCGGATCCGCTTGGGTGAGTTCGAAAATCTGGAACATATCGCTGAGCCTTGGATTCAATGATCAAAAAGAAAAACCCCGGAAAATCCGGGGTTTGACAATCGGTGTTTCAAAGACCTTAAGAGGCCAGTTCTGCCATGGTTTCTTCATCGACATCGAAGTTGGTGTAGACGTTCTGGACGTCGTCATCGTCTTCCAGCATGTCGATCAGTTTCATCAGCGTTTGGGCCTTGTCAGCATCAACTGGTGTTAGGTTCTGCGGCTTCCAGATGATTTTTGTGGAGTCTGCTTCGCCAAGCGCCTCTTCCAATGCCTTTGCGACATCGTTGAGATCTTCAAATGCCGTGTAGATCGTGTGTCCGTTTTCATCGGATTGAACGTCTTCGGCACCAGCTTCGATGGCCGCTTCAAGAACAGCATCCGCCTCGCCAGCTTCCGGCTTGTAGATGATCTCGCCAACACGGTCGAACATGAAAGACACAGAACCGGTTTCGCCAAGAGACCCGCCACACTTGGTGAAGTAGGATCGAATATTGGACGCCGACCGATTGCGGTTATCTGTCAGGGCTTCAACGACAACAGCAACGCCAGCCGGACCGTAACCTTCATAGCGGATTTCGTCATAACTTTCAGCATCACCAGCTTGCGACTTGTTAATTGCGCGCTGAATGTTGTCTTTCGGCATGGACTGAGCTTTGGCGTTGTTCACCGCCAGGCGCAAGCGCGGGTTGGAGTCCGGATCCGGGTCGCCCATCTTCGCTGCGACAGTAATTTCCTTGGACAGTTTGGAGAACATCTTGGAACGAACGGCGTCCTGACGCCCCTTGCGGTGCATGATGTTCTTGAATTTTGAATGGCCTGCCATGGCTCTTCTCGGCTCTCAGTCGGATTTGCTTTTAACGAAAACTGCGCCGCTTATATGCAAGTTGACGCGGAAAATCCAGTTCCTGAAAATTCGGAACTAGCTTGCGGCCCAGAATGGCGGCAGGACCGGCTCAAGACGCCCGCCAATTCTGACCGGCGCAATCGCTTGGGCCAGTCCGGTCCGATCATCTGTTTCGATCGCTACACCACAAATGGTCGCGGCACCTGTCGCCGGCGTAAATCTGGAACCTGGGATCTTGCGCTGAAAGCGATTGACCGGCTCTTCCTTATCCATGCCCAGCACGCTGTCATATGCACCGCACATGCCGGCATCCGACATGTAGGCCGTGCCGTTTTCCAAAATCTGATGATCTGCCGTCGGAACATGCGTATGCGTGCCAACCACCAGGCTAACCCGGCCGTCCAGGAAATGGCCCATCGCCTGTTTCTCGCTGGTGGCTTCCGCATGAACATCAATAATAATCGCATCAGCAACATCCCCAAGCGGACAGTCGCAGACGACTTTGTCTATTGCCGCAAACGGATCATCGAGTGCATCCATATAGACACGTCCCATGACGTTCGCGACCATGACCTGGGCGCCATTGCGCGCTGTAAAAAGATGCGCGCCCCGGCCAGGCGTCCCGGCCGGATAGTTGACCGGCCGCAGCAAACGGTCCTGACGTTCGATGTAGACAAGTGTATCCCGCTGGTCCCACACATGGTTGCCGGTGGTCACCACATCTGCACCAGCATCCAACACGTCTTGGAGGATCGCTTCGGTTATGCCGAAACCGGATGCGGAGTTTTCGCCGTTGACGATGACAAAATCGAGCTGCTGTTCTTCTACTAGGTCCGGCAGTTGTTCAATGACTGCCGTTCGGCCGACACGGCCCACCAAATCCCCCAGAAAAAGAATACGCATCAAACCTCACAGCACGCCGACTTTGCCAAACGGCCATCCATTAGCAGAACGATTGGTAGCCGTCTTCCGTTAATATCCCAGCGAGGGGTTTGTCGTGCTCTTCTGCCGGGACAAGCTCGACCTCCTGCAAGGCAAACGCAAGGCCAATGCAAAGAAGCGGCCCTGATTTCTCAAGAGCAGAAATCGCGGTGTCATAATGGCCTTTGCCGTACCCGATCCGATTGCCCTGCCGGTCGAACCCCGCAAGCGGCATCAACAGAACATCCGGCCGCAGCTCCTGTGCTTCTGGTCCAGGTGCCATCGTGCCAAAACCGGCATCTTCCATTGCACAGCCCCGGTCCAGCTTCCTGAAAATCAAATGAGGGTCTGCGACAACCGGCAAACACAAGGTATGGCCGTTTTGACGAAGACGGTCTAGCAGCGGACGCGGATCAATCTCGTCCCGGATCGGCCAAAAGCCTGCGACAATTGCCCCCTCCGGGATCGGGAGATCAGAAACGTGATCGGCAAGCGCCAAGCTTTTCTCGATCCGCACGACCTCGGCCATAGCCTTGCGGCGCGCCAAAGCTTCCTTGCGGAGCTGATGTTTTTCGTCTGCGAGTGAAAGATTTGAAGTCATGGGCGCTCACATCATCTGTTTTGACCGGCCCGGCTTGAACGAGACATGCTCAAGCTGCGTAGCCACCCGACCGTTGGATGTGCAATCCCGGAGAACCTACAAAGTAGGTGGGCGCCGTATGCAACGGACCACGGCCCAAAGCAGGGACAGCTCCCTAAGGAATGCGTAAGGCCCCGGGGATAAGTGTCCTGACAAATCGGGCAGCCACGATTACTGCATATAGAGGCACGCCTGCGCAATTACCAGTGCGGCGCCGCGTTGATCACAAACGAAGTCTTGGACAAGGCGGATTTGGCCGCTCAGTCATTGGCCGTTCGCAGGCTCTTCGTAAGTCCGTCGGCAAGCCTTTCGATGCGCGCCGCAGCGGTGTTTACGGCTCTCGAAAGATCCTGTTCATTCTGGCTCATATTGTTGAGGGCAGCCACTTGCTGATCCTTGGCTGCCGCCAACTCCTGCTCAAGCCGTGTAACTTTACGTTCCAGTTCCGACAACTGATCGGTTGCCATGATGCCGGCCATCACAGTCAGGCGCTGATCACCGATCTCACCAAAGGCCAATTTGAGCTCGCCAATCCAGCCATCGAACCGCGCAGCCAACCCTTCGAGGCGCTGCTCTTCGCCATCATCACACGCCATCCGAAAGGACTTGCCATTGATGGTTACGCTAATCTGAGCCAAACCGCATCAGCCTCCGTGGGTGTCCAAAACGCTGCGGATCGTTTCCATGGCCGTTACCAACCGGCGGGAAACATCTTTGTTGGCTTCTTCAAGCCGGGACGCGCGCGCTTCACTTTCGTCCAAAGAGGCAGCCAACTGAGACCTGTCTTCTCCCATACGCTGAAGGTCATCCTGAAGGGAATTGAGAGAACGGTCTGCATCCAAGCGGCGCTGGACGGCAGTCTCCAACTGGCCGAGGGCGGATTCAAGGCGCTTTACGGCATCGGACAGGCTCGTCTTTTCCATGACATCGACTTCCGCCATATAAAGCGTCACCTCAATCCCTCTTGGAGCGGTTTTTGCCGCTTTGTGTTATGCCTTACCCTCAACGTAGCTTTTTGCATAAAAAAAGCAGCGTCCGCAAACAACCAGCGGGTTTCGCGCTTTCCCTGGCAACCTGATAAATCAAAAAAGGTAAATCCGGCCCCGGCAGCTGAGATTAGGTGCACCATATTCTTCCCGTCAATGGCACCATTGTTAGTTTCCTCAATTCGATAACCCCCAAATGCGGAATTTATTCCCTCTTTCGCTATTCAGGGCTTTATTGACTCGCTGACCGTTCCTGATATTTGTCTGGCGCCTGATCGGAACTGACAACAGTTGCCTTTAAAGAAACAACGCACCTTACAACTCCACGCCGGACGGTCCACGCTGGCGGCAGGGGCTCCAACGCAAGCGACGGGACACAGATGAGCGATCTTGAAAAACACCAGCGCATGGCGAATGCAATCCGCTTTCTTGCCATTGATGCCGTGGAACAGGCCAAATCCGGACACCCCGGATTGCCAATGGGCGCGGCCGATATCGCCACTGTCCTTTTTACAGAATTTCTGAAGTTTGACCCGACCGCGCCGAACTGGGCTGACCGCGACCGGTTTGTTCTGTCAGCGGGTCACGGATCCATGCTGCTTTACAGCCTGCTGTATCTGCTCGGCTATGAAGACTTCCCGCTCGAAGAATTGAAAAACTTCCGTCAACTCGGCGCAAAGACCGCCGGTCACCCGGAATTTGGTCATGGTGCGGGTATCGAAACGACCACAGGCCCGCTGGGTCAGGGGCTCGGCAATGCCGTCGGTATGGCGATCGCGGAGCGCTTGCAAGAAGAGCGTTTCGGCAAGGATCTCGTCAATCACTATACCTACGTTCTGGCCGGCGACGGTTGCTTGATGGAAGGCATCAGTCAGGAGGCCCTGTCGCTCGCAGGTCACCTGAAACTGAACAAACTGATCGTAATCTGGGATGACAACGGCATCTCGATCGACGGCGCTGTTAGCATCACGGATTCCACGGATCAGGTTGCCCGTTTTGCTGCTTCTGGATGGAACACGCTGAATGTCGACGGGCACGACCCTGATGGCATCGCGGCTGCAATCCGGCAGGCACAGGCCAGCGACAAACCAACACTGATCGCAGCGAAGACAACCATCGGCTTCGGCGCCCCGACAAAAGCCGGTACGGCCAAGGTGCACGGCGCTCCCCTCGGCGCTGAGGAAATCGCAGGTACCCGCGAGACACTGAACTGGCCGCATGAGCCATTTGAGGTTCCAAGCGAAATTCTGGACGCCTGGCGCATTGCCGGCCTTCGTTCGGCCCACGCTCACAAGGATTGGCAGAAACGCTTCAACGATGCGGACACCGAAACCCGAGCCGAATTTGAACGCCGCAACCGTGGTGATCTTCCGGCAGGATTTGAGCAGGCTGTCCTCGACTACAAGAAGAAGCTTGCCGAAGAGCAGCCGACCATGGCAACGCGCAAAGCATCCGAGGCTGTCCTTGGTGTCATCAACGGCGTTATCCCTGAAACAATCGGTGGTTCTGCCGATCTGACCGGGTCCAACAACACCAAAACGGCGCAGACCAATCCGGTTACCCCGGATGACTTCTCAGGCCGCTACATCCACTACGGCATTCGCGAACACGGCATGGCAGCCGCGATGAACGGCATGGCCCTGCATGGCGGCCTGATCCCCTATTCCGGCGGGTTCCTGATTTTCTCCGACTACTGCCGTCCATCAATCCGCCTCGCAGCCCTGATGAACCAGCGCGTCATTCATGTCATGACGCACGATTCCATCGGTCTGGGGGAAGACGGCCCGACCCACCAGCCGGTTGAACACTTCGCAGCGCTTCGGGCGATCCCGAACCTGACGTTCTTCCGTCCGGCTGATATCACCGAGACACTGGAATGCTGGCAATTGTCGCTGGAGAACAAGGATGGACCTTCCGTTCTTGCCCTGACACGCCAAAACCTGCCGTCCCAGCGCAAGACTTTTGAAGAGAAGAACCTGAGCGCAAATGGCGCGTATGTTCTGATCGAAAGCGAAGACGACGCAGCCGTTACAATCTTTGCCTCAGGTTCTGAGGTGGAGATCGCCGTTGACGCGCATAAGGAACTGACGGACTCAGGTGTTGCCGCTCGCGTTGTTTCCGTGCCGAGCTTCGAACTCTTCGAAGCACAGTCTGCAGACTACAAAGAGGCCGTCATCGGCTCCAGCCCGGTCAAGATCGCCGTCGAAGCCGGCATCCGCATGGGATGGGACCGGTTCATCGGCAATGACGGTCTGTTCATTGGCATGACCGGGTTTGGTGCCAGCGCGCCTTACAAGGAATTGTACGAGCACTTCGGCATCACGAAGGATGCTGTAGTTGCTGCGGCCAAGGAAAAGCTCAACGTTTGATGTAACGTTTCCCGGCAGCGCAGCGGCTCTGCACGCTGCCGGGACTTTTTGGCAATTATTTTGCCTTTTAAATCGATTAGATATAGTAACCTATTGATAGGCGCAGGGCCTAAGCTGGCCCCAAATGCGGGAGAATACTATGGTAACCAAGGTAGCAATCAACGGCTTTGGCCGCATCGGCCGCAACGTTCTGCGTGCCATTATCGAATCTGGCCGCGCTGACATTGAGGTCGTCGGCATCAACGACCTCGGCCCGGTTGAGACCAACGCGCACCTGCTGCGCTACGATTCTGTTCACGGCAAATTTCCGGCAACGGTCACAGTTGACGGTGACACGATTTCCATCGACGGCGGCAAACCGATCAAGGTCACCGCGATCCGCGACCCGAAAGATCTTCCCTGGGGAGAACTGGGTGTCGACATCGCCATGGAATGCACAGGCATTTTCAATTCGAAGGAAAAGGCTGCCGCACACCTCGATGCTGGCGCAAAGCGCGTCCTCGTATCTGCACCGGCGTCTGGCGCCGACAAGACAATTGTTTACGGCGTCAACCATGACACGCTGGCGGCTGAAGACCTTGTCGTTTCCAACGCATCCTGCACCACCAATTGTCTGGCACCGGTCGCCAAGGTCCTGCACGATTCCGTCGGCATCGAAAAAGGCATGATGACGACCATTCACTCCTACACCGGTGACCAGCCGACATTGGATACGATGCACAAGGATCTTTACCGCGCCCGCGCTGCGGCCATGTCCATGATCCCGACATCAACCGGTGCAGCGAAAGCTGTCGGTCTCGTCTTGCCAGAACTGAACGGCAAGTTGGACGGCTTCGCAATGCGCGTTCCAACCCCGAATGTTTCTGTGGTTGACCTCAAGTTCATCGCCAAACGCGACACCACTGTTGAAGAGATCAATGCTGCAGTCAAAGCGGCAGCGGGCGGAGCCCTGACAGGCGTGCTCGGCTACACTGAAGACAAGAACGTCTCCATCGACTTCAACCACGACCCGCACTCGTCGATCTTCCATATGGATCAGACCAAGGTCATGGACGGGACAATGGTGTCGGTGCTGTCCTGGTATGACAACGAGTGGGGCTTCTCCAACCGGATGGCGGACACGGCCATCGCCATGGCAAAACTGATTTAAAACATGGTCTGGATGGGCAGCCATCTGCTATGACATATAGGCGGATGCAGGTCTCCTGCATCCGCTTTTTGTTTGCTTAAAACATCCAACCTGGGGGCACGCTTGCTCGAGCTTTTCACTGTAATTTCACTAACGATTGTCGTTGCGATCGTTCCTGGCCCCGACTTCGCCGTTGTGCTTCGCAACGCGCTCATCGGTGGCCGTTTGGCCGGTATCATGACCGCACTTGGCATCGCCCTCGCTTTAGGCGTTCACGTTACCTACGCCCTCGCCGGAATTGGCCTCATCGTCTCGCAGTCCATTTTTCTCTTTAATGCACTCAAGCTCATCGGCGCAGCTTATCTGGTGTTTCTAGGTGTCACCATGTACCGGACAGCTTCAAGGGAAATGCCGGCAGACAGCGCGCTTGCTGGTATGCCCCCGCTAAAGGCTCTGCGCTGGGGTTTCTTCACCAACGTGACCAATCCCAAGGCAACAATGTTCGCTCTCAGCGTCTTTCTGCAGGTCACCTCCCCGGAAACACCGCTTTGGACCAAGGTCAGTTATGGCGTGATCATGGCAAGCGGCGTATTCCTTTGGTTCGTGCTCGTCACTTTCTTCTTCACGCTGCCGCCAGTGCGCCAGCAATTCATCCGCGCAAAACTCTGGATGGAACGGTCCTTCGGCGTTCTCTTGACCCTTTTCGGGATCGGTATCGCTGTTACAACCAGTTCAACCCGCCCCTGACAACTAGGTGGATCTCATGACTTTCAAGACACTCGACGACATCACCGATCTTTCAGGCAAACGCGTCCTTGTTCGCGTTGACCTCAATGTTCCGATGGACAATTACAAAGTCACCGACACAACCCGTATCGAACGGGTTCTACCGACAATCAAAGAACTCTCCGAGAAAGGCGCCAAGGTCATTCTGCTCGCGCATTTTGGCCGACCGAAAGGTGAAAAGGTCAAGGAACTGTCCCTTGCGCCGGTGACACGAGCCGTTTCTGATCTGCTTGGCAAGACCGTTGGCTTCGCGGAAGACTGCATCGGCCCCTCGGCGGCCGGCGCGGTTGCGGTCATGCAAAACGGCCAGGTTCTTATGATGGAAAACACGCGTTTCCACAAAGGCGAAGAAAAGAACGATCCGGAGTTTGCAAAAGCGCTCGCCGCCAATGGCGACATCTATGTGAATGATGCGTTTTCCGCCGCTCACCGGGCGCATGGTTCGACGGAAGGCATCGCCCAGCTGCTTCCGGCATATGCAGGCCGCACGATGCAGGCGGAGCTAGTAGCACTCGGCTCCGCGCTTGGTGAACCCGTCCGCCCTGTTCTGGCTGTTGTAGGCGGCGCTAAGGTGTCGTCCAAAATCGACCTTCTGGAGAACCTCGTTGCCAAAGTGGACATGCTGGTGATTGGCGGCGGCATGGCCAACACTTTCTTGGCCGCCAAAGGCGTAAATGTCGGCAAGTCGCTGTGCGAACATGACCTTTCGGACACGGCAAAGAAGATTATGGTTGCTGCGGAGACCGCTGGCTGCGAAATCGTGCTGCCGGTCGATGCCGTTGTCGCCAAGGAGTTCAAGGCAGGCGCGGACAACGAAACCGTGTCGGTGGACGCTATACCTGCGGATGGCATGATCCTGGATGTTGGCGCAGCGTCGGTTGAGGTGGTGAAGTCTAAAATCGACGCTGCCAAGACCCTGGTCTGGAATGGCCCCCTCGGTGCCTTTGAAATCGCCCCGTTTGATACTGCGACTGTGGCGGCTGCCAAACACGCTGCCAAGAACACCAAATCCGGCAAATTGAACTCTGTTGCCGGTGGCGGTGACACGGTGGCAGCCCTCAATCATGCAGGAGCTGCAAGCGATTTCTCTTATGTATCGACCGCAGGCGGCGCGTTCCTTGAGTGGCTTGAAGGCAAGGAACTGCCGGGCGTAAAGGCTTTGGAGAGCTGATCTACAACGCTTCGGGAGATTGAAATGCAACGTGCTTTCACCAACATCCTGACAGAAGAGGTCGCGGTCACCGCGGCCTTTTACCAGAAGCTCTTTGGTTACACGGCGAAGTTCTCTTCTGACTGGTTTGTAAACCTGGAGGCCCCTGATCAAACGGGTTTGGAGCTCGGCATACTTCTCGCAAGCCATGAGATTGTGCCCGAGGCCGCTCGGCATCAACCCGCAGGCATCATCTTGACGTTTGTCCTTGATGATTGCGATGCTGTTCACAACAGAGCATTGGAGTTGGGTGCAAACATCATCGAAGCGCCGCGCGACATGCCATATGGACAACGCCGGATGATCTTGAGCGATCCATCAGGAACAATCATTGATGTGAGCTCACTGATCCAGGCTGGCAGTTGAGTTCATAAAAACCACCTCAATTAATTCACAGGTCAAATTAATCACAACCGGGTAGAAACCGGCATCACCTTGAAATTAAATTGATTTAAGAAACCTCTCGCCCCTTTTCCTCTGCCGGATTCTTGATAGAACCACCGGAGATTGACGCACCGCAACACCCGGATCGTAAAACAACCCCAAAGTGGACGCTGCGATACCGGCTTCTGGGAGACATAAATGGCCCGCATTACACTCCGCCAGCTGCTTGATCACGCTGCCGAAAACGATTACGGCGTGCCGGCATTCAACATCAACAACATGGAACAGGCGCTGGCCATCATGTCCGCCGCTGACCAGACCGATTCTCCAGTGATCATTCAGGCTTCCCGCGGTGCCCGGGCCTACGCACATGATGTTATGCTGAAGCACATGATGGACGCGGTTGTCGAAATCTACCCGCACATCCCAGTTTGCGTTCACCTGGACCACGGCAATGCGGCCCAAACCTGCATGACTGCGATTCAGGCGGGCTTTACATCCGTCATGATGGACGGCTCTCTGGAAGCGGACGGCAAAACTCCTGCGTCCTGGGATTACAACGTCGGCGTCACAAAAACCGTGACCGACATGGCGCATCTCGGCGGCATCTCGGTCGAAGGTGAATTGGGTGTCCTCGGCTCCCTTGAAACCGGCATGGGCGACAAGGAAGACGGTCACGGTGCAGAAGGCAAGCTGACAGAAGATCAGCTCCTGACCGATCCGGATGAAGCGGTAAAATTCGTCAAGGAAACCAAGGTGGACGCGCTGGCAATTGCCATGGGCACAAGCCACGGCGCCTACAAGTTCACCCGCAAGCCAGACGGTGATATCCTTGCCATGCACGTGATCGAAGAGATCCACCGCCGCCTGCCGGACACACATCTTGTGATGCACGGGTCCTCTACGGTACCCCAGGATCTTCAGGACATCATCAACCAGTATGGCGGGGAAATGCCGCAAACCTGGGGTGTGCCGGTTGAAGAAATCCAGCGTGGGATCAAAAACGGCGTGCGCAAGGTCAACATCGATACCGACAACCGCATGGCGATGACCGGCCAGATCCGCAAGATCTTGCAGGAAAACCCTGGCGAATTCGATCCGCGCAAATACCTGAAGCCGGCACGTGAGGCAATGCAAAAGCTCTGTGTAGCCCGTCTGGAAGCGTTCAACACCGCAGGCCAAGCATCCAAGATCAAGAAAATTGTCACGCTGTCCGACATGGCGGCCCGCTACCAGAATGGTAGCCTGGATCCGAAGATCGCCTGAGTATTGGCAACATCTGTCACGTTGGTCAGATCAAAATCTTGAAAGAGGGGCCTTGCGTCCCTCTTTCGCCGTCTTTAGGGACAAGAAACGGCAGTAACGCGCTGCCATACTCAATCATGCATCAGGACAGATTTTCGTGAACCGACCCCGCCTTTTCCTTGTGACACCGCCTGCATTTGATACGGTAAAGGTCGCAGATCAGCTCAAACAGGCTTTCACGGGCGGTGATATCGCGTGTGTGATGATCTACATGCCGGATGCATCAACAAAGGACATTCAAGCGGCAGCAGAAGTCCTTGTTCCGATCATTCAGGAAGGCGGCGCAGCCGCATTGGTCTACGGCGACACACAAGCGGCGGGTCGCTCGGGCGCCGATGGGGTCCACGTCGACAAGTCCCTTGAAGATGTGAAACTCGCCGTGGAGAGCTTCCAGCCCGACCGCGTCGTCGGGACAGGCGGAACCAAAACGAAACATGATGCCATGGAATGGGCAGAGACCGGCGTCGACTACCTGTTCTTCGGCAAGCTGGATCTGACGGAAAAAGAAACCGCCCACGACAAGACCCTGTCCGGTGCCAATTGGTGGGCGGAACTTTTCGAGACACCTTGTGTCGCCCTGGCGGGCAACACACTTGAAACACTTGCCGAGGTGGCGGCCACTGGCGCCGACTTCGTTGCCCTGAAGGATGCTGTCTGGGATTCTGAAGACATCGCCAAGACAATTTCAGATGCCAACACGGTGCTTGAAGCGCACCCGTTCCCGGAGGTTGACTGACAGCCGTATGAGAGGTCTCAAACCGGCCATGGATAAACTGACCACCACCCCCGTGGTTCGGCACACTGCAGCGGCAGCATTCGTGTCTGCAGCTTTGATTGGATTGCCCTTAGCCGCATCCGGACAAACGGAAACACCGGCGGCAGATATCTCGGCAGTTGAAGCTCCAGGCACTGCGAAACTTCCTGCACTTGTCGATGTCACGACACGGGACAAAACCATTGCCAGCCTGATCGATTCCGGCCCCCCGTCTCTGGCCGACGGGGAAACGGCTTCCTCGGACACAGCCTACAGCGCCTTCCAGCGCGGCTGGCATTTGACCGCTTTGGCCCTGGCAACGCCGCTCGCGGAGAACGGCGACCGATCCGCGCAAGCGTTGTTGGGTGTTCTCCATGAGGCAGGGCTTGGCATCAAACAGGACAAGGCGAAAGCTGCGGACTGGTATGGTCTTGCAGCGGCACAAGGCGACAATGGGTCTGCGCTTCAGCTCGCGCAACTATACCTGCTCGGCGATGCCATACCGCAGGACAAGGCCAAGGCAGCCGAACTCTTCGAACAAGCTGCCGAAGCGGACAACCCTTCCGCGCTCTATAATCTTGCGATGCTTTACAAGGAGGGCGAGGGGCGGCCTTACAACGAGGAAAAGGCACGGGAACTTCTCGAAGAAGCTGCTCAACTGAACGATCCTGAAGCGCAATACACACTCGCCTTGGCATATCTTGAATCCGGTGACGGTCTCAATGATCCTGGCAAAGGTGCCTTCTGGATGGGGCGCGCCGCCCGCAGAGGTCATACCTTTGCGCAAGTCTACTACGGCATTCTCCGGTTTCAGGGCCGCGGCGTAGATCCCGATGAAAGCGAAGCTGCAGATTGGTTTGAACGCGCAGCAACTGCTGGAAACCCTGTCGCTATGAACCGGCTTGCCCGGATCTATGCGTATGGCCGCGGGCGCGAGCATGACAATGCTGCGGCTGCCGGATGGCATCTTATTGCCCGGACACTTGGAGTTTCCGACCCGACACTGGACGGCATATTCGGAACGCTGGACGACGAGACACTTGCTGCCGCAAGAAAGCTGGCTGAGCAGTATTCCGCGACCTTGATGGCACCATCGGACGAATCGTACCTGAACTCTCCGTAATCCTGGCAATTGCCCGACTGTTTGTGGCCGGAGCTCGCTTTTTTCCTTGAAAGAAGCGAGCATTTATGGTGGACAGGCGCAATCCATTGTTGGCGCGGTCTATTGAACTGATTTTTGCGCCGTACAAGATCCAGACAAATCAAAAATCGGTCGTTCCATGAAAATCAACGGTAACGAAATCAAGCCGGGCAACGTGCTTCAGCATCAGGAAACCCTGTGGGCCGTCGTCAAGGTTCAACACGTAAAGCCTGGAAAGGGCGGTGCGTTTGCGCAGGTCGAAATGAAAAACCTGCTAGACGGCCGCAAGCTCAATGAGCGCTTCCGGTCTGAAGATAAAGTCGAGCGCGTCCGTCTTGAGCAGAAGGACTTCCAGTACCTTTACACGCAAGACGACATGCTGATCTTCATGGACACAGAGACCTACGAACAGCTGGAATTGCAGACAGAGTTTGTCGGCGATCGTGCCGCCTTCCTGCAGGACGGCATGATGGTGACCGTGGAACTTCATGAAGAGCGCCCGATAGGCATCACTCTGCCGCAACACGTCACGCTGGAAATCAGCGAAGCCGATGCGGTCGTGAAAGGCCAGACCCAGTCTTCATCCTACAAGCCGGCGCTCATGGAAAATGGCGTTCGCGTGATGGTGCCGCCGTTCATCACCGCTGGCGAAAAAATTATCGTCGACACCGGTACGCTGGAATACGTGAAGCGCGCAGACTGACGCCTCAACCAGCTGAACATCTGGCGCAGCGGATCTGCTGTTGCGCCCAACAACAAGTGAAACAACATGGCCCGCACAGCAATCCTCAACGTCATGGTTCAAGCCGCGACCAAAGCCGGTCGCAGCCTCGTCCGTGACTTCGGTGAAGTTGAAAACCTGCAGGTATCCCGGAAAGGTCCTGGAGATTTCGTCTCGGCAGCCGACCGGAAAGCTGAGGAAATCGTGCGGTCCGAGCTGACCAAGGCCCGTCCGACTTTTGGCCTCGTTATGGAAGAAAGCGGTGAAGTTGAGGGAACGGACGGTCAGCATCGCTGGCACATTGATCCTCTCGACGGCACGACCAACTTTCTGCACGGCATTCCGATTTTCGCAACATCCATTGCACTTGAGCGGAACGGCGAGATCGTTGCCGGTGTGATCTACAATCCGGTCATGGACGAGCTGTACACCGCCGAACGTGGCCGTGGCGCTTTTCTCAACGACCGCAGACTTCGTGTTGCGGGAAGGACAGAGCTGCCGGAGATGGTGTTCGGGACCGGCCTGCCATTCATCGGACGCGGTGATCATGGCCGTACACTGCGCGAGCTGCGCCACATCATGCCGGAAGTCGCTGGCATTCGCCGGGCTGGCGCCGCAGCGCTCGATCTGGCCTGGACAGCATCCGGCCGGCTCGACGGCTATTGGGAGCGCGACCTCAATTCCTGGGACATTGCAGCCGGCCTGTTGATGGTCCGCGAAGCGGGCGGCTTCGTCAGCGATCTGGACGGCAAATCCAAGATGCTGGAGACCGGCGATGTTGTGGTCGGCAATGAGGATGCCCACAAGCACCTCCTGCGCCTGCTTAAGAAAGCAGCGGCCCCGCAACAAGCATAACGCCCCACATTCACCCGCAAATGTTTTTTACCGGCAGCCCCATGAGGCCTGCCGATTTTTTGGCTTTCCAAATTTAATTGGGGTTGCCGGGCCGATTCACGGTTTCCAAGACGTTAAAAATCACGCTATCTATCAATGACCTCTGCAGAATGGTGATTGACAGCGAACATGGCACGTGAATTTGACCCCTACAGCTTGTCGAGCCCGAGGGCCTATCTGACGTTCATGATCATCTTTCTGGTGATCGTCGCTTTCATTGCCTTCATTCTTTTTCCGCAAGTCTCAACAGCTTTCATGAGCAACCCGGGCCTCAACGGCCTGATTGTGTTTGTTGGTGCCTTTGGAGTGCTCCTCCTTTTTGGCCGCGTCATTCGCTTGTTTCCGGAAATCGCATGGGTCAACAGCTTCCGGATCGGGGATCCTGCGCTCGACACCCGGTCTCCCGTTTTGCTCGCACCAATGGCAGCCCTCCTCGGTAACAAATCCGGAGACATGGCGCTGACCCCGACAATTGCTCGTTCCATTCTCGATTCCATTGGCATGCGCCTTGAAGAATCCCGGGAAATATCCCGTTACCTAACCGGGCTGCTGGTTTTTCTCGGTCTGCTTGGGACGTTTTGGGGCCTCTTGCAAACAGTGAGTTCGGTTGGCGCGACGATCCAGTCCTTGGATGTCGGCTCTGGCGATGCGAATGTCATCTTTGAGGACCTAAAAGCCGGCTTGGAAGCCCCATTGTCCGGCATGGGCACAGCGTTTTCATCATCCCTCTTCGGTCTGACAGGGTCTTTGATCCTCGGCTTTTTGGATCTGCAAGCCGGTCAGGCACAAAACCGGTTCTACAACGAACTGGAAGACTGGCTGTCGACAGTGACAGATATCGACCCGGAAGACGGTATGTTTGCCTCTGGAGACTCCCCGGGCGTCGAGCAGATTCAGGCTTCGATCTCAGCCTTGCAGAAAAGCGTTGAAGAGGGCGGCAGCAAAACCGCCTCCCAGGCCATGGCAAACCTCGCTGAAGGTATTCAGGGACTGGTCAAACATGTGCGCTCTGAACAGCAGATGATGCGCGACTGGGCGGAATCACAAGGCGAACAGCAAAAGCGGATCGAGGGTCTACTGGCCTCGATCTCCGCCGCATTCGATCGGGCGAAGGAGTAATCGCGGATGGCTGGCAGCCTCAGGTCGCGCCGCCGCGCCCAACAGACCGACTACTGGCCCGGCTTCGTCGATGCGATGGCCACACTCCTGTTGGTTATTATCTTCCTGTTGTCGATCTTCATGATCGCGCAGTTTTTTCTCTCGCAGCAACTGTCCGGGCGTGACACAGTTCTGAACCGGCTGAACGCCCAAATCAGTGAACTGACTGAGCTGCTTGCACTGGAACGGGCCTCGTCTGGCGAACTGGAAGACACCATTCTTGGACTTCAGGCCAGCCTCAGCAGCGCTGAAGCTGAACAGTCTCGCCTGCTGGGCCTTTTGGAAAGCAGCTCAGGAGATGCCGAGGCAGCCGGCGGCAGAGCAGCACAACTTGAGAATCTCCTCGATGATGAGCGTCAGGTCAGCCAGGAGGCCTTGGCCCAGGTCGAACTGCTCAACCAGCAGATTGCGGCTCTTCGCCGCCAAATTGCAGCAGCCAATGCCGCGCTTGAGGCCTCTGAAGCCAAGGAAGCCGAAAGCCAGGCGAAGATCGCGAGCCTTGGCAGACGACTGAACGCCGCTCTGGTGCAGCGGGTTCAAGAACTCTCTCGCTACCGTTCAGACTTTTTCGGAAGGCTGCGGGAAATCCTTTCCCAACGCTCCGACATTTCGGTTGTCGGCGACCGCTTTGTCTTCCAGTCGGAGGTGCTCTTTGATTCCGGCTCTGAGGACATCAACCCGGAAGGCCAGCAGGAACTGGACAAGCTTGCGGAGGCAATCCTCGAACTAAGCGGACAGATCCCGGATGAGATCAACTGGGTCTTGCGTGTGGATGGTCATACCGATGCCCGGCCGCTTTCCGGAACTGGGCGCCTGCGCAACAACTGGGAATTGTCGGCAGCCCGTGCCATCTCGGTTGTCCGGTATCTCATTGAGAAGGGTGTCGACCCAAAACGGCTGGTAGCGGCGGGCTTTGGCGAGTTCCAACCTCTGGAAGAAGGTGAAACGCCGGATGCTTTGGCGAAAAACCGCCGGATCGAGCTGAAACTAACCGAGCGCTAAACCGCCGGACCCATCTCGATCTATGAAATCCGTTCTTTAAGGATAATTTCAGGAGGCAGTATTGCTCAAAGGTCGCTGCGATTGCGGAAAAGTCCGGTTTGAAGTCCCGGAGGTTAGAAAAACAGTCACGATCTGCCATTGCGGGCAATGCCGCCGCTCCAGCGGGCACACTTGGGCGTCGACCCACGCCCCTTTCAAGGAATTGCAGTTTACAACTGACGAAGGCCTGACTTGGTATGAGTCATCTGACTTTGCCAAACGTGGCTTCTGCAAATTCTGTGGGTCCAGCCTGTTTTACCGGATGAATACTGAGGATGGCATCGGAATAGCTGCCGGTTGCCTGGAGAGCCCGACAGGGCTGGAGATTGGCAAGCACATCTTTGTCAAAGATAAAGGTGACTACTATAACATCACCGACGATGCACCACAGATCCAGAAATTTTAGCCAGCGCCTCCACCTCTACGAAGGTTAGGAAGAGAGACAGACTCCGGGCCGGATTGGTTTCCGCTATTGCCGTGTGAAATAAAAACCACCGGATGACACGTCATCCGGTGGCTCCAGAATTGTTACTGTGACAGGCGTTTAGAGCTTAGTTGAGCTGTCGTCGTCTGTTTCGTCGTCGCCATCTGTGTCTTTCGGAGAGTTCAGATTGGCGAACACGGCGTCGACATCGATCTCTTCTTCTTCCTCGCGCTTCGGCGCGGTATTCGGATCGAGCGAGAACGCTGCAGCAATTGCATCTTCGCTGGTGCTGTCATCAACCGACATCAGCGTTTCTGCCGGCTCGCCTGCCATCGGCTGCGGTGCATTCTTCGCAGCCTTTTCAACTTCAATGTCGAGCTCAAGCTGGCTGCAAAGACCGAGCGTCACCGGATCGGATGGCGTCAGGTTCGCCGAGTTCCAGTGGGTACGGTCGCGAATGGCGGCAATCGTCGGCTTGGTGGTTCCAACAAGACGCATGATCTGCGCGTCTTTCAACTCCGGGTGATTGCGCACCAGCCAGAGAATTGCATTCGGGCGGTCCTGACGGCGCGAAACCGGCGTGTAGCGCGGGCCTTTGCGTTTGGTTTCCGGGACAACAACCTTTGAGCCTTGCAGCTTGAGTTGGTAGTTCGGATCATTCTGAGCACGTTCAACTTCTTCACGCGTCAACTGGCCGGTCAGAACCGGATCCAAACCCTTGATGCCCTGTGCCGCTTCACCATCTGCGATGGCTTTCACTTCAAGCGGATGCAGCTTGCAGAATGTCGCGATCTGCGTGAAGCTCAACGCAGTGTTGTCCACGAGCCAGACGGCAGTTGCTTTCGGCATAAGCGGCGTGTTCGCCATCGGTCAAATTCCTCTTATCTGCTCCCCCGGCCGGCAGGTCGGAAGAGCGGTGTTCCATTTCAATTTAATGGGAATTGGCGCGAATATAGGCTGAACGCGGCGGAAACGCAAATGATCTTGCGAACCACCACAGCGCCCAGGTCCGGTCGGTCTTCTAGGATCCGACCGTCATGACGATTTTACCAGTGTGGCCAGAGCTTTCCATGCGCCGATGAGCTTCGGCAGCCTCACTCAACGGAAAGGTGGAATCGATCAACGGCTTGATCTGGCCCGATTCGATCAATGGCCAAACTTTGGATCGGAGACTATCGGCAATGGCAGTCTTGAACGCATCATCTCTTGGCCTCAGCGTCGTACCGGTGTGTGTTAGCCGCTTCACCATGAGGCGCGAGAAATTCACATCATGCGAAACACCGTTCAGAGTCGCGATCTGACATATCCGGCCTTCAATGGCCGCAGCTTTCCAGTTCCGCTCAACATAATCGCCGCCAACCATATCCAGGATGACATCAACACCTTGTCCGCCAGTGACCTCAAGGATGACCTTCTCAAATGCCTGTTCCCGGTAATTGATGACATGATCGGCACCAAGGGCTTTCACCGCTTCGATCTTATCTGATGAACCGACGGTGGTGAACACCTCAGCACCGAAGGCCTTGGCCAACTGAATGGCACATGTGCCAATTCCGGACGCCCCACCATGAACCAGAAAGCGCTCGCCCTCCCGTAGACCGCAACGGTCGAAAACGTTGGTCCATACAGTGAAGAATGTTTCCGGCAACGCGGCCGCTTCCAGGACACTCATACCAGCCGGCACCGGCAAGGCATGACCCGCTGGCACCTTACAATACTCCGCATAGCCTCCGCCCGGGCAAAGAGCTGTCACCTTGTCACCGACAGAGTGCCCATGAACGGCTGCCCCGACAGCAACCACTTCGCCGGCGACCTCAAGGCCTGGAAGATCCGATGCGCCCTTCGGAGGCGGATAAGCGCCCATTCGCTGAAGGACATCGGGGCGGTTCACACCTGCAGCCTCAACCCGGATCAGGATATCGCCGTCGCCCACGTCCGGCAGGGCGCGCTGTTCCAAAATGAGAACCTCAGGTCCACCCGGTTCTGAAATCGCAACAACTGTCATGGTGTCCGGCAAATTCTGCATATGGAACTGTCCTTATGATCCAAATTGGGACATACGGCTGTGCTTGTCCCGGTTCTATGGTAAATAATGGCCGAGTTTATGAGTATCAAACACGGGTGAGCAAGATTGCCATTCGCGTAGATCCAGCAGGAGATATGACATGGGCCTCTTTGACGATGATATCCCCAAAAAGCAGGAATCGAATGTGGTTACCGTTGGCGAAGATCTAAGCCGCTTGTCAGAGGACGAACTCCAGGACCGGATCGAGGCATTAACTGCAGAAGTTAACCGTACAAGAGAGGCGCTTGAGCAACGCAGCACTATTCGCAATGCTGCAGACGCATTCTTTCAGAAGTAACCTTGTAACTATCTGCAAAAATTGTGAATTTATTCGAAATCGACGGCCTTTATCCTTAACGCCTTTAATAGATTTTTATTCATTTACCAATCATTAATCTTTCCAAATTATAAATTTATGCATCCAGTCATCTGGATAGGAGTGGTTCAGACCACTCTGTTTGACGCCTCCCTGTTAAAGACTTAGAGCCGCAACCGTGCGGCTCTTTTTTTTGCCGTTCGAGCGTAGTACTCTGCGGTAGTTCTGGTTAACGCGGCTCAAGTGACTGCATCTGGCACACGGATTGCTGTGTAAAGGGCACACGGGCTCGCACTGTTCCAAATGTGCACACCTGATCAAAGGTGACACAAACGGCACAACAACCGCGGGCAACCAGAATAAGTAACCGAGGCGTAGTAAGCTCATGACGGAAGATATCAAGACAACGGACCGCACTTCTGATGCCGTACACATCGCGCATCATCTGGCCAGCTCCGACAACTTCCAGACGCTTTTTCAGGAAGGCATGTCTCTGGTCGAAGAGACAGCTCTTTATCTTGATGGCGATGGGCGCGAAGAAGCCAAGAAGCTGCCACGCCCAGCCTCGCTGGCTTATGCAACTGAATCCATGCGCCTGACAACGCGCCTTATGCAGCTGGCTTCCTGGCTGCTGCTGCAACGCGCCGTCAACGAAGGCGAGATGTCCCGCGAACAAGCCGGTAGCGACAAGAACAAGGTCCGTCTAGACAAACTCAGCAGCGCAATTGGCGGCCCGGCCTGGGACGACCTGCCGGAAAGCTTGCGCAATCTTGTAGAACGTTCGACCCGGCTGCAGGAGCGCGTCGTTCATCTCGACAAGATGCTCTACAGAGCTGAAGAAGCCGCACCGCAGGAAGAAGCGAACAACGACAACCCTGTGGCATCTCAGATCAACCAGCTGCACGCCGCCTTCGGCAAAATCGGCTGATAGATCGTCTTCACGTTTCTCTTCTTTTAAGCCGCCCCTCCGGGCGGCTTTTTTTATCACCAGAATACAAGGCAAAAAAACCCGGCCTTCCGGCCGGGTCTTAAACAGTCACGCTGTTGGCTTGGATTTAGGAACCCAGGAAACCAGCGAACTTGTTCTTGAAGCGGGACACGCGGCCGCCGCGGTCCATCAATTGACGGTCACCACCGGTCCAAGCCGGGTGAGACGTCGGGTCGATGTCGAGCTGCAGGGTGTCGCCTTCCGCGCCATACGTGGAGCGGGTGGTAAATTCGGTGCCATCGGTCATTACGACCTTGATGGTGTGGTAGTCGGGATGGATATCCGCTTTCATGACCGGTCCTTTCCAGCGCCTTCAAGCCATCTTTGGTCAGAATGCTATGGAGCGCAAACAAGATGAAGGGCCGCCGATCCAGTTGCGGATGCCGCCCTTAGAAACATGAGGCGGGGATATACCCCAAGGCAGCGGACAAGACAAGACCGAATTTCCCGCAATTCCGGACATTTCCGGGAATCAAATCCACTACAGCATTTCAGCGCATAACTGGCTTTAGAAACCTCCGGTTAGACCAATACGGGATTGGCATACTGCACCCGTCCAATTAAGTAGGCGGAGACATAGTTTTGGAAGACCGGTTTTCGCAAGGCAACACATGACATCAAATGCCCCCTCTGACACCAGAAGGTCTTTGCGCCCATTGACCCGGTTGCTGCCGTACCTGTTGAAGCACAAAGGCATGGTACTTGCTGCGCTCGCTGCTCTTTTCTCCGCCGCGATCATCACATTGGTTCTGCCCGCCGCCGTCCGGCGCATGATCGACTTTGGCTTTGGCGCAGATGATCCGGTGCTGGTCAACTCCTACTTCGCTGTGCTGATCGGGGTCGTGTGCGCCCTCGCCTGTGCCAGTTCTGTCCGGTACTTCCTTGTCATGTGGCTCGGGGAACGCGTCGTGGCCGAGGTTCGGGCAGATGTGTTTGCCCACATGACCCGGCTGAGTCCTTCTTTTTACGACAGCGCAAAGTCTGGCGAAATCCTGTCCCGGTTGACTGCAGACACAACCCAGATCAAAGCGGCATTTGGCGCAAGTGCATCGCTGGCAATGCGGAACACGATCATGTTCACCGGTGCCTCGGTGATGATGGTGGTAACCAGTCCGCGCTTGTCGGTCATTGTGCTCGCGGCGATCCCGGTCATCCTCATCCCGATCATCGGGTTTGGCCGGAAGGTTAGAAAGCGCTCGCGTTTTGCGCAAGATATGCTGGCAGACGCTTCAGCTTATGCCGGGGAAATGCTCGGATCGGTTAGGACATTGCAAGCTTTCACGCACGAAAGCCGCAGCTCCGGGATCTACCGATCTGCTGTGGAAACAGCGTTCACCGCTGCGCGCCAGGCGATAACCGCCCGCGCCGCATTGACGGGATTTGCCATCCTCGTCATTGGCTCTTCCATCGTCGCTGTTCTCTGGATCGGCGCGAGTGACGTTTTTGCCGGACGCATGACCGGCGGTGAACTTGGCCAGTTCCTTTTGTATTCAATCCTTGCCGCGGGCTCATTGGCCGCTTTGTCCGAAGTCTGGGGCGAGCTGTCACAGGCAACTGGTGCCGCTGAACGTCTCTCCGAACTTCTGGAGATCACGCCGGAGATCCGGGCCCCTCTCAATCCCATCCCCCTGCCGGACACACCACGGGGTGAAATTCGTTTCGAGGACGTTTCGTTCGCCTACCAAGCAGCGGGCAATCTACCGGTAGTGCAGGATCTGACCTTGACCATTGCTCCGGGAGAGAAAGTTGCGGTTGTCGGCCCCTCAGGCGCCGGCAAAAGCACGCTATTCAGTCTGCTGATGCGGTTCTATGACCCGACATCAGGGGCCATTCGAATGAATGGCGTGGAACTGCGTGACCTCGACCCAGATGAACTTCGGCGCAACATTGCGCTGGTGCCGCAGGACACCGCTGTATTCGGCGCCAGCATCGCCGAGAACATTGCCTATGGCCTTCCTGATGCAAAACGTGAGGACATCGTCAAAGCGGCCACGGCCGCCCTTGCCTCCCCTTTCATCGAAACCATGACAAATGGCTACGACACACTCGTCGGCGAACGCGGCATCACTTTGTCGGGTGGGCAACGCCAACGAATTGCCATTGCCCGTGCCGTGTTGAAACAGGCTCCTGTGCTGTTGCTTGACGAAGCAACCAGCGCCCTGGATGCCGAAAGCGAACAGCTCGTCCAAAAGGCTTTGGATCAATTGATGGAAGGGCGAACGACTCTGATCATTGCCCACCGGTTGGCTACGGTGCTGAAAGCGGATCGTATCATTGTCATGGACGAGGGCCGGATCGTTGAAACCGGAACACATGAACAGCTGAGTGCGGCTGGCGGGCTTTATGCGAAACTCGCCAAATTGCAATTTGGCACCGTGAAGGAGCCAGAGCCGTCCGAACTCTGAGGGCGCACTCCACAATCTGCATTGCCGGTTACTGAATAGATAGATCGAGATTGTAGCCAACAGTCTTGCCAGCATCCCGATCATTACCCATTAGATACACACGGATTGTGTAGACACCGGTTTCCGTCAAATCGACGGTCGCGCTGTTCCCATTGATTGAGCTGTTATAGACAGCCACGCCATCACTGCCCGGCGGCAGCACATTAAAATAAACGGTTCCGGTACCGTTTGTGCCTGAAACCGTCAACTCTGCGAACATCTCCTGCCCGGCTGCAACATCAAGACGGTAATCGAAAAACTCGTCACCGATGATTGTTCCGCTTACCATGGCGCCGTAATTGCCCGCGGCGAATTTCACATATGCAATGTTCTGTGCTGTTGCTGGCCACACAAGAAGCATGGACCAGACACACCACCAAAGGAACTGTCTCATTTTTGCCCCCTCCCAAAGCGCTGGCACTTCTGTCACGTCGAGCAAAGCGAACGCTCTCTTGACATGAAGACGCACCAACGCGGTGAAGTAAAGGCGGATGCTTCGAGACTCAGTCGTCTTCTGGAACGGCCACGGTGTAATTCAGCGGCATCCGGCCACCATCTGCAAAAATTGTCTGACCCGTGACGTAACCGGCATCTTCAGAAGCAAGGAAGGCCGCCACACCTGCAATTTCTGATGGCTCCCCGATACGCAGCATTGGCGTACGGGACATGATCCGGTTCTTCGCAGCCGGGTCGCTGTTCACGGAGGCAAGCATCTCGGTCATGATCGACCCGGGCCCGATCGCATTGACGCGGATACCATACTTCGCAAGAGATAGAGCCGTCGTTTTGGTCAGCTGTGTCATCCCGCCTTTGGAGACGCAATATGGGATCTGGTTCGGGATCGCGACCACAGAGTTGATCGATGACATGTTGATGATGCAGCCCGGATCACCGCCATTGTCGACCTTTTCAACCATGTGCCGGGCAACAGCCTGCGAACACAGGAAGGCCCCTTTCAGGTTGATCGACAGGACCTTGTCAAAGTCGTCTTCTTCCAGATCAAGGAATTCGGCGCCGACAACAATGCCGGCATTGTTGACCAGAACATCAATATCGCCATAGGCGTTCAGCGTTTCGGCAACCATGTTGCGGACGTCCAACCGCTCCGCAACATTGCAATGGATGTACATGGCAGTGCCGAGGCCACTGAGATCTTCAACAGCCGCTTCGCCAGCCTCGTCATCAACGTCGGCAATCACAACCTTTGCGCCGTCCATGACAAAACGCTTGGCAACAGCAAAACCGATACCTCGGGCTGCGCCAGTTACGATGGCGACTTTATTTTCTAAAGACACGGAAAACCTCACGGCTGTGCTAACAAAAACACCGCCGCAAATGCGACGGGCCGCTTCGCGGCGGCCCGACCATAAGTCCGAAAATTACGTCTGTCGATGCCTCTGGCACACCTCCAGTCGCGTCACCTTTCCCACTTATGCGGAAATCCCATGTGATTTCAGGGCGTCGGTGATTTCATCTAAGATTGCCGGGTCATCAATCGTCGCCGGCATCTTGTACTCTTCGCCGTCGGCGATCTGACGCATCGTCCCGCGCAGGATCTTGCCAGACCGCGTCTTTGGCAATCGGTCAACCGTAATGGCGATCTTAAAGGCCGCAACAGGGCCGATTTTTTCGCGCACCAGCTTGATCAGTTCTTTTTCGATATCCGCATGCTCGCGATCGACACCGGCTTTCAGAACAACAAAGCCGCACGGCAGCTGACCTTTCAGTTTGTCGGCTATCCCGATGACCGCACATTCAGCAACATCCTGATGCGTGGCAAGCACTTCTTCCATCCCGCCAGTCGACAAGCGGTGCCCAGCAACGTTGATGATGTCGTCAGTCCGCGCCATGATTGACAGATACCCGTCATCATCAATCACGCCAGCATCCGCGGTCTTGTAGTACCCTGGGAATTCGGCCAGATACGCATCAAAGAAACGCTTGTCCGCATTCCAAAGGGTTGGCAGAGCGCCCGGAGGCAACGGCAGCTTTACAACGATGTTGCCGAGGGTGTTTGCTTCCAGAGGGTGTCCCGCATCATCCAGGATCTGGACGTCATATCCGGGCATGGGAACAGTGGGTGAGCCCGGCTTGACCGGAAGCGCCCCGAGCCCGAGCGGGTTGCCGACGATGCACCAGCCGGTTTCGGTCTGCCACCAATGGTCAATGACAGGCACCTGCAACTGATCAATCGCCCAGTTCACGGTCTCCGGATCGGCGCGCTCTCCGGCAAGGAACAAAGACCTGTAGGTCGACAGATCGTATTTCTTGATCAGTTCACCGTTCGGGTCTTCCTTACGAATTGCACGGAACGCAGTTGGCGCGGTGAAAAGGGACGCGACGCTGTGTTCAGAGATCACACGCCAGAAAGTACCTGCATCCGGCGTTCCCACAGGTTTGCCCTCAAACACAATCGTGGTGCAGCCGTGAAGAAGCGGTGCGTACGCGATGTAACTGTGGCCCACGACCCACCCCACGTCTGACGCTGCCCAGAAAACTTCGCCGGGCTGAATGTCATAGAGGTTCGACATGGACCACTTGAGCGCGACCATATGGCCACCATTGTCACGGACCACGCCCTTCGGCTGCCCGGTGGTGCCTGAAGTGTAGAGAATATAGAGCGGATCGGTCGCCTTGACCGGCACCGGCGGCACACGGCGGCCAGCAGCAACCGCATCTTCCATCAGCTTGCCAAGATCATGGTCCCTACCCTCTACCAGCGAAGCAATCTCTGCCTCACGTTGATAAACGAACACGCTGTCCGGCTTGTGTGTGGACAGCCCGATAGCGTCGTCAATCAGCGGCTTGTAGGAAATGACCCTTCCCGGCTCGATCCCGCAGGACGCTGCGATAATCGTTTTCGGGGTCGCATCATTGATCCGGGTGGCAAGTTCATTGGCCGCAAAGCCACCGAAAACCACTGAGTGAATCACGCCAAGACGCGCGCAAGCCAGCATCGCCATGACAGCTTGCGGGATCATCGGCATGTAGATGATTGCCCGATCTCCCTTCTCCAGTCCGTTGTCCTGAAGAACAGCCGCCAGTGCCTCGACCTCTTCGAGCAGCTCAGCGTAGGTGTAGGTTGCTTTAGCTCCAGTGATCGGGCTGTCGTAGATCAGCGCCGGCTGGCCGGGTCGGCCGCGCTCCACATGACGGTCTAGGCAATTGTAGCAGGTGTTGCATTCCCAATCCGGAAACCAGCGGCCAAATTGACCTTGATCGGGATCGAAGACCTTGTCTGTCGTGCTGATCCAGTCAATCTCGGAAGCGGCATTTTTCCAAAACCCCATCGGATCGGAATGCCAGCCTTGATAAACGTCATGATACCGGCTTGCCATCGTCTTCCTCCCAAACAGCAGCACTCATCGATTTTCGCGAGTGTGTTGCAAGTATGGTTTGAAAAGCAAGTGTCACTGACTTAGCAATTCGATGAGCGGACCTTTACGTAATCCCTCCGTCGTGCTTGTTTGCAGCGCCTTTTCCCACGTCATAACAGTGATTTTTGATGCTTCTCATCACCGACCCCTGGTTCTATGCAGCTGCTGTCCCTGCCGTCATCTGCGTCGGCTTGTCAAAGGGAGGGTTCGGTGGAACTTTCGCCATGCTTGGGGTTCCCATCATGTCATTGGTGATTTCGCCGCTTCAGGCCGCCGGGATCATGTTGCCGATCCTGCTGGTGATGGATGCCGTTGCGTTGATGGCATATAAAGGCAAAGCAGATTGGCGCAGCCTGGCTATTTTGCTTCCGGCAGCAATCGTCGGGATCGGTATTGGCTGGGGCACGGCTGCCTACGTGAATGACACATTCGTCACGCTGATGATCGGGGTGATCTCACTGGCGTTTGTCGCCGACTATGTTTTCAAACGTAGAAAAGAGGCTGCAGCACTCGGCCACAACATACCGAAAGGGTCTTTCTGGGGAGCAGTCGCCGGCTTTACCAGCTTCATCAGCCATACCGGAGGCCCGCCGTTTCAGATGTATATGTTGCCCCTGAAACTCGCGCCGATGCTGTTTGCCGGGACAGCAGTGATCTTCTTTGCCACCGTGAACGCGGTAAAGGTCATCCCATATTTCTTTCTCGGGCAATTTGATACGACGAACCTTACAACATCAGCGGTTTTGTTCCCGGTCGCACTGGTTGCCACGCTGGCCGGTGTGCGTCTTGTCCGCATTATCAAGGCGGAAACGTTTTACACCATCATCTATGTCGTCATGGGCCTAATCGGCGCAAAATTGACGTATGACGGGCTCGCCGGACTGCTTGCCTGATCGCAGTACCACAAACGCCCTTTGTTGCATTGCTCCCAAAGACTTTTCCGGCTTTGATACCGGGCAAAGACGATTGGGAGGAAAATCATGGACGCGACAGTTAGCCCCTTTGCCAAAGGACTGGACAAGACTGACGCTAACTATGCAGCGCTGAGCCCGCTAAGCTTCTTGGCGCGGGCCGCAGATGTGTTTCCAGAACACACCGCGATCATTCATGGCAAACAGCGGACAGATTATCGGACATTCTACAAGCGCTCGAAACAACTGGCATCCGCACTGAGCAAACACGGCATTGGTAAAGAAGACACAGTCAGCGTGATGCTGTCGAATGTCCCGCCAATGCTTGAGGCTCACTATGGTGTACCGATGACGAAAGCTGTCTTGCACTCCCTCAACACACGGCTTGATGCAGCGATCATCGCGTTCCAGCTCGATCACGCCAACTGCAAGGTGCTGATTACGGATCGCGAATATGCGCCCGTAATCAAGGAAGCGCTCGAACTGGCCACCGTCAAACCGATCGTGATCGATTATTCAGACCCCGAATTCCCACAGGATGGCGAGCGGTTGGGGTCACTGGATTATGAAGATTTCCTTCAATCCGGGGACCCGGATTTCAGCTGGTCCCTCCCCGATGATGAATGGGATGCCATCACGCTGAACTATACGTCTGGCACCACAGGAAATCCCAAAGGTGTCGTGTACCACCACCGCGGCGCTTACCTACTGGCCCAGGCGAACGTCATCACCGCATCAATGGCCAAGCATCCTGTCTATCTTTGGACATTGCCCATGTTCCATTGCAATGGCTGGTGCTTTCCATGGTCCCTATCCGTTGTCGCCGGAACGCATGTGTGTTTGCGTTGGGTCCGGCCAAAAACCATGTGGGATCTGATCGCGGATGAAGGCGTGACCCACTTGTGCGGTGCGCCGATTATCATGTCGACACTCCTCAATGCCGGCGACGACAAACGCGATTTGGACCGGGAGGTCGAGTTCTTCACCGCCGCAGCGCCCCCGCCAGAAAGCGTTCTGGCAGCAATGAAAACGACCGGGTTCAACGTGACCCATCTCTATGGATTGACCGAGGTCTACGGCCCAGCGGTGGTCAATGACTGGAAGGGGGAATGGGATTCGCTGCCTCTTGAACAACAAGCTCAAAAGAAAGCGCGGCAAGGTGTTCGCTACGTTGCGCTGGAAGATCTGACGGTTCTCAACCCGGAGACCATGGAACCGGTTCCCGCCGATGGGCAAACCATTGGGGAGGTAATGTTCCGCGGCAATGTCGTCATGAAAGGGTATCTGAAAAACCCGGAGGCGACGGATGAAGCCTTTAAGGGTGGCTGGTTCCATTCCGGCGATCTCGGTGTGATGCACCCGGACGGCTATATCCAATTGAAAGACCGGTCCAAGGACATCATTATTTCAGGCGGGGAAAACATCTCCTCCATTGAGGTTGAAGATGTCCTTTACAAACACCCGGACGTTCAGGCCGCGGCTGTTGTGGCCCGACCGGACGAAAAATGGGGCGAGACCCCTTGCGCCTTCGTTGAGCTGAAGCCTGGCTCGGATACAACGGAGACCGAGCTGATGGCCTTTTGCAAAGAACATCTGGCAAGCTTCAAATCTCCAAAGACGATTGTCTTCTGCGACCTCCCGAAAACATCGACCGGTAAGATCCAAAAGTTTGCCCTCCGGGAGCAAGCCAAGGCCCTATAAAAAGTTCATCTCCATAAATAAAAAACGCCGCGCAGATGGCGCGGCGTTGAATTTTCCGAAGTCCGTGCGATCAGTGGATCGTCACATCTTTTCGTATTCGCTCAATCTCATCCTTGATCTTGAGTTTTTGCCGTTTCATGTCAGCCAATTTCAGGGAGTCCGTACTCGGATGTAACAGAGCGTCTTCGATCTTGCGTTCCATTTCCGCATGGCGGCGCTCAAGTTCTGCGAGATGTGACTGCATTGACATGGATAAACCTCCTGTCTGTTGGCTCAACGAAAGCATCGTGCCACACATTTTCAGGCGTTGTCGATTGCAGATTCTGCATACCGGAACCATTTTGCCGTCGTAGAACGGGTTCTCGCCACTATCCTTTAGAATTCCTAAATTCCGGCACATACCTAAGACACTAAAAACTATCGGTTTTTGATCATGACAGATTTGCCATCTCAGAAATTACGGCACACAGGAAAAAGTAGTTCCAAGGGCCAGGGCCCAATCCTGCGGTGAATAAACAGCAAAAACTTATGCTGTCTTGCCCGTACACCCAAAAATGGACTAGGACTAGGAACCGGTTCTGGGGGATTGAAGGCACGAATGGATACTGAGGCTTTGCGGGTGGAGCTTGCGCAGCTCCGTCAGGAACACAGGGATCTCGACGTCGCCGTAGAGGCATTGGCGGCCACGTCCAATCACGACGCTCTTCAACTTCAGCGCTTGAAGAAAAAGAAACTGATGATCAAAGACCGGATCATGGTTTTGGAAGATCAGCTTCGCCCCGACATTATTGCATAATATCGACACGTCAGTGCCAAACAGCCCTGCTTGACAGAGCTCCCTGATGTTTCGTCTGCTTTGATGCTTGCGAAGCAGCGCTCCGTGCCTATACTCCGCGGCTCTTCCGGCCTCCCGCAACACTTGGAGTAGAGAATGGCGCAGGCAGACGTTGCAATTATTATGGGCAGTCAGTCCGACTGGCCGACCATGAAACACGCTGCCGACACGCTTGCCGAGCTTGGCATCTCCTTCGAAGCGCGCATTGTGTCCGCGCACCGGACGCCAGACCGCATGTATGAATTTGCCAAGGGCGCCAAGGCCGAAGGTTTCAAGGTTATCATCGCTGGCGCCGGCGGTGCGGCTCACCTGCCCGGCATGACTGCAGCTTTAACACCTCTGCCCGTTTTCGGTGTTCCGGTCGAAAGCCGCGCGCTTTCCGGGGAGGATAGCCTCCTGTCGATCGTACAGATGCCCGGCGGCATCCCGGTTGGCACATTGGCAATCGGCAACGCCGGAGCGACCAACGCGGCATTGTTGGCAGGCGCGGTCCTGGCCCTCAACAATTCTGATATCGAAGAAGCTCTCGACAAGTACCGGGCCGGGCGTACTGCCGCTGTCGCAGAGTTCCCGGTCGACGACACCAATTAATCACCAGACGCAGGATAGGCTGCCATGAGCGCTTCCATTCGCCTTCAACCCGGTGACACGATCGGAATTCTTGGCGGCGGCCAGTTGGGCCGCATGCTGGCTCAGTCGGCTGCCAGCATGGGCCTCAAAACACACATTTTCTGTCCTGACCAGAACAGCCCTGCGTTTGATGTCAGCGCCCAACACACGATCGCAGCTTATGAGGACACAGCTGCGCTGGAAGCATTTGCTGATGCCGTGTCCGTCGTAACCTACGAGTTTGAAAATGTCCCTGGGCCCACCGCGCAGCATCTTGCGGGCAAGGTCCCGGTTCGCCCCGGCGTCCGTGCTCTTGAAGTTTCCCAGGATCGCCTGTTTGAGAAAGAGTTTCTGAAAAATTCAGGTGTGGCGATTGCTGACTTTGAAAAAATCACCTCGCAAGCGGATGTCGAAACAGCCGTTCAAGACTTTGGCGGCCAAGGCGTCTTGAAAACCCGGCGGTTCGGATATGACGGTAAAGGCCAGACCATGATCCGTTCGCCTGAGGACATTGGCGGTGCATTCGAACGGATCGGCAACGCTCCTGCGGTTCTAGAAGCCCTCATTGGCTTTGACTGTGAAGTCTCGGTGATCGTCGCACGAGACTTGGACGGCAACAGTGCAAGTTATGACATTGCCCGAAACCATCACGAAAACCACATTCTGAAGACATCAACGGTTCCGGCTGGCGTTTCTAAGCAAACGCTGACGGCAGCCCGGCAAATGGCCGAACGGATCGTTTCAAGTCTCGACTATGTTGGCGTGATGGGCGTTGAGATGTTCCTTGTTCGCAACGGCGATACCGAAAAGCTTTTGGTCAACGAGATCGCGCCGCGCGTTCACAATTCAGGTCATTGGACCCAGGACGCGTGTTTGACGTCCCAGTTTGATCAACACATTCGTGCAGTCGCCGGTTGGCCGCTTGGCCCTGTAGACCGTCATTCTGATGCCGTCATGGAAAACCTCATCGGCCGTGATGCCGAAGACTGGCATGGCATTCTCAAAGACCCGGCGGCTCAACTGCACCTTTATGGCAAGGCCGAAATCAGGGATGGCCGCAAGATGGGTCATGTGAACCGGATCTCTCCCAAAACCCGCTGATCAATTGCGCTGAAGCAGACCGAGGCTTTCCCGACGGGCAAAGCGGACGTTGGACAGGATCGCGACCGACAAGAGGCCCCCAGCAAGACCGCACCAGACCCCGACACCGCCCCAGCCGGCCAAAAATCCGAGGCCAAGCGAGAGGCTGATCCCGACGATCCAGTAGCCGAAAAGGGCATAAAAAAGCGGGATCGTGGTGTCGCCTAGGCCACGCAGGTTGTTGACGCCTATGATCTGACCGCCGTCGGCCAACTGGAAGAGTGCCGCCACGAGAAGGAAAGACACGCCGTAGGCGAGCACTTCTTGCGACTGCGGGTCGCTGAGATCCAGATAAAACCCGACAAGTGTCTCCGGCACGGTCCAAAACAGAACCGCGAACGCACCCATAAAGGTCATCGTCACGCCGAGCGCCGTCCACCCGGCACGGCCAACACCTTCTTTGTCGCCGCGCCCATCAGCCAAGCTCACCCGGGTCATTGCAGCAACAGACAAGCCAACGGGGACCATGAACGTCAGGGAAGCAATCTGCAACGCGATGCCATGACCGGCAAGCGGAATCGTGCCCAACCACCCGATCATGATTGCAGATGCAGTGAACAATGATCCTTCAGCCACAATCGTGACCGCGATTGGCGTTCCCAACCGAACGATCTGGAAGAAAACGGGCCAGTCCGACCGCCAAATTCGGCCGAGGATGTGATACCGCCGCAGCCTCGGATGATAGAGCGCGTAAAAGAGTAGAAACAGGAACGTTGTCGTTGCGCTGAAAACGGAGGCAATACCCGCACCTATCAATTCCAAACGCGGAAACCCGAACTCTCCAAAGATCAGTACATAATCAAGGGCCGCATTGACCAAGGCGCCGGCAATCGTTGCCCACAGGACGACCTGTGTACGTTCCATCACGGTCAAGAAGCCGCGAACAGCCATGATCAGAAGCGCCGGCAACATGGTCCATTGCAAGACGCCCATGTAAATGCCAGCGAGCCGGGCAAGTTCCGGATCCTGACCGAAAAGCAGGAGCAATTCCTCAGTAAAAAAAAGAAGCACCCAGATCGGCAGGCAGTACAGAACCGAAACCCAAAACCCCATCCGGACCGCGCGGCGAAGATCCCGCGGTTGCCGCCGCCCCCGGGCACGGGCTGCGAGGGGAATCACCGCCTGAAGAAGTCCCATGCCGAAAAACCAGAGCAGCATGTAAAAATTGAACGCCAACACCGACGCGGCCAGCTCTTCGGCGCCCAAACGGCCGATCATCAATACATCAGTTGTGTTGATAGCCATTTGCGCCAACTGCGCACCGGCCAAGGGCAACCCAAGCGAAAGGGTTGGCAGAATATCGCTCTGCCACAAGGATTGTTTTGTCGTCGAATCAGGAGCCCCTGCAGCGCGCTGCGCCATTCGTCATTCCAAAGTATGGGCGGGAATTGAAAAACCACCTCTACTCGTCTAACTCATCGGTGTCCACCACCTTTCCGCCCTTGCCGGAGCGCTTGGAAATGACCAAATCACGGATTTGAGCCATTTCTTTTTCAAATCACTGTGGACTCAATCCCCGGCCTCTGGTAAACACCCGGCTCAAAGTGAGCGACGCGTCAGCGGCGATCCGGTTTCTGTACACTAGTGGATGCACTCTTGCGTTGACTGCATGTTGTTCAGAGCAGTCTCAAGATCGTTTGACGAAACCTCGCTTCAATCATGGTCTTAATTCGCTGCGGAATTGACCGTAGCATATTAAAAACGGGAAAAAACGCGTGCAGGTTCTGGTTCGCGACAACAATGTCGATCAAGCGCTGAAGGCGCTCAAGAAAAAGATGCAGCGCGAAGGCATCTTCCGTGAAATGAAGCTTCGCGGTCACTTCGAAAAGCCGTCTGAGAAAAAAGCGCGTGAGAAAGCTGAAGCTATCCGCCGCGCACGCAAGCTGGCTCGCAAGCGGGCTCAGCGCGAAGGCCTTCTGCCGGGCAAATCCGCTCGCCGCTAATCCCGGCTTGAGCGTGCTGCTGGCAGCAAGCTTTCTGCAAACCATATCTGCCGAGAGGCCGGCCGTAAGATCGGTCGGCTTTTTGGCGTTTGTCGGGGATACCCGCTCCGCCGTGGATGGCAGCGGACTTAAGAGCCATATTACCGCCTAATTGGAGGCAGATGAACGGCATGTCCATTGGCTTGACTAAGATGAGTTCCATGCGCCGGATCAGGAATTTTCTGCCACACGCCGCCCTTTTCGGGATGGCCACGCTCCTGGGGGCTTGCCAGGGCAGCGGGGTTTATCAAGGTGTGCCGGTCAACTCGTCTGCAGGGTCTTCGACGAACATCGCCTCGCTGACATCCGTGATTGAAGCCAACCCGTCTGACGCCAACGCATATAGCACACGCGGGATTGCCTACGGCCAGGCGGGAAAACTCGACAACGCGATAGAAGACTTCAATCGGGCCCTGCAGCTCAATCCGCAGTCTTTCCAGACGTATGCCAACCGGGCTTTGGTCTACCGCCGGATGGGCCGAAACGATCTGGCGATTTCTGACTACACGCGGGCGATCAACATCAAGCCGGACTATGACGTCGCTTATGTCGGCCGCGGGAACATCTACCGTCAGCAGGGCAACTTTACAGCGGCTTTGAACGACTTCAACTCCGTGATTTCACGAGACAGCAGTGATGCACGAGCGTTCTATAACCGCGGGCTAATCTATCAGGCGCAAAACCAGAACCCGCGCGCCATCGAAGATTTCGCAACAGCGATCGGCCTTAACCCGAAAGCCAGCGCGCCTTACATTGCCCGCGGCATTTCCTATCTCGCTGTCAACGATCCGAATGCAGCCTTCTCTGACCTTTCCATGGCGGTCAATTTGGACCGCGATTCGTCCGTTGCCTGGGCAAACCGGGGGCTTGCATTGGAAATGCTTGATAAGCCAAAAGATGCGCGGCGCAATTTTACCCGCGCGATGACCCTCGACAATTCGAACCAGATAGCACGAGACGGGTTGCGCCGGGTGGGCGGCGCATAACCGGCCGACGCATATTAGTTCCTTTCTGATTGACTGGGCTCAAGGCGACCAATCGCAGAAACAATAGAGTACCACCGTCTCCAATAGAATTCGGAGCGGTCAATGGCTATCGAAAAACGTATCGTGATTTTGGACGGGCACCCGGACCTAGCCCCCAACCATCTGTGCCACGCCCTCGCGGAGAGCTACCGAAGCGGCGCTATCGAAGCTGGACACGATGCAACGTTAATTCGGATCGCCGATCTGGATTTCCCGGTCCTCTAAACACCATCCGACTTTCAAAACCAGCCAACACCAGTCCCTTTGCATCCGGCCAGAGACCTCCTACTGGCTGCGGACCATGTTGTGCTGGTGTATCCCCTGTGGCTCGGCACGTTGCCCGCCTACACGAAAGCCTTTCTAGAGCAGATATTCCATTACGACACCGCCTTTGAGCGCGGTGCTGATGACGCTTGGCCTAGAGGGAAAATGAAGGGAAAGTCAGCACGAATTGTCGTGACGATGGGGATGCCCTCGCTCTTCTACCGCCTGTGGTACCGGGCCCATAGTCTGAAAAGCCTTGAGCGTAACATCTTTCGCTTCATCGGATTTTCGCACGTCAGGTCAACGCTATTCGGAATGGTTGAAGCTGCAGACGACACCAAAATCTCGAGCTGGAAACGAAAAATGAGGACCCTCGGACAAAAAGCTGCCTAGGGTATTTTGGAGTTCAAAACTCGCAGAAAGAGTCGAACGTGACACGCTCTCCGCCGGTTGGGTGATGCAAGGTCAGACTTTCTGCATGCAAGCGCAAACGCGGCGAAACTGAAAGCGCGTCGCCAGTCGCATAAAACCGGTCACCAACAATCGGATGGCCGAGTGACAGCATGTGAACACGCAGCTGATGAGATCGGCCTGTAAACGGGAAAAGCCGAACACGCGTGGTCCGCTCGTTCCGCGCAATCACCTGCCATCTGGTCAAGGCCGGCTTGCCGTGTTCAAAGCTCACCATTTGCTTTGGGCGGTTCGGCCAGTCACAGATAAGCGGCAGATCGATTTCTCCAGCATCCTTCTCAATCTGACCCCAGACCTCTGCCACGTAGGTCTTTTCCGTTTTCCGCCGCTCAAACTGAAGACCAAGGTGTCGGTGAGCCTGAGCATTCATGGCCAGCACCATGACACCGGAGGTATCCATATCCAGCCGATGGACGATCCGCGCCTCTGCATAGGTTTGCTGCGCGCGGGCCTCGATGCAATCAGAATGCTCCAGGGCCTTACCTGGGACACTCAGCAGCCCGCTTGGCTTATCTACCACCAAAAGATCCGCATCCACATGGAGAACGTGCAGGAACGGCTCTCTCGGCGGCTCGTAGACAAAAAAAGCTGGGGCGGATTGGTTCATGCCCGGCTTATAGCGGGTTTTGACAAAAACAAAAGGCGCGGCAGGTGCCGCGCCTTTCAGACCCCAAACCAGGTGGAACCGATCAAAGTGCTTTGACGATTTCCTCGGTCATTTTCTTGGCATCGCCGAACAGCATCATCGTACGGTCGTTGAAGAAGAGCTCGTTCTGAATGCCCGCATAACCGGAGGCCATGCCGCGCTTGACGAAGAGGACGGTGCCCGCCTTGTCAACATCCAGGATCGGCATGCCGTAAATCGGCGATTGCGGATCATCGCGAGCAGCCGGGTTGGTCACATCGTTCGCCCCGATCACGTAGACAACATCTGCCTGCGCAAATTCGGAGTTGATGTCTTCCAACTCGAACACTTCATCATACGGAACGTTCGCTTCGGCAAGGAGCACATTCATATGACCCGGCATACGGCCTGCAACCGGGTGGATAGCGTATTTGACTTCAACGCCCTCCTCCTTGAGCTGGTCGGCGAGCTCGCGCAGCGAGTGCTGCGCCTGAGCCACAGCCATACCGTAACCTGGAACAATGATCACCTTGGACGCGTTCTTCATGATGAAGGCTGCATCGTCCGCAGCACCCTGTTTGACAGGACGCTCTTCGCCGCCATCACCGCCGGCGGCAGCTGTTTCGCCGCCGAATCCGCCAAGGATAACCGAGATGAACGACCGGTTCATGCCCTTACACATGATGTAGGACAGGATCGCACCTGAAGATCCGACCAACGCACCGGTGATGATCAGCGCCATGTTCGACACTGTGAAACCAATGCCGGCCGCGGCCCATCCGGAATAGGAGTTCAGCATGGACACCACCACTGGCATGTCCGCACCGCCGATCGGGATAATGATCAGGACACCGAAGATGAACGCTACGATCACCAAGGCCCAGAAGACCGTCATGCTTTCCGAGCCGACCAGAATGATCGTCAGAACCACCATTCCAACTGCCAGCGCGATGTTGATGGCATGGCGCATCGGCAGCATGATCGGCTTGCCGGACATGCGGCCGTCGAGCTTCAAGAAGGCGATCACCGAGCCGGTGAAGGTGATCGCACCGATTGCAGCGCCAATGGACGCTTCAACCATGGCCGAGGTGTAGATCTGACCCGGCGCGCCGATCCCGAATGCGCCGGGCGCATAGAGCGCACTGGCCGCAACGAACACCGCCGCAAGACCAACCAGCGAGTGAAAGGCTGCCACAAGCTGCGGCATGGCCGTCATCGGGATACGCTGCGCGATGTAGGCACCGAGGCCGCCACCGACACCGACACCGATCACGATCAGGAAGAACGATCCAGCGGTCAGGCCCGTTGCGAACAACGTTGTCAGAACCGCGATGGCCATCCCGACCATGCCGTAAGTGTTGCCCTGACGGGAGGTCTCAGGGCTGGACAGGCCGCGAAGGGCCATGATGAACAAGACTGCGGATATGAGGTAGAGAACCGCCGTAAGATTAGCTGACATGGGTTCGGCCTCCTATCGCTGCTTTTTCTTGTACATAGCGAGCATTCGGCTGGTCACAAGGAACCCGCCAAATATGTTCACGCTAGCAAGGACAAGGGCCAGGAACCCAAAGACCCGCGCCATGTAGGCGCCATCGCTTTGGGTCAGGTCAACACCAACTGCCAGCAACGCACCGACGACGATAACCGATGAAATCGCGTTGGTTACCGCCATAAGCGGCGTGTGCAGAGCCGGTGTCACCGACCAAACCACGTAATATCCGACAAAGATCGCCAGAACGAAGACTGAGAACAGAAACACAAACGGTTCGATTGCACTCGTTGATGCTGCTTGAACGGCAACATCGGCAGCTCCGCCTGCGATCTGGTCCACATAACTCTGAGCTGCCGTGGCAGCTTCCTGCGCATTGGACGCGGCTTCCCTGGCTGCTTCCGCGGCCGCTTCTGCGCGTTCCAAGGCTTCGGTTTGAGACAAGTCGCTCATCACTCTCCCCCTTAGCTTTCCGCAGGAGCGAAGGCGGGATGAACCACCTTGCCATCGCGGGTCAATACAGTCGCCTGCAGCAGCTCGTCCTCGAAATCAGGTTTCAAGGCCTTGGCTTCCTTGTCGATCATGGTCTCAAGGAATGCGATCAGGTTCTTGGCGTAAAGGGCCGACGCGGACGCACCGATGCGGCCTGCCATGTTCAGGTGACCGACCACCTTCACGCCCGCGACCGTTGCTACCTTGCCAGGTTTGGCGCCTTCCACGTTACCGCCGCGCTCAACAGCAAGATCAACGACGACAGCGCCAGGACGCATGCTCTCTAGCATCGCCTTGCTGACCAGCTGCGGCGCCGGACGACCGGGGATCAACGCTGTGGTGATCACGATGTCCTGCTTGGCGATATGAGACGCAACGAGTTCAGCCTGCTTCTTCTGGTACTCTTCGGACATCTGCTTCGCATATCCGCCAGCAGTTTCCGCCTGCTTGAACTCTTCGTCTTCAACGGCAACAAACTTTGCGCCGAGGGATTCAACTTGTTCCTTGGCAGCTGGCCGCACGTCTGTTGCGGTGACGACCGCACCCAGGCGCCGCGCGGTCGCAATCGCCTGAAGACCAGCAACGCCAGCACCCATAACGAAGACACGCGCCGCGGGAACAGTTCCTGCTGCCGTCATCATCATCGGCATGGCGCGATCATATTCGGCCGCTCCTTCAACGACAGCCTGATAACCTGCCAGGTTGGCTTGGGAAGAAAGCACGTCCATGACCTGCGCACGAGTAATGCGCGGCATGAATTCCATTGCGAAGGCGGTGATACCGGCTTTCGCCATGGCCTCAACGTCCTTCTCGTTGCCGTAAGGATCCATCGACGCCAGAACGAGCGCGCCTTTCTTCATGGCTCCGAGCTCATCTGCGGAAGGGCGGCGGACTTTCAACACCACGTCAGCGTCGCCAACCGTTGATGCATAGTCAGCCGCGATTTCCGCGCCAGCGTCTTTGTAGTCCTGGTCGGGAATACGCGAAAGCTTGCCGGCGTCCTTCTCAACAACCACAGTTGCGCCGAAGCCGATCAGCTTTTTGATCGTGTCAGGCGTGGCGGACACACGTGTTTCAACCGCGTCGGTTTCGCGCGGTACAGCAATTTTCATATACCCCTCCCCAGGATTTGCGGCCCCGGGATCCGGGGCCAGAGCGTATGTCAGGTAAGGCTTAGACCAGCAGGATGCACAGAACGCCGGTCAGAGCAAATACGACTGTTGGCGGGACCCATCCCTTTTCGCCCAGCGCCATGCCGATGCCAGAGGCCACAAGCGTCGCGATGAGCATCAACCAACCGAAGACAACAGCAGAGGTGCCACCGAAGGCAAACAGGATCAGGCAAAGAACAATGTTCAAAACCGCTACGGTGCCGATCTTGGAGAAGTTGATGAACCCCTCGTAAGTGCTCTCGTGCGTTTCGTAGTCCATTGCCGGTGCAGTTTCGTCAGACATAAAGTCCCCCAAATAAATTCCTCATTCAGTGGTCTTCCTTACAATAAACCCTTGCCACTCGGCAATCTTTTGCATTGCAAATTCGAAGGAAGCATAGCAGCAATTCCGTTTACGTAAACGGGATATATATCCGACTTTCGAGTTAAACCTGCAGGCTAAAAGTGATAGGCACCACGCCTAAGCAGCCCATCCAGCCTCAAGAAGGCCCGCAGCCTCTAGCGCAGTTTCCTGCCGATTGCGAACTGTACTCGCTTCAAATCCGTCAATTTGCTCATTGAACAGTTGAAAGAAATTCAACTCTGCCCGCAGGTGCAAAAAGACACCACCCAGGCCGATTGCGGCCCTGTCCATGAAAACGAACTCCTGCGGCACTGTGACAGGGCCGAGTTCTTTCAGCGCAGAGTGCACCCTGAACGCTTCCTTCCGGCCGTATTCAGCCGCCGAAACGCCATCTGCGATCGATCGGACACGATCCGTGAGAAGCGGACCGTAAATAAAGCGGGCCCAGATGTTCAGGACCTCAATGACTTCCTTCTTCAGGTTTTGAAATCCCCAGCGTTCGTATGCGGCAACCACACGGTCATTATCCTCTTCCAAAAGCCCTTTGTAGAGTTCAACAACGCCTTCGACAAAAGCTTCAGGGAAGATCCGGATGCAACCATAGTCCAGAAGGTTGATCCCGGAGGGCACGCCATCTTCCTCAAACACCGTGTAATTGCCCAAGTGTGGATCACCATGGATCACACCGTAATGGCTGAAAGGATGCCACCATGCGTGAAACATGGTCTTTGCCAACCCATTGCGATCCGCTTGATCATGCTCTTTGAAATCAAGTAATGGCCGCCCGTGCAGCCAGTTCATCGTCAAGAGCCGCTTAGTCGACAGATCCGGTACGACGTCGGGAACACGGATATGCGGCGCATCCTCGAGGATCTGCTTATATAGCCCGATGTGCCCGGCCTCGCGGCCATAGTCGAGCTCCTCGCGAACGCGAGCACTGATTTCTTTCGCTATCTCGCTGGTATCAATTGCCGGCTTCATACGCCGGTGTAGTGAAAACAGCATTTGCAGTTGCTTGAGATCAGCCTCCACTGCGGATGCCATATCTGGATACTGAAGTTTACAGGCCAGAACACGGCCGTCGTGTCCAGCAGCGCGATGCACTTGCCCAAGCGATGCGGCCGCAGCCGGTTCGCGCTCAAAACTTTCAAAACGTTTTTCCCAGCCAGCACCAAGCTCAGCCCGCATGCGCCGTTTGACAAACGCCCATCCCATAGGGGGCGCACTGGCCTGGAGCTTGGCAAGTTCGGTGGTGTATTCCGGTGGCAGTGCATCGGGTATAGTCGATAGAAGTTGCGCCACCTTCATCAGCGGACCTTTGAGCCCTCCCAAGGCAGCAGCCAGCTCGGAAGCGTTCTTCCCATTGTCGAGATCCATGCCCAGCAGTTTCGCGCCGGCAACTTTGGCAGCAATGCCGCCAACGTTCGTGCCCACACGTGCATATCGGCCCATACGTGCGCTGAAGCGGTTGCTTTCCCGATCCTTGTCCTGAGGCATGTGCCCAGATGCTCCTTACCGAACGAAACGTTTCTATTGACCGGTACATATAAAATTGCCCGCCAACTTCCAGTCCAGAGGCTCAGAAACGACGATCTGTCACATCACTCCAGCTTCAGAAGTGGAGAGTTCGGACAGCGCGCGCGCCAGTTCATCCCGCGCATTGGCCAAACCTTTGTATTGCAGCTGGTCCGGATCCAGCGCCATCAACTGCGTTCTGAGTTGCCCGGCCAACTGCCCCCGCTCTGGATGTCCCTCCAATGCGCGCAACGGATCATGATGGATTTTGATCGTGAAGATAATGTCCCCACTTCCCGGCAAACGGCGCAGAGTTTGCCGTTCAACTCTCAGGAAGAGGCGCGACAGGGCCGGCTCGCCATCCCGCATATCGATGCGATGGGGCTTTGGATTGTAGAGCTCATCATCCGGGTAAATCGACCAGTTGAAGCGACACACAAATTGGCCCACCTTCAGGTTCTCGAAGAGGCGAGCGACCATTAGGCCCATGCGCGCGCCGTTAAAACCCGGGACCGTCTCGTGAATTGCACTCATGGATTTCGAGAACTTCTCGGCCAATGACCAGGAAGATGGAAAACTCAGGCTGGCCGCCGCCAACCTGTAGCCGTCTGGCCCCTGACGCATCAGAACCAAGTCTTCTTGGACAAGGCGCGCGGCTGTCAGAAGGGCTGGCTCGTTGGAAAGGTCGACGACCGGCCCCCGATCCGCAATCACCACACGACCAGCCTCAAACTTGTGGGTCTTGCCGTGATACTGCTTCAGGTTTTCAACGATAAGCGCAAGCACTTCCCGCTGCGCCTCTTCCGTGCCGTCCTCAGCGCGGAAAACAGCATCATGGCGCTCGGATACCAAACGGTCCTTCTCAGCCAGATGCGGAACAAGGAAAGCATCCGGCTCGAGCCATTCCCCTTCGTCGATCGGCTTTAGACCGACCGTGAATGGATGGCTGGAGCCGTCATAGGGAGTATGCTGAAACCGGAAATCTTCCTTGGACATCAAAGCAGACCGTTGCTCAGGCCTGATCCAGAGTTTCCAGCTCATCGATCAAACGTTCGATGACGGACAGACCTTTCTTCCAGAAATCAGGATCGGTTGCATCGAGACCAAATGGCTTCAACAGTTCGGAATGATGCTTGGTGCCTCCAGCTTTCAGGAGGGCGAAATACTTCTCCTGGAACCCAGTCTCAGCTTCCTCGTAAACCGCATAAAGCGAGTTCACGAGGCAATCCCCGAAGGCGTAGGCATAAACGTAGAAGGGTGAATGGATGAAATGAGGGATGTAAGTCCAGAAAGTCTCATAGCCGTCATTGAGCTTAATCGCAGGACCGAGGCTCTCCCCCTGCACCGACAACCAGAGTTCTCCGATCTTGTCCGCGGTCAGCTCACCATTACGCCGTTCCGTGTGAACCTTCCGCTCAAAAGTGTAAAATGCGATTTGCCGGACGACCGTGTTGATCATGTCTTCGGCCTTGGAGGCGAGCATGACTTTTTTGGTTTTCGGGTTTTCCGCTCTCGCAAGGAGAGACTTGAAGGTCAACATTTCACCAAAGACACTCGCTGTTTCTGCAAGTGTCAGCGGAGTGGGCGCCATGAGCGGACCATTCGGACCTGCGAGCACCTGGTGAACGCCATGACCGAGTTCATGAGCAAGGGTCATGACATCCCGAACTTTGCCCTGGTAATTGACCAGAACATAGGGATGCGCGCTTGGTACTGTTGGATGGGCAAAGGCGCCTGGCGCCTTGCCGGACCGCGCCGGGGCGTCAATCCACCCTTTGTCGAAGAACCGGCTCGCGATCTCCGCCATATCTGGTGAAAACTTGTTGTAGGCAGAAAGCACGGTGTCCTTGGCTTCAGACCAAGGAATAACCCGCGTATCGGCATCGGGAAGCGGAGCGTTTCGGTCCCAGGTGTTGAGTTGATCAACGTCAAGCCACTTTGCCTTGAGTTTGTAGTACCGGTGCGAAAGCCGCGGATAGGCCTCCCGGACTGCGGATACCATTGCGTCAACGACTTCACGCTCGACACGATTGGCCAGGTGCCGGCTATCGGCAATATCGGAGAAGTTCCGCCACCGGTCGGAAATCTCCTTGTCCTTGGCCAAGGTGTTTGTGATCAGTGCAAAGGTGCTGAGATTCTTGGAAAACGTCTCGGTGAGCGCCTTTGAGGCTTCTTCCCGCCTTTCAGGTGAAGGGTCGGTCAACAAATTCAGGGTCTGCTCGACCGGCAGCTTTTCGCCTGCAACATTGAAGGTCAACCGCGCCATGGTTTCATCGAACAGGCGGTTCCAGGCACTGCTGCCGGTGACCGATTTTTCGTGAAAAAGCTGCTCGACCCTGTCTTCCAGCTGGTACGGCTTGTCCTTGCGAAGGTCCTCGATCCAGGGCCGGTAGTGGGAGAGATGTGCATCCTCCAGTGCGGCATCGACCACAGCATCCTCGATCCGGTTCAGTTCCAGGCTGAAAAAAAGCAAATGTGAGCTTGCCGTCGTGATTTGCTCTTGAACATCGCCGTAGAACTTTTGCGCAGCCGCGTCAGTTGTGTTGCCTGCATAGACCAATCCGGCAAAAGAGATCAGGCGGCCCATGAGGTCTTCCAGATCTTCATATGCGCGAATGGCTGTCACCAAAGCCGCAACATTGTTTACCGCCAAATCGGCAAGCCGCCCCTTGTAGGACGCCTCGAAAGTCTTTGCGCGATCGAGCGCTTCTTTTAGATCAGAGGTGACTTTGGGTGCGTCGACGGACGGGTAGAGGTCCGTCAGATCCCAGACGGGGAGTTCGCCAAGCTCTGCTGTTCCTGAGGCGGAAGGCGCAAAATTCGGGCTCAAAAAGGGCATTTCATACTCCGAAAAACGGCGGAACGATTGGTTGCTCCGATGGGATATTTAGAGAATTTGTAGGCCCTAGCCACCTGTAGCTGCAAACGAAAAACAGCATCTTTTTTCAATTGGGCTGGAGAATTTGTTTACCGCTTTACGACCAGAATGGCCCGAAACGAGACACCTTGACGAGTTCGAAGGCACCTGATGCAAGCACTCAGCGGCAAAATTCTCATTGTTGACGACGATCCAATTCAGCGGCGGCTCCTGCAGGAAGCCGTGCACAAATTTGGTTACAGATCCAAAACTGCCGAAAACGGCGCGGAAGCTGTGCGGATCATGACCGGCCCAGAAGCCAGCGAAATCGATCTGATCATCCTCGATATGGTGATGCCCGAACTTGACGGCCTCGGCGTACTGGAGCGCCTGCGCTCAGACAAGATTTCCACCCCCGTGATCGTTCAAACAGCTCATGGCGGCATCGACACGGTTGTTTCGGTGATGAATGCTGGAGCACAGGACTTTGCAGTAAAGCCGGTCGCGCCTGAGCGGTTGAATGTCTCGATCCGAAACCTTCTGAAAACGTCCGCCCTGGAAGGTGAAATCACCCGGATCCAGAAGAAGGCTTCCGGGACCCTGACCTTTGCCGATATCATCACCCATTCGCCGGCAATGGAGAGGGTGATTAATCTGGGCAAACGGGCTTCAGCCTCCAACATTCCCATTCTAATCGAAGGGGAGAGCGGTGTTGGCAAGGAAATGATCGCAAGCGCGATCCAAGGATCCAGTGACCGCAAGTCAAAACCGTTGATCACGGTCAACTGCGGTGCCATCCCCGACAATTTGGTGGAATCAATCCTTTTCGGCCACGAGAAAGGTGCTTTCACTGGCGCGGTCGACAAGCATGTCGGCAAATTTCAGGAAGCACATGGCGGCACCCTTTTTCTAGATGAAGTGGGTGAATTGCCACAAGATGTGCAGGTCAAGCTGCTCCGCGCGATACAGGAAAACGAGATTGATCCGATCGGGTCCCGCCGGCCGGTCAAAGTGGATTTCAGGCTCATCTCCGCAACGAATCGCAGGCTCATTGACCAAGTCAAAGACGGCGCGTTCCGTGAAGACCTTTATTATCGCCTGAACGTTTTCCCCATTTGGATCCCGCCATTGCGAGACCGCCGGGAAGACATCCCAGCCCTTGTGCGGCATTTCTTGGCACGCTTTGCGGCTGAAGAAGGCAAGCCCCAGGTGTCAGGCGTTGCTCAAGACGCATTGGCCATGCTTCAGGAGTACGCTTGGCCCGGCAACATTCGGCAATTGCAGAACACCGTCTTCCGGGCCGTTGTCTTGTGTGATGGAGCTCAACTGACCATCGACGATTTTCCGCAAGTTGCAGCCACAATCGAGCACCCTGGCAGCCAGTCCGGCGTTGTCCACCCAAGCGCTTCAGCCCCATTTGCAGCGACTCCGCTAGACCCGGCTGCTAGTACGCCGCCGCCACCTGCCCAACAAGTTGCGCCGACAGCAACGACCACCTCAACGCCGGCCGGATTTGAGGGCTCAGCACCCTTTGGCTTCATGCGGAACCTCGACCCGGAAGGACATGTCAGAAAACTGACTGATATTGAGGAAGAGCTGATCAGGGCCGCCATCAAACACTATTCCGGGCGTATGACAGAAGTTGCCAAGCGGCTGGGCATTGGCCGCTCCACTCTCTATCGCAAGCTCAAAGAATACGGGTTGGACGATGGTGGCACGGATGCAGCTGCCTAATTTCCGGACACTTTAAGGCGCCCACTCGGCTTTGGCCGATTTTTGGACACATTCGGGCGGTACGGGATGCCCTTGGGTTATTGTGGGCAATCCGTTGCGGATAACCGCCCAACAAGTTGCAATTTTACCACGATTTCTGCAGAACTGAGATTAGGGTAAAAACTTCTTAACCTGCGGCATGTAAAACTCGGGTTCTGCTGGGGAGCACGGGATGGGTGCAAGCCACCACAAAACGGCGGGATAGAAATTGCGTAAACGGTCTGTTGGTTTCGACGCCGTCGCCTGGATGAAACGCGCCGCGATTTCAGCGGCAGCGATCGTGGCGTTTGCCATAACATTTGCAGGCACGGTTCAAGCAGAAACCAGAACCTTGAAACTATATAACACGCATACCAAAGAGCGTGTTTCGATCACTTTCAAGAAGAACGGCCGGTATATTCCGTCCGGTCTGCGCGAAGCCAATCGGTTTCTGCGCGACTGGCGGCGCAACGAAATCACAAAAATTGATCCAGAACTGCTCGACCTTGTTTGGGAAGTCTACCAAAAGGTACGAGCCAGAGATTACATTCACGTTGTATCCAGCTACCGGTCGCCTGCAACGAACAACATGTTGCGCAAGCGCTCCAAGGGCGTTGCCAGAAACAGCCAGCACACGCTCGGCAAAGCCATGGATTTCTATATTCCTGGCGTGAACATCAGAAAGCTGCGTGAAACCGGCTTGCGCAAGCAAGTTGGCGGCGTCGGGTATTATCCGCGCTCGGGATCGCCATTTGTCCATCTGGATACAGGCAGCGTTCGCCATTGGCCGAAGATGAGCCGGTCGCAGCTTGCCCGGGTATTCCCAAACGGCAAGACTTTGCATATCCCCTCCGACGGCAAGCCGATGAAGGGCTACAAGATCGCTCTTGCAGAGTCCAAATCAGGCCGGCGGAGTTCAACACGGCCGACCATTGTCGCATCAAACGACACATCTGCTGCTCGGAACATCAATGATCGGGACCAAGGCGCACGGACGCTTACGACCCGGAACCAGAGTGTCCGCAGCACACCAGCACCAACGCCTCCGGCAAATGTTACGCGTGAAGCGCCTGAGGGCGGTGGTAATTTGTTTGCGAGCCTGTTTGGTGGCGGCGAGCGCACCGGAAACTCCGATGCAACCCGGCCCGGCGCGGTTGGCGGTCGTCAGGCGGCATCACAGGCTGAGACAGTCTCTCCGGTCATAGCCAATCCTCCTGTGCCTACGCGCAAGATCGTCGACACGCCTGAGGAGGCTCCCGTCATTGCAGTGGCAAGTGCAGCTCCAGAGTTGAAGCCAATCGACGAACAGCCGGTTCAAATTGCAAGCGCGGCATCTGTTCCTACACCCGCGCCCAACACACTCGATGGTCAGCGGGCAGCTTTGAATGCCGGCCAGCCTTCAGCTGCAAGCGAACCGCTCGACGCACGGTTCCAGATTGCAAGGGCGCCGGCACAAAAGCCGGCAGCGAGCCTCCAAGCAGCTGCACAAGCCGCAGCAGAGAGAATTGGTGGCTCTGAGGGAACAACGGTTGACGATCCGGTGGCGGCAATTGCTGCTGCAACGGGAACTGCAATCCCGTCACCAGCCCCTGCGCCCCGCTCAGATACCACACTTGCCTATGCATCGGCGGCACCGACACCGCCCGAGTTGACACGGTCACTGCGGCCTGGCACCGCCACGAACCAACAAGCTGCAGCGCCACGTCCAACGGCTGCACCGGCAGCGACCGCCGCGCGGCCATCGGTATCCGGGCGCATTCAGAAAGACCAGATTGTTGATCCGCTTGCCGGATTCGCGAGTCTTCCGGACCGGTCCGAACCACTTCTGCTTACTGGCGCAGGCACAGCCCGCCACCAGACTTTTGCGTGGCTGAGCCATCCCAATCAACGGCAACTGAACAATGTGATGAAGCCGGGTAACAGGTTCGTAGCTGCAAGCTTTCAGCAAGATCCTTATGGCAATCTGCGCACCGACCGATTTGACGGACCTGCGATCGTGGTGCTGCCTGTCCGGTTTGCCAGATAGCGAAATTTCAGAACGCAGTGACATCAAAAAAAACGCCGGGACAACTGCCCGGCGTTTTCAGTTTCGGTAGTCAGCTCAGCCCTCGGAAGGCCCAGGCCCTGCCATGCCGAGCGCATGCAGGTAGAGGTCGAGCACAGCTTCCTCTTCCTCGCGCTCATGCGGCTGCTTCTTGCGAAGAGAGACAACCTTGCGCAGGATTTTGACGTCGTAGCCATTGCCCTTGGCTTCGGCGTAAACGTCCTTGATGTCATCCGAGATGACCTTCTTTTCTTCTTCCAGACGTTCAATACGTTCAATGAAGGCGCGCAGCTGGTCTGCGGCCACTCCACCCGGATCGGACATTCGAGTGTTTCTCCTTGGCTAGTTGTGTTCTTCTTCTGCGATCACGTCACGGACGGTGCCACAACACCAGTCCACGTTAATTCCGGCCGGTGCCGTGCCAGACTTCAAGACGCACGTCAAGCGGACCAGACCAAAGCCCTCAATGCTCAGGCTTGTTTTTGTCAAAAGCGGCTTTCTGCTCAGCTGTGGCCTCGGTTTGATACTTTGCCTTCCAGTCACCGTAGGGCATGCCGTAAACGATCTCGCGAGCTGCGTCCTTGTCCAGGTTCATGTCCTTTTCGGCAGCCGCATCCGCATACCAATTGGACAGGCAATTGCGGCAAAAGCCTGCAAGGTTCATCATGTCAATGTTCTGAACATCGGTCCGGCCACGCAGGTGCTCGACCAACCGACGGAAAACGGCAGCCTCCAGCTCAATTTTCGTTTGATCATCCATCAACTCATCTCCCTCAAGTCTGCTCCTGAAACCGAGCGGTCATTTGTTGTCACATCGCGACACATAGTGCCGAACCTGACGGCATTCCGATGATTGTGCGAGTTCTTTCAGTATCGGCTCCAACCGATCGGCCCACTCCAACGCCCCACGGGTATCTCCGATCAGGTCTTGCCGGATCTCCAGAAGAGCCTGAGACAGGCCCCGCTTGGTTGCGTGCCGATACATCGTGTCGTTTTCAAGGGCACCGTCGTAAGGCTCGTTGTCTCCGACAACCAGATCGGCTTGTGCCCTCAAACCTGCCAGCATGGGATCGACAGCGCGCGGATCACTGTCCCAGAGCACCGTAACATGCCAAGGTCTCGGGACGCCCCGCCAGACTGGAGTGAAACTATGGATCGAAATGATCACAGGCGCCGACGCAACCGCCATCATCCGATCCAGCGTTGCATCGATCAGGTCATGATACGGCTTGTGAAAAAGATCAATCCGCCGCCGCCTCTCGGTGGCATCAACTCCCGCATTCCCAGGGACAACGGCACCGTCCGACAAGCGCATGATTAGGGTCGGATCATCTTCGCCCCGATTGGGATCAATCAACAGTCTTGAGAATGTCGACAAGCAAGCCGGAGCATTGAGACGCCGGGCCAGCTCCAACGTGACCGCCCGAGCTCCGATATCGTAGCCAATGTGCCGCTCAAACTGAGCGGCAGGGACCCCAAGATCACCATACTCATCCGGGACCGTATTCCGCGCATGGTCACACAAGAGCAGGATGCCTGCGGTCTCGTCACCATGAACATATTCATACGGCTGAAAAGACGTGTCCGGCATTGGGACAGGATCGGTCATCGTGGTCTTCTTGATTTCTAATGCGGCTGTGGAGGCAGGGCGCCAGATTTACGACAAAGGCTCAGCGGAACCAAGCCCAATTCCAACGACAGCCGCTTATATGGGCCCGAATCGTGAAAAATCAGCCCGTTAGATGATCGCAGCTGCCAGCAATCAACAACCCAGGTTTTTGATGTGGATGAAAGTGTTTGGTTACCCTTTTTTGACGGCTAACGGCTACCCACGGAGATACGGTCATGTTCCCGCCCCAATTATAACTTCATAGGGTAGCTTGGTTTCATCTGGGTGGGCCCAAGAGATGGAAGCGATGGATGTCAAGGGGTTTTCCTCCCGCACATATCTTGTTAACGACGTTGACAAGACACTTCTGTCCACGCAAAAAGCCAATGTCTGTAAAGCAGCAAAGTGAACGACTGCGTATGTTAGAGGTAGGGGAACGGCACCGGGGCTGGTCGCAAACGTGGATGCGTGCATCCATCCAGACCTTCTGCGCCTTATGTCTGGCCGTCTTCCTGAACACCATTTTCAGCGACAACGCACACGCTGATCTCCGTCTATGCAACAAGACGGACAGCCAGGTTGGTGTGGCTATTGGATACAAGGACAAGTCCGACTGGATCACTGAAGGTTGGTGGAACCTTGCGTCCAACAGCTGTGAAACACTGGTCCCGGGCGCTTTGGTGTCACGCTACTATTACATCTATGCGGTGGATTACGATCAGTTCGGCGAATGGGGCGGTCGCGCATTCATGTGCACCCGGGAAAAAGAATTCACTATTCGCGGAATTGAAGATTGTGTTGCTCGGGGATTCGAGCGGACAGGCTTTTTTGAAATCGACACGGGAGAACAAAGCAGCTGGACAGTCCAGCTCACAGAACCCGTGCAACAAGGGACAGGTGGGCGATGAGGCGAAACCGACGAGTTAAAATTCTCGCAACTCTCGGACCCTCCTCCTCAGAACAAGACATCATCGAAAAATTGTATGTAGCTGGTGCTGATGTGTTTCGCATCAACATGAGCCATACCGATCATGATCGTCTCAAGATGCTGGTCAGCCGCATCCGTGCTGTGGAGGAAGTAACAGGAAGACCGATTGGGATTCTTGCCGACTTACAGGGACCAAAACTACGCGTAGGCACATTCGGCGATGGCCCGGTGATGCTTGAAAACGGCGCAGTCTTTACATTGGACGCAGACACATCGGCAGGCGATGTCAATCGTGTCCACCTTCCTCACCCCGAAATCCTGAAGGCTCTGGAACCCGGCCACCGGCTACTTCTTGACGATGGCAAGATCCAGCTGCGCGTGACTGAATCGTCTCCGACGAAAGCTCAGACCGAAGTTATCGTCGGCGGCAAGCTCTCTGACCGGAAAGGCGTCAGCGTCCCAGACTCTGAAATCGCGACCAGCGCGATGACGGAAAAGGACCACAAGGACCTAATTGCCGCGTTGGAGCAGAATGTGGACTGGGTTGCCCTGTCCTTCGTTCAACGCCCGGACGATCTTGCAGAAGTGCGCAAGATCACCCGCGGCCGCGCCGGTGTACTTGCAAAAATTGAAAAGCCGCAAGCGATCGGTCGCCTTGATGAAATCATCGAGCTGTCAGACGCGATCATGGTGGCTCGTGGCGATCTTGGCGTTGAAATGCCGCTGGAACAGGTTCCAGGTCTGCAAAAGCGGATCACACGCGCCTGCCGGCGCGCAGGAAAGCCTGTAGTTATCGCAACCCAAATGCTTGAGTCCATGATCACCGCACCGGTACCAACCCGTGCAGAGGTTTCTGACGTCGCGACTGCTGTCTTTGAAGGCGCTGACGCAGTCATGCTCTCCGCGGAATCGGCTGCTGGCGACTTTCCGATCGAGGCCGTGTCCACAATGGACCGGATCGCTCAACAGGTGGAACAGGATCCGAACTACCGGACCATCATCTACGCCCAGCGTACCGAACCGGAAGCGACCGGTTCTGATGCGATCTCTGCGGCGGCACGCCAAATTGCGGAAACGCTTAATCTGGCTGCAGTGGTTTGCTACACGACATCCGGCGCCACGGGTTTGCGCGCTTCGCGGGAACGCCCGTCCAGCCCGATCATCGTATTGTCACCCGTCATGGCAACAGCCCGTCGGCTGTCGCTCGGTTGGGGTCTCCACTGTGTGGTCAGCGAAGACGCTGCCAACGAAGAGGATATGATCGATCGCGCCTGCCGGATTTCTCATTCTGAAGGATGGGCAAAACCGGGTCAGCGGATCATCATCACTGCCGGCGTTCCGTTCGGCACACCAGGATCCACCAATATGTTGCGGATTGCGTTTGTTGGCACAGACGGCCAGGGCGGCATTTGACGATCTAATCGGTTGAAATTTCCAGGAGGGCGGCAACTGGCCGCCCTTTTTTATACGCTGCTCCGGCAATCCAATACGCTTGCCCTCCCGACCCGGAGAACAAGCTGGTCCAAAGCCTCGACAATCGCATCCGTTCGGGTGTGATGCGGCATGTGCCCCGCCCCCTCTAAAACCACAAGCTCGGCATTTGGAAGATCGCGCAGCAAACCTTCGCTGTGAATAGATGGCCACACGACCGTGTCTTCCGTGCCGGTTAAGATGACAGTGGGCTGCTCCAGACCACCATAGTCCTTGGACTGCGCTATCACGTGAGGCTTCAAGCGAGCGATATCCGTGGCATTTGAGCGGAAAGCGTCCGGCAAAAAGAGCAATGGCAATCGTGTTGCCTGATTGTAGTTCTCTGGCTGCGGCTCCGGATGAAAAACGTGCCGGATGGACTGTGGTGCCAAATACTCGGCAACGGGAAGCGTCAAGATCCGGCAGAACAACCACCCGATTACCGGCGCTGCTGCCACATGATTGTACCACGCGACACCGCCAGGCCAAGGATGTGTTGCAGGCGCTAAAAACGCCAAACCGCATATCCGGTCCGGCGCCCTCAGACCAAGTGCAGCGGTGACAGACGCGCCGAGTGAGTGACCGATGGCAATACAACGATCAATGCCCAATTCACGAAGCAGTCCGTCAATCAGCTCCGCCTGACGCGCGGGCGAGTTCTTTCCATCCGGGATCGTACCGGAAAAACCCAAACCCGGCCGGTCCAAAAAAAGCAGCGGATAACGACCTTTCAGCGGCTTTAGAAACGCGAGTTGAGAATCATAGGCATTTCCGCTCGCACCATGCAGGAAGACCAAGGTCGGCGTATCGGGACACGCGTTTTCCGCTGGGAAAAAATGATAGTGGAGTTGCACACCGTCTACGGCGCACATTTCCCCATCAGGTTGGATCGAGCGTCTGATCTGATGAAACCGCAAGGCCGAGTAACCGGCAAGCGATGCGAGTACAACAAGGATTGCGAGCAGAACTGAGAGCATGTTGAGGGCCTGAAACCGTATCGTTGGAACGCGTCATACGGGTTAAGTGGCGCAGGATTTGCGCGTTTCCATCAAACGGGTTCGCCCTCTGCTTCCTTTTCCAGAGATTCGACTGCATCACTTGCGTTTTCGAGACCTGGATGGATTTCCAATGCCCGCCGGAACGTGGACAGCGCTTGCTCTTCAAATCCCAATCGGCGCTGGATGATCGCAAGGCCTGATAATGCACCCCAATGCCGGGGTTCCAAGGCCAGGGTTCGCTCAATATCGACAAGTGACTTGCCGAAGTCTTCCTTCATGTAATGCACGGTCGCCCTGCGGTTCCACCCTTCAGCAAAGGACGGCTCAAGGACGACAACGACGTCGAGAAGATCAAGCGCAAGCCCATGATCCTCGGCCTGGATGGCGCGCCCAGCGCGCGCCATTAACAGATCGACAGTATCAGAGCCCGAGTCCATCCAAATGCGCCGGATGTCGCGTGCAACGCGTTGGCGCGCAGCCGGATCTTCGGCACCTGCGAGATCTTCATAAAGACTATCGAGCTTGGTAAGAGTTTCGCCAGGGTCGGTTTCTTCCACGACCACCTGCCCGCCTTCGTCCGGCTCCGCATCCGGCAAGGCATCAAAATCATCAATAGAGGGCGTATCTGTCTCAGGGCCAAGATCAGGCACCGGTTGGGCAAGCCCCACAACCGGAGACAGAAAAAGAAAGGTGGCAAACACAAAAATCCGCATACAACGATTATGGGTCGTTGAATGCGGCGGTCAATCCCGAAAGCTCACACGTTCACACAAACGCGAATTGGGTACATTGTGATACAGCGCCTTTCTAAGGCGCGCACCTGACAATGCCTGTTGCGTGACGCTGTCAAAAGCAGCGTCAGAACACTTAGCCCTGACGTGCCTTGAAGCGCGGGTTTTTCTTGTTGATGATGTAAACGCGGCCCTTACGGCGGACCATGCGGTTTTCCCGGTGACGGGTCATCAACGCTTTGAGCGAATTCTTGATCTTCATGTCATTGTCCCCGTGGGGTCGTCTGTTTAGCTTCAAACCAAATGAGCGCCCAAGGCGCCCATTCTTCTCAGTCATTTTTGCCGGAAGTCGCTGCAGATATCTGCGCCAGTCTTCCTAGCTAGAGCGCGTCACTGATTTGATCTGCGCAATAATGGTGGGCGTGACAGGGATTGAACCTGTGACCCCTTCGATGTCAACGAAGTGCTCTCCCGCTGAGCTACACGCCCGAATTTCTTCGGCCACCGGCGCCCCAACGCCGTGGTGGGGTGCGATATAGCGGGGATCCAAAGTCTGTGCAACCCCCTTTTCACCGAACTGTCAAAAATTCCTTTTTCGCTCTTCAGCCTGTTGAAAATGCCGATCAGGCAGCGAGCATTCGCTCCACTTCCTGCACCAAGTCCTTGAGGTGGAAGGGCTTTGAAAGAACCTTTGCATCCTTCGGCGCATCCGATTCAGGATTGAGCGCAACGGCTGCAAATCCGGTTATGAACATCACCTTCAGATCAGGGTCGAGCTGCGTTGCACGCCGCGCGAGCTCAATGCCGTCCATCTCCGGCATCACAATATCGGTCAGAAGCAGGGAAAACGGTTCTTCGCGCAGTCTCTCATACGCGCTTTTGCCGTTATCAAATGACACAACGTCATACCCGGCATTTTCCAGAGCCTTCGCCAGGAACCGGCGCATGTCGTTATCGTCTTCGGCAAGCAGGATACGCGGCATAGTTTGCAACCAATTTCCTTCGCATTACGGAGCATTCAAGTCTTTCGCCGGTTATAGCTCGAAATCAACAGAAAGATAGGGTGAATTGGTTCTCCTAAGCTTTTGCGCGCTCGACTGTGGACTGCGTGTTGATTCCTTGGCACGATAGGCAATCGCCGCAAACGGGACACACATATTGACAAGTTCAACGCCCAGCGCCCCATACAGCCAGTTCGAAGTCGACTTCAACGGCTTTCCTGCATTTGATGTGTTGTCCCCTGCTGATCAACGGCTGCCATTTGTTTTCAACTCTCCTCATTCGGGCCGTCAATATCCAGAGAGTTTCCTGGCTGCCTCACGGCTTGATGCGCGCTCGATCCGGCGGTCCGAAGATGCTTATGTGGACGAGCTCTTTTCGCATGTGGTGCCACTTGGTGCCCCCATGCTGCGGGCACACTTTCCGCGCGCTTATCTGGATGTGAACCGGGAACCTTATGAGCTCGATCCGAAGATGTATGACGGCCGGCTGCCGTCTTACGCAAACATCCGCTCAATCCGGGTAGCGGGTGGCCTTGGAACCGTCGCGCGCATTGTCAGCGAAAACCACGAAATATATCGGCACAGGCTGCCTGTTGAAGAAGCGCTCAACCGCATCGAGACGATCTATAAGCCCTACCACTCGACACTGAGGCGTCTGCTGGCGCAAACGCACGTGACATTTGGGCATGCAGTCTTGATTGACTGCCACTCCATGCCGTCAACAGTGAAATGTCAGACCACAGATACACGGCCCGATTTCATTCTGGGTGATCGCTACGGCACCAGTTGCAACAGCGACCTCACCGACTTTGCGTTTGAAACATTGCGGAGCAAAGGATACAGCGTGAGCCGCAATAAACCGTATGCGGGCGGCTTCATAACGGAGCATTACGGCCGGCCGTCAAGCGGACTGCATGCTCTTCAAATTGAAATCAATCGCGGCCTTTACATGGACGAAGCGACCCATGAACCGACGGCCCATTTCGGACAATTGTTCCACGATCTGAAAGACTTCGTCCGGGAGTTGACCGCAATGCCGGACGCCGGTCTCGTCGCGGATTCTATCGCGGCCGAATAATCCCTGAATTAAATCGAATTAAAAAAAAGGCCGCACTCGAACGAGGCGGCCGAAGTCTAGGGAGGAAACGCCCAAGGAGGGCGGTACGACAGAAAGCTCTATCGCACCGCAATAAGATCGCACCGCACCGCACAAAATGCAACCCCAACAGCGGTTGTTTCATGCTCAAAATATGAGCATCAATTCAGGTATTCCGAATTCTTTTTTTGCAAATCAGGTTATAAGACAGCCACCTGCGGTCGTTCTGACCGAAAAGTGACACATCGACTGGAGGCCATATGTCCATGCCGCTCGCTGCCAGTGCAAACCCGCTGGCTCCATTTCTCGATCGCCTGGCGGACGCTTCCAGCGCTGCGATCATGCCGCATTTCCGGCAAGGCTTCTCGGTCGACAACAAGTTGGAAAGCGGTTTCGACCCGGTCACAATCGCCGACAAGAACGGCGAAACAGCCATGCGGGCGCTGATCAACGAACACTACCCCGACCACGGCATACTGGGTGAAGAACATGGACCAGAGAACCTTGATTCTGATCATGTTTGGGTCTTGGACCCGATTGATGGCACACGGGCCTTTATTACCGGTCTTCCAACTTGGGGATCGCTGATCGGCCTCCGGTCAAATGGCAAACCCAGCCTTGGCATGATGGTCCAGCCTTACATTGGCGAGCGCTACAGCGGGGATTGTGAACGCGCCTGGTATCATGGGCCTCTCGGCCAAAAAGATCTAAAAACGCGGGCCTGCGCATCGCTCGACAGCGCGACCTTGTTTACGACAACACCCGCGCTTTTTAACGCCAGCGAACGGCCGGTCTTTGATCGACTGGAGGCAAAGGCACAGCTGACGAGATACGGAACGGATTGTTACGCCTATTGCATGGTTGCAGCGGGCCATGGCGACGCCGTCATAGAGTCCGGGCTGCAAGCCTATGACATCGTCGCATTGGTCCCGATAATTGAAGGTGCCGGCGGCGTTGTGACGACATGGACAGGCGGCTCACCGGCAGATGGCGGTCAGATCGTTGCATCCGGCGATAAACGCCTCCACGACATCTTGCTGACCGAACTGGCGAAAGCTGCCGTCTAATACTTGCCTGCAAGATCAACCAGGCGGCGTATCACTGAAGATCAATCAGCACCCGCCTGGTCCATCACTAAATCTGCTTCCAAACCCGGAATAAAGGCGTCAAATGCCGCCCAGACCTGGTCCCGGTATCTGTCGGCTTCCATAAGAAGCTCGTGTTCCGCGCCCGAGATCTCGATATACGATGCATTTTTTGTGCGGGAGACAAACTCTTCAATGGCAGGCGTCGAAACAATTCTGTCACGGCCGGCACCAAGTATAAGGCACGGCAGTCGCATTTCAGGTCCGGCCCGGCGCTGACGCATCGACTTCATGGCCGTGGCGGCTGCGTTCAGCCAACTCATCGTCGGCGATCCGATACCGATTTCCGGGTACTCCTCCAGAACCTTGGAAAACCTGCGATAGCGCTGACGGTCAGTTGTCTGGCGGTTTTCTTCGAATGGGAGCGTAAGCCTCCCGTTTCCACCTGGAACGTAGAGCCGGCCCAAAAAGGTCCAGGCGCAAAATCGAGCAAGGCCAAAACCGAGTGTCTCGATCAATCGGGAAGTGGACGGGCGGGTCGCCCTGAGTTGAGGTCTTCCAAACAGCCCCAAAGTCAAAATACGGAGCAGCTTTCGCAAACCGGCCGTCAGTTCGCTTTCCCAATCCCTTGGTGCGATCGCCAGTAGCGGCGCCGTAATAACCGCCCGATCCAACATCGTCCGCAGTCGCTGTGAACATGACATCAAAATGAGGCCGCCCGTAGAGTGCGCCAGCGCAAAATGCGGCCCCGGGTAGGTTGCAAGGGAAACGTTCTTCAAGATCGCCAGCAAATCCTGCTGATATCTTTTGAAGTTCGTGACGTGTCCCCGCGCCGGGCTTCGGGTCAAACGCGTCGAACCGCCCTGCCCGCGCCAATCGAAGGCAACAACAGCATATCCTCGCGAACGCAGGTCGGAGACAACTTCATAGTATTTTTCGATAAACTCAGCGCGTCCCTGGAGGATGGTCACAGTGCCCCGACACGACTTGCCCGGCGCAGCAGGCCAATGCGCATAGCGCAGCTTGACCCGGCCATTCATCTCCAAAAACCCGGAAACGGCCCCATCCGGGACCGGATTATCCTTGGTGTCAATCAGGCTCATCTTGATCCGATTCGCTTGTCGCAGCGATCAGTGATAGCCGCCTGAGCTCCAGCTCTCAATATACTTTGAGCCGGCCCCGCAGGACCGGCTCCAAAAGTGACCAGAATTACCACCGGCTGTGCCAGTTGTACCGTGGGCCCAGAGGGCGGCTACGCACGATATCTGCATTGCGGGAATCGACAACGAGTCTGACAGGAAAACCACGCCAGCCACGTGCTTTGATGATGTACATCGGGCCGCGGCGATCAATGATTTTGATCCGATGAAACCCGCGATGGCGCAAGCTGCGGCGAATTTGCCTCGGCCCCAACTCGTATTGATGCCGACCGTGCCGACGATCCCAACCGCGCCCCGGCCCGCCGCGGTAATCGACTGTAATCGTCATGCCGCTGACCACGGGTGCCTTTGCACCGAAACCTGAGACAGGAACAGCCTGCGCTTGCGTTGCTCCACCGGCGGCCAAGAGCAAAACCGCTCCTGCAATCGGGGCAGACGCTTTCGTGGAAATGCGCTTCATGAGTGACATCGACATTGTGTGATCTCCTTGTTCCGCCAGCCCCGTGCTGGCGATACCCGGAGAATGCCGAAGAGCGTTTGAACGGGACCGGAAGGCCCTATTCATCTTCAGTTCATCGCCGATGATTCCGCTTACCCACGACCTCTTGAATTCAAAATTCAGAATTCCCATCTCGATCAGTGCAGGCGCCAAAACGGGTCTGCGGAGCGTTCCAGTCTCGCCAATAATGGGGGACAGGAGATCGCAAAAATCAGAAGTAACAGTTGCTCAAAGAGAGGACAGACTATGCGTCACTTCGACTTTACCCCACTTCACCGTTCCACAATCGGTTTTGACCGCCTTTTTTCCATGCTGGATGCAGCTGGCAATGAAGCTCCAAGCTATCCGCCGTACAACATCGAGCGGACCGGCGAAAACTCCTACCGGATCACCATGGCTGTTGCAGGCTTCAGCGATGCGGAACTCTCCGTTGAAGCAAAAGAACACGTTCTGACGATCAAGGGTGAAAAAGCAGAAGAAGCTGCTGATCGCGAAATACTATATCGCGGCATCGCATCCCGGACGTTCGAACGCCGCTTCCAGATCGCGGAATACGTCCGCGTTGACGGTGCGAGCCTCGAAAATGGTCTCCTTCACGTCGACCTGGTCCGTGAACTGCCCGAGGCCATGAAGCCCCGCAAGATCGAGATCACATCCGGCGGGACCAAACAGATTGAAAGCACCGCTCACTAACCGGCAGCTTCTCCCCTGAGCTGAAGCGGTGCGGAGGCGCCTGTCAAACAGGCGCCTCTCTTCGTATCTACCGCAGCCTCAAGATATCTCGGACAGCGCACCCAAGAACGCTGCCACGTCGTCTTCGGTCGTTGCGAAGCTGCACACCATGCGTACGCAAACTTCATCCGCCTGCGGAGCATGGTCCTCAGGCATATCTTTCGCCGGCCATTCGTAAATTTTTGCGCCTTTGGCTTCCAATTGCTCGAACTGCCGACGCTCCAGGATTGGAAACAGCTCATTGGCTTCAACAGGCCAGGCTGTTCTTCCACCAGCGGACCGAATGCCTTCGGCTAGTTTTAATGCCATCGCATTGGCGTGTGCTGCCGTATCCAGCCAGCTGTCTTCACTGAAATATCCATCAAACTGAGCAGCCACAAACCGGCTCTTGGAAAAAAGATGCCCGCCGCGCTTGCGGAAGTACTCAAAGCCTTTGGCAGCTTCCAGGTCGAAGAAGACGACCGCTTCCGCGCACCAGCATCCGTTTTTTGTTGCACCGAAGGACAGCACATCCACGCCGGACTTCCACGTCATGTCGGCAGGTGAACATCCAAGCGTTACGAGTGCATTTGCGAAGCGAGCGCCGTCCATGTGCAAAGGAACAGACCGGGAAGCCGCAACTTCCTTAATCGCGGCAATCTCTTCCAACGTGTAGACTGTGCCGCTTTCCGTCGCCTGACTGATGGAGACACTTGCAACCTGACCATGATGCACCACACCATCGGGGAAAGCGGACATGGCCTCGGCCAACCCTCCTGCGGCAAACTTCCCATTCGCCCCAGGAACACTGACCAGCTTGCCGCCGCTTGTCATGAATTCCGGACAATTGCACTCATCGACCTGAATGTGCGAATCGCGGTGGCAGAAAATGGCGCCACCCGGCTTCCCGTATGCTGCGAGGGCGAGCGAATTTGCAGCTGTCCCTGTTGCCACAAAAAAAACGGCCACTTCCCGTTCAAACAGCTCATTGAACTTGTTGGAGACGCTTTCGGTGAGGGGGTCACTGCCGTAAGCCGGCACATGACCATTATTATGGCGGGTCAGCGCCGACATCACCGCCGGAGCTGCACCCGCCCAATTGTCACTGGCAAAATTCATGGGGCCGTTAAATCACCACGGCCCCAACCGGGCAACCGCTATTTCCTAGTAGTACATTTCCCGCTTGCGGTACTGGACACCCAGTAGCGCATCGAGCGAAATCAAACCCGGTCCTTTCAAAGTCGGCACCAGAAGCAGGAAGATCCACAGCAGCCGATCATCTGCAATAATCGCATAAGGATCTCCGTCAAACAGCGCCCCGATTGTCTTGGCATCGGCCCCATGACCCGTGATGTCGACATAAGTCATGACAATAATGAAGACGATCATGCCAAGGCTCGCCGCGCGGGTGAAAAGGCCAACAACAACAAGCACCGGCAGGATGAACTCGCCCCAAGTTCCGAGGAGGACAATCAGTCCATATGGAAAAAAGGCGATCTGGCTGGTGTCATAGCTGACCTGCTCCATCATAGCCGGCAGCATTTGGGCATATGCGCCAGCCGTCGGCGTGAAGATGTTCATGATGTTGCCGCCAATTTTTGTGAGCGCCGAGTTCCAGAAAAACTGAAAAAGCACAGCAGCAAAAATAAGGCGGGAGGCAAGACCCAGAAACCAGCCCTCAGTCAGCCGTTCAATTGCGCCGAACACCAACGTGTAAAGCCTTACAAAAAAACCAATAACCATCCGCTTCATAGCCTCTTTTGTTGTTTCTAGCCGGATCCCGCTTAGGCGGGTTCTTTGGTCTGCAAACCGGCAAGAGCCCCATTTGATAGAAAGTTCGACAAACAATCAGCCAGTGTAAAACCGCTGTCTACTTCAAGTGCCGTTTCAGCCGCTTCCCCCAACGACGCTCCGGAAAAAATTGCGCCCCCGAAGGCAGCATGGCTTGGTTCCAAAACCCGGACATCGACATCAAGCTCTGGCCGGACGATCAGCACGGGCTGGGCAACAGAGAGATCGATCTGCGATTGCTCTCCATCTTTGAACCGGTTGACCTTCACGAGATCCCAGATCGGCCACTCTGAAGCCACGATCGTTGCGGCGGGGTGGCGCCGAAATCTCACCCCTCCAAGATCTGCGGGCGGGATCGTCGCAAGCGTAGCCGGATCAAAAACTTGACAGTCTTTCGCGTGGTAGGATTGAAGCCAAGCCCATTCTAGGCGCGCCACATCTTCCAGATAAGGATAGGCCTTCAGCGGTGGGAATGCGGCAAGAAAACTTGAAAACTCTTCTCCATACCAGATAAGGACAGGGTTTGACGGCTGATGTTTTGCGACAAACGCACGGGCCAAAGCCGCAAAATATTCGTCGCCGAGGAGCGCTTTGATAGACGGGTAGGTCTCGCCCAGCGCCTCGCAAAGGCTGACGATGACATTGTTCCTATAAACATTGAAGCGTTTCACGTCCGGCAGCCCATCGGGTCCGACAGCGCCTTCGGGTGTCCCGAGTTCCGGATTGATGAGAGCGTCGCCAAAGTCAGCTGCGGAGAGCCTTGGCAGTACAAACACTTGTGCCATGTCAGCTGACCGCCTTCAGGTCTGCGTTTTCGGCACGACGCAGGATTTCCTGCGCAGCATCTGCTTCACGAAGCAAAACGGGCCATGCAGGAACATCATTGTCCCATTCAATCAACGTCGGCAGGGCGCCGTGCATTCCAATCACGTCTTTGTAGAGAGCCCAAACAGCATCATCGACGGCGCGGTCATGCGCATCAATCAACAGCGGACGTCCCGCCTCGTCCATATCCGGAGCATGGCCTCCAAGATGTATCTCACCGACATATTGCATGGGAAATTCGGCAAGGTAAGCGGCCGGCGACTGTTGCTGGTTAGTACAGGACACGTAGACGTTGTTGACGTCAAGCAGCAGACCACACCCTGTCCGGCGAGTGATCTCCTTAAGGAAATCCAACTCACTGAAGGTGCTCTGAGCATAGGCAATGTAAGTGGACGGGTTCTCCAAAAGCATCTGCCGCCCCATCACATCTTGAACTTCATCGATGTGATCGCACACGCGTATGAGAGTTGCCTGGTCGTATGGAACCGGCAAGAGGTCATTGTAGTAGGTCGTCTCGTGTGTAGACCAGGCCAGGTGTTCAGAGAACAGACCCGGCTCATAGCGTTTGTTCAGCTCCGCGAGCCGAGCCAGGTGATCTTTGTCGAGCGGGCTTTCGCCGCCAATGGACAGACCAACCCCGTGAAGCGATAGCGGATAGATATCGCGAATTGCCGTGAGTTGTTGATGCGGCCGCCCTCCGGCGCCCATATAGTTTTCCGCGTGAACTTCGAAAAATCCGATGTCCGGGTGGCTTTGAAGAATGTCGGCGATATGCTCCGATTTCAAACCAGCGCCGGGCCGGTTCGGAACGGCCGCCTGAGTGCCAAAAGGAGAAACGGGTTGCTCGTCGGACCGCATGGCAAGCTCCAGACCTTGAACTACGGTGTGAGGCGGGCGGCGCAAACCGCCAGCCTGAGTTCGCATGATCGCCCGTTAATGGCCGATTCGAATTCTTCCAATTACGCTTCCGGAAGGTCGCGAGACAATTCCGTCAAGGATCCCTTGCGGCCGTCCGGCAGTTCCATGGACACGCATGTACCTTTCGGAACCAGCGTCCAAGCGTTGCCTTGGTAGTCAACGGTTGAAGAACCGGCACACGTCGTTCCCGGACCGGCTTTACAATCGTTTTGGCCTTTCAGGGAAACACCATAGCATTTCTCTTTGGCTTGAGCATGGGCCGGTGTCGAAGTGGTCGCCGAAAGACCTGCAATTGCAGTGGCAACGGCGCCAGCAACAACTGCTGCAGACATAGCCTTGTTTTTCATATCAAACTCCTCTGGTCAAAAAATCAGCGCAGCAACCACGATGCCGGATAAGTGCTGCTACACCCGTTACATGGCCGGATTGGCGTTCAATGGGAAATCAAACGCCTGTGACACTGCTGCGAGCTGTCACCTACCTTAGACTATTAAACGAAAGATTCTTACTCAAACCCAACTCAACGCGACGTTTCCGGACGATTGGCACTTTACGTACGAAACAATTATAATAGCGACAAAGAAACACACTTGCTCCTTGCAATGAAATCTGTCATGTTCCGCCCGCTTGGAATAGGACAGGCATACTGTCCTTTTGAGGTAAGGGAAACACCACCGGACCGCCGGTCGTGATAAATGTAAGATCCAAGCAGCCGCTTGCTCGGTCCGGGGAGGGCCTCCAGCAAGATGAGGCAATTGTGTTTCAACAGCGCTAACTGGCGCTGCGGCAATGCGACGGTTTGCCAGAACAAGCCGCTGCAGTAAGTACATCGACAGAGCCGGGGCAAAAGCCAGGGTTCACCGAGCCGCACTCTTGATGGAATGCGACCCGAACGGAACCCGACGCTCCAAACCACGGCTAACACTGGGGTAACAGTGAGGGCGCACATGACGAAGACAGAGCTGACGACCAGCACAGCCATGCAAGCAGGCCAGACGGAGACAAACACCGTGACAGCCACAACACTTGCCGATCGACTGGGCACGGCCGCCGACAAAGGGCTCTACAATCCGTCGCGCGAACACGATGCCTGCGGTGTTGGCTTTGTTGCGCACATGAAGGGCGCAAAATCCCACAAGATCGTTGCAGATGGACTGCAGGTTCTGGAGAACCTCACACACCGCGGCGCAGTTGGTGCAGATCCGCTCATGGGCGACGGCGCCGGCATGCTGGTTCAAATCCCTCACGGGTTCTTCGAAGCTGAGATGTCTGCCGCTGGCACACCGCTTCCGGAATTCGGCGGCTATGGCGTAGGCTTTGTATTCTTGCCACAGGACGATGTCCTGCGTGCCAAGTGCGAAGAAATCGTAGAGCGGGTCATCAAAGCCGAAGGGCAAGAGTTGATTGGCTGGCGCGATGTGCCGGTCGACAACGCGTCCCTTTCCAAAGCTCCAGACATTGCAGCCACTGAGCCGGTATCGCGTCAGGTCTTCATCAAACGCTCGAATGGCGACGATCAGGATGCGTTCGAGCGCCGGCTTTATGTTCTGCGCAAAGTGATCTCCAATACCGTTCGCGCGGAAACAGATGCGGTCACGAAAGGCTTCTACATCGTCTCGCTGTCGAGCCAGACCATTGTCTACAAGGGCATGTTCCTCGCCTATCAGCTTGGCGCTTACTACAGCGACCTGAAGGATGAGCGGTTCACCTCTGCTCTCGCGCTGGTTCACCAGCGTTTCTCGACCAATACGTTCCCGTCCTGGGACCTCTCCCACCCCTACCGGATGGTCGCCCATAACGGCGAAATCAACACGCTCCGCGGCAACGTCAATTGGATGGCTGCCCGCCAGGCATCGGTTTCATCCGCGCTGTTGGGAGACGACATTTCGAAGCTCTGGCCGATTTCCTATGAAGGCCAATCAGACACAGCCTGTTTCGACAATGCGCTCGAATTCCTGGTGATGGGCGGTTACTCGCTCGCCCATGCTGCAATGATGCTGATCCCGGAGGCTTGGGCTGGCAACCCGCTGATGGATGACAATCGCCGTGCCTTTTACGAGTACCACGCTGCATTGATGGAGCCGTGGGACGGCCCGGCTGCTGTTGCCTTCACCGATGGCCGCCAGATCGGTGCGACGCTTGACCGGAACGGTCTGCGCCCGGCCCGCTACATCGTGACTGAAAACGACTTCGTCATCATGTCTTCCGAAGTTGGCGTTCTGCCGGTTGAAGAAGAAAAGATCGTCCAGAAATGGCGCCTGCAACCGGGCAAGATGCTGCTTATCGACCTGGAAGAAGGTCGGATCGTCTCTGACGACGAAATCAAGCGCCAGCTGTCCACGGCCAACCCATATAAAGACTGGCTGCACAAGACACAGATCGTTCTGGAAGATCTGCCGGGCGTCCGCCAGATGGCCCCGGTCGCAGGCGAAAGCCTGCTCGACCGTCAGCAGGCCTTTGGCTACACCCAGGAAGACATCAAGCTTTTGATGACCCCGATGGCAACAGTCGGTCAAGAAGCTATTGGCTCCATGGGCACCGACACGCCAATCTCGGCGTTGTCGGACAAATCTAAGCTGCTTTATACCTACTTCAAACAGAACTTCGCTCAAGTCACCAACCCGCCGATCGACCCGATCCGTGAGGAGCTGGTGATGAGCCTGGTCTCATTCATCGGGCCGCGCCCGAACTTGTTTGACCTGAAAGGTTTGTCGACATCCAAACGCCTGGAAGTCCGTCAGCCAATTCTGACCAACGAAGATCTGGAAAAAATCCGGGTGATCGGCGACATCGCCGACAATCAGTTCTCGGCCAAAACCCTGGACATCACCTACAACGCCGATAAAGGCGCTGAAGGAATGGAAGGCGCATTGGCCGAACTCTGCGAGCGCGCCGAAAAAGCGGTGCTTGACGGATACAACATCATCATTCTGTCGGATCGCATGATTAACCGATCGCGGATTGCGATCCCGGCCCTCTTGGCGACAGCTGCGGTCCATCACCACCTGATCCGCAAGGGCCTTCGCACATCTGTCGGCTTGGTGGTTGAAACCGGTGAAGCCCGTGAAGTGCACCATTTCTGTGTTCTTGCCGGTTTTGGTGCCGAAGCCATCAACCCGTATCTTGCCTTCGAAACCCTTCTTTCCATGCACATGGAGATGGACTTCCCGGAAGAAGTTGATCAGTACGAAGTCGTCGAGCGCTACATCAAGTCGATCGACAAGGGCATCTTGAAGGTCATGTCCAAGATGGGCATCTCGACCTACCAGTCCTACTGCGGTGCCCAGATTTTTGACGCCGTTGGTTTGTCTTCTGAATTCGTCGAGAAGTACTTCTTCGGCACAGCGACCATGATCGAAGGCATTGGCCTGAGTGCAGTTGCCCAGGAAACCGTTCAGCGCCATTCCGAGGCATTCGGCGATGTGGCAATTCTGCGCCGGTCGCTGGATGTTGGCGGCGAATACGCTTACCGGATCCGCGGCGAAAACCACATGTGGACGCCAGATTCCATTGCAAACCTGCAACATGCTGTCCGCTCCAAGCTACCGGACATGTACCGGACGTTCGCAAAAGAAGTGAATCAGGAAAGCGGACGCTTCGCGATCCGTGGCCATTTCCGCATCAAAAATGCAGAGGAAATCGGCCGCTCCGAAATCGACATCTCCAAGGTTGAGCCCGCTGAGAACATCGTCAAGCGGTTCGTCACCGGCGCAATGTCGTTCGGGTCGATTTCGAAAGAAGCCCATTCCAGCCTTGCCGTCGCCATGAACAAGATTGGCGGCAAGTCCAACACCGGTGAAGGTGGCGAAGAGCCAGAACGTTTCAATCCGCTCCCCGATGGCACCATGAACCCGCAACGGTCGGCCATCAAACAGGTCGCCTCGGGACGTTTCGGCGTGACAACCGAATATCTGGTCAACTCCGACATGATCCAGATTAAGGTTGCTCAGGGTGCAAAGCCTGGCGAAGGCGGTCAGTTGCCGGGCCACAAGGTGGATGCGGTGATCGCAAAAGTCCGTCATTCGACCCCGGGCGTTGGCCTTATCTCGCCTCCCCCGCACCATGACATCTATTCCATCGAAGATTTGGCACAGCTGATCTACGACCTGAAAAACGTAAATCCGGTCGCGGACATCTCGGTGAAGCTAGTCTCCGAGGTCGGCGTCGGGACCGTGGCCGCAGGCGTTGCCAAGGCACGGGCAGACCACATCACCATTTCAGGCTTTGACGGCGGCACCGGTGCATCACCGCTGACCTCGCTCAAGCATGCCGGCTCTCCGTGGGAGATTGGCCTTGCAGAGACCCAGCAGACCCTCGTTCTGAACGGCTTGCGCTCACGTGTTGCCCTGCAGGTTGACGGTGGGCTTCGTACGGGTCGCGACGTAATCATCGGTGCTCTTCTGGGCGCGGACGAGTTCGGGTTCTCGACCGCCCCTCTAATCGCGGCCGGTTGTCTGATGATGCGCAAGTGCCATTTGAACACCTGCCCGGTTGGGATTGCGACACAGGATCCGGTTCTGCGCAAGCGCTTCAAGGGCACTCCGGAGCACGTCATCAATTACTTCTTCTTCGTTGCCGAAGAAGTCCGTGAGCTCATGGCATCCCTCGGCGTTGAAAAACTCGATGACCTCATTGGTCGCTCCGACTTCCTCGACAAGGAAGCCGCGCTCGATCACTGGAAAGCCAACGGCCTTGATTTCTCCAGGATCTTTTTCCAGCCGGACGCAAAGCCGGAAGAAACCCGCTGGACGGAGCGCCAAGAGCACCCAATCGTCGACATTCTTGACCGCCGCTTGATTGCAGCTGCGCAACACACGCTGGATACCAAGGAACCGTCGACCATCGAGGAGACCATCTGTTCGGTGGACCGGTCGGTTGGCGCCATGCTGTCTGGCGAGATTGCCAAGCGCTACGGCAACAAAGGCCTGAAGAAACCGGACACACTGACGGTCAAACTCAAGGGCACAGCGGGTCAGGCGTTTGGCGCGTTCGTCGCCAAAGGCGTCACAATGGACCTGGAAGGCGATGCCAACGATTATGTCGGCAAAGGTCTGTCCGGCGGTAAGATCATTGTCCGCCCACCGGAAAACACCCGGATCGTTGCCGAAGACTCCATCATTGTCGGCAACACCGTGCTTTACGGTGCAACTGAGGGCGAATGCTACTTCCGCGGCGTTGCAGGTGAGCGGTTCGCAGTCCGCAACTCCGGTGCGGTTGCCGTTGTTGAAGGCGTCGGAGATCACGGTTGTGAATACATGACCGGTGGTGTCGTCGTCGTGATTGGTCAGACAGGACGGAATTTCGCAGCTGGCATGTCCGGCGGCATCGCCTACGTTCTCGATGAGGATGGAACCTTCGGATCCCGTTGTAACCTGGCAATGGTGGAACTTGAACCAGTCACCGAAGAAGATGACTTGCTTGAGAAGCTGCATCACCATGGCGGTGACATTGAGCACAAGGGCCGTGTGGATCTCTCCTGCGACATGACACGTCATGATGATGAGCGCCTGCGGCAGATGCTGACCAAGCACAAGGAGCTGACCGGCTCAACCAAGGCAGCAGCGATCCTGGACGATTGGGCCACTTACCGGCCGAAATTCGTGAAGGTCATGCCGGTCGAGTACCGCCGTGCATTGCGGGAAATGGAAGAGCAACGCCTCGGCATGGTCGCGGCGGAGTAACCGGCACATTGAACAAAATGGCTCTCGGCCGCCGATCGCGGCCGATTGCAGCCACCTTGAGGACGCACAAATTTGAGGAGGTCGCCTTGGGCAAGGTAACCGGTTTTTTGGAAATCGATCGTCAGGAACAGAAGTACCAACCAGCTTCTGACCGCATTCGCCATTTCCGCGAATTCACGATCCCGCTCAACGATCAGGAAGTCGCCAACCAGGCGGCACGTTGTATGGACTGCGGCATTCCGTTCTGCCATGGACCAAGCGGGTGTCCGGTCAACAACCAGATCCCGGACTGGAATGATCTGGTCTTTCAAGGCGACTGGGACATCGCGCTGCGCAACCTGCATTCGACCAACAACTTCCCGGAGTTCACCGGACGTATCTGCCCGGCCCCGTGCGAAGAAGCCTGCACGCTGAACCTTGAAGACATTCCGGTCAACATCAAGAGCATCGAGCAGGCGATTGCCGACAAGGGCTGGGAAGAAGGCTGGATTGCCCCGGAACCGTCCGCCACGAAGACAGGCAAAGCCGTTGCCATCATCGGTTCAGGCCCCGCAGGCATGGCCGCGGCCCAGCAACTCGCCCGGGCCGGCCATACGGTCCACGTCTATGAACGGGAGCCAAAGGCCGGCGGTCTGCTGCGCTACGGCATTCCGGACTTCAAGATGGAAAAGCACTTCATCGACCGCCGCATCAAACAGATGGAGGGCGAGGGTGTCACCTTCCACTACAACGTCGATGTCGGCGTCACAGTCAGCATGGACGAGCTCACCGAACGCCACGATGCTGTAATCCTGTGCGCCGGTGCTGAACGTCCGCGCGATCCTGGCGTTGAAGGCATGGACCTTCAGGGCTGCCATTGGGCAATGGACTACCTGGTTCAACAGAACCGCCGCGTTGGCGGCGAACCGGAAGGCGACGAAGCCCCGATCTGGGCCGGCGGCAAGCATGTTGTCGTCATTGGCGGCGGCGATACCGCATCCGACTGTGTTGGAACTGCATTCCGTCAGGGTGCGCTTTCAGTCACGCAGCTCGACATTCGGCCGATCCCGCCTCTGAAAGAAGACAAGCTCACAATCTGGCCTTACTGGCCAACCAAGTTCCGCACATCCTCTTCTCAGGCGGAAGGGGCAGAGCGCGAGTTTTCTGCTGCAACGCTCGGTCTGGTCGCAGATGAAGATGGTGTCGTAACCGGTGTGAAATGCGCCCGTGTTGACGAGAAGCGCAAGCCGATTAAAGGCACGGAATTCATCCTGCGTGCCGATCTGGTCTTTGCAGCGATCGGTTTTTCCGGACCACGCCTGGACACCTACATCGCACAGGCCGGTGAGAAACTCGAACTGGATGGCCGCACCAACGTCAAGGCCAACACTGACGACTATAAAACATCGATCGACAAGGTGTTTGCAGCGGGAGATGTTCGCAAAGGGCAGTCGCTGGTCGTCTGGGCAATCCGTGAGGGCCGCCAGGCAGCGCGCGCGGTAGACGAGTACTTGACCGGGTCAAGCGACCTGCCGCGCTGATCGAAACACGTCAAACGACATGCAAAAGCCGCCGGATCTCCGGCGGCTTTTTGTTGCGTTGAAATGTACATCTGACCCGGAATAGAAACTCATGTATCTCCGGCTTCCGCCTCTACCAAGGAAGACACGCTATCGTTGCCGATCATGCGCGGATCATCAACACGCCCGGACACCGGCGCAAGCGGCTCGCCTTCAACGAAGAACCGGTAGGCTGTACTGCTGGTGTCAATTTCGGCATCGTCCTCACCGCCAAGCAAAAAACCTTCAGGTGATGTTGTCCGGCCCGTCAACACGATGAAATTGGGGTCATCCTCGACACCTTCGAACGCCAGTCCACCATAGCCGCCAAGAAGACGCGACAACTCGCGTTCGACAAAAAACGCAACTTTTCGGTACCCGGCCCATGTAAATGCGATCCGGTCATTGGTCCGAAGTCGGGTGTTCTTACCGTCTACATCGGGACCAAAGGATGTGTAGGCGCCATCCTCTGAGAGGAAGATATCCCACAAATCAACATATCGGACACGGCGCTCTTCCGCCGCCCCGGCAAAGACAGAGTTCAGTTGGGTGAAATCACCGTTGAGAAGTTCGTCATTGGTGGGCGGCAACCCGACCCAGACAATTGGAAGCTTCTCCTGCCGAACACTACGAACCAGCGCCATGACCTTGTTTCGATAGGTCTCAAGCCATTCCGCCGTCATATACTCGATGGGCGGTTCGCCCGGAAACTCTTCGTCCCGGTCACGCCATCCCATCATCACGACAACCGCTTTGACATCCGCGCCCCGAATACGGGAGAGCGTACGTGTGGCCCAGTCCGGCGACTCTGCGCCTGCAAAACCCTCCCGGTCTTCGGTGATTTCCTCAACCTTGATTTTTGGTTGTTGCGCCAGCGTAAATCGCAGACCGTCGGCCACACCCCGTGCCATCCGGTCTCCGACCACAAGGATCAGACCGGCGTCGGGGTCTTTTTCCACTTCCTCAAAGCGCGGCGGGAGGCCGGCAGGACGAACCACTTTTGGAGCTTGCTGAACTGGCGCTTGCCGTTTTTTCTCACGGCCACCACCAAACAAACGCTGAATTGGGGCGAACGGGTTGAAGCCCCGAAATCCATTATTCTGAGCAAGCACTATCGGTTCTTCAGCCATGGCCTCTCTTTGAAACCAGCCAGTCGGCTCAGCCGGACAAACAAGAAGTGCCAGGGCAAGTGCGAACGGCAACGCAGATGGCCGAGCCATCTGCGTCAAACGACGAAGTGAAGATTTGAAAGCCACTGTTCGCGTCCCAACACCGATCCGTGTTCGGGTCAGTTTAGCGGTCTGTTTTCAGGTGCGCCAGCAAAACAACTGACGGATGCCCATCCGGCACCATCCCCTTTGACCGCTGATAGGCCCGGATGCCCCTGCGGGTAGCCGGGCCGACTTTGCCGTCGGCAGCCCCAACAGAAAAGCCCTTCTGGTTTAAAAGCGCCTGCAACTCGGTCGTTTCTGACCGTGTTAGTGGCAGATGTTCCTTCGACCAGTTTCCGGCCAGAGGTCCACCACCAATAATACGATCCGCCAGATGGCCAACTGCCAGGGCATAGGCCGTTGCATTGTTGTACCGCTTAATCACATAAAAGTTGCGCAGCATCAGAAAGGCGGGGCCGGAGGCGCCGGCAGGCAAGACAAGGATGCCGTTGTCGGATGGACGCGGAAACCCTCGGCCATTTACCCGGCGGATGCCATAACGTTGCCATTCTCCGAGTGTGAGTGTCTTCTCACCATCGGCAAGATTGTAGTCAAAACCGTTCGGGAGCTGGACTTCATAGCCCCATGTCTTGCCCGTCTGCCAACCATGGCGTTTCAAATAGTAGGCAGTGGACGCCAGAGCGTCCGGTATTGAGGTCCAGATATCCCGCTTTCCATCACCGTTGTAATCCGCCGAATAGGCTTTCCAGCTGGACGGCATGAATTGGGTATGCCCCATTGCTCCTGCCCAGGAGCCTTCCATCTCAGAGAATTTCACATGTCCGGCCTGAACAATCGCAAGTGCCGTTACGAGTTCTTTGCGCCAGAAGTCTGTCCGCCTCGGCGCGGCATAAGCCAGGGTCGCAAGCGCCTGAATAACGTTGTGGCGGCCCATGAAGCCGCCGTAGTTGGTTTCCATGCCCCAAATGGCGAGCACGGCCTCACGGTCGACACCGTAGCGGGCTTCGATTTGGCGCAGGACACCATCGTACTCGATCAGAAGCTCACGGCCCTTTTCGACACGGGTATCGGAAACTGCACTGTCAAGGTATTCCCAAATCGGCTTTACGAACTCCGACTGCTTGCTCATCAGGCGGATCGTATCGTTGTCGGGCTGCATGCCCGTGAAGACCGCATTGTAGGTCTGTGCGGTGATGCCAGCAGACCGGGCTGCCGGCCAGAAATCCTTGATAAAACGGGTAAAACCGGGATCCGACGCCCCGCCGCTCGTAGCGAAGGCGGAACTGGCGCTTAGACTGCCAACCGCAATAACAAACGCTCTTAGGCTGTTGCGCAGCACTGGTTTGAAGGAAAAAACCGAAGGCATTCCGCCGATCACACGTGTCGTTTGCCGAAAAATATCCCGCATACGGGCCTCCTAATGCCCTAACCGTAGTGTCGCCCCGCCTCGTCCAAATGATCTGTTTTTGGTTACTGTGCAGTTAATGCCGGAAACGAAGGCCGGCTTCAATGGCGTTTTCGGTGTAATCACCACCGTCTTGGGAACTCTCAAAGCGGCGATGAATATAATTTGCAGTGAGCGCAACGTTTTGCGTCAATGCGTATGTCATTCCACCAAAGCCGGTCAGCGTATTTTCCTCGATCGAAACACCTTCATATGTCCGATAGCTGTAACCAAGCCCAGCCTCGCCTACCCACCGGTCGCTGAAGGCATGCGCAAGCCGAAGATCTCCAGAGTAGATAATGGAGCCGCTGGCATTGTCGATGTCTGTTGCATCAAAACTCGTTCCAACGCCAGCTGTGACCGTTGTCAGGCGGCTGGGCGACCAGACCAGCGATCCGTCAATCACAAGTCCCGACAGATTTTTCAAACGGCTGTCTTCAATGTCTTCCAAACGCCAACCGGCGCTGACTTCACCGACGAGTTTCGGGCCGGCTGCAATGGCAAGACCGCCACGAAGCTCATACCCGTCTGCATCCCGGATTTCGCAGATACTGTCGCTGCAGGTTTGGTCGAACCGGCGGAAAAGGAGCGAGCCTTGAGCAAACGGTGACAACAAGCCTCCAGCGTTGCTGCCGAGCCTCAAACTCGCGGAATAGACTGTGTTGTCACGCCCGCTCTCGATGGTGCTATCTGAATCATAGACCCTGCGATCTGCGCCAACGGCTGCAGTCGCAGCAAGAAGACCAACATTGCGCGTGACACCGAGATCGATATTGCCTTCATGGATGAAAGTGTCATTCCCGAGCGACTCGGCGCTCCCATCTTCCTCCCGGCTAATGCCGTAGCTGATGTCCGCATCAACCCGTGTTGCCTCGGTAATATCAAGACGCAGGCCCGCAGCGGCGGACCCGAAAATGTCATCGTCGTCCGGATTTCCAGGATAACCGATGTAACTGCCGCGTAGGGAAGCATCAAACTGATGCCGGACCCAATCCGAAGTCAGAGAAATGTCCGGGGCGATTCTGTAAAGACTGCCCGCACCACCTGTTGCTGATCTTGAGGTGTTGTCGGTATAGCCAGCGGTGACGGTCAATTGCGGTGTCAAAATGAACGAGCCGAGCCGAATCCCGTCCGGCGCATCGAACGTGGTGTCACCTCCAAAGACAGTATCGTCGATCCCGCCCTGAGCGAGAGGGACGGCACGCGTTACGGCAGTTATCCTGTCGGAGAATGGCCGCACTGGCTGAACACGTCCGGCTGCACCGAGTCCCGTTGATCCATCCTCTTCTTCCGCAATATTGACGGAAGGGCGTAGGGCAAAAACGTTTGATTGTGTCGGGTTCACACCTGCCGGTGTTTCTGCTTCTTCCCGGCCATCATCATCTGCAGCATTGACACGTCCAGGATCATCCGAACCACGCAGACCCGGCACCGCCGTCTGAGCGAACGACGGTTCCGCAAGCGCCAGGCTAAGCGCGAAACAGATGATGCATGTTAAAAAACGGGTCATTCACAGCCAGAATGCGGTCAGATTATACCCGCCCAACCTGACGAAGGATGGTTAATGCTTCGTTTCCATATTGCAAAATGCCAACGCTGATTAACCATAGCTGCTGGATATGGACATAAAATAAACAGGTTCTTGAACGAAAGCCTGCTGTGGCCTAATTCTAGCGCCGAAAAGCAAGAAAGACCGCGATCCATGACCAGCCCAGCTCAAGACCCCAACACTTCGGAAAGCTCAGAGCTGCACATGGAGTATATCGTTTCCGCTGAGCGGGCCCTAGAAACCGAAATGGCAGGGCTGAGCGCATTGCGGGTGGCTCTGAAAGATGGGCTTGCGGCGCCTTTCCAGAAAGCCTGCAGCCTGATCCAAGGCATTTCCGGGCGTGTCATTGTCTCGGGCATCGGCAAGAGCGGCCATATTGGGACCAAGATCGCGGCAAGCCTTGCCTCAACAGGAACGCCTGCGTTCTTCGTCCATGCCACGGAGGCAAGTCACGGCGATCTCGGGATGATTACCCAAGATGATGTTGTCCTTGCATTGTCCTGGTCCGGTGAAACACAGGAACTTGCCAGCCTTGTGGCCTACACACGGCGCTTTAAAGTTCCATTGGTTGCCATCACATCACGGCAGGACAGCACGCTCGGCCAAGCCGCGGACATTATTCTAAAGCTGCCAAGTGTGGCTGAAGCCTGCCCGCACGGGCTGGCACCAACAACATCTGCTCTGGTACAGCTTGCCCTCGGCGATGCTTTGACGGTGGCGCTTCTCGAGGGGCGCGGGTTTACCGTTCAGGACTATAAGGTCTTTCACCCTGGTGGCCGCCTTGGCGCCAGCCTCAAGACGGCAAAAGATATCATGCATCTTGGTGAGTCGCTACCACTTGTCCCGGCAGCTACACCCATGACCGACGGTATTGTTGTCATGTCACAAAAAGGCTTTGGCGTTCTGGGTGTCGTAGACGAGTTGAACCAGTTGATGGGTATCATCACCGATGGTGATTTGCGCCGCCATGTGACATCCAACCTTCTGGAAAAAACGGCTGGTGACATCATGACACGCGGGCCGAAGACTGTGCATCCAGGGACACTTTCCGCCTCAATCCTGGAACTCCTGAACAGTTCCTCGATCACGACTGTCTTTGTCGTAGAAGACGGCCGACCGGTTGGAATTGTTCACATGCATGACCTTCTTCGAGCTGGTGCCGCTTAGACGAAAGCTTTGCGTTCACAAGTAGGTCACGGATTCTGACATTTTCTCAGCGCTGCAAAATTTTAGTGGCAGCATTAGCATTTGATTAGCCATAGCGAGCCTACACTGCTCCCAAGTTTGACTGGGCCTTTCGCCCGAGACCTTGGTGTGTTTCGTATGGATCTCGCGACCCTACTTGGAATTATCGGTGCGTTTGCCATCGTTATTACCGCTATTTTTCTTGGCGGCAGTTTCGGCCAATTCGTCGATGTTCCATCTATGCTGATCGTTATCGGTGGCGGCCTTGCCGCGACCCTTATCCGATTTCAGGTTTCCGATATCGCAGCGGCGTTCACGACCGCCTTCAAGGTTGCGTTGTCCGGGAAAAGCGCAAGCCCGCGCGACCTCATCTCTGAAATTACCAACCTCGGTGAAATAGTTCGCAAGTCCGGTCCGCTCGGTCTTGAGAACGTCGACGTTTCAGATCCTGTCCTTGCAAAGGGCGTGCAATACATCGCCGACGGATACGAATTGGAATTCATCAAGGAAGCCATGGAGCGCGAACGCGACCTTCAATTAAGCCGTTTGTCGGAGGGCAAACGTGTGATGAAAGCCCTTGGGGATTCGGCACCGGCCTTCGGCATGATCGGTACGCTGGTCGGTCTCGTCCAAATGCTTGCGAACATGGACGATCCGGCCGCGATCGGCCCGTCCATGGCGGTTGCTCTTTTGACAACGCTCTATGGCGCATTGATTTCCAACATCTTGTGCCTGCCGATGGTCGACAAGCTGGATGCAAAGTTTGATGTCGATGAATTGAACCAAACCCTGATCATCGATGGTGTTTGCCAAATCCGAGAATCCAAGAGCCCTGCCCTGATCAAGGAAATGCTGGTCGCATATCTGCCGGAAAAAGCCCGGGCTGATCTGGCAGAAGCTGCTTAAGTTGGCTTAGGGGCGAGTAACGCGTTATGGCAAGAAAGAAACCACAAGGGGGAGGCGGCGCACCGGATTGGCTGGTGACGTTCGCCGATTTGATGTCACTCCTCGTGTGTTTCTTCGTTCTGATCATCTCGTTTTCCATTCAAGATAAGGAAAAACTTCAGGTCGTCGCCGGTTCAATGCGCGAAGCCTTTGGCGTGAAAGAAAACTCTCGCCGTACCGGGATCATCGAAGTCGAAGGCATCCCGATCCGGGACTACATGAAAGATATCAGCCAGGTCGAGCAGGAACTGGACTCAGATTTTGCACAAGAGCGCCACGAGAAGCGCCGCAAACAAGGCCCGGAAGCCAACACGCACGACACGATGGAAGCGGAAATCGAAAAACCGCGTCAGTTTGCAACCGCCGCGGCCTCCCTTCGGCAAGCCTGGCAGGAAATGCCGGAAATCACGGAAGTTTCGACCAACATCATTTTGGAAGAGACCGAGGAAGGTCTGAACATCATGCTGGTTGATCAGGACGGCCGGTCCATGTTCCGAGAAGGGTCGAAGTATCCTTACGAGACCACACGCCGGCTGATCGCGAAGATGGCACCGGTGCTTGCGCGAATGCCCAACCGGATCGAGATCACCGGGCATACGACAGCTGGTGCAGCAACGGTAGACCCCAGCTACACCGGATGGGACCTGTCGACGGAGCGTGCCAATGTCGCCCGTCAGATCCTCTCAGAGTATGGTGTGCCGGACGGACAATTCTATTCAGTGGTTGGAAAGTCGGACACAGAACCTTTGTTCCCGAACGATCCTTATCTTGCGGCCAACCGGCGGGTTGGTATCCTATTGATGGCCGAAGAACCACCGATCCCGCCGGGCCACAAGCTCTAAGCCAGTGTTGCGATCTACAACGGGGCTAAGACGTGCTCTCCCCGTTAACATCGGAAACAACCAACCGAGCGCCGTCGACACCATCGACACGCACTTTTGTGCCTGCTGGCAAATCTGGGCCTGAAATCCGCCAAATCGTATCATCAATTGACAGCTTGCCGGCGCCTTCGCTTAACGGCGTCGTGAGGGTGAATTCACGTCCAATGTAACGGCTGCCGCGCTTGTTCAACCCCGGATCCCCGGTCTCAGAAGCCGCTTTCAGCATCAGCTTACGACCAATCAACAAGCTGACAATTGAGAGGACAACAAAGAGGCCGACATGAACCTGCCAGCTGAAATCGAAGAGCAGCGCAACAATCCCGACCACAATGGCAGACAGTCCAAACCATAGGAAGACCGTGCCAGGAGCCAGGATTTCCAGTCCCAGAAGGATCAACCCCAGGACGACCCAGCTCCACGAGCCGAGAGCCTGAATGATGCTCTCTGTAAGACTCATTGCTGTTCTCCGGTCGATGTACGTGTAACCGGCACCCCAGATGATGACCGTTGAGGTTTATCGCCATCACCAAAAGCTTCCTTCGCAATCTCGCCGATACCGCTCAACGAGCCAAGCAAGGAGGTTGCTTCCATTGGCAAAATCAGGGTCTTTTGGTTGCGGGACGTAGCCAGCGCCGTGAAGGCTTCAACGTATTTATTGGCAACGAAGTAGTTGATCGCCTGCACATCACCATTGGCGATGGCCTCACTGACCATTTGCGTTGCTTTGGCCTCGGCTTCCGCCTCACGCTCTCTGGCTTCCGCGTCCCGGAACGCTGATTCTCTGCGCCCTTCTGCCTCAAGGATGAGCGATTGCTTCTCGCCTTCCGCCTTCAGAATCTCAGACTGACGTTTGCCTTCCGCCTCAAGGATCGATGCCCGTTTTTCCCGCTCGGCCTTCATCTGCCGGCCCATAGCATCAACAAGATCACGCGGCGGATTGATGTCCTTGATCTCAATCCTGGTGATCTTGATACCCCACGGCTCTGCAGCGGCGTCCACAACCCTCAGGATTTGGGCATTGATTTCGTCGCGGTTGGACAACAGACTATCAAGATCCATGGATCCCATGACAGACCTGATATTTGTCATTGTCAAATTGAGGATAGCGTTCTGTAGACCCAGAACTTCATAGGCTGCCCGGGCGGCATCAAGCACCTGATAAAACGTGACACCATCGGCCGTCACGGTCGCGTTGTCTCGGGTAATCACCTCTTGCGAGGGAACATCCAGGACCTGCTCCATCATGTTCAGCTTGTGACCGATCCGGTCGATGAACGGGATGATGAAGTTCAGTCCTGGGGTCAGTGTCTTGCGGTACCGCCCAAAACGCTCAATCGTGTAATTGTATCCTTGCGGGACTGTTTTGACCCCGGCAAAGAACACAAGGATGACCAGCAAAAGTACGCCGATCAAAACAATATCAAATCCGGCAATAGGCATTTCAGCCTCCTAAAATCATTATCTGACAGCACATTACGACGTGAGGTCGGGTTGTTCCAGACGAAACACCCAGCGTCAACGTGGTGTGACTGTTTTCAAAATGATATTAGGCGCTTGAGCCTGGCTGGATTATGACGGCCTCAATCCACCGGGCATTGCTGTTCGCAACGCCCGATGAACTTCAACTTCCAATTCAGATCAAATCCAACCGCCGAGCTCGCGGCGAACGATCGTGTTCAGAACATCCATTCCCAGATCGCTGTCGTTGAGGCATGGGATATGGGTGAAGTTTTCGCCGCCGGCCTCTTCAAAGATCTCGCCAGCCTCGCCAGCGATTTCTTCGAGCGTTTCAAGGCAATCCGACACGAACCCAGGGTTCATGACCGCAATGTTCTTCATGCCGTCTATGGCAAGTTGTTCTACGGTCTTGTCGGTGTAGGGTTGAAGCCACTCTTCAGGCCCGAAACGGGACTGGAACGTGGTCCGCAATTTCGTTTCGTCCATGCCCAGCACCTCACGCATCAAGCGCGTCGTTTTCATGCAGTGGCAATGGTAAGGATCGCCCCGTTTGAAATAGGACTGCGGGATACCGTGGTAGGACGTAAGGATCGTTTCCGGCTCGAAATCCAGGCTTTCCAGATGTCTCTCGACCGATTTCGCCAGCGCGTTCACGTAGATCGGATCATCATGATAGGGTGGCACAGTCCGGATTGCCGGCTGCCAACGCATGTCAATCAGGGTTTTGCAAACAACGTCATTCACAGTGGCCGTGGTTGTGGCCGAATACTGCGGGTAAAGCGGAAACACGAGAATTCTGTCGCAGCCGGCATCCTTCAGCGCTTTCAGCTTATCGGGGATTGACGGCTGGCCATAACGCATCGCCCAGTCCACTTTCAACCGGCCATTGGCATCGCCCAGCATGTCAGTGAGCTTGTCCGACTGACTGCGGGTAATGGTGCGCAGGGGCGACTCATTTTTCTCGTGATTCCAGATCTCTTCATAGGCCTTGCCGGATTTCCCCGGGCGGGTCATCAGAACAATTCCATAGAGGATCGGATACCAAATCGCCTTAGGCCATTCGATCACGCGTTTGTCCGACAAGAACTCGCGAAGATACCGGCGCATTGGCCAGTAGTCCGTCGCATCCGGCGTGCCGAGATTGACAAGAAGGACGCCGACCTTTCCGGCTTTCACATCCGGGTGTCCCTCAGGCAGGCGGACTTTTTGAAACTCAGCTGCCTGATCGAGGATGGGAGCTGTCGGTTGAACGTTCATCTGCTTTCATTACCCTTACGCTTTGCGTCACTTTCGCCCATACATAGGACAACGACTGCGGAAGGCCAATGCGGCATCACCGGCGCAGATGATCTTTTCTTAACAGAGACCGACCAGGCGACTGGCAACCTTAGCCGTAGTCGCGTTCGTCAGCGATGACTTTCCCGTCGTTAGGCAGCGTCCCGGGAGACACAAGTTCCACATCTCCCTTTAATCGGGTTACATCCCGCAAGGTATCTGCAACACGCTCAGCAAGCCCGTTGCCCATGACCTCCGTCTCGACAGACAGCTTCATGGCATCACTGGCCCCGGCACGGCTGACAGACAAGCGCGCTTTCTTGACTTCCGGATGGTTGCTGAGGATCTGGGCGATTTGGGACGGGTCGACGAACATACCTTTAATTTTGGTCCGCTGATCGGCCCGTCCCATCCACCCGGCCAGCCGCATGTTGGTCCGCCCGCAGGGCGACTGACCGGGCATAACCATCGACAGGTCCCCGGTTCCAAACCGGATCAACGGGTAGAGGGGGTTGAAGTTGGTGACCACAAGCTCACCGACTTCGCCATCGGCAACCGGTTCTCCGGTTCCAGGGCGCACGATCTCAACAATATAGTCCTCATTGACCACCATGCCTTCGCGCGCTTCGGTCTCATAAGCAATGACACCGAGGTCGGCCGTCGCATAACACTGCGCAACGGATATGCCCTTGGATGCATATTCCTCGCGCAAGGCCGGGAACAAGGCTCCGCCGGAGACCAGCGCAACCTTGATGGAGGACATGTCCCGGCCCTGCTCTGCCCCACGGTCGAGGAGAACCTTGAGGTAGTCTGGCGTTCCCGTGAAACCGGTCGGTTTCAATACTTCAACCGCTTCCACTTGCATATCCGTGTTGCCAACACCGGCAGGAAACACGGAGCAGCCCATCGCAATCGCAGCCTGATCCAGGATGAAGCCGCCAGGTGTCAAATGGTAAGAGAAGGCGTTGAGAACGGTATCGCCCATCTTGAAGCCTGCAGCGTGCAACGCCCGCGCCCCGTTCCACGGATCCAGACCGGGTGCTTGAGGTTCCCAGATCGGTCCAGGCGACATGAAAACGCGCGCGGCCGTGACACCGTTTTGCGATAGGAAGCCACCAAACGGAGGAGCCGCTTTCTGCTTCTCGAGCATCTCGGATTTGCGCAAGACCGGTAGTTTTGCGAGCGCCGCACGGTCTGTTACGGAATGCGCATCGACACCATCCAATTGTGCCGCCCACCCTGGGGCGGACTGCATGGCGCCACTCAGTTGCTCCGGTAGCCGGGCAAAGAGATCCTGTTCGCGCTGAGCAGGGCTTTGCTGCTCGCGCGCCTCATATGGTTGATTGCTCATGGTCGTCTCCGCCTGTAAGCCCTTGTTTAGGCCAGCCAGCGCTTTCTTCGTTTGTAGTGTTTGACGTCCTTGAAGGAGCGGCGTCCTTCGCCGCCAACACCAAGGTAGAATTCCTTGACGTCTTCGTTCTCCAGAAGGGATTTCCCAGCCCCATCAAGAACGATCCGTCCCGATTCCATAATATAGCCGTAGGTTGCGTATTTGAGCGCAACGTTGGTGTTCTGCTCAGCCAAGAGGAAGGAAACACCTTCGTTTTGGTTGAGCTTGCGAACAATTTCGAAAATCTCTTCCACGAGCTGCGGCGCAAGGCCCATGCTCGGTTCATCCAGCAGGATCATCTTCGGCCGGCTCATCAGGGCCCGGCCAATGGCGCACATCTGCTGCTCACCGCCTGAGGTGTACCCCGCCTGGCTCTGGCGGCGTTCTCTCAAACGGGGGAAATAGTCATAAACCATCTCCAGATCTGCCTTTACCGCAGCGTGCCCGTCCTTGCGTGTGTAAGCACCTGTCAGCAGGTTTTCTTCAATTGAAAGGTGACCAAAGCAGTGCCGGCCTTCCATGACCTGAATACACCCGCGGCGGACCAGATCATTTGGAGACAGTGCTTGAACTTCTTCCCCTTCAAAAAGGATCTTGCCTTTTGTCACATCTCCGCGCTCAGCGCCGAGCAGATTGGATATGGCCTTCAATGTGGTTGATTTGCCGGCGCCGTTCGCCCCGAGCAGAGCCACGATCCCACCCTTTGGTACAGTCAGGGACACGCCCTTGAGCACCAGGATCACGTGGTCATAAATCACTTCGATATTGTTGACCGACAGGATCGTTTCAGCCGGCTCAGCGGCAGCTTCCGTGTTCGGCGTTTCTACATCCAATAAAGCCATTCCGTCCTCTCCTGAGAGGCTCCGCCGCAGTGGTGCGGCGGAGCGGGCTGCCAATCAGTTCGGGCAGGGTTCAGTCCGTGCAGGCCACGGAGCGTTTTTCTCTGCGTATTCTTTAGCCGCAGCTTCGATAAGCGGGCGAACGACATCGGTCATCGGTTCAATCCAGCCAGATGCCTGCTGCCACTTTGTGCCGTTCCACTCTTGAACGAACACAGGATGGCTGCCGGAGTGGTCTTCACAGGTCACCTTCATCGGATGTGCAAAACCTTTAAGGCCAAGTTCCGCAAGACGAGCTTCATCAAGGTTCAAGGCTTCCAGACCCATCCGCATGTCTTCACCAGTGATCACTTTCTTACCGGTCAGTTCCTGAGCAGTCCGAATGCCTTCGGCAACGATTACGGAGTTCAACACACCACGGTTGTAGAGCGTCTGACCCAGTGTCTCGCCGTCCGTGGAAGACAGACCAGCGTCAATGACATACTTCTGAATGTCATCCAGAGCCGGGAAGTCACGGCCAACGCCAGAGAAGTTCAGAGCCTTGTAGCCTTTGGCATCCTGACCGCCCGCAGCTGCATCGTCATCGCCTGCGGACCACCACACACCAATGAACTTGTCCATCGGGTAACGGATTTTGACGGCTTCCTTGATCGCGGTCGGGTTCATTGCGCCCCAGCCCCACATGATCATGTAGTCCGGACGGTCACGGCGCACGTTCAGCCACTGTGAGGACTGGTTCTGCATTTCCTTCAGACCAACCGGGTACTTCAGGAGCTCAAAGCCATGCTTTTCTGCGAGCTGTTCCAGAAGCGGGATCGGCTCACGGCCGTAGCCGGCATCCAGGAAGATGTAACCGATCTTTTTGCCGTTCAGATTGTCCAGGCCACCTTCCTGTTCACCAATGTATTTGATGACCACGGAAGCACCGTCCCAGTATGTGTCCGGCACGTTGAAGACCCAAGGGAATGTGTTGCCGTCTGCGGCCGCAGACAGACCGTACCCCATGGAGAGAACCGGAATTTTATCAACGCTGGCCTTCGGGATCAGCTGGAGCGTGATGCCCGTTGAATACGGATTATAGACCAGCGCGCCTTTGCCTTTGGTTGCTTCGTAGCACTCCACGCCTTTTTGCGCGTTGTAGCCGGTTTCGCACTCTTCGAGGGCCAGCTTGACACCGCCGATACCACCATCGCGCTCATTGAGCATTTTCAGATAGTCGTGCATGCCGTTGGCGATGTGAATGCCTGAAGCTGCGAACGGACCGGTCCGGTAAGTCAGCAGCGGAACATAGTTGGTGTCTTCGGCCTGGGCGACAGGCGTCATAGCACCCGACAAGCCCACACCGACGGCAACAGCTGTTCCCAGAGCAAGTTGCTTGAAGTTCATTTTGTACTCCTCCCATGCGGACCGGACGATCCGATACCGCCAGACCAGTGACGCCATTCCTCCCCGGACTGGTCCAAGTCCGGATGGCGGGTATAAGGCTGGCCGCCTTAGTACGGGAACGGCCAGACCCTGAGCTTTTGTTTCCCGATCTGCCACAGCCGGGCAAACCCGTGCGGCTCGACGATCAGGAAGAAGATGATCAATGCACCGACGATCATGAAAGTGACATGCTCGACGGCTTCTGCTGCCACGTCAAATCCGAGAACACCCGGAATGAACTTCAGGAAGACCGGCAGGATCCAGATGAACGCTGCGCCCATAAAGGCGCCTGCAAGGCTGCCCAAGCCACCCAAGATCACCATGAACAGCACCTGGAAGGACAGCTGGATGGAGTAGGATGACGGTTCAGCCGCGTTGAGCCAGAAGAACACCATCATCGCACCTGCAACACCGCAGATGTAAGACGACACGGCAAAAGCCAACAACTTGGTTTGCAAGGGGCGGATGCCCATCAGTTCCGCCGCGATGTCCATGTCGCGGATCATCATCCAGGACCGTCCGATCCGGCCGCGCAAGACGTTCGCCATCAACATCGCAATGCCGACAGTGATTGTCAGTACGATGAAGTAACGCACCAGTGGAGACGATTCCGCACCGGAAACCACGAGACCGAAGGCTTCACGGTGCGGGACTTCGATCGCCCCGGAAGCATTGTAGTTGTAGAGCCAACCAATGCGGATGAAGCACCACTCAAGGAAGAACTGGGCCGCCAGTGTTGTCACAGCCAAGTAGAGGCCTTTGATGCGCAAGCTCGGAAGACCAAAGATTGCGCCAACTCCGGCGGAGAACACGCCGGACAACAACACCATCAAGATAACGTTGGCGTCCGGGAAGATGGTTGTCAGTTTGTAGGCAGCATAGGCTCCGACACCCATGAAGGCGCCGGTGCCGAGTGACAACTGCCCACAGAACCCCGTCAGAACGTTCAGCCCGATCGCCGCCAGCGAAAATACCAGGAACGGGATCATGATGGACGTCAGAAAGAAGTCGTTGGCAAAGAACGGAATGGCGACAAATGCGATCAGCAGGATTGCCGCAAGACCGATCCGGTCCTGACGGATCGGCATAAGCGCCTGGTCCGCCTGGTAGCTTGTTTTGAATTGGCCAGCTTCGCGATAAAACATGGTGTCAAACCCGCTCGATGATCTTTTCGCCGAACAGCCCTTGAGGCCGGAACAGCAGGAAAATGAGTGCGATGATGTAGGCGAGCCACGACTCGATGCCGCCGCCGACAAGACCACCCCAGTAAAGTTCACCTATCTTTTCGCCGAACCCGATGATAAGGCCGCCAACAATCGCGCCTGGGATCGAGGTAAAGCCCCCGAGGATTAAGACCGGCAAGGCCTTGAAGGCGACGATTTCCAGCGCGAAGGACACATCGGAGCGCGCGCCCCACATGATCCCCGTTGCAAGCGCAACCAGGCCTGCTGCGAACCAGACAATTGCCCAGATCTGATTGAGCGAAATGCCGACGGAAAGCGCTGCCTGGTGATCATCGGCAACAGCACGCAAGGCCCGGCCAATACGCGTCTTGTTGAAGAAGATACCGAGCGACGCCACCATGATGACCGCGATCACAGCCGCTGCAATATCAATATGTTGCAGGATAACCAGACCGCGCTCACCGAATTCGAATGCCGTTGAACCGGTTGGCAGGCCAAGTTCTTGAGTGATCATTTGCTTGGGCTCACCACCGAAGACAAATTCACCAAACCCAATCAGGAAGTAGGTCAGACCGATGGTCGCCATCAGCAAGATGATGTCTGGCTGATTGACCAGCGGACGCATCACAACCCGTTCCACGCTGTAGGCCAGCACACCCATGACACCGATGGTCAGCAGCAAGGCCAGATACGCCGGAACGCCGTTTTCGTGAAGGCCCACAAGCGTCAAGCCGGCGAACACCACCATGATGCCCTGGGCAAAGTTGAAGACACCGGAGGCCTTGAAGATAAGCACAAATCCAAGCGCAATGAGCGCATACAGGATCCCGGCAACAAATCCTTCCCAAAGCACCTGCAGGAAAAAGTCCGGCATCTGGTACATTTGGACGAAGGGATCAATGAAAATATCGTAGAGCATTTGGTTCCCCCCGTTAGTGGCTCACACCGAGATAAGCGTCGATAACGGCCTGGCTGGCCTGAACTTCCTCGGGAGGACCGTCCGCAATCTTCTTGCCGTAGTCGAGCACGACGACCCGGTCGGAGAGATCCATGACAACACCCATGTCGTGTTCAATCAGGGCGATGGTGGTTCCAAACTCCTGATTTACATCGATGATGAAGCGGCTCATGTCTTCTTTTTCTTCCAAGTTCATGCCGGCCATCGGCTCGTCCAGGAGTAGAAGATCCGGTTCCATGGCAAGCGCCCGGCCAAGCTCAACCCGCTTTTGAAGGCCATATGGCAAACGGCCTACAGGGGTTTTGCGGATCGCCTGGATCTCGAGGAAATCGATAATGTCCTCGACCTTCTTGCGGTGCTCGATTTCTTCCGCTTCTGCCGGACCTCGCCAGAGCATCTGCCAGAAGAAGTTCTTGTGCATCTTCAGGGACCGGCCGGACATGATGTTGTCCAGCGTCGTCATGCCTTTGAACAGCGCAACGTTTTGGAAGGTCCGGGCAATGCCATTGCTGGCCGCCTCATACGGCTTCATCTTCCGGCGCACTTTGCCTTGCCAGGTAATGGTGCCTTCCTGAGGGTGGTAGAACCCATTGATAACGTTCAACATTGAGGTCTTGCCGGCCCCGTTCGGACCAATGATGGCGCGGATTTCCCCTTTCAGAATGTCGAAAGAGATGTTGGTGATCGCTTTCACGCCGCCGAACGACAAGGACACGTTATCCACGCGCAGGAGCTCTTCACCGGCAGCAGGTGCTCCCGCGGCAGCCGGTGAAAGTTCTTTCTCTGATACTAGGGCGTTCATTCGGCTGCCTCCTGGAACCCTGCACCGGGCTCGTAGGTCTTCATGTCGCGAATTTCGACAGTCGCCTCGATAGCGCCCTTGCGCCCGTCTTCGAAGGTGACTTCCGTACGCACGTGTTTGCTGGTCGACCCGTCATAGAGCGCCTCGATCAACGGGGCATACCGGTCTGCGATGAACGACCGGCGGACCTTCTGCGTCCGTGTCAATTCGCCATCATCAGCGTCAAGTTCCTTGTGCAGGACCAGGAAGCGCTTGATCTGGGCACCCGCCATCATCGGTTCGCCGGCAAGGTCACGGTTGACCTGATCTACGTGACTTTCGATCATCGCATAGACTTCAGGGTTGGACGCCAGTTCCTGGTAGGACGCATAGTTGACGTTGTTCCGTTCAGCCCACGACCCGACCGAAGTCAAATCGATGTTGATGAACACCGTCACCATGTCCCGCTCATGACCGAATGCAACCGCCTCTTTGATGTTCGGGAAGAACTTCAGCTTGTTCTCGATGTATTTTGGAGCGAACAAAGCTCCGTCATTGAGTTTGCCGACGTCCTTGGCCCGATCGATGATCTTGAGATGTCCGTTGTCTGCAATAATGCCGGCGTCGCCCGTGTGCACCCAGCCGTCTGGTGTCTTGGTGCTGGCTGTCGCCTCATCGTTCTTGAAATAGCCGACGAATACGCCGGGTGAGCGGTACATGACTTCACCGTTGTCGGCGATTTTGATCTCAACATCCGGTGCCGGTTTACCCACCGTGTCACCATAGATCTCGCCGTCCGGCTGAAGGGTGATGTAAACGCTGGCTTCGGTCTGGCCATAAAGCTGCTTGAGGTTCAGCCCCAGTGAGCGGAAGAACTGGAAGATCTCCGGACCAATCGCTTCACCTGCAGTGTAGCCAACTTTCAGGCGTGTCAGACCCATACGGTTTTTGAGAGGGCCGTAAACGCAGAACTCGCCGATGTTATAAAGAAGACGGTCGCCAAACGAGACCTGCTCACCGTTCAAGATTTTCTCGCCGACTTTCCGGGCAACGCCCATGAAATGATCAAACATCTTTTTCTTGAACCTACCTGCGTCTTCCATCTGGACCATGATCCGGGTCAGCAGATTTTCATAAACGCGCGGCGGGGCGAAGAAATATGTTGGCGCAATTTCGAGGCGATCTGTATCGATCGTGTCCATGCTTTCCGGGCAGTTCACGCAATATCCGGCCGTAAATGCCTGCGCGAGCGAAAACACGTGATCGCCTATCCAGGCCATCGGTAGATAGGCCAGAACCTCTTCCGTCTCATCGAGGTTGTCGAACGCATTTCCGTTGCGTGCCGATATTACCAAGTTGTCGAACGAAAGCATGACCCCCTTCGGACGCCCAGTGGTTCCGGAGGTGTACAACATCACTGCAATGTCGCTGCCTTGATACCCTGAGAACCCGTTGACCCATTCGGCTTCCAGGCCGGAGTTCTCAGACAACTGTTTCCGGCCGATTTCCTGAACCGTGTCGAAGAAGTGCAGATGATCCTGCTGATAGTCGCGCAAGCCACGAGGATCGTCATAAATGAGATGCTCCAGCGACGGAACTTCATCGCCCATGCTGAGCAGTTTATCGACTTGCTCCTGATCCTCGACCACCGCGAACCGCACTTCCGCGTGGCCGAGGACATATGCCATCTCTTCCGCAACAGAATCGGAATAGACCGGCACTGGCACCGCGCCGAGGGCCTGCGCGGCCACCATCGACCAGTACAGACGCGGCCTGTTGGCCCCGACAATAGCGATCTTGTCCTTGGGTTTCAGACCCAAAGACTGAAGTCCGATTGAAAAAGCACGGATTTCATCAAGCACCTCAGACCAGGTCCAGCTTTGCCAGATCCCCCGATCTTTTTCCCGGAACGCCGTCCGAGATCCGAATACCTTCCCATTGCTTAGAAGGATTTTCGGAAAGGTGTCCTCCGCGCGCTGTCCAGCGCTGGCCGACCCTACCATAGATGTTTCTTCCCTTAGAAGGCGCCCCGGTTATCCGAGGTCGTTCTCATGCTGGATATGAAACTACCTAGTGCCATCCCATTCAACCAGAATCTGGTTTGTCGAACGGACAAAGGCTTGATCCACTTCCAACGCCTTCACGCTAATTCGGGTGGTTTGCAGCAGTATGTTCAAATCTTATCGAAATGTTGCAAGTTCGCTGCGGGTGCGAAACAAGGCAGTAGCCAAAGCCTCCATCGCACCTTACTGTTCGGATATGGAGGAGACCAAACAACTCAAAGCGCAGATCGACCTGCTGCAGGCGGCTCTTGATCATATTAATCAGGGGTTTACCGTCTTTGACAGCGACCTTCGCCTGGTCGCTTGGAACCGCGGTTTGTACGACATGCTGGACATGCCGGAGAGCATTGTGCGGCGCGGTTCTCACCTGCAAGATTTTATTCGCGTAAATGCCGAACGGGGCGAATATGGCCCGGGAGACATCGAAGCCAAAATTGAACGCCGGATCGAACGCGCCAAGCTTTTCGAGCCGCATTATTTCGAACGCATTCGCCCAAACGGTCAGATCATTGCGGTTTCTGGGACGCCCCTCCCCCAAGGCGGGTTCGTGACGATTTACTCAGATGTCACCGAAGAACGTCAACGGCAGGAGAAACTCGAACGGACTGTCGAAGAAAGAACGCACGCCTTACAGCAGAGTGAGGACTGGCTCCGTCTCGTGACGGACAACATCCCGGCCCTCATTGCGTACCTTTCACCGGGACCGGTTTTCAGGTTTGCAAACCGCAGATATGCGGACTGGTTCGGCCATTCCATCGTCTCGATTGCCGGGCGTCCGGCGCGGGATATTGTGGGCGACGAGCTGTTTGCAGAGCTTGAACCGCATATCAATCGTGCCTTTGAGGGCAACGCTGTCAGCTATGAGTATCAAAGGGAACGCCTGGACGGCACAATGGCCTATATGCGGTCGACGCTCATCCCCGACATGACCGTTGACGGGAGGACTCTCGGAATATTCGTTTTGTCCCTCGATGCAAGCGATCAAAAAGCAGCGGAAGCGGCGCTGGTCCAATCCCAGCGAATGGATGCCGTCGGCAAACTGACCGGGGGATTGGCGCACGACTTCAACAATCTTCTTGCCATTATGATGGGCAATCTTCTTACGCTTGGCCGGATGGAAACACCTGTTGGTAAGGAAGCGCTCGACAGCAAGGTCACCCCGATGCTGGAAGCCGCTAAACGAGGATCTGATCTGATCCAGCGCCTATTAGCCTTCAGCCGTGGCAAGCCGGTCGATCCGCAAAGGGTTCCGGTCGCCGATGTGATCGGGTCAGCGGCGCGACTGCTTGAAGGCTCCCTACCATCTTCCATCTCGCTCACCATAGATGCCGAGGATCGCAGGATTGGCGCATTGATCGATCCGACCCAGATGGAAACGACGTTCATCAATATGGCCTTCAACGCGCGTGATGCGATGCCGGATGGTGGCTCGCTCTCCATCGGGTTGAAGGCAACTGATCTGGATTCTCAACAGGCCCAAGAATTGTCGGTGCCGGCGGGAGAATATGCCGTGATCACCGTTGCTGATACAGGCAGCGGTATGGATGAAGACAGCCAACTCAAAATCTTTGAACCCTTTTTTACGACCAAGGCTTTCGGCACTGGCAGCGGGTTGGGTCTGTCAATGGTTTATGGCTTCATTCAGCAATCGGGCGGCGCGATCCAGGTGCGCAGCAAGCTGGGAGAAGGCACCGCACTTACAATCTACTTGCCGCTTGTCAGGCTGCAAGACGCGGGTGACATCGGCGAAAGCGATGACAAAGCATCCTTGAAATACGGCTCAGGAGAACTGCTTCTGCTGATCGAGGATGATCCGGATGTGAGCGAAACCATCGCTGATCAGCTGCAGAACCTCGGGTTCGCGATATTGAAGGCGGAAAACGCGGACGATGCCCGTCAACTCGCGCTGGACCTGCCGGAGCTGCGAGCAGTTTTGAGTGACATCATCATGCCAGGGCAAACCAACGGTTTGAAGCTTGCCCGTGAAATACGCCAGAACCGGCCAGAGTTGGGGATCGCTTTGATGACGGGTTACGCGGATTGGTCGGCACTCGCAGACAACAGCAGCAGCTGCGAATTTCCTGTTTTAGCTAAACCTTTTAACGACTACCAACTCGCGGAAACACTCCGCAAAATACTGCAACCATGACATCAGAACGCTCTTCGCACTCAAAGCCTTTGGCAACGGGAAAGACCCGCGCATTCATCGTCGATGACGAACCGGAAATCGGTCGTCTGTTGATCGAGGCGATGCAGCCCTTCGATATGGAAGGTGAGGTATTTTCAACTGCAGCGCAGATGCTGGCAGCTCTTGAGGCAGAAACACCAGACGCATGCATTGTCGATCTTGGCCTCCCGGATATGGAGGGCATGGCCTTGATCAATGAGATCCGTCGGCACTCTTCGGTACCAATCATCGTTCTATCTGCCCGAGCACATGCAACGGACCGGGTTCTTGGCCTGGAACTCGGTGCAGATGACTATGTTGTCAAACCCTTCGATCCGAGAGAAGTCGTGGCGCGCATTCGGTCAATTCTTCGGAGATTGGGGGGCGAACCGATCCGCGCCGCCAAGAAAGAAGAAACCGCACGCTTTGCAGACTGGAGTTACATACCGTCTTCCCACTGCCTGACAGCTCCGGAAGGGGAGGAAACATTTCTGTCGACCGGGGAAGCAACACTCCTGGAGGCACTATTGCGAGCACCAAAGCGGGTACTCACCCGGGATTACCTGCTTGAACACGGCGGCCGCGATGAGAGCCTCGACCGGTCCATCGACGTTCGCATTTCGCGGATACGAAAGAAGCTGAATAGGAAAGACGGCCCTGCGCACATCCGGACGATTTACGGGTCCGGTTACATGCTGACCTGCGATGTGAAGTGGGATTGAGCTCAGCGCCCCAACGCAGCAACCGCCCATCCAAACAAAAAAGCGGTGAGATTTCTCTCCCCGCTTTTTTCGTCTCTTTTTAACTTAGAAGCTGAGCGAAATGTCTCTGTGATCGGAGAGACATCCGGCGACTTCCAGAGCCATTGCGTCCGGCAATCGGTCCTGTTGGCGCAGACCGATGTTGTTGCCAACCGCGGCGTCATACGCCTCCAGTTGCGGCAACAGCTCCGATGCCGCACGTTGGCGCCAGGCAAGATCAGCTTGGACTGCAGCAATCGACTTGTCGATCTCCGCAATCGCCTCCTCCGCGTTGGGTGTCCGGCTCCGCATGATCTTACGGGCTTCCGTCAGACCATCGCGAATATCGCCTGTGCCTTCAGCTCGAGCACTGGCTCGTAGGCTTGATCCGCATTGCGGCGGTACGTAAGACGTGCCGTATTTTCCGCTTTCTGGATCTGCGAGAAGGTCGCATATGTGTCGTTCCATTCCTCAGGGATCTGAGCCAGAAGCGCATCATGCTCGGCCTGAAGAGCGTCGATCCGTGCCTGAGCCCGTTCGCCTTGCTCCACCGTATAGATGCCTTCCGGACCAGACCGGCTGACGACCACTTTAAGCTCTTCGATCGTCTCGTCGATTCGGCGAGCATCCCGCTCCAGAGCCCGTACCAGGCCGTGGATTGGACGGTAGTCGCCCGCAGCTGCCGCTACCGCCGCCTCTGCGTCCTTGATCTCCTGCATCAACGGAAGTGCGTTCTGCGCTTTTTCAAAGCCTTCGGCCAGGTCTTCACGCAGATCCTCCGGCAGGTAGCTCATGTCTACGTTTGCCGTCGACTGGATTGTAGACAGAATGCCATCGCCATTCTGCTGGAAGTCCTCATGAACGATTTTTTCCATGCAGTATTGAAGACGCGGGTTCTTCGGCGGCGGTGCGGTCTCCGACAACAGAGTCGAGCGGTTCGGAAGATAGTTCACGAGCTGCGGATTAAACCCGACAATCGCGAGCGCAACGAGCTGCAGTGCAATGAACGCGATCACACCCTTGTACATATCGACCGTCTTCACGATCGCCGGTGCAACCCCGCGCAAGTAGAACAGAGCAAAGCCAAATGGTGGTGTCAGGAAGGAGGTCTGGATGTTCAGACCGATCATCACACCAAGCCACACAGCCGTGACGTTTGCAGACGGGTCAGCAAGCAGGATCGGTGCAACAATCGGCACGACCACAACTGCAATCTCGATGAAGTCGAGAAAGAAGCCGAGGATGAAGATCACCAGCATCACGATGAGGAATTGCGCCCAGAAGCCGCCAGGCAGCCCCTGCAAGAAGTCCTTCACAAGGTCTTCACCACCGAAGGCCCGGAACGCGGATGTCAGCATCGCCGCACCAAGCAGGATGATAAAGACCAGCGACGTTGTTTTCGCGGTTTCAACCATCACACCACGGAGGGTGTCTTCCAACTTCAATGTGCGCCAACCGGACCAGAAGATCGCAATCAGCAGCAACGAGACGGCAATCAGAGCCAACACAAGTCCAAGAAGGTCCTGGCTTGTCTGGATCAACTTGATGTTCACGGCACCAATGAAGCTGATCACAATAGCGATCGCCAGCAACGCCACGATCGCGATGATCGCAGGGGTGTATGCCCCCTTCTCACCATCACGCAGCCTGTACCCAGCCATGATCATGGCGCCGACAGCACCGATCGCGCCAGCCTGGTTCACCGTTGCAATACCCGCAATGATCGAACCCAGAACCAGGAAGATCAAGGCCAGCGGCGGAACCAGAGTAATGAAAACCTTCACAGCGAACTGGCGTGTAAACGTGCCTTCCTCATGCACTGCAGGTGCAGCGCTTGGCTTCAGAAGCGCGAAGCCAAGGATAAACAGCATGTACAGCCCAACAAGGACGAGGCCTGGCAAGAACGCGCCAAGAAACATCTCACCGGCACTGGTCGACACGACCGAGAAGTCGGACGGCATCGAAAGTTCGCCAGTGTTGTCCTTGTAAAGCGCCTGCCGGATAGACCCGGCCTGGTCGACCGCACTTGCGAGCTGGTCAGCCAAAATAATCAGAACGATGGACGGCGGGATGATCTGTCCGAGCGTACCTGAAGCTGCGATCGTACCCGTTGCCAGAGGCACCGAATAATTGTTCCGCAGCATTGCCGGCAAGGAGATCAGACCCATCGCCACAACGGTCGCACCAACGATGCCCGTCGTTGCCGCCAGCAGCGCGCCCACGAACACAACAGAAATGCCGAGACCGCCCGGAACCGGACCGAAAAGCCGCGCCATGGTCACGAGAAGATCCTCAGCGATCTTGGACCGCTGGAGCATGATGCCCATGAACACGAAAAGCGGAATCGCTATGAGCGTATCTCGTTCCGCTTCCCAGTAGATGCCCCGGAAGTTGGTAACACCGGCACTCAGCCACTGTGCGGCGCTGCCGGAGTGGAAGAACGCGTCCGCCCCACTGGCGAAGAGCGCGCCGGCACCGGCCGCAAGTCCGATTGTGATGATTGCCGCGCCTGGAAGGGCGAATGCCACCGGAAAACCGCAGCCAAGCGCAAACGCCATTATCACGACAAGAAGAAGAAGGAAGAAAAGTTCCATATCAAACGATCTCGTCTGGCTCTAGTTAACAGGGTGGTTTTCGTGATCCCGGCCGCCGGGTTCGCCGCGAATGTCGGCAATGGCGTCCAGGAAATAGGCCACGAATTGGATCATCATGGAGGTGGCAAACACTCCCAGAAAACCGGCCATGAGGTATTTCACGTAAAGACCAAATCCTGCCTGTGTCACTTCGTAGGCCAGGATCGGGCTGTTGATGATGTTCTGTTTTCCGCCCATGCCGAGAACAAGGATCGTCGTGCAAAGGCTCATGCCCAGTACAACCGACCCGATCGCGTTGACATAGCCTTTGGTCTTCGGAGCCATACCGGCGTAAAACACATCCACTCGAACGTGCCCTTCTTCAAGCAGCGTATAGGCGCTCGCGAACAGGAAGAGTGCTGCATACCAGAAGCGCACCAAGTCGGCGAGGAAGGCCTGCTCGTAGGAAAACACAAAACGGCCAATCACGATGGCCAGCTCGGCCACCACCACAAGCAGTGCGAGCCAAGTAAAGCCAAGTGTTCTTGTAAAGGCGGCGATCACGATCGACAAGGCAATCAACGGCATGTGGACGTAGGCGCCGCGGAACCGAGACTTGCCAAGCTCATCTGCGAGATCCTGCCCAACAATTCCCGGCAACAACTCTTCGATCCGCAGGAAGGAAATCGCACTGTCCACCAATCCAACGATCAAAACCGCAAAAAATGCGGCCCGGATTATGAAAGTGTTGATGTTGCTGATCCGTGCGCTGTCGACGCGCAGCGGTGTTGTACTCCGCATCACATAGACGAACACGGCCGCCAGAAAACCGGCATAAACAGCCATTTGCAACCAAGACCAGACGATCGGCAGCGACCCGTTTGCAGCACCACCATAGATGGGCGCAATGCCGGGTAGATCTTGCCAGTATGTCAGGTAATTGTTCAACAGATATGCGGCCATGATGGCCAGTACACCCCAACCGAATAGGCGGAAAAGACGCGCGCTTTCTGGTGTTGGTCCCGTGCCTGTATTCATGGCTGGAGATCCGTCTTGAACACTGTCCAAGGCAGTCATCGTGGCGGAGCCTTTTTTATCGTGTCAATAAAAAGAAGGGACGGGAAGTTTCCCGCCCCTATCCGTAGAAGAGCATCCCTTATGAAGGAATACCGAGAACGGCGTTCCGCTTGTTGCTGTATGCAACGTCGGAAATCGCCATCCAGCTGCCGATGTCCTTGCGGGCATTGATGAAGCTTTCGAAGATCTTCTTGGCCATCGGAGAATGGTCCATTGCCTCTTCAAGAACTTCCTGAGCTGCTTCACCGAACGCATCATAGATTTCGTCGTTGAATTCACGCAGCTCAACGCCGTGCTCGTTGATCAGACGGTTGAGGTAAACACCGTTGTTGGCGTTTGTCTCAGCCATGGTCAGGGCGTTTTCTTCGTTACACGCTGCCGCGATGATCGCCTGATCGGTCGCGTCAAGTGTATCCCACCATGCCTTGTTGATGCCCATGGCCAGCTGTGCGCCCGGCTCGTGCATACCCGGATAGTAGTAGTACTTCGCAGCTTCGTAGAACTTCATGAAGTAGTCGTTGAACGGACCAACCCACTCAGTCGCATCAATTGCACCGGAAACCAGGTTTTCGTAGATCTGGCCACCCGGCAGAGAAACCGGAGATGCACCGAGTTTCGCCATGACGTCACCGCCCTGGCCAGGAATACGCATCTTCAGACCTTTAAGGTCGTCAGCTGTCTCGATTTCCTTGTTGAACCAGCCGCCCATCTGAACGCCTGTGTTACCCATGGCGAAGTTCTTCAGGCCGAATTCACCTGCAAGCTCATCCCACAGTTCCTGACCGCCGCCGAACTTAATCCAGGCGTCCATTTCAGTGTAGGTGAGACCGAACGGAACAGCAGTAAATGCAGCCCAACCCGGGTGCTTACCTTTCCAGTAGTAGTCTGCGCCGATGTAAGCTTGCGCGTTGCCGGAAGCAACTTCATCGAAGGAGTCGAAAGCACCAACGCGTTCGCCAGCGGCGAAGTACTGAACGTTGATGCGGCCTTCGGTCAGCTCTGCAATGCGAGCTGCGAGGCGCTGAGCCGGAATACCAAGACCCGGGAAGTCCCGCGGCCAGGTTGACACGATGACCATGTCCTTGGTGCCCTGCGCGATGGCCGGAGCCGCAAGAGCAGAACCTGCAGCGATACCACCAGCACCAAGACCAGCTTTTTTGATAAACGAACGACGATCCATTAGTTTCCTCCCTAAACGGACCTGATATCGGACCGGAATACACCCTTGCACCGATCTCGCCGTATGTCTAGTTGACCAAGCGGCACTGATGCTATTCGTGGTTCTGCGCATCTTTTCAGTAGTACTACTGAATTCCACGCAAGAGAGTGCTATTAGGGCGCCGGTTCGCGCAATATGAGGAACAAGTGGGTGACGTTTAAGACAAAATTGCTGCTGATCACGATCCTGCCACTGATCGCTGTTTCGTTGCTGATCGGTGGCGTCAGCTATTATCAGTCCAGCGCACTCATAGATGCCGAGACCCGTTCCGTCGAAACCCGGATCCTTGCTGCAAAACGCCAGGAAATCCGGAATTACGTGAGCCTTGCGCTCACGTCGATTGAACAGATCTATGAAAACGAACCGGACGGAAGGCAGGCTGCTCAAGCTGAGGTCAAGGAGATCTTGAAGAATCTGACCTTTGATTATGACGGCTATTTTTTCGTCTACACGCTGGACGGCACCAACGTTGTGCACCCCAAATTACCGCAGCTCGTCGGTAACAATTGGTGGGACTTGCAGGATAAGACGGGCGATTTCGTCATCCAGAATCTGATCAAGGCTGCGCAGCAAGGCGGCGGCTTTCATCAATATGTCTGGCACAAGCCGTCGACCGGAACGGTGGAAGAAAAGCTCGGCTACGCCATTCTTCTGGACAAATGGGGCTGGATGCTCGGTACAGGTCTTTATACCGACGATATTGCGAAGGAAATTGCTGCCATACGAGCCGATTTTGCCCGCAGCATCCGGCAAACCCTGTTTGTGATATTTTTGATCACGCTTGCCACGATTGTTATAGTCGGCACCTTGATCGCAGCCGTACGGTTCTCTGAGCAGCGCTTTGCTGACACGCGTTTGAAGGCCTTGACCAACCGGATCCTTGAAGTTCAGGAACAAGAACGCAAACGCGTTTCCACCGAACTTCATGACAGTATATCGCAGCTGTTGGTTTCCGTCCGGTATGGCCTTGAGCTGATCCATAGCGAAGCCAACCAAAACGCGGACCTTCAGGCCCAAGCTGCAAAATGCCTGAACATCATCGACGGAACCATTACCGAGGTTCGCCGGATCTCACGGGACCTGCGGCCAAGTGTTCTGGACGACATGGGGCTGGCTGCAGCGCTCGGGAGCCTTGGCAAAGAATTCCAGGCCCAATCGGGCATCACAGTCAACGTCGAGGCAGAACGATGCCACGCCCGCTTGTCAGAAGGCGCAAAAACGTCACTTTATCGCGTTGTGCAGGAGTGCATGACAAATGTGGCCCGTCACGCTGAAGCCGGGGAAGTAAACATCTCCCTGACCGTCGGCGCGCGCACGCTCAAGCTGCGGGTTGAAGACGATGGGATTGGACTGCCTTATCCGCTTCCAAAAACTGGCGGTCTGGGTTTCCGGAACATGCGCGAGCGTATCGAAACATACGGCGGCAAATTATCCATGAGCCGCGGCAAGTTCGGCGGGACACAGATCGACGTTGAAATGCCTCTCGACAACGCCACTGCAATGGCTGCATGATATCAACATGACAGTTCACTCACCTAATCTTGAGCCAATGACCAAACCGATACGGGTTTTGCTGGCCGATGATCATGCCCTTGTCCGCGACGGGATAAGGGCCCGGTTGAACAAGGTTCCGGAAATCGAAGTTGTGGGCGAAGCAACGAATGGCCGGGAAGCGGTCAAACTCGCGCATGAACTCCGGCCGGATGTCCTCTTGATGGATGTCTCGATGCCGGTCATGAACGGCCTTGAAGCCGCTGCGGAAGTTCGCAAATCCTTCCCGGAAATCGCGGTGCTGATCCTGTCGATCTATGACAACTCTGAATATGTGCGCGGCGTTGTTCAAGCCGGTGCCCGCGGTTACATCCTGAAGGATATTTCAGCCCCTGAAATGATCACTGCGATCTCGAGTGTGGCGTCCGGCGGATACTATTTCTCCTCTGCGGTGGGGCCGACACTAGTTGGGACCGCAACCTCCGCTCCGATTGAGGACCCTTATGGATTGACTGACCGCGAGCGCCAGGTGCTCACAGCAATTGCCAAAGGCCTGCCCAACAAGGAAGTTGCCAAGAGCCTCGGGATCAGTGTGCGGACGGTTGAGTCCCATCGTCTGAACTTGCGGGAGAAGGTCGGCAACAAGAACGCAGCGCAGCTCTACAAGGTTGCACAGGATCTTGGATTGCTCGATTGATCGGCAGGCAGTATCACTCTCTTCTGATCTCGTAACGTTCTGTCCAGACAATCTGATAAGGCAAGACCATGTCCAAACCGCTGGTTCTCGTGACCGCCGATGTCAAATCCATCGATGGCTTCAACTGGCATGCGACCATCTCCACCTATTTGCAGGCGGTTCTCAAAGGCGCAGACGCCATACCCATGATCCTGCCGGCTCTTGGAGCGGACCTGGATATCGACGCGGCTCTGGACAACGTAGATGGAGTTCTGGTGACTGGATCGCGGTCGAATGTAAATCCGCAGCTCTATGGACAAGAACCGACAGAAGCCAACGGGCCTTATGATCCGGACCGCGACGCGACCACATTGCCGCTAATCAAGAGGGCTGTGGAACGCGGCGTTCCGGTGTTCGCGATTTGCCGCGGTATGCAAGAAATGAATGTAGCCTTTGGCGGGACACTATTGACCGAGGTTCAGGAGATTGAAGGGCGTAAGGACCACCGGCCGCCGACATCAGACAGTCAGGACGAACGTTTCCGTATCGCTCATACCGTCGAGATCAACACAGGCGGCCCGTTGGAAACCGTCCTGGGCGAGGAACCGTTTGAGGTGAACTCCCTCCACCGGCAAGCGGTCGGGGAACTCGGCAAAGGGCTTGTGATCGAAGCCAAAGCGGAAGACGGCACGATCGAAGCCATGACCATTAAGGATGCGCCTGGCTATGTGATGGCCACCCAATGGCACCCAGAGTATTGGGTGATGACCGACGGGCCCTCCAAGAAATTGTTTTCAGCTTTTGGAGACGCCGTACGCACTTACAGGCAAAAAAGGCTGGCACTCTAAGCGCCAACCCAAAATCTCTTTCTTTCGGAACAAATCAGTCCCTATCCCCAGCCGACAGCGGCGATCAAAAGTGTAATCCCGAGCAAAAATACAACTGCAGCGCCCAGGATCTCGATTGTACGGTGCACTCTTACCGCCATGGGGCTGCCTTCGCCGAAGAGGCGGACGGCCAGATCCTTGGCCGAGACGGCAAGCCCTGCCAGAAGCGCAACGGTAATCCCTGTACCGACGGCCATCGCAAGCGTTGAGGCAATCCCGGCAGCGATCATGCCCTGCGACAAAGCAAAGACCAGCACGACAAGCGCACCGGTGCAGGGCCGCAAGCCTACTGCCAAAATGATGGACACGGCCTTGGACAGCGTGATCTTGCCCTGAAGCATATCCGGTGTCGGTGCGTGGGCATGCCCACAACTGGAGCACACACCATCCGGGCCAATATGATGGTTATGGTCATGATGATGGTGGTAATGACTGTGGTGGTGGTGGTGATGATGATCGTGGCCATGATGCCCCCCAGCGTGGGCACCGGCAAAAGCAAGCCCCTCGTGGGCCTGACGGTTCACCATGCTTGCCAGAACGGGTTTTCCCGCCTTTTGCCACAAGAGCCAGGCGCCCAGAGCTGTAATCAGCACATAAGACCCGATCTCGAACCAGCGCGCCGTATCCTGAATAGCGATACTCGTGAGATTGAACACAACGGCAAGCCCGCCCACCAGGACGATCGCGGTGACTGCTTGAGCAAACGCGGAGGCGAAGGAAAGTATAATACCTTTCTTCAAGGTTTCGTTGTTGGCGACGACATAAGACGTGATGATCGCCTTCCCATGCCCCGGACCTGCCGCGTGGAATATTCCATAGGCGAAGGAAAGGCCGACGAGCAGCCAAAACGCATTCGGATTGGTCCGGAAAGACCTCAAGCTCGCGACCAGCTTTTGATAAAAGTCCTTCTGCATCTGGGCAATCGATCCGAAAATCTGGTCCATCAAACCCGGCTCTATCGTGATCGTCTGCTGCGTGTTTTGCAGCACATCTGAAGCCCGGGACATCGGCTCTGTACCCGGGCCTTGCGCGATTGCACTTTCAATTGCCGCTGCCGCAGTCTCGGGCGAAGCATTTCCTGCTGATGATTGTTGTTCTGAAAGCTCTGAAGCGTTGAGAGTGGCGGCTACTTGAGCAGCAGCCCCACAGGTGACAATCATCTGGTTGACTTGTGTCGCGGCTGCAGACTGCAGCTCGGGCGGCAGGTCTCTTTGATCCGGACCGATTTGAGCAAGAGCATAGGCCGTCGCATCATCAAGCGGCGGCGGTTCTTTGCGCGTGATCTGACACGCACCAGGCGCATTTACTGTTCCGAGTGCGCTATCCTCTTGGCCAAACCGGAAATCGACGTAATAAGTCGGGTCATAGACATCAAGCGTGATTGGTGCAGACGCATCACTTGGATCTTTGAGCGGCAACGTGAAATGCAGCTCAAGGAGCTTTACATCCTCCGGCATTGTGCCGCCGTTCATCTGAATATCTTCGGCGATCGCCTCAAAGTCCTCTGGCTTCATGACCCAGTAGTCTTCGAGTGCGACAGTCTTCACCTCAAGCCAGTAGTCGGTCGGCGTTGCGAAATCCAATTCGATGCGCGTGTTGTCGCCAAACGTGAAATAGCCGAAATCAGCCATACTCTCGACATTGACGTCAGCCAGTTCGGCAAGCTCTTCCCGAGAATAGATGCCGTCCTGATTGGTATCGAAGCCCTGAATCGCAAAGGCTGAAAACGCGTCATCGAAGCGGAAGATATGCCGGACGGCGACAGCATCACCGGTTTCATCGAACACAAGGGAAGAGCGCGCCTCCACGAAGACGTGCGGGTGCGCCTGAGCGCCGGTCGCGCCAAACATCGCAAAACCAAATACCGCAAGGAGCAAGACTGCCCTGGCGTTCATCAAGTTCCACGCGCGAACGATTTGCTGACGCACTTGTTGCTCCTGCTCGAATCCCTGAACCTTAATATAGCGCAATCGGGTTGTTGTCCCAGAAGGCGGCAACAAGATGACCCAAACTGTTCGCAGCCGCAAAAACGAAATGAAAAATTTTTCACAATAGTTCTGAGATACAGGAAAGAACCTTCACCTATTAGCATTCAATTGAGTAAGAAAAGCAGCAAATTTCAGAATGGCTGAATAAAATATACTCAACAAAAATCATTTTGAATTGAGCCAACCATGAACGCCATCCATACCACTGTCCATCACACCGCTGTCTTTGACCATCCGGAAATGGAAGACCACGAAAACATCGTGATCGTTCAAGATGCGAATACCGGTCTGAAAGCGATCATCGCCGTCCATGACACCCGGCTTGGCCCCGCTCTCGGTGGCTGCCGCGTCTGGCCTTACGCCACGCCGTCCGAAGCTTTGAACGATGCGCTCCGGTTGTCCCGAGGTATGACTTACAAGAACTCACTCGCAGGCCTTGAACTTGGCGGCGGTAAGGCGGTCATCATCGCTGATCCGCGCAAGGATAAGTCAGAAGCTTTGATGGAAGCCTTTGGACGGCATGTGGAGCGGTTGTCCGGCACTTACATCACAGCGGAAGACGTCGGCGTCTCACCAGAAGATATGGAGGCGGTTGCGCGCCACACGGACCACGTGCGCGGCACCCAGGCAACAGGACTGGGAGACCCCTCACCCTACACCGCGCTGGGTGTCTTTGAGGGCATTAAAGCTTCCGTTGCGCATGTCTTCGGTGATCCGTCCTTGTCCGGTCGGACAGTCTCGGTTCAAGGTCTTGGGCATGTCGGCTTCGATGTCGCCCGTCAACTTCATGAAGCCGGCGCCAACCTTATCGTTTCCGATCTTCACAAGCCGGCCGTTGAGAAGGCTGTCGAAGCCTTTGGTGCAAAGAAAGTTGATCCGGCGGACGCGCACAAGGTGGAAGCAGATGTGTTTGCACCGTGCGCTCTAGGCGCAGGCCTCAACGCCCGCACCATTCCGGAAATCAAGGCGCGGATCGTGGCGGGTGCTGCGAATAACCAACTGCAGACACCGGCTGATGGCGTGGCTCTCAAAAACCGAGGCATTCTCTATGCACCGGACTACGCGATCAACGCAGGCGGCGTTATCTCGATCGCTCTGGCAAAGCCAGGCGGCAACGACTTGGAAGTCCGTGAAAAAACAATCGCAATCGGCGATACGCTGACCCGGATCTACGACCGGGCAGTCCGCGAGAATGCGGCACCGGAACAGATTGCTGACAGAATGGCCGAAGAACGCCTCTCAGCCGCACGTCCGATCTAAGTCTCCTAAGACTAATCTTGGAATGGCGGGTTTAGTCCCGCCGTTTCTTAGACAAACTGCCGTCTTTAAGAGTATTTGCTCTCGTTCGCGCTCTTGAACATTTGACGCACCAGACGTTTGGCATCTTCTACAGCCTGCTCGCCCAGCTCCGCGTAAGAAGCGGTTACACCCTCGTGGAGAAGATAGAGCGTTGAAGCGAACTGCATCTGACCACTGAGATTTCCAAAAAACGTCAGCAGCTCCGATTTATGCCGGTTCACGGTCTCAGCGATGTCTGTACTGTCAGGGTTTGCTGCAAGAGCTTGCCGGAAGAAACACTCTTTGCCCTCCGTCATCCGCATCCAGCCACCCAGTTTGTCAAACAACTGCTCGGCAGCACTCAAACCAGGCTCTTCAACACCATCTGTGACGTACCGCATGTACCGTTGATGCCGGAACTCCAAAGCGCCCAAAATCATCGCCTCACGAGAGGGAAAATACCGGTAGAGGGTCCGCATGCTGACACCAACGCCGGCGCGCAAGACGGGAACGCTTGGTTCCGCGAAACCACGGCTCCAGAAAACCTGTTCCAGGCCCGCGGCAATATCGTCCTTGGAGTCACTCATGTTCAGATTGTGAGCCTGTATTTTTTTTAATCAAGAAAAAATTACGCTTATTTTCGCCGTGCAGGGTCTTATTTACCCTAAGTCACTCAAATTCCTCGCGCTAAGCCTCCGTGCGCACTTCCGCCCTTGATCGAGCCGCATACCAGCTGACAAGGAAATCTACCAACGCCCGGACCTTTACTGTCAAATGGCGCCGATGCGGGTAAACGGCATATATTCCGCGCATTGGCTCTTCATGTTCCGCCAGCACAATCTTGAGACGACCTTCATTAATGTACTCTGAGACGAAAAACAGTGGCATCCGTATGAAGCCAAGCCCCTGAAGCGCGGCCTCACAGACCGCCTCGGCGCTGTTAACCTCAACCGGCCCTTTTACAGTGACCATCTGGCGTTCGCCTTGGCTGCCAAACGCCCAGTTTTGCTTGTACCGGTAATTGGTATCGATGATGCAGGGACGATCGGCAAGATCAGCCGGTGTATTTGGAACACCGACTTTAGCCAGCAGGTACGGACTGGCACAAATCACTGTCCGAAAGGGCGCTATTTTTCTTGCAATCAGACTTGAGTCTTCGAGCTGCGTCACCCGCACCGCGATGTCGAACCCCTCCTCCACAAGGTCCACGAACCGGTCTTCAAGCCTGAGATCAAGAACGACATCAGGATGCTGCGCGAGAAACTCCATCATGGCCGCATTTAAGAGCTTGTCCCCCATAGACCGCGGCGCCGACACACGCAGCCGCCCGCGGATCTCCTGATGGGATGACTGAACTGATGCCTGGAGGTCATCAATGCGCTGGAGGATTTCAGAGGCTTCCTTGTAGTAAGACTCTCCAACTTCGGTCATGGAAACCTGGCGGGTTGTCCGGTTTAGCAACCGGACCCCCAGTTCATCTTCCAACTCGCTAACGTATTTGGAGACGAGCGCCTTGGACCGCCCCATGTCTCTGGCAGCGGCGGAAAACCCCTTGGAATCCACGACCTGAATAAAACAACGCATCCGCGTCAGCGCGTCCATAGGGCAAAGCCTCCACCGAATCTGAGGTGTTCACATCACCACAGTTCAAGCGGGGGCGCGACGGCGCGTCAAGCGGACAAGTCCCGACAAGCACCAAATGAGAATGAAACCACCCGCAGCGCCAGCCCCAGCGCTCGCCAGACCGACCGGGGTGACCGGAATAGCGGGCGCATAATCGTCCGCGGTCGCTTGCGCCAATTCGCGGTCCGGGCTCTGAACGAGAATGAAGATCCGCTCAAACGGACTGGCTGTTTCAAAACCGGATCTTTGATCTTTCAGATGAACAAGACGCTGGCTCGCCCGCTCAATACTTGCGCCCCGCGCCTGAATGAACGGATCTGCTGATGCCTTTTGCCGGTCAATCGCCTCTGGAACAGTGAGACCATAATCCGCCGCATCCTGCCGGAAGTCTGCCATCACCTGTTCCAATGCATCAATCGCACCGCCCAGGCGTTGCCGGTATTGTTGCGCGAACTCCGGAAGCTGTGATGTCAGTGTGCCACTGGCTAGCATCGTCAAAACTGTGAAAATCCGCAGCATCCGCGCCACTCCATGAAATGATGCAAACTTATTCACAGCCAAGACAATCAGATCACAAAGATCTACCCGTCCTGAAGAGAGATAATGCCTGCTTCGTTCTTTTCGCTGCCGAAAGCGAGCCGAAGCCCTGCGTTATCCCAGCCAAGGCTGGTGATTGAATGGCCTCCAGGACGCCGCAACAAGATTTCCGCGTTATCTTCGAACCGGCTCATCATGACCATGCCGTCCTGATAGCCCAGCGCGACGACCTCTTCCTTTGGATGGCAGGCAACCGCCGTAACCAAGACGTCGCTCCGTGTCCCAAGCTGCAATGGGGATTGGCCCATCGGACCGGTTTTTCCAAAAAACGGCCAAACGATCGCGGCATTGGCTCCGGAGGTTGCAAGATACTTGCCTTTGACCGACCAGCTGAAAGACTTAACTTTTGCCGGATATCCCGTCATGCGCATGTCTTGACTGTCAGACAAGCGCCAGCCATGCAGCGCGTTTTCCTGCATTGCCGTAACGAGGTATTTGCCGTCGGGTGAAAAACTTGTTCCAAGATGGGCACCTTTCCAGGTCAGGTTGACCGGCTTGCCTTCGGTGCCTGCCCACCACAATGTGGCACCATCATACCGCGAGACGGCCAACCGCAGGCCCTTGGGCGCAAACGCAATACCTCCTACGGCCCGATCGTGGACAAACTCCTTTTCCCGGCCATCCGACAAGCGAACCCACGCTGTCCGGCCGCTTGCAAAGGCAACAGCGCCGTTGGGCCCGCAGGCAATCAGATCAATCCACTTGCGGGGACGTTCTGCCAGAAGTTCGCTCGATCCATCCGGCGACGAGGCATAAATCGCACCATCATCGCCCGAAGTGATCAGAGATGTGCCATCAAACGATGGCTCCGCGGCCAAAAGGCCGTTCTTGTGCGGCGCCAGGTGAGTTTCGCCTACTTCAACGAAGTGTATGGCGCCCTCACCGGTCGCGACATACGCAGCATCACCCAAAAATCCGGCTCGGACAACGAAGCCGTCCACGTCCATAGGAGCAACAATCGGCACCCTGCGCTCCTATTCCGCGGCACAAGCCTTGAAGTTTGCTTTCAGGACATCCCAGTTCAGATCCCGGCCGATAAAGACCAGCCGGCTTTCGCGCGGTTCGTCGTTCTTCCAGTCCCGCTGATGATCTCCCTCGACGATCATGTGAACGCCCTGGATGACATAACGCTGTGGGTCATCCTTGAACGCGAGGATCCCCTTCATTCGGAGAATGTTCGGTCCCTGGATCTGGGTCACCTGATTGATCCAAGGGAAGAACATTTCAGGGTCAAGATCACCCGCGGTCAGTGAAATGCTTTTGACGGAATGCGTCTCTTCGTGACCATGATCATGGCTGTGGTCATGATGATGATGGTCGTGGTCATGATCACAGTCCGGGCTGCATTCGTGGGCGTGATGACCGTGTTCCAGGAAATGGGGATCGAGCGACAGGATCCGATCAAGATCGAAGGCCCCGCGATCAAGCACCTTCGCGATGTCGACACCGCATCGTTCGCTATGATGAAGAACCGCATATGGGTTGATCGACCGGATACGGGCTTCAACAGCGCTCAATTCGTCAGCAGATACCAAGTCGGTCTTGTTGATCAGGATAACGTCTGCAAAGGCAACCTGATCTTCAGCCTCCTGAGTGTCTTCCAAACGTTGCAGTACATGGCGTGCATCCACGACCGCCACGACCGCGTCCAACTTGGCTGCTGCCCGCACATCATCGTCCATAAAGAACGTCTGCGCGACGGGCGCAGGATCGGCGACGCCAGTGGTCTCCACGATTATGGCGTCAAAGGCGCCCTTGCGCTTCATCAGATTTTGTACCGTCCGGATCAGGTCCCCACGAACCGTGCAACAAATGCAGCCGTTATTCATTTCGAAAATTTCTTCATCCGACTCGACCAACAGGTCGTTGTCGATGCCGACTTCTCCGAACTCATTGACGATAACGGCGTACCGCTGACCGTGGTTTTCGGTCAGGATCCGATTAAGCAAGGTGGTTTTCCCGGCCCCCAGATATCCTGTCAAAACGGTGACCGGAATCTGAGCCGGGGTCTCCTGGGTCGCAGGCATTGCGTATCTTCCTGGAAAATTGAAAAAGGCGGGCTCATCTGAGCCCCGGTTAGCCGCCATATAATCATATCCTTGCCGAATTGGGAGAGCAGATCGCGATTTTTGCAGCCGTTGAAAGTCAATACGCGAACTGCCGGACCCCGAACTGCTTTCAGCACAAGCGACCTTTCAGGCGTTTCGCAGCGTGTTATCACTGGAGTCCAGTCAGCTTTGCAACGTGGAACGAAGACGTCATGAAAACGATTTCTGGGTTTGATCGGATCGGTGAGGAAAATGCATTCGCCGTTCTTGCGCGCGCCACGCAGCTGGCAGGCGAAGGGCATGACATCATCAATCTGGGAATTGGCCAGCCGGATTTTCAAACGCCGGACCACATCGTCGAAGCGGCCATCAAGGCCCTTAAGGACGGCCACCATGGCTACACACCGGCAACCGGCATTGCGCCGTTGCGCGAAGCGGTATCAGCCGATCTTTACAAGCGTCACAACGTCGACAGCAATCCGGACAATGTCGTCATAGTGCCAGGCGGCAAGGTCACCATGTTCATGGCGATACTTATGTTTGGCGAACCCGGCGTGGATATTCTTTATCCGGACCCCGGTTTTCCAATTTATCGGTCAATGATTGAGTTCACGGGCGCACGCCCGGTTCCGGTGCCTATTCGCGAAGAAAACAATTTCGGGTTTTCCGCTGAAGAAACGCTGTCACTAATGACGGAAAAGACCCGTCTTCTGATCCTCAATTCACCAGCGAATCCAACCGGCGGTGTGACGCCGAGAACGGAAATCGAAACACTGGTCAAAGGTCTGGCTGCCTTCCCCGAGGCAGCCGTTCTTTCTGACGAAATCTATTCTCAGATAACTTATGACGGCATGGAGCACGTGTCGTTGCTGTCGTTTCCGGAAATCCGCGACCGCCTGATTTTACTGGACGGATGGTCCAAAACCTATGCCATGACCGGATGGCGGCTCGGGTTTTCCTTGTGGCCGGATCAGCTGATCGACAAAGCACGCAAGCTTGCGGTCAACGCCTGGTCCTGCGTCAACGCCCCTGCCCAATATGCTGCACTTGCCGCGCTGACCGGTCCGCAAGACGCCGTTCATGCGATGGTTCGGGAGTTCAATCAGCGCCGGAAGATCGTCGTCGAGGGTCTGAATGCAATAGAAGGGATTTCGTGCAAAACACCGCTCGGTGCGTTCTATGCCTATCCAAACATCAAGCAGACTGGTTGGCCGGCTAAAAAGCTGGCGTCTGCACTCCTTGAAGAAGCCGGCGTTGCCGTAATCGGAGGCCCGGACTTCGGTGTACTCGGAGAAGGTTACATCCGCCTCAGCTATGCAAACTCATCCGAAAACATCCAGAGAGCGCTTAACAGGATAGAAATTTTCCTATCCGGTCAAAAATCATAAGTCTTTATCCACACCCATCTTAAGATACTTCTGAATAAGACATAATTTACCTTAAGAAAATTCGAATTACGCTACGTATTGTTTTATTAAACCTTTAGGCCGTTCAATGCCGCTCAAGCTGAAAAAAGCGCGATGGTGGGAAACGAGAGATGGCGACAAATATTGCCTTGGATCTGGAGCAATCCTTTGGAGAGCTCAATGAGTGTGTTCTGGTCACGCAACCCGACCGCACGATCATCTTCGTCAACAAGGCGATGGAAGACTTGCTCAAGGTGGATCGTCAGGACCTAATTGGCACGACGACCGAGCGCTTTTTCGCAGACAAAAAGCATTTCGAAAATCTTGGCGAGATCTACGACACGCCGACTGACCAGCGGCATCGCAAGTCCTATGCCTTCGATATCAAAACGGGGGACGGAAGTATTGTCCCCCTCGAGGTCGTGAGCGCACCGCTCTTCGACGCTGATCACGAACTGACTGGCATCCTGTTCATCTCACGCGACCAATCTGAGCGGATCGCGTTGGAAAAACGGGTCAAAAACATCGCGGAAACACTGGACGATGCTCTGGATGCAATTTCAGAAGGCTTTGCAATCTACGACACGGATGACAAGCTGGTTGTCTGCAACAACACATACCGCGAAATCTACGCGCCTTCAGCGCCCGCCATCCAGCCGGGCAACTCCTTTAAGGCCATCCTGAAATACGGTCTTGATAGAGATCAGTACGACACCAAAGGCCTAACGAAAGAGGAATGGCTCCAGGAACGCCTTAGTCATCATGAAGCTGCCGACGGCAAGGTGATTGAACAATCTCTGGCGGATGGCCGGTGGCTTCGGATTTCAGAGACCAAAACCCGGAGCGGCCGGAGAGCAGGTATCCGGGCAGATATCACGGAGATGAAAACGGCCAAAGCTGAGGCCGAATCCGCTTACCGGAACCTCTCTCTGATTGCCGATAACGTTTCCTGTTCCATTACTGAGGTTGATCTTGAAGGCCGGTGCGTCTTCATCAACAAGATCGGCTGCGAATGGTTCAATGGCACGCAGGAAGAACTCCTGGGAACCCGTCTTCGCGAACGCCTTCCGTGGAAAGAGCGCGAGCAGGTTCGCCAGGTGTTTCAAAAAGCCTATGCCGGCGAGAAGTCTGCCGCAGACATCTCTTTCCACTTCCCGGACGGCATTTCCCGCGAATGCCAGTTTGAGGCAACACCAAGGTTTGACGAGGTGGGCGACGTCTCAGGGCTCGTGGTCATGATTGTCGACATCACGGACAAGAAAAAGACAGAGCGCACACTCGCAGAGCTTTATGCGATTACGTCAACCAACGAACTTACATACGAAGATAAGATTGCAGAGATCCTTCGGCTCGGATGTGAGCATCTCGACCTGCCATGCGGGATCATCAGTCACGTCATAGATGATCGCTATTCCATCAGCCATGCGCACAGCCCGGGATGTGTCATCGAACCAGGCACATCCTTCCCGCTCGAAGACACCTATTGCACCCTGACTCTGGATGCCGACGGCCCGATCGCAACGGCAGAGGCCTCAAAGTCTGAGTTCGCAAAACATCCGTGCTACCGGGTTTTCGGCCTGGAAACCTACATCGGTGCTCCTCTCCTGGTCGATGGGGAAATCCACGGGACGATCAACTTCACGTCCGAAGAAGTAAGGAAACGTCCGTTTACAGAAGCTGATGTTCAAATCGTTCGGCAGTTTGCGGATTGGGTGGGTCATGAGATCGCCCGCGACCGTGCCCACAAGGCTCTGATGCAAGCCAAGATCAACCTCGAGCGGATCGCAAGTATCGACGACCTGACCGGCATCATGAACAGGCGGGCTTTCCTCGAAGCCGCTAACACGGAAGTCGCTCGCTACCGTCGGACACAACGCCCCTTCACGGCTGTCATGATCGACATCGATAACTTCAAGCGTATCAACGACCGATGCGGCCACGCTGTCGGCGATGAAGTGCTGAAGAAGTTTACCGGTATTATCGGCGGCGCTCTGCGCGCGGTTGACGTATTTGGACGCGTCGGCGGCGAAGAGTTCTGCATGATCCTGCACAACACCACCATGGAAGATGCCATGCTGGTGTCACAGCGGCTTCGCGAGAAAATCGTCGAAGAGTGCCAATTCGACAATGTCGACCAGACGATCACCTGCAGCATGGGGCTTGCATCCATCGCGCGTGAAGATGTCGAGTTTTCCACGCTCATGCAGCGCGCCGATACGGCCCTTTACACCGCAAAAGAAACTGGCAGGAACCGCTGCGTCGAGTTCACGCCCGCCCTGGAGCCGGACGCTGCAGTTTAGGAACGACATCCGACTTTGCGACAGGGTGTCGCAGGTTAGCCGGAGCATGCCGTACATTTGACAGTCGAACATCACGGTGAGACCCTACCGTGGTGTTTGGCGCATGAGTACGTGAGCATAAACCAAGCCCATCACAGAAAAATTTGGAACGCGACCGCGCCATTACGGTTTACCTCGACGACAACGTCTTGGTGAACGCAACCATGGGAGGTTCGCTTGTTCAAAAAAATACTCGTTCCAATTGACCTCAGACACCCTGATGCTCTTGAGAAGGCGATCTCGGCTACGGCAGCAATCGCCAAGTCTGAAAACATTCCGGTTGTCTTCGCCGCAGTATCAACGGCAGCCCCGTCTGCGCTCGCACACAACCCGGATGAACTCAAATCGAAGATGGCGGAGTTTGCCGACGCACAAGGCAGGCAGCATGGGATTGATGCGACCGGACAAGCGTTTTTTTCGCATGACCCGTCGATTGATCTGGAAAACGCTCTCTTAAAGGCGATCGACGAAACCGGCGCGGATCTGGTGGTTATGGCAACGCACGTGCCGCACCTGTTCGATCGCTTCTGGCCGTCCAACGGCGGCCGAATTGCGTCCCACGCGGGCGTTTCGGTCTTCCTTGTCCGCTAGACCCGCCTCTCATGTTAAAAGGAACGCTCCATGAGCGACGATACAAGCAATCAGGGCATCCCGGATCCCGACGGCGCTGCCAACATGATCGATACCGACTATGAGATCGGCCAAGACAATATCGAAACACAGGTTGGACCATTTAATTTGGACATCCACAATCCTGTTTTCCTGGTGTCCGGCCTGACAATCGTCGCGTTTGTCTTTCTGACGCTCGCTCTCCAGACGGAAGTTGGACCGGTCTTTGACGCCCTGCGAAATTGGCTGACGTCCAACCTGGACTGGTTCTTCATCCTGTCTGGAAATGTTTTCGTATTGGTCTGCCTGCTCTTGATTGTGACCCCTTTGGGCAGTGTCCGCATTGGGGGCAAAGACGCAGAACCCGACTATACCTACTTCGGCTGGTTCGCGATGTTGTTCGCAGCAGGCATGGGCATCGGTCTGATGTTCTTCGGCGTGCTCGAACCTGTCTATCACATGGCGTTTTCATCGCCGCTCGGTGTGCCCTCACCGTTTGATGCGGATGGCAACCTTATTGAGGAGAATGTTGCCGCGGCCAAGGCCATGGGCATGGCCGCCACCATCTACCATTGGGGCCTGCATCCCTGGGCAATCTACGCAGTCGTTGCGCTTTCTCTAGCGTTATTTTCCTATAACAAGGGCCTGCCGTTGACGATGCGTTCCGTCTTCTACCCGATTTTTGGAGAGAAGACTTGGGGCTGGCCGGGACACGTCATCGATATTCTCGCAGTTTTCGCAACACTCTTTGGCCTTGCGACATCCCTCGGTTTTGGCGCTCAGCAAGCCAATGCCGGACTGGAGTTTGTCTTCGGCATTCCTGTGAGCGATACGGCACAGGTCGTTCTCATCATCGGCATCACGGTTGTCGCTCTTGTGTCGGTGATGCGCGGCCTCGACGGCGGCGTGAAGGTGCTGTCAGAGATCAATATGATGATTGCGGCTTTGCTGCTGCTGTTCGTCATCATTGCCGGCCCAACCATGACGCTTGTCAGCGATTTCTTTGCGAACCTTGGCGCTTATGCCCGCGAGGTCGTGCCGCTTTCCATGCCCTTCGGCCGGGAAGATGACGGTTTCCGGCAGGGCTGGACTGCGTTTTATTGGGCGTGGTGGATTTCTTGGTCGCCGTTTGTCGGCATGTTTATCGCCCGGGTCAGCCGCGGCCGCACAGTGCGCGAGTTCGTAATCTGCGTTCTGATCATTCCGTCAATCGTGTCGGTTCTTTGGATGACTGCCTTCGGCGGCACCGCGATCGAGCAAGTACTGACGGATTCGGGAAGTCAGGTTCGAGAATATGTGATCGCATCTTACAGCCCCGAGCTTTCCTTGTTCGGAATGCTTGCGGATCTGCCGTTCGCATCCATCACGTCGTTCATTGCCATCATCTTGGTCATTGTCTTCTTCGTGACCTCGTCGGACTCCGGATCCCTGGTCATTGATACGATCACTGCCGGTGGCAAGGTGGATGCGCCTGTTTCTCAACGGGTCTTCTGGTGCACGTTTGAAGGCTTGGTAGCGATTGCGCTCTTGCTCGGCGGCGGCCTCGGGGCCTTGCAGGCCATGGCGGTCTCTACGGGCTTTCCCTTCACAATCGTCTTGTTGCTCGCGTGTTATGCGATCTTCAAGGGATTGAAAGATGAACCGCGTTAGGCGAATCGCCATCTGGACTAAGACATGGGCGGCTAGGCCGCCCATTTTTGTTGACGTTGTTTAGTCCGGGAGCTGCGGCGCCAACCGCACTCCCGGCGGCGGCGAGCTTTCGCGAACCCGCAGTTGGGGTTCGATGACGATCGGTGTGTTCGGAACACGATCACCCGCGATTTGCCGGAGCAGTGTCAATGCTGCCAGCCGCCCGATCTTGTCCGGTTGCGCACCAACGGTCGTTAGGGCCGGTGTGCGGGCATCGGCGCCGTCAATGTCGTCATACCCGGTGATGGCCATTTCCGGCCCAGGTTCGACGCCGGCCCGCCGCAAGGTGGTCATCATGCCAAAGGCGACCAAATCATTGAAACAGACAGCCGCTGTCGGCCGTTCAGCGGCTCCCAGGATCGCCGGTGCAGCCGAGCGCCCGTCTGCTTGGGTCATCAGCTCCGGCATATCAACTTGCGCATCCGGATCTAATCCAGCATCCAGCATGGCCTGCCGCCACCCTGTATGCCGGTATCTGCCGGTGGAACTGTCCCGGCGGCCACCCAGCATGGCGATCTGACTGTGCCCCTGATCAATGAGGTGCTTTGTAATTTGGTACATGCCGGCTTCATCGTCGCCGCGCACACACGGCGCCCAGACCCCGGGCACCTCACGCGCGACCAAAGTGACAGGGATGCCCTGGTCGACAAGGCGGTTTATCTCCTCAGCAGAGGTTCCAACCGAGGGACACAAGATAAGACCGTCGGCACGGTGCTGGAGCAGGGTATTCACGAACGCCTTTTGCCGCTTAACATCGTCCCTGTGATTGCAGATGAAGATCATCTGCCCCTGCTCCTCCAGAACATCCTCGAGCGCTGAGAACACTTCGGCAAAGAACGGGTTCAAGATGTCATGGACCGCCACCCCGACAATTTGACTTCTCGAGGTGCGCAGAGAAGCGGCTGACCGGTTGTAGATATAGCCGATCTCTTCAGCTGTCTGCTTGACCTTTGCCCGGGTTTCTTCGGCAACCAGCGGACTGTCCCGCAAGGCCAAAGAGACTGTCGCTGTCGAGATCCCAAGTTGGTCGGCAATATGACCCAGCGTCAGACGTTTTCCGGGTTTTTGCGTCCCTTCCGGTGTGCGGGACTTGTTATTTTCACTGTCGGGCATGCCGTACACTCAAAGTTCGGTTGCAGCGGGCGGCAGTTTGGAACACTGCGCCAGCTGGAACGATACCGCGTAACAATCCTCTGATCAGTTACTTTGGGGAGCGGAAGCGTCGAATTCTTCTCTCAAATTCACAACGACGCGGCGGTTTTGCGACTGACAGGTCACCGCATCGCAATCGGTTACAGGACGCTCCACGCCATAACCCTTGGTCCACATGCGTTTGGCATCGACACCCCGTGCAACAAGCGCGTTGTAAACCGCTGTTGCTCTTTGTGTCGACAATGTTTTTTGGGTCGCTTCACTGCCCGGATCATCAGCATGGCCCTGTACTTTCACCAACCAGGATTTGTTCTGCTTCAACCATTTTGCCTGATTATCCAGAGTCATTTTCGCTTCATCAGAGATCGTCGCCGATCCTCTGTCGAAATAGATCCTTCTGCCCACATTGATGATGAACTCTTCTTCAGATCCTGGACGGATTTCGGCAAAACCGGCCGCCGGAGCATTCGTTACGTTCGGTGAAGCAAGGTTTGACGCCGTATTGCAGCTGGCAAGCCCCAGGCCAAAAACGACAGCCAAACAGATGCCGCCTGTCGTACGGCCAAATCGAATAGACAAAAACGCCCCCAATTGTTTTTCATTTATGACCGGGTTCAACCGGCATTTGCCCCAAGGTGCTCCAGCACCAGTACACCTGTGCCCTTCGGACAGCGCTGGTAGAGATCGATCACATCTTCCGGGAACATCCGGATACAGCCACTCGACACATCATGACCGATACTCCAAGGCTCCAAGGTGCTGTGCAAACGGTATCCAAGGTCAACGCCATCGCGGTAGAGATAAAGTGCCCGCGGCCCAAGCGGGTTGTTCGCCGCCCCGCCTTCCACTTTGCGCGGCAATTCAGGCTGGCGTTTCAGCATTTCGGGGGGCGGCACCCAGCGCGGCCATAAGGCCTTCCGATCAATGCGGGCCCGCCCGTACCATTTGAAGCCTTCCCGGCCAACTCCCACTCCGTAACGGAGCGCAGTATTGTTTTCCCAGACCCAATAAAGGAAATGGTTGTTGGTATCGATCACCACCGTGCCAGGAGGCTCCGGACTGAAGTACTTGACCATCTGACGGTGCCAGACCGGATCAATCTTCTTGAAGTTGGTCCGGCGATACCGATACCCGTTGTCATCCTGGTATCCGGTAAAATAGGCATTGGCTGCAGCACTTGCGCGCGCAGCTGTGGGCAATGCCATACTTCCGGCAACAACCGTTGCACCCTTCAGCAGCGTCCGGCGATCAAATTCCATCCCGATCCTCCCAGGCAATCCAGCCAATTGAGACCTGACAATTCACATCTGGGATTATTAAGCCGTCAACTCCAGCGCAGGGTCAACAGGGGAGGCACCGGAATTCCGGCTTAGGATGCCTTCACTTGTTCCCGGTAGAGGATGTAAAGCCCGGAAGCGACAACAATCGATGCTCCCAGGATCGTCGTCACGGTCGGAACATCGTCAAAAATCAGATAGCCAAGAACAATCATCCAAACGATCTGAACATAAATCAAAGGTGCAAGGACCGGAGCTGGGGCCATACGGTGTGCCAGAATGAAGAGAAAGTGACCTCCGCCGCCAAGTGCCCCAGTCGCAACCAGCAAGGTCCACTCCCAAAGCCCATTTGGCGCTTGCCACACAGAAATGCCCACAGGTGCCATGGCAACCGCTGCAACGACACCTGAAATGATCAGCATTCCGGCGGAGCTGTCGGTCGCAGCCAATTTCCGGGTAAGGAGCGCATAAACGGCATAGAAGGTCATAGCGGCCAGTGAATAGACGACGGCCCAATGGAGCCCTCCAAGCCCCGGCCGAGTCACCACGAGTACACCAATGAACCCGACAACAATGGCAGCCCAACGCCGGACTCCGGCCCACTCCCCAAGAAACGGTCCGGCGAGAGCGGTAATGACAAACGGCGCTGCGAACATGATCGACATCGTTTCGGAAAGCTGCAGATAGCGAACCGCCAAGAAATTAAAGATCGTCGTCCCTAACAAACAGAAGGCACGCACGATTTGGAGCCCCCAGTGGTCTGTACGCAAATACTGCGGTGACTTCCAAACCTGAAACAGAACCAGGGCGAGAACCACATGGCTGACAAACCGCACCCAAACAATTTGAAGCGTTGGCAGACTTGCGGACAGGTACTTTGCGGTCGCATCCAGAACGGAGAAACAAAGGCAAGCAAGAATAATCAGCCCGATCCCGGCAATTGGAGCCGTGGTATTGGCACCGCCGCCATCATTTTGTCCTTGACCCGAGACTGCAGACATCGCCAGTTGACCTTTTTAAAATGCTGCAGTTGGTGTTGAAGAGAACCAAAAACGCAGATAACGGCCCTGCCTCGGCTTAGGGAAACAGGTGCAGGGCCACAAGGATACAAGATGCCAGTTGCAGGAATTGAAACATGGCTGGGCTGCCTCACCGTGACAGAAACCGATGGCGCCATCACCGACCTACAATGGAATGGTGAGCCAAGCCAAGCGGAAACGCCGCTTCTGCGAGAAACTATCCGGCAGTTGTCAGCCTATTTGGAGGGAGACTTGAAAAACTTCGATTTGCCTCTGAGCCCCAAAGGCGGTGATCTGCATCAGGCCGTATTCAAGGCCATGCTGGAGATCCCGTACGGCGAGACACGAACATATGGCGACCTGGCCCGTGACCTGGACACTTATGGGCAACCGATCGGTCAAGCCTGCGGCGCCAACCCGATCCCGGTCATCATCCCATGTCACAGGATTTTGTCTGCCAACGGGCTCGGCGGTTATTCCGGTTCTGGCGGCACTGAGACAAAAATTGCGCTTCTCAAACTCGAGGGCGGCTTTCCTTTTTTGATTTAGCCCGCATTCTGAGGCTTACGCGTTAAAGAAAGAGCGTCGCGGACATAACCAGAAGTGCAAGGACAAGCCACAATGCCAAGGCTTTGTTCTGAGAATTATACCGGGAAGTATCTGAGCGCCGCCCAATATTCATATTGAATGGATTTCGCGGTCCGCTGCGCCCAAGAGAAGCCGTCGAGACCTTATTGAACCGTTTGCGCAGTTCCTCAGCCCGTTTAGCGCCTCGTTCATTGTCGATTGTATGGCCGGACATAACCGCCCTCTCTTTCTCCTTGAAATTTAGATCGTTCGATTTTGACGTGGGTCGGCTACAAGAAAATTCAAATGAGCGTTTTGTAATCTTTGGCACCAAGACTTCTGTCTTGCTGGGGTCATACAGGCGCACTAGGAAACCGAAACACCAATGCGCGTGACCGGATCCCACATGTCAGTCAGTCCCGACACCAACAAAAATAACGAAAACCACAATGACAACTTGCCGTCTCTTATGGAGGTGACGAAAGTCGCGTCAAAAGTTGGGCTTTTGTCTTTTGGTGGCCCCGCGGCGCAAATCTCGGTGATGCACCAGGAGTTTGTCGAAACCCGTAAATGGCTTTCCGAAGAACGTTTTCTTCATGCCTTGAATTACTGCATGCTTCTGCCCGGTCCGGAAGCCCAGCAACTGGCAACCTATTGTGGCTGGTTGACCGGCAAGACTTTGGGTGGGCTGATCGCCGGTTTGCTATTTATCTTACCCGGCGCTCTCACAATGGCTGTCGTGAGCTACATCTATGCGGCATATGGCGAAACCCAGATTTTCAACGCGCTGTTCTACGGCATCAAAGCCGGAGTGCTGGCAATCGTAATGCAAGCGTTGTTGCGGATTGGCGCAAAGGCACTAAAGACCCGATTAAGCTGGCTACTATGCGGTCTTTCGTTTTGCGCCCTGTTTTTCTTCGCAGTTCCCTTTCCGTTGGTCATCATCACCGCCGGAGCTATCGGGCTTTTCTTTGGCAAGCGGGAAGAAGAAAAAGAGCGGCCGGCAGACACATCGCAGTCTCATCCATCTGCCATCAACACGCTCAAGACGCTCGTAATCGGAGGGTTTGTTTGGCTGACGCCGCCGTTCCTGGCTGCTCTATTGCTGACACCCCAGTCCGTCCTCGTTGATGTTGCAGGTTTCTTTGCAACTCTTGCTGTGGTCAGTTTTGGGGGAGCCTATGCACTCCTCAGTTACATGGCCCAAGTCGCTGTTGACACAAAAGGCTGGTTAACTGCGGGTCAAATGCTGGATGGCCTCGGCCTTGCCGAAACAACTCCGGGCCCACTCATTCTGGTGACGCAATTCGTCGGGTTCCTGGGAGGCTGGCAGAACCCAGGACCGCTCACACCGATAACCATGGCGTTACTCGCAGCAGCAATGACCACCTGGGTAACGTTTGTGCCAAGCTTTTTGTTCGTTTTGGCCGGCGCCCCCTGGATGGAGCGGCTGTATGGGAATGCGTATTTGGCAAGCGCTCTGTCAGCGATCACTGCTGCCGTTGCGGGCACAGTCTTGAACCTTGCAGTATGGTTCGCAATCAATGTCTTGTTTACTGAAACAAAGACCGCGTCGATTGGTCCCGTGACAGTTATTGCACCGACCCCCGGCAGCTTAGACACGATCCTTTTCGCGATCGCCGTTGCCGCCGCCGTGCTTGTTTTTTGGGCTAAGTGCGGAATGTTCACAGTGATCGGAACAACGGCCGCCCTCGGTCTGGCCGCAAGAATGCTGACCAGCTAAAAATCACTTGGTTTTAGATTGTGGCGCTGAGCGCACCCTATCAAGCGGCAGTCAATTCCTTATTGGCTTTGCTCGCTGTGTCCGCTTCGTCGGGTTCCAGATCTTCGTCGTGATCCGGGTCATCATCAACCGAGACAGACAGATTTTTTTCAACCTGCCGCAAAAGCTTGCGCAGTTTCTTACGATCCTTGTCTTCGATGCCCGCCATCGCCTCACGTTCCAAGCGCTTCCAGGCTTTATCGACAGAGACAACCAGGTCCCGGCCAGTTTCTGTCAGATAGACACGTGCAAGGCGGCCGTCTGAATCTGACACCTGACGGCGGACATACCCCTGACTGGAGAGCCGGGTAACCATTTTGGTGACCGTCGGCGGCTGAACCCCAAGGGCCAAAGCAAGCTGGCTCATCGTCCGGCCGTCGGCATCCGCCAAAACCTTCAAAACAAGCTCTTGCCCTGGATGCAAACCGATCCGCATCAGATGCGCACCCGACCGGGCGCGCTGTGCTTTGGCGGCCTGTAACAGCCGGAATGTAATGCTCTTTTTGTAGTTGAAAGGCATTAAGGGATCCCCGAACGCAGATTCATTCAAATCGTTCATCTTGAACGGGGGAAACCTAACCAAGTTATTTAACCGTCAAATGACAGTCTGAATATCGACATCCCACAAGCGTGATCTGCGCATAAAACTTGCCGCAGCTCAGAAGCCTTGGAAGGGCAGTTTCACGTCAGCTCGGCTCAAGCGTCTCTTCAGGTGAACGTATGATCTCAAGGCCGCGGCAGCACTGACTGTCATTGAAACCCATGGCGGATATCATCTCATTCCTGGAAGCACTTTTGCCATTGAGCCTGACGATCGTGATCGCAGGTGGGTTGGGTGGCATCGCGGCATTTCTAACCACATCAAAGACCGCTTCTACGCAGGTTCGGTTCGGTATGGCCGGTTTTGCGATGGTCGGTATCATCGCCGCTTTCACTGTTCCCCTTTTCCTGTCACTTCTACAATCGAACATCCTGAACGAAGTTAAAAACGGCGAAAACACTGAGGCCTATCTCATTTTTGGAGGCTTCTGCATATTGGCCGGTTTCTCGGCAAAGGCCTTTCTGTCGACATTGTCGGATCGCGTCATCAACGAGCTGACTAACAAGATGGCAGACAGCCAACAGCGCGCGGAAGTTCAAATTCAGGAGCTAAAGGACAATCTCGCCTATAAACTACAAAAGGAAGAAGCCGCAGTTATTGATCAAAACAGTCCTCTGCCGCCAAAACTCGGCCAAACAGGCCGGTCGCTGAGCGATCTTGAGAAAACGGTCTTAAGCGCATTGGGCGATTTGGCAGTCCGGACAATAGACGGCATTTCCCAGGATTGTGGGATCACAAATAACCAGGCAGAAGACGCCATCGCGAAACTGATCGACCGCAAGCTTGCCACCCACCATTCACCTTTCGGAACTCGCCGGAGGCTTGTTTCACTCACAGAAGATGGTCTCGAATTGGCAGCCCGTCTTGCCACCGGTGCAATACTCTAGCATCACGCTGGTATCATGAATGCCGCAGAAGGTGTCTTCAGGCAAAAAGCGATCCTGCTGCTTGTTGCAAGTCATTCGCCCGCTCCAAAGCTGCTTGGTACGCCTCTATTGCACTGGCGTCAGGTCGGTTACGCGAGGAGCGGCTAGTATCGTCCTCATTGTCGGAATTGGCGTCGCCCGATGATTCTGCCTCATTGGCACTGGCCACATTTTCAGATGGGTTATTCCTGCTCGCCGAGCTGTTCTCAACACCCGAGACTTCTGATGTTTCATCGCCGCGCAACTCTTCCAGCTTTTGTTGACGCAGCTCAGCTTGAGCCTCAGACAATTGCGAACGTGCCTGTTGCGCAACTCTAAGGTCTTGGCCAGAGGGTTCGGCCGGGGCCAGAGCAGCGCTGATCACCACGCGCATCTTCCGGATCGTTGCCTCAGGTGTGCGTTCTGTTGAGGTATCGATCTGAACCTCACCGCCAACGGCATAACGCTTGCCGTCAGGGCCTTGCTGGAAGGTGTAGGTCGGCGCACTTGCATAAGCACCGCCCACCCGGGCATGAGCCTGCTCGTGTGCTCGGACTTCACGGTCTCTTTGCTTCAGTTCCTGAACCTGTTTTTCTTCGCCCTCCGTCAGGCCATCTCCATCTGCATCGTCGTCCGGCTCTGTCTGCTGTGCCGCATCCTGACCAGAAGACGCAGGGTTAGCAGGCAATTGCGCGCCGGCTGATTGCGCTGCACCAGCACTCACAGTATCGCCGGACTTCTGAGATTGGTCCAGGCCACTTTCTTCAGATAATTGGCGCCCATTACCTAACGGTTCCGCCTGGGATTTTCGGCGCGCTGGGGCGTCCGATTCATCGGTTTCTTGCAAGGCAAGGATTGCTTGCGGCGTTAAAAGGGTGGTCGCCCCCGCCCGGACAGCAATAGCCCTTGGGCTCGCCTGACTGTCGCGCACAGCACCACCGTCCCGGTTCTGGGCTGTCTCCTCAGAACCGGGAGCCGCATCACCAGCGACACCGCTGCTTCTCAATAGGTTCGCCGGCGTGTTGGATAAAAGTGCGCCGATCATCGGGCCATATATCCCCGAAAAACATCGCCAATTTATTAATTTGCATTAAGAATTCGAGATCAAAACTTCGCGAGGATTATTCGGCGCCCATTTTCGTCAGACACCAGAAAATCGGGTATCAAGAAGGCGAGACTTAGAATCAGGATACCAAGAATGCTGCCCAAACGTTTCTGGCATGAGATGACAACAGAGGATTTCAAAGATGCCGGCACCGAAGACTGGATCGCGGTCCTGCCAGTGGCGGCAATTGAGCAGCATGGGCCACATTTGCCACTGTCGACGGACACTACGCTCGCCGAGGGTCAGATCCAACGGGTAATTGAGCTTCTTCCTAAGCGCCTTCCAGTGACATTCCTTCCTGTACAGACTATCGGCAAATCAGACGAACATATCGATTATCCGGGAACTCTTACGCTCAGCTGGGACACCATCACCAAATGCTGGATCGAGATCGGTGAGTCCGTCGCCCGTGCCGGAATACGGAAACTGGTTATCATCAATTCCCATGGCGGTAATGTTCCCGTGATTGATATTGTGAGCCGGGAACTGCGCATCAGGCACGATATGTTTGTGCTTGGGACGAACTGGCTCCGCTTTGGACAGCCAGAAGGTCTTTTTCCGGAGGACGAATTTACCTACGGCATCCACGGCGGTGACATTGAAACGTCACTCATGCTTGCTATCCGGCCTGATCTAGTGCGGATAGACCTTTCACAGGACTTCTCATCGGAACAACAGAATTTTCTCAAAGAATTTAAACATTTGAGAGGGCACGGGAAGGCCCAATTCGGCTGGAAAGCACAAGACCTCAACCCGCACGGCACTCAAGGCAACGCTTCTGCAGCAACAGTAGAAAAGGGGCGGCAATCACTGAACCACGCGGCGCAAGCCTTTATCGAACTCTTGGAAGATGTGCAAAGCTATGATCTTCACCGGCTTAAGCACCGTTAATGAATAAACCTCTTCCCAACGCATATTTCACAACGGAAAGTGTACTGAGTAAGGTTCGGAATGCTTTGCGCGATTGCTGCAAGTTGAATTTTTCCAACAACGACAAGCAGTTGACGGTGGTTAAATTCAGTTCCACAGTGTGAGGGGATTTGCGGATTGTAACATAGAGCCTCTATGAACCTTTCAATCAGGCAGCTTGCGACCTTTCGGGAAGTCATGCGGTGCGGATCAATATCTGAAGCCGCGCGAACGCTCGGGCGAACGCAACCGGCCATCAGTTCAACAATATCCGGCCTGGAAACCGAACTCGAACTCAAACTTTTTGTGAGAGAACAGGGTCGGCTCGTGCCCACACCCGAAGCTGAATTCTTCCTTGAGGAAGCGGACGCTATTCTGAAGCGCCTCGAAATTTCCAAACGTACTTTGCGCGGACTTGCCAATCGGGAACAAGGTCAGCTGCGTATCGCTTGTATTCCGGAAGTCGCGGAGGACTTTCTGCCTGATGTGATATCGCGTTTTTTGTCCGATAAGACAAAAGTGAATATCGCGCTGGCCAGCAAGTCTTCCGCAGAAATTGAAGACCTGATCGCAGCGCAACACTTTGACCTCGGCATTGCTGAAACTCCGAGGATCAGAAGCTCTTTTGATCAGGTTGATTTCGAGTTGGAGTGCATGTGTGCACTTTCCTCTTCAGATCCACTGGCATCTAAAGAAGTTATCACACCGGCCGATCTCGATGGGTACCCGCTTGCTCTGCTCCATCCAGAACACCGCAGTCACAAGCAAACCTTGGATCGGTTTCGTGATACTGGCGTCCAATTAAATCAACGATTTGAACTCCAAACATCCAAACCTGGTCTAAAGTTCGTGGAAGCTGGCCTTTGTGCGCTCATTTGCGATATGGTGACAGCATTCAAAACTCAAGAAATATACAAGCATGGTTTTGGTCCTCCACTGATAGTCTTCAGACCCTTTCGGCCTCGGATCCAAAACAATCTGTCCATACTGACTCCGACCCATAGACCGATATCTATCGTGGCTAAGGAATTTTCCGATACGCTTGGCGAACGCATTTCCGAAATACGGGCAGCAATGATTAGGCCGGTTTCTTGATGTTCGAATGAATTTTTAGCTAGGATTGGGGCAACCTGAAAATGGGCGGCCGAGACCCAATCATTTCCGGAAATATCGCCTTAGCATTTACCCTTTTGTTTGAGCGGATTGGGGTTTTGGCCTCTGCGAGGAGTTCCGTGCGCCCACCACAACGCGCATATCCCCGCTAAAGAGCGAGGTTTTGTTTATTTTGTTGGGATTTGGTTGCGGGAGTAGGATTTGAACCTA